>NZ_JARZAG010000032.1 GCF_029892155.1 Kitasatospora sp. GAS204B | reverse complement strand
TCCGGCCGCACTCACCGAATTACCGGCACGGCAAAACAAGCCCATCGCTGTAAGGCGCAAAAAGCGACACGTCAGCGATCGACGATCTTGCCGAGAGTGGTGTTTCAGAGAGTGGCTGCACTCGGGACCGTCCGTATCGAAGTGAACGTCCGGTGCTCCCTGACAGGCAGCTCGAAGAACACTAGACCTCTGTGGGCGACGAGTCAACCCCGGTTGCGCCGGCCGCCTGATGCGGCAGCTGGAACGCCAGCACCGCCACGTCATCGTCGTGCTCCGCCGTGACGCCCATCGCCCGTAGCAGGCGGGCGCAGACCACGTCGGGAGAGCCGATCGCGCCGGCCAGGGTGCGGGCGAGCAGGCCGAGGCCCTCGTCGATGTCCTGGTCGCGGCGTTCGACCAAGCCGTCGGTGTAGAGGACGCCGGTGGTGCCGGGCAGCAGGCGCAACGAGTGGGAACTGTGCGAGCCGCCGCCGGTGCCCAACGGCGGGCCGTTCTGCTGCTCGCCCTGCAGCACGGTGCCGTCGGGGCCGCGCAGCATCAGCGGGAGGTGGCCGGCCGACGCGTAGGTGAGCATGCCGGCTTGGGGGTGGCCCGGGACGGGGTCTCGGGGCGGGTCGTAGACGGCGTAGACGCAGGTGGCGATCTGGTTGGCGTCGATCTCCATGGCGATGCCGTCGAGCAGGCCCATCACCTGGTGCGGGGGCAGGTCGAGCCGGGCATAGGCGCGCACGGCGGTGCGCAGCTGGCCCATCACCGCCGCCGCCCGCAGGCCGCGGCCCATCACATCGCCGATCACCAGCGCGGTGCGGTCGCCGGTCAGCGGGATCACGTCGTACCAGTCGCCGCCGACCGCCGCGTCGGCGCCGCCGGGCTGGTAGGTGGCGGCGACCCGCAGCTCGGCGGGTTGTTCGAGCTTCTGCGGCAGCAGGCTGCGCTGCAGCGTGACAGCCGCCTCGCGCTGGCGCCGCTCGGATTCGCGCAGCCGGGCGGCCACCGCGACCTGGTCGGTGACCTCGGCGGCGTAGATCAGCACCCCGACGGCGGGGGGCGGCTGGCCGTCGCGGGTGGCCGCGGTGCGTTCGGTGGAGCGCAGCGGGACGCAGGAGACGTTGAAGCAGCGGGTCCGGCCGATCACGCCCGGCGGGCCGGCCGCCGGGTCGGCGATGCTGCGCGCCTTCACGCTGCGCCCACGGCCGCTGCGCAGCACCTGGTCGAGCAGCGGGAGCAGGCCGAGTTCGGCGAGCTCGGGCATCGCCTCCTCGGCGGGCTGGCCGGGAGTGCGGCTGCCGAAGAGCTCGCGGTAGGCGTCGTTGGCGTATCCGAGGCGGTGGCGGGAGCCGTAGGTGACGACGACGGGGGCCGGCAGCCGGCCCAGCACGTCGCGCAGGTCGTACAGCTCGTGCAGGTCGAGCAGCTGGTCGGGGCCGAGCAGGCCGACCGCACTGCCCAGCGGGTCGCGCGGACCGGGCAGCGCGACCGGGTCGTCCGGCGCGGGGGCGGCGACACGCCACGGGGCCCCGGTGAGCCGCGCACTCCAGCGCATGAGGTTCAACCGTCTGTCGCTTTCCTCGGATCCCGGATTGTCGTCACAGTTCGTACTTATGTTTGCACTGGCCGTGACGGGCTGTCACGCAGATCCTGTCAGGTGAAGGTGTCGTTCCGGAAGTCGTACGTGTGTTGGTCGTGTTGTACGGCCCGTCGCGCGGCCGCCGGTCAGCCCACGGTCAGCCCTCCTCCGCGGGGGTGCAGGCCGCCGCCTCGAACTCCGCGCGCGGGTGTTCCACCGAGGCCAGCGACACCGCCTCGCGCGCGAACAGACCGCCGAGCACCCAGTCGGCCAGCACCCGCACCCGGCGCTCGGGGCTGGGCAGGCCGCGCAGCGTGCGGGCCCGGTGCAGCAACCAGGCGCGGCGGCCGGTCAGGCTGCCCTTGCGGGTGTGGGCCACCGCGCGGCGCAGGCCGAGCGAGGCGGAGGCGTAGGTCTGTTCGGGCCGGTACGGGCGTGGTGGCCGCCCGGCGGCCGCCGCGAGCAGGTTCTCGGCCAGCAACTCGCCCTGGGCCAGCGCGTGCCACGCGTTGGGCGGACACCCAGCCCCTTCGAGCCCGACCCCCGGCGCGGGGACCGCCGCGCAGTCGCCGGCCGACCAGGCGCCGGGCAGCACCCGCCCGTCGGCGTCGGCCACCTGCAGGGTGCCCAGGCAGCGAACCCGGCCGTCCTCGTCGAGCGGCAGATCGGTGGCGGCGAGCACCGGGGCGGGGCGCACCCCGGCCGTCCAGACCAGGGTGCGGGCCGCGAAGCGGCTGCCGTCCGACAGCGCCATCACCCGGTGCTGGGCGGACTCCAGGGTGGTCCCGAGCCGGATGTCCACGTTCCGGTCGCGCAGTTGGGCCAGGGCGTGCTCGGCGAGCGCGGGGTCCGCCTCGGTGAGGATCCGGTCGCCGGCCTCGACCAGCACCCAGCGCAGGTCGCCCGGCTGGATGTTGGGGTAGCCGCGCAGCGCCTGCCGGGCCATGTCCTCCAGCTCGGCGAGCGCCCCGACACCGCCGTACCCGCCGCCGACGAAGACGAAGGTCAACGCGGCGTCGCGGAGTTCGGGGTCACGGGTGGAGCAGGCCAGGTCGAGCTGGTCGAGCACGTGGTTGCGCAGCGAGACCGCCTCGCCGACCGTCTCGAAGCCGAGGCCGTGCTCGGCCAGGCCGGGGATCGGCCGGGTTCGGGAGACCGAACCCGCCGTCAGAATCAGTTCGTCGTACGCCAGTTCGGCTTCCACGCCGCCGCTCGGGGCCAGCCAGGCGAGTCGGCGGGCGTGATCGATCCGGGTGATCCGGGCGGTGAGCACCCGGCAGTCCGCCAGGGCGCGGCGCAGCGGCACCACGACGTGCCGAGGATCGATCGAACCGGCCGCCACCTCGGCCAGCAGCGGACGGTACGTCAGGTAGGGTGCGGCTTCAACCACGGTGATTTCCGCGCGCCCGGCCCGCAACTCCGCCTGGAGTTCCCGCTGGAGCCGATGGGCCGTGGTCAGCCCCGCGCAACCGCCGCCCACGATCAGGATCCGGATGGTGCCACCCCCGCTCGAATCGGTGTGACCTGGTTCACGCAACCATGACGCCCTGCCGAGGGGCCTCTTGTCCACAGTGCGTACCGGATTCGGGTGGGGTTCACGGGTTCTCCCGGGCGGGGTGGTGCGGGGGTGGTGCACGGGAGGGCGCGCCCGAAAAGCCGTCACCCCGGGTGGTGAATCCATTACGGCCTGATTTACCGTTGGCCGACCAGCCCGACTGCCCGAGCCTGAAACGGGGAAGGGTAGTCCGCGGATGATCCTTCGCCCGTGCGGGAGATGAGCCATCCCGCGCGTCGCGCAGGCGACCACGCGGGCGCCGGGGGGCCGGGGGGGCTGGGGCTGGACCCGTGCAGGTCACGGACGGCTGCGACGACTTCGCACGAGAGCCCGGACAGGGCTCCTCCGGGGGAGGGTTGGGATTGAACGATCAGGATCACCTGCTGGGCGAACCGGCTGTGCCGCAGCTGGGCACGAGTGCCAGCACCGTGCCGGAACAGCGGGCACCGCTGTCCGTCCCGCACCGACCCGTGGCCGGCCAGGTGCCGTCGGCACCGGTGTCGGAACGGCGGACGGGCGGGCCACGGCTGCGCGTCGACGCGCGACGCAACCTGGAGAGCGTGTTGCGCGCGGCCCGCGAGGTGTTCGGCGAACTCGGTTACGACGCGCCGATGGAGGAGGTGGCGCGACGGGCCGGGGTCGGCGTCGGCACGGTCTACCGGCGCTTCCCGAGCAAGGAGGTGCTGGTCCAGCGGATCGCCGCCGAGGAGGTGGCCTGGCTGACCGCGCGGGCCCGGGAGGCGCTGTACGGGTCGGCCCGGCCCTGGGAGGCACTGGCGGGCTACCTGGCCACCGCGGTGGGCACCGGGGCCGGGCGGCTGCTGCCCCCGGAGGCCTTCGGCTACGCCGAGGAGCTGGCCCGGGTGCCCGAGCAGCGGCTGCCCGCGGACACCGGGGCAGGGACGGGGAGCTGGGCGGGCGGCCAGCCGGTCGAACCGGCCGCCGCGACCGGGGTGCCGGACGCCGACCCGCGGCTGCTGCTGCAGTTACTCGCCGCGCTGGTGGCCCGGGCGGCGGCGGCCGGTGAACTGCGGGCCGGGGTCACGGTCTCGGAGATCGTGCTGGTGCTGACGGCGGCGGTGCCACCGTCGATCGGGCGCGGCGCGGCGGCGGCCGGCCAGGGGGCGGAGCCGTCCGAGCGACTGCTGCGGATCCTGCTGGACGGCCTGCGCGCCGCGTGAGGCGGCCGGGGGCGGTCGACCGTCAATCCGGCGGCAGCCGTCAACCTGGCGTCAACTGGCTGCGCCGGAGCGGGGGAAGCGGACCTCGGACGCTTCCCCGGAAGAGTGGGTCGAGCGGTCCACGACTTCCGGTGCACCCACCGCTATGCCATTCTTTGGCCGTGGTTGGAGCCAATGTCCCGGTGCGCACCGTTCGCGGTGCCGTGACCGCCGCGCACGCCGGAGCAGGCGATGGCGCACTGCAGCACGCCTGTCAGCACTGTGCGCCCCCGGTGCCGGCTTCGCTGCCGACTCCAGTGCCGACTCCAGTGCCGACTGCGGCCCGCGCCGCGGACGGAGCGGGCCGATGACCGCCGACGAGCAGAACGAGCGCGGCGCCGAACACGGCACCGAGCCCGGCGCGGAGCCCGCGACCGGCCAGGTGCCGGGCCAGGCGGGCGCGCCCTCCCGCGAATCGCTCACCGACTCGCCCGACCGCGCGGACACACCCCCGAGCGGCCCGAGCGGCCCGACCGGCACGAGTGCCCCGAGCGGCCCGCCGATCAGCGGCCGGGTCCCCGGACAGGCCGTCGCCGGCCAGGGCGGCGTGACCCCGGAAGCGTTCGTGGCGCATCTCGGCGAGGCCTCCGGTCCGCACGGCGACCTCGACGACGATCCGGAATTCGAGACTCCGCTGGGCCTGGTGCCGCCCCCCGCCGACCCGGTGGACGGCGAGCGCCCGCCCTCCGACGCCGAGCTGACGGCTCTGGTGCGGGCGGGCGACGACAGCGCGTACGAGGAGATCTACCGTCGGCACGCCGAGCCGGTGCGCCGCTACGCGCGCAGCTGCTGCCGGGACAGCTTCACCGCAGAGGACCTGGCCGGTGAGGTCTTCGCCCGCACCTTCCAGGCGCTGAAGGCGGGCAAGGGACCGGAGTTCGCGGTCCGCGCCTACCTGCTGACCGCGGTCCGCAACATCGCCGCCGGCTGGATGCGCGGCGAGCGTCGGGAACAACTGGTCGACGACTTCGGCAGCTTCAGCCAGTCCACCGCCGCCACCTCGATCGAGTTCGACCTGGCCGACCCGGGTGCCGACGCCTGGGCGATGGCGCTGGCCGACCAGCGCATGGTGATGCAGGCCTTCACCGAACTGCCCGAGGACGACCGGGTGCTGCTCTGGCACACCGTGGTCGAGCGGGAGTCCCCGAAGACGGTGGCCGTGCTGCTCGGCAAGACCGCCAACGCCACCGCCGTGCAGGCGCACCGGGCCCGCTCCCGGCTGGCGGCCGGCTTCCTTCAGGCACACGTCTCCGGCAGCCAGCCGCAGGGCTGCGAGGAGTACGCCAACCGGCTCGGCCTGTACGCCCGTGGCGCGCTGCGCAAGCGGGCCGGCACCGAGGTCGGCGACCACCTGCGCGGGTGCGAGCGGTGCACCGCCGCGCTGCTGGAGCTGGTCGAGGTCAACCACGCGCTGCGGCTGGTGCTGCCCGGCGGCGTGCTGGTCTGGGTCGGCGCGGGCACCTTCACGGCGATCGCGGCGGCGCTGGGCGCCGGCGCGGTGGCCGGCGGGGCCGCGGCGGGCGGCGTGGCGGCCGCGAGCAGCGGCACGGCGACGAGCGGCGCGGTGGCGACCGCCGCCGCGGGCACGACGGCAGGCGCGGCCGGCGCGGGCGCAACCACAGCGGGAGCGGCCACAGCGGGAGCGAGCACGGCGGGAGCAGCAGCGGGCACCGGCGCGGCCGGAGCGGGCGCGGCCGGCGGTGGTTCGTCCGGTGGCGCCGCCGCTGCCGCCGGCGAGGGCCTCGGCACCGCCGCCAAGGCGGGCATCGCGGCCGCCGTGGCGGTGGCCACCGTCGCCGCCGTCGCCTACGCGCTGACCGGTTCCCCCGCCCAGGCGCCCCCCGCCGCCGCGCCGCTGCCCAGCCCCAGCGCCCCGGCCCGCCCGACTCCCCCACCCCCGGCCGCGCCCACCCCGACCCCGCAGTCGCCCACCCCGACGCCCACGCCGCCCCCGCCGCCGCCCAGGCACGTCCCGGCGCCGAAGCCCGCCCCGAAGCCCTCACCGACCCCACGGGCGATCCCCTCGGCGACACCGCCCCCGCCGCTCCCCACCCCGCCCCCGGTGCCGACCCCGAGCCTGCCGCCGATCCCCACTCCGGTGGTCCCGACGCCCACGCTCCCCCCGGTGCCGAGCGTGCTGCCCACCCCCGTGGTCCCGCCGATCAGCTACTGGATCGACGAACTCCCGTTCAGCAAGGGCTCGGACCGGGTTCCGCCGCCGGGCCCGACGATCAGCCGCCGGGACAGCAGCGGCTGGCTGCTCCAGCGCCAGAACCTCTGGCTGGGCGGCGCGTCCTACTCCCGCGGGGTCAGCGTGCACGCCCCGTCGACGGTCGCGATCGACCTCAACCGGTCCTGCACCGCCTACGACGGCGTGGCCGGGCTGGACGATCTGACGATCGCACCGGGCGCCGTGCGCTTCACCGTCACCGGCGACGATCAGCTCCCGCTCTGGTCCTCACCCACGCTGCGGCCCGGGGACGCGCCGGTGCCGGTCCACGTGCCGCTGGCCGGGCAGCACCAGATCCGGCTGGTGGTCACGCCGGTGGACGGCTTCTGGTCGGGCGGGAACATCGCGGACTGGGCGAACGCGCGCTTCACCTGCTGACGCCCCTGACGGATCGTCAGACGGCGCAGGCCCCGTCCTCGCACGCTTCACCGTCAACGGCCTGCGCCTGCTCCTCGGCGGCCACCTGCCGCAGCACCTTCAGGAAGGTCTCCGCCTCCTGGCCGCCCTGCACCGCCCACTGCCCCTCGAAGACGAAGGTCGGCACCGCGCTGATCCCCAGCTGCCGGGCCTCGGCGAGCTGCCGGCGCACCTCGTCGGCGCCCTCCTCGCCCGCCAGGTACGCGGTCACCCGCTGCCGGTCGAGCCCGGCCGCAACCGCCACCTCGGTGAGCGCGGCCCGGTCGCCGACGTCCACCCCGTCGCTGAAGTGCGCCTTGAGCAGCGCCTCCTTGAGCACGCCCTGCACCGTCGCGCCGTACTCGGTCTCGGCCAGGTGCAGCAGCCGGTGGCCGAGGAAGGTGTTGGCGTGCAGCGCGGTGTCGAAGTCGTAGTCGATGCCCTCCGCCTTGCCCAGCTCGGTCACCCGGTCGTCCATCGCCCGCGACTGCGGCCCGTACCGCTCGGCGAGCCAGGCGCGGTGCGGGCTGGCGGTGGCCGGGGCGTCCGGGACCAGCTGGTACGGACGGAAGACCACCTCGACCTCGCCCTTGCCCTCGAAGCGCTCCAGCGCCTGGTCGAAGCGGCGCTTGCCGATGTAGCACCACGGGCAGGCGATGTCGCTGTAGATCTCGACCTTCATGGGGGCTGGCTCCTGTCTGCGGGGTCGGCTGAACGTGGAGTGTGAACCGAAATGTCCGACTCCGCATTCCCGCACGGCCGAGCATTTCCGTAGCTGGTCACGGTGCTGCGGGAGTTGACCGTCGCGTCGAGTACGGCCAGGGTGTGAGGCCGAGCCGAGGGGAGTCGCAAGCGATGGCGGACCAGTGCGAGGGTCGGGACAGGTTCCAGGACTTCGGGGATTTCGTGCGGCAGGCGACCGGCCACGCCCCCTATCCGTACCAGGCCCGCCTGGCCGCCGAGGGCCTGCCCGACCTGCTCCAGGCCCCGACCGGCGCGGGCAAGACCGTGGCCGCCGTGCTGCCCTGGCTGCACCGCCGCCTGGTCACCGACCCCGACCGGACGCCGCGCCGCCTGGTCTACGTGCTGCCCGCCCGCAGCCTCGCCGACCGGACCGCCGACCGGATCCGCGAGTGGCTGGACCGCCTCGGGCTCGCCGACGAGGTCGGGCTGCACCTGCTCGCGGGCGGCTCGGTGCAGGACGGCAGCTGGCGGCGGCACCCCGAGCGCACCGCGATCCTGGTCGGCACCCAGGACCTGCTGCTCAGCCGGGCGCTGATGCGCGGGTTCGCGGACAACCGGCGGATGGCGGCGGTCTCCTACGGCCTGCTGCACAACGACGCGCAGTGGGTCTTCGACGAGCTGCACCTGTTCGGCCCGGCCCTCGCGACCGGCGTCCGGCTCCAGCGGCTGCGCGAGCGGCTGGGCACCGCCGCGCCCACCCACACCTTGTGGATGTCCTCGACCTGGGACGCGAACGGGCCGAACGAGCCGGACGGGCGGGTGCTGCGGGTCCGCGCCGGCGCGGGCGGGGCGCGGCGGGTCCGGCGCCTGGACCTCGCCCCCGACCGCTACGTCGAACGGCTGGTCCGCGCGTTGCTCGCCGCGCACGTCCCCGGCACCCGGACCGTCGCCGTGCTCAACACCGTGGAACGGGCCCGCGCCGTCCACCGGGCGCTGACCGCCGAGCGGCCCGCCGTGCTGCTCCACCCGTACGTCCGACCCGGCGATCGCCCCGAGCCCGCCGAGCTGACGGTGACCACCGGCACCGTGGAGGCCGGGCTCGACCTCAGCTGCCGCACCCTGCTGACCGAACTCGCGCCTTGGAGCTCCCTGGTGCAGCGAGCAGGCCGCTGCAACCGTCACGGCGAGTACCCCGGGGGCGGCGACCTGCTCTGGTGCGTTCCGCCGGAGGGCGGCGGCCAACCGGCGGCCGAGCAGTGGCTGGACGCGCGCGAGGGGGAGCCGGTCACCGCCGAGCAGCTCTTCGACGCGCGGATCGCCGAGCACCGCGAGCCGGTGGACGGGCTGGAACGGGCGGAACTGCTGGCGCTCTTCGACACCAGCGCCGAGCCGGCCGCCAAGGTTACTCCCCTGGTCTGCGCGGCGCAGGACACGACGGCGTTCGTCGCCTGGCGCGCCTGGGCTGCCGAGACGGCCGGGGAGACCGCTGGGGAGACCGCCGAGGAGCCCGCTGGGGAGCCCGCCGAAGACGAGCCCGATCCGGGACGCGCCGAGCTCTGCCCCGTGCCGCTCGCCGAGTTGGCGCCGCTGCTCGCCGACGGCCGCGGCTGGCTGCGCGACCAGCTGGACGGCCACTGGCGGCGCGCCGCTCCCGAGGACCTGCGGCCCGGCACGACCGTCCTGCTGGACGCCGCGCGCGGGGGCTACCTCCCGGCAACGGGCTGGACGCCCGCCAGTGCGGCACCCGTCGCGGTGGCCGACGGCCCGCCCGCACCGTCCTGGCTCTTCGCCTGCACCGCATGGGTCAGCCTCGACCAGCACCTGATGGAGACCGAGGAGGAGGCCCGCGCGCTGCTCACCGCGCTGGCCGAACTGCCGGGCCTGGCCGCCGGGCACCGGGACGCCGTCTTCCGCGCCGCCAGGTATCACGACCTGGGCAAGAGCCACGACGCGTTCCAGCAGATGCTGCGCGGTGGCGGCGGCGACCAGCCGCCCGGGCTCCTCGCGAAGTCCAAGGCCCCCTACAACACCGGCGTCAACAGCCGGATGTACTTCCGGCACGAGCTGGTCAGCGCGCTGATCCTGCTGGCCGAGCAGACCGACTTCCTGGTCAGTTACCTGGCCGCCGCCCACCACGGCAAGGTACGGATCGCCGCCCGCCCGGGCCCGGACGAGGCCCCGCTGCTGCTCGGCGTGCGGGACGGGGACCGGACTCCCGAGATCGCGCTGTCGAACGGCGAGCGATTCCCGGCCGGTGTGCTGCGGACCGACGCGTTCCGCGCGCCCTCGACCTGGACCGCACGAGCGGAGGGACTTCGGGATCAGGCGGAGCTCGGGCCGTTCCGGCTCGCCTTTCTGGAGACGCTGGTCCGGGTCGCAGACTGGCGGTCCAGCGCGCGGCATGACGGGCAGGTTCCGAATCCGATCCTGGAGTCGCCGAGTTGATATGTCAGATCGTCATATCGTCAAATCAGACTCGGCGACAGCAGAATGAACAGCAGGACGACCAGGATCACGACTGCGGTGATCGAGACCAGATAGGCCGCGACACGATGCGGGGCATTCGGGAAGACCTCGTCGTCGTCTTCCCCGCTCCGTAGCAGGACGCACGCCACCACCTCGTGGGCGAATACCGAAACGTCGGTCCGGTCGAGTTCCTGCTGTTCTGTCATCTGGAGGGGGCCAATCGACGGAGGGCTGCGGCGAGTTGCACGATTTCGGAGAGCGTGAGCGGCCGGAGTCGGACCAGGATGTCACCCGACGAAGTGATAACCCAACCGTCGCCGAGATCCAGGATTTCCAGGTTGGCGGCGTTGACCGAATCCGTCAATGCCTCGAGGGCGACGACCGCTTGGCGGCGAGGGCTGATCATTTGGCTGCCCCTTCGTGATCATTGCGGGCAGCGGGTGGGCGAACGATCCAGTCAAGGTCGACATCCCACTCGGCGCCGCCGCGTTCCGGCCGCAGGTAGATCAGGCGGCCGACCCGGTCCATCAGGACGCCGAGCCGGTCGTTGAGCGCGTCGAAGACCAACTCGCCCTTTCGGGTGGGCAGGTAGGGGTGGGTGGGGGGCTTGGCATCGCCCGGGCGGATGATCGGATAGACCGGGGTCATCCGACGGGCCGCCTCGGGCCGGCCGCCGCAGTTCGCGGGGCATTGGCACTCGGGCATCAGCCGGTCCTTTTGATGATCCATCATATTACTTTCTCCGTGGCGCAGTTGAGCGGATGAATTTCACGCTCTGTGCCTCAAGCGTTGCGCTTCGCGGCTAGCCTGGGAAGGAGCGGGCCGTTCCACGTCCGCGAGTGGAAACACGGAGGAGTCGTCGCCATGGCCTTCCAGCCTCGCCCCCTGTTCCCGGAGCGTTCGGCGCGGGATCTGTACGGAGCGGATCTGCGGCGGTACCGCGAGGCGGCGGGGATGTCGTTGTCGCAGCTGGGCGAGGTGCTGAAGTTCTCGAAGGCGCATCTGTCGCGGATCGAGACGGCGGAGTCGCTGCCGCCGGAGGGGCTGTCGGAGAAGCTGGATGCGGCGTTCGGGACGGATGGGCACTTCACCAGGCTGTATCCGCTGGCGATCCTGGAGCAGTTCCCGGACCGGTACAAGCGGTACATGGAGTTGGCCGCGCAGGCGGTCGTCCGCGAGAGCTTCACCGAGATCGTGCCAGGCTTGCTTCAAACTCCAGACTACGCAGAGGCAATCATGCGTTCGGGCGACCCGTTCGCAACCGATGAAGAGATCGAGCAGAAGGTCGCTGCCCGACTCAAGCAACAGGAGCGCCTCCGCAGCGCCAACCCACCGCGGTACTGGTTCATCCTGGATGAGGTGGCCCTGCGCAGGCCAGTTGGTGGACCCATCGCCATGCGCGACCAGATGCAGCGACTGCTGGACGCCGCACGGCCACCGCACCTGACAATCCAGGTTCTGCCCTTCAGCGCTGGTGCTCACTCCGAGATGGGCGGGTCACTCGTGCTGCTGACGCTTCCGGGAGGACACGTGGTTGCGTACGAAGAAGGCAGCAGGACAGGCTCGTTGATCGAGAAATCGGAAGACGTCGCGAAGCGTCGCGCGTACTACGATCACTTGAGGGCGCTTGCCCTGTCGCCCGAGGACTCCCTGGCGACGATCGGCGCGACACTGAGGGGATTCGACCATGCAGCTCGCCCAGTGGCGGAAGAGTAGCTACAGCAACGGAGACGGCGGCGACTGCATCGAGGTCAACGACACTGCACCCGGCCAGGTCCGTGACTCCAAGGACCCCGAGGGCCCGTTCCTCACGTTCCCTCCCACCGCCTGGCAGGCCTTCGTGGACGCCACCTCCACCGGCGAGTTCAACCGATGAGCACCTGGCGCAAGAGCAGCCACAGCAACCCCGACGGCGGCGCGTGCATCGAGGTCAACGACGCCAACCCCGGCTGCGTCCGCGACTCCAAGGACCCGAGCGGCCCGTTCCTCGCGTTCCCTTCCACCGCCTGGCAAGCTTTCGTGCACGCCACCTCCACCGGCGAGTTCAACCGATGAGCACCTGGCGCAAGAGCAGCCACAGCAACGGTGACGGCGGCGAGTGCATCGAGGTCAACGACGCCACCCCGGGCCAGGTCCGCGACTCCAAGGACCCCGAGGGCCCGTTCCTCACGTTCCCTCCCGCCTCCTGGCAGGCCTTCGTCCGCGCCACCTCCACCGGCGAGTTCACCACCCGCTGACTCCTCCCGCCACGGCCGTGCCCGACTCCTCGGGCACGGCCGTCATCGTGTCATCACCGTCAGCTATGGTGTCGTTCGTATCGAACTGATAGCCGAGCGTTACGGGGGACTGGTGTCCGGGGTGGGGTTGACCGAGCGTCTGGCGGCGTTGCACGCGGGGCGGGTGGATGGGCCGGCGCTGCTGGCGGCGTTGCGCGCGGCGTTGTTGCTGGCGCCGACCGATAACGGTGAGCCACTCGCGGGGGACGCGGACGGGGTGCGCTGGTTGTACGCGTTCACCGACGAGTCGACGCTGGCCCGGTTCGCGTCCGCGCGTGGCCTGGACGGCGAGGTGGACTACCTGACGGTGCGTGGCTCGCGCCTGCTGGATGTGGCGTTGCCGGCGCTGGGCGTTCCGGCGGGGGTGGCGGTGGATGTGGCGGGTCCGGCGCCGTTCCTGCTGCCGGCTTCGGCGGTGGAGCGTGGCTGACTCCTATCAGGTCGACCCGAACGCGCTCGCCAACACCGCGAAGGGGATCAACGACGCGGTCGCCGAGTTGAAGAAGCTGGGGATCGACGAGGGCGCGGAGGTCGGGCGCGGGTTCTCCAGCATCGCGCTGACGGGGATGCAGGTCGGCAACCCCGGTCTGCAGTCGGCGTTGGACGGCTTCTGCGAGCGGTGGAGCTGGGGCGTTCGCACCCTCGTGCACGACGGCACGGAGATCGCGGACCGGCTCGGGCTGTCCGCCGGGCGGTACTACGACCAGGAGCAGTACGCCTCCGGCGTGCTGAAGGACGTGGTGAACGCGGCGATCGGCAACCCGGATCTGACGCAGGCCCAGGTCGAGAAGCAGTCCTGGGACCAGACGTTGGGCAACAACCCGTACACCCAGATCACCGGCGCCGACTACTCGAAGGCATCGCTCGACAAGGCGGCGGCCGACTCGCGTGCGGCGTGGGCGGCGGAGGGCAAGGACGTGGTGAAGAGCGTCCCGTTGCCTGGTGCGCAGCAGGTGATCGACGCGGCCAAGCGGGAGACGGGTAACGGCTGATGGGGTTCCTGGACGACGTCGGTGACGGCCTGGAAGGCCTGTACGACGACGGGAAGAAGGGCCTGGGCGCGACGGTCGACGCGGGTTCGCACCTGGTCGGCGGCGCACTCGACACCGTCGGGCTGCACGACGCGGCGCACGCGGTCGACAACTGGGGCGACAGCGTTGCCGACAACCTGGGTGCGCAGGTCGGCGAACTGCAACTCGGCGACTCCGACGACCCCAAGGACCTGGTCCACGGTGACGCCAAGGCGCTGAGCGATGCGGCCGATCATCTGCGCACGTTCCACGACGCGTTCGAGGAGACCGGTAGCGGCCTGCGGGCGATGGACTCCTCGCACTGGCAGGGCCAGGCCGCCGATGCGTTCCGCACCCGCTTCGCCCCGCACCCGGGGCAGTGGCTGACCGCCGCCGACGCGTGCGCGGCCGCTGCCCAGGCGCTGGACGGCTTCTCACACACCGTCACCTGGGCGCAGGGACAGGCCAAACGGGCCATCGACGCCTACAACGCGGCGAAGAAGACCCACGAACAGGCCCGCAACGCCTACAACGCGAGCGTCGACAGCTACAACAAGGCCGCCAAGGCGTGGAACGACGCCGCCAAGTCCAACCCCAACCCCGGCCCCAAGCCCACCGACCCCGGCGACTTCCACGACGACGCGGGCAACGCCCAACTCGCCCACGCCCAGGACCTGCTGCGCGACGCCCGTACCCAGCGCGACACGGCCGCCGACAGCGCCGCCAAGGCACTCCAGGCCGCCACCGCCACCGCACCGACGGAGCCGAGCTTCACCCAGCGGATGAAGCTGGACTCCATCGACGCGGCCGAGGGCGGCATGATCGGGGTGACCCACGTCTACGGCGGGATCGCCAAGGGCGCGGCCGACATCGTCAACTTCGGGCGCGGCCTGAACCCGATGGACCCGTACAACGCCACCCACCCCGCCACGTACCTCGACCACGTCAACCAGGTCGCGGTCGGCCTGGTGCACGCGGAGATGCATCCCACCGACGTGGTCAAGTCCCTGGTGGGCTCGGACTGGGGCTCGGACCCGGCCGAGGCCGGCGGCAAGTTGCTGACCAACCTGGTGTTCGGCGCCGCGACCGACGGTGCGGGGACGGAGGCCGACGCGTCCTTGGCCGCCGCGAAGGACACCGCCGAGAATGCGGCGAAGGACGCCGCCGAGAGCGGCGCCGATCGCGGCGGGGCGTCGGCAGTGGACCATCCCGCGCCGGCACCTGACCCCGAGCCGGATCGGCTGGCGGCCGCCGTCGACCGCAGCGTCGACATCACGAGCATGGGCGACAACATCGTCTGGCGTGACAGCCGGGAGGCCGTGTGGCGTTTCACCGACCGCGATCCCCAGAAGATCGTCGCGGACGGGGGGATGACGCCGTGGAAGCCCGAGAACAATGACCTGGCGCAGTACGTCAGGGACGAGCGGTACAGGAGTGCCTTCACCGGTACGACCAACGACCCTGGCTACCAGATCGTCCGCCAGTGGAAGTACACGATCGATGCCCCGGGCGGGATCGACGTCAACGCCAGCATCCCCGACAACGTGTTCCACGACGAACACGAGATCGCCTTCCCCGGCGGCATCAAGCTGGAGCACATCCAGGGCTGGCAGCGCTGGAACCCGCTCGACCAGAAATGGGGCAACCACCAGCCCAATCCCTACTACAAACCGCCCCTGCCATCCCCACCGGCCAACGGCCTTCCGCCCGGATGGACCCGCTAACTCCAGGAGCCCTTCTTGTCCGCACCACCGCCCGCCGCGAAGCGCCCGGATCCACCCATCACCGAGGAACTCCGCGCCGCCGCCCGCCAGCGTCCTGGTACCTGGATGTACCAGATCGACCCCGCCTACGATCCGGCCGGTGAGGTCCCGCTTCAGGGCATCATCGGCGCTTGGCAGATCGACCATCAGGGCGCCCCCGTCCACTACTGGCACAACGACGACTACCGCCCCTCGGCCCGGGCCCAGGGGATCGCCGAGCCCGACAGCCCCGCCGAAGCCGCCCTCCAGCGCGCCGCCACCGGCCACGGCGGCGAGCGCGAACTGCTCGATGCCCTCCGGGAAGGACCGCTGCTGATCTTCGCCCATCCCGAGCACCCCGGCCTCTACATCGAACCCGGCACGGACGGGCGCGGCACCATCACCGCGTGCACCTCCGCCCGCCACGTACCCTCCAGCTGGCCCGGCTGGCTTGCCCTCTCGGGTCGCGAACTCGCCCAGGCGGCGCCCGGAAACCTGCTGCGCCTCAACCCCGGCAGCGGTGTGAGCGTCACCCTCCCCCTGGACGACCTGCTAGCCGCCCGATGACCACCCCCACAGGAGCAGACCGATGACCTCCCAGTCCGCGACCTGGGAAGGAGCCACCAGGCGCGACGCATACCGCGACGACTTCCTGGCCAAGCGCGACCGCTTCGCCGACGCCGTCGACCAGGGTGACTGGCCCACCGTCCTGGAAGCGCTCGCGAAGGACGGCAGTTTGGCCAACGCCCGCCGTCTGGGCGGCGCGAGCGACTGGACCGCGCTGCACCAGACTGCCTGGCACCCGGCCCCGCCCGAGGTCGTCGAAGAACTGGTCCGCGCCGGCGCGTGGCGCACCCTGCGCAGCGCCGACGGCGAGCGTCCGCTCGACATCGCCACCCGGCTGGGCCACGACCACTTGCTCCCGCTGCTGCGCCCCGTCCCCGTGCACCCAGTGCCCGAGGCGGTACTGCAGGCCATGGAGCCACGGCTGCACACGCTCATCCTGGCCCGGGCCCAGCAGTTGGCCGGCCATCAGGACGTGCTGCCGCCGCAGGTCGCGGTCCTCACCGAGCTGGCCGTGCCGAAGCTCTGGCTGCCTGTTCCCGGAATGCACGGCAGCTTCAACATCGAGCTCCTGCCCGCCGACGACACGGCCCCCGTGCGCCTGGAGGTCGCCAGCGCCAGCCGGGTAGCCGGCGGCTCCGGCCAGACCCACCACATCACCGCGGACGGCTGCACCATGGTCGAGGACGGCTGGGGCTGACCGCAGCTCAGTGCCTGACACTGTCGGGGATCTTGCAATGCGACTTCGGACGACGCCGCCTGCAGCGTCACCAGGTACACCTCCGACGCCCTAGGCCGCTTGCTCACCGCCGTCACCACCCCCGACGGCACCCAGTGGCTCTACCACTACGACCCCTTCGGCCGCCGCATCGCCAAACAATGCCCCGCAACCGCCGAATGGACCCTCTTCACCTGGGACGGCCCCACCCTCGCCGAACAGACCGCCCACAGCCCCACCCTCCCCGGCCCCCACACCCTCACCTGGGACCACCACGGCCTACACCCCCTCACCCAGACCGAACACCTCGCCACCTCCCCCGACCAGCAAGAAGTCGACCGCCGCTTCTTCGCCATCATCACCGACCTCATCGGCACCCCCACCCACCTCCTCAACCCCGACGGCACCACCGCCTGGCAAGCCCACACCACCCTCTGGGGCACCACCAGCCAGGCGAACAACGCCACCACCTCGACCCCGCTCCGCTTCCCGGGCCAGTACTACGACCCGGAGACCGGGCTGCACTACAACGTGCACCGGCACTACGACCCACAGACGGCGCGATACCTGAGCGCCGACCCCCTCGGACTCACCCCAGCGCCGAACCCCGCCACTTACGTCCACAACCCACATACCTGGAGCGATCCGCTCGGGCTCGCACCGTACGACCCCAAGGGAGTAGACCTTTCGAAAGCGCGGCGGGTGAGCGGGAGGTTCGATAACAGGGGGAATCCCGATGAGATCGTCTACCGCCAAAAAACCGATGGTACGGTAACGGCGTACGCGGTCTACGATGATCTGGGGCGCCTGGTCAAGCGTGTCGATGTGGACCCGAATTCCGCACCGCATGCTGGCATACCCGCGCCACATGCGCTGGAAATGCATATTAATGTCAATCCGAAGACCGGCCAAGAGTTTCCGGTGTGGGACAAAATGCCCCGCCCGCTCAGGCCTGACGAGGAAATTTATTGGAGCAGCTGATGAAGGCTAATGAGTATTCTGAGGTGGCCTCTTGGATTGAGGGATTCGGTGGGACTCTCGACTCGTTCGACTTTATCTCCGGGCGCTTCAGTCTCGCTGACTGGATTTCGATCTCGGAGATCTTTCGGCCAAGCTTTATCGAGGTGGATGGCTGTATCCTCTGGGATCGGTCGTTTGAGCGTCAGAACTTCGACACGTGGATGACAGAGCTTTCTGGCGACCGAACCCGGGTCGAAACCGTGTTGAACCGCTTGAGGATCTGGCAGCTCATTGAGTACAGCGAGTCCGCTGAGGATACGGCGGCTGCCAGCACTGTGGCGGAATCGGTCGCGCAGTGCTGGAAACTTCGTCTATCAGAGCAATTTCCTGATGTCAGTTTCAATGTGGCGACGCTGGAATCCGAGGATGGGCCCGTCGTGGAATTCAATGTTATTCGGCATTAGTACTCCAGTGAGAGTTCTCCGTCTTCTCTGGTCCGCGGTCTGGGGGCGGTGAGTGTAGCGAGACTGCGGCGTGGGCCCCGGCCCCCACACCCTCACCTGGGACCACCACGGCCTGCACCCCCTCACCCAGACCGAACACCTCGCCACCTCCCCCGACCAGCAAGAAGTCGACCGCCGCTTCTTCGCCATCATCACCGGCCCCGACGGCACCACCGCCTGGCAAGCCCACACCACCCTCTGGGGCACCACCAGCCAGGCGAAGAACACCACCACCACAACCCCACTCCGCTTCCCCGGCCAGTACTACGACCCGGAGACCGGGCTGCACTACAACGTGCACCGGCACTACGACCCGCAGACGGCGCGATACCTGACACCGGACCCGCTGGGGCTGGCACCGGCGCCGAACCCGGTGGCATATGTGGACAACCCGCACCGGTGGAGCGATCCGCTCGGCCTCGCACCGTGCCTGAAGAGGGATCTGAAAAACTGGAAGAACCAGCGGTATCAGTTCGGCAACGAGAACTTCATGCTTTCGCGCGACAATATCGAGCATATTCTGACGCGCCATCACCCGAAGTACTGGGACGGATCCGTCAAGGCAAGCCAAAGCTTCTTCGACCAGAAGATGTCAATTCCAGATGTCCAGGATGCCATATCGCAAGTATTGAAGCAGAATCGCGACAAGTTGATCACAAAGGGCACGCGCGGGATGTACCAGCTCGAGGGGACTGTCAACGGGGTAAAATACGTCGTCGGCCTGAACCGGGGGCACATCGGACAGTTCTATCCCGGATCCCTCTCCAAGTAGGACGAGCCAAGACATGATCAGCATCAACTCTTACATTCGGCGAGATGCCAATACCTTCGAGCCGATCTCGCTCACACAGACCGCAGCCGCCAACTCCGCGTACATCGAAGGAGCGATCGAGCTATCAATAGACGGCACCGGGATCATCGGAAAAGAAGCCTGGGACTACGTCGACCAGCTATGGTCCTATATCGTTGACATGGCCACACGGCTCCGCTGCGGCCAGTCGGCCAGCTCATACTTTCCGGACCAGCCTCTGAAGCTCACGTTTCAGAAGGAACCGGGGGGGAACATCAGGGTCACCCTTGAATCCGACGGCACAAGCCGCTCGGCGATGGCATCAGAGTCCCTCTTCTACGTCGAGCTCAAAAAGGCAGGGCGGGAGTTCTTCGAGAAATTCATTGAGCTCTATCCTGAGAATCGTGAAAGTTACATGGATTCCCTCAAGGAACTCCAGTCGCTTTAGCTTCACGCTATATTCAGACAGCTCGACCCAAAATGCTTCAGTTTTGAATTCGAAAGGCTGGACTTCATCCGCCCTGACCGTTAAGATCTATGGCGAACGGGACAATGGCCATACGACGAGCACTGCAGTGAAAACAGTGCAGAAGAGCCATAATGGCAGCTAGCGAAGTCCTTCACCTGAGAGAGGATTCGACATCTCCTCAGGATGGGGTCCGACTTCGACCCCGAGACCATAGGGGTCAAACCCGATGATCGGCGAGAATGTCGCTTTGGAGGTTCTGCGCGAGGGGGCGGACGACTGGGTGCCGATTGATGCCCTTCTCTGGCATGCGCGTGCGGTAAGCGGCGGCGAAGACTTCAGAAGGGTTGCCATCGAGTCTTTGGCGTTCCTCATGACACGAGGGCTGGCTATGGTCGGCGACATCGGTGAGAGCGGCTTTGAACCCTGGCGCGGCGAGCTCCAAGCCGTGCTGGATCGAGTCACGGGCTGCTGTGCGGCATTGAATTGGGAGCCCCAGGGAGGGTGCTGCTGGATTTCAGCAACAGCTGACGGTTCCGCTTTTGTGAACGCTCACGAATGAGTCGATGACCGAACGTAGAGCAATGCTCAGTTCCGTCTCGCCACCCCCCGCCCTCTCACCTCTCCGTCAGAGGCGCCGGCACCACCAGCACCGGGCACGCCGCATGGTGCACCGCTGCCGTGCTCACCGACCCCAGCAGCAGCCGCGAGAACCCACCGTTCCCCCGTGTCCCGATCACCAGGGTGTGCTGACCCACCGTCGCCGCCAGCAGTACCTCGACCACCTGACCCAGCGCCACGTGCAGCGAGAGCCGCTCCCCGCCGAACGGAGCGCGCCGGGCCCGCTCGACCGCTGTGACCGCTCGCCGTAGGCCGTCGGCCATGCTGCCGCTCAGGCGCTCGGTGCTCTCCTGGACCAGCTCGGCCATGCCCGGCGGGTAGCCGCCGCTCGGGGAGGGGTTGACCACGCCCAGGACGTAGAGGGGCAGGGCGTAGCGCTCGGCTTCCGACATCGCGCGGTGCAGGGCCCAGAGGGAGCCGTCGGAGCCGTCGCAGGCGGCCAGGATGCCGGGGGGCAGCGGTGGGCCGGGTGGTGTGGTGGAGACGGGGTGGGCGGGCGTCACCTGCGGGGCCTCCGGTCGGTCGGGTGTCGGCCAGGCCATGATCCGACGGATGGCACGCGAACCCGCGCAGGCTCAGCCGAACCGCGCTCCCGCCACCGCGCGCCGTTGCGGCAGCGGCAGGCCGGTCCAGCAGGAGCCGTGGCGGCGGGCCTCGAAGCGGCGCAGCCACAGTTCCACGGCGACCAGGTCGGCGAGGCCGTCCAGGGCTCCCGGTGGCAGGTCGGCGTACGAGTCGGCGGCGGTGCGCAGGGCGCGGCGGACGGTGGGCAGGTCGATCAGTCCGGCCTCGGCCAGCAGGGGTGCGCGGAACAGCTCGGCCAACTGGTCGGCGGCGGCGCGCAGGCCGGCGCGGGCGGCTTCGGCGCGGTCCGGGCGGGGGGCGCGGCCCCAGTCGGCGGGGAGGTCCGAGCGGCCCGCGCCGGCCAGCACGGCGCGCAGCAGGGCGTGCCGGGCGCCGGGCTGCAGGCGCAGGTCGGCGGGGAGGAGGCGGGCGGCGCGGATCACCCGGTTGTCGAAGAAGGGGGCGTGGACGCGCTGGCCGTGCTGTTCGGCGGCGTGCACCAGGGTGCGGAACGCGCCGGCGTGGTGGTGCAGCGCCAGGCGGGCTCGGCGGACGCCGGGGTGCAGCTCGGGCGCGGGGCCACGGGCCGCGAGCCGCAGGCGCAGGGCGACCGCGGAGAGCGCGTCGTCGGAGAGGAAGCGCGCGGCCGGGCCGGGCACGCACCAGGCCAGGTCGGCCGCCGAGTACGCCCCGGCGGTGAACCGCACGCCGGGGTGTGCGCTCGGGCGCACCGGGCCCCGACGGGCCGTCAACTGCACGGCGACATCGTCCAGCGCCTCGGCGTACCCGCCCCGGGCCAGGCGGCGGGCCGCGCGCAGCACGGTGACCGGGGTGCGCACGGTGCCGGTCAGGGTGCCGGCGAGCGCACGGTCCACGCCGGCCAGGGCGGCGACCGGCGGGAGCAGTTCGCGCGGGCGGCCCTCGCGGATCAGGTCGGCGAGCCGGGCCGGATGGCCGTCCAGCACCTGGCGGGCGCCGTGCCCGGTCAGGTGGTCGGCGCCGCCCGCGCTGAGCCGGACGACGGTGCCGGGGGCGGTGATCAGGGCCCGCCCCGGCTCGTCGGTGAGCGGACCACCGAGCGGCCCACCGAGCGGTCCGCCGGCCGGTCCGGCGATGAGCTCGGCGTAGGGCAGGCTCGCCGGGGTGGCGGCCAGGACGGTGTGCCGCAGCCGGGGACGGCCGGGGTCGAGCGGAGCCTCGGGGGCGGCGCGCGGTGACTCGCACACCGTGACGGCGGCGAGGAGTTCGGGCTCGGGCGACTCGGGCGCCGGATCGGGGCGGGTCCAGGAGCCCTTGGTGGCGCCGGTCCGCGGGGCGACGTCCGACGGCTCGTCAGAAACCGGCACAGGCACGCAACCCGGCCCCGGCCCGATCGGGACGGCGGCGGCGAGCAGCGCCAGCGCGGTGGAGGCGGTGCCGTACGAGAGGTCGGCGCCGATCCGGGGACGCTGCGGCCCGGGGCCCGCGCCGGCCGGCGCGTTGCGGACCCGGGAGCGGACGGCCTCCAGCAGCGTGCGGGTCAACTCCCGGACCGCCGGCGCCTCGCCACCGCCCTGGCTCGGGATGCTGCCGGGGGCACCCTCGTCGTCGTACTCGGTCAGCTGCGGTCGGCCGCCCCGGATGGCGAGCGTGTGGCCCGGCGGGACCCGGTGCACCCCCGCGTACGGGGTGCCCGTGCCGAGCACCTCGGGGGACTCGGGACAGGCGAGGGTGGCGGCCAGGTGGCCGGTGTCGACGGGCGCGCCGATCAGGTCGGCGAGCGGCAGGGCGGCGGTGGCGTAGGCGGTGCCGCCGCACCAGGGGGTGTGGAAGACGGGTTGCAGGCCGGCCAGGTCGGTGAGCAGCAGGGTGCTGCGGGTGCCGATCCGCAGCACCACGGCGTAGCTGCCGGGCCAGGCGGTCAGGTGGCGCACCGCACCGCCCCGGGCGGCCGACAGCCCGTCGGCCAGCTCGTGGTCGGCGGCGCCGCAGTGGCCGAGCACCAGCAGGCGGGCGACGGCCTGGGTGTCCTGGGTCAGGTCGGCGGCCAGCGGGCCGGTGCTGACCGTGGGGAGGCGGGTGCTCGGGTGCAGGACGGCCTGGCGGATCTCCTCGGGCCGCCAGTCGCCCACCGCCCAGAGCGGGTCGGGGCCGGTCCACAGCGCGGTGGCGGCGAGGGGGCGCACGGCGGCGAGCGCGGCGAGCGCGTCCTGCAGCGTGGGCGCCGGGCCCGACCCGCCGTCAGCTGGGCGGCGGCCGCCCGGGATCCGGGTGTTGGACACGGCGCCGCTCCAGCCCGCCAGCCACCGCATCGCGCCTCCACCGGGTGTGGACGTCCCTGCGCTCGCGTGCGGCGGGCGGTCGGCGCCCGGCCGCGGGCGAGCCAAGGGACATGCTGCCACCGCTGAGGCTGGCGGTGGTGCCGGCGAAGGTCGGGTGATTCTGGGCAGGGGTGGGTGAATTCGGACATCAGGGACATCCGAAGTGGGGTGCCGCGCGGGCCGGGCCTCCCCCTCCTTGGCCCGGACCGCGCGGCGCGGACGGCATCCGGCCGGGATCCACCCGGCGCCGGCCGTCCGGGTCTATGAGGCGCCGCCCTGCTTCTGGCGCCCGGCCGGCCGCCGGACGGGACGGCGTCCGACCGACCGGACGGACCCTGACGGTCCGTCAGTCCACCGGCCCGGCGCGGGCGCCGCGCGTCCGATTCGCGGCGCCCGCACCCGGGCGAGCGGGCCTGGTGGCGGCCAGGCCGTGCACCCGGCCCCGAGTGCACGGACGGTCCACGGCAGCGGCCGGTTCATCCCCACCGACCGCCCCCCGCACCGCACCGCCCGCCCGCCCCACCGCCCCCGGCCCGCTCACCCCGCCCGCTCTGCTCACCGGCACCGCCTGGCCCGTCTCCCGCCGGACATTTCGGTACGACATGGCCATGCCCACATGGCCGAAAAGCATCGCAAGCCCGGGAGGGCATCCGCATGCCCTCCCGGACTTCGGCCACCACCCGCGGGGAACAGAGGCAGCGGCATCCCCCGGCCCGCCGGGTCCTCGACGGCGGGCCGACCCACAGCCCCTAGCGAACTGCCGGGTGGGCGTCCGGGCCAGGGGGCACAGGTGGGCGCACGTCAACACGGGACCGGAGCACGCCCCTCCCCATGACCCCCCGGACACCCACCGGCCCCGGCGAACCGCCCGAGCGGCGCCCGGCCTTGCCGCGCGCCACCCCGCAGCCGCCCCGGCGGCCACGAATCGCGCCCCGATGCCCCTATGCGATCCCGCCATCCGGAATGCATCCCCTTAACCCTGGGAACCCGGCCGACTACGCTAGGTACCGCCGACCGCACAGCACCACAGCGCGGCAGCACGGCACCACCGCACGACGGCACCACCGCACGACAGCACCACCGCACGACACCGAACGGCAAACACCGAACAAGGGGGTGCCGTCGCATGAGCATCAGTCCACGGGGACCGAACGAACGCCTCGGCATCCTGCTGACCCAGGCTCAGATCAGCAACGCCGGCCTGGCCCGCCGGGTCAACGACCTGGGCGCCCAGCGCGGACTGACGCTGCGCTACGACAAGACCTCGGTGGCCCGCTGGGTGAGCAAGGGCATGGTGCCGCAGGGCCCGGTGCCGCACCTGATCGCCACCGCGATCGGCGGCAAGCTGGGCCGCCCGGTGCCGTTGGAGGAGATCGGGCTCGGCGACACCGACCCGACGCCCGAGCTGGGCCTGGCCTTTCCGCGCGAGGTGTCCGAAGCCGTGCGCTCCGCCACCGACCTGTGGCGGGTCGACCTGGAGCTGCGTCGCGGCCCCGGCGGCGGACGGTGGAGCGACGCGCTGGCCGGGACCTTCTCGGTCGCGGCGTACTCGACGCCGGTCGCCCGCTGGCTGATCAACCCGGTGGACAGCTCGGTGGCCCGAGGTGCGGACGAGCCGCCGGGCGCCCCGAGCGCCGCGTCCCGCACCGGCGGCTACCGGGTCGGCCAGTCCGACGCCGCCAAGCTGCGCGAGGCCGCCCAGGAGGCCCGCCGCTGGGACTCCAAGTACGGCGGCGGCGACTGGCGTTCGTCCATGGTGCCGGAGTGCCTGCGGGTCGAGGCCGCCCCGCTGCTGCTCGCCTCCTACAGCGACGCGGTCGGCCGGGCGCTGTTCGGCGCGACCGCCGAACTGACCAGGCTGGCCGGCTGGATGGCCTTCGACACCGGCCAGCACGAGGCCGCCCAGCGCTACTACATCCAGGCGTTGCGGCTGGCCCGGGCGGCCGCCGACGTGCCGCTCGGCGGTTACGTGCTGGCCTCGATGAGCCTGCAGGCCTGCTACCGCGGCTTCGCCGAGGAGGCGGTCGACCTGGCCCAGGCGGCGCTGGAGCGCAACCGCGGGCTGGCCACCACCCGCACGATGAGCTTCTTCCACCTGGTGGAGGCCCGCGCCCAGGCGCGGGCCGGCAACGCGGCGGCCTCCTCGACGGCGCTCGCCGCGGCCGAGAACGCCCTGGAACGCTCGCGCGCCGGTGACCCCGACCCCGCCTGGATCGACTTCTACGCCTATGACCGGCTGGCCGCCGACGCCGCCGAGTGCTTCCGCGACCTCGGCGTACCCGCCAAGGTCCGCCAGTTCACCCGCGAGGCGCTGGCCCGCCCCACCGAGGGCTTCGTCCGCTCGCACGGCCTGCGCCTGGTGGTCTCCGCGATGGCGGAGGCGGAGGCGGGCAATCTGGACGCCGCCGTCGAGGCCGGCGAGCGCGCGGTGGAGGTGGCCGGCCGGATCTCCTCACAGCGCAGCCGGGAGTACGTGCTGGAGATGCTGCGCCACCTGGAGCCGTTCCAGGGCGAGCGCCGGGTACGGGAGTTGACGGAACGCGCGAGGGTGGTGCTGGTGGCGCCCGCGTAACACCACCGCCGCTATTTCGGATGCACACGGGCTCGGCGCGCCGCTAGAGTCACTCCTGTCCAGGTGCGCAGGTCGGGGTTACTTCCCTTAATGGACGGGTCCCGGGTTCGAGTCCCGGTCGTCGGAGCAGTCCGACGGTAGCTCAGTCGGCAGAGCAGCTCTTGTCACCTCAACCGCTTTCTGTTCTCTGGACATTCCATATCGTGAATACGCTGCACCTCCCGGTGCGTCGGGGCTCGGTTCCTTCCTCCAAAGAAACCACCGCGCCCCGAACTCCAGATCTCGGGAGGCATCGCGCCGGGGCGCCCGGTGCGCAGGCGGGGGTTACTTCCGGCTTCGGCGGTTCCGGGTTCGAATCCCGGCCGGCGGCACGTGTGTGCGCCGGTAGCTCAATTGGACAGAGCACCGAACTGTCACCTCCACCGATGTCGGCTCGCCAGAGCCGACCCCGATCTCGGGCGCCCCTCACCTCGCCGTGCCCTCCCCCGATCGCCTTTCTTCACTTCAGCCCAGGTCCGCAGGGGGACTTCCGTCATGGCCCGCTTCAACGTCAAGAACCGCTTCGCGCCGCGCTCGCCCGTCCGCACCACCGGTGAGCGGACCACCAACCACCAGGGCGGCCCGGGTCACCTGCGCGAACCGAAGTCGGAACTCTTCCTGCTGGCGGTCGCCAACCTGGTCGGCCAGCACACCTCTTACGAGTCCGGCGGCGCCCGCGACGACCGCTTCACCACGCTGGTACGCGAGTTGGCCGTCGGCGACCCGCAGTGGACGCTCGGCCTGCTGCGCTGGCTGCGCGGCGAGGCGAACATCCGCACCGCCGCCGTGGTCGGCGCGGCCGAGTTCACCCGGGCCCGGCTGGACGCGCAGGCCCCGGGCTTCTCCCGGCAGGCCGTGGAGACCGTGCTGCGCCGCCCCGACGAGCCCGGCGAGTTGCTGGCCTACTGGACCTCCCGCTACGGCCGCCGCCTGCCGCAGCCGCTCAAGCGCGGCGTCGCGGACGCGGTGCGCCGCCTCTACACCGGCCAGGCGCTGCTCAAGTACGACACGGCGAGCCGCGGTTTCCGCTTCGGCGACGTGCTGGAACTGACCCACCCGAGCCCGGACCCGCAGCGGGCCGGCCAGGGCGAGCTGTTCAAGTACGCGCTGGACCGCCGCCACCACCCGGCCGAGGCCGTCCCGCCGGCCGCCGACGCGCTGCTCACCGCCCACCACGAGCTCCTCGCACTGCCGGTCGAGCAGCGGCGTGCGGTGGTCACCGGGCCGGACGCCGCCGAGCGGCTGGCGGCGGCCGGGATGACCTGGGAGGCGTTGGCGGGCTGGCTGCAGGGCCCGTTGGACGCGGCGGCCTGGGAGGCGGTGATCCCCTCCATGGGGTCGATGGCGCTCATCCGGAATCTGCGCAACTTCGACCAGGCCGGGGTGAGCGACGAGGTCGCCGAGCGGGTGGCCGCCAAGCTGAGCGCCCCCGACGAGGTGCGCCGCTCCCGGCAGTTCCCGTTCCGCTACCTGGCCGCCTACCGGCACGCCCCGTCGCTGCGCTGGGCTTACCCGCTGGAGCAGGCGCTCGGCCACTCGCTGCGCAACGTCCCTGCGCTGCCGGGGCGCACGCTGATCCTGGTGGACCGGTCCGGTTCGATGTTCGACCGGCCGAGCGAGCGCAGCGGCCTCAACCGGGCCGACTCGGCGGCGATCTTCGGCACCGCGCTGAAGGTCCGCGCCGCCGACGCCGACCTGGTCGAGTTCGGCAGCACCAGCAGGGTGATCGAGGTGCCCCGGGGCGCCTCGGTGCTGACGGTGCTGAAGGACTTCCAGAACCTGGGCGGCACCGACACCGCCGAGGCCGTCCACCGGCACTACCGGGGCCATGACCGGGTGGTGATCATCACCGACGAGCAGGCCGGCTTCAGCTTCGGGCGCGACCCGCTCGGCGCCGTGCCGGCCCGAGTGCCGGTCTACACCTGGAACCTGGCCGGCTACCGCACCGGGCACGGCCCGTCCGGCGGGGCCCACCGGCACACCTTCGGTGGGCTCAGCGACGCCGCCTTCCGGCTGATCCCGCTGCTGGAGCACGGCGACGCCGACGTCGGCTGGCCGTGGGAGGCGATCGCCTAGGGCCTCTCTTACGGATCTTGTCGGCTGTGACACCAGCGGCTGACGCCGCGCGACGCCGGGCAAGATCCGCAAGAGAGGCTCCAGCCCGCTGCCGGGTCGAGTGGCCCGGACCGGCTGACGCGCGGCGTGCCCCCGTGGCACCATCGGCCACGGGGGCACGTCGGGGTGAGGAGGGTGGCGGATGGCGGACGACCACGACGTCCTGGTGGTGGGCGGCGGCATCGTCGGGCTCGCCACCGCGTACGCGCTGACCCGGGCGCGGCCCGGGCTGCGGGTCGCCGTGCTGGAGAAGGAGAGCGCACCGGCCGGCCACCAGACCGGGCGCAACAGCGGGGTGATCCACAGCGGGGTGTACTACCGCCCCGGTTCGCTCAAGGCGCGGTACGCCACCGAGGGCGCGGCCGCGATGGTGCGGTTCTGCCAGGAGCAGGGCCTGCCGTGCGAGGTGACCGGCAAGCTGATCGTCGCCACCGAGGCGGCCGAGCTGCCCCGGCTCGCGGCGCTCGCCGAGCGGGGACGGCAGAACGGCATCCCGGTCCGTGAATTGACGCAGCATCAGATCAGCGAGTACGAGCCGGAGGTGGCCGGCCTGGCCGGGCTGCACGTCGCCACCACCGGCGTCTGCGACTACGTCGCCGTGGCCGGCCGCTACGCCACACTGGCCGCCGAGCGCGGGGCCGAGCTGCGCACCGGCGCCGAGGTCCGGGCCATCGACCGCCGCCCGGACGGCGTCACGGTGCGCACCGCCGACGGCACCGAGCTGCGCTGCGCGGTGCTGGTCAACTGTGCGGGCCTGCACAGCGACCGGCTGGCCCGGCTGGCCGGCGACGACCCGGGGCTGCGGATCATCCCGTTCCGCGGCGAGTACTACGAACTCGCCGCGCACCGGCGGGACCTGGTGCGCGGCCTGGTCTACCCCGTCCCCGACCCGGCCTTCCCGTTCCTCGGCGTGCACCTGACCCGGGGGATCCACGGGGACGTGCACGTGGGCCCGAACGCCGTCCCGGCGCTGGCCCGCGAGGGCTACGACTGGCGCACCGTGCGCCCGGCCGAGCTGGCCGCCACGCTGGGGTTCCCCGGCGCCTGGCAGCTGGCCCGCCGGCACTGGCGCTACGGCCTGGGCGAGCTGCACCGCTCGCTCTCCAAGCCGGCCTTCACCACGGCCGTGCGACGCCTGCTGCCCGCCGTCACGGCCGCCGACCTGGTACCAGCGCCGGCCGGGGTGCGGGCCCAGGCGGTGGCCAGGGACGGCACGCTGCTCGACGACTTCGCCTTCGCCGGCTTCGACCCCGACCGCCCGGGCTCGCCGCGCCGCCTGGTGCACGTGCTCAACGCCCCCTCCCCCGCCGCCACCGCCTCGCTGCCGATCGGCCGCGAGGTGGCCCGGCGAGCCCTGGCCGCGCTGGCGGCCGAGGAGTAGCCGGCAGGTCCCCCGCAAAACCGGGCGCCCCGTAAACTCGACGGCATTGTGACTTCGACTGCCCCCTCTCCCCAGCTCCCCGCCCAGTCGCCCCAGTCGCCGTCAGTGCGCCTGTCGGCCGCGCCCGCGGGCTACCCCGCCCCGATGTATCCGCACCGGGCCACCGAGGAACAGCACCGCGAGCACCGGATCCGCAGCTTCCAGCCGCGCCGCGGCCGGATGACCCCGGCCCAGGCCGGTGCGCTGGACCGGCACTGGGAGCAGTGGGGTCTGGCGATCGACGGCACCCCGCTCGACCTGGGCACGCTCTTCGGCGGGCTGCCGGTCACCCTGGAGATCGGCTTCGGGATGGGTGAGACGACGGCCGCGATGGCTGCCGCCGACCCGTCGATGGGCATCCTGGCCGCCGACGTGCACACCCCGGGGCACGGCAACCTGCTGGGCATGCTGGAGCAGAGCGGCGCCCGGAACGTGCGGCTGGCGGCCGGCGACGCGGTGATCCTGCTGCGCGACATGCTGGGCGACGCGAGCCTGGCGGGCCTGCGGGTCTTCTTCGCCGACCCGTGGCCCAAGCCCAAGCACCACAAGCGCCGGCTGGTCCAGCCGCACTTCCTGGACCTGGTGCTGCCCCGGCTGGCCCCCGGCGCGCTGGTGCACTGCGCCACCGACTGGGAGCCGTACGCCGAGCAGATGCTGGACGTGCTCGGCGCCCGCCCGGAGCTGGTCAACCTGCACCCTGAGGGCGACGGCAGCGCCTGGACGGACGAGGAGCGCCGGGCCGACGGCACCGTCCCCGGCTACGCGCCGCGCCCCGACTGGCGTCCGGTGACCAAGTTCGAGCGGGCCGGCCTGGCCAAGGGCCACGTGGTGCACGATCTGCTGTTCCGCAAGATCTGACCCCTGCCACGGTCTACGCTTTTCCGGTGAGCAGCCCGTCGCGCCTGCGCTCGGCCGGTCCCACCGCCACCGTGCTGGCGCTGACCGCGAGCGCGGTGCTGCTGGTCCACCTGGTGCAGGCCCAGACCGGCACCACCGGGCTGCTGGTGGGCCTGGGCCTCGCGGTGCTGCCGCTGCCCTTCGTGCTGACCGCGCTGACCTGGCTCAACCAGAGCGCCCGGGTGCCGAACCGCCGGCTGGTGCTCTGCCTGGTCTGGGGCTCCTGCGCCGCCACCACGGTCGCCATGCTGGCCAACGGCTGGGCCAGCGACACCCTGACCGCCCTGCAAGGCAGCAGCCGGGGCGAGACGCTGGGCGCCGAGTTCGCCAGCCCGCTGATCGAGGAGAGCGCCAAGGGCGCGGTGCTGCTGCTCACCATGGCGCCGCCCCTGCGACCGCGCCGTCGGACCAGCCCGGCGGGCAGGCCGGCGGGCACCGGTCCGACCGCCGCCGCCCGCGCCCGGCTGCGGCACCGCGCGGTGGCCACCGGCCTGGTCCTCGGCGGGTTCAGCGCCTGCGGCTTCGCCTTCACCGAGAACGTCCTCTACCTGGGCCGGGCCTTCACCGACGACCAGCGCCAGCGGCTGGACGCGATCGGCCTCGGCCTCAGCCCGAGCCTGCGCGACTACGACGACACCGTGCACACCTTCGTGCTGCGCGCCCTGCTGGCGCCTTTCGCCCACCCGCTCTTCACCGCACTGACCGGCGTGGGCCTGGCCGTCGCGCTGACCAGCCACCGGCGCTGGCTGGCCCGGACCGCCGGCCCGCTGGGCCTGCTGGCGGCGGTCGCGCTGCACGGCGGCTGGAACGCGGCGGCGGGCCTGGGCACGCACGGCTTCCTGCTGGTCTACGCGGCCCTGATGGTCCCCTGCTTCGCCGCCCTGACCGGGCTCGCGCTCTGGGCCGCCGCCCGCCCGGGCCGCCGGCTCCGATAAGCGATTTCCCTTATCGGTCAGCGTCCCGTAGTGTTTGGTTCACCGACGCGGGGTGGAGCAGCTCGGTAGCTCGCTGGGCTCATAACCCAGAGGTCGCAGGTTCAAATCCTGTCCCCGCTACTCAGTAGCACGGAAGGCCCGGCAGAGACTCTCTGCCGGGCCTTCCGCTTTTCTCATAAACGGCAACCCCGGTGCCCTGACCCGATCACGCCGTGGTGTAGTTTCTGGCCGTTTTCCGCCGCATTCCGCGGCCGACTGGTCGAAAGAAGAACCGTGCGCCTCCACCGCCACCTCGGCATCACCCTGACCTGCGCCGCCCTCGCGCTCACCGCCACCGCCTGCGGCAGTTCCTCGAAGACCACCAGCGCCGGTGCCGGCACGGAAGGCTCGGCCGGCCCGGTCACCGCCTCGGCCACCACGGCGCCCAGCACCACCGCGACCGCTCCGTCGACGCCCGCCGCCGCGCCCTCGGCGACCGGACCCGACCTGAGCGCGATGAACGGCAACCAGATCGAGAAGGCCGCCTCGGACGCGCTGAGCGCGGCCACCTCGCTCAAGCTCGACGCGAAGGGCACCGACAGCGGCGACACCCTCGAGATGCACCTGTCCCTGGACACCAAGGGCGACTGCGCCGGCAGCATCGCGATGGGTTCCAAGGGCAGCTTCCAGATCCTGAGCACCCCGCAGCAGACCTGGATCCAGCCCGACACCAAGTTCTGGACCACCATGGGCGGCGCCCACGGCTCCCAGGCGGCCGAGCTGTTCAAGGGCCGCTGGATGACCGGCTCGAAGGACGACGCCGACCTCAAGAGCCTCTCCGACTCCTGCAACCTGACGCAGTTCACCGGGCAGATGAACCAGGACGGCGACCAGGCCGCCAAGACCGGCACGGCCACCGTCAACGGTCAGCCCACGGTCGTCCTGCACGTCAAGTCCTCGGACGGGACCAGCGGCGACATGTGGATCGCCGCCCAGGGCACGCCGTACCCGCTGAAGGCGAACAGCACGAGCGGGCAGATGGCCTTCAGCAACTTCAACCAGCCGGTCACCGTGCAGGCACCGCCGGCCGACCAGGTGGTCGACATCTCCAAGCTCAAGGCCCTGCAGACCGCCTGATCCGCCCGCCCGGAATTCCGGGCTAAATCCGTTGCCTCCGGCCGGAGTGTCTGCCTATCGTGGCGGCACACTGAAAGGAGGTGATCCTGAGTTGAGTACCGCCAGGATGCGTGAGGTGGCTGCTCGCTAGAGCGCCGCTGCCTGTAGGCCAAGCGGCGACAGGCGAATCCCCAGCAGTCACCCGGCCCGTGGGCTCGCCGGCACATCCCCGGCGCCACGGCGGTTCGTCCGCCGTGGAGAACGCCCACGGGCCGTCTGCTTCTCCTGCCAGAGCTCTGCGGCTCAGATCAGCCGCTGCAGGTAACCGTTGGTGATCAGCCAGCCGACGTTGATCTTCGCGGGTGCGCCCGGGACCAGGGTGCCGTCCAGCTGGTACTGCCAGCCCAGGCCCGGCTGGTTGAACCAGGGGGCGATCGGGCCGCCGTGCACCTCGAACTCCTTGAGCACCTTGTAGTCGTGGTAGTTGCAGCCGGCCGCCGGAGTGCTGTCCAGGCTCTGCGGCGGGATCGCCCGCCTCGCGTACGCGGTGCCCTCGGGGGCCAGGAACGAGCCGTACTCGCTGCCGTAGCGGTCGATGTCCTGGCCCGGGATGAGCGGCTGGTCGAACTCGATCGGCTGGTTGTTGAAGCCGAGCAGGTAGCCGTTGGCCGGCGGGTACTTCCAGCTGCCGGCGGTGGCGTCGTAGTACTGGGCGAGGAAGGCGGCCTCGCCGGCGCCGCCGGTGCGCCGGTAGCCGCGCAGCTGCCGGCCGACCGGTCCGGTGGTGGGCAGGTCGGCCGGGCCCAGCCGCGCGTCGCCGTTGTGGAAGGCGGCCGAGCACTGGTCGCTGGGGGTGGTGTCGGCGTGCGCGGCCGGGGCGGCGGTGAAGAGCGCGGCGCCCGCGGTCAGGGCGACGAGCAGACGGCTGGACTTGCGTACGGTGATGATCACTCACGCAGGGTAGCGCGCAGGTCAAGGATCTCCGCCGCTTTCAGGCCATGGGCCGTCAGATATCCCTCGGTGCCGCCGTGTTGTTCACGCACCTGGGCCAGCACGCCGGTGATCAGCGCCGCCTCGACCGGGTGGGAGAGCCGGGTCACCCCGTGCACGTCCACCCACTCCTCGGGGCCGTTCAGCAGGCCCAGGCCCTCGTTCGAGAGCAGGAAGTCGGCGACGATCTGCTCCTCGGGCACCTCCAGCAGATCGAGCAGCAGCGCGACCGTGATGCCGGTGCGGTCCCGGCCGACCGCGCAGTGCAGCAGCGCGGGCAGGGCCTCGGGGGCCAGCAGCCCGCGCAGCGCCGCGACCAGGGTGGGGCCGGCGGTGTCGACGATCAGCGGGTAGATCCGGTCGAGCGGGAACCCGTACATGTCCTCGGGCCCGTCCTGCGGCAGGAGCGGAAAGTTGGCCAGATCGACGTCCAGGTCATGGACGCGGTCCGGGTGTTGCACCAGTTCGAGCGGATCGCGCAGGTCGAGCACGGTGCGCAGGCCGAACTTGGCCAGCTGCCGGGCCCCTTCAGCGGTCAGCGTGGCCAGCCCGGCGGAGCGGTAGAGCAGGCCGGGGCGCACCGCGCCGAGTCCGCCGAGGTCACGCAGGTTGCGCAGGCCGGGTATCGCGAGCAGCCGGGATCCGGTCAGGTGTTCGTCCATGGGATGGGACGGTAGCGGTGATGCCGGGTCAGAGCGAGCAGGAATCGGCGTCGTCCGTCGCCCGGGGCCCGCACGGTGCGCAGTTCGCTGCTGATGCCCTGGGCGCCGAGCGCGGCGCGCAGCTCGGCCAGGTGCGGGCAGCGGCGGCTCTCGCCGTCGTGCAGCGGGTGGACCAGCACCTCGCCGCCCGGGGCGGTGACCCGGACCAGCTCGCGCAGCGCGGCCAGCTGGTCCACCGGGGCGAAGCGCTCGGGGTAGGCGAAGAGCAAGTAGGAGCTGAGGGTGAGGGCGAAGCTGGCGTCCGCGAACGGGAGCGCGGGCAGCGCGGCGGCCACGTAGTCGCCGGGGTGGGCGGCCCGGTCGGCGGCGAACAGCGCGCGGGCCCGGTCCCAGCTGCGCAGGTACTTCTCGTACGGGCGGTGGCGGGGCGCCAGGTGGCGCTGCGGCTCGGCGGGCATCGCACGGGCCATGGTGTGCCGGGCGGCCTCGGCGCGCGCCAGCAGTTCGCGGTGCGGCCGGGCGTAGGCGGGGTCCGCGGCCAGCACCCGGCAGCCCAGCGCCCGGGCCTCGGCGACCAGCCCCGCGGCGCCGCCCGGGCAGTCGAGCACCGGGCCCGGCAGCGCGCGCAGCTCGGCGCGGGTCAGGCCGAAGAAGCCGCAGTACTCGTCCAGCGGCCGGGAGGTGATCAGCATCCGGGAGGTGATCAGCATGGACTCAGCCGAACACGGCCGCCCCCACCGCGCATCCCTGAGCGAGCGTCAGGCGGCCAGCAGGGCGGCGGCCGCGCGCCGGGAGACGGCGGTCAGCGCGTGGGTCAGCCCGGCCGCCAGGAGGAGCAGCAGCACGCCGGCCAGCGAGACGCCGGCCACCTGCCAGAAGTGCGTGAGGTAGTAGACGTGGTGCGCCCCGTCCTTGTGGTAGTCGAAGACGCGGTAGCCGGGCCAGCCCACGTAGGTCGGGAAGACCCAGTTGTAGGCGGGCAGCAGCGCCATCGCGAAGCCCGTGGTCCAGAGCGTGACGGTCAGCACGAAGCTGAACACGTGCCAGGGGAACATCAGCAGGTGGTACGCCACCGCCCGCCAACCCGCCAGGTCGGCCAGCTGCGCGGTGATCCGGGCCCAGGCCCCGGGACGGGCGGCGCGCACCGGGGCGGGCCCGGGCAGCCGCCGGCCGAGCAGCCGGGCCACCCGGCCGCGCTCGACCGCGCCGAGCCCCCGGGCGCCGGCCAGCAGCAGCGCGAGCACCGGCAGGCCGAGCGCGGTCACCAGGGTGCCGATGCCGAGCGCCAGGACCGTGACGGTCCAGACGAAGCCGACGACCGCGGTGAAGAGGGAGGCGAAGATGTAACCGACCTCCCGGTGGGTCGCCCGGAGGAACGGGGTGCGCTGCAGCGAGATCGTCGTCGTCATGCGTACCAGCCTGCCGGGGCAAGGGCGGTGGCGGAATGCGGCTGACCTGCGGAGTCGGGGTGGGGTTAACCCCCGGTCGGCCACTCGTCCTCGAGCAGCGAGTACTGCAGCGCGTCGTGCCAGGCGCCGCGCAGGTGGAGATCGTGCCGCAGCCGTCCCTCCAGCTGGAAGCCGAGCTTGCGCAACACCCGGGCGGAGGCCAGGTTCTGCGGGTCCAGCCGGGCGGCCAGCCGGTGCAGGCCCAGGGTGCCGAACCCGAAGTCGCAGAGCAGCCGGGCGATCTCGGTGGCGTAGCCGTGGCCCCAGACGTCGCGGCGCAGCGCGTAGCCGATGAACGCGGCCCGCTGGCTCGCCACGCCTTCCACGCCGAGCACCGCGTTGCCGAGCGGCACGGCGTCCTCGCCCTCCTCGGTCAGCGTGACGGCCAGCCGGTAGACGGTGCGCGGGTCGTTCTCGGCCTCCTCCAGGTAGAGCGCGACCTGGTCGGCGCAGTCCTCCCGGTCGCGCGGCTCGAAGGGCAGGAAACGGGCGGTCTCCGGATCGCCGAAGATCGCGTGCAGGGCGTCGATATCGCGCGGCACGTGGTGGAACTCGCGGACGGTCAGCCTCGGACCGGTGAGCAGGACGGGGTGCATGGCAGGTACGGTAGTGGGCCCGCGAGCGGTTACCGTACCTGCCATGGACCAGGACGACCTGCGGCTCGCACCCCGACCGCACACCGCTGAGCTGCTGCGATGGGCCGAGGAGCAGGGGCTCGCGCCGGTGCCGGAGGCGGCGGTGAACACGGTGCTGACGCTGCTCGAACTGGGTGACGCGCAACTGCGCGACGGCTTTCCCGAACTGACCTCGGCGCTGCTCCAGGAGCTGCTCTACGAGCGGATCCACCTGTACGTGCAGCCGCCCGAGGAGCAGTCGCCGCTCGCCTACGGGGCGGCCGTGCGGCTGCTGATCGACCATCAGCGAGCAGCGAGGCGGCTGAACGCCAAGCGGCAGCAGCGCCTGCACGAGGAGGCCGACTGGCAGGGCGAGCTGCTGGCCGGGCTGCTGCGCCACCCGCACCTGCTGACCTGGCCCCGGCTCTACACCCTGCTGCTGCGCGAGGCCGGGGTGGACACCGACGCGCCGGCGGCGGTGCGCGAGTGGCTCGACGCCTTCCGGGAGCTGGCCGAGCCGGACCGGCTGGCCGCCTTCACCGAGCTGGCCGCGCTGGACCAGCCGGAGGGCCTGGCCGGCTGGACCGAGGGCGTGCTGCTCTCGATCGGGATGGCCACCGACGGCGCCCGGCTGCTGATCGAGAACCGCCTGATGCAGCGCAGCTACCGCAACCTGGCCGGCCGCAACGCCCTGGGCCTGCCGATGCCGGCCGAACTCGCCGGTGACTTCCCCAACTTCGAGGCCACCGTGCAGCAGGAGGCGCTGCGGCTGCTGGGCGAGTGGACCGTCCCCGGGCTGCCCGCACTGCTGCTGACGGAGTACCAGGACCTCGCCCCGGAACCCGGCGCCGCCGAGGTGGACGGCTACATCGTGAAGCGCGGCCTGGCCGAACTCCCGGACATCGGGGACTGGCCGGGCGAGCCGGGCTGAAGCGCCTGCGGGGCCCCGCCGTTACAGCTGCACGCCGTGCGCGCGCAGCCAGCCGGCGGGGTCGACCGGGGCGGCGCCGGCCGGGCGGACCTCCAGGTGCAGCTGCGGGCCGGCGGGCGCGCCGCCCGTCCGCAGGCTCGGGGAGTTGCCGGTGACGCCGATCCGGCCGAGCACGGTGCCGGGGGCGACCGGGCCGGCGGGAACGGTGATCGAGGCGAGGTGGCAGTACCAGAGCTCGGTGCCGTCCGGCAGGGTCTGGATCACCCGGTAGCCGTGGGCCCCGGACCAGCCGGCCGCGCTGACGGTCCCCGCGGTGATCGCGGTGACCGGGGTGCCGGCCGGGGCGGCGAAGTCGAGGCCGGTGTTCAACTGCGCCCAGGGCGAGCCGCCGTGGCCCGTGCCGAGCGTGTAGCCGGCGAGCGGCGGCCGGACGGTCACGGCCTGGGCGGCCGGGGTCTCGCCGACCGGCGTCTCGTCAGCCGGGGTCTCGGCCGGGGCTTCGACGACCGGAGCCTGAGCGGCCGCGGTCGGCGCCTGGGCGGCCGCGTCGGCCGCCGCCGCGAGGGCCTGCTGCGCCGCGCGCTTGGCCGCCGCCTCGTGGGCCGCCTCCAGGCGTGCCGCCTCCTCGGCGGCGGTGCGCCGGGTGTCGGCCTGCTGCTGGATCCGCGCGGCCAGGGCCAGGCCCGGGTCGGCGGTGCCGTCCTGCTCGGTGGCCGCGGTCCCGTCCGGCGCGGTGATCGCGGGGGTGGGCGCGGCGGTCGGGGTGGCCGCGGCAGCGGCGGTGGCGGTCAGGCCGGTGGTGGCGCCGAGGGCGGCGGCCATCGCGGTGACGCCGAGGACCGGAGCGCCGGCCCGCGCCTGGCGGGGCACCCGGTGCCGGGCGGGGTCCGCCGTGACGCCGGGGTGGTCGAGCAGTCCGGTGCCGCTCGCCTCGGTGCGACCCTCCGGAGAGTGCGTCAACGCCACGGGGGCGCGCTCCTTTCCTTCCCTCTCGCCTACCGGGTTAGCTGACGGGTTCGGAGCAGGAAGGTCTCCTACGGTTCGGCCTGGGCTGGTCCAGCCTGGGTCGAGCCGATTCACCCCAAGGAACATGGTTCCCCGGCTCCCGGCCCGGCCCGGGGGCCAGGTCGTGGATTAGGCGACGGCGCACGGTGCCGTTTCGGGTACGGCGTTGCCGACCGCGCTGCGTTATCAAACGTTAATCCCAGGAGCCCGCGATTCCAAGCCCGTTCAGAGTCGATTGTCAGACTCATTTAACGTCATGGTCGCGTCATGACGTACACCCCCGACCCCGTACTCGGGCCGCGAACTGAGTAGTCGTACTCAGGTGCCGGGCACGGGAGTTGGCCATCCTTCAGGCATGACTTCCTCGGTGCAGCCACGAACCACGTCCGCTTATTACCTCCAGGCGATCATCTCCTTCGCGCTCGCTCTCGGCGGGCTCGCGATCGGCATCGCCTATCTGCCGGTGAGCCCCTGGGTGCGGGCCTTCCTCGCACTCGGCCTGCTCTACACGACCACCTCCGCCTTCACCCTCGCCAAAGTGGTCCGCGACCGGCAGGAGGCCGGCGAGATCGTCACCCGGGTCGACCAGGCGCGACTGGAGAAGCTGCTCGCCGAACACGACCCGTTCCGGGTCGAGGGGGCCTGACGAACCCGCCGCGAGAACGGCTGAACGGCTGAACGGCCGAGGAGGACTTGACGGCTAAGGCTATTAGCCATAGCTTTGTAGGTGTCGGCAGGCAGCCGGCACCACCTCTCGGAAGGCCAGGAGGCTCGCCGTGAACGCCACCAGCACCCCGCGGACCCAGTACCTGCAGCTCCCCGGCGGCACCATCGCCTTCGACGACACCGCCGGCGACGGCACCCCGGTGCTGCTGCTGCCCGGCATGCTCGACAGCCGTCGCGAGTACCGGCACCTGCACCCGCTGCTCGCCGCCGCCGGGCACCGGGTGATCACCATGGACCTGCGGGGCTTCGGCGAGTCCTCGATCGCCTGGGACGACTACACCCCCGCCGCCATCGCCGAGGACGCGGTCGCGCTGCTCGACCACCTGGGCATCGCGAAGGCCGTCGTGGTCGGCCACTCCTACACCGGCGCCAGCGTGGTGAAGGTGGCCACCCTGGTCCCCGAGAAGGTGGCCGGTGTCGTCCTGCTGGACGCCTTCATCGAGCAGCCGCCCGCGAACGTGCTGATGCGCGGCCTGGTCCGCGTGTTCGGCGCGGCGCTGATCGCCTTCCCCAGGTTCTGGGGCTACTACCTGAACAAGGTGGCGATGCCCACCAGGAAGCCCGCCGACCACGCGGAGCACGTCGCCGCTCTGGTCGCCGACCTGCGCACTCCCGGCCGCCGGCAGGCCACCCGTGGCTACGCCCTGGGCGACTCCGCGCCGACCGGCTGGACCGTGGGCTTCCACTCCCCCGCGCTGGTGGTGATGGGCAGCAAGGATCCCGACTTCCTGAACCCGCTGCGGGTGGCGGACCGTCAGGCCACCGCGCTGAACGCCCGCAAGGTGATCATCGACGGCGCCGGGCACTACCCGATGTCGGACTCCCCGCAGGCCACCGCCGACGCCCTGCTCCCCTTCCTGGCCGAGGTGGCCTGATGCCCCGCGCCGGACTGACCCCCGACCTCGTGGTCGACCACGCGCTCGCGCTGATCGACACCGACGGACCCGAGGCGCTGACCCTCGCCGCGGTCGCGCTGCGCGCCAAGGTGGCCGCCCCCTCGCTCTACAAGCACGTGCCCGGTGGCCTGGGCGGGCTGCGCCGGCTGGTCGGGATCCGGGTCACCACCGATCTGGCGGCCACCCTGGACGCCGCCATCACCGGCCTGACCGGGGACGCCGCGATCGCCGCCCTGCTGCGCGCCTACCACGGCTACGCGACCGAGTACCCGAACCGCTATGCCGCCCTGCCGCAGAGCCCGGCCACGAGTGACGAGCAGCAGACCGGCGCCTCCGGTGCGCTGATCGGCGCGGTCTTCAAGGTGCTCCAGGGCTACGGGATCGCGGACAGCGAGGCGGTGCACGCGGCCCGCACCGTCCGGGCGGTCCTGCACGGCTTCGCCTCGCTGGTGATCGGCGGGGCCTTCCAGCTGAGCGAGGACCTGACGGTGACTCAGGAGCGACTGATCGCGCTGCTGACCAGCGGCCTGCGGGAGTGGCCCAGGCCGGTCTGACCGGCCGGCCGATCGGACAAGCCGGTCGGACGAGCCGATCAGGCAGACCGATCAGGCAGACCGGTCAGACAGGCAGCCGATCAGCTAAGACTCAGAAAAAGGGACTAAGGTCCCATCCGGTACGGATTCGGGTGACGATCGAGACCGATTCGTCGCCGAACCAGGGTCAGACTGGCCCCCGTCCGGGTAGCAACAGCGGACGGCGCACCACGCCGCACCCCGAGCGCACCCGCGAACCGACCGGCGAAGGACGAGGGCCCATGACGCAGTCGACCAGCGCGCAGCACGCGGCCTGCCAGGCCGCTCCCGCCACGATCCCGGCCCAGCGCGCCACCGACACCCCGCCCGGCACCGGGCACCGCGCCGCCGGTCCCGAGGAGCTGACCGGCTGGCCCGCCGTGCGCCGGAGCCTGGCGATCATCCGCGGCCTGCGCTCGATGGCCACCGTGCCGGCCCGCCCGCAGCCCGGGTACGGGGAGTCGGACGGCCAGTGACGGCCGTCATCCCCGGGATGTAGCCGCTGCCTCCGGCGGATGATGCGCGGCGCGCCGCCGACCTGCGAAGGTACTCCCGTGGGGACTACGGGGAACGGCTGGCTGACCATCGGCCTCGCCACCGTCGCCGCGCTGGCCGGCACGGTCGCCGCGGTGCTCGGGGTGGCGCTGCTGCGGGCCCGGCGACGGCATCGGGCGGCCATCGGGGAGCGGGGCTGGCTGCTCGAACGGGAGCGGGAGAGCGCGGCCCGCAGCGCCGTGGACGCCGAGCGGTCCAGGATCGCCGGCGAGCTGCACGACATCGTCAGCCACAACGTGAGCGTGATGGTGGTCCAGGCCGGCGCGGCCCGCGAGGTGCTGACCGTGCTGCCCGAGGAGGCGGCGACCGCGCTGCGCGCCGTCGAAGGCGCCGGGCGCGACGCGATGACCGAACTGCGGCACCTGCTGGGCCTGCTGGCCCCGGCGGCGGACGGCAGCGACGATCCTGGCCCCGGACCGGCCGGCCTCGCCCCGCAGCCGGGCCTGAGCCGGCTGGGCGCGCTGGTCGACCGGATCGCCTTCGCCGGGCTGCCGGTCGAGGTGCGGATCTCCGGGGAACCCCGGACGCTGCCCGCCGGCGTCGATGTGACGGCGTATCGGATCGTGCAGGAGGCGCTGACCAACGCGCTCAAGCACGGCGACGCGGAGCGGGCCGAGGTGACGGTGCGGTACGCCGACCACTCGCTGCGGGTGGAGGTGCTGAACAGCGGGCCGAGCGTGCTCTCCGGGACCGCCGGCACGGTGCGCCGGGCCCGCGGCGGGGACGGCGCCGGGCGCGGCCTGCTCGGGCTGCGCGAGCGGGTGGCCGTGTACGGCGGGGACCTGGACGCCCGGCGGCGGCTGGGCGGCGGCTACCGGGTCCGGGCGCGGATCCCGCTGGACCGGCCGGAGGAGCTTTCGTGAGCGCGGGAGCAGGAGTGGGAGCGGATGTGAACACGAAGACGGACGTGGGGCTGGACGAGCCGGTGCCGCGGGTGCTGATCGCCGACGACCAGTCCCTGGTCCGCACCGGCTTCCGGCTGATCCTGGCCGCGCGCGGGATCGAGGTGGTCGGCGAGGCCGCCGACGGCGTCGAGGCGGTGGCGGCGGCCCGCCGGCTGCGGCCCGACGTGGTCCTGATGGACATCCGGATGCCCACCATGGACGGGCTGACGGCCGCCCGGCAGGTGCTGGCCGAGGATCCGCGCTGCCGGGTGATCATGCTGACCACCTTCGACCTGGACCAGTACGTGTACGCCGCGCTGTCGCTCGGGGCCAGCGGCTTCCTGCTCAAGGACGTCACCTCGGACCACCTGGTGGCGGCCGTCAAGCTGGTCAGCACCGGCGACGCGCTGCTGGCTCCCTCGATCACCCGGCGCCTGGTCGAGCGCTTCGCCACCGCCGCGAGCCGGGCCGAGCCGCCCCCGGGCACGGCACCCGGGGCGGCACCCTCGGTGCACCGCGACCTCACCCCGCTGACGCCCCGTGAGCTGGAGGTGCTCACGCTGCTCGGCCGGGGCCGCTCCAACGCCGAGCTCGCCCGCGAACTCACGCTCAGCGAAGCCACCGTGAAGACCCACGTGGCCCGGATCTTCGCCAAGCTGGCGCTGCGCGACCGGGCCCAGGCCGTGGTGCTCGCCTACGAGACCGGCCTGATCGCCCCGGGCGACGCGGACGAGTAGCCACAACGGCCAGGCCAGGAAAGGTACTTCGGGCCGGGCTACTTCGGGGCCGGGCTCATCCGGGTGGCGACCGCCAGCCGGTTCCAGGCGTTGATGGTGGCGACGATGGAGATCAGCCGGGCCAGCTCGTTCTCGTCGAACTTGGCGGCCGCCTCCTGGTAGACCGGGTCCGGCACGTGGCCCTCGGTCAGCAGGGTGATCGACTCGGCCAGCGCCAGCGCGGCCCGTTCGCGAGCGGTGTAGTAGGGGGTCTCGCGCCAGGCCGACAGCGCGTGGATCCGGTGCTCGGCCTCGCCCGCCTTGCGAGCATCGGTCACGTGCATGTCGATGCAGAAGGCACAGCCGTTGATCATCGAGGCGCGGATCTTCAGCAGTTCGGCCAGCACCGGGTCGAAGCCCGCCTCGGCGGCCCGGGTGGTGCGGATCATGGCCTGGTAGACGTCCTCGGCCACTGCGGCGAGGGACAGGCGCTGCTCGGGGGCCGGCACGGTCGGCTGTTCGGTCGTGGTCGTCATGGGAACCAGCCTAGGCACCGCGGGGCGCTGCGGGGCGCCCCAACGTGGTGCCCTGGATACCCGTCACCCGCGGTGGGCGCCGAGCCAGAAGAGCAGGTACAGGAAGCCGGCGAAGCCGTGGGCGGCGGCCAGGTAGATGCCCACCCGGATCGCCACCCGGTGGTCGGTGCGCTTGCCGCCGTCGGTGGTGGGGGCGTAGTGCGGTCGGGGGTGCTGAACGGCCATCGGTCGAGCTCCTTCTCCTCGGGGGGTCAGGGAGTACGGGTCGGCACCGGCAGGCAGAGGTCGCCGGCCGGGCTCTGCAACAGGGTGTGCACGAAGAGCAGTTCGACGGCCTCGGCCCCCTCGGCGGCGAACCGGTGCGGGGTGAGCGAGTCGAACTGGGCGCTGTCGCCGGGCTCCAGCAGGTAGCCGGTCTGTCCCAGGGTCAGCCGCAGCCGGCCCCGCGTGACGTGCAGCCACTCCTCGCCGGCGTGCACCCGCACCACGGCGTCCTGCAGGCCCGGCGGGATCCGCACCCGCAACGCCTGCATGGCCAGGCCCGCCACCCCGGCCCGCCGGTAGGCCCAGCCGCCGGTGGTGCCCGGGACGATCTCGCCGCCGCGCACCACGGGGTCGGGCGCGCCGGCCTGCTCACCGAGCAGGCCGGCCACCGTGGCGCCGTAGAGCCGGGCGAGCGAGAGCAGCACCGGCAGCGAGGGCTGCCGGCGGCCGGTCTCCAGGCGCGACAGGTACGCTGGTGAGAGCCCGGCCCGGGCGGCCGCGGCCTCCAGAGTCAGGCGAGCGGCCAGCCGGTGCTCGCGCAGCCGGGCGCCGAGTCCGGGCACTTCGCCCTCGTCAGGTTCGCCGGTGTCGCGGGTCTCGCGACTCTCACTGGTCATGGGACCAGTCCACACCCGCCGTGCCTGCGAGGCAAGAAATGTGCCTCAGAGGCAAAAAGCCCCCGCCGAGGTCACGGCCGCGGGATGTTGCGCAGGTTGCTACGGGCCAGGTCGATCATCCGCCCGACCCCGCCCGACAGCACCGTGCGGCCCGCCGCCAGCGCGAAGCCCTTGAGCTGGGCGGCCGTGATGTGCGGCGGGATGGAGAGCGCGTTGGGGTCGGTCACCACGTCCACCAGCGCGGGCCCCGGGTGCGCCAGCGCCTCGGCCAGCACCTCGCGCACCCGGCCCGGGTCGGTGACCCGCCACCCGGGCACGCCGGCCGCCGTGGCGATCGCCGCGTAGTCCACCTCGCCGTTGTCGATCTCCGCCTCGGGGTAGCCGCTGACCAGCATCTCCAGCTTGATCATGCCGAGCGCGCCGTTGTTGAAGACCACCGTCTTCACCGGCAGCTGGTACTTGGCCACCGTCAGCAGCTCGCCCAGCAGCATCCCGAGCCCGCCGTCGCCGGACATCGACACCACCTGCCGTCCGGGCTCGGCGAGTTGGGCGCCGATCGCGTGCGGCAGCGCGTTGGCCATCGAGCCGTGCAGGAAGGAGCCGATCACCCGGCGCCGCCCGTTCGGGGTCAGGTAGCGGGCCGCCCAGACGTTGTTCATGCCGGTGTCCACGGTGAAGACGGCGTCCTCGGCCGCCACCTCGTCCAGCACCGCGGCCACGTACTCGGGGTGGATCGGCAGGTGCTTGGCGATGTCCCTGGTGTAGGCGCCGACCACCGACTCCAGCGACTTGAGGTGCTTGGCCAGCAGCCCGTCCAGGAAGCGCCGGTCGGTCTTGGGCTTGAGCTCGGGCCGCAGCGCCCGCAGGGTGGCCCGCACGTCCCCGTGCACCGCGAGCTCCAGCGGGGTGCGGCGGCCGAGCCTGGTGGCGTCGTGGTCGATCTGCACGGTGCGGGCCCGTGGCAGGAAGGAGTCGTAGGGGAAGTCGGTGCCGAGCAGCAGCACCAGGTCCGCCTCGTGCAGCGCCTCGTGGCAGGCACCGTAGCCGAGCAGGCCGCTCATCCCGACGTCGTACGGATTGTCGTACTGGATCCACTCCTTGCCGCGCAGCGAGTGCCCGACCGGCGCGAGCAGCGTGCCGGCCAGCTCCATCACCTCGGCGTGCGCGCCACGCACCCCGGCGCCGGCGAAGACGGCGACCGTCCCGGCCTCGTTCAACAGCCGGGCCAGCTCGGCGACCTGGCCGGGCGGCGGGGTGAGCACGCCGCGCTCGGTGAGGAAGCCGCCGCTCCCGGTGGGGTGGGCGGCCGGCAGCGCGGCCACGTCGCCGGGGAAGACCAGCACCGAGACACCCCGCGCACCCAGCGCGTGCTGGACCGCGACCCGCATCAGCCGGGGCAGTTGGGCCGGGGTGGAGACCATCTCGCAGAAGCCGCTGCAGTCCGCGAAGACCCGCTCGGGGTGGGTCTCCTGGAAGAAACCGGTGCCGATCTGCGCGGACGGGATGTGCGAGGCGAGCGCGAGCACCGGCAGCCCGCTGCGCTGGGCGTCGTAGAGGCCCTGGATCAGGTGGGTGTTGCCGGGGCCGCAGGAGCCGGCGCAGACCGCGAGCCGCCCGGTCAGCTCGGCCTCGGCGGCAGCCGCGAAGGCGCCCGCCTCCTCGTTGCGCACGTGCACCCAGGAGATCCCCTCGGCCCGGCGGATCGCGTCCACCACCGGATTCAGGCTGTCGCCCACCACCCCGTAGACCCGCTCCACCCCGGCCTGCCGGAGCACCTCGACCATCTGCTCGGCCACACTGCTCGCCACCACGCGCTGCCCCTCTCCGGTGATCCCGGGCGGCGCGCGCCGCCGGGCTGATCAAGTGTCAGCCCGGCCGCGCCATCTGGCTACTTGAACCGCGCCCGCTACTCCGCGGCCAGGTGCTCCCCCGCCAGCGCCGAGGCGATGATCGGGCCGGCCTGCGGTGCCCGGCGGGCCGGCTCGCGCCCGGGCGGCTGGGTCGGGCGCTCGCCGGCCGGCGGGTTGAGGGTCGGGCGCCGCAGCGGAGCGCCGACCTCCACCCAGAGCTCCTCGCCGTCGTGCGCCACCCGCAGCTTGTCGCCCTCGCGCAGGGTGTAGGTGGTCTCCTCGTGGGTGATCTCCACCTTCAGCAGGTGGTGGCGCACCCGCATCGAGAAGCCCAGCCGGGACAGGCCCGCGGGCAGCCTGGGGCGGAAGGCGAGCGACTCGCCGTGGTCGCGCATCCCGCCGAAACCCGCCACCAGCGCGATGCAGGCACCGGCCAGCGAGGCCATGTGCAGTCCGTCGCGGGTGTTGCCGCCCAGGTCGTGCAGGTCCATCAGGGCGGCCTCGGCGGTGTAGTCGTAGGCCAGGTCGAGCTGGCCCACCTCGGCCGCCATCACGGCCTGGGTGCAGGCCGAGAGCGAGGAGTCGCGCACCGTCAGGCGCTCGTAGTAGGTGAAGTTGCGGGCCTTCTGCTCGGGCGTGAAGGCATCGCCCCTTATCTGCATCGCGAGCACCAGGTCGGCCTGCTTGACCACCTGCTTGCGGTACAGGTCGAAGTACGGGAAGTGCAGCAGCAGCGGGTACTTCTCCTGCGGGGTGTTCTCGAAGTCCCAGACCTGGTGGTCGGTGAAGCCGTCCGCCTGCGGGTGGACGCCGAGCTTCTCGTCGTACGGGATGTACATCGCCTTGGCCGCGTCGCGCCAGGCGGCGGTCTCCTCGGTGTCCACCCCGAGCGCGGCGGCCTCCAACTGGTGGCGGCCCACCGCCTCGGCGGCCGCCTTCAGGTTGCTCTGCGCCATCAGGTTGGTGAAGACGTTGTTGTCGGCGACCGCGCTGTACTCGTCGGGTCCGGTGACGCCCTCGATCCGGAACCGCCCCTGCGCGTCGTGGTGGCCGAGCGAGCGCCACATCCGAGCGGTCTCGACCAGCAGCTCCAGGCCGTAGCCGCGCTCGAAGTCGAGGTCCCCGGTGGCCCGGACGTAACGGACCACGGCGACCGCGATGTCCGCTCCTATGTGGAAGGCCGCGGTGCCGGCCGGCCAGTAGCCCGAGCACTCCTCGCCGCGGATCGTCCGCCACGGGAACACCGCGCCGGCCAGGCCCAGTTGGCCGGCCCGCTCGCGGGCCAGCGGCAGCGTGCTGTGCCGCCAGCGCAGCGCCTGGGCGACCGCGCCCGGCACGCTGTAGGTGAGCACCGGGAGCACGAAGGTCTCGGTGTCCCAGAAGCTGTGCCCGTCGTACCCGGGACCGGTCAACCCCTTGGCCGGGATGGCCCGTTCCTCGCTGCGCGCGGAGGCCTGCAGCACGTGGAAGAGCGCGAACCGGACCGCCTGCTGGAGTTCGACGTCACCGTCGATCTCGATGTCGCTGGAGTCCCAGAAGTCGCCCAGGAACTCCTTCTGCTCGGCCACCAGGCCGTCCCAGCCGGAGTAGCGGGCGGCGGTGATCGCCGCCTCCACCTGGTCGCGCACGGCCGGCAGCGAGCGGGTGGCCGACCAGCCGTAGCCGATGAACTTGGTGACCCGCAGCCGCTCGCCGGGCTGCAGCACGGTGGTGGCGCTGACCCGGGCCTGGTCGTGCTGGTCCTCCGAGGTGACGCTGATGCCGTCGGGCCCCTCGATCACGTGGTCCATGCCGGCCGCGATCCGCAGCCCGCTGTACCGGGTGCGGTGCACCAAGGTGGCCTTGGTGCCGTGCGCGTGGTGCGCCTCGGTGACCAGCGGCGCCTCCAGCACGGCCGCGGCCCGCGGGTCGCCCTCACCGCCCAGCGGCAGTTGCTCGTTGGCGACCAGCTCGGACTGGACCACGATCCGGACCGGACCGTCGACCGCCTCGACCTCGTACTGCACCGCGGCGATCGCCCGCTGGGTGAGCGAGACCAGCCGGGCCGAATGGATCTTGACGGTCCGCCCCGCCGGCGAGGTCCACTCGGCCTCGCGCCGCAGCACGCCCTCGCGGAAGTCCAGCGAGCGGCGGTGGCCGCGCAGTTCGCCGTACCGCAGGTCGAACGGCTCGTCGTCGACCAGCAGCCGGATCAGCTTGCCGTTGGTGACGTTGATGACGCTCTGTCCGGACTCCGGATAGCCGTAGCCGCCCTCCGGGTAGGGCAGCGGGCGCAGCTCGAAGACACCGTTGAGATAGGTGCCGGGCAGGCCGTGCGGCTCGCCCTCGTCCAGGTTGCCGCGCAGGCCGATGTGGCCGTTGGAGAGCGCGAAGACGGATTCCGTGCGGGCCAGGCCCGCCAGGTCAAGTCGGTGTTCGGTGACGCTCCACGGATCGACCGCGAAGCCCTCCTGTGCGGTCACTGCGCCGCCCCCTCGATCAGTTCGGACAGGTCGTCCACCACGAGATCCGCGCCGTTCGCCAGCAGGGCCGCGCGCTGGCCGGTCCGGTTGACCCCGACCACCGCCCCGAAGCCCCCCGCCCGACCGGAGGCCACTCCGGCGAGCGCGTCCTCGAAGACCGCCGCGTCCTTGGGTTCCACGCCCAGGGCCGTGGCGGCGGCCAGGTAGGTGTCGGGAGCCGGCTTGCCGGGCAGGCCCTCGCGCTTGGCCGTCTGGCCGTCGATCACGACGTCGAAGAGGCCGTCGATGCCCGCTGCCTTGAGCACGTCACGGCAGTTGGCGGAGGAGGAGACCACCGCCCTGGGCAGGCCGAGCACCCGCAGCCGGTGCAGGTACTCCACCGAGCCCGCGTACGGCTGGACGCCCTGCTCCCGGATCAGGCGCAGCACCAGATCGTTCTTGGTGGTGCTGAGACCGTACAGGCTGCGGGTGCCGGGCGGGTCGGCTTCGCCGCCTTCCGGCAGCTCGATCGAGCGCGATTCCAGGAAGGTCCTGGTGCCGTCCAGGCGCGGTCGGCCGTCCACATAGCGGTCGTAGTCCTCGACCGGGTCGAACGGCACGAACTCGTCGCCGGTGCGGCGGGCTTCCTCGCGCAGGAAGTCGTCGAACATCGCCTTCCAGGCGGCGGCGTGCACTTTGGCGGTCTGCGTCAGCACGCCGTCGAGGTCGAAGAGGTAGGCACGGATGTGGTCGGGTAGCCCCAGCATGGTTGCAGTCTGGACCAGAACGCTCGACTGCGGGTCGAATTCGGGCGGCGCGTCGTACAGCGTTCAATCGGCGGGTCGGGGTTGTCCGGATCTCGCTCGGCTCGGGCTTCGCCCGGCTGCTGTTCAGCCGATCTGGCGGGCTCGGCCGCGCAGCTGGTCGGCCAACTCGCGCCAGCCCTCGGCGCATTCCAGAGCCAGGTCGGCCACCACCGGGAGCAGGTGCGGCGGGATGTCCTGGAGTTCGCGCTCGGCCGCGCTGACCGCGAACAGCCGGCGCTGCAGCCAGAGCAGCAGGGCCCGGCCGTGGTCGGTGAAGCGCAGCGAGGGGTCGCGGCGCAGCACGGCGAGGCGGGCGAAGGCCGTGGCTGTGCCGGCGGGGGCGACGGCGGGGACCGGGTAGCCGCCCGGCAGGCGGCGCTGGGCGAGCCGGCGGATCGGCTCCGGCTGCGCCGGGGGCGTGGGCGCCGTGGCGGGGCGCGGCTGCGGGCGGACGGCGGCGGGCACCGGGGCCGGGATCCGGGCCGGCATCCGCGCCGGGGCGGCAGTGCGGGCGGGCGCGGGCGGCCCAGCCGGCGCCTCGGCGCGCGCGGGCAGCGCCGGGTCGCCCCGGTCCACCCGGCTGCGCACCCCGTGTGCCGTCCCCAGCGAGACGCCGGCCGCCTGGGCGATCTCCCGCAGCGAGGCCCCCGGGCGCTCGCTGATCACCTTGAGCACCCGGCGCCGCCCCTCGTCCGGATTGACCGGGCGCAGCCGCCCGTCCCGGCCGACCCGGGCGCCGGACTGCGCCCCGGCGGAGCGGCGGCGGATCTGTCCGACCGTCTTCGCGGAGAGCCCGACGTGCTGCGCGATCGAGCGGTCCGAGCGCTCGGGCCGGCTCCTGACGATCCGTTCGGCCGCCGCCTTGCGCTCGGCGGCCGAGAGCGGCAGGCCGCCGGTCAGGTTGGCCGCCACCGCGCGGATGAAGGCGGCCTCCGCCGGCCCGTCGACGTACTCGACGGCGATCGTCAGCTCGCCGCGCAGGGCGGCGGCGTGCAGCCGGTGCGCCCCGTCGACCACCCGCATGGTGGGGCGGTGCACCAGGATCGGCGGCAGTTCGACGTCCAGCGCCGCGAGGCGGGCGGCGTGCGCCTCGTCCAGCGGTGTGAAGCGTGGGGAGTCCCCGGGGCGCACCGCGGCCAGCGGGAGGCGGCCGCCGTCCGGCACCGCCTGCAGTTCCGTCGCAGTCGCCCGGGCGGGTGCGGGCCAGAGCGATTCCGTCGCCGATTCACCGATACCGCTGGTCACGATGCCGACCCCCTTCTCGATCTTTTTTCGATCAGTTTCCCGGTCAGTTCCCGGTCAGTTTCTCGATCAGTTCCCGGCTGCTCGGGACATCGCCCGGGATATCGCTCGGCGGCACCCGTGCCATTCCGGCAGCGCCCGCCCTGACCTGCCGCGCTCGGTCACCGACGAAGGGCCGCAGGGCAGCTGACGAATCATTCGTTCGTCATCAACGCGGCCGCGCGTTCGCCCGATTCCCGCGCGGCGGCACTCCCGGATACCTCTTTCGAGGTAGCCCCCCGAATGCGTGTGGCGCACCGCTGTGCGCAGCGGCGGCCGCACCGCAGGTCCGGTGGCCGGGCCACCCCGCCCGGCGCGTACGGTGGGCAGCAGCCGGCCCGAACCCGCAAGGAGCTCACCCCCGATGACCACGCAAGCCGTCGCACCCGCCGAGCCGCTGGTGCTGGCCCGGACGGACGGCCGGATCGGCCGGCTCACCCTCAACCGCCCCCGCGCGATCAACGCGCTCAACCACGCCATGGTCAGCGCGCTGCACGAGCAGCTCACCAGCTGGGCCGACGACCCGGCGGTGGCCGCCGTGGTGATCACCGGCGCCGGCGAGCGCGGCCTGTGCGCGGGCGGGGACATCCGCTTCTTCCACGACGACGCCAAGCTCGGCGGCGCGGCCGCCCGGGCCTTCTTCCGCGCCGAGTACCGGCTCAACCACCTCGTCGCCCGCTACCCGAAGCCGTACGTGGCCGTGATGGACGGCCTGGTGCTGGGCGGCGGGGTCGGGATATCGGCGCACGGCTCGGTGCGCGTGGTCACCGAGCGCTCGGCCGTCGGCATGCCGGAGACCACGATCGGCTTCGTGCCGGACGTCGGCGGCAGCTGGCTGCTCGCGCGCGCCCCCGGCGAGTTGGGCACCCATCTGGCGCTGACCGCCGGGCAACTGACCGCCGCCGACGCGCTGTACTGCGGCTTCGCCGACCACTTCGTGCGCACCGAACGGCTCGCGGAGTTCACCGAGGCCCTGGCGGTGCTCGAACCGGCCGAGGCGGTACGGCGGTTCGCCACCGACGCCGGGCCGGCGCCGCTGGCCGAGCAGCGGGAGTGGATCGACGAGTGCTACGCCGCCGACTCGGTGGAACAGATCGTGGCGCGACTGCTCGCCGTCTCGGTGCCCGAGGCCAAGGAGGCCGCCGAGCTGATCGGCGCCAAGTCGCCGACCGCGCTCACGGTGACCCTGGCCGCGCTCCGCCGGGCCCGCGAACTGCCCTCGCTGGCGGCCGCGCTCGACCAGGAGTACCGGGTCTCACTGGCCGGGCTGAGCTCGCCGGACTTCGTCGAGGGCATCCGGGCCCAGGTGATCGACAAGGACCGCGACCCGCACTGGTCCCCGGCCACCCTGGCCGAGGTGACGCCGGCCGAGGTGGCGCGGCACTTCGCGCCGCTCGGGACGGACGAGGAACTCGGGCTGGCCTGAGCGGCGCGGGCCGCCGGTGGCGGGGTGGCCGGTGGCGGAGTGGCCGTTCCTGGGAGTTCGCTTCGTGGTCGGAGACGTGGTGGCGGCGCGAGGGTGAACAGTGGCTCCGAAAGGGACTTCGATCTTGCACGTAGCAGGAGTGCTCACCGAGGGTGACGGCGGGCGCTCCGGACGGGGGTGCCCTGGACATCCTCAGGAGTCTCCCCATGCGCATGCGCAAGATCGCGCGAATCGGTCTCGGCCTCGTGGCCGCCGCCACCGCTCTGTCGGCCGTGGCCGTGCCCGCCGCCTCCGCCAGCACCGCAGCGCTTCCCTCGGTGCACCTGAAGCTCTTCGCGGCCGCACCGGCCGGCTACACGAACCCCGATGACATCACCCGCCTCGGTGACGTGCTCTTCGTCGCGTACCAGAACGGCGCCCAGTCCGACGGCTCCCCGGCCGGCGTCAAGAGCAACGTCGTGGGCTTCGACCTCGAGACCGGCAAGATCAAGTACAGCTACGTGCTGCCCGGCAAGGTCGACGGGCTCACCGCCGACGGCCGGCACCACCGGGTGCTCGTCACGGTCAACGAGGACCTCAACTCGGGCTTCTACACGATCACCCCGTCCGAGGACGGGGCCGAGGCCGTCAAGCAGTTCAGCTACAGCCCGAGCCCGGCCGAGACCGGCTCGGACGGCACCAACGGCGGCACCGACGCCATCTCGATCAGCTCCAACGGGACCATCTACGTCGCGCACTCCAACCCGGACGTCTCGCAGCCGGGCGCGAACAACACGGCCGCCGTCTACACCGTCAAGCTCAGCGGCTCGACCGCGAAGCTGACCCCGGTCTTCGGCGTCAACGACACCGCCGCCGTGATCAACCCGGCCGCCGGCGCGCCCGCCACGGCCCCGCTCGGCCTGACCGACCCCGACTCCAACCGCTGGGTCCCCGGCAAGGACGGCGGCACGCTGATCCAGGACGCCCAGGCCGACAGCAAGCTGGTCTACGTCAGCGACCTGGACGCCAAGAAGCCGACGGTCCGCCAGCTGAACCTCACCAACGCCGTCACCCCCAGCGGCGGCGCGGCCACCCCGCAGCTCGACGACATCATCCAGCCCGGCTCCACCTCGGGCGACCTCTACGTGGCCGACCAGGGCACCGGCGCGATCTACCGGGCCGAGCTGACCCACCTGCCGCACGGCACCCTCTTCGCCTCCCAGCCCGCCCCCAAGTCCGGCGACCTCCCCAACGACCCGGCCCTCGCCGTGGTCGACCAGCGCACGGGCGTCGTGACCCACCTCTCGGTCGGCGTCACCCTCGCCAACCCCAAGGGCCTGGTCTTCATCCCGGCGGCCCACCACGGGAAGAAGTAACCCCCGCACGCCGCGAGTTGGCGGGCGCCGCACCGGGAGCACACGCCCTCGCAGCGGCGCCCGCCGGCGTTGCGCGCCACAGCCGGCGACCTTTGACAGCACGGCCGGAGACGCAGAAGTGCCCCACCTGCGACCATCGCCGCAGGTGGGGCACTTGTCTGTCTGGTGGGGCGCCAGGGGCTCGAACCCTGAACCTACGGATTAAAAGTCCAAGTCTGCTCATGGTGGGCTGTGATGCTCAGTGTCACCGAATGCTCTCCAGTGCAGGTCAACGGCCCTTTCCCGTGCCACCCCGTCCGGCTCTGACGGGTTGAATGACGCCCCGTTATGGAGCATTCGGGCCAGCAGTGGGCCAGCAGAAAGGCCCCGCCACCTGGGCGGTTTCTAGGGGTCGTTGCAACACGTGGTCGGTTTGATCAGGCCGCGAGCAGTTTATGCAGGCGCTCGGCTGGGGTTTCCCAGCCGAGCGTTTTGCGTGGGCGGCCGTTGAGCTCGGCAGCGACGGCGGCCAGGTGCTCTGGACTGTGGGCTGACAGGTCGGTGCCCTTGGGGAAGTACTGCCGCAGCAGGCCGTTCGTGTTCTCGTTCGAGCCGCGTTGCCATGGACTGGCGGGATCGCAGAAATAGACGGGGACGCCGGTGGCGACGGTGAACGATCCATGGGCGGCCATCTCGGCGCCCTGGTCCCAGGTCAGCGACCTCACCAGATGAGTAGGCAGGGTCTGCACGGTCTCCACGAGGGCATCGCGCACGTGCTCGGCCGTGCGGCCGTTCGGCAGTTGCAGGAGCATCACGTAACGGGTGGCCCGCTCGACCAGGGTGCCGATGGCGGAGGCACCGTCCTTGCCGATGATCAGGTCGCCCTCCCAATGGCCCGGGACGGCCCGGTCCTCGGCCTCGGCCGGGCGTTCGCTGATCATGACCATCGGGGTGGCGAACCGGGGCTGGCGGCAGGCGGCCTGGCGGTGCGGCTTGCGCCGTGCCCGGCCGGTCCGCAGGGCACTGGCCAACTCGCGGCGCAGTTCGCCCCGTCCTTGGACGTAGAGGGCCTGGTAGACCGTCTCGTGGACCACGTGCATCTCCGGCCGCTCGGGAAAGGTGTCCCGCAGAGCCTGGCAGATCTGTTCCGGGCTCCACTTGCGGTCCAGGCGGTGCTGGATGAAGTCCCGCAGCTCGGGGTTCTGGCCGACCTTGCCGGGCTTGGGCCGTGGCCGGCGGGCGTCCGCCCGGGCCTGGGCCGCATGCGGCCGGTAAGCGCCGCTCTCCGGGTGGCTGTTGCGCTTGATCTCGCGGCTGATCGTGGACGGGCTGCGGCCGAGTTCCGCGGCGATCGTGCGGATGGAGGCCTTCTCGCGTAGCCGGTCGGCGATGTGGATTCGATCCGCCTCGCGCAGATACCGCGACGGGCCCAGAGTCGGCAGTGGCGCCAGAACCGGTGGTCTGGCCTTGTCCTTGCCCGATGCGTTGCGGCCATTACGCCACCGCTTGCCCGTCCGGTAGTTGATCCCGACGCGTTTGCACGCTTCGAGGCTGCTCAGACCCTGGTCCATGAGCCGGAAGTATTCCTCCCGCTCACGGACCAGGGTCCTTCGCCCCTGAGCCACCGTCCGGTTCTCTCGGATCTCGAACATCGCACCCCTTGAGCTGGGGTGTTGCAACGATCCCTAGAACCTAAGCTGCAGTGACGAGGCCTCGTACGCTCACCCCCAAGCCTACCCGGCCAAGGCCTCCCCGCTCCCTGCGGCCGGCCCCCGACGCGCCCGTGGCACCATCCCCGCCGCCCGGTTCGCCACCTCCTTGTCGACCTCGCGCAGCAGCGAGGTGTAGGTGTCGCTCGCGAGCTTGATCGTGTTGTGCCGCAGCACCTCCTTGATGACGTGGAGGTCACCACCGCCCGCATGAATCACCGTGGCAGCCTGGTGGCGCAGATCCCGCAGATTGATCGGCGGCAGGTCGGCTGACTCGCAGATCCGGCGGAACGTGTCCGACACCATCTCCGGGTGCAGCCACGTCCCGTCCTCGCGCGTGAACACCTTCCCGGTGTCCGTCCAGCTCGGTGCCTTCTCCGGATCGCCGCCGGCCGCCAAGTAGTCCGCCCGCGCCACCAACTGGGCATCCCGCTCCGCGAGCTGGCGAACCCGGTGCTCCCGCAACACCTGCACGGTGACGTCGTCGAGGCCGATCGTGTCCGCGCTGCCGTCGGTCTTCGGATCCGTCTCGATCGGCGTCCAGCCGTCCTGCACGATCTCCTTCGAGACGGTCAACTCCGCCCGGTCCAAGTCGATGTTCACCCAGTCTTGCCCCACGCCTTCGCCGCGGCGAAGACCCCGGAAGGCGATCAAGTGATAGAAGGCGTAGAGCCGATCGTCCTCCGCCGCGTCAAGGAACTTGCCGAGCTGCGGCAGCGTCCACACCATCACCGCCGACGGCTTCTCCCCCGTCGCCCGCCAGCGCTCGACATGCTGCTCGGTCCACAACACAGCCTTCGGCCGCTGCCCCGATGTCATCTCGACGTGCTTCGCCGGATTGAACGTGATCAGCTGGCGGGCGATCGCAGCGTTCAGTGCGATCCTCAGCGTCGACCGGATCCGCTGCCGGGTGGCTGGCCCGGTGATCCGGCGGAACGGCTTCATCTCGGCGAGCTTCGCGCGCTCCGCCTCCAGCTGGGCCTTCTCTGCAGCCTTCGGAGCACCCGGCTTCCCAGCCCGCGTCCGCTCAACCTGCTCGCGACGAGCCTGGTTCTCAGCCTCGATCACCTCGTTCTCGTCGGCGATCGCGTCGAACATCTCGACCAGGTGGCCGACGTTCAACCGGTCCAGGCGCAGGTGCCCAAGGTGCGGCTTCAAGTGCACGCGCACGTGGGACTCATAGCCGTTGGTGGTGGTCTTCCGGGTCTTCTTGGTGGCGAGCCACTTGTCGAGCCAGTCGCCGACGGTCATCTTGCCGTCGAGCGGCACCCCGACGCCGAGCCGACGCTGAACCTCGGCGGTATCTGGGATCGGTGCCCGGGTCTTGGCGACCTCCACCAGTAGGTCGCTGACGCGCTGCGCGGCGTCCTCGTCACCCTTGGCCATGTCGAGGATCGCGCGGACCTTGTCGAGGGCTTCCTGGGCCTTGGTGACGCTCTCAAAGCCGGTGCGGCGGAAGGTCCGGCGCTTGCCCTCGCGGTCAGCTGGCAGCTCCTGCCGGATCGCCGGCGAGCCGTGGTTCTTCTTCGCCAGCAACGTGCAGCCGGCGCCGAGCAACTTGCCATCCGTGCCGCGGCATTCGCACCGCTTATAGACAGCACCACCACGACGAGAAGCGCCCACAGTCATCCCTCGTCGGTGCCGTCGGAGGCCGGGACTCCAGGGTGCACCGGCGGGAGCTGCTCGCTGATCTCTTCGAGTTCGATGCCCAGCTGCTGATGCCGGCGGCGGGCCATACGGTTCAGGGCTGCAAGACCAGCACGGTCCATGTCAGGTGAGGGCGCAACCAGGTCTGCAATGACGTCTTCCAGGTCCCGGACGATCCTGATAGCAGAGTGTTGCGTAGCTCGCCGGCGCACCTCGGGCTGTGCAAGGGCTAGGTAAGCAGCCTGTTGCCGTCCGAACTCCTGATCCCGTTCGTATGCCCTCAACGGAATCGCGGGGTCCGCACCGGGGGCCGCCAGGCTGACGTCCTCTCCAGGCTCCCAATCCATCGCGGTCCGCTGTCCCTCGGCCCACTGCCATGCCGTGCGACTACTCACCTGGCAGTTGTCTGTCAGGGCAACCTGCTCGTTGTTCGAGGTCGGGGGCAGCAGCAGCGTCAACGGGGAGACGTTGAGCGCAACCGCGAGTGCCACCAAGTCATCGACATCGACGCGTCGGTCACCCAGCTCGATCTTCGTTACTCCCGTCGCTGGGATTGGACGGCCGAGCTCCGCCATGACTGCCACGACCTGGCCCGTCGTGAGGCCGCGCTCCTTGCGGATGCGTGCCAGGTTCTCCGCTACTCGGTTGCCGGTCGGCCCCAGAGAGTTAGCGCGTCGCGACTTGGTCGGTTCGACTTCTTCCATCTTCGAATCTTCGCATCCTGTCTTGCAAGTGGCAAGACAGGCGCGTACTGTTCCGGACATGGGATCGGAAACTCCTATGAAAGGAGTCTGTGTTGCAATCAGAGCAATCTGAGCTCCCAGTTCAGGATGAGTACCTGACTCCGGCCGAAGCGGGTCGCCTTACGAGGCTCACCGTCTCCACGCTGAAGGACAAGCGGTGGAAGGGCACCGGACCGGCATTCATCAAGCTCTCTCCGGGGCGAGGCGGCCGTATTCGCTATCCGCGCAGCAGCGTTGAGCGTTGGCTCAGCGAGCGCGCTGTTGAGGCCGCGTGATGAACGACAGCATCCTCACTCGTGACCTGCTCGATCTTCCGCCGACCGTGGACGTCGAGACTGCGGGGAAGGCCTTCGGCCTGGGCCGCACGACTTCGTACTCCCTGGCCCGCTCAGGACAGTTCCCCTGCAAGGTCATCCGAGTTGGCCGGTCCTACCGCGTGGTGACCGCGGATCTGCTCCGTGTCCTCGGCCTCATGCCGGACACGGCTCGTCGAGCCACTGACGCCGCGTAATCGGCCTAGCAACGGAAACGGCCCCCACCTGCGCGCCGGTGTCTTCAGCACCGCCGAGCAAGCAAGGGCCCCACGTTCCACCCGGACGTGACGAAGCCCCGGTTTCCACCGCCAAGCAGTCTCCGGGGCTGTCCGTCCGTCGCAACCCAGCGAACTTCCAGGAAGGACGTGATGCGTCCATGAAAGCACGACGCAGCACCAACGTCATAGCGTCCCCGGAACTTCTCCGCGCCGCGATCAGCGACGCCGACGCCAACCGGCTGATCGGGCCGGCGTTCAGGCGGGCCACGCTCGTCGCGGACGCCGAGGCCATCGAGCTCGGCGAGCTCTTCGCCAGCATCGGCTTCACCGCGGCTGACTTCGACCACTTCGTCGAAGTGTTCCGCGCCGACAACCCGGCCGCCGCGATCGCCGCCTGGGCCGACCACGAGACCAGGCCCCGCGTGCTCCGCGCCCTGGCCGTCGCCCTCATCACCATCGAGGAGGAGCGGTGACCATGACCGAGCTCAAGCCCGCCAGGGCCGGGTTCATCCCCTGCCTCAACTCCGAGTCGGAGTACGCGATCCGCACCACGTGGATCGACGACGACACGCTGATCGTCGGGTTCTCGCCCGGCCGGATCAGCCGCGAGTACGCCGTCGAGGTCATCCGCTGGGGGCTGTCCGGCCGCCCGCTGATCGACGTGGACGACCCGTACCAGGCCATCGCCGACGCCGTCGACGGCGGCGACCGCCCGTGATCCAGACGCTCAACCTCCGGGAGCTGCCGCGGCTGACGTCGCGGCAGCCCTCCGGGGCGCACCCCACCGCCGGGACCACCCTCGCCCACCCCGGCGCCCCCTACCCCGTCCAGCCCCCGGAGAAGGACTTGTCCACCAACCACGGCCGCCCGAAGGGCGCGGCGGCCACCCCCGAGCAGCACCCCAGCGACTGGCCCGTGCCCCGCAGCCACGCGGCCCGCACTGCCCTGCTTACCGAGACCCACCCGGACGCCAACGAGACTCGCGCCCGCTTCCACATCGTCCTCGGTACCGTGCGCGCCATGTTGGAGGAGCAGCCCTCCGACCGCGCCGCCCGGGCTGCCGGACGCCGAATCTGTGCCGCCGTCACCGCACTCGCCGACGACGTCGCCAAGGCGAAGCGGGAGGCAGCGTGAACGTGCCCCGCCCGCTCAATGCCGCCCTCTGGTGCATCAGCCAGGGCTGGTACGTCCACCTGCTGATCCCCGGCGGCAAGATCCCACCCCGAGGCTGCGACCGTTGCTACCGCGGCACCCCCGACAAGCCCAACCCCGAGTACATCGAGCACACCGCCGACGACTGCCCCTGCATCCCCGCCGGCCGCTGGTGCCACGGCGTGCGAGCCGCTACCAACAACCCCGAGACCGTTGAACGTTGGTGCCACCACCTCCAGGACGCCGGGATCGCGGTCGCCATGAAGCCGTCCAAGCTGCTGATCCTGGACGTCGACAGCCACGACATTCAGAAGCCCGAGAGCGGCGACTGCCTCCCCGGCCTGCAGCTCCCCCCAGACCTGAATCCCGACTCGATCCGGGACGGCTGGGACACCATGGGCCTGCTCTGCGGGATCCGCAACGCGCCCCTGCCCACCGTCGCGCCTCCCACGATGTGCGCTGCCACCCCGGGCGGCGGCGTCCAGATCTGGTACCAGACCGACGACACCTGGAGGCAGAGCACCAGCCGGCTCGGCTGGCAGCTCGACGTCAAAGCCGGCTGGGCATACGGCATCTGCCCCGGCACCGTCACGAGCAAGGGCGTCTACCGGGCGATCGGAGACAGTCGCAGCGTCGCCCCGCTGCCCAACTGGCTGGCGGCCGACCTCAAGCGCACCGGCCACCACCAGACGCCCGAAGCTGAGCAGCCTCGGCAGAGCGCCAAGCAGCTGCTGGCCGGCCTCCAGCGGCCCAAGGGCGCCGAGTACGTCAACGCCGCCATCCGCGCCGAGGTCGAACGTGTGGTGACCGCCCAGAGCGGCACCCGCAACGACACCGTCAACGCTGCCGGGCGGGCCCTGGGCCGCTTCATCCCGGGCGGCCTGGTCACCGAGACGGAGGTTGAGAACCTTCTGGTCGCTGCCGCCGTCTCGGCGGGCCTGCCGGGCGGCGAGGCCAGAGCCGCGGTCCGCTCGGGAATCAAGATCGGCATCAACAAGGGGAGGGCAGCATGAGCGCCGACACCGCCATGTCCGCAGACGTCGTCGCCATGCTGACCGCGATGGCTGACCGGATGGACGGACAAGACAAGACCGCGCCCTCTTCCCCTGAGCCGACCCCCGCGGAGCCGCCGGCCGAAGAAGCTGCCAAGTCCGATAAGAAGCCGAAGAAGAGCCGCAGCATCTCCGGCGTCGTCGCGGTCACCGACACCTTCTTCGTCGAGCAGGTCGCCGAGGAGTGCCTGCGCGGCTGGTACTGCTGGTGCCCCCAGCTCGGGTGGATGCGCTGGAACAGCCGAGTCTGGGAACGGGTCGAGCCCGAAACCGTCCGCGACGAAGTCCGTCAGTACGTCGCCCAGTGGGTCGTCGGACAGATCGCCCAGCCCACCCTCGGTGTGCCGCATGAGGACATCATCAGGCTCGCCAGCAAGGGTCGCGTCAGCGCACTCACCGACCTCGCCGCCGGCATCCTCCTCGTCCCCGGCGAGGACTTCGACCGCGACCCCGACCTGATCACCGTGGAGAACGGCGTGTTGGACCTGCGGGACAGCACGATCCTGCCCCACGACCCGGACCGGTACCTGACCCGCTACATCCCCACCGCCTATGTCCCCAGTGCCACACACGAGGACTGGGTCGCGGCGCTCGCCGCCGTCGAGCCCGACGTTGCCGAGTGGCTCCAACTGCGCTTCGGCCAGGGCATCACCGGTCACACACCGGACGACGACGTGATGGTCTTGCTCCACGGCGACGGCGAGAACGGCAAGTCGACGGTCATCGACTCCCTGACCCTCGCACTCGGCGGCCGGACCACGACCGGTGCCATCACCTTCCTGGACGACGCGGTCCTGTCCGGCGACCGGGACGCCAAGGAGGAGCGGATGGCCCTCAAGGGCGCGCGGCTGGCCTTCGCCGAGGAGTTGCCCGAGGGGCGCCGCCTGAACGTGGTGCAGCTCAAGAAAGCGGTCGGCACCGCGCAGATGAAGGCCCGTCACCTCTATCAGCGCGAAGTGCAGTGGGTGACCAGCCACACCTTGGTCATCACCACCAACTACAAGCCGATGGTCGCCGAGACCGACCACGGCACCTGGCGGCGCCTCGCCCTGGTCCCCTTCCCGTACACCTTCGTCAAGGGCGAGCCGACCGCCGACTACGAGCGTGCTGGCGACGCAGCCATCAAGGCCCGCATGGCGAGGCGGGGGCAGCGCGAGGCCGTACTGTCCTGGCTCGTCGCTGGTGCCCGCCGGTGGTACGACGCGGGACGGAAGATGCCGAAGCACCCGCCAGCGGTCCTCGAAGCCACCCGGCAGTGGCGCGGCGAGTCCGACATGATCATGCGCTTCTGGGACGAGTGCCTGACCGCCGACATGAACGCCCACGTGATGTCCACCGAGCTGCTCACCGAGCTGAACAGCTTCCTCAAGACTCAGGGTCAGAAGGAATGGAGTCAGAAGACCGGCGCCGACCGGTTCGGATCCCACGAGGAGACCAAGCGCTTCAAGGTGGCCAAGGTGCTCATGCGGAACCAGAACGGGCTATCTCGGCCGCCGGTCCCGCCGTACCTTGCGGACACCTTCGCGAGCGCTAGGCCGACGCCGCCGGCTCAATACACAGCGTGGCGGGGGATGCGCTTCTCCAGTGACGGTTAGTGCTCCATGAGAGGTCGAGTGAGGAGGCTGACGAGCCTACTTGGAAACCTCCTCTACGCCTAGGTAATACGACAGTTTCCTAGCTGCCTCGTCAGCCTCCTCACCGGCAGGCGCAAAGCGCGCCATGAGCTGCAAGAACGGCTCGTCGGAGGGCCATCGCGACGGTCCCGTTCAAGGCGCCGAAACGACCCTCCGTCAGACCCCGGTCAGGCCCCGAAAAAACAGCCTCCGCCAACGGGAGTAGACCCCCCGAAGTCCATCACTCAGCGTCACGAACTAGAGGAGACCGCCATGAACGGACCTGACCACTACCAAGAGGCCGAACGCCTCATCGACAGCACCCAGGACCAGGCCGGCAACTACGAGAACTCGCCCAACCTCGCCGCCGCCCTCGCACACGCCGTACTCGCCCTCGCCGCAGCCACCGCGCTGAACGACACCGACCCCAACGGCCACGGCATGCCCCTCGACGACTGCGACCTCTGGCAGCACGTCGCCGGTGTCGAAACCAACCAGCAGCGCGAGTCCAGAAGGTCGTGACCACCGAACCCTCCGGCCCAGCGGCATGAACGGCCGCCATACGAACCCGCTGTCCGATAGCCCCACGAGCTACCCGCCGTCCCTCGAGAGCGGCCGTACAGCCCGAAGGAGAACAACGTGAACACCCAGATCCGCATAGCCCACTGCCCCGGCTGCCGCACCGAACGCCCCGCTCGCCGAGTCGGCAGCACCCACGTCCACGGACACCCGATGGACCTCGTCGAGTGCACCGCCCGCGACTGCGAGCTGGTCTGGGCCGTGCGCCCCGACCGGCCCGTCACACCCCTCCCGACCGCAGCCTGAACAGGACGACAGCATGACCGACAACCTCGAAGCTCTTGACCAACCCGCAATCCCGGCAGGGTCTTGGCGACCGCCCGGCCGGTGGCCCCGAATCTGGGTGACCGTCACCCGCCACGAACCCGAGCAGCAGCCGTTCGGCGTGATCGAGCACCATGACGACGGCCGCAAGCTGCTGCACGTCGCCGACCGCTGGCCGTACTCGACGGCCGCCGAGGCGAGGCACCTGGCCGAGCAGTTGCGCCCAGCCAGCATCGTCGAGATCGTCGGGTCCGGCCGACTGGCCATCAAGCCGGCGAAGGCGGCGCTGCAGATGTGCTGGCTCGAGCAGGACCTGGCCGCACACCAGAGTCGCCCGACTGTGGACGATGTCGGCTTGGATGGTCGGCCGAGGTGCGGGCAGCCGCGGTCGAAGGGCGGCGGCCCGTGCGGTCTGCGGGCCGGATGGGGGACGGACACGCTGGGTGCCGGGCCGTGCGCGATGCACGGCGGGAGCACGGAGCAGGCGGACGCGGAGCGGCGCCGGCTGGCTGAGCGGGTCCGCCAGGTGGAGGGGCTCGCTCGGCGTGCGGAGCGCACGGGGGCGCCATTGACGGCCCTGGAGGTTCTGGCGGCCGGTGCGGTCCTGCGCGAGGCTCTGGAGGGCCGGCGGCCCCGGCCCCGGCGCCGGGCGGTGCCCGATGGACGGTGATCGGATCCGCGTCCGGCGCACTCCGCCGCCCGAACTGGGCCCGATGCTGGGGTCGGCGCGGCTGCGAGCCGGGTACCGGGTGCGGGAGTTCGCCAGGCTGGTCGAGCTGTCGCACTCCTACCTGCTCCACCTGGAGGCGGGCACCCGGTGCCCGTCGGTCACGGTTGCCCGGCGGATCGCCGAGGCGCTCGAGCTGACCGAGGGCGAGTGGGCGCTGCTGTTCGCCGCGGCGGTCGACGACGCGGGCCGCGACCATCCGGCGCGGGGCGCAGCATGACCGCGGAGAGGTAGCCAAGGCAACCACTCGTGACCCTCCATAAGCCAACTTATGAAGGGTCAGAACCCGTAGGATGGAACCATGTCGAGCGACATCGTCCCGGCCGCCGTGAACCTCCCGGCCCACCCGGACACGCAGATCTCCGACTCCACCCGCGACCGCATCGCGCGGTCCGTCCCCGAGAACACCCGCCTCGCCTACGAGCGGCAGTGGACCGCGTTCACCGCCTGGTGCTCGACCGTTGGCCGCACCACACTGCCCGCGACCGCCGAGACCCTCGCCGAGTACGTCAGCCGCCTCGCCGACCTCGACCGCGCCCCCTCCACCATCGAGCAGGCGATCGCCGCGATCCGCACCCTGCACCGACACAACGGCCACCCGGGCCAGCCCGACACCGCCGGCGCCCTCGCCGTCCTGAAGGCGCACCGGCACGAACGGGCGCAGGCCGGCAAGCGCAAGCGCAAGGCCCCGCCGGTCACCCTGCGACCGTTGCGCGCGATGATCGACGCCACCGACCCGGCAACGCTGATCGGCCTGCGGGACCGAGTGATGGTCGTCCTCGGCTTCGCGATGATGGCCCGCCGCTCCGAGCTGGCCAAGTTGACCATCTCCGACGTCACGCTCACCGATGACGGCCTGGTCGTCCTCATCCGCACCTCGAAGACCGACAAGGACGCCACCGGCGCCGAGGTGACGGTGCCGCCCGGCTCCCACCCGGACACCGACCCGGTCCGGGTCGTGCGGGCCTGGCTGGCGGCTCTGGCCGAGTGTGGGGCGACCGATGGGCCGCTGCTGCGCCGCATCAACCGCTGGGGCCAGCTCCAGGACGGCGGCATGTCCGGCGCGGCGGTGAACGAGCGTGTCCGGCACCTGGCGGTGAAGGGCGGCCTGCCGAACGCGGACACCTACACCGCGCACGGTCTGCGTGCCGGCGGCCCCACCGAAGCGGCCAAGAAGAAGACCCCGGTCGCGTTCATCGCCGAGCACGGCCGCTGGTCGCCGATGAGCCCGCAGGTACACGAGTACGTGCGTGCCGTGGACCGCTGGGAGGACAACCCGATGCGCGGAATCGGGTTGTAGCTCAGGCGGCAACGACTACATCGGCAGCGTCGCGGCGGACAATCGTGGGGGCACTGACCCGGCAGTCCTGGGCAGCGAGTCCGCCGTCCGGCTCAGAACGACGGTGGCCTCTCAGCGAGCACCGGTACAACGCTTGGCAGCCTCAGGCGTGCGGTGGTGAACGGTGCAGGTCCCGTGGGTGTAGTACCGGGCGGCCTTCCGGCGTCGGCGTCGGCGCCTCTTCTTGGTGAGCGGGATCCAGAACCTGAATGGGCCGAGCCTAAATCGAACTCCTATGCCCATGCAGAACACCTCCTTTGGCCGCTGGGTGCTACTTGCCGGCCCCGACTTGCGTGGCTTCCCCGTCGGCGGTCGCCATGTCGGTCTTCATCTGCGCGATGTCCGCCTGGATCTTCTGCCGGGCCTGCGCATCGTCGGGGCCGCCCACGTCGAGGCCGTCGTTGGCGAGGCTGAACAGGTCGGACTGGACGACGGTGTTGTCGTCCCGCCAGTCGCTGATCGACGACGGTTCGTCGCTCGCGTCGAACTCGGCGTCGGCCTGCTTGAACGCGTCCGTGCCGGGCTGGATGTCCTTGGAGGCCTTCTGCTGCCAAGCGTGGAAAGCGTCGAAGCTGCCGTCCTGGCCGCGAGCGAGGATGACGGTGACGCCGCTGTCGAATTCCTGCTGGTAGTAGGCGTCGTTCGCGGTGAGGATCGACGCGGCTTTCTGCCGGTTCCCGGCCGGGGCGAGCTGGGTCGGCGGCAGGGTAAGCGGCGGCAGCGAGGGGGCCGCAGCCGCCTGGGAGTTGGGTGCGGCGGAAGTCGGCGCGGCCGGGCTGGGGACTGCGGGGGCCTCCTGCTTCGCCGGGGCGGACTTCGCGGCCGGGGCGCTGGTCTTCTTCGAGCCGGCATTGGCCGCGATCCCGATGACAACGACGAGGGCGAGGACCCCGGCGCAGCCGAGGCAGCCGGCCTTGCCGCGCTTCGGCTTCTGCCGGCTAGCTGGTGGCGGGGACTGCTGGCCCCAACTCGGCTGCTGGGGCTGGGGTGGCGTGGTCATGCGCTGCTCCTGTCCGCGTGATCGGCAGGGACAGGGTGTCAGCGGAGGCTGACCATCCGTCAGGGAGTTGCCGAGTCGTTACGCGGCACTTGTCTGCAGCTCGGCGCGCCGTGTGCTCCTCAGGCCCGCTCGATCCGTTCGGCGAGCTGCTGCCCACCCCCGGGCAGCTCGCGGCAGATCTCGATGTGCTTGATGGAGGAGGAGGCCTGCAGTGCCCGGGCGGCCTCTCCCCGGGCCTTGGCCTCGGGGTGGGGGCCGCTCTTGCGGCCGTTGGGGTCAGAGCACGTAGAAACGGCCACCCGGCCTACACCGTCGCCGCGGCAATGGCCGAGCGGCTGGAGCGGAGAGGCGGTCAGTAACCAGGCATGCGTGGCGCCGCGAGCGCCCGAGGGCGTGCCGCACGTGCTGGCGGACAGGCGACTGGTCGCCGTTGTCGGCCCCCTCGGGCCTTGCCGCCTGCCGTGTTACGGTACGAGACCGGCTGTGTACAGCAATGCCAGGGGGAGCGATGGCAGCGGGATTCCACGTCATACCGACCGACATGCTCATATCCTCGGCGGGCTTCACCGACCTGCAGACCTGGGCCTCCCAGATCCACCGCGGCCTGGTCGGCTCGATGGACGACGCCGCCGGCATGGCCGGGGACGATGACACCGGACACTCCTTCGCGGCGAAGTACGACCCCGCCGCCCAGGCCGTCGTCACCGCGGTCGGTCAGGCTGTCGCACAGCTCGGCGGCACCGCCAACGGCCTGTACACGATGGCGTTGAACTACATCAAGACGGACGCAGACGTCGCGGCGAACCTGATGCAGCCCCAGCAACTGCCGCAGTCCAGCAACCCGCAGTGCGACCAGGACCCGCTGAACGTCCAGGTCCCGTCGGCGGTCGGTCACAACGCCTCGGCAGTCGACGAGATCATCGCGCAGTTCTGGCCCCAGGGAGACTCGGGAAAGCTGCGGCAGGCTGGCTCTGACTGGAAGCAGCTGGCACAACTCGTCAGCACTCTCGGGCTGGAGGGCGACAAGCAGGTCCAGACCGTCACCGCTTCCAGCACCTCCAGCGCGGTCGATTCCTTCGTTGCGAACTGGGCGAAGATGCATGACGGCTGCGCGACTCAGGGCCCGCTGCTCAACAGCATCACGAACGCCGCCTTCCAGCTCGGCGCCGCCTGCGAGTCCTACGCCCAGGCTGTGGACGACCTGTGTTCCACTCTGCAGGATCTTGCGGCAGGCGCGGGTGTCGTCACCGGCGTCGGCATCGCCCTGACGATCTTCACCCTAGGCGGGTCGGACGCTGCTGCGGCCGCCGGAGACGCCGCGATCGCCGCCGAAGCCGGCACCGCGGCTGCGGCCATGACCGCCGGGATCGAGGGCAGCGCCGACCTCGCTGTCCTTGCCGAGGCGGAGGCGATCGTCAACGAGGCTGCCGCCGGCCTGTCTCCGATCGTCACGACCGCCGCGGTAGCCGCAGGCGGCACCGCGGTCGCCCTGGCCTCCGCCTCCAGCGCGATGGCCGCACCCGCGCCGAAGCCGCCGGCCTACACGGTCGTGCCGGGCACACCGCCAATTCCCCGCGACCCCAACAGCCCATTCCCCGTGCTCTCCTCGGCCGACCAGGCCACGGTGCAGGCATGGATGGCGCAAGCCGCAGCCGATGGGCGCACCATGCAGGTTCAATCACCGAGCGGCAGCCCCAAGGTCGATGCGCGGCGCGCCTACCAGCTGCGGGTGGCCGGCTCGACCGAGTACAGCCTGTACACCACGGTCAGCCGGAACAACGCGCAGGGCGGCGACTACAACATGGACGCGGACGGGGTGCGACCCGAGGACGGGGCCGCGATCGACGCGAAATACATCGCTCCGTCGAAGGGGTGTGGCTCCCCGTTCCGACTGGGCAACGCCGGCAACGTTCCGGACTACGTGTACCAGTCGTCGCTGAAGGGCGAGAACTTCAAGATAGAGAAGTACGGCTCGGCGTTCCAGGACCCGCGCAACGGAAAGATCAACCACCTTGAGGTGATCACCAACGACGACCCGGCCGCGGCCTACTTCGCAGCGCTCATGGCCGCCCAGAACGTTCCCGGCCAGGTCCGGGTCGTCCCGTAGGATCCCCCACGTCGAACAGCGAAGGAGACGCCAGTGGGCGCCACGTTCTACATCAGTGCCGACCGCCAGCAGAACGCCGCGTGGCCGTTCACTACCGAGCAGTTCGAGCAGACGGTGGCGAACCTGTGGCCCGAGGGCAGCGTGTCGACGGCGACAGCCGACCTGCGCTGTGTGCACGTCCCCGTCGACGATCACTGGTGCGAGGTCCTTTACGACCCCGAAAACGGCGTCCTGTCGTTCCCCGAGCGTGAACCGTGGTCGGCGCCACTGACCGTGGTGCACACGCTGCTGCGTCGGCTGGCGCCGGCTGTCCCCGCCGTGTGGTGGGCCGACTACGACCCGCTGATGGAGCCGCTCGACCTCGGGCTTGAACTGGGCGACTTCATCGCGGCGTTCGGCTCCTGAACCGCGAGAGTGACTCCTACTCGTCGTCCGCCACCTCGGCGCGGTGCTGGGGTCCCCTTCCAGGATCCCACTCGGCTGGAAGTCGGCCGGACCTGGCTGCCGACAACCACCGGTACGCCGCAGCGATGGGCGCAGCCGCGGAGCAGTTCCTCGCCCGGATCCACGGCCGCACGTCGAGGCGCTGACGAGCCCGTCGCCGGTCTCGGTCTTCTCCGCCAGCGTGCTGCGCCTGGCTCGGCGCCAACGTGCGACGTCATCCAAGCAGATGGACCCTGAGGTATGAGCATTATCGTGCTGCTGGAGCCGAAGCCGGTGAAGGTGCAGAGCTTCGGCGGAATCTCCTACGGCGAGGGGATTCGTGCAGTGCGCGCTGCCCCTACCGCCCCCGACATTCAGGGTGACCCAGCCGACCTGACATTTTGCGGGCGACCAACCGGCGGGATGGCCAAGGACGACTACCGAGCTTCACAGCCAGGCTCGACGTGGTACCCGCCCAGGTATCACGCCTTTCTGCTCTCCTTGGGTCAGCGGGTGGACGTGGTGGCGTTGACGGCCAACTCGTCGTTGTTTGCCTGGCCGCCGTGGATTCCGGTCGGCACGCGAAGGCGGGCGGCCGGTCAGCCGCCGTCGGTTTCGTGCCGCCACGTGTGGCCGGCCGGGCAGGTCAGGGTGCGGATCGAGATGAGTTGGTTCGGGCCGCGGTCATCCCAGGCGAGGGTTCCGCTGATCGCGGGCTGACCGCAGTCGGTGATGGGGCAGGCCCAGATGCCTGCTTCGGCGGCCGACAGGACACGGGGTTCGGGGCTGAACATCGGGTGCCTTTCAGTGGGTGCGGGCGGCGGCCCGCTGCAGGAGCTGGTGAATGTCGGTGGCCCGCCGGCCGGGCTGGTCGTTCCAGGTGTCGGTCGGCATGCCCTGGCCTTGGCGGCCGAGTTGGTTGCCGATCTGCAGGCGGGCCTCGGTGATGGTCGCCGCGGTGCCGTACCCGGCAGCGAGCACGCGCAGTTGGGCGCCCAAGATGCAGACGGCGCCGGCCTCGTTCCACAGGGCGCCTTGGAGCCAGCCGTGCTGGTGGATGTACCGGCTGGTGAGCTCGAGGTGCTGGCGCACGGTCACCTGGGCGACGGGCTGGCGGCGGTGGAGCCGGTCGAGGAGGCGGGGTGCGGGCCGCTCGATCCCGGCGTGCCACGGCTGCACGACGCTGCCGTACTGCGGGACGACGGGCGGCGCCTGGTGGCGGATCAGGTCGAGCACACGGCCCGCCCGCACCGACGCGGGGGCGGGTAGCGAGGCCAGGTACTGCTCGACCTCGGCGACCAGGCGGAGGCCGGCCGCGTCCAGGTCGAACGCGGGTGGTGCGGTGAGCAGCGTGGGCACGGCAGGCCTCCTTCCTGGTCAGCGGGTACGAGTGGCGCCGGGGTGGTCAGCTATTCAGTTCGCGCAGGGCGTCGATCTCGTTGTTGATGGCCTGGTGGTGGCAGTCCGCCATCAGGTTGTCGCCGCGGTTCTCGGCTTCCTGGGCCAGCTTGGAGAGTTCGCTGATGTATGCCTTGGCGTTGTCGGCGGTGATCGGGGTGGGCGGGTTGGTGGTGTAGTCCATGTGTTGGCTCACGATGTCTCCTGCCCTCGGTGTGGGCCGGTCGGTCCGGCCACCGCACCCCACCCGCACCGGGGCGGATGGAGCACGGAGGCGAGGCCGACCGGTCAGGCCACGCCGTCGGAGAGGCGGGTGAGAGTGTCGTCAGTGGCGACGACGTGGGACCAGCCGTCGGTGGCCCAGAACTCAATCGAGTTGGCGGCGATCGACTTGATGCGGGTAACGGTCGGCTGGCGGCCGTACCACCGGATGGTGTCGCCGACCCGCAACTCGTCAGCCCGGATGTCGGTCTCCTGCATCGGGGTGCTTCCTTCCTGGTCGTGGCGGATCGTCAGGGCTGGCCGGTCAGGCCTGGCAGTCGTTGACGTGCGACTCGGCGGCGGCCCGGACGATCCCCACGGGGTCGGTGAGCAGCGGGTTGTTGAGCGGCCGGGTGCTGCCGGCGCCGCAGCCGCACCGCCAGATGGGGCCTTCGGGCTGGTCGCTGCCGTTGGCGTCGATCTGGATCAGCTGGACGGTCCAACGGCCGCTGCGGGTGGTGTAGGCGTCGAGCACGGTGTTCATGGACGTGTCCTCTTTGCCGGGTGGGTGGACGGCGGTCAGTGGAACGTGATCTCCCAGTTCTCCGGGTTCTGGGCGTCGATCAGGTCGGCCTGGATGAAGAAGTCCTGGCCCTTGGGGGGCTTGGGCGGCTCTTCGGTGGTCAGGCCCTTGATGCCGGCCCGGTAGAACACGTCCCAGGAGTAGGTGCCGGACGCCGTGTACAGGCCAACCCGATCGCGCTTGACGAACACGTACTCGCCGACGCAGGCCAGGCGCGGCGCGCCGTTGTGGATGCCGTCGCCGACCCAGAAGTACTCGGCGTCCTCGCTGAAGTAGCTGCGGTGGAGCTGGGCGGTGCGGGCCCACTCGTCGTGCAGGCGGCGCATGTCGCGCTCGGCCTCAGCGGTGGGAAAGGCGCTGACGGTCTCGCGGACCCAGGTGTCGATCCGCTCGGCGTAGCGGTCGCAGAACTTGTCGGCGAGGCGGGCGAGGAGAGGCATGATGGGGCTTCCGATCTGCTGGTTTCCGGTGGATTGGGGGCCCGGGGCGGCCGGCATGCTTGGCGGCTTGAGCGGCCACCCCGGGGCGTGGTCAGTGCTGCGAGTTGGCAAGCGCGGCGCGGGCGGTCACGATCTGGTCGGTGGCACGCACCAGGGACTGCTCGTAGGGCGTCCCGGAGATGCGGGCCTTGTCCATCAGCCGCAAGGCGAGCTGGGTGTCGCCGGCGTCGTGGGCGTCCAAAGCGGCGGTGACGGTGGGGCAGCACTCGCGGTGGTCGGTCATGGGTGAGTCTCCTTCTGGTGAGCGGTGCAGGTTTTGGCGCGATGCTGAGCCGGTGCCGGTCAGTTCTCGACGGTCAACTCCCGGCCGCTGCCGAGGGCGCTCCAGACGGGGCCGACGGGCAGACCGTTTTGGATGGCGTTGAGCTCGTCGAGCACGGCGACGATCCTGGCCTGATAGGCGTCGATCTCAGCGACGGTGATGCTGGTGCGTGCGGCGGTCATGGCGCTCTCCTGTGGTGGAAGGTCAGTAATGCTCAGAGCGCGGCTTTGATCTCGCGTTCGAGTCGGGTCAGGCCGAGGAAGCAGGTACGGATCAACTCGACCCGCTGCCAGAGCTCGGGGGTTTCCGGCTCCGACGACATGGTCATGGCGTACTGCTCGCGGTCGGCCTCGGTGATCCGCCGGTCGATCTCGTAGAGGAGGGCGTCCTGGTCGCTGGCGACGGCCTTCAGCGCGGTGAGCGCCTGGATGAGCAGGTCGTCGTGTGCGGTGCGGGGCTGGGCGAGGTGTCGGTCGAGAATGGCGATCAGGGTCATTGGTGGATTCCGTTCAGTCGGTGTAGGTGGTCCAGTGGCCGCCCCGGGCGTGGATGTCGCCGCCGAGGAACACGACCTGCCCGGACGTGCTGCCGGGGTGGATGGCGTCGAGCTGGTTCAGCAGGTCGGCGATCTGCTCGGCGAGCTGCGCGGCCTGGAGCTGGGCTGCGGCGAGCTGCTCGGGGGTTCCGGTGAACATCGGTCAGCCCTCTCCGCCGCCGAACAGCCCGTCGTAGTACAGGTCCATCCGGCCGGCGGCGAGCTTGGCCTTGCAGTACTCCTGGAGCCGCTCGCCGAACTGCAGGGCGTACCGGTCCATGTCGTTGAGGCAGCGGGTGAAGTCGCCCCGGTCGAAGATCCGGGCGGCGTCCGGGTCGGTGGCGATCATCTGGTCGAGGTTGGCGTCGAGGCGGGCGGCGTTGGCCAGCTCCATCTGGCGGTCGGGGTCGAACCGGCGGATCAGCCGGGTGAGGGTGGCGGGCATGGGCATGGTGGTGCTCCTGTCTGGTGTGTGGTGGTTTGCGGGGTCGTCCAGCGGCTGTGGGCCTGTCCGGCCGACCCCGTCCATGTCCTGGTTTGTGACGATCTGTCACCCTGTCCGCCGGGCCGGTCACCCTGTCCCGTGGACGGGGTCCGACACTGGCCGGACGGGGTGACATACCTGGTCAAAGCGGGCGTGGACGGGGTGTGAGGTGCCGTCATCCGCCCCGTGGACGGGCGGATGAAGCGGGATGAACCGGTCAGGCGGCCTTGCTGTCGAGGAGCGCGACCAGCCGCTCGCGGGTGTAGCCGGAGGCCTTGGTGAGGCCGTCGACCGAGCCGATCCGCTCGGTGTTGCCCGCGTTCGCGTCGCGCAGCCGGGCGCCGAGCGTGGTCTCCGTGAGGTCGTGCCAGCGCTCGGGGCTGTACTCGGCCATCCACTCGGCGAGCACCACTAGGCGGGCCCGGTCGACACCCTTGCGGTCCATCGCGGCGACCGCGTCGGCGATCACCCGCCGCTTCTGGACCTGCTCGCGCTCCTTCTCCCAGCGAGCCGCGGCCTGCCCGGTCAGGGTGCCGACCTTCAGCCGCAGGTCCCGGCCGCGCTCGCAGATCTCCCGGAAATCGTCGAGGTTGATGACATCGGCACGCACCGTGTCGTGCCCCTCCTCGGCGCCCTCGTCCAGGACCACCACACCCTTGTGCTGATCCAGCAACAGGTGCGGGGCGGCGCCGGCTGCGACCGCATCGTCACCGAGCACCATCCGCGAGGAGTTCTGGCCCTTGACCCGGTAGCAACCGCGCTTGCTGGCGACCTCGCGCAGCTCGGTCGGCACCGAGTTGCCGTCGGGGCGCTGGGTGACGATCACGGCCATGCCGCCCACGTAGCGGGCCACCCGCATGAACCGGGCGAACAAGCTGACCATCACGTCCTTGCCGTTGCGGCCGGCAGGCTTGCGGCCACCCTCGGGGTCCAGTGCGGCCTCTGCCTCGTCGGCGGACAGCAGCTTCATGCCGGCTGCCGCGTCGAGGATCTCCTGGAGTTCGTCGACCAGGAGGAGCGTCATCTCCAGGCCGTCGGTCCGGGCCAGCTCCGGCGTGATCTTCCCCTCGGGGCAGGCCTTCGGGTCGGTCTCGAACAGCTTCTCCAGGCGCTGCCCGTGCTCGGACATCTCGGCGATGGTGTCCTCCATCACCTCGTGCATCTCCCGGATCGTGCCGGTGGTGTTCCCGCTCACGTACTGGTGGGCTACCAGCTTGAGCGCCGCCCAGTCCGCTCCGGACTTCCCGCAGAGCAGCACGATCTTCAGGTATGGGTCGAGGACGGCGGCCGCCGCGACGAGCCGGGCGAGGTAGCTCTTGCCGAAGCCCATCAGCCCGCCGATCAGCAGGCTCGACCACAGCATGTTCAGCACCTTGCGGATCCCCCGGGCGTTGGTACCAAGCGGCACCCCCTGCGCCCAGAAGTCCCAGCTTTCGGCGCCGATCAGCTCGGACGCGACCGGGGCGCCGGCATACGGGTTCTTGCTGTTCGCCACCCAGATCGTGAACCGGCCCTCGTGACCGTCCTCGCCGTGGTCCTGAGACAGCTGCATCTGCCCGGACTTGAGCTTGAGCGCCGACGCCAGCTCGGTGGCCTTGCTGATCGCCTGCACGGCGGTCTTCCCGCCGGGCAACTCGACCGTCGCCGTCCAGCCGGGGCCGTCGGGGCGGATCACTCCGACGATCGACGTCTCTGGCTCCTCCGACTTGTCGATGATCTTCGCCTTGATCAGCGCGGTGATCAGATCGGAGGAACCCTGGACTTGCGCGGCCTGCTCGGCGGCCTGGGCGACCTGACGGGCCGCGGCCGCGCCCGGGCTGGACGCCTCCTCGGCGGCCAGGTACGCGGCGGTCACCGCGGCGGCGAAGCTGGGACCCTCGACCGGCTGGTCGACGTGGCTCTCGGCGAACGCCACCACCCCATCCACCGGGCCCGGCTGAGCCGGGATCCCCTCGGCCGCACTGGCCGCCGGCACCGGCTGCCCGGGTTCGGCCGGCTGCTCGCCGTCGACCGGCAGGCCCGCCCGCCACAGTGCGACTGCGGCGGCGGGCAGCGCCCCGAGTAGCCAGATCGGATCCTGCAGCGGCAGGTAGATCCCGCCTCCGACGACCGAGCCGACCAGGGCGGCGGCGCGTGCGGTGCGCCGGCCCCAGCGGGCCCGGCCGATCTCGGAGGCGGTCGGCTCCAGTTGGAGCAGGTGGGCCGCCCGCCCGTGCTCCTGCAGCTGCACCTCGAGTTCTTCCTGGCGGCGCCGGAGGCTGGCGTCGGTCGCCGAGTCGCGGTGGCGGCCGTGCTCGTGGCCTTCGGTGTGGTGACCGGAGGCGGAGCGCATCGCCGCGTCCCGACGGGCCTCGGCCAGCTTGTGCTCGGCCAACTGCCGGGCCACGCGGGACAGTTCGTGCCGCAGGCTCTTCTCGCGGGCCTCGTGGGCGTGTTGGCGCTGGGCGAGGATCGCGGCGACCAGGTCGGCGTCGGTGACCTGCTCGGCCATCAGCCAGGACCTGGTGTTGGTCTGGGCGCGCTGCAGGTGGGCGCGCACGGCGCCGCCGTCGGCGAACTGCTGCAGCAGCCGGGCCTTCAGGCCGGCCACCCAGGACAGGGCGGCCTCCTCCTCCGGCTCGGGGACGTACTCCTCGGCCACGACGGGCGGCGCCGACACGTACAGCGGGGCGGTGTCCTTGAGGAGCGAGACCGGGTTCGGCTCGTCGGGCCCGGCCGGGGCCGGCGGGTGGATGGTGATGCTCACGGACTTGTCCTTTCCGGCGGTTGGTCAAGGGCTGGGTGTGGCGGTCACTTCAGGCGCATCAGGGCGGCTCGGACGGCTGCCCCGGCCTCGCGCCGCTTGGCGTCCTTGAGCGTCTCCAGGACGGCGGCGTCCTCGCGGATCTGATTGGTGAGCGCGATCCGCTCCTCGTGGGTGGCGTTGTCGTCGTTGACGAACTTGTCCCTGGCGGCCTGAAGGCGGGCCTCGACGGTGGCGATCTGCTCGGTGATGTCCATGGGGGTTCCTCTCGGGTCCTGGCCGGCCTTCCGGCTCACCGCCCGCCCGGGGCCCGGCACTTGGGCCGAGACCAGGGCGGCGCGGTCAACCTGAAGGCCGGTCACAGCCCCTGGACGGCGGCGAGGATCTCGTCGCGGGTGGCGCCCAGGGCGAGCGCCTCACGCCAGGCCGCCTCGATGGCCTCCGTGGCGGCGACACTTTCGGGGCTGTCCGAGGGGTACTCCACGAAGGTCTGCATGCTGGCGCGCTGGGTCTTGGCGGCGATCAGGACTGCTTCGTTCTTGGTCATCGGGGTTCTCCTCGTGTTGTCTGGCCGGTCTTTCCGGCCGGCCGCCCGCCACGGGCTGGGAGGTGTGGGAGACCGTGGCGGACGGTCGGGCGGCAGGCCGGTCAGCGGCTGACGTAACCGCTCTGCTGCTGCGAGAAGGTGTTGCCGACGCTGTTTCCAACGCTGTCGCCAGTGGTTTTCACCGTGTTGGTGAGGGTGCCGAACAGCCCCCAGCTGCCGACCAGGACGGCGGCCGCGGCGCCCATCAGGAACGCCGACTTGGCGTCCTTGGACCAGCCGTGCCGCCACTTCGCGATGGCCCAGACCACGAGGATCACGCCGAGGAGGGTGGCGCCGCCGAGGCCGATGACGCCGCCGGTCGAGGCCTGGGTCGCGGTGGCCGGCACGGCGGAGGTCGGGGAGTCGGCGAGCTGGGTGACCGTGGTGGTGTGCTCGCTGCTGGCGTACGTGGCGTGCAGGTTGGTCGGCATGTGGGCGGTGGCGGTGGTGCCGGCCTCGGTGGTCCAGGTGACAGGGACGGTGGCGTGGGCGGCGAAGACGATGGCGAACGCGGTCATGGCGGTCTCTCCTCAGAGATCGGGTCGAGCAGGGCGGGAAGGGGGCGGTTCAGCGGCCCTGGGCCTTGGCGGCGGCCTCGCGGCCGGCGCGGCAGCCGGGCTCGGTGCACGGGATCGGCTTGCCGCCGTTGCGTGGCAGGACGGTCCCCCAGTCACTGCAGATGCCGCAGCGGGGTTGGGGGTGCTCGGGGCGGTTGGACATGGCTGGCCTCCGTCGGCGGGCTCAAGCCGCCCGGGTGTAGCCGGCGGTGCAGTGACCGCAGGCGCCGAACTGCTTGGGGATCACGTGGCCCGCGTCCCGCCCGCACTCCGGGCAGATCCGCTTGGCCTGGTTGGCCTTGGCGAGCGCCTCGGCCTTGCACTTGGTCATCGGCCGCACCGGCTTCGCCAGCTCGACCCGGTACAGGTAGGCGGCCCGCGGTTGGCGGGACTTGCGGGAGCTCCACAGGATTTGAGCCGCGATCTCCTGCCCGCCGGGCCGAAGCCCCTGGGCGCGCAGCTGACGGCGGGTCGCGAAGCCCTCGGGGACCATCCGCCAGGGGAAGGTCGGGGTGCCGCCGTGCCGGACACCATCCGGGTCCCAGAAGCGCGGGCGGCTCACCGGGCGCCGGCCAGTTCGCCGCCGTCGTCGTCCCGGCCGGACCGCTCGGCCTCGACCGCATTCCGCAGCCGGATCGCGTAGTCCGTGCGGCAGCCGATCAGGTCGCGCACTTTCTTCACCGACAGGCTCTGCTTGCTGTCCGCGAGAAGATCGGCAAGTGCCCTCACCTGGGCCAGGTGATCCGGCTCCAGCGGCCTCTCGTCGGCCACCTGACGACCGTTCCCAGGCCCCTGCTTCTGCGCCGCGCCAGACCCCGCCTCGGGGGCCGTGCGGGACCCCTGGAGCCCTTTACCGTCAAGGGCAAGCGGGCTGTCGGAAGATCGGCGGGAAGCCTCCTCCAGCGCCCCCGGGAACGTGCCCCGGTACACCGAGTCCAGGTCGGTCAGGAACGGGTCCGGAGGCATGTCCGGGTCCCATCCAGCCGGCACCGTGCGAGGCGCGGAGACCTCCTCGACCCGAGCCTTGGCCTTGAGCTGACCGGCGATCAGATCGGCCGTCACCCCGGACACCTCGCTGCCGTGAACGAAGCTCCACGCGACCCGCCACGCGTCGTCCGCGTCGAGGGCACCGTGCGGGGTCGCGGAGATCAGCCGCTGCGCAACCTGCAGCACCTCGGGGTGGTGCTGTGTGCGGGCCTTGGTGTGCGCGGCCCGTTCGGCGGCCAGCTTCTTCTCGGCCCTCGTCGGGCCCTTGCCGCTGTGCGTCTGCAGGTCCGTCAGCCAGACCGCGACGAGCGAGGACAGGCCCAGGACCACCGCGACCCAGGTGTGGGCGGCGTACTCCTGGCGGCCGTGCGAGAAGTTGATGACCGCAGCCACCAGCGCGGCCGTCCAGGCCCCGATCCGGTAGGTGCGGGTCGAGCGCTCGCCCTCCGCCCGGCTGCCCATCGCGTTCAGGGCCCAGGCGGCGCCCTCCAGCATCGCGGCGAGCAGCCCGGCCAGGATCACCTCGACCCCGGCGCCGGTCAGCGCACCGACCTGGGAGACAACCGCGGGGACGATCGAGCAGGCCTGCACCAGCCGCACGAACGCCCTGGCGGGGTCAGCCTGCACCCAGCCGGTGGCCTTGGCGACCTTCGCGGCGCGGGCCCGGCGGGCCTTCGCCCGGCGCTCCTCGCGCTCCCGCCGGTCGGCGGCCTGCCGGCGGCGCTCGGCGTCGGCGTCCTTGCGGTCCTCTGCCCGGCGGGCGGCCGCGTCCTCGCGGTCGGCCAGCCGCTCGGCGGACTTGTCCTTCCTGCGCTCCGCATAGAAACCGGTACTGGTCACTTGGTCCACTTCCCTTTCTCATCTCGGCCGCGGGCGGCGGGCTTACTGGGCTGGGTTCGCGGGATGCTGGCGCCGGCGGGCTGCCGGGAGAGGAAGAACAGACCGGCGGCGAGCACGACGAGCTGGGCGGCGCCGTGCAGCGGGCTGTAGAGGGCGATCGCGAGGATCAGCAGCGGCCAGCCGATCGCCAGGCGGGCCTTGGCGGCGTCGAGGGCGGCGGTGGTGTCCATCACGCCACCTCGGCGAGCTGCGCGGCGCGCCGGCCCCGGATGATCGAGCGGCGCTGGCTGGCGGTGGTGCCGCCGGCAACGCCGTGCTGGTCGTAGGCCGGGAAGCGCAGCGCCTCCTCGAGGCAGACGCCGCGAACGGCGAGGGGGCAGGTGGCGCAGATCCGCAGGGCGAGCTTCTCGCCGGCGCTGGGGGAGCCGCCCTTGGACTCGGTGGTCGGGAAGAACTGGTCGAGGGGGTAGTCGGCGCAGGGGCGCCGGTTGGGCTCACCCCGCTTGCTGGTTTCGGGCAAGCTGGACACAGCGGATCGCTCCTCATGGTTGGTGGGATTCGCAGTGGCCCCGGCTTGCGTGGACGAGACGCAGATAGTCGGGGCCGCGCCCGTTTTCGGGCGCATGGGTGGCAGGAACTCCGAGTTAGGTGCTAGCACCTTTCGGTAATCTGATGGTGACTCAGTACGGCCGCCTACGTCAAGAGCAACGTGCTAGCACATACTCTTGAGACACCCCATCCGGGGAGACCCAAGAGGAGGTGCCACGTGGCACGAACTGCAGAGGAGATCGCGGCCGTCCTGCGCGACCGCATCCAAAGCGGCGAACTCCAGCCCGGCGACCGGCTGCCCACCATGGACGCCCTCGCCGACGAGTACGAGGTGAACCGGCAGACCGCCCGCACAGCGCTCAACCTGCTCAAGAACGAGGGCCTGGTCGAGTACAAGGGCGGCCGCGCCGGCACCGTCGTCCGCGAGCGCCCCGCCGCCCGCATGGTCCGCTCGCGCGGCATGGAGCGCGACAACCTCGGCTACTACAGCGGCGCCAACGTCCAACACTGGCGTCTCATCGAAGGCACCCAGACCGAGGTGACCACCGAGCCGATCCCGGCCGACATCGCGGGCTACCTCGGAATCGAGCCCGGAACCCCCGTCGTGGCACGTAAGCGCGCCAACGGAGACCCGGAGGTGCCCGCCCACCGGCAGCTCACGGACAGCTGGCTGCACCCGGAAGCGGTTGCGGCCGTGCCCGTGATCGCCGGAAGCTCCGGGCTCGGCGGGATCTACGACCGCATCGAAGAGCACTTCGAGCAGCCGATCCTCTGGGAAGAGGAGATCACCGCCATCAATCCGAGCCCGGACGAGGCCGCAGCGCTGCTGCTCCCGCCCGGCGTTCCACTGCTGCGCGTGATCCGCACGTCCACCGTGAAGGTCGACGGCCGGCCGCTGGTGGTCGAGGTCAACGACATCCGGATGTCGGCGGAGCTGTTCTCCGTGCGCTACCCGATGACGCGGAAGGGAGCGGCCCGTTGGCCGGTGCAGCCGGCCTCGGCCGACTTCTACACCAGCTGAGCAACCTTCAGGCATGGGGCCCTGGCCGAGGCAAGCGGCCAGGGCCCTTGCCGTGCCCGCTCAGTCCTCAGGACCGCAGACACAGTCCTCGGGGGCCGCGCCCTGCCCGATCCGGCAGGCGCAGTGAAGCGGCCCAAGTGGCCCGGTCGCGGTGACACCGTCCTCGTCACCACCGGAACACCGGTCGCACTCGCCCGGCAGCCACTCGCCGGACTCCTCCAGCTCGTCGTCGTCCTCGTAGTCGTAGTCGTCGCAGTCTTCGCACATGTGATCTCCAGTCAGGGGCGGGTGCGGTCGGGTGCTACCGGGCGGCCATGTGGAACAGCGGCGACGCGGCCCGGTGCAGCGCGTTGGACAAGTCCCCCAGGTCCAGCAGCGCGTCCTCCAGGGCGGCGAGGACGTCGGCGACCGCGTCGGCCGGCTTCTCGCCGGTGTCCATCCGGATGGCGTCCTCGGCCTGGCGCTGCTTCAGCTGCTGGCCGAGCTGTTCCAAGGTCTGCGGCAGGCGGTCGACCAGCTGCAGCAGCGCCTGCGTGATGGAGCTGACCATCGGCGCCGACACCGCGTTGTTCAGCGTCGCGTGGTTGAGCTTCCTGATCGCCTCGGCCGCATCGCGGGCGGCCTTGGCGGGGTCGGTCTTGGGCATGGCGGTACTCCTCAGTGATCAGAGGGAAGGGCGGGCGGTGGCTGCGGCCTTGATCTCGTCGGCCAGGGCGATCGACTCCGGCAGCGGCTTCATACGCCGCGGCAAGTGCTGGCCGTCGAAGGCCAGATGCCAGGCGTCCTTCTCGACCTGGCTGATCTCGAAGCGGTGCCACGCGGTCTTGACCTCGGCGTAGGTCATGGCGGCGAGCTCCTGGGCGGTGCGCATCACGGGCTCCTTGGTGGTGATGGCGAAGGTTGAAGGCACGGTCTGTCCGGCCCCCGGCGCCACCCGGCAGGCTGTTCACCCGCCGGGCAGCACTGGGACCCGTCAGGCCGCCCCGTACGCCCACCAGCGCCACTCAGCCGCGTCGTCCAGTCCCGCCCACAAGGTCAGGCAGTCCCGGCAGGACAAGTCCCCGTTGTGATCCGGCATCAGGTCGTCGGCGTCGAACAGCCGCTCGCAGCCGCCGCACTCCGCGATCGCCGGTTCGGCACACGCCTCGCAGGCGAACACCTGCCGGGATCCGGCCCGACCCGCCAGCACACCCGGCACCGCCAGACCCCCGCAGCCGACACACGCCCACCCGGACAGCTGCGCCCGGCTGTAGGCCGGCACCGAGCTCACCGCGACCCCTCCGCCCGCAGCCGCTCCAGCTCGTACGCCAGCTGCTGCAGCCGCTCCGCATGCCGGGCCAGGCCCAGCGACAGCGCCCGCAGGCCCAGCGGGTCGAACGAGGCGTACCCGCCGTCCAAGGCGACCGTCACCACCGGCACCCGGCCGGCATCGGTCGACGCGAACGGATACTGCGTCAGCGCCGCCTCCAGGACCCGCACCCGGCCCCGCACCGTGTCCACGACCAGTGCCATCTCGGGGCCCTCGTGGAACAGGTCGGTTCGGTCCAGGCCCTGCTCGTGTTGGGAGGTGCACCAGGCCGGTTCGGGCAGCTCGATCGTCCCCCCGTTGGCGAGGTGTACGTTGGCAACCCGGTTCACGACGCGGCCCGCACCGGCTCGGCTGACATCGCCCGCACCAGAAGCGCCCGGATCAACTGGGCACCGTGCCGGTCGCGCCGCCACACCGCCTCCGCGAGCATCCGCCACAGCCGGTCCAAGTTGGTCGCCGGCCTCGGGTCCGAACACGTCGCACCGACCGCGGCATCCTCCGTCGGGCGCGGGATCTTCGAAGGCTTCGCCATCACGCCACCCCCGCCAGCTCGCCGCGACCAACCAGCACCAGCGCCGAGTGATCGACCGCCGCCGCGTTCCACGCCGCCCGCGCCACCGCAACCGCCCTGGCGGCCTCCGCGAAACCGTCCAAAGCCCTCGCGCGGGCCTCGCCTGCCTCCGCCCTGCGCGCCTGCCAGCGGGTCACGGCCTCCGGTTGCTTGGCCTGTGCCGCGCACGCCGACGCCACCGCGAACCCCTTGTTCACGGCCCGGTAGGTGTCGGCGGCCAGCGTCAGTGCGTCCTTCGCCGCCTCCAGCTCGGCCAGCAGGCCGGCCAGGTGCGGCGCGGCGGCCGCGCCTGCCGGGACCTCGCTCAGGTTGGTGGCCGCGAAGTCGGTGGCACTCTCGCGGGAACTGGCCCGCCGGAAGTGGTCGGCGACCGCGCGGTCCGCCATCAGCATGAGCAGCGCCCTGGGGCGCTCCACGGCCAGGCCGGCGCCCATCTTGCGCCACAGGGTCAGGAACGTCTCCGAGGTGAGGTCCTCGGCGAGCTGCGCGTCCGGCCGGAACAGCCGCGCGGTGATGTGCGAGGTGATCTGCCGGGCGTAGGAGCGGTACAGGGCTTCGAAGTCGGTGGTGGTGGTCACGAGGCCACCCCCGCCAGGACCTGGAACTCGGCCGGGATCTCGGTGGCGGGCAGCTGCTTGACCTTCAGGCTGGCCGCAGACTGCTTCATCGGCACCGGGCCCAGGCCCAGCTGCTTGTAGGTGGCGCGGATGGCGTCCAGGTCGGCGGTCTGACGGTTGTTCGCGACCCGCTCGACCAGCCACCGGCCGTAGGTGCCGGCCGGGAGGCGGTCCAGGATCTTCTTCGCGGCCCGCTTGCCGCGGTCGGCCCGGCGGGCCAGGTCGGCGGCACGCTCGTACTCGGCGGCCGCGGCCTCGATGTCCGCCAGCTCGGGCATGTCGTCGAGGGTGTAGACGTCGGTGGGGTCCTCGACCGGCTCGACCGGCAGGGCCGGGAGCGGGGCGGGGGCGGTGAACTCGGCCGCCGCGTCCGCGATCCGGAGGGCGGTCCGGGCGATGGCCCGGGAAATCGTCGTCCGGACGCTCACACGGGGCGCACGGAACATGAGAAGCTGCAACACAGCTGACTCCCTGTTGACGCAGGTGGTCGGTCAGGCCCTGAGTCGGTGGTGACACACCGAAGCAGGGCCGCTTCCGTTTCCGGAGGCGCTTAACCTTGTACGGACACAGTAGCCAGTAACCATGTACGGACACAAGCCCTCTGGCAGAATCCCTGTAGGTACACAAGGAGGAGAGAGATGCCGAGCAGGACAGACCACACCCACAGCGCTCAGTTCCGGATCCCGCGGGTCATGTGGGAGGCCTACGGCCGTGTAGCCGAGCGCCTAGAGACGGACCGGACGGCGATGCTGCTCGCCCATGTTCGCGGCGACATCCAAGTCCATGGCGACGCGGCCGACTTGGAAGCGCTGAAGCAGGCCGAGCAGGAGCTGGCGGAGCGGCGGGCTCGCCGAGGAGGCCGGCCGCGGCGACAGGACACCGACGGCCCATCAGTCGGCGGCGGGAAGCAGTGAACCTGATCCCCTCGGGCCAGCAGCGGGCCAGCAGAAGCGGCCAACAGCACGGCCGGAGACGCAGAAGTGCCCCACCGGCGACCATCGCCGCAGGTGGGGCACTTGTCTGTCTGGTGGGGCGCCAGGGGCTCGAACCCTGAACCTACGGATTAAAAGTCCGCAGCTCTGCCGATTGAGCTAGCGCCCCGCGGCCGACTGCAAGCCTGCCGTGACGATCCTACCGGGTGATCCCCACGGCTCGGCCAGCGCATTACCAGCCCGCGCGTCCCGCCCCGCTCAGCCGGCCGCGTCGAGGTTCGCCAGCCGGACCCGGCGCAGCCAGTCCTCCACCGGCGCCTCGTCCGGGGCCTCGGGCAGCACGCCGGGGCGGTCGAGGCGGCGCTCGGCCTCGGCCAGCAGCGGCTCGGCGATCTCGGGGTGCTCGGCGATCCGCTCGCCCAACTCGCGCACCCGCTCCGGGGCGGCGAGCCGGACCCGCAGCTCGCCGGTCTCGTGCAGTTCCACCGCCTGCTCCACCAGCCGCACCAGGTGCCGCGCGTGCTTGGCGGCCCGCGGTCCCGCCTCCCTGGTCCGCAGCTTGCGCAACTGCTGTGCCGCGTACCCGAGATACGCCGACCGCACCGCCCGCGCGCTGAGGAACCGTCGCCGCAGCCCGATCAGCTCCTCCCCCAGCGGCGTCCGCTCCTCGTACAACTCCTCCGGCAGCCAGACGAGTTCGGACGCCGTCGGATTGCACACCAGCGCCAGCCGGCACCACTTCGCGGCCTCGTGCCAGGTCTGGTCCGGCGCCGTACTCACCACCGACTCCACCGGCCGCCGCAACCCGTGCAACTCCGCCGTGGCCACGGCGAACACCCCGAGCCGGTCCACGTCCGAGCAGGGCCGCGCCAGCCCGTACGCCGTCGACCCCACCACTCCGGACAGCAACACCCGCATCACGTCGCCCCTCTCTCCACTGCCCGGCAGTCTCCCGCCGGACCACGGAACGGCGCACCTGGTTTCCGAGCCGGATCGTAGGGTCGGGTCGTAGGGTCGGACGGAGAGCGGATGAACCCGACCACCCGAACCCGACCGCCTGAAACCGACCCCAGGAGACGAGCACCATGGCGAACCCCACCACCTCCCTGATCGCCACCGCCGGCCTCATCGGCGGCTACGGCACCGCCCGCTGGACGGGCAACCGCCGGCTCGGTGGGGCGGTGCTCGCGCTGGCCGGGGCGGGGGCGGCGTACCGGTGGCGGCGGACGGTGGGGACGGGGGGCGCGGCGGCCCTGGCGGGGCTGTACGTGGGCGCGTTCGGCGGATCCCATCCGCTGGCGAAGCGGATCGGGGCCTGGCCGGCGGTGTTCGCGGTGACCGGGGTGGTGGCCGTGGCGTCGGCGGTCGCGGAGCGGGGTGCGGCCGGCGGGCGATGACGGGGCGAGAGGCCTTGGTGACAGCGGGGCGGGAACGGGGCAGGATCAGAGTGGCTACCCAGCGAGCTACGCGGCCCACGCGGCGTCACGCGTAGTCGCGACAGGGGGCGGGTGGCCGGGGTCGGGCGTCGGGGCTGGGCGTCGGTGGACAGGGGGCGGCGATGGGCCGGGGCGGGCACGAGGTTCTGATGGGCTGTTGGTGGACCGGCCTGGCGCTGGTCGTGCTGGGCGTGCCGGCGATCGCGTTGGGGCTGACCAGATTCGCCCGGCGCGGTACCGAGGTCCAGGGCACGGTCACCGAGATGCTGGTCCAGGTGCGGCGCGGGGCGGCCTCGCTGCTGCCGGTGGTGCGGTTCACCGATCCCGCCTCGGAGCGCGAGGTGATCGGGTCACCGTCGAGCGGGCGGGTGCCGCTGGCCGGTTGGCCGGGCCAGCCGATCGCGGTGCGGTATCTGCCGCACGCGCCGGACCGGTTCCAGATCGGGCCGCAGACCTGCGTGTTCGACGTGGCGCTGACCAGCCTGCTGGTGATGACGCTGGGCTCGGTCGCGCTGGTGCTGACCCGCTGGACCGATCCGGACGCGATCGCGACCAGCGCGGTGCTCGCCGCCTCCGCCCTGGCGCTGGCCACGGCCACCGTGCTGACCCGGCGGGCCGGCCGCTCCCAGCGGTCGACCCTGCTGCGTGCGAAGGGAGTTGTCGGCCACGGCCGGATCGTCGGCACCCTGGTGGTGGACGGCGGCGGCGACAGCGCGCTGCGCTGCCATCCGGTGCTCAGCTTCACCGCGGCCGACGGCGAGCAGGTGACCGGGGTCGACCTGCACACCCACAGCCGCGAGCCGTACCCGCTGGACGGCGCGCTGCTGCCGATCCGTCATCTGCCGGAGAACCCGCTGGTCTTCGGGCTCGACGCCTCGGTGCGGCAGACCTTCGCCGACCAGGGGCGGGCGGTGAGCATCCTCGGCGTCGGCCTGCTCACGGCCCTCGTCTGCAGCGGGGTGCTGGTGACGGTGGGCAGCAACCTCAGCGGTCGCTGAAGCGGGCCTCGAAGGCCGCCCGGTTGGCCGAGACCCGCGAGCGGTCCCAGACCGCGAAGACCACCCGCTCGAAGGCCGCGCCGTACGAGGCCAGCGCCACCGCGAAGCCGTCCGCGACCTGCGCCGGATCGTTGCGGAACACCCCGCACCCCCAGGCGCCCAGCACCAGTTGCCGCACCCCGTGCCGCGCCGCCACCGCCAGCACCCGGGCGGCCCGCTGCGCCAGCAGCTCCCGCAGGTCGCCGCCCTGGCCGCGCAGCGCGAGCTGGCCGGCGTTGGGCGCGGCCGAGGTCAGGAAGGAGACGGGATAGGGGTGCGCGAGGAATTGGCCGCGCTCATCGCGGATCACCGGCACGTCGGGCGAGAAGATCACCCGGTGGCTGTACCGCAGGTCGGTCGAGTCCCGGTGCGCCGCGTAGTAGTCGGGCGCCGCCAGCAGGCACTGGTAGAGCAGCGCCGTCCGGCACAGGTCCTCCTCCTGCGCCCGGGCCCCGCGCAGGTAACCGCCGCCGGGGTTGCGCGCGGAGGCGAAGTTGAGCACGCCGACCCGTCCGGCCGGCTCCGCACCGCTCTCCCGGGCCAGCCGGGCGGCAGCCTCCAGGCTGCCCTCGGCGGTGACCTCGATCACCGGCGCACCAGCGCCTGTCGACAACGCACCGGCACCGGCCGGCGGCTCGCCGGGCCCTTCGGGCGGGTACGAGACGGTGCCGGCCCGGGCCACCGCCAGCGCCGGCCCGATCGCCACCATCGCACCGTGCGGCCCCAGGTAGGCACCGCGCTCCGCGATCTCTTCGTTCTCCTTGGCCAGTTGGCTCAGTCTGTTGCTCATCCCCGCACACGGTAGGGACGAGCGGCCCATCACGCCACCGAAAAAGCGGCGGGCCCGCCCCACCGAAGTGGAGCGGGCCCGCCGAGCGATCAGGCTGCGTCAGCTCTTCCAACGCGGCTTGCGGTCGCCGCCGTTGAAGCTGCTGCCGCCACGGTTGTCACGGTCACGACCACCGCCGCTGAAACCGCCACGGTCACCGCGGTTGTCCCGGTCGCCACCGAAGGAGGAGCCACCCTGCGGACGGCCGCCCGAGCGGTGGTCGTCACGACGGGCGAACGGACGGCTGGTGCCGGCGCCACGGTTGTCGCGGTCACCGAACGGACGGGCCGGACGCTCCCCGCCGAACGAACGACCACCACGGTCATCACGGTCACGACCGCCACCGCTGAAACCGCCACGGTCACCACGGTTGTCCCGGTCACCGAACGAACGCGCCGGACGGTCCCCACCGAACGAACGACCACCACGGTCATCACGGTCACGACCGCCACCGCCGAAGCCGCCACGGTTGTCCCGGTCACCGAACGAACGCGCCGGACGGTCCCCACCGAACGAACGACCACCACGGTCATCACGGTCACGACC
>NZ_JARZAG010000031.1 GCF_029892155.1 Kitasatospora sp. GAS204B | reverse complement strand
TTGTCGGGGTCGTAGCGGAAGGCGACGTCCTCGAAGGAGACCAGGCCGCGCAGTTCGGCCGGGCGCTCGGGGCGCTCGGGTTCGGCGGACTGCTCCTCGGCGTCCAGCAGTTCGAAGACCCGCTCGGCCGAGGCGAGGGCGGACTGCACCAGCGTCGAGGTCCCGGCGATCTGGGTGAGCGGCTGGCTGAACTGGCGCGAGTACTGGATGAAGGCCTGCACGTCGCCGATGGAGAGCGCGCCGCCGGCCACCCGCAGCCCGCCGACCACGGCGACCGCGACGTAGTTGAGGTTGCCGATGAACATCATCGCGGGCTGGATGATCCCGGAGATGAACTGCGCCTTCAGTCCGGTGCGGTAGAGCTCCTCGTTCTGCTCCTCGAAGGCCAGCAGCGACTCGTCCCGGCGCCCGAACGCCCGCACCACGCCGTGGCCGGTGTACATCTCCTCGACGTGCGAGCTGAGCCGGCCGGTGGCGGCCCACTGGGCGGCGAACTGCGGCCGGGCCCGCCGCCCCACCGCCGTTGCCAGGTACGCCGCCGCCGGCACGGTGACCAGGGCGACCAGCGCGAGCAGCCAGGAGATCCACACCATCATCACCAGCGCGGCCGCCAGGCCCAGCGCCGAGGTGACCAGCTGGCCGATCGTCTGCTGGAAGGCCTGCGCGAGGTTGTCGATGTCGTTGGTGGCCCGGCTGAGCACCTCGCCCCGGGTCTGCCGGTCGAAGTAACTCAGCGGTAGCCGGGAGAGCTTGGCCGCCACCTCGGCGCGCAGCCGCCGCGCGGTGCGCTGGATCGTGCGGGCGGCCAGCCGGCCCTGGAGCACCCCGAGCAGCGCGGCCACGGCGTACACCACCAGGGCCCAGAGCAGCAGGTGGGCCAGCGCGGTGAAGTCGACCCCGTGACCGGGGACCACGCGCAGCGGAGCCAGCAGATCGGCCAGCCGGCCCTGGCCCCGCTGCCGCAGCACCTCGATGACCTGGGCCTTGGTCGGCCCGGCGGGCAGCGAGCGGCCCAGCAGGCCCGCCGCGATCAGGTCGGTGACCCGGCCCAGCAGCCGGGTGGCTAGCACGGAGAGCGCCACCGAGGCGGCGGCGAGTACGAGCGAGCCGAGCACCGCCGGCAGCTCGGGGCGGAGCAGCCCGAGCAGCTGGCGGCGGTGGTCCTGCGGACGGGCGGTCATGCTGCCTCCTGCTCGGCGAGTTGGGAGAACGCGATCTCCCGGTAGGTGGTGCTGGCGGCCAGCAGCTCGTGGTGGGTGCCGGTGGCGACCACCCGCCCGCGGTCCAGCACCACGATCTGATCGGCCGCCAGCACCGTGCTGATCCGCTGGGCGACCAGCAGGACGGCGGCCGAGGCGGTGGCCTCCTGGAGTGCGGCTCGCAGCGCCGCGTCGGTGCCGGCGTCCAGTGCGGCGAACGCGTCGTCGAGCAGCAGCACCTTCGGGCGCACCACCAGGGACCGTGCGATGCACAGCCGCTGGCGCTGGCCGCCGGACAGGCCGGCGCCGCCCTGGGCCACCGGCGTGGCCAGCCCGGCCGGCAGGGCGGCGACGAACTCCCTGGCCTGCGCGACCTCCAGGGCCTGCCACAGTTCCTCGTCCGTGGCGCCGGGGCGGCCGTAGCGGAGGTTCTCGGCGACCGTGCCGGTGAAGAGCTGGGGCTGCTGCGGCACCCAGCCGACGGTTGCGGCCAGCGCGGCCGGGTCCAGCCGCCGCACGTCCACCCCGTCGATCAGCACCTGGCCCGCTGTCGGGTCGAGCAGCCGCGGGACCAGCTGCACCAGCGTGCTCTTGCCGCTGCCGGTGCTGCCGACCACCGCGGTGGTCTCGCCCGGGCGAACCGTCAGCCGCACGCCGCGCAGGACCGGGGCCTCGGCCCCCGGATAGCGGAACTCCACGTCCACCAGCTCCAGTCGGCCGTGCGCCGGGGCGGCGGTGACCGGTCGGGCCGGTGCGGCGAGCGCGGGTTCGGTGGCCAGCACCTGATGGATCCGCTCGGCGCAGACCTGGGCCCGCGGCGCCACCATGAAGAGCAGCGTGGCCATCATGACGCTCATCAGGATCTGGGTCAGATAGGAGAGAAAGGCCGTCAGGGCGCCGAGCCGCAGCTGCCCGTGGTCGATCCGCTGGGCGCCGAACCAGAGCACGGCCAGGCTGGAGAGGTTGACCACCAGCATCACCGCCGGGCCCAGCAGCGAGCCGAGCCGGCCCACCCGCAGCGACAGCGTGGCCAACTCGCCGTTGGCGGCGGCGAACCGGCGCTGCTCGTGGTCGTCGCGGACGAACGCCCGGATCACCCGGATCCCGGCGATCTGCTCGCGCAACAGCCGGTTGACCGTGTCGACCCGCTCCTGGAGGCCGCGCGAGAGCGGCCCCATCCGATGCATGATCAGCCCGATCAGCACACCCAGCACCGGCACCGCCGCCACCAGCAGGCCGGAGAGCGGCAGGTCCTGGTCGAGGGCCAGCACGATGCCGCCCGCGCACATGATCGGGGCCGGTACCAGCAGGGTCAGCGCCAGCAGCAGGACGGCCTGCACCTGCTGCGGGTCGTTGGTGGTCCGGGTGAGCAGCGAGGGGGCGCCGAAGTGGGCCACCTCGCGGGCGGAGAAGGCGTGCACCCGGGCGAAGACCTCGGTCCGCAGGTCCCGCCCGACGGCCAGCGCGACGGCGGCGCCCAGGTACCCGGCGCCGAGCGCGCAGCAGACCTGCGCCAGGGTGATCGCGGTCATCACCGCGCCCACCCGCAGGATGTGCCCGACCGCGCCGGTGAGCACCCCGTGGTCGATCAGGTCGGCGTTGAGCGTCGGCAGGTAGAGGGTCGCGACCGCTTGCGCCGCCTGGAGCGCGACCAGCAGCAGGACCGGCTTCAGCCGGGTCCGCAGCCGGCCCTTGAGCAGTTGTATGAGCACGGGAAAACCGTAGTTCGAACAGTGGATTCGCGGGGCCCCGATCGGCCTCCCGGGTAAGGCATGACGACGCCATCCGATTGGCAGCGAACTGTCACCGGGACACCTGGTCCCCGAACTCACCGGGTGGCAGTGTTCTGGTCGACGGACGACGCCGGAGCGATTGCGGGGGAACGATGGATCTGGCGAACAAGGGATATGCCGCGCCGGATCTGGCCATGGTGCCGGAGGTGGACGCGCTGCTCCGCCGGCTCGGCCACGGGCCGTTCGACCGGGACCGGGTCAGGACCGCGCCGGGCCGCAACCTCGCCTGGCTGGGGCCGACCGAGAGCGGCGGTGAGGTCTTCGTCAAGCGCCTGGTCGGCGCTCCGGCGGACGTCGCGGCCCGGCTGGCGCGACTGCTCGCCTTCGAGGCCTTCGCCGACCGGGTCGACGCCGCTGAGCTGCGCCGACCGCGCCTGCTGGGCTGCGACGAGCCCGCCCGCCTGGTGGCCTTCGGCTACCTCGACGAGCCGCGCAGCGGCGCCCAGTTGATGGTCGAGGAGAGCTTCGACGACGAACTCGCCTTCGCCGCCGGGCAGGCCATCGGGGCGCTGCACGCGGCGGCGCCGGACCCGGCCGAGCGACTCGACCGGAGCCGGCTGCCGCTGCCCTCCCTGGAACTCCTGCGGGGGATTCCGGAGAAGCTCTTCGACACCATCAGTTTTGGTCAGATATCGGCCTGGAGCCTTTTCCAGAACGACCCGCGGTTGGCCGAGGGAATCGCCGCGCTGCTGGCCGCGGAGAATGCGGCGCCGCGCGTTCCGACGCACGGCGATCTGCGACTCGACCAATTCCTGGTCTCCGGTGGCGAGCTCTACGTCACCGACTGGGAGGAATTCCGGCTGGCCGATCCCGCGCGGGACGTCGGCAGCTTCGCCGGGGAGTGGCTCTACCGCTCGGTGCTGGACATCGTCACCACGCGCGGCGACGCGGCGCCCGGCTCCACGGCGTTCGTCGACTTCGAGCTGGACCACGAGACGGTGCTGCGGCGCGGCGTCGAGAAGCTCGCCCGGCTGCGGCCGCGCACCGTGGCCTTCTGGCGCGGGTACCGCGCGGTGCGCCCCGAGGTCGACCCCGGCCTGGCCGAGCGCGCCACCGCCTTCGCCGGTTGGCACACGCTGGACCGGCTGATGGCGAGCGCCACCCGGACCGCGCGCCTGTCCGGCATCGAGCGCGCGGCCGCCGGCGTCGGCCGGGCCGCCCTGCTGGAGCCCGCGAAGTTCGCCGCCACCCTGGGATTCGAGGAGACCGCATGACCGCCCCGCAGACCACCGGCCTGCCGGAGCAACTGGCCCGGGCGGTGGAGCAGGTGTGGATCGCCGAGGACCTCTCGGCCGCCACCGTCGGCCACCGCGAACTGACCGCGGAGCACCCGCGCGAGCTCCAGCGGCTGCTCTCCACCGCGATGTACGAGGTGCTGCACGCGGGTCTCGACCCGGAACCCGGCTCGATCCCCTTCCACCTGCGCGACGCCGCTTTCGAGCAGGTGCTCGCCGCGGCCGTGCCCAACCGGACCACGACGGTGACGGCCCAGGTCGAGGAGGTGCCGGTGGGCGCGGACGGGCCGGTCCTGCTGCGCCGCGAGGGCGTGCGGGTCTGGACGCCGCGCGAGCGGATCCTGGCCCCGGCAGAGCCGGCCGCCCTGACGGCCGGTCAGCCGGTCACCGTGCGGGCCGCGGCGGCGCGCCCGGCGCTGTCTCCCGGCTTCTTCCTGGTGGACGGTGAGCGGCCGGCCGCCGGAGCCGGGCCGGTGCTGCGGGTCTACGTCCACCTCACCGAGCCCGACCCGGGCGTCGAGGTCTGGCGTGCCGCGCTCGCCTTCCTGCACGACGCGCGGGCCGGCTACCGCGCGAAGGTGGTCTCCACCCGGGTCCTCTACCCGCGACGGGACGCCCTGGTGGTGTATCTGCGGGAGGGCTCCTGGGAGTTGGCCACCGAGCTGGCCGCCGCCCTGGTCGGCCTGCCGGGTCTGGGAGCCGACGTCTCGCTCTTCACCCGCCGCCTTGCGCCCGGCATCGCCGCCGCCTGGGAGCCGACGGATCCGCGGCCCGGGATGCGCGGCCTCAGCTTCGGCCAGCACCGGGCGGGCGTGCTCGCCCAGGCGCTGATCGAGCACCGCCAGGGCGGCGCCCCGCTGCCCGAGCTGGTCGCCGACCACTTCACCGCGGCCCGGATCGCCGTCACCGATCCGGCCGCCAACAGCACCTCACCGCCGGTGCTCGACTGAGCACCGGCCGCGCCACCCGGTTTGGGGTGGTTGCGGGGGGACGAGTGCACGCGCCCTCCCGCTTCCAGTCCAAGCCGCGCCCCCGGCCCCACCCGGCCGGGCGGCGCCGGCTGCGACACCACGTATCAAGAGGAGCGGAACATGAGCCAGCACCTGACCACGATGGAGCTGGTGGCGGGCTACGGGGCGTACACCGACGCCGCCGAGCTCGGCGCCGTGGCGGCCTCGGACGCCCCGGCCACCACCTTCGTCTGCGTCTCCGTGATCAGCCTGGAGAGCTCGGGCGCCTGCGCCAGCGGCGCCTCGGCCGCGGTCAGCCTCGTCACCTCCACCTTCGACAAGGGCTGCTGACACCCCGTCCAGCTACCGCTCGACCACCTGAAGGAGCATCACCATGTCCCAGAACACGATCGCCATGGAGCTCGTCTCCAGCTACGGCACCTACGTCAGCGTCGAGGGCCTGACCGCGGACGCCCTCTCGGACGCCCCGGCCACCACCCCGGCCTGCATCGCCAGCGTCGTCTACACCGTGGAGAGCGCCGCCGCGGGTTTCTCGGTCTCCCAGGCCGTGACCGCGACGTTCGACCACGGCTGCTGAACGGCTGCTGAGTCGAGTCCGCTGAGCAGTGGACCGGGGCGCTGAGCCCCGGTCGCTGAACGGGCCGTCGCGGTGGGTGCCGGGCAACCGCCACCCACCGCGACGGCCGCCCGCTTCCTGGGTCTGGAGAAGATGGTGGCAGTCCTTTCCGTTCTCGTGCCGTTCGTACCGCACCGGCCCGAGCACATCGTCCCGTACGCCGCCTACGTGCAGTGGAGCCCGGCGCACCGGTTGTGGCAGGGCCAGGCGACCCTGGTCGAACCGTTCCAGTCCTTCGCCTTCGCCGCCGGCGCCGGCTTCCGGGTGCCGGTCGGCACCGGGGTGACCCTGATGCCGCTGCGCCACCCCTACGAGGCCGCGCTCCAGGCCCGCTCGCTGGCCGCGACCACCGGGCACCCCGTGGTCGCGGGCTTCGGGCCGGGCGCGCAGGTCTTCCAGCAGCAGTTGCTGGGCGCGCCCTACCGCAGCCAGCTGGGCGCGGTGCGGGAGTACGTCACGGCGGTGCGCCGGATGCTCGACGGCGAACCGGCCGAGCAGGACGGCGCCTACTTCCCGATGCACACCGGGCTGCACCCGCTGCCCACCCCGCCGGTCGAGGTCGGACTCGGGGTGCTGCGCCCCAGGATGGCCGAGCTGGCTGGGGAGTTGGCCGATGTCGCGATCAGCTGGCTGACCTCGGCCGACTACCTCGGCGAGGTGGTGCTGCCGGCCCTGCGGGCGGGCGCGGCGGCCGCGGGCCGGCCGGCGCCCCGGCTGGTCGCGATGGTGCCGATGGCGCTGGCGCGACCGGACCGGGATCCGGTGCGGCTGGCGCTGGCCAGCAACTCCGGGCACCTGCGCATGCCGCACTACCGCGACATGCTGCGCCGCTCCGGGATCGAGACCGACCCGCAGGACCTGGCGGCCGGCGCCAAGGCGCTGCTGGCGGGCCAGGCGTTCCTGTACGGCGGCGTCGAGGAGTTGGCCGCCTCGATCCGCGCCTACTGGGCGGCCGGGGTCGACGAGGTGGTGGTCAACCTGACCGGCGTCCACCAGCTGCACGGGCCGCAGGCGACGCTGGCCGAGCTGGACCTGATCGTGCGGGCGGCGGCGTGACCGCCGACCAGGCAGACCAGGCCGCCCCGCAGCCCGCGGGCCCCGTCGGCGTGCCCGCGCTCGGCCTCTCGCGGCTGCTGCTGGTGGTCACCGGCTCCTCCTCCGCCGCCACCATGCCGTTCTGGCTGAACTGGCTCGGCGAGCTCTATCCCGCGCTGCGCGTCCAACCGGTACTGACCCGCAGCGCGCAGCGGTTCGTCACCCGGCAGGGGATGACCGGCGCGCGCACCGGCGAGGCCCTGCTGGACCTGTGGCCCGAGGACGAGTTGACCGCCCGTCACGTCGAGTGGGCCGAGTGGGCCGAGGCGGTGCTGGTCTACCCGGCCTCCTTCCACTTCCTGGCCCGCCTCGCACTCGGGCTGGCCGACAGCCCCGCGCTGCTCGCCGCCCAGTGCACCACCGCACCGCTGGTGGTCGCGCCCGCGCTGCCGCCCGGCGGCTGGCAGAGCCCGGCCTGCGTCGCACACGTCGCGGCGTTGACGGCCCGGCCCAACACCGCGGTGCTCACCCCGCGGCCGGCCGCCAGCCTGACCACCGGTCGGCAGGACGCCTGGGCGCCCGCGCTCTTTCCGGCGGCGATCGGCGAGCTCGAACGCCTGCGTACGGCGGCGGACGGGCTGACGGGCGGGCCGACGGACCCGGGCCGATGAGCGGGGCGCACCCCACCCGAGTCGCCGCGTACGGCACCGGCCTGCTGCGGACCGAGATCCACGCGCTCCCCGCGCCCGGGGCCGGCCCGGTGGCCGCCCCGGGCGCGGGGTTCCACTGGTCCCGCGTACCGGGACCGCTCGCGCCGGTCGGCTTCCAGCCGCTGGCGGATGAACTGGTCGCGCAGCTGGGGGAGTTGACCGGCAGCGCCGCGACCCGGCTGGTGCTGGGGCAGGTGCGCGGCACGGCCCGCGAGTACCGGGTGGGCGGGGCGGAGTCGCTGGCGGCCCGGCTGCTGCGCACCGGGCCCGACGCCGAGGCGGCCCGAGCGCTGCGCGAGCTCGGCGCGCTGCTGGCCCGGCTGCACGGCCTGCGGCCGCCGGCCGTGGTGCCCGCCGGCCCGCCGGCCGGCCTGCGGCGGCTCGCCGACTGGCTCGCCGCGGCCCCGACCGGCGGCCACGCGGCTCCGCTCGGCCCGGTGGCCGAGGGGACCGGCGCCCCGCGCGCCGGCCTGCTGCTGCGCGAGCGGCTCGGCGAGCGCCGCCTGGGCCGGCTGCGCCGCTGGTGCGCGGCGGCCGCCGCCGACGGGCAGCGCGCGGTGCTCGTGCACGGCGCCCCGAGTCTGGGTGCGGCAGTGCTCGGCCCCGGCGGCTCGGTGGAGCTGCTCACCGGCGAGGACCTGTGCCGCGCCCCCTGGTACCTCGATCTCGGTTGGCTCACCGGCGAGTTGGTCGAGCTGGCCTGGCAGCAGGGCGGCGACCACCGGCGCTGGCAGTCGCTGCTGACCGCACTGACGGCCGGCTACGGCGCGGACCTCGGCGACCGCTGGCACCGTGCGGCGGCCCTGCGCACCGCGCTGCACCTGCACGACTTCAGCGCCTACGTGGCCTGGGACCCGGCCGTGGCGCTGCGCTACGCCGCCTTCCTGGGCTTCCTCATCGACCAGCGACCCACGCTCGTCCGTGCTTCGGGAGAAGAGAGTTGACGGTACGTCAGGATGTCTCCGCGCCACGCGACCGGACGGCGGAGCTGCTGCGGCACACCCTCGGCAACGGCCTGCGGGTGCTGCTGGCACCGCACCCCGGGGTGCCGCGGGTGGCCGTCTGCGTCACCTACGGGGTGGGCTTCCGCTCCGAGCGGCCCGAGCAGGAGGGCCTGGCCCACCTCTTCGAGCACCTGATGTTCCGCGGCAGCGCGAGCCTGCCGGACGGCCGCTTCTACGAGCACGTCCAGCGCCTGGGCGCCGAGGCGAACGGGACCACCCACCAGGACTACACCGACTACTACCAGAGTGTCCCGGCCGGGGCGCTGGAGCGGGCGCTGTTCAGCGAGGCCGACCGGATGCGGGCGCCGCGCTTCACCGAGCGGACCCTGCGCGAGCAACTCGTCGGCGTGGGCCAGGAGATCACCGAGCGCACGGTGACGCGCCCGCTGGGCGGCTTCCCCTGGCCGCTGCTGCCTCAGGTGCTCTTCGAGCGGCGGCGCAACGCCCATGACGGCTTCGGCCGGATCGAGCGGCTGGAGCGGCTCGGCCTGGACGACTGCGCCGACTTCTTCGACCTGCACTACACCCCTGGCAACGCCGTGCTCACCCTGGTCGGCGGGTTCGAGCCGGAGCGGGCACTGGAGCTGATCGAGCGGCACTTCGGCTCGATCGCGGCCCGCCCGGCCCCGCCGCGGCCCGAGCTGGACGAGCCGGCGCCGAGCGCCGAGCGCCGGCTGACCTGCGTCGAGCCCGGCCTGCCGACCCCGGCGGTGGCGCTGGGCTACCGGATCGCCGGGCCGGAGCGGGATCTGCCCGGCTACCTGGCGGTGCTGCTGCTCTCCCGGCTGCTGCCCGCGGTGCTGGCCGACCCCTGGCGGCCGAGCGGCAGTTGCGGCTTCTTCGGACCGCTGGACGCGCGGACCCCCGACGCGCTGGTGCTGGCCGCACTGCTGCCGGCGGGGCGGGCCCCGGAGGAGTTGTCGCAGGCCGTCCGCTCCGCGCTCGGCCGGCTCGCGGGCACCGGCGGCCCTGGGGTGCCGGCGGTCGCAGTGGCGGAGGCGGCCCGCCGGCTCGGCCTGGAGCTGCGCCGGGAGCACGCCGAACTGCGCGCCAGGGCACGGACGTTGGGCCGCCTCGAGGTGCTGCTGGGCCGCCCCGAGCTGCTGGACGAACTCCCCGACCGGCTCGCCGCGCTCGGCCCGGAGCAGACGGCGGGCGCCGCCGCCGTGCTGCTGGCGCAGCCTCCGGCGGTCCTGGTGCTGGAGCCTGGAGCGGCGCGTTCGCGGCCCGTGCCGGCGGCCGATCCGGCCGGGCGAGCGGCGGCGGCCGAGCCCGCGCCGCGGCCCGCCCGGCCGCCGGGCCGGCCGCGTCCGGTCCCGCTGATCGGCCCGACCCGGCGGGCCGAGCCGCGCTCCAGCGGCTCGCTCGCACTGCCGGACGGGACGCGGGTGCTGGCGCTGGAGGACCGGCGGGCCGTGGTCGCCGAGTTGCGGCTGCGGGTGCCGCTGGGCGTGGTCGGTCTGACCGCTCCGGCGCGGGTGGCGGCCGCGGCCCAGGAACTGCTGCGTGGGGCGGGCGGTTCGGCGACCGCGGCGGTCGCCGCCGACGGGCTCTGGCTGGACGCCGTGGCGGCTGCGCCGCCTGGCGGGCTGGACGGCGCGCTCACGGCCCTGCTCGCGCTGGCTCGTGGCCTCGCCGCACTGCCGGCCGCGCTGCCTGCCGCGTCGCCCGGTGCGGCGGCGGACGGTGCGGCGGCGGACGGTGCCGAGCCTGCCCTGGACCTGCTCGTCGCACCGGCGGCCGGTGCGCGCGCCGGCGCCGGCTGCTGCCTGGCGGTGGTCGCCGACCGGTCGGCCACCGAGCTGCTGGATCGGGTGTCGGACCTTGCGAGTCGGCTGGCGCCGCCGGCGTCCGCAGCGGACCGCACCTGCGTCACCCCGGCCCGTCCGCTCCAGGGCCTGCGGCTGGTCGAGCGGGCCGGTGCGGCGCAGGTGCGGCTGCTGCTCTGCGCGGCCGAGACCGCGTCCGGCGCCGACCAGGCGGCGCGGTTCCTGGCCACGGCGCTCTACGGCGGCTACCACGGCTCACGGCTGGCGATCGCGGCCGGCCCGCTCGGCGGCGCGGTCGGCGAACTACGGGCCGGCCGGGACCTCTTCCTCGGCCGGCCGCGCGCCTGGGTCCGGGCGCGGGTGGCGCGCCCGGCAGCCGGCGAGCTGCTGCGGCTGGTCCGGGCGCAGGCCGAAGGGCTGGCCCAGGACGGGCCCGACGCGGCGGAGTTGGCCCGCGCGGTGGACTTCTGCGTAGGCCAGGTGTCCGCGGTCTTCGACGCCCCGGCCGCGCTGGCCGACGGCCTGGCCCGGCTCGGCGTGCTCGGCTGGCAGCCGGCCGACCTCGCGGCCCTGCCCGAGCGGCTGGCCGAGCTGCGGGCAGATCAAGTGGCCTCTGCCGCCGGGCAGTTGTTCGGCGGCCTGCGCGACGGGGTCCTGCTGGGCGACCCGTCGGCGCTGGCCGACCTGGCGAGGCCCTAGCCCTGCTCGGCGTGCTCCTGCTCCTGTTCCTGCTGCTCCAGCGCGGCGCCCAGCGCGCTCGCCTCGCTCGCGATGCGTTGCAGCACGGCCAGATGATCCGTCAGGGCGGCCCGCCCCTGCGGCGTCAGCCGCAGCCAGGTCCGCGGCCGCTTGCCCACGAAGCCGCGCCGCACCTTGACGTACGAAGCCGCCTCCAGGGTGCTCACCACCTTGCTCAGTGCCGACTCCGACACCCCGCAGTGCTCCCGCACGGCGCGGAACTCGGCGTCCGTGCAGCCGGACAGGAAGGCCACCACCGCGAGTCTGGTGGGCTGGTGGATCACCTCGTTGAAGACCGGGGCCGGGCGGTCGGTGGTCACGCGGCACCCGCCTGGTCGCGCTGGCGGCGCAGCAGCAGCCAGTGCGCCGGGGCGCCCGCCGCGGCGAGGCCGAGGAAGAACCCGCTCCAGCCGAGGAACGGGGCCAGCGCGCCGCCCAGCAGGAGCGGCGCCAGGTAGGCCGCGGTGAGCCGGCGGCTGTCCACGCCCGAGGGCAGCGCCGGGATGATCCCGGGCCGCTGCTCGACCCGGCGGGCCAGCAGCAGGTGGCTGATCAGGGCGAGGGCCGCGGCCAGTTGGAGCGCCGCGACGAGCAGCCAGCGGCTGCCGGGCAGCAGGCACTGCACCCCGAGCAGCGCGAATCCCAGGCCGAACAGGCCGCCGCTGGCGGCCGGGTACCAGCCGGGCAGCGGATTGGGCCGGCGGGCGGCGGCAGCGGCCAGCTGGGCGGCGCGCAGCGCTGCGCGGGCATCGGCGGCATCGGTGCTGTGACTGGCCATCACGTTCCTCCTCAAGTGCGGGTGCTCGGCGGTGCGCGGTCGGGTTCCAGTGAACCGCAGCCCGTCGATGATGAAATCCTGGCATTTACTTTCCTGCCAGGCAAGTACTAGCGTGAGTGGCATGTACGACGGAGAGGCGGGGGCCATGACCGTGACTGTGCCGCAGCGTGCTGCGGTGGACCGGGCCGAGCAGGAGCCGGCCATCCTGGTATCGGGCCTGCGGATGCGCTACGGCCGACGGGACGTGCTGGACGGCCTGGACCTGAGAGTCCACCGGGCCGAGCTGTTCGCGCTGCTGGGGCCCAACGGGGCAGGCAAGAGCACCACCATCGAGGTGCTGGAGGGCTACCGGCTGCGGTCGGGCGGCGAGGTCTCGGTGCTCGGGCAGGACCCGGCCCGGGACGATCCGGCCTGGCGGGCCCGGATCGGCATCGTCCTGCAGTCCAACCGCGACCACGGCCGGTGGCGGGTCGCCGAACTGCTCGACCACTTCGCGCGGTACTACGAGCATCCGCGCGAGCCGGCCGAACTGCTGCGCCGGGTCGGTCTGGCAGCCCAGGCCGACCAGAGCGCGGCCACCCTCTCCGGTGGGCAGCGCCGGCGGCTGGACGTGGCGCTCGGGCTGGTCGGCAGCCCCGAGCTGCTCTTCCTGGACGAGCCCACCACCGGATTCGACCCCGAGGCGCGGCGCGACTTCCACGCGCTGCTGCGCGAGTTGCGCGAGGAGCGCGCCACGACCATCGTGCTGACCACCCACGACCTGACCGAGGCACAGGAACTGGCCGACCGGATCGGGATCCTGGAGTCCGGCCGGCTGACCGCCTGCGGGACGCTGGAGGAGCTGGCCGCGGCGGCCCGGGCCGACTCCGAGGTGCGCTGGCGCGGCCCCGACGGCGAGCCGCGGCGACTGTTGACCGCCGACCCTTCGCAGGCGGTCTGGGAGCTGCACCAGGAGTTCGGCGGACCGATCCCCGACCTGGAAGTGCGCCGCCCCACCCTGGAGGACACCTACCTCGGCATGGTCGGCGCCGACCTGGACACCACGGAGGCCTCGTGAACCCGCTCGCCCTGGGTCTGCGCCGCGGCGCGATCGAGCTGCGCCAGATCCTGCGCAGCCGCAAGGACCTGTACACCTACCTGTCGACGCCGCTGGTCTTCCTCGGCGTCTCCTACTGGCGCTCGGGCACCCACGGGTCCGGCGGCGGCCTGACCCAGCTGAGCCTGGCCGGCGGCATCGCCTCCACCATCTTCATGTTCGGCCTGATGACGGTCCCGCAGTTCCTCTTCGGCGACCGGGAGGACGGCACGCTGCTGCGGCTGCGCGGGGTACCCGGCGCCATGACGGCGTACTTGGTCGGCAAGACCCTCTTCGTGCTGGCCACCATGGCGGCCTCGATCGTGCTGCTGCTCTTCGGCGGCGCGTTGCTGCTGCACGCGCAGCTGCCGCAGAGCCCGGGGCAGTGGCTGACGCTGGTCTGGGTGCTGGTGCTGGGGATCGCCGCGGTCGTCCCGATGGGGGCGGTGGTCGGCTCGGTGCTGCCGCCGGCCCGGGAGGCGCTGGCGCTCTACATGATGCCGATGGTCGGGCTGATGTTCATCTCCGGCGCCTTCGCACCGCTGCGGAACCTGCCGGCGGGGGTGCGCGATCTCGCCTCGGTCTTCCCGCTGCGCTGGATCGCCCAGGGGGTGCGCTCGGCGCTGCTGCCCGACGGGGCCAAGGCCCTGGAGGTCTCCGACAGCTGGCAGCACCTCGGCACCGCCTCGATGCTGGCCGGCTGGATGCTGGCGGGCTTCCTGCTGGCGCCCCGGCTGCTGCGCCGGATGGCCCGCCGGGAGTCCGGCAGCAGCCTCTCGGAGCGCGAGCAGAAGCGGCTGGCCAAGACCGCCTACTGACCAGTGGGGGCGGTGGCCTGCCGTACCCGGCAGGCCACCGCCCAGGACCTGGGGCGGCGGTCCGTCAGGACAGGCCGTGGTCGCGGGCGATGAGCGCCGCCTCGGTGCGGTTGCCGGCCCCGAGCCGCTGGTAGAGGTCGGCGACCCGCCGGTGGAAGGTCCGCAGCGAGACGCCCGCCTGCCGGGCCCGGGAGGCGTCCTTGCCCGGGCGCAGCAGCAGGGCCAGCAGGTCCAGGTCCTCCGGTGGCAGCGCGTCGCGCCGCTCGATCACCGCGTCGAACTCGGCCGCGCGCTCCCAGGCCAGCCGGAACAGCGCGCTCATCCCGGAGACCAGTCCGGGCTCCTCGGTGAGGATGGCCCCGGAGTCGGGGTCGCGCGGGTCGGTGGCGGTCAGTGCCGCCCGCCCGTCGCAGATCAGCAGGGTGCGGTCGAGCTCGGGCACCAGACGGATCTGCGCTCCCTGCGCCCTGATCCGGCGCAGGAAGGCGAGGGTCAGGGCGTCCTCCAGCGAGCCCATGCTCAGCAGGAAGCGGGTGGTGAGGCCGCGGCGCAGGCTGCGCAGCACCAGGTACTGGTGGAACTCCAGATAGGAAGGCGACACCCGGTCGAGGTGTTCGGCGATGAGCAGTTCGTGGTGGGTGAAGAAGACCAGATCCTCTATTTGGCCACGGACCTCGACCGGCCCGTACCTTCTGGCCAGCTGGGGCCCGGGACCGTCCGAAACGATGGTTCGGTGGTCGTCCTGCGACATGTCAAGGTACGGCATCTATCCCCCGATAGGACTGGCGCACTGCTGGATCGTCACGGTGGTGCTGTGAATTCTCCTACGCCAAGGATGGTAAGCGATGTTTCCCCAGGTTTATAGCCGCCGAGGTCGCGACAGTCGTAGGGTGTGTTCCGCGGCCGCCAGTGGCTGATCCGGACCGATTCGACGGAGGGACTCGTCCGATGTTCTTTCCCCTGCCCAACCGTCCCCACCAGGTTCGCCTGGATCCCGTCAGGCAGGCCCTGGAGCGGGCACTGATCGAGGCCGACCAGGAAGAACGCCCCGGCCTGCGCCGTGCGTTGGAGATCCTGGACGGGTTCGGCCCGACCAGCGGACCGGTCGATCCGGAATGGGCCCGAAAGGTCCTGGCGACCGCCGGGGTGGATCCCCGCACGGCGGAGGTGAAGGCGGTGCGCGAGCTGCGTTCGGCGCACCAGGGCCTGAGCCTCAAGGAGGCCGCCGGGCTCGTCCGCACACTTATCGATCAAGGCAACTGATTTAACCAAACGGGTTCGGGTGGCGCCGTCGTCCGCCCTTCCGGTGGGGAATTGGCTGCGGCTGTCATCGGCTTCCGGAATGATTCTCCCCCCGCCGTTCGGCGGGGTTCACGCCGGTCCGGAAAGTGCTTAAGGAAGTCCCCAACCCGTTCGACGTCATATCCGCCGAACGGCCATTCCGGCGTTTTTCCGGGGCGTTGCGAGGCCGCCGGCCCGGGCGCGCTGCGCGAGGTGGAGGCCGAACGGCTGAGCGCCGGCCCCCCAGGGGGACCGGCGCTCGGCGGGGGCGGGCTCGGCTACTGCTGCCAGGTGTCGTTCAGCGTGCCGCCGGACGAGCCGGTGGCGGCGCCGTGGTTGCTGCCGGACTCCCAAGTGACGTTCCCCGAAGCGTCCTTGAAGAGGTACTTGTACTGGAACGCGGTGTTCGCGGGCAGGCTCACGGTGCCGCCCCAGACCGGGTAGTTCGCCGAGGAGAGCGGGATCGCGGCGTTCGGGTCCCAGTTGCCGAGCGTGGGGATCGAGCCGACCAGGTAGACGTTCTGCCCGAAGACCGTGGTCTTGTTCTCGTTGAAGGTCTCGCCCACGGTGCCGGCCGGCCTGCTCGCCGGGTACAGCGCCACCGCGTCACCGGCGCCCACCGTCACGGTGGCCTGGCCGGTGGCACCGACCGTCACCGTCGGGCCGGTGCAGCCGCCGCCGGCCGTCTGGTCGCCGTGGATGACGTCGCAGTACGTCCCGGCCGGCAGGCCGGTCTCGAAGGTCTGGGTCACTGCGGCGGAACCGTTGTTGATGGAGACCCAGGCCGCGTCGCCCCGGCTGAAGGCGATGGCGTTGCCGCCGTTGTCCCACCAGTTGGCCACCGCCTGGCCCTGGGCGGCGTTGTGCCAGCCGACCATGTTGGCGATGCCCTGGTTGCGGTCGGTGCAGGTCCACGCGCCGGTCGTGCAGTCGGTCGCGGTGACGTAGCCGTTGCCGTCGGCCGGCGGCGACTGGTCGCTGGTGCCGAAGGTGAAGCCGGAGTAGACCTGCGGCGTTCCGTAGCCCCAGGCCAGTTCGAAGAGCGTGGCCAGGGTGTACTTGCTGCCGTCCTTGTAGCTCAGCGTCTGGCCGCTGCGCTCGGTGTCGTGGTTGGCCACCATCACCGAGGACAGGTTGCTCGGCTCGATGCCCCAACTCTGCCCGAAGGTCTTGAGGTTGGCGATGCTGCCGGTGAACTGGCTCTTCAGGTCGTAGGCGTAGGTGAACTCGATCACGCTGCCGTTGCCCTCGAAGGCGCTGGGCGCCAACTGGCCGCTGCTGCCGGGTATCACCTCCTGGTAGACGTACGGGCGGCTGCCCGTCCAGGCGGTGTTGTTCACCCGGCTGAGGATGTCGGCCATGTCGGCCTGCGCGATGTGCTTGGCGGCGTCCATCCGGAAGCCGTCGACGCCGTAGCCGACCAGCTTGTTCAGGTAGCCGGCCAGCTTGGCGCGGACGTCGTCCTTCTCGGTGTAGAGGTCGGAGAGCGAGGAGAGTTCGCACTCCTGCACCTGCTGGACGTTGTTCCAGTCGCTGATGCTCAGGTCCGCGTTGGGGCAGGGCGGCGAGAAGTGGAAGTCCGAGCTGTCGTACGGGACGTTGGTGTACGTGAACGTCGCCGGGTTGAAGCTCGCGCCGCCGTAGGAGTCGGTGCTGGTCTGGTTGGCACCGGCGGTGTGGTTGAGCACCGCGTCGGCGTAGACCTTGACGCCGGCGTTGTGGCAGGCGGTGACCATCTGGGCGAACTGGGCCTCGGTGCCCATCCGGCTGTTCAGGTCGTAGGCGACCGGCTGGTAGACGTCCCACCAGGCGTGGGTGCTGCCCGCCAGGCGGATCGAGTCCTCGGGCGGGGCGACCTGGACGGCGCCGTAGCCCTTGGGGCCGAGCACCGTGGTGCACTCGTTGGCGACCGAGGACCAGTTCCATTCGAAGAGGTTGGCGATCACGTCGCCGCCGTTCGGGTTCGCGGCGGCGTGCGCCGTGCCCTGGAGGGTGAGCGGCAGCAGGGCGCCGGCAACCAGGGTGGCGGCGGCCAAGGCGGCGGAGCGGCTGGTCCGGTCTCGTCGGAGCAGTCTCATGGGGATGACTCCCGGGGGGCGGGCCGTCCCGCCGAGGACCGGCGGCGCAGGTTCGCGGGGCTGCGCCGGGCGGGGGTGGGGCTCGGGTGGACGGCGGGTACCGATGGGGGGTGGGGCGGGGCGTCGGGGCGGCTGGCAAGGCCGTCGGGGTGCACCGCGCGCTAGACCATCCCGCCGGTGCGCGGGCGGCGTCAAGAGGATGGCAAGAAGTTGCTGAAACTTGCGGCAAATTGTTGCCGCCCGGGAATCGGCCGCCGGTTGACCGGCACTCGCCTGGTGGGAACGGCGGCGGCCCCGGGTTGCGGCCTAAAAGTGACGTTTGTGACCAGGGGTGCGGGCAGGTCGATGGGGCAGAATCGCAGCATGACCGATACCGCCGGCACGCCCCACCCGGGTTCTGCCGCCCCCGCCGACGGGCCGAAGTACGCCGATCACGTCTTCCGCTCGACCCCCGGCATCGTCTCCGGCGTTCTGCTGCTCGCGATCGCCGGCTGGCTGATTGTCGACGCCATGCTGACCAGCAGCGGCAAGACCCCGTGGATCGCGCTGGCCTGCGCCCCGCTGTTCGCCTTCCCGGTGATCGCCTACACCCTGCGTCCGTCGGTCTCGGCCGGTGAGGACCGGGTGGTGGTCCGCAACCCGCTGCGCACCATCGTGGTGCCGTGGGCGCAGGTGGAGGCGCTGCGCGCGGGCTTCTCGGCCGAGTTGCTGGCCGGCGGCAAGACGTACCAGATGTGGGCGGTGCCGGTCTCGCTGCGCCAGCGGAACAAGGCGAACCGGTACGCCTCCAGGGCCGCCGTCACCGAGAGCCCGCGCACGCCGCGGCTCGGCATGCTCCCCAAGCCGCCGCGCACCGTGGTGCCCGGTGCGCCGGACTCCAACCGGGCCTGGGCCGACCAGGTGATGGACCTGTTGCGCGAGAAGGCCAGGACCAACGGGGTGCGTCCCACCGCGAAGGGTGAGGTCACGGTCGGCTGGTGCTGGTGGGTGATCGCGCCGACGCTGGCGGGGCTGGTCGCGCTGGTGGCGCTGACCACCACCTGAGAGCTCAGACGAGAGGGGCCCGCGACCGGTTCGGTCGCGGGCCCCTCTGGTCTTCGGGCAGCGGCTGCGGGTCAGATCCCGGCGGCCGCCGCCAGGTCCCGCTTGAGCGCGGCCAGCAGCTCGGTGGCCCGCGTCCGGGTCGCCGGCAGCTCGGCGGCCGAGGCGACCGGCAGCACGACCTCCAGGTAGCACTTCAGCTTCGGCTCGGTCCCGGAGGGCCGCACCACGATCCGCGCCGAGCGCACCGGCTGCCCGGCCAGGTAGTAGCGCAGCCCGTCGGTCGGCGGCAGCTCGGCCGAACCGGCCGACAGGTCGTCCGCCCGCTCCACCAGCAGCCCGGCCAGCTCGGTGGGCGGCTGCTCGCGCAGCCGGCCCATCGCGTCGGCGATCAGCGACAGGTCCTCGACCCGGGCGGAGAGCTGGTCGGTGGCGTGCAGGCCGTGGGTCAGCGCCAGCTCGTCCAGCAGGTCGGTCAGGGTCCGTCCGGCCCGCTTCTGCGCGGCGGCCAGCTCGGCGATCAGCAGGGCGGCGGAGATGCCGTCCTTGTCCCGCACGCCCTCGGGGTCGACGCAGTAGCCCAGCGCCTCCTCGTAGCCGTACCGCAGGCCCTCGGTGCGCGAGAGCCACTTGAAGCCGGTCAGCGTCTCCTCGTAGGCCAGGCCCGCGGCCTCGGCGATCCGGCCGAGCAGGGTGGCGGAGACGATCGTGGTGGCGAAGGTGCCCGTCACGCCCTTGGCGACCAGCGCCGCACCCAGCAGCGCGCCGACCTCGTCACCGCGCAGCATCCGCCATCCCGCCGCCGCGGCCGTGTCCGGCACCGCCACCGCGCAGCGGTCCGCGTCCGGGTCGTTGGCGATCACCAGGTCGGGGGCGTGCTCGGCGGCGGTGCGGAAGGCCAGGTCCATCGCGCCCGGCTCCTCCGGGTTGGGGAACGCGACGGTGGGGAACTCCGGGTCCGGCTCGGCCTGTTCGGCGACCATGGTCGGGGCCGGGAAGCCGGCCTGCTTGAACGCGGCCAGCAGGGTGTCGCGGCCCACGCCGTGCATCGGGGTGTAGACCACCTCCAGCTCGCGCGGCCCGGCGGGGTCGACCACGGTGACGGCGCGGGCCAGGTAGGCGTCCAGCACGTCCTCGCCGAGCACCTGCCAGCCGGCCGCGGCCAGCGGCACGTCGTGCAGCGAGGCCACCGCGTCGATCTCGGCGGCGATCTCGGCGTCGGCCGGCGGCACGATCTGCGAGCCGTCGCCGAGGTAGACCTTGTAGCCGTTGTCGCGCGGCGGGTTGTGACTGGCCGTCACCATCACACCGGCTGCCGCGCCCAGGTGGCGGATCGCGAAGGCGAGCACCGGGGTGGGCAGCGCGCTCGGCAGCAGCGCGGCGCGCAGGCCGGCGCCGACCATCACCGCGGCGGTGTCACGGGCGAAGTCGTAGGACTTGTGGCGGGCGTCGTAGCCGACCACCACCAGGTCGCCCGCCCCGGCCGCCCGTACGTGGGCGGCCAGGCCGGCGGCGGCCCGGATGACGACCGCGCGGTTCATCCGCATCGGACCCGCGCCCAGCTCGCCGCGCAGGCCGGCGGTGCCGAACTGCAGCCGGTCGGCGAACCGCTCGGCCAGCTCGGCCAGTGCGCTCGCCTCGCCCTGCTCGGCGGTGGCCAGCAGCGCGGCCAGCTCCTCGCGGGTCTCGGCGTCGGGGTCCTCGGCCAGCCACTGGCGGGCGCGGGCGAGGAGGTCGGTGGTGCTGTCCTGAGCCATGGGTCGCCTACTCCGGTATCCGGTAGGGGGTCGGTCTGCGAAACGAGGGGAACGCGGGGAACGAGGGGAACGGGCCGAACGGTGGAACGGATGGAACGGGTGGAACGCGGGAAACGGGAGCGGCCCGGGCACCCCGTTAGCAGCGGGGGAGCGCCCGGGCCGGGTCTGCGAGGGGCGGGGGTCAGATCCGCTCCAGGACCTTCGCCAGCAGCGCGCCCATCCGCTCGGCGGAGGCCTTGCCGGCCTCCAGCACCTCGGCGTGGTTCAGCGGCTCGCCGGTGATGCCCGCGGCCAGGTTGGTGACCAGCGAGATGCCCAGCACCTCGGCGCCGGCCTCGCGGGCGGCGATCGCCTCCAGCGTGGTGGACATGCCGACCAGCTCGCCGCCGATCACCCGGGCCATCTGCACCTCGGCCGGGGTCTCGTAGTGCGGGCCGCGGAACTGCACGTAGACGGCCTCGTCCAGGCTCGGGTCCACCTCGCGGCAGAGCTCGCGCAGCCGCTTGGAGTAGAGGTCGGTGAGGTCGACGAAGTTGGCGCCGACGATCGGGGAGTCCGCGGTCAGGTTGATGTGGTCGCTGATCAGCACCGGCTGGCCGGGCACCCAGCCCTCGCGCAGACCGCCGCAGCCGTTGGTCAGCACGATGGTCCCGCAGCCCGCCGCGGCGGCGGTGCGCACCCCGTGCACCACGGTGGCCACGCCGTGGCCCTCGTAGTAGTGGTTGCGGCCGAGGAAGATCAGGGCGAACTTGTCGCCTATCTTCACCGAGCGGATCTTGCCGGCGTGGCCGGCGACGGCGGGGGCGGGGAAGCCCGGGAGGTCCGTGACCGGGAACTCGGCCACGATCTCGCCGAGGGCGTCCGCGGCCGGCACCCAGCCCGAGCCCATCACCAGGGCGACGTCGTGCTGCTCGACACCGGTCAGCTCGCGCAGGCGGGCGGCGGCGGTCTGAGCGGCGGCGTAGGGGTCGGCGGACACGGCGGTCTGAGGAGAAGCGTTCACAGGACTGAGGATAGTCAACAAATGCCTACGCGCGTAGACATACCCGCGTCGCCATGCCGGATCGTTACCAGGTTGACCTGAAAACACTGGCCACGGCCGGTTCGCGGCACCCTGTTTCGGAGGATCCGCCAGTGGCTGCCGGGCTTTACCTGCGGCAGGGGTTCACGCGTGTCCGGGCCGCACCGTCAGCAGGGTCGGCGCCGCAGATCCAGCACGTAGTCGGCCGGCGCGCCCGCGCTCTCCGCCGCGTCCGCGATCAGCCCGAGGTAGCGGGCGGCCGGCAGCCCGCCCTCGTAGTCGTTCAGCACGTAGGTCCAGACCGGCACCTCCCCGTCCAGGGTGTGCGCGCGCAGCCGGATCTTGCGGTAGATGCCGAGTTGCAGGCCCTCCCAGCGGTCCAGGCCCTCCTCGTCCATCGGCGCCACGTCGTAGAGCGAGACGAAGACCTGCTCCTTCTCGTCCTCGACCACGGTGGCCAGCGAGCCTTCCCAGCCGAGCTGCTCGCCGCCGAAGGTCAGCCGCCAGCCGTCCAACCAGCCGGTCCCGCGCAGCGGGGAGTGCGGTGCGCGCCGGCTCATCTGCCGGGCGTCGAGATTAGTGGCGTACGCGGCGTAGAGCGACATGGGCGTCAGCCTACGGGAGTTGGTCAACCGATCAAGGCCGGGTGGGCCCGGCGGCTCGAGCGGCCGTTCGGTGATCCGGACAATTCAACGGGCCGGTGCTCGCTTCGAACTCGGTGTGCGGGACAATGGTGCACGTGACTCGGATCGTGATCATCGGTGGCGGACCCGGCGGATACGAGGCGGCCCTGGTGGCGGCCCAGCTCGGCGCGGAGGTGACCGTCGTCGACCGCGACGGTCTGGGTGGGGCGGCGGTGCTGACGGACTGCGTACCGTCCAAGACGCTGATCGCGACCGCCGAGGTGATGACCGGCTTCGACGCCTCCTACCAGGAGCTCGGCATCAGGCTCGCCTGCGACCGCCCGGAGGGGGAGGGCGGCGAGCGGGCGATCAGCGTCGACCTCGGCAAGGTCAACCGACGGGTCAAGCGGCTGGCGATCGCCCAGTCGCACGACATCACCCAGTCGGTCACCCGGGCCGGCGTCACCGTGCTGCGCGGCAAGGGCCGGCTCGGCTCCGGCGGCCAGGCCGCCGACGGCTCGCGCGAGGTGCTCGTGGAGGCCGTCGGCGGCAGCACCCAGTCGCTGCGCGCCGACGCGGTGCTGGTCGCCAGCGGCGTGCACCCCAGGGAGGCGCCGGACGCCCGTCCCGACGGCGAGCGGATCCTGAACTGGAAGCAGGTCTACGACCTGGAGGAGCTCCCCCGCGAGCTGATCGTGGTCGGCTCCGGCGTCACCGGCGCCGAGTTCGCCGGTGCCTACCAGGCGCTGGGCTCCAAGGTCACCCTGGTCTCCAGCCGTGACCGGGTGCTGCCGGGCGAGGACCCGGACGCCGCCGAGGTGCTGGAGGAGGTCTTCCGCCGCCGCGGCATGAACGTGATGAGCCGGCTGCGCGCCGAGAGCGCCAAGCGGGTCGGCGACCGGGTCGAGGTGACCCTGTCGGACGGCCGGGTGATCACCGGCACGCACTGCCTGATCGCGATCGGCGCGATCCCCAACACCGCGGGCATGGGCCTGGAGGAGGCCGGGGTCAAGCTCAACGACTGGGGCCAGATCGTGGTGGACCGGGTCTCGCGCACCAGCGCCCCCGGCGTCTACGCGGCCGGCGACTGCACCGGCGTCTTCATGCTCGCCTCGGTGGCCGCGATGCAGGGCCGGATCGCGATGTACCACGCGCTGGGCGACGCGGTGCAGCCGCTGAACCTGAAGACCATCGCCTCCAACATCTTCACCGACCCGGAGATCGCCACCGTCGGCTACACCGCCGCGGACGTCTCCTGCGGAAAGATGGACGCCGTCGAGATCAAGCTGCCGCTGCGCGGCAACCCGCGGGCCAAGATGCAGGGCATCCGGGACGGCTTCGTGAAGCTCTTCTGCCGCCCGGGCACCGGCATCGTGGTGGGCGGCGTGGTGGTCGCGCCGCGCGCGAGCGAGCTGATTCACTCGATCTCGCTCGCGGTGGACAACAACTTGACGGTCGAGCAGGTCGCGGGCGCCTTCACGGTCTACCCCTCGCTCTCCGGTTCCACCGCCGAGGCGGCCCGCCAGCTGCACATCCGTAAGCGGGCGGAGAGCGAATCCTGACCTGCTCACCCGTATGCGCGGGCGCTTCGTCCTGACGGCGGAGGGTGCGCGGGGGTGCGGCGGCGCGAATTGTACGGTCATGCGCCGCTGGAAGGTGAGTAGTTCCTGTTACTAGCGGCAAACGCCTGAAAGCGGACGGTCAGGGGGGTTACCGTCGGTTCTGTGTTTGCTGCAGAACGTCGCCAGTTGATCCTCGAAATGGTGCGGGCCAACGGAGCCGTGTCGCTCCGCGAGTTGGCCCGTGTCGTCCAGACCTCCGAAGTCACCGTCCGCCGGGACGTCCGGGCGCTGGAGGCCGAAGGGCTGCTCGACCGCCGGCACGGCGGCGCGGTGCTCCCCGGAGGCTTCAGCCGTGAACCCGGCTACCCGCAGAAGACCCACCTCGCCGCCGCCGAGAAGAGCGCGATCGCGGACCTCGCGGCCACGCTCGTCGACGAGGGCGACGCGGTGGTGATCGGCGCCGGTACCACCACCCAGGAGCTGGCCCGCCGCCTGGCCCGGGTCCCGGGCCTGACGGTGGTGACCAACTCGTTGCTGGTCGCCCAGGCGCTCGCGCACGCCAACCGGGTGGAGGTGGTGATGACCGGCGGCACGCTGCGCGGGTCCAACTACGCTCTGGTCGGCAGCGGCGCCGAGCAGTCGCTGCACGGCTTGCGGGTCTCCAAGGCCTTCATCTCCGGCAGTGGCCTGACCGCCGAGCGCGGGCTCTCCACCACCAACATGCTCTCGGCGAGCGTGGACCGGGCGCTGGTGCAGTCGGCCGCGGAGGTGATCGTGCTGGCCGACCACACCAAGCTGGGCACCGACACCATGTTCCAGACCGTGCCGACGGATGCGATCACCCGCCTGGTCACCGACGAGCACGCGGCGGGCCACGACCCGACCGCCCGCGAGCTGGACGCGTTGGCCGACTGCGGGGTGCAGATCTCGATCGCCCCGCTGGGGCTGGCCGCCGAGCCACCGGGCCACCCCGCTCCGGGGCCCGACCGGCACCCGCAGCCGCCACCGCCAGGGGTGGCCCGCCGGGTTCCCGGTGTGCCGCAGCCCGCCGCGGCCCCGCTGCCCGGTCAGCGCCGGCCTGGGACGCACGCCTTCCGGCCGCTGGCCGCCGGGCGGCCGTGAACGCGGTGTGGCCCGCCGGTTGACGAGCAACCAGCGGGCCACGAGGCGCCGCGGACCGACGCTCGGTCAGTCCGCGACGGCGCTCCGGGTCAGTCCTTGATCCCGGTCAGTCCTTGATCTCGCAGAGGGCGGCGCCGCTGCTGACGCTCGCGCCGACCTCGGCCTTGAGGCCGACGATGGTGCCGGCCTTGTGGGCGTTGAGCGGCTGCTCCATCTTCATGGCCTCCAGGACGACGATCAGCTCGCCTTCGGCGACCTGCTGACCCTCCGTCACGGCGACCTTGACGATGGTGCCCTGCATCGGCGAGGCGAGGGTGTCACCGCTGACCGCGGCGCCGGCCTTCTTGCTGCCCACCCGGCGCTTGGCCTTGCCCGCGGTGGCCGCACCGGCGGCCGGCGCGGAGCCGACGCCCAGCGAGGCGGGCAGCGAGACCTCGATCCGCTTGCCGCCGACCTCGACCACCACGGTCTCCCGGCCGTCCGGCTCCTCGCCCTCGGCCGCGCCGCCGGTGAACGGCGGGATGGTGTTGTCGAACTCGGTCTCGATCCAGCGGGTGTAGATGCTGAACGGGCCCTCGGAGCCGTGCGTCTCCGGCGCGAACGCCGGGTCGGCGACGACCGCCTGGTGGAACGGGATGGCGGTGGCCATGCCCTCGACCTTGAACTCGGCCAGCGCGCGCTTGGCCCGCTCCAGGGCCTGCTTGCGGTCGCGGCCGGTGACGATCAGCTTGGCGAGCAGCGAGTCCCAGGCGGGGCCGATCACCGAGCCGGTCTCCACGCCCGCGTCCAGCCGCACGCCGGGGCCCGACGGCGGCGCGAAGAGCGTCACCGTGCCGGGCGCGGGCAGGAAGCCGCGGCCCGGGTCCTCGCCGTTGATCCGGAACTCGAAGGAGTGCGCGCGGATGGCGGGGTCGTCGTAGCCGAGTTCCTCGCCGTCGGCGATCCGGAACATCTCGCGGACCAGGTCGATGCCGGTGACCTCCTCGGTCACCGGGTGCTCGACCTGCAGGCGGGTGTTGACCTCCAGGAAGGAGATCAGCCCGTCCTGGGCGACCAGGAACTCGCAGGTCCCGGCGCCGACATAGCCGGCCTCGCGCAGGATCGCCTTGGACGCCCGGTACAGCTCGGCGTTCTGCTCCTCGGTCAGGAACGGCGCGGGCGCCTCCTCGACCAGCTTCTGGTGACGGCGCTGCAGCGAGCAGTCACGGGTGGAGACGACCACCACGTTGCCGTGCTGGTCGGCCAGGCACTGGGTCTCGACGTGCCGCGGGTTGTCCAGGTAGCGCTCGACGAAGCACTCGCCGCGCCCGAAGGCGGCGACGGCCTCGCGGACCGCGGACTCGAACAGCTCCGGGATCTCCTCCAGCGTGCGGGCGACCTTGAGGCCGCGCCCGCCGCCGCCGAAGGCCGCCTTGATGGCGACCGGCAGGCCGTGCTCGGTCGCGAAGGCGATGACCTCGTCGGGCCCGGCGACCGGGTCCGGGGTGCCGGCCACCAGCGGCGCGCCGGCGCGCTGGGCGACGTGCCGGGCGGTGACCTTGTCGCCGAGGTCGCGGATGGCCTGCGGCGGCGGGCCGATCCAGGTCAGCCCGGCGTCGATGACGGCCTGGGCGAAGTCGGCGTTCTCCGACAGGAAGCCGTAGCCGGGGTGGATGGCGTCCGCACCCGAGTCCGCGGCGGCCTTGAGGACCTTGGCGATGTCCAGGTAGCTGGTCGCGGGGGTGTCGCCGCCGAGAGCGTAGGCCTCGTCGGCCGCGCGGACGTGCAGCGCGTCCCGGTCGGGCTCGGCGTAGACGGCGACACTGGCGATTCCAGCATCCGAGCAGGCCCTGGCGACGCGGACGGCGATTTCTCCGCGGTTGGCGATGAGCACCTTGCGCACTGTGGCTCCCTTCTTGAACCTCGATGGAGTTTAGGGATCAGGAGGTGGTACCGGCGAGTAGCCCCTGGTGGTGAGCTTGCCCACACGGAGCGTGACGCACATCGTGATCATGTGCGCACGGAGCGGGAGGGCCGCAGGTGGCAACGGTACGCCCGGTTGCTAGCGGGAGTCTCGACCGCCCGGGCGGCCGGCCGGCGGGGCCGTGGCGTTCACCACAGGGCGGGGTCATCCGGCGCTCCCGCTGCCGGCGGCCGGCGCCGCGGCGGCGCTGGTGACGTCGGCGAACTGCTCGACCACGTCCGGGCCGTAGCTGGTCGGGTTGACCACCCGAAGGATCAGTGCGAAGGTCCCGTGCGCGCCGTGGCGCCGGGTCAACTGCCGCTCGTGCGAGACCAGATAGCGGACCGCGGCGTGGTTGGCGATGGCGACCTGACCGGATATCAGGAAGACCGGCCGACCGCCGCCGCCCGGGTCGAGCCTGGCCAGCAGGGCGTAGCTCCAGCCGGGGGCGTCCCGGCTGTCGTGAACCAGGTGGAACTCCTGCTCGCCGACCACGATCGTGTGGTTCGCAGCCCCGGCGCCGTCCCGCTCGTGGTCGAAGCGCACGCCCGGCAGTCGCCAGCCCAGGTGCGCCGCCGTCCGGTCGTTGCTGCTCGGGCCGCCGACACAGAACTCGGCCTTGTCGCCGAGGCCTTGGCGGACCTCGTCGTGCGCCATGATCTGCGGTCGGGCACCGCAGGAGTTCACCAGTACGGCCAGCTCCATCAGCGCGGAGACGTCGTCGCGGTGCACACTGGTCGTCTTCGCGCTGGCCTGCCGGTTGACCACCAGCAGGCAGTCGGTGCCCGCGGGCATGCCGAAGAAGGCCCGGCGCCGCTCGGTCCGCCGGCGGCGGCGCAGCGACTGGGCCAGCCAGCCGAGGCCGGCGCCGATCGCGCTGGTGAGCAGGCCGATCATGATGTTCAACAGCTGGTCCGTCATCGCCACCGACCTCCCCCTTGACTGGCGGCGCCAGCCTAGCGGCGCGGTGGCGTAGGGGCCCATGGTTCAACCCCAGAGATCGGTGATCCGCACCCCTAGATCGGCCAGCAGGGTGCGCAGCAGCGGCAGCGACAGGCCGATCACGTTGCCGTGGTCGCCCTCGATCCCGCGGACGAACGGGGCCGAGCGCCCGTCCAGGGTGAACGCCCCGGCCACGTGCAGCGGTTCGCCGCTGGCCACGTAGGCCTCGAGCTCGGCGTCGTCGGGCTCGGCGAAGTGCACGGTGGTGGAGGCGGTGGCCGACACCTGGCGGCCGTTCGCGGAGTCGATCACGCAGTGCCCGGTCCGCAGCACGCCGCTGCGCCCGCGCATCGAGCGCCAGCGGGCCAGCGCGTCGGCGGCGTCGGCGGGCTTGCCGAGCGCCTGCCCGTCGAGTTCGAGGACCGAGTCGCAGCCGATCACCAGCTCGCCCTCGGTCAGGTCGGCGGCCACCGCGGCGGCCTTGGCCTCGGCGAGCACCAGGGCCAGCTCGGCGGGGGTGGCGGCGCTCAGCGCGTCCTCGTCCACTCCGCTGACGATCACCCGGGGGTCCAACCCGGCCTGGCGGAGCAGCCCGAGCCGGGCGGGGGAGGCGGAGGCGAGCACGAGGGTACGGCGATCGGTCATGCGGGCCAGCGTAGGGCAGCGGAGCGCGGCCCTACGCCGGCCGGTCGGTCAGTGGGCCCAACCGGAGGTCCGCCAGGCGTGGGCGCCGGGGCGGGGGGTGGCGCGGACGCGCCGGGCGGGGTCGGTCCACGGGGAGGCCGGGCCGCTCGCCGAGCGACGCGCCGCCTCGGCGGCGGCCGCGCCGGCGGCGGCCCGGGCTTGGACCACCGCCAGGACGGTGGCCAGCTCCTCGGGGGTCGGCTGCCCGTGCAGCACCTGGATGGGGGGCATCATCGGGTCCTTTCCGTTCACAGGGCCGCTTGGTGGGCTGCTCCTGCGCTGCGGGCGGGTGCGGCCTCGTTCCTCGGCCACCCCCACCCTCCGCTGCGTCGCAGCCCAGTCGCTCGGCGGGGAGGTGGGGCGAGCCCTACAGAGGGATGTTCCCGTGCTTCTTGGGCGGCAGCACCTCGCGCTTGCCGCGCAGCGCCCGCAGCCCGCGCACGATGTGCCGGCGGGTCTCGGAGGGCGCGACCACCGCGTCCACGTAGCCGCGCTCGGCGGCGAGGTACGGGTTGAGCAGGGTGTCCTCGTACTCGGCGACCAGCTCGGCCCGGCGGGCGTCCACGTCGGCGCCGGCGGCCGCGGCGTCGGCCAGCTCGCGCCGGTAGACGATGTTGGCCGCGCCCTGGGCGCCCATCACGGCGATCTGCGCGGTGGGCCAGGCCAGGTTGAGGTCGGCGCCCAGGTGCTTGGAACCCATCACGTCGTAGGCGCCGCCGAAGGCCTTGCGGGTGATCACGGTGATCAGCGGCACGGTGGCCTCGGCGTAGGCGTAGATCAGCTTGGCGCCGCGCCGGATGATGCCGTCCCACTCCTGGCCGGTGCCCGGCAGGAAGCCGGGCACGTCCACGAAGGTGAGCACCGGGATGTTGAAGCTGTCGCAGGTCCGCACGAAGCGCGCGGCCTTCTCGCTGGCCGCGATGTCCAGGCAGCCGGCCAGGTCCAGCGGCTGGTTGCCGACGACGCCCACCGGCTGGCCCTCGACCCGGCCGAAGCCGGTGATGATGTTGCGGGCGTACAGCGGCTGGGTCTCCAGGAACTCGCCGTCGTCCAGGATGTGCTCGATCACGGTGTGCATGTCGTACGGCTGGTTCGCCGAGTCCGGCACGAGCGTGTCGAGTTCGAGGTCCTGCTCGGTCACCGTGAGGTCCGCTTCCTCGGGGAAGCCGGGCGGGTCGCTCAGGTTGTTGGAGGGCAGGTACGAGAGCAGGCTCTTGACGTACTCGATCGCCTCCTTCTCGTCCGCGGCCAGGTAGTGCGCGTTGCCGGACTTGGTGTTGTGCGAGCGGGCGCCGCCCAACTCCTCCATGCCGACGTCCTCGCCGGTCACCGTCTTGATCACGTCGGGCCCTGTGATGAACATGTGCGAGGTCTGGTCCGCCATCACCACGAAGTCGGTGATCGCCGGCGAGTAGACCGCGCCGCCCGCGCACGGGCCCAGGATCAGCGAGATCTGCGGGATCACCCCGGAGGCGTGCACGTTGCGGCGGAAGATCTCGCCGTACAGGCCGAGCGAGACCACGCCCTCCTGGATCCGGGCGCCGCCGGAGTCGTTGATGCCGATCACCGGGCAGCCGGTCTTCAGCGCGAAGTCCATCACCTTGACGATCTTCTCGCCGAACACCTCGCCGAGCGAGCCGCCGAAGACGGTGAAGTCCTGGGCGAAGACGGCGACCTGACGGCCGTCCACGGTGCCGTAGCCGGTGACCACGCCGTCGCCGTACGGCCGGTTCTTCTGCTGGCCGAAGTTGGTCGAGCGGTGCCGGGCGAATTCGTCGAACTCCACGAAGGAGTCCTCGTCGAGCAGTTCGAGCACCCGCTCACGGGCTGTCAGCTTGCCCTTGGCGTGCTGCTTCTCGACCGCCGCGGCGGAGCCGGAGTGCACCGCCTCGTCGATCCTGCGGCGCAGGTCGGCGAGCTTGCCGGCGGTGGTGTGCGGGTCCAGCGACTGGTCGGTGGGCACGTCGGTCATCCCGTGGAGTTCCTCACGTGAGAGGCGCGTTGGAGGGTGGGGGAGTCCGAACCGGACGATGCCGAGGACTACCGTCCGGTAGCGTAGCCAGCCCCGCGCCCTTCGCGTTATGGCCAGCGACACAGTGTGTTAATCAGCGTTTCTGCGGGACGATGGGTCGGCCTGGGGCCGGCCCGTTCGCCCCCCATACGCTAGGGCCATGACCGAGCCAGATCGTCCCCGCCGCAGCGGACTGCGTGGTTTCGGCCACGACGGCCCGTCACCCTGGACCGACCTCGACCGCCCGCCGCTGGACGCCGCCGTGCTGCGCCACGACCTGCTGCTGCCCGGTGGCCTGTGGACCGCGCTCGACGTGGTCGAGGAGACCGGCTCCACCAACAGCGACCTGACCGCCCGGGCCAGGGACGGCGCCGCCGAGGGCGCGGTGCTGATCGCCGAGCGGCAGAACGCCGGGCGCGGCCGGCTGGACCGCAGGTGGAGCGCCCCGGCCCGGTCCGGCCTCTTCCTGTCGCTGCTGCTGCGTCCCTCCGTGCCGCGCGAGCGGCTGGGCTGGCTGCCGATCCTGGTCGGCGTCTCGGCGGCCGCCACGCTGCACCGGGTGGCCGGGGTGGAGGTCGGCCTGAAGTGGCCCAACGACCTACAGGTCGAGCACGCGGGTGAGGAGCGCAAGATCGGCGGCATCCTCACCGAGCTGACCGGCGAGGCCGTGGTCGCGGGCCTGGGGCTGAACGTGTCGCTGCGCGAGGAGGAGCTGCCGGTGCCCACCGCCACCTCGCTCGCGCTGGTCGGCGCCGAGGTCACCGACCGCACCACCCTGCTGCGCGCGCTGCTGCGCGAGTTCGCCGAGCTGTACGGCGAGTGGCAGGCGGCGGCCGGCGACCCGCAGACCAGCGGGCTGCTGGCGGCCTACACCCGGCGCTGCACCACGCTGGGGCGCCAGGTCGTGGTGCAACTGCCCGGGGAGCGTGAACTGCGCGGCGAGGCGGTCGCGCTGGACGCCGACGGGCGCCTGGTGGTGCGCGGCGTGGACGGCGCGCGGCAGTCGGTCGGCGCGGGCGACGTGGTGCATCTGCGACCCCAGCCGCGCACCGGCTGAGCACCGGTTCGACGGCGTCGCGACGCGGGTTCGTCAGGTCCGGATGCCCCGGATCGGCGAATTCCGTGCGACCATTCCACCTGGCAACGGTGTGAGGCGCGCCACGTCCCCGGGCGGCGGAGTGCCTCACGAAGGACGGGAACTCAACGGCAAGTGCGGCGACCGCACGGGGACGGACCGGTGGCAGAGGACGACGGCGGGCTCGGGCCGGACGACATCGCGCGGGGCGGTGACGGCCCCGACGAGGCGGACCACACCGTCGCGCTCGACCTGGAGGAGCTGATCCTCGGGGCGCCGCGCCGGTACACCCCCTATCAGGCGGCCCGCACCGCCGAGGTGCCGATGGAGCTGGCCACCCGGTTCTGGCGTGCGATGGGCTTCCCCGACATCGGCCAGCAGCGGGCGCTCAACGACGGCGACGTGATCGCGCTGCGCCGGCTGGCCGGTCTGGTGGAGTCCGGGCTGATCAACGAGTCGATGGCGATCCAGGTGGCCCGCTCCACCGGCCAGACCACCGCCCGGCTGGCCGGCTGGCAGATGGACACCTTCCTGGAGAACCTGACCCAGGCCGCCGAACCGGGGCTGACCAGGGCCGAGGTGGCCTACCCGCTGGTCGAGCTGCTGCTGCCGGAACTGGAGCAGTTCCTGATCTACGTCTGGCGCCGGCAGCTGGCCGCCGTCACCGGACGGGTGGTGCAGGCGGCCGAGGACACCGAGATCACCAGCGGCCGGCTCGCGGTGGGCTTCGCCGACCTGGTCGGCTTCACCCGGCTGTCCCGGCGATTGGAGGAGGAGGAGCTCGGCGAGCTGGTGGAGACCTTCGAGTCCACCTGCGCCGACCTGATCGCCGGTCAGGGCGGGCGGCTGATCAAGACCCTGGGCGACGAGATCCTCTTCGTCTCCGAGGACCCGGTGACCGCGGCCGAGATCGCGCTCAGCCTGGTGGAGACGCTGACCGACGAGGAGAACATCCCGGCCCTGCGGGTCGGCATGGCGTTCGGCACGGTCACCTCGCGGATGGGCGACGTCTTCGGCACCACCGTCAACCTGGCCAGCCGGCTCACCTCGATCGCGCAGCGGGACGCCGTGCTGATCGACGGGGAGTTCGCGGCGGCGCTGGAGCAGGCCGGGGCGGCCGCGCAGGGCGCGGCGGACGGGACGGGCAGTACCCAGGCGCAGCTGGCGGACGCGCTCGCGGCGCACTCCGGGGTGCCGCTGGGCTCGATGGGTCGCGCGGCGGGCGCGGCGGGGGCGCCGCGCTTCCAGCTGCAGGCGATGTGGCGCCGCCCGGTGCGCGGGCTCGGGCTGGTCGAGCCGTGGCTGCTGAGCCGCCGGGCGAAGCCGGCACGGTAGCGCCGGGCAAAGTCGGCACGATAGCAGCTCAATCGCGTGGATTCCGGGCATTTCCGGTAAACCGGGCATATCCTCGGCAATCCCTCCTAGTCTGGTCCCGAACGCGGGAGTACCGGATTCAGCGGCAGGGGTGAACGTGGGCGGTGCGCAGGTGATGGCGGAGCTGGGAGACACCGGCGGCCTCGGGGGCGACCGGAGCGGCGCCCACGGCGACGGGGGCGACCGGGGGAGCGGGAGCGGCGCGGACGCCGAGGAGCGGGCCGAGCGGCTGGACCAGGTGACGGCCATCGGCCTGGACCGCCGGCTACAGGCGGTGGTCGAGCTGGCCCAGGACATGGCCGGCGCGCAGAGCGCGCTGGAGGCCGTGCGGGCCGCCGCCGTGCGGGCCACCGGCGCGCTGGAGGCGACCATGGCCGCCGTCTCGGTCTGGGACCGCGAGTCCGGGCGACTGCGGGTGCTGGTCAACCACGGTCAGCTGGCGGCCGGCGAGGAGGAGATCCCCGAGGACGAGTCGTATCCGGTGGCCGACTTCCCGGAGATCGTCACCTACCTGGATGAGCACTGGAGCACCGGGCGGCTGCCCAGGGCCTGGGTGCAGACGGCGGAGGACCTGGTCCCGGCCGAGCACGCCGGCTACGGCGGGTACGCGCACCCGGGCGCCGGCGCGTTCTGCCAGCAACGCGCCGCCGGACTGCGCCGGCGCGGGCGGACCTGCTGCCTGGTGGCGCCGATCGTGCTGCACGGGCAGGCCTGGGGTGAGCTCTACCTGGCCCGCGGCGCCGAACTGCCGCTCTTCACCGAGGCGGACGCGCAGTACGCGACCCTGCTGGCGGCCCAGATCTCGGCCGGCCTGGCGCAGACCGAGCGGCTGGCCGACCTGCGCCGGCTGGCCTTCACCGACCCGCTCACCGGGCTGGCGAACCGGCGCGCGGTGGACGCCCGGCTGGAGAGCGCGCTGGCCGACCACAACCGGGACAACACCGTGGTCACGCTGGTGGTCTGCGACGTCAACGGGCTGAAGCGGATCAACGACCTGCACGGCCACGAGATGGGCGACCGGCTGCTGGAACGTTTCGCCGGGCAGCTCTCGATGGCCGGTGCCAAGCTGCCGGGCTCCCTGGCCGCCCGCCTCGGCGGGGACGAGTTCTGTCTGCTGGCGCAGGGGCAGAAGGCGGACGAGGTGGTGGCGGTGGCCGAGGAGCTGTGCGCGAAGGCGCTGCAGTTGGCCGACGGGGAGGGGGTGGCCTGCGGGATCGCCTCGACCGGCGACTCGATCGGCCCTGTGACCACCTCCGACCGGCTCTTCCGGCTCGCCGACGCGGCCCAGTACCGGGCCAAGGCCGCCCGGGCCGCGCACCCGGTGGTGGCCGGGCGCAGCCACGGGCCCGGTCTGACGCCGGACCCGACGGTGCTGCTCGCGGACGCCGCCGACCCGCACCACCGCAGCTCCGACGCCCGCGGCCGCGCGGCCGGGGTGGCGCGTGGCCCGCACGGGGACCGCCGCCGGTTCCGCGGCGCCGCGCACAGCGCCGACCCCGGGCAGTTGCTCACCGTGGTGCTGGCCGCGCTGGACCAGGAGAACGGGCCGCGGGTGCACCATCCGGCCGACACCCTGGGGCGGCTGGCCACCGTCGCGGAGACGGCGACCCGGCTGCTGGACGCGGTCGCCTGGTGGATCTCCTACGTGCCGCCGGGCTCGCGCCTGATGCACACCGCCCAGCACGCGGTCTACCGGATGACCAGTGGCCCGACCCCGCGGGCCGGGCGCGGCCTGTCGCCGGGCGCGGCCCGCCGGGCGGAGAGCCTGCGGGCCCGGATCGAGGCACCCGACGCGATCTTCGAGCTCGACCACTACCCGCTCACCCGGCGCGCGGTGGGCGGTGGCAGCTTCGCGCTGCGGACCGGCGCCCCGGGCAACGACGCGGCGGAGGAGGCGGTGCTGGTGGTCGGCGGCTACCGCGGCATGGTGGCGGCGGGCGGTGCCAACCCGGCCGGCGGCTGGCTGGTCGAGCTCTTCGCCGACGACGCCACGCTGCCGCTGGGGCAGGTCGCCGCGGCGTTGCGGACGCTGGTCGCGGTGGCGCTCTCGGGGCCGGCCTCGCCGCCGCCGGGGTGAGGGGGCGTCAGGTGCGGTGGTCGATGGTCGACTTGGCTGACGAGTCCGCGGTGATCCGGTCCGCGGTGATCCGGTCCGCGCTGATCTGCTCCGTGCTGATCTGCTCCGCGGCGCCCCCGTCCCCCGTGATCCGGTCCGCCCGGGTGTACACGTTCGCGCTCTCCCCGCGCAGGAAGCCGACCAGGGTCAGCCCCAGCTCCTCGGCGAGGTCGGCGGCCAGCGAGGAGGGCGCCGAGACCGCCGCCAGCAGCGGCAGCCCGGCCAGCGCCGCCTTCTGGGTCAGCTCGAACGAGGCCCGGCCGCTGACCAGCAGCAGGTGCCCGGTGAGCGGCAGCCGGTCCTCGCGCAGCGCCCAGCCGATCACCTTGTCCACCGCGTTGTGCCGCCCGACGTCCTCGCGGGCGCAGAGCAGCTCGCCGGCCGCCGTGAAGAGGCCGGCGGCGTGCAGCCCGCCGGTCGAGTCGAAGGTGCGCTGGGCGGCGCGCAGCGCGTCGGGCAGCCGGTAGAGCAGCTCGGGGCGGACGGTGAGCGGGTCGTCGGCGGGCTTGAACCGCACATGGGTGCGGACGGCGTCCACCGTGTCCCGCCCGCACAGCCCGCAGGCGCTGGTGGTGAGCAGGTTGCGGTGCGCGGAGAGCGGGAGGCTGTCGGCGCCGCGCAGGGTGGCGTCGACCACGTTGTAGGTGTTCTGCCCGTCAGCGTCCGTCCCCGCGCAGTACCGCAGCGCCGCCAGCTGGTCGCGCCGGTGCAGCAGTCCCTCGCCGACCAGGAAGCCGGCCACCAGGTCGAAGTCGTCGCCCGGGGTGCGCATGGTGACGGTCAGCGCCTCGCCGCCGATCCGGATCTCCAGCGGCTCCTCCGCCGCCAGCGCGTCCGGGCGCGGGGAGCGCTCCGCGCCGCGCAGCCGGACCACCCGCCGCCGTGCCGTCGCCCGTGTCATGCCGCCCCACACCCTTCGCGCCCGTGCCCTTGCCCGCCGTCACCCACCAGCATGAGGCATCCGGGTTTTTGGATGCCCCCACGGTTGTCATATCTTCATTCAGCTGATCTGATAGTGCATATGGATATGCACAGTGCTCCGGCCGCCGACGCGCCGCTCGTTCAGGTCGGCAAGGCCGACGTCACCGCCGAAGACGTGCTCGCCGTGGCACGTGGCAACGCCCGGGTCGAAATCGGTCCGGACGCGCTGGCCGAGATGGCCGTCTCCCGCGCCAGGATCGATGCGCTGGCCGCCGAGCCGCGCCCGGTCTACGGGGTCTCCACCGGGTTCGGCGCGCTGGCCGTGCGCCACATCAGCCCGGAGCTGCGGGCCCAGCTGCAGCGCTCGCTGGTCCGCTCGCACGCCGCCGGCATGGGCCCGGCGGTCGAGCGCGAGGTCACCCGCGCGCTGATGTTCCTGCGGATGAAGACGCTGGCCTCCGGCCGCACCGGGGTGCGCCCGCTGGTCGCCGAGACGATGGCCGCGATCCTCAACGCCGGCATCACCCCCGTGGTGCGCGAGTACGGCTCGCTCGGCTGCTCCGGCGACCTCGCCCCGCTCTCGCACTGCGCGCTGGTGCTGATGGGCGAGGGCCTCGCCTACGGCCCGGACGGCGCCGAGCACTCGGCCGGCGAGCTGCTCGCCGCAGCCGGCATCACGCCCGTCGAGCTGCTGGAGAAGGAGGGCCTGGCGCTGATCAACGGCACCGACGGCATGCTCGGCATGCTGGTGATGGCCATCGCCGACCTCTCCCGCCTCTTCACCACCGCCGACATCACCGCCGCCATGTCGCTGGAGGCGCTGCTCGGCACCGAGAAGGTGCTGGCCCCCGAGCTGCACGGCCCGATCCGCCCGCACCCGGGCCAGGCGCTGAGCGCCGCCAACATGCTCGCCGTCCTCCAGGGCTCCGGCCTGACGGGGCACCACCAGGACGACGCGCCGCGAGTCCAGGACGCCTACTCGATCCGCTGCGCCCCGCAGGTGGCCGGCGCCGGCCGCGACACCCTGGCGCACGCCCGTACCGTCGCCGAGCGCGAGCTGGCCGCCTCGGTCGACAACCCGGTGGTGCTGCCGGACGGCCGGGTGGAGTCCAACGGCAACTTCCACGGCGCCCCGGTCGCCTACGTGCTGGACTTCCTGGCGATCGCCGCCGCCGACCTCGGCTCGATCGCCGAGCGCCGCACCGACCGGCTGCTCGACAAGAGCCGCTCGCACGGCCTGCCGGCCTTCCTGGCCGACGACCCGGGCGTGGACTCCGGTCTGATGATCGCTCAGTACACCCAGGCCGCCCTGGTCAGCGAGAACAAGCGGCTCGCCGTCCCCGCCTCGGTGGACTCGATCCCGTCCTCGGCGATGCAGGAGGACCACGTCTCGATGGGCTGGTCCGCCGCCCGCAAGCTGCGCCAGGCCGTGGACAACCTGGGCCGGATCCTCGCGGTCGAGCTGACCGCCTCGGCCCGCGCCCTGGAGATCCGCACCGTCGACGGCAACGCCCGGCTCGCCCCGGCCACCGCGGCCGCGGTCGCAGCCGCCCGCGAGGCCGGCGTCGGCGGCGCGGGCCGGGACCGCTTCCTGGCCCCCGACCTGGACGCGGCCGAGGCGCTGGTCGCCTCCGGCGCGCTGGTCAAGGCCGTCGAGCAGGTCACCGGGCCGCTGGCCTGACCCACCGCCCCTGGTGAGTGGGGGTCAGGCCCACTCACCACGGGCGGCGCTCAGGCGCTGCCGCTCCTCGCGCTCCTGCTCCTGCCGGTTGTTGAACGCGGCGGCGAAGTTGACGCCGACGATGCCGACCCAGGTGGCGAGCATGCCGGTGATCCCCGCACTGGCGCCGATGGCGGTCAGCGGGACGGCGAAGACCAGCGAGAGGAACGGCAGCTTGCTGCCGCCGCCCCAGCCGCGTCGGCGCTCCTGGCGGTCCTGGCGGTCGGGCCGCTGCGGCCCGTAACCACCGGGCCCGAGGGCGGCGAGGCGCTCGGCGACCCGCTGCTCGACCCGGGCGTCCAGCCGGGCGTCGACCCGGGACAGGAAGGAGTCGACCAGCGCCGACTCGTAGTCGGCACCGAGCTCCTTGCGGGTCTGCAGCGCGGCGTCGAGGTCGGCCCGGAACTCCGAGGGACCACTGTCGTGGCGAGGATCCATGGCACCCAGGGTGGCGCCCGCGGCGGGCTCCGGTAAAGCCGCCGCCGCGCCTCTCAGGGGGAAATCAGGGTGACCCTGAGCCCGGGTCGTCCCGGCGGACGAGACGCCATTGCCCCCGCGCCGCACCTGCTGCACAGTACGTCGAAGCCCGTCGAAAGGGACGCACCATGAGGACCAACACCGAGTCGTCCCCGGCACCCTCCGCCCGGCTGCTGGAGCTCTTCGACGGCCACCGCCTGACCCCCACCCAGCGCCGGATCGCGCACGCCCTGGTCCGGCACGCCGCCGAGGCGCCGTTCCTGTCCAGCGTCGAGGTGGCCGAGCTGGCCGGAGTCAGCCAGCCCTCGGTCACCCGGTTCGCGGTCGCGCTCGGCTACGACGGCTATCCGGCGCTGCGCAAGCGGCTGCGCGACCTCGGGGTGGGGGAGCCGGCCGCGCCGCCGGAGTCGCCCTCCGAGGTGGTGCGCAACGAGCACCAGCAGGCCGTGCTGGCCGAGATCGCCCACCTGCGCCGGCTGGCCGAGCTGCTCGCCGACCCCGAGCCGATCGTCCGCGCCGCCCGGCTGCTGGCCGCCTCCCGCCCGCTGCCGGTGCTCGGCCTGCGGGCCGCCTCCGCGCAGGCCCGCGGCTTCGCCTACTTCGCCGCCAAGGTGCACCCGGACATCCGGCTGCTCGACGAGGGCGGCTCGATGCTCGCCGACCGGATCGAACAGGCCGCCGCCGCCGGCGCCAGTGCGCTGCTCTGCTTCGCCCTGCCGCGCTACCCGCGCGAGTTGATGGACGCGCTGACGGTGGCCCGTGACTGCGGCCTGACCGTGCTCACCGTCGCCGACAGCTCCTTCGCCCCGGTCGCGGCGCTCTCCGACCTGCTGCTGCCCGCCGAGGTCGGCACCGGCCTGGTCTTCGACACCGCGTGCGCGCCGATGGTGCTCGGCCGGGTGCTGCTGCAGAGCATGTGCGACGAACTCCCGGGCGCCGAGGCCCGGCTGGAGTCGATCGAGCAGTCGGCCGCGGCGCGCGGACTCTTCCTCGACTAGTCGCTTGGACCGACCGGCAATCGACGCCCGCCTGGAGTAGTACCGCGCGGACCGGGCATCCCCTCCTTGGGACGAACGGGGGTGTCCGCCATGCGCGTGATCCACGAAATGCGACCGGTCGGTCGGCTCGCCTCGGGTGCCGAGGAGTGGGCCTGCCCCGCCTGCGGCCGCCGGGTGGCGCTCGGCCCGCCCGGACCGGGCCTGACCATCCTGGAGGCGGGCGACGAGAGCGCCGTCCACATCGGCCTGGTCGACCCCGCCCCACCTCCCGGCACCGCCGCCGAACGCTACGGCCTGGGCCCGATCCAGGAGATCCCGCGCCCGCCGTCGATGCCGATGCTCCCGGCCGAGGCGGCCCCCGAATCCCCCGAGACGGCCGCGCGCGACCGCCAGTGGCTGGCCGAGATCGGCATCGACTGGGGCGGCGACGAGGCGGCCTGAGGCACCGTCGGGTCCCGTAGCGGGGGAGGCCGTCGGTGTGCAGCTCGCCGGGCAGCGGCGCGGGCAGCGGGACGGGTTGCCTCGTGGTGTCCTCGATCTGTTCGGCCGCCCCGCGAAGCCGACCGGGTCGCACGGTGATCGGTGCCGTCACCGCGTCCTCAACTGTCGATGGGATGGGCCGAGCAGTTGGTGTTCGCGAGCTTCGGAGTAGCGCCCTGGCCGTCCGGGGATTCGAGACTGATCGGATGCGGGCAGGGTCTGGTCGGGAGCCGGGTGTTTGGATATATTCAGACTTACAAATCCTGAATGAATCCATCCGCAAGGAGACCGGCAGCATGGCGGAGCAGCAGACGAGTGGTCCGCGCGAGGTGCGCGCGGCGCGTGGGACGAAGCTCAGCACCCAGGGGTGGCAGCAGGAAGCGGCCCTGCGGATGCTGATGAACAACCTCGACCCCGAGGTGGCCGAGCACCCCTCCAAGCTGGTCGTCTACGGCGGCACCGGTAAGGCGGCGCGTGACTGGCGCTCGTACGACGCGATGGTGCGCACGCTGCAGACGCTGAAGCAGGACGAGACCATGCTGGTCCAGTCCGGCCGGCCGGTCGGTGTGATGCAGACGCACGAGTGGGCGCCGCGGGTGCTGATCGCCAACTCCAACCTGGTCGGCGACTGGGCCAACTGGGAGGAGTTCCGGCGGCTGGAGAACCTCGGGCTCACCATGTACGGGCAGATGACCGCCGGGTCCTGGATCTACATCGGCACCCAGGGCATCCTGCAGGGCACGTACGAGACCTTCGCCGCCGTCGCGAACAAGAAGTTCAACGGCACGCTGGCGGGCACCATCACGCTGACCGCCGGCCTCGGCGGGATGGGCGGCGCCCAGCCGCTGGCCGTCACCATGAACGGCGGCGTGGCGATCTGCATCGACTGCGACCCGTCCCGGATCTCCCGCCGGATCGAGCACCGCTACCTGGACGTCGAGGCCAAGAACCTGGCCCACGCGCTGGAGCTCGCCACCGCCGCCCGCGACAAGAAGCAGCCGCTCTCGATCGGCCTGCTGGGCAACGCCGCCGAGCTCTTCCCGCAGCTGCTCGCGATGGACGCGCCGATCGACATCGTCACCGACCAGACCAGCGCTCACGACCCGCTGAGCTACCTGCCGATCGGCGTCGAGTTCGACGACATGGCGCGCTACGCCGCCGAGCAGCCGGCCGACTTCACCGTCCGCTCGCGCGAGTCGATGGCCAAGCACGTGGAGGCCATGGTCGGCTTCCAGGACGCCGGCGCCGAGGTCTTCGACTACGGCAACTCGATCCGCGGCGAGGCCCAGCTGGCCGGCTACGACCGGGCGTTCGCCTTCCCCGGCTTCGTCCCGGCCTACATCCGCCCGCTGTTCTGCGAGGGCAAGGGCCCGTTCCGCTGGGCCGCGCTGTCCGGCGACGCGCAGGACATCGCCAAGACGGACAAGGCCGTGCTCGACCTGTTCCCGGAGAACGAGTCGCTGCACCGCTGGATCAAGATGGCGCAGGAGAAGGTGCACTTCCAGGGCCTGCCGGCACGGATCTGCTGGCTCGGCTACGGCGAGCGCGACAAGGCCGGCGAGCGGTTCAACGACATGGTCGCCAGCGGCGAGCTCTCCGCGCCGATCGTGATCGGCCGCGACCACCTGGACTGCGGTTCGGTGGCCTCGCCGTACCGCGAGACCGAGGCGATGCTGGACGGCTCCGACGCGATCGCCGACTGGCCGCTGCTCAACGCCATGGTCAACGTGGCCTCCGGCGCCTCCTGGGTCTCCATCCACCACGGCGGCGGCGTCGGCATCGGCCGCTCGATCCACGCCGGTCAGGTCACGGTGGCCGACGGCACCGCGCTGGCGGGCGAGAAGATCCGCCGGGTGCTCACCAACGACCCGGGCATGGGCGTGATCCGGCACGTGGACGCCGGCTACGACCGCGCCGACGAAGTGGCCGCCGAGCGCGGTGTGCGCATCCCCATGGGTGAACTGTGATCCCGTCCTTCGAGGAGATGTGGGCGGAGCTGCTCCCCGTGGGCCGCTCCGCCGCCTCCGGTGGCTACCGCCGGCACGCCTGGAACGCCGCCGACGCCGAGTGCCGGGCCTGGTTCGAGGAGCAGGCTCGGGCTCGCGGCCTGAGCTACGAGCTGGACCGCAACGGCAACCAGTGGGCCTGGCTGGGCGACCCGCAGGGCGAGGGCGCCATCGTCACCGGCTCGCACCTGGACTCGGTGCCGGACGGCGGCGCCTTCGACGGCCCGCTCGGAGTGGTCTCCTCGTTCGCCGCGCTGGACGAACTGCGCTCGCGCGGCGCCGAGTTCGGCAAGCCGCTGGCGATCGTCAACTTCGGTGACGAGGAGGGCGCCCGGTTCGGCGTGGCCTGCGTCGGCTCCCGGCTCAGCGCCGGGCTGCTGACCCCGGAGCAGGCGTACGAGCTGCGCGACGCGGGCGGGCGGCGGCTGCCCGACGCGATGGAGCAGGCCGGCCAGGACCCGAGCGCGATCGGCGCCGACCACGAGCGGCTGTCCCGGATCGGCGCCTTCGTCGAGTTGCACGTCGAGCAGGGCCGCTACCTGGGCGAGGACCAGCCGGTCGGGGTGGCCGGGGCGATCTGGCCGCACGGCCGCTGGCGCTTCGACTTCCACGGCGAGGCGAACCACGCGGGCACCACCAGGATCGAGGACCGCCGCGATCCGATGATCACCTACGCGAACACCGTGCTCTCGGCCCGCAAGAAGGCCAGGCTGGCCGGCGCGCTGGCCACCTTCGGCAAGATCGCGGTCGAGCCCAACGGCACCAACGCGATCGCCTCGCTGGTGCGCGGCTGGCTGGACTCCCGGGCCGCCGACGAGGCGACCTTGAACGCGCTGGTCGAGCAGATCCAGCAGGCCGCCGCCGAGCGCGGCGAGCGGGACGGCGTCAAGGTCGAGCTGAGCCGCGAGTCGTACACGCCGGTGGTGGACTTCGACGTCCCGCTGCGGGACCGGCTGGTCGCCACCCTCGGCGGCGTCCCGGTGCTGCCCACCGGCGCGGGACACGACGCCGGAATCCTGGCATCCGCCGTTCCGACCGCCATGCTGTTCGTGCGGAACCCGAGCGGCGTCTCGCACTCCCCGGCCGAGCATGCCGAGGTGGCCGACTGCCTCGCGGGTGTGGCGGCACTCGCGGACGTCCTGGAGGACCTGGCATGTCATCAGTGACACAGTGCGCCCAGAACACCGAACCGGCCCAGAGCATCGAATCAGCCCAGAGCGCCGAACCAGCCCAGAGCTACTGGGCCGAGCACGCCTGGCTGCCGCACGTCAACGGTCCGGTGGTCGAGTCCGACGTGCTGATCGAGGTGGCGGCGGACGGCCGGATCGCCTCGGTCACCCCGGACAGCGGGCCCTGCCCGGCGCACGCGGTGCGGCTGCGCGGCCTGCTCGTCCCCGGCCAGGCCAACGCCCACTCGCACGCCTTCCACCGCGCGCTGCGCGGCACCGTGCAGGTGGGCTCCGGCACCTTCTGGACCTGGCGCGACACCATGTACCGGTTCGCCGGCGCGCTCGACCCGGACAGCTACCTGGCGCTCGCCACCGCCGTCTACGCCGAGATGGCGCTGGCCGGCATCACCTCGGTCGGCGAGTTCCACTACCTGCACCACGCCCCGGGCGGCGCCCGCTACGACGATCCCAACGCGATGGGCGAGGCGCTGATCGAGGCCGCCGCCCGGGCCGGGATCCGGATCACCCTGCTCGACACCTGCTACCTCTCCTCCGGCTTCGGCGCCGACCTGACCAAGCCTCAACTGCGGTTCGGGGACGGCGACGCCGAGGCCTGGGCCGAGCGGGCGAGCGCGCTGGCGCCCCGCGAGCACGCCCGGCTCGGCGCCGCGATCCACTCGGTGCGCGCCGTGCCGGCCGAGCAGTTGAGCACGATCGCGCACTGGACGTCGATGCGCAAGGCGCCGCTGCACGTGCACCTGTCCGAGCAGACCGCCGAGAACGACGCCTGCCTGACCGCGCACGGCGTCACCCCGACCCGGCTGCTCGCCGACCACGGGGTGCTCGGGCCGCGCACCAGCGCCGTGCACGCCACCCACCTGACCGAGGAGGACGTCAAGCTGCTGACCGACTCCTCCACGGTGATCTGCATGTGCCCGACCACCGAGCGGGACCTGGCCGACGGCATCGGTCCGGCGCGCCGGCTGGCCAGCGGCGGCTGCCCGGTCACCCTGGGCAGCGACAGCCACGCCGTGATCGACCCGTTCGAGGAGGCCCGCGCGCTGGAGCTCAACGAGCGCCTGCGCGCCCGCACCCGGGGGCACTGGACCGCGGGCGCGCTGCTGCGGGCCGGCACCGAGGACGGCCACGCCTCGCTCGGCTGGCCGGAGGCCGGCCGGATCGAGGCCGGGGCGCTGGCCGACTTCACCGTGCTGGCGCTGGACTCGGTGCGCACCGCCGGCCCGGCCGCGCACCTGGGCGCCGAGACCGCCGTCTTCGCCGCCACGGCGGCGGACGTGCGGCACGTGGTGGTCGGCGGCCGACGGATCGTCGTCGACGGGGTGCACCAGGCCGTCACCGACGTCCCGTCAGCGCTGCGCGATTCCATCGCGGCCCTGCTTTCCTGAACCTCCCCGGCACGAACCACCTCTGAAGGGCTCATGACCAGCACCCTGATCACCAACATCGGCGCACTGGTCACCAACGACCCGTCACACCCCGGCCTGCTCGGCCTCGTCGAGCAGGCCGCCGTGGTGATCGACGGTTCGGTGATCACCTGGACCGGACGGGCCGCCGACGCCCCCGCGGCCGACCGGGTCCACGACGCCGAGGGCCGGACGCTGCTGCCCGGTTTCGTCGACTCGCACGCCCACCTGGTCTTCGCGGGTGACCGGACCGCCGAGTTCAACGCCCGGATGTCCGGCCAGGCCTACACGGCAGGCGGCATCCGCACCACGGTGGCTGCCACCCGGGCCGCCAGCGACGATCAACTGGACGCCAACCTGGCCCGGTTCATCGGCGAGGCGCTGCGCCAGGGCACCACCACCGTCGAGTGCAAGTCCGGCTACGGGCTCACGGTCGCCGACGAGGCCCGGGCGCTGCGGATCGCCGCCGGGCACACCCCGGAGACCACCTACCTGGGCGCGCACGTGGTCGCGCCCGAGTACGCGGACGACCCGGCCGGCTACGTCGACCTGGTCACCGGCGAGATGCTGGACGCCTGCGCCCCGCACGCCCGGTGGGTGGACGTCTTCTGCGAGAACGGCGCCTTCGACGGCGACCAGGCGCGGGCGATCCTGACCGCCGGGATCGAGCGCGGCCTGACCCCCCGGGTGCACGCCAACCAGCTCTCCCACGGGCCCGGTGTGCAGCTCGCGGTCGAGCTGGGCGCCGCCTCCGCCGACCACTGCACCCACCTGACCGACGCGGACGTGGCGGCACTGGCCGGGTCCGGCACGGTCGCCACCCTGCTGCCGGGCGCCGAGTTCTCCACCCGGGCCGCCTACCCCGACGCCCGCCGGCTGCTCGACGCCGGAGCCACCGTCGCGCTCTCCACCGACTGCAACCCCGGCTCCAGCTTCACCAGTTCGATGGCCTTCTGCATCGCGGTGGCGGTCCGCGAGATGGGCATGACCCCCGACGAGGCGGTGCACGCCGCCACCCTGGGCGGCGCGCGCGCCCTGCGCCGCACCGACATCGGCCGGATCGCCCCCGGCACCCGCGCCGACCTGCTGCTGCTCGACGCCCCCTCCCCGGTCCACCTGGCCTACCGCCCGGGCGTGCCGCTGACGGCGGCGGTCTGGCGGGCGGGCGTGCGGGAGGTCTGAGCCGGTAGGCGCATGCCGAGAGGCCCGGTACCCGTGAACGGGTACCGGGCCTCTCGGCTACGGGTGCGGGCGTGTCAGTGCACGTCGCCCATCAGCCGGATGACCTTCTTGCGGTACATCACCAGCGCGACGCCGGCGATGATCGCCGCCACGCCCTGCAGGGCGAAGTACCAGGTGCTGCCGGTGGCATTGCCGAGACCCAGCTGGATGATGGCCGCGACGCAGTCGCCCGCCGTGACGGCCAGGAACCAGATGCCCATCATCTGGCTCGCGTACTTGGCCGGCGCCAGCTTGGTGGTGACCGAGAGGCCGACCGGGGAGAGCGACAGCTCGCCGACCGTCTGCACCAGGTAGACCAGCGCCAGCCAGAGCGGGGTGACCTTGACCCCGCCGGAGGCCGCCGCCATCGCCAGCATCATCACCAGGAAGGAGGCGCCGATCAGCAGCAGGCCGATGGCGAACTTCATGGTGGTGCTGGGGTTCTTGGCGCGCCGGGCCAGCCAGACCCAGAGCCAGGCGAAGACCGGGGCCAGCGCCATGATGTAGAGCGGGTTCAGCGACTGGAACCAGCTGGACGGGAAGTGCGCCCCGAAGATCGACAGCTTGGTGTTCTGGTCGGCGAAGACGCTCAGCGTGGAACCGGACTGGTCGTAGATCATCCAGAACACGGCGGCGACGATGAAGAACCAGACGTAGCCGCTGATCTTGGACTGCTCGTGGGCGTCGAGGTCCTTGTCCCGCTTGATCCGGGCGAAGACGACCACCGGAATCGCGATGCCCGCGATGGACAGCGGCCAGACCGCCCAGTTGATGGTGAAGTGGCCGGAGAGCACCACGACGCCGTAGAAGACCACGGCCAGCGCCAGCCAGAGGCCGGCCTTGCGCAGGATCGCGCTCTTCTCGACGGGGGTGATCGGCGAGGAGACCACGCTGCTCTTCGGGCTGAGGTGGCGGCTGCCCAGCAGGTACTGGCCCAGGCCCAGCGCCATGCCGATGCCGGCCAGCGCGAAGCCCAGGTGCCAGTTGACGCTCTGGCCGACGGTGCCGATCACCAGCGGCGCCGCGAAGGCGCCGAGGTTGATGCCCATGTAGAAGATGGTGAAGCCACCGTCGCGACGCGGGTCGTTCGGCCCGTCGTAGAGGTGCCCGACCATCGTCGAGATGTTGGCCTTGAGCAGGCCGGAGCCCACCGCGATGAAGACCAGGCCGACGAAGAACGAGGCCTCGGCCGGCACGGCCAGCAGGAAGTGGCCGATCATGATGATGCCGCCGCCGACGGCGACCGTCTTGCGGGCGCCCCAGAACCGGTCGGCGATCCAGCCGCCGGGCAGGGCCAGCAGGTACACCATGGCGTTGTAGACGCTGTAGATCGCGGTGGCGAGCGCGACCTTCATGCCCAGGCCGCCGTGGGCGTGCGAGGTGATCATGTAGACGACGAGCAGTGCCCGCATGCCGTAGAAGCTGAAACGCTCCCAGGTCTCGGTCATGAAGAGCGTGGCCAGTCCTCGGGGGTGCCCGAAGAAGGTCTTGCCGCCAGAAGGGGTGGCCGGCTGGACGCCGGCGCCCATGGTGGTGGTTGACGCCATCAGTAGTTGTTCCTTGCCTGACTGTCTGGGACACCGCTTCGCCCAGGGGGGTGGGAAGGCGGGCGGGTCCGAGCACCGCGGGGTTCCTGCTCGCTGCTCGGGCAGGTGGGGATTCCGCAGCGCATGACACGGGGACCGGACCACTGTACGTCCCGATTTTCGGCGACATGGGATGACAAAAGCCACCAATTAGATAACGGTCGCAGGGGCTTGGCCGGGCCGGAGGCAAGAAATCGATGGTACGACAGGATGAGCTCCTTCGAAGCCAAGGTCCAACGGAAGAATCTGCGCTCGCACCGGGTGCCCGCCCCAGCCTCGGCCGTTACCTGATCCGGCCCGCCGACTACCCGCTGTGAACTACTTCACAGCCGGTAGCCCGGGGCGATCCGCTCGCGCGCGCCCGTGCGGGTCTGATCGCGGGGCCCCGGGCCGACTACGATTCGCACATGACCTGTGTGCTGCTCGCCGAGGACGACCCGGCTATCTCGGAACCGCTGGCCCGTGCCCTGCGTCGCGAGGGCTACGAGGTGCTCGTCCGGGAGGACGGTCCGGCCGCCCTGGAGGCGGGCCTGGAGGAGGAGGTCGACCTGGTCGTCCTCGACCTCGGCCTGCCGCAGATGGACGGTCTGGAGGTCTGCCGCCGGCTGCGCGCGGACGGCAAGAGCTGCCCGGTGCTGGTGCTCACCGCCCGCGCCGACGAGGTGGACACCGTGGTCGGCCTGGACGCCGGTGCCGACGACTACGTCACCAAGCCGTTCCGGCTGGCCGAACTGCTCGCCCGGGTCCGGGCCCTGCTGCGGCGCGGCAACGTCGACTCGCTCTCCACCGGCGCGCACGGCGTGCGGATCGACATCGAGTCGCACCGCGCCTGGGTCGGCGAGGAGGAACTGACGCTCTCCGCCAAGGAGTTCGAGCTGCTGCGGGTGCTGGTCCGGGACGCGGGCCGGGTGGTCACCCGGGAGGACATCATGCGTCAGGTCTGGGACACCACCTGGTGGACCTCCACCAAGACCCTGGACATGCACATCTCCTGGCTGCGCAAGAAGCTCGGCGACGACGCGACCAACCCCCGCTACATCGCCACCGTGCGCGGCGTGGGTTTCCGCTTCGAGAAGAACTAGGGCCGGGGCACCACCGCGTGAAGCGCAGGATGATCAACTCGCTGCTGGGCGTGGTCCTGGTGGTCGTGGTGGTGTTCTGCGTACCGCTGGCCCTGGTCGAGAAGCAGAGCATCGTCAACACCGCGCAGGACCGGGTGGACGCCGCGGCGGTGCGGCTGCTCGGACTGGTGGAGAGCCGGCTGGCGGCGGGCGAGCCGGTCACCCAGGAGCGGATCGGCACCCAGGCGATCGAGGGGGACTACGCCGAGATCCGGATCCCGGGCCAGCCGGTGATCACCATCGGCGACCGGCCCAAGGGCAACCCGCTGAAGGCCACCGAGCCCGGACCCAGCGGCGAGACGGTCACCGTCGAGCAGTCCCGCACGGATGTCACCCGCGAGATCGGCGACATGCTGCTGCTGCTCGGCCTGGTGACGCTGCTGGCCGTGCAGACGGCGGTGGCCCTCGCGGTCTGGCAGGCCCGGCGCCTGGCCCGCCCGCTCACCGACCTGGCCGAGACCGCCGAGCGGCTCGGCTCCGGCGATCCGCGCCCGCGCGACCGCCGCTTCGGGGTGCCCGAACTGGACCGGGTGGCCGAGGTGTTGGACGCCAGCGCCGAGCGGATCGGCCGGATGCTCACCGCCGAACGCCGGCTGGCCGCCGACGCCTCGCACCAGCTGCGCACCCCGCTGACCGCGCTCTCCATGCGGCTCGAGGAGATCACCGCGCTCGCCCACCAGCCGGAGACGGTCCGCGAGGAGGCCACCATCGCGCTGCAGCAGGTGGAACGGCTGACCGACGTGGTCCAGCGGCTGCTCACCAACCAGCGCGACACGCACGGCCCGAGCACCGGCGGCTTCCAGTTGGACGAGGTGATCCGCCAGCAGCGCGAGGAGTGGGCGGCCACGATGCGCGGCGCCGGGCGGCGGCTGGTGATCGAGGGCCTGGGCGGGGTGGTCGCGCTGGGCACCCCGGGCACCGTCTCCCAGGTGCTGGCCACGCTGATCGAGAACTCGCTGATGCACGGCGCCGGCACGGTCACCCTGCGGGTGCGGCCCTCCGGCAGCTCGGTGGTGGTCGAGGTGCAGGACGAGGGCCAGGGGGTGTCGGCCGAGCTGGGCAACCGGGTCTTCGAGCGGGCCGTCAGCGGGCACAACTCCACCGGCATCGGCCTGGCGGTGGCCCGTGACCTGGCCGAGGCGGACGGCGGGCGCCTCGAACTGCTCTCGCTCAAGCCGCCGGTCTTCGCACTCTTCCTCAACCGGGCCGTGGCGGCCTGACGGTCACTTGATGTACTGCGCGCTCTCCTCGGCCACCAGGATCCGCTCGGCCTGCGCGACCACCGGCTGGGCCGGCTGCTGCTCGTGCTCGGCCAGCTCCGGCATCGCCTTGAAGACCCAGGTCCGGTAGGAGAAGAAGCGGAACAGCGTGGCCACGCCGGTGCCCGCCATCTTCGAGGCGTTCAGCGCGAGGGTGCCGGTCATGCCCAGGGTGTAGGTGGTGAACCAGACCGTGCCGTTCTCGATCAGCAGGCCGATCCCGCTGAACACCAGGAAGAGCGTGATCTCCCGGCGGCGCGAGGCCGCGTCACTGTCCCGGTACACCCAGTACCGGTAGCCGGCGTAGTTGACCAGGATCGCCACCACGGTGCCGATCACCGAGCAGCGCACCGGCGCCCAGTGGGTGGCGTGGATCATCGCGTTGGAGACGCCGAAGTTCACCACGATGCCGCCCAGCCCGACCACCGCGAACTTCATGACCTCGCCGGAGACGCCGCGCAGCCGCTGGGTCAAGGAGGTGCGGCGCTGCGCGCTGTGCTTGCTCATCCGGTGGTCTCCTGTGCGGCTGCTCCCCGGAGCCTGCCATGGCTCGGGGCGGAAGTGGCTTGCGGGCGAGGGCACATGATCAGCTCAGTGCCCCGGTCGGGTCCGGCCATCCAGGCTACCGGCTCCCGCACGACCCTCCCGCGCGCGATCCGCTGCCACCGTCCCGCCCGGCCTACCCGTGGCCGGGCGTTCACCCCGTGGGAGCTGCCCGGATATCCTGGCAGGGTGACTTTCCCGGGCAGCATTAAATTTCCAACGGTGGGCGTGGTAGGCGGCGGGCAGCTTGCCCGCATGGCGCACCAGGCGGGCATCCCGCTCGGCATCCGCTTCAAGCTCCTCGCCGACACCCCGCAGGACTCCGCCTCGCAGGTGGTGGCCGACACCGTGCTCGGCGACTACCGGGACCTGGAGACGCTGCGCCGCTTCGCCGCCGACTGCGACGTGATCACCTTCGACCACGAGCACGTCCCCACCGAGCACCTGCGCGCCCTGCTGGCCGACGGCGTCGCGGTGCGCCCCGGCCCCGACGCGCTGGTGAACGCCCAGGACAAGGGTGTGATGCGGGCCAAGCTGGACTCGATCGGCGCCCCCTGCCCGCGCCACCGCCTGGTCGCCGACCCGGCTGACGTCACGGCCTTCGCCCACGAGGGCGAGGGCTACCCGGTCGTGCTGAAGACGGTGCGCGGCGGCTACGACGGCAAGGGCGTCTGGGTCGTCGAGGACGAGGAGCAGGCGCACGCGCCCTTCCTGGCCGGCGTGGCGGTGCTGGCCGAGGAGAAGGTCGACTACCTGCGCGAACTGGCCGCGAACGTGGTCCGCTCACCCAGTGGTCAGGCGGTCGCCTATCCGGTGGTGGAGAGCCTGCAGGAGAACGGCGTCTGCGCCGAGGTCACCGCGCCGGCTCCCGAGCTGGACCCGGAGCTGGCCGGGCAGGCCCAGGCACTGGCGCTGCGGATCGCCGGCGAGCTGGACATCGTGGGCCACCTGGCGGTCGAGCTGTTCCAGACCCGCGACGGCCGGATCCTGGTCAACGAACTGGCGATGCGCCCGCACAACTCCGGCCACTGGTCGATCGACGGCGCCGTCACCTCGCAGTTCGAGAACCACCTGCGGGCCGTCCTCGACCTGCCGCTCGGCGACCCGCGCCCGCGCGCCAGGTGGACCGTGATGGTCAACGTGCTCGGCGGCGACTACCCCGACATGTACCACGCCTTCCTGCACTGCATGGCTCGCGACCCGGGCCTGCGGATCCACATGTACGGCAAGGACGTGAAGCCCGGCCGCAAGGTCGGCCACGTCACCGTCTTCGGGGACGACCTCGAGGACGTGCGCGAGCGCGCCCGCCACGCGGCCGCCTACCTGAGAGGCACGATCACCGAATGACCAGCAGCACCACGCCGCTCGTCGGCATCGCGATGGGTTCCGACTCCGACTGGTCCGTGATGGAGGCCGCCGCACAGGCGCTCGACGAGTTCGAGGTGCCGTACGAGGTCAACGTCCTCTCCGCGCACCGGATGCCGCGCGAGATGATCGGCTACGGCGAGCAGGCCCACCGGCGCGGCCTGAAGGCGATCATCGCCGGCGCCGGCGGTGCGGCCCACCTGCCGGGCATGCTGGCCTCGGTGACCCCGCTGCCGGTGATCGGCGTCCCGGTCCCGTTGCGCTACCTGGACGGCATGGACAGCCTGCTCTCCATCGTGCAGATGCCGGCCGGCGTGCCGGTGGCCACCGTCTCGGTGGCCGGCGCGCGCAACGCGGGCCTGCTGGCGGTGCGGATGGTCGCCGCCTTCGACCCGGAGCTCAGCGAGAAGATGACCGAGTTCCAGGCGGAGCTGAACGCCCAGGCCACCGAGAAGGGCAAGAAGCTGCGCGCCAAGGTGGCGGGTTCCGCTTCCTTCGGCTTCAGCCGGTAGCAGGATGGGGTCCATGACCCTTGATCGGCTGGACATCGCCCGGACCCTGCTCGCCGCCGCCCCCGTGGTGGACGGCCACAACGACCTGCCGTGGGCGATGCGCAACCAGGTCGGCTACGACCTGGACGCCATCGACCTGGCCGCCGACCAGCGCGGCCGGCTGCACACCGACCTCGACCGGCTGCGGGCCGGCGGGGTCGGTGCGCAGTTCTGGTCCGTCTACGTCAGCGCCAAGCTGGCGGGGGACCGGGCGGTCACCGCGACCCTCGAGCAGATCGACTTCGTGCGCGCGCTGGTCGACCGCTTCCCGCACCGGCTGCGGCTCGCCCTGACGGCCGACGACATGGAAGCCGCCCGGGCCGAGGGCAGGATCGCCTCGCTGATGGGGGCCGAGGGCGGACACAGCATCAACTCCTCGCTGGCCACCCTGCGCGCGCTCTACCAGCTGGGCGTGCGGTACATGACGCTCACGCACAACGACAACGTCCCGTGGGCCGACTCCGCCACCGACGAGCCGGCCGCCCACGGCCTCACCCGCTTCGGCGAGGAGGTGGTCCGGGAGATGAACCGGCTGGGCATGCTGGTCGACCTCTCGCACACCTCGCCCGACACCATGCGCCACGCGCTGCGGGTCAGCCAGTCGCCGGTGATCTTCTCGCACTCCTCCTCGCGCGCGGTGCACGATCACCCGCGCAACATCCCCGACGACGTGCTCGCCCAGCTGCCCGCCAACGGGGGCGTGGCGATGGTCACCTTCGTGCCGCAGTTCATCTCGGCCGAGGCGCACGGCTGGACCGACCGGGCCGCCCGGGCGCTGGAGGCGCAGGGATTCCACGCCCTGGCGCACACCCCCGACGCGATGAAGGTGCTGCGCGCCTTCGAGGCCGACGACCCGCGCCCGATCGCCACCACGGCCACCGTCGCCGACCACCTGGACCACATGCGCGACGTGGCCGGCGTCGACCATCTCGGCATCGGTGGTGACTTCGACGGTGTCGCCTTCACCCCGGCCGGCCTGGACGACGTCTCCGGCTATCCCAACCTGATCGCCGAACTCCTCGACCGCCGCTGGTCCGAGGCCGACCTCGCCAAGCTCACCTGGGGCAACGCGGTGCGGGTGCTGCGCGCCGCCGAGGACGCGGCCCGCGAGCAGGCGGTCACCCGGAAGCCCTCCATCGCCACCCTGGAGCAGCTGGACGGCCAGGACGGCTGAGAAGCGTCACAGCAGCGGGATCTCGATCGCCGGGCAGCGGTCCATCACCATCCGCAGCCCGGCGGCCGTGGTCCGCCGGTACGCGTCCTCGTCGATCACGTCGAGCTGGAACCAGACGGCCTCTGCTCCCTTGGCCACCGCCTGGTCGGCCACCTCGCCGGCCAGCGAGCTGTTCACGAAGACGTCGACCACGTCGACCTCGAACGGGACGTCCGCCAGCGTCGGATACCCGGGCTCGCCGAGCACCGTCTCGGCCTTGGGATGCACCGGCACGATCCGCTTCCCGTAACGCTGCAGCACCTGGGCCACCCCGTAGGCGGCGCGCCGGGTGTTGTTGGACAGGCCCACCACGGCCCAGGTGTCGCCGGTGGCGGTGAGGATCTCGCGGACGGTCGCCCGGTCGCGGAAGTCCCGGTCGCCGAAGTCGCTGTCACGGAAGTCGCGGTCACGGAAGTCGGTCATACGCGGTCCAACAGCACTGCCGGACCCGGCATTCCGAGGCCTCAGCTCGGCCGGCCCATCGCCCGGTAGGTCCAGCCCGCCGCCCGCCAGTGCTCGGCGTCCAGCACGTTGCGGCCGTCCAGCAGGCGCCGTTCGGCGACCAGTTCGCCCAGTGCCACCGGGTCCAGCGTGCGGAACTCCTGCCACTCCGTCAGGTGCAGCACCACATGGGCGCCGGTGACCGCCTCGATGGCGGAGTCGGCGTAGGAGAGGGAGGGGAACATCTTGCGGGCGTTGTCCATCGCCTTGGGGTCGTAGACGGTGACCTGCGCGCCCTGCAGCTGGATCTGCGCCGCCACGTTGAGCGCCGGCGAGTCGCGGATGTCGTCCGAATCGGGCTTGAAGGAGGCGCCGAGCACGGCGACCCGGCGGTCCAGGAAGCCGCCGCCGCACTGCTCGCGGGCCAGCTCCACCATCCGGGAGCGGCGGCGCATGTTGATCGAGTCGACCTCGCGCAGGAAGGTCAGTGCCTGGTCGGCGCCCAGTTCCCCGGCCCGGGCCATGAACGCGCGGATGTCCTTGGGCAGGCAGCCGCCGCCGAAGCCGAGGCCGGCGTTGAGGAAGCGGCCGCCGATCCGCTCGTCGTAGGAGAGGGCCTTGGCCAGCAGCGTCACGTCGGCGCCGGCGCTCTCGCAGACCTCGGCCATCGCGTTGATGAAGGAGATCTTGGTGGCCAGGAAGGAGTTGGCGGCGGCCTTCACCAGCTCGGCGGTCGCGTAGTCGGTGACCACCATCGGTACGCCGTCGGCCAGCGGGATCGCGTACACCTGGCGCAGCAGCGCCTCGGCCCGGCCGCCCTCGCGCACGCCGATCACGATCCGGTCGGGGTGCAGGGTGTCGCCGACCGCGTGGCCCTCGCGCAGGAACTCCGGGTTCCAGGCCAGCTCGACGCCGTCGCCGGCCGGGGCCAGCGCGGCCAGCCGCTCGGCCAGCCGGTGCGCGCTGCCCACCGGGACGGTGGACTTGCCGACCACCAGGACCGGTCGGGTCAGGTGCGGGGCGAGCTGGTCCACCGCGAGGTCGACGTAGGACATGTCGGCGGCGAACTCGCCCTTCTTCTGCGGGGTGTTCACGCAGATGAAGTGGATGTCGGCGAACTCGGCGACCTCCTGCGGGGAGGAGGTGAAGCGCAGCCGCTCGGTCGAGTCCGGATGGCCGACGACGTGCTTGACCAGCAGCTCGGACAGGCCGGGCTCGTACATCGGCACCTGGCCGGCCGACAGCGCGGCCAGCTTGTCCGGGTCGATGTCCAGCCCCAGTACTTCGAAGCCCAGTTCGGCGAGGGCGGCGGCGTGGGTGGCGCCGAGATAGCCGGTACCGATCACCGAGATTCGCAGGGCCACGGGGCTTCCCCTTCGCGGGCTGCCGGGGTATGACCGGCATGCAGAGCAGGATCGGACAAGGACTGAGGTGCAGCGACCCGATGGTATCCGCCCGTCGGCATGTCACCGACGTCACGTCTGGTCATCGGGCCCCCCGGGCCTAGAATGAGCATCTACTTAACGGTAATTAACGTCGTTTCGCAGAGGGGCAGCAGACCATGGCTGGCAACGCCGATTTCGACCTCTTCCGGATCTCGGAGGAGCACGAGATGCTCCGCGAGACGGTCCGCGCGCTCGCCGAGGCCAAGATCGCCCCGTTCGCGGCGGACGTGGACGAGCACGGCCGCTTCCCGCAGGAGGCCCGGGACGCGCTGGAGGCCAACGAGCTGCACGCGGTGCACGTGCCCGAGGAGTACGGCGGCGCCGGCGCCGACGCGCTGGCCACCGTCCTGGTGATCGAGGAGGTCGCCCGGGTCTGCGCCTCCTCCTCGTTGATCCCGGCCGTCAACAAGCTCGGCTCGCTGCCGGTGCAGCTGTCCGGCTCCGAGGAGCTGAAGCAGAAGTACCTGGGCGCGCTGGCCCGCGGTGAGGGCATGTTCTCGTACTGCCTCTCCGAGCCGGACGCCGGTTCGGACGCGGCCGGCATGAAGACCCGCGCGGTGCGCGACGGTGACTTCTGGGTGCTCAACGGCGTCAAGCGGTGGATCACCAACGCCGGCGTCTCTGAGTTCTACACCGTGATGGCGGTCACCGACCCCGAGAAGCGCTCCAAGGGCATCTCCGCCTTCGTGGTGGAGAAGGGCGACGAGGGCGTCTCCTTCGGCGCACCGGAGAAGAAGCTCGGCATCAAGGGCTCGCCGACCCGCGAGGTCTACCTGGACAACGTCCGGATCCCGGCCGACCGCATGATCGGCGAGGAGGGCACCGGCTTCGCCACCGCGATGAAGACCCTGGACCACACCCGGATCACCATCGCCGCCCAGGCGTTGGGCATCGCCCAGGGTGCGCTGGACTACGCCGCCGGCTACGTCAAGGAGCGCAAGCAGTTCGGCAAGCCGATCGGCGACTTCCAGGGCGTCCAGTTCATGCTCGCCGACATGGCGATGAAGCTGGAGGCGGCCCGCCAGCTCACCTACGCCGCCGCCGCCAAGTCGCAGCGCGTCGATGCCGACCTGACCTTCTTCGGCGCGGCCGCCAAGTGCTTCGCCTCGGACGTCGCGATGGAGGTCACCACCGACGCCGTCCAGCTGCTCGGCGGCTACGGCTACACCCGTGACTACCCGGTGGAGCGGATGATGCGCGACGCCAAGATCACCCAGATCTACGAGGGCACCAACCAGGTGCAGCGGATCGTCATGGCCCGTAACCTGCCGAGCGCCTGACCGGCCGTCACGCACGTCCGCCGACCCCCGCGTCCCGTCCAGGGCGCGGGGGTCGGCGTCTGTTACGCGTGTTACGGGGCTGGGACGGATGAGAGCGAACTGGGTGTCGGACAAGAGCGTCGTGAGGGGAGAAGACGACACCACACCCGCAGGGGAGCAGTCATGAAGGTCAGCAAGGCGGCGGCGATCGCGGCCACCACGGTCGCGCTGGCGCTGGGCGCGGTCGCGTGCAACGACGACGTTCCGTCGACCAGCAACGCCAACCCGCCCGCCACGGTCGCGCCCGCCGCATCGCAGGCGCCCTCGGCGGCCGCCGGCGGCAAGTCCACGGCCAAGCCGGCCGCTCCGGTCGGCAGCGCCAAGCCCGCCGCTCCGGCCGGCAGCGCCAAGCCGACCGCCGTCTCGGAGCGTTGCCACACCAACGAGTTGACGGCCGACATCCAGCTGCAGCCGGACTTCCCCGGCAAGGCGATGGTGATGCTGACCAACAAGGGTTCGCGCACCTGCACCGTGTACGGCTACCTCGGCTACGGCGGTCTGCTGGCCGACAACAGCCCGGTGACGCTGGGCACCAACCGGGTCGCCTACCCGGGCCAGTCGGTCGCCGCCAAGCTCGCGCCCGGCACCACCGCCTTCTCCGGCCTCAAGTGGAACTCCTGCGACAAGGCCGACCCCAGCTGCCACGTGCTCGCCGGGGTGACCATCACCCCGCCGGACGAGACCACCCAGCTGACCGCCAGCGTGCTCGGCACGGACGGCAAGCCGCTGCCGCAACTGGCCGTCTCCGCCGCGGGGTTCACCGTCGGCACGCTCCAGCCGAGCAACGAGGGTGTCGTCTTCACCTCGTAGCGCGCGCCGGCAGACCGGAAGCCCTCCCGCCCCGTCAGTCCGGGGCCGGAGGGCTTCGTCGGCTGTGCTCAGAACTGTTCTGCTCGGCAGGTCAGCAGGGTCAGGAGACTCAGAAGGTGGGAACCGCGGTGTCGTTCTTGATCGCGTCGAAGACCTGGGTGGCCTCGCTCTGGTTCCACTTGACCGCCGACTCGCCGGTGCTGGTGTGGTAGTCGGCGTTCCCGATCGGGATGGTGATGCTCTTGCCGCCACCGCTGCTGACCGTCTTCATCGCCTCGAAGAGCGTGGCCAGGTCGGTCAGTCCGGTGTTCTTGTCGACGATCAGGGTGTCCAGCCCGGAGCCGATCAGCGGGTAGACGGTGAACGGGTCGAGCAGCGTGGTCGGCGAGGCCGCCTGGTGGGCCAGCGCGGAGAGGAACTTCTGCTGGTTGCGCATCCGGCCCAGGTCCTGGTCGGCCATCTGGTGCCGCTGGCGGACGAAGGCCAGCGACTGGGTGCCGTTCAGGGTCTGGCAGCCGGCCTTCAGGTTCAGCCCGGAGTCCTTGTCCTGGATGTCCTGGGCTATGCACATGTTCACCCCGCCCACCGCGTCCACGATGCCGACGAACCCGGCGAAGCCGACCTCGGCGTAGTGGTCGATGTGGATGCCGGTGTTCTGCTCGACGGTCTGCACCAGCAGCGGGCCGCCGCCGTTGTCGAAGGCGGAGTTGATCTTCGAGGTGGTGGCCTTGATGGTCTTCCCGCTGCCCGAGGTGTCCAGGTGCGCCGGGATCGGCACCCAGGAGTCGCGCGGGATGCTCATCAGCGTGTTCCCGTGGGCGCCGATGTGCAGGATCATCATCGAGTCGCTGCGCTTGCCCACGTCCGAACCGGTGTGCAGGTTCTGCTTCTGGGCGTCCGACAGGCCGTCGCGGCTGTCCGAGCCGACGATCAGCCAGTTCGTCCCCTGGCCCGCCGGCGGGCGGTTGCCGTAGTCGGCCAGCACGTCCTGGTGGTGCAGCTTGGAGTCGGCCCAGAAGTAGGTGCCCACGCCGGTGGCCAGCAGCGCGCCGACCACGCCGAGCACCGTGTACTTGACGACCCGGCCGCGCCGCCACCGCCGGCGACCGCTCGGTCGGGCCCCGGCGCCGTGCGGGTCGAGCGAGGGCGGCAACGGCGGCTCGGCACCGCCGGGCGCACCGCCCTGACCGCCCTGACCGCCGTACCCGCCGCCACCACCGCTCGGACCACCTTGTTGCCACGTGTTCATGTCCCCGAGGATGCCCGATCCGTCCGGTCGGGCACCCATGAGCCGGGTGCCTGTAGCAGAGCTGGTGCACAGGCGCGACGGTTTCGGGGCACGGCCGCCACCGCGCCCGGCCGTGCGCCCCTGAGGGCCGTGCCCCGCGTCCCCTAGGGGGCACCGCTGCCGACCCGTACATCTCTCGTCATCCCGGGTCCTCCCGCCGGATGACGAGCGGTCGGACCGCACCCTCTAGGTTTGACGTATCGGCTCGGCCCTGACTGTCAAGGGGGCCAGGCTTCGGGGGACACCGACCTAGGAGTAGCAGACGTGACGACGGCATCCACAGCCGTGCAGGCTTCCGAGAACCCTGGCGGGCCGTCCGCCAGCGCCGCCGCGGCGCGGCAGGTGACCAAGGCGTACGGTTCGGGCGAGACCAGGGTGACGGCGTTGGACGCCGTCGACGTCGACATCCAACGTGGTCGGTTCACCGCGATCATGGGTCCCTCGGGGTCGGGCAAGTCGACCCTGATGCACTGTCTGGCAGGTCTCGACACGGTCTCGGAGGGTCGGATCTGGATCGGTGACACCGAGATCACCGGCCTGCGGGACAAGCAGCTGACCCGGCTGCGGCGTGACAAGATCGGGTTCATCTTCCAGGCCTTCAACCTGCTGCCGACGCTGAACGCGTTGGAGAACATCACGCTGCCGATGGACATAGCCGGGCGCAAGGCCGATCCGGCCTGGCTCCAGCAGGTGGTGGAGACGGTGGGGCTGGCCGACCGGCTGAAGCACCGTCCGACCCAGCTCTCCGGCGGCCAGCAGCAGCGGGTCGCGGTGGCCCGGGCCCTGGCGGCGCGTCCGGAGATCATCTTCGGTGACGAGCCGACCGGCAACCTGGACTCGCGTTCCGGCGCCGAGGTGCTGACCTTCCTGCGCCGCTCGGTGGACGAGCTGGCGCAGACCATCGTGATGGTCACCCACGACCCGGTGGCGGCGAGCTACGCGGACCGGGTGCTGTTCCTGGCCGACGGGGTGATCGTCGACGAGATGCACGGTCCGACCGCCGACTCCGTCCTCGAGCGCATGCGCCGTTTCGACGGCAAGCGCACCAGCTGAGCCGGGGCCACGACACCATGCTGCTCAAGACCTCACTCCGCAGTCTCCTCGCCCACAAGGGCCGGATGGTCCTGTCGCTGATCGCGATCGTGCTCTCGGTGGCCTTCGTCTCCGGGACCCTGGTCTTCTCCGACACCGCGACCAGCACCTTCGACAAGCTCTTCGCCAGCACCGCCTCCGACGTCCAGGTCAGCCCGGCGCCCCCCAAGGGCGGCAACGCCGCCGACACCGGCGGCAAGACGCTCACCGTCCCGGCCACCACCCTGGCGCAGCTCACCGCCCAGCCCGGGGTGAAGAGCGCCGAGGGCAGCGTCTCGGTGCAGAGCGCCACCCTGGTCAACCCGAAGACCAACAAGGCGGTCGGCCCCACCGGCGGCGCTCCGACCATCGTCGGCGCCTGGGTCCCCGGGCCGCACCCCGCGATGACGGTCACCTCCGGCAGCGCCCCGTCCGGGCCGCGCCAGATGATGATCGACGCGGACACCGCCAAGCACGCGAACCTGCACCTGGGCGACCCGATCCGGATCATCGGAGACCAGGGCACCTTCGACTTCACCATCTCCGGCATCGCGACCTTCACCGGCACCAACCCCGGTGCGGCGCTGGCCTTCACCGACGTGCCGACCGCCCAGCAGGACCTGCTCGGCAGCACCGGCGGCTACACCTCGATCGACCTCTACGGCGACGGCAGCAAGACCGACGACCAGCTCAAGGCCGAGGTCGGCGCGGTGGTCGGCAGCGACTACCAGGCGAAGACGGCCGCCGAGCAGAAGGCCGACAACCAGAAGGGCATCGGCTCCTTCCTCGACTTCATGAAGTACGTGATGCTCGGCTTCGCCGGCATCTCGCTGCTGGTCGGCGCCTTCCTGATCATCAACACCTTCTCCATGCTGGTCGCCCAGCGCACCCGTGAGATCGGCCTGTTGCGGGCGCTCGGCGGCAGCCGCAAGCAGGTCAACCGCTCGGTGCTGATCGAGGCGCTGCTGCTCGGCGTGATCGGCTCCACCCTGGGCATGGCCGCGGGCCTGGGCATCGCACTGCTGCTGATCCAGCTGATGAAGCTGGCCGGGATGAACCTGTCCACCTCCCTGGACATCAGCGCGAGCGTCCCGATCGCCTCCTACCTGGTCGGCATCGTGATCACCGTGCTGGCCGCCTGGATCCCGGCCCGCCGGGCCGGCAAGGTCTCCCCGATGGCCGCGCTGAGCGACCACGGCACGCCCAGCGAAGGCGCCTCCAACAAGATCCGGATGGCGCTCGGCCTGCTGGTCACCCTCGGCGGCGGTGCGCTGCTCGCGGCGGGGGCCACCGCCAAGCAGCTCGCCGCCGGCGGCTCCGACCTGGGCCTGGGCCTGGTGCTGACGCTGATCGGCTTCGTGATCCTCGGCCCGCTGCTGGCGGGTGTGGTGATCCGGCTCCTCGGCGCCGTGCTGCCCGCCCTGTTCGGCCCGGCCGGACGGCTGGCCCAGCGCAACGCGCTGCGCAACCCCCGGCGCACCGGCGCCACCGCGGCCGCGCTGATGATCGGCCTGGCCCTGGTCACCGGTGCCTCGGTGGTGACCAACTCGATGGTCAGCTCCACCAGCGCGCAGATCGACAAGTCGGTGGGCGCGGACTACATCATCACCGTCAACCACGGCGGGCTGACCGCCCCGATGATCGCCGCCGCCAAGGGCACCGCGGGCCTGGCCCATGTCACCGAGCAGCGGGAACTGCCCGCCACCTTCACGCTGCCCGGCGGCAAGAGCGTGGACCAGCTGGTCTCGGCCGTCTCGCCCACCTTCGCCCAGGACTTCTCGCTGCCGGTCAGCTCCGGCAGCGTGAACGGCCTGGCCGCCGGCGGGATCACGGTCGATGCCAACTTCGCCAAGGACAACAGCCTCAAGGTCGGCGACCGGATCGGCATCGACTACGGCAAGGGCCGCACCCAGAGCCTGCCGATCGCCCTGGTCACCAGCACCGGCAACCAGATCTTCGACCGGCACTTCTTCGCCACCATCGACACCGTCGACCAGGCGGTGCCGGCCGACCAGCAGCCGACCGACGTGGTCGTCTTCGGCAAGGCGGCGGCCGGGGCGGACGTCGAGAAGACCCTGACCGCCCTCCAGGACTCGCTGAACGCCTACCCGCAGGTCTCGGTGCAGGACCAGGCCGGCTACAAGAAGCTCGTCCAGAAGAGCGTGGACACCCTGCTCTACCTGGTCTACGGGCTGCTCGGACTGGCGATCATGGTCGCGGTGCTCGGCGTGGTCAACACGCTGGCCCTCTCGGTGGTCGAGCGGACGAGGGAGATCGGCCTGCTGCGGGCGATCGGCCTGTCCCGCCGTCAGCTGCGCCGGATGATCCGCCTGGAGTCGGTGGTGATCGCCCTCTTCGGCGCGATCCTCGGCACCGGCCTGGGCCTGAGCTGGGGCATCACCACCCAGCGGGTGCTGCGCAACTCCGGTCTGAACGTGCTGTCGGTCCCGGTGGGCACCATCGTGGTGGTGCTGCTGCTCTCGGCGGTGGTCGGCCTGCTGGCCGCCCTGCTGCCGGCCTTCCGGGCCGCTCGGATGAACGTGCTGGCGGCCATCGCGAGCGGCTGAACCAGCGGCTGGGAGCCGGTCGGAGTTCGGCCGGCTCCCAGCGTTCTCCCAGCTGACCATCCGTCAGCCACCAGGCCGGGCGCTCCCGCGGGGGAGGAGCGCCCGGCTCTGGCTGTTCACCCGTTTCCGGTACCGTGGGGCGCGATGAACGACATGGCTGCTGAGGAGCTGCCGGCGGTCTCCGTGATCATGCCGGTGCTCAACGAGGAACGACACCTTCGCACCGCCGTCCGGCGCATCCTGGAGCAGGACTACGCCGGGGCCATGGAGGTGGTGATCGCACTCGGTCCCTCCACCGACCGGACCGACGCGATCGCGGCCGAGCTGGCCGCCGCGGACCCCCGGGTGCGGACCGTGCCGAACCCCAGCGGGCGCACCCCGGCCGGGCTGAACGCCGCGATCCGCGCCTCCTCCCACCCGATCGTGGTCCGGGTGGACGGCCACGGCCTGCTCACCCCCGGCTACATCACCACCGCCGTGCGGCTGCTCGGCGAGATGGACGCGGCCAACGTCGGCGGCATCATGCACGCCGAGGGCGAGACGGAGTGGGAGAAGGCCGTCGCCGCCGCGATGACCGCCAAGATCGGCGTGGGCAACGCCGCGTTCCACACCGGCGGCCTGGCCGGCCCGGCCGAGACCGTCTACCTCGGCGTCTTCCGCCGCGAGGTGCTGGAACGCCTCGGCGGCTACAACGAGGAGTTCATCCGCGCCCAGGACTGGGAGCTGAACTACCGGATCCGCCAGGACGACGGCCTGATCTGGTTCACCCCGCAGCTCAAGGTCACCTACCGGCCGCGGCCCAGCGTGCGCGCGCTCGCCAAGCAGTACAAGGACTACGGCCGCTGGCGCCGGGTGGTCACCCGCTACCACCGCGGCTCGGTCAACCTGCGCTACCTGGCCCCGCCGAGCGCGCTGGTCGCGGTGCTGCTCGGCCTGGTGCTGGGGGCCGCGGTGCACCCGGCCTTCTACGTGGTGCCGGCCGGCTACGCCCTCGGGATCCTCGGCGGCTCGCTGCTCGAAGGCCGGGGCCTGTCCGGCAAGGCCCGGCTGCAGCTGCCGGTGGCGCTGGCGACCATGCACTTCAGCTGGGGCTTCGGCTTCCTCACCTCGCCGCGCAGGCTGGCGGCCAAGGTGATCGCCAGCACGGCACCGCGCACCGAGCCGGTTCCGTCCCGTACCGGCTGAGGGGTATTGCCGCTACCGTCAGTGGTATGACCGAGGCGGTGCGTATCGAAGCCAGCGCGGACGTCGATCCGCGGGCGCGGATCGGGGCGGGCAGCACGGTGTGGCACCTCGCCCAGATCCGCGAGGACGTCGTGGTCGGCGCCGAGTGCGTGATCGGGCGCGGCGTCTACCTCGGCCCCGGGGTGCGGCTCGGCGACCGGGTCAAGGTGCAGAACCACGCCCTGGTCTACGAGCCGGCCGTGGTCGAGGACGGGGTGTTCATCGGCCCGGCCGCGGTGCTGACCAACGACCTCTACCCGCGCTCGGTGGCGGTCGACGGCCGGCTCAAGGGTGTGGACGACTGGCTGGCCCGGGGCGTGACGCTGCGTCAGGGCTGCTCGATCGGCGCCCGCGCGGTCCTGGTGGCCGGGGTCACGGTCGGGCGCTGGGCGCTGGTGGCGGCCGGCGCCGTGGTGCACCGGGACGTGCCGGACTTCGCACTGGTGGCCGGAGTCCCGGCCCGCAGGACCGCGTGGGTCGGACGGGCCGGGGAGCCGCTGCGCCGGCTCGGCGTGGACCGCTGGCGCTGCCCGCGCACCGGCGAGGCCTACGCGGAGGCCAACGGGCTGCTGGCGCTCGTCTCCTGACGACCGCTCAGCGCACGGTTGCGGCCCGGCGCAGGGCGGTAGCGCTCAGGGCAGCCGCAGGCTCACTCGTTCGGCCTCGATCCGGGCCGCCCACTGCTTCTCGGTCAGCTCCGCCGAGTTCCGGCAGAGCACCACCGAGGCGCCGGCCGCGAGCGGGGCGAGCAGCCCGGCCTCCAGGCCGGCCCAGCTGTCGAAGGACTGCGTGCTGAGCACCCGCGCGCCGCGCTCCAGGCCGAGCCGGGCGGCGCCCTCGCGGGCCAGCGCCACGGTCTGTTCACCCGTCAGCTTGAGCGGCAGCCCGTCCACCGCGGTCTCCAGCGCGGGCGCCTGCGGGTCCACCGGCGAGTACGGCGCGAACCGGTCGCCCTGACCCGGCACCTCGGCCGCGTAGTCGAGGAATCCTTCGGGCCGCTGCGGGAACCGCCCGCCCAGCGGGCGCAGCGCCAGCGCCACCCGTTCGCCGGAACAGGCCTGCGCGGCTTCCAGCCCGTCCGGCCCGCTGACCACCAGCGCGGCCTCGGCCGGATCGCCGCCGGGCACCGCCGTGACGCCCACCGACCAGCAGGCCAGCAGCCAGACCGCGGTCTGCCAGTGCGCGGGCAGCAGCAGCGCGGCGCGGTCCTCGGGGCCCGCGTTCAGCTCGTCCTGGAGCAGGTTGGCGGTCTTGGCGACCCAGTTGTCGAAGGTCTTCACGGAGAGCTCGACCCGCTCTCCCGAGCGGTCGTCGTAGAAGGTGACCAGGGGACGGGCGGAGTCCTCACCGAGGGCGGCTCGCAGCAGCTCGGCGGGGGTACGGGCGTCGGCAGCGAAAGGCGCAGTCATGGTGCGCCCAGCCTACGGCCTGACGGTGGTCGCGGGGGAGGGGGTCCGGGGTCGGGGGCGTGGCGTCGGGGCGCCGGTGGCGGTTGCCGTGCCGATGGTCCGAACAGTCTGTCGAACGACCGTCAGATCGGTTTGCCGGGGCGGGTGGCGGGCACCGGCGTATGCCCGCATTATCCCTTTTATGCGGATCTCTCTTGCGTACCTGCTCGGCCTCGGCTGCTCCGTCGCGCTGCTCGTCCCGGCGGCGGCCACCGAGGCGCCGGCGACGCCGGCCTCCTCCCCGGCCAGAACCGTGACGCTCCCGCTCGCCCCACTCCCCGCCGGCCGCGCCGGCGGTGTGGTGTCCCGGGGGATCGGCGCGCGCGGCACCACCGGCTACTCGCTGCTCGGGGTCAGCTGGGACGACCCGACGGCCACCCTCGACGGCAGCGTCGAAGTCCGCACCCACCCGGTGGCCCGCGGCGGCCGCTCACAGCCCTGGAGCGACTGGCGCGCGCTCTCGTCCGACTCCGAGGACCGCCCCGACCAGGACGCCGCCGAACTTCGCGGCCCGCGGGCGCGCGGCGCCACCGCGCCGCTCTGGGTCGGGCCGAGCGACGGCGTCGAGGTCCGGGTGACCGGCGACCGGCAGTTGCCGGCCGGGCTGCGGGTGGAACTGGTCGACCCGGGAGACGCGCCGGCGGCCGCGGCGCCTGACGCACCGTCGGCCGAGCCACCGGCGGACGCCGCCGCGAACTCCCGGGTGCTGCCCGCCGTCGCCCACCAGGCACCGCGGCCCGGCATCGTGACCCGCGGCGGCTGGGGAGCCGACGAGAGCCTGCGCGACCCCGGGTTCGTCTACACCGGGGACGTCAAGGTGGTCTTCGTCCACCACACCGACACCGGCAACGACTACAGCTGCTCGGACAGCCCCAAGGTGATCCGGTCGATCTACCAGTACCACGTGGTCTCCAACGGCTGGCGCGACATCGGCTACAACTTCCTGGTCGACCGCTGCGGGACGATCTTCGAGGGCCGGGCCGGCGGGGTGTCCCGCCCGGTGCTGGGAGCCCACACGCTGGGCTTCAACACCGACTCGACGGGCGTCGCGGCGCTCGGCACCTACCAGTCGGCCGCGCCGCCGCAGGCCCAGGTCGACGGGATCGCCAAGATCGCCGCCTGGAAGCTGGGCCTCACCGGGCGGGACGCGCGCGGCAGCGCCACCCTCACGTCCGCCAGCAGCGGCAGCCGCTACCCGGAGGGCACCGCGCACACCTTCGCGGCCATCTCCGGCCACCGGGACGCCTTCAACACCGACTGCCCCGGCGACGACCTGTTCTCCCGGCTGTCGGACATCCGCAACTGGGCCGCCCACCTCCAGAGCCGCTGAGCCTGTCAGTGGCACGGGCCAGACTGGACGGGTGAACGACGTTCCGCTCGAACGGCGCTGGCTGCCCGGCCACCCGCTCGACCTGCACCGCACCCTGGCTCCGCTGCGTCGCGGCCCCGGTGACCCGGCCTGCCGGGTCACCGGGGACGGTGCGTTCTGGCGGGCGTCCCGCACCCCGGCCGGCCCTGGCACCCTGTGCGTCACTGGCCGCTACGGCGAGGTCGAGGCCCGGGCCTGGGGGCCGGGCGCGGGCTGGCTGCTCGACCGGCTGCCCGTGCTGCTCGGCGAGGCCGACAACCCCGCGGAGCTGCCGCCGCTGCCGCCGGGCCCGACCCGCGAGGCCCAACGCGCCCACCCGGGGCTGCGGCTGTGCCGCACCGGGCTGGTCCTGGAGTCGCTGATCCCGGCGATCCTGGAGCAGAAGGTCACCTCCGACGAGGCCTACCGCGCCTGGCGCCTGCTGCTGCGCGACTTCGGCACCCCGGCGCCCGGCCCGGCCGAGGGCATGCGGGTGGCGCCGTCGGCTCGCGAGTGGTCGCTGATCCCGTCCTGGGAGTGGCACCGCGCCGGCGTCGACCCCAAGCGCGCGGCCACCATCCAGCGCGCGGTGCGGCTCGCCCCCCGGCTGGAGCAGGCGACGGGCCTGGCACACGCCGAGGCCTTCGCCCGGCTCACCACCGTTCCCGGCATCGGCGAGTGGACGGCCGCCGAGACCCTGCAACGCAGCAACGGCGACCCGGACGCGGTCTCGGTCGGCGACTTCCACCTGCCGAACATCGTCGGCTGGGCGCTGGCCGGACGCCCCCGCTCCGACGACGCCGAACTCCTCGCCCTGCTCGCCCCCTACGCCCCGCACCGCCACCGGGTCTGCCGCCTGATCGCCCTCACCGGCCTGCGCCCACCACGCTACGGCCCCCGGCTGGCGCCGAACGACCACCGGCGGCGGTGAGCCCACCTCGTGTTTTCGAGCCGCTCAGCGCACCGCCCGGCGCACCGCCCAGCGCACCGCTCAAGGCACCTGCTCAGCGCACCGCGATGAACGGCTCCACCGCCCGGGCCGGCCGGTCCTGCGGCACCGCCGCCGGCCGACCCACCGCCACCGCGCCCATCGGGTCCCACCCGTCGGGCAGCCGGAGCACCTCGCGCACCGTGTCCCGGCAGAACATGGTGGACGACACCCACGCCGTCCCGTACCCCTCGCCGGAGAGGGTGACCAGCAGGTTCTGCACCGCCGCGCCGATCGTCACGGTGAACATCTCGCGCTCGGCCGCCGCCCGCCGCGCGTCCGGGTAGCTGTGCGAGCCGTCCATCACCAGGCACGGCACCACCAGGTACGGCGCCTTGCGCAGCACGTCCCCGCGCGCGGTCCGGCGGGCGATCTTCGCCTCGTCCCACCCGTCCAGCTCGTGCAGGTCGCGCTGCCAGGCGGCGAGCATGGCGTCGAGCAGCTCGGTGCGTGAGGTCTGCGACTCCAGCAGCACGAACCGCCAGGGCGTGGTGTGGTGCGGCGCCGGCGCGGTGGCGGCGGCGGCCACCGCGCGCCGGACGGCGTCCGGGTGCACCGGCTCGTCGCTGAACTCCCGGACCGTGCGCCGCAGCGTGACGGCGGCCCGGACCGCCTCCGAGGTGCCGAGCCGGAACATGTCGTCCTCGATCGGCCGGATCAGCGGGCGGATGCCGTCGCCGTCCGCCTCGGTGACCAGGGTGCCCAGACCCCGCACCACCGCGACCGGGGTGCCGCTGGCCTTGCCCTTCACCAGGTCGCCGGCGGCGGCCAGTTCGTCGGCGACGGCGGTCGTGGTCAGGTTCAGCGTGTTCCCGTGGCTGTCCAGCCGCCCGCGGTGGTCGTCCAGCACGTCGAGGCCGGCGGCGCCGATCGCCACGTCGGTCAGCCCGTTGCGCCAGGGGCGGCCGAAGGTGTCGGTGATGATCACGGCGATCCGACGGCCGGTCAACTCGTGGATCCGGGCCCGGATCTCGCGGGCCGAGCCGTCCGGGTCCAGCGGCAGCAGCAGCACCGTGCCGGGTGCGGTGTTGGAGGCGTCCACACCGGCCGCCGCCATCACCAGGCCCTGCCGGTTCTGCACGATCCGAGTGCGCCCGCGCCGGGCCACCACCCGCACCGCCTCGGCGTCGATCGCCGCCTCCCGGTCCTCGGCCCGCAGCAGCCGGTCCTCGGCCTTGCTGACGATCTTCGAGGTGACCACCAGGATGTCGCCGGGCCGCAGTTCGACGGCCTTGGCGATCAGCGCGCCGAGGTCGGCGCCCGCCTCGATCTCGGGCAGGCCCAGGACCGGCAGCACCTCCAGCGCGCGGCTCACCCGCCCACCTGCTCGGCCAGCTCCAGCGCCGCCCGGGCCATCGCCGCGGTCGCCGCCGGGTCGGTCATCAGCAGCGGCACGGCCCGGCAGCTGATCCCGGCCGCCTGGACCTCGGCGACCGAGCCGGCGTCGGCCACGTCCACCAGCCACCCGTCGACCAGATCGGCCCCGTAGTGCAGCGCCACGGCCGAGGCCGAGGCCTCGACCCCGACCGCCGCCAGCACCTTGTCCGCCATCCCGCGCACCGGCGCGCCGCCGATGATCGGCGAGAGCCCGACCACCGGCGCGCCCGCCGCCGCGACCGCCTCCCGAATGCCGGGCACGGCCAGGATGGTGCCGATGCTCACCACCGGGTTGGACGGCGGGAAGAGGATCAGGTCGGCCGCGCCGATCGCCTCCAGCACCCCGGGCGCGGGCTTCGCGGTGTCCGCGCCGACCGGGATGATCGCCTCGGCGTCCACGGCCGCGTGCAGCTTGACCCAGTACTCCTGGAAGTGGATCGCCCGGGTCCCCTGGTCGTCGGTGATCCGGACGTGGGTCTCCACCCGGTCGTCGCTCATCGGCAGCAGGCGCACGCCCGGCTGCCAGCGGTCGCAGAGCGCCTCGGTGACGGCGCTCAGCGGGTAGCCGGCGGCGAGCATCTGGGTGCGCACGATGTGGGTGGCGAAGTCCTTGTCGCCCAGCCCGAACCAGGACGGGCCGACCCCGTAGGCGGCCAGTTCCTCCTTGACCGCGAAGCTCTCCCCGGCCCGGCCCCAGCCCTGCTCCTCATGGATGCCACCGCCGAGGGTGTACATCACGGTGTCCAGGTCGGGGCAGACCTTGAGACCGAAGAGGTGGATGTCGTCCCCGGTGTTGCCGATGACGGTGATCTCGTCCCCGGGCGCCACCACGTCCTTGAGGCCGCGCAGGAAGCGTGCCCCGCCGATCCCGCCCGCCAGTGCCACGATACGCATGCGCCCATCCTGCCAAACGCTCAGGGCAGTTCGGACGCCAACTCGGCAACGGCCGTCCCGTACTGCGTCATCTCGGTCAGACCGGGGGAGTAGAGGTGGATGCTGACGGCCGGCTCCAGCGTCGCGTTGACCACCTCGTGCAGGTAGCCGGGGGAGAAGACCCTGCGGCCACCGGGGCGCAGCGTGCGGGTGGTCTCGCCCCCGGGGGTGAGCGCGCGCTCGACCAGCTCGCCCTGAACCACCGTCAGGACGCCGGAGGAGTCGCCGTGGTCGTGCAGTCCGCTGCTCTGCCCGGGCAGCCAGCTGAGCAGCCAGACCTCGTAGCCGGGGCCGGTCTCGAGTCGGGCGTACCAGCGGGTGAGCGCGTCGTAGCGGACCAGCGGGGCCCAGCGGGTGTGGTCGGCGGCGATCTCGCGGACCAGCCGGGCGTGGTCGGCCACCGTGCCGGGGTGCCGGGGCAGGTCGGTGCGGGCCAGGTGGGGGAAGGCCAGCGGGTCGCCTGCGATGCTCACGTCGCTGAGCCCGTCGGCCCAGCCGGGCCCGGTCGGCGCGGGCAGCCGAGCCGCGCCGGTGGCCAGGGCGGTGGCCTTGCGGGCGAGCTTGTTACGGTCACGGTTGCGCTTGCGGGGGCGGAGTCGGGTACGCATCAGCGGGATCCTCGGCGGCTGGTCGGTGAGGAGGGGGATCAGCCGGATCCGCGGTACAGGTGCCGGAAACGCGGACGGCCTCGTGGTCCTGGTGCGGCACGTCGAGGCCGGGAGAGCCGTTCACGGAGAACGGCGCGGGGAGTCGACGCGCCTAACGACAACAGGAGCGACGAGGGCAACACAGAGTGCTCGCGGCACGCCGGAGCGCGCTGTGGCGGCTCCGCGGGGCGATGGACTCTGACATGCGCTACAGGAGACAGGCTTCGGGGGCTTCGTGTCAAGTCGCCCGTACGGCCATCAGAGGGACATTCGGGTCGAAACGCCGAATCGGGTGATAAGTCCCACTCGGGGTTTTGATCCATAGATCTCCGGGAAGGCAGCCGGTTGACCGGATTGATCCCAGGCCGGAGCGGTGCGTCGGCGACCGCGCCGGTTGTCGCCGCCGGTGGCGCCCTCCGCCCTTGATGGCACGGAGGGCGTCCTCGGCAACCGGAGCGGCTCGATTCACGTCTCCGCTCACGTCTGCTCACGTCTGCGTGAAGGCGGGGCGGGCGGGCTTCGGAGCGGCTTCGTGGCCGCGAGCTGCGGAAAGTCCGTTCTGTCCGGATATGTACACTATTTGTAGCGCCTTGGTTCCGGGGAGTGAATTCACGACCCAATACCAGAGCTCGGCTTGACTGAGCCAGAGTGACGCACATGTAATTTCAGTCGTGTCGTTCGGCCGAACCGGAGCAGACGTCCATGGCCTGCGGCACACACGCACGGGGACGCCAAGAGGGGCAGAGGAGGCGCGCCAATGAGCGAGCTCTTTGAGCTGTTGATCGGTGAGGACATCGACGAGGAAGAGGAACTCGGCTGGCAGGAGCGTGCGCTGTGCGCCCAGACCGACCCGGAGTCGTTCTTCCCCGAGAAGGGCGGATCCACTCGCGAGGCCAAGAAGGTCTGCCTGGCCTGTGAGGTGCGGTCCGAATGCCTGGAGTACGCCCTCGCCAACGACGAGCGATTCGGAATCTGGGGAGGCCTCTCCGAACGCGAACGCCGGCGGCTCAAGAAGAGCGCGGTCTGAAGAGGTAATCGAACACCAGAACAGCTGTCCGATTCATACGGTCAGCTTGTCTGCTTTCCTCTTCGCAGAATCTGTGCAGTGTCCACCCGATTGTGCAAGCGCCTCGCCCGGACGGCGGGGCGCTTTTGCATTTCGCCGCGCCGATCGAGGCCCCCGCCCGCCGCCGACCAGGTCGGCGCCCCCACAGCCCCCCACCGGGTGAACAGCGCGCTCAGCCGAAGCCGTTAGTGTGGTGCGCCACCTGCCGTCCACCGGAACCGGGGCCCGCGCACTCGATGACTGCCTACAGCCAGCAGCACGGCTACCCAGACCAGCCGTCAGGCCCACAACCGCCCGCGGGGCCCCAGCCGCCCGCGGCGGCGAACCGTGGCTGGCCCGGGAGCGGCCGACCGCCCGCGTACCCGCGCCACCTGGTGACCGCCGTCATCGTCAGCCACGACGGTGCCCGCTGGCTGCCCCAGGCGCTGGCCGGCCTGCTCGGCCAGGACCGCCAGGTGCAGCGCATCCTCGCGGTGGACACCGGCAGCACCGACACCTCCCCGCAACTGCTGCGCGACACCCTCGGTGACTGGCTGCCCGAGTCGGGCCCCACCCTGCTCGGCCGCCGGGCCGGCTTCGGCACCGCCGTCGCCGAGGCCGTCTTCAACAGCCCGCCGCTGCGCCCCGAAGACCTCCCCTACAGCCTCGACCCGTCCGGCTACGACCCGGTCACCGGCGGCTGGGACGACTTCGGCGACCCGCTCTCCGCCGAGGACGACCTGAGCTCCGGCGGTCCGCGCGAGACCCAGCCGGTCGAGTGGCTCTGGCTGCTGCACGACGACTGCGAGCCGCAGACCGACGCGCTGCGCCGGCTCCTGCAGGTCGCCGACACCACCCCGTCCGCCGCCGTGATCGGCCCCAAGCTGCGCAGCTGGTACGACCGGCGCCAGCTGCTGGAGGTCGGCGTCAGCATCGCCCGCTCGGGGCGCCGCTGGACCGGCCTGGACCGGCGCGAGCAGGACCAGGGCCAGCACGACCAGGTCCGCCCGGTGCTCGCGGTCTCCACCGCGGGCATGCTGGTGCGCCGCGACGTCTTCGAGCAGCTCGGCGGCTTCGACAAGGCGCTGCCGCTGATGCGCGACGACACCGACTTCTGCTGGCGGGTCAACGCCGCGGGCCACCGGGTCGTGGTGGCGCCCGACGCGGTGCTGCGGCACGCCGAGGCCGCCAGCCGTGAGCGCCGCGCGATCGACTGCGGCGCCGCCCATCCGCACCGGGTCGACAAGGCCGGCGCGGTCTACACCCTGCTGGCCAACTCCCGGCGGCTGGTCTTCCCGTACGTGCTGCTCCGGCTGGTGCTCGGCACCCTGCTGCGGGTGCTGGCCAACCTGGTCGGCAAGGACCCGCGCCAGGCACTGGACGAGATCGCGGGCCTGGGCCACGAACTGGTCCGGCTGCCCCGGCTGTTGCTGGCCCGCAAACGCCGGGCCAGAACCCGCTCCTACGACGCGCTGGACGACCGCGGCCTCTTCCCGCCGCCCGGCGCCACCGCGCGCCTGGCCATCGAGGGCGCGATCAGCTCGCTCGGCATCGGCGGCGGGGACGACAACTCGATCGGCCGGCACGGCTCGGTGGAGGCCACCGGCGGCGACGAGGACAGCGAGGTCCTGGAGATCGAGCAGTTCGCGCTGCTCAAGCGCCTGGCCCGGCGTCCGGCCCCGGTGCTCTTCGCTGCCCTGCTGGTCTTCGCGCTGGTCGCCGGCCGCAACCTGCTCGGCTCCGGCGCGCTGCAGGGCGGCTCGCTGCTGCCCGCCTCCGACGGCGCGTCCGGCCTGTGGGACATGTACGCGAGCAGCTGGCACCCGGTGGGCACCGGCTCCACCGCCACCGCCCCGCCCTACCTCGCGGTCCTGTCGGTGCTCTCCTGGGTGCTCTTCGACCACGCCGACCTCGCGATCACCCTGCTGCTGGTGCTCTCCGTCCCGCTCTCGGCGGTCAGCGCCTACCTGGTCTCCCGGCCGCTGCTCGGCTCCAAGCTGGTCCGGGCCTGGGCCAGCGCCACCTACGCGCTGCTGCCCGCCGCCACCGGCGCCATCGCCGAGGGCCGGCTGGGCACCGCGGTGCTCGCCGTGCTGCTGCCGCCGCTGGCCCGCGCCGCCGCCGTCTCGGCGGGCCTGGGCATCCGCCGGGAGACCGCCGCCCGAGGGCTGCGCCCCGGCTGGCGCTCCACCTGGATGACCGTCCTGCTGCTCACCGTGTGCACCGCCTTCGTGCCGCTGTCCTGGGCCATAGCGCTGCCGCTGTCGCTGGCCGCGCTGGTGGTGGCGATCCTGCGCGGCGGCGCCTACGGCAGCGGTGTCAGTGCCGTGCGGCTGCTCGGCCCCCGGGTCGCGGTGATCCTCGGCCTGCCCGTGCTGGTGCTCGCGCCCTGGTTCCCGCAGGTGCTCGCGCACCCCTCGCGACTGCTGCTCGAAGCGGGTCTGCCGGTCTTCAGCGGCCACCGCGCCACCCCGCTGGACCTGCTGCTGGTCAACCCCGGCGGCGCCGGGGTGCCGCCGGCCTGGCTCTCGGTCGGCGTGCTGCTGGCCGCCCTCGCCGCCCTGCTGCGCGCCGACCGCAGGCGCGCCGTGCTGGCGGCCTGGGCCGCGGCCGGCGCCGGGCTGGTCTTCGCCGTCGCGGTCGCCGGCACCAGCGTCACCCCGGCCTCCGGTGGCCTGCCGATCGCCGCCTGGGCCGGCCCGGCCACCCTGCTGGCCGGCATCGCGCTGCTGGCCGCCGCCGCGATCGGCGCCGACGGCGCCAACGCGCGGGTCGCCGGGATCGCCTTCGGCTGGCGCCAGCCGGTGGCCGCCCTGGTGGTGCTCACCGCCGTGCTCGCCCCGCTGGGCACCGGCTTGTGGTGGGCCGTCAGCGGCGCCGACGGCCCGGTGCACCGCACCAGTGCCGGCCAGGTGCCCGCCTTCATCGCGGAGGAGGCCGGGACCACCGACCGGTCCAACACCCTGGTGCTCACCGGCGACGCCCGGGTGAGCTCGGTGCGCTTCACCGTGGTGCGCGGCGCCGGCCTGACGCTCGGTCAGGCCGAGGGCACCGTGGACACCGGCGGCGACACCAAGGACCGGCTGACCAAGCTGGTCGGCAGCCTGCTGGCCGGCTCCGGTGCCGACCAGGCCGCCGCGCTGGCCAATTTCGGCGTGGCGTACGTGGTGGTGCAGGGCCCGATGGTCGGCCAGGTCCAGAACGTGCTGGACACCACCCCCGGCCTGGTCGCGCTCAGCCAGGACAACGGCTCCGCCCTCTGGCAGGTCAACGGCCTGCCGGCGACCCGGGTGGTGATCACCGCGCCGAACGCCGCGCCGGTCCCGGTGCCCGCCGCCGCCGAGTCGGTCGACGCGACCATCCCGGCCGGCCCCGCCGGCCGGGTGCTGCACCTGGCCGAGCAGGCCGACCCGGGCTGGCGGGCCACGCTGAACGGCACCGCGCTCACGCCGGTCACGCTGGACGGCTGGGCGCAGGGCTTCCAACTGCCGGCCGGCGGCGGCAAGCTCAGCGTCAGCCGCGCCACCCCGCTGCTGCACACCGGTTGGATCGGGCTGCAACTGCTGCTCGGCGTCACCGTGCTGGTGCTCGCGCTGCCCGGGCGGCGCAGCACCAAGGACGACGACCTGCCCGAGGAGGTGGTGGCCGCCGCCGCGCTGGCCGCCGCCCAGGCCGCCCAGCCTCCGGTTCCCGGCAGCCGCCGGGCCCGCCGGCTGGCCGAACGCAGCGAGGGCGAGGCGGCGGAGCCGGCCGACGGCGAGCTCGGGGTCTACGGCACCGTCCAGGGCATCCCGCCGCAGCCCACCGGCGGGCCCGGACACCCCGAGCAGGCCGAGCCCGCGCCGGTCCACCCCGACCCGTACGCGCAGCCGCACCACCAGCAGGGCGGGTACGGCGGGGAGGACTTCCAGCAGGCCGACCCGTACGGCTACGACCCGTACGCGGCCCAGCAGTCCTACCAGGCCGGCTACCCCGCGCAGCCCCAGTACGCCGGGGAGCCGTACGCCACGGAGCAGTACCCGGCGGAGCCGTACGCCACCGAGCCGTCGTACGAGCCGTATGCCGAGCCCGGCTACCAGGGCGACCCGTACGCGGCCCAGCAGCCCTATCCGGCGGCGGACTACGGCTACGGCGGCTACGACCAGCAGGGCTACCAGGGCGGCGAACCGCAGCCCTGGCTGCCCGACCAGGGCCGCCCCTACGACCCGGAGCACCCCTCCTACGGCGGCCACCCGCACCACGACGGAGCTGACCCGCGATGAAACTCCCTGTCCCCTCCCTGGGCCGCTCGATCGGCGCGGCCCAGGGTGGCAGTCGCACCGGACTGTCGCTGCTGGCCTGCGCCGCCGTGCTCGCCCTGGTCTTCGGGGTCGCCGAGTTGCGTCCGCCGGCGGCCCCCGCCGCCCCGCCGACCGGGCAGCCGGTGGGCGCCCAGGTGGAGCGGACCGCGCTGGTCTGCCCGCAGCCGATCCAGGGGGTGACCGGCAACACCCAGATCACCGCGTTCACCCCCGGCAGCGGCGGGCCCGCCCAGGGCGGCAGCGCGACGGTGAGCGATGTGGCGCCGCCGTCGACCGCCGCGCCGTCGGCTCCGCCGGCGCCGTCCGGTTCGCCCGCGCCGTCGGGTTCGCCGGCTCCGTCCGCCGCCCCCGGTCAGGCTCCGGCCCAGGCCGCCAACGCCCTGGTGGCGCTGGCCAAGCCCGGCGTGCCGGTGGCCGGCCAGGCCGACAACGGCGACACCGCGGTGGGCACCTCGGCGACCGCCACCGGCGCCTTCGCCCCCGGCTTCACGGTCACCCAGACCACCGCCGTGACCGACTCGCACGGCCAGGGCATGTCCGGCGTCAACTGCGAGCCCTCCGGCACCCACTTCTGGTTCGCCGGGGCCAGCACCGCGGGCAACCGCAAGGACTACGTCAGCCTGACCAACGTGGCGAGCACCCCGGCCGTGGTCGACCTGCGGCTCTACGGCGACCAGGGGCCGATCGAGAGCGACGCCGGCACCGGACTGACCGTCCCGTCCGGCAGCTCGCTGTCCGTGCTGCTGACCACGGTGATCCCCGCTCAGGTGAGCGACCTCGCGGTGGAGGTGACCGTCCGCAGCGGCCGGGTCGGCGCCTTCCTGCACGCGGCCGACGGCTCGGCCGGCGCCGACTGGATCCCCGCCTCGGCCGACCCGGCACCCAGCGTGGTGCTGCCCGGCATGCCGGGCGACCTCTCGGCGGCCCGGCTGGTCGTGGCCGCCCCCGGCGGCACCGACGACGCCGACCTGAACATCCAACTCTCCGGCCCGAACGGCTGGTTCACCCCGGCCGGCCACGAGACGATCCACGTCAAGGCCGGCATGGTGACCGCCGTCGACCTCGGTGGCCAGATCACCCGTCAGCAGGCCTCCGCACTGCGGCTCACCCCGACCGACAAGGCCCACCCGACCCCGGTGGTGGCCACGCTGCGGATCGACCGGGCCGCCAACGGCAAGAGCGACTCGGCCTGGCTGACCGGCAGTGCGCCGGTGGGCAAGCGGGCCAGCGTGGCCGACACCCGGGGAGGTGGTGCGTCCACTCTGCTGATCACCTCGACGGGTGACGCCGCCACGGTCCGGGTGACGGCCTCGGCGAGCACCGGCGGCGGCACCCCGACCAGCAAGGAGGTCCAGGTTCCGGCGGGTGCCACGGTCGCCATGGGGTCACCCGAACCGTCCGGCGGCAACGGCTCGTTCGGCGTCACGATCGAGACCGAGTCGGGCGGCCCGGTGACGGCCGCCCGGATGCTGGCGGTCACCACCAGCGGCATCCCGATGTTCACCATCCAGGCCCTGCAGGACGACCACAGCTACGTCCAGATCCCGCAGGCCGCCCAGGACCCGGGAGTGCTCGTCCACTGAGCCCGCCCGGGCGCCCGGGCGGTGCGTCACTCCTCGTCGTACCGGGGGTCGATGGCGTCGGGCGACAGCCCGAGCAACTCGGCGACCTGCTCGATCAGGATCTCGTGCACCAGTGCCGCCCGGTCCTCGCGGGACTTGGCGCGGATCTCCACCGGCCGGCGGTAGAGCACGATCCGGCTCTTGCGGCCCTGCCCGGCCGGGACCACCTTGCCCAGCGGCACCCCGCCGTCGGGCACCGGGTCGGGCTCGCCGGGCAGTGCCTCGGGCACCTCGTCGACCTCGAACTCGACGTCGATCAACTGCGGCCAGCGGCGCTCCAGTCGCTCCACCGACTCGCGGACGTAGTCCTCGAAAAGCTCGGAGCGGCTCAGCGAGATCGGGACCTGCGGCGGCGCCAGTGGTCCGCGCAGCCCGCGGCCGTGCCGGTCGCGGCGCCGAGCGCGCGGCGACCCGGCGGGCGGGGCCCCGGCAGGCGGCCTGGGCGCGGACGGGGGCGGTGTGGAGCTGTCCATATCAATCACGAGCCTAGCCCTAGGAGGCCAGGAAATGGACCACGCGAACACCGATCCGAGCGCCCGCGGACGCGACACGAACCGGCTTGCGCCCCCGGGTCTTAGCCAGTCGGCCGCCGGTGCGGTACCGTCCACCCTCGTGAGCCCTGTACGTCGTTGTTCGCGGACCGCGTGCGGCCGACCGGCCGTGGCGACCCTGACGTACGTGTACGCCGACTCCACGGCGGTGCTCGGCCCGCTCGCCACCTACGCCGAGCCGCACTGCTACGACCTGTGCGCCGAGCACGCCGAGCGCCTGACCGCCCCGCGCGGCTGGGAGGTGGTCCGTCTGGCCACCGAGGGCGGACCGCTGCGCCGCAGCAGCGACGACCTGGAAGCGCTGGCCAACGCGGTGCGCGAGGCGGCCCGCCCGCAGGAGCGCGGCCCGCGCCCGGTGCGCCCCGCCGAGGGTGATCCGGCCCAGGTCGGCCGCCGCGGTCACCTGCGGGTGCTGCGCTCGCCCGACAGCTGAGCGTTAAGTCGCCGCCACCGCCACCCGGTACGCTGCCCACTGCCCGGGCCGGACACCCCTGCGGTCATGCCGTGTTCGTGGCGCGACGTATCGTGACCGTGGGCCTACGGAGCCCGTTCCAGGGACAGCCCGTTCCGAGAGACAACAAGGGTGGAGCCGCAGTGCGCGACCTCAAGCAGCTCGTCAAGGCGTACGACGTGCGAGGCGTCGTTCCGGACCAGTGGGACGAGAACCTGTCCCGGGCCTTCGGGGCCGCCTTCGTCCAGGTCACCGGTGCGACCGCGATCGTGGTCGGACACGACATGCGTCCCTCCTCGCCGAGCCTGAGCCGGGCCTTCGCCGAGGGCGCGGCCGGCTACGGCGCGGACGTCACCGAGATCGGCCTCTGCTCCACCGACCAGCTCTACTACGCGAGCGGCAAGCTGGACCTGCCCGGCGCGATGTTCACCGCCAGCCACAACCCGGCGCAGTACAACGGCATCAAGATGTGCCGCAAGGGCGCCGCCCCGGTCGGCGAGGACACCGGGCTGGCCGAGATCCGCGAGCTGGTGCAGAGCTGGATCGGTGCCGATAACAGCGTCACCGTCCCGGCGGCGCCCGAGGGCACCAAGCAGGGCGTGCTGACCGAGCAGGACACCCTGCGCGGCTACGCGGACCACCTGCTCGGTCTGGTCGACCTGACCTCGATCCGCCCGCTCAAGGTCGTGGTGGACGCGGGCAACGGCATGGGCGGCCACACCGTCCCGACCGTCCTCGCCGGCCTGCCGCTGGACGTCGTCCCGATGTACTTCGAGCTGGACGGCACCTTCCCCAACCACGAGGCCAACCCGCTCGACCCGAAGAACCTGGTCGACCTGCAGGCCAAGGTCCGCGAGGTCGGCGCCGACATCGGCCTGGCCTTCGACGGCGACGCCGACCGCTGCTTCGTGATCGACGAGCGCGGCGAGCCGGTCTCCCCGTCGGCGATCACCGCCCTGGTCGCGGTGCGCGAGCTGGCCCGGGCCCGGGCGAACGGCGAGCCGAACGCGACGATCATCCACAACCTGATCACCTCCTGGACCGTTGCCGAGGTCGTCGCCGAGCACGGCGGCAAGGCCGTGCGCACCCGGGTCGGCCACTCCTTCATCAAGCAGCGGATGGCCGAGACCGACGCGATCTTCGGCGGCGAGCACTCCGCGCACTACTACTTCCGCGACTTCTGGCGTGCCGACACCGGCATGCTGGCCGCGCTGCACGTGCTCGCCGCGCTCGGCGGCCAGGACGGCACGCTCTCCGCGCTGACCGCCGAGTACGACCGCTACGCGGCCTCCGGCGAGATCAACAGCGAGGTCGCCGACCAGGCGGGCAAGACCGCCGAGGTGCGGGCCGCGTACGGCTCGCTGGCGGGCGTCAGTGTCGACGAGTTGGACGGCCTGACCGTCGCCGGCCCCGACTGGTGGTTCAACCTGCGCGCCTCCAACACCGAGCCGCTGCTGCGCCTCAACGTCGAGGCCAAGGACCCGGCCAAGATGGCCGAACTGCGCGACGGCGTGCTGGCGATCGTCCTCGCCTGATCCTCAACCCGAGGCGCCCCGGCCGGTAGGGTGGACCCACCGGCCGGGGCGCCTCGCGTCCCGCCGTCCACCTCGAAACGGAGCAGCCCTGATCATGACGCTCGAACCCTTCCTGCTGGAGATCCTGGTCTGCCCGAGCTGCCATGCCGCGCTGCGCGAAGAGACCGCAGCGGACCAGCCCGAGCTGACCTGCACCGGTGCCGACTGCGGCCTGGCCTACCCGATTCGCGACGGCATCCCGGTGCTGCTCGTGGACGAGGCCCGCCGCCCCGCCTGAGCCCCCGACACCCGGACCGGACCCGGAGGTCCAGCCGCATGCTCGACGACAGCCTGCTCGACGACCCGGCCGCCCTCCAGCGCGCCGACCGGGACCACGCGCTGCTGGCGCTCGCCGGCGCCGGCGCCCGGATCCGCACCGCGCTGCGCCAGGCCCAGAGTTCGGGCCTGGCCGGGCTGCGGCCCGACGGCCGCCCGCGCGGCATCCTGGTGGCCGGCCACGGCAGCGTGCTGACGGCCGGTCAGGCGCTGGCCGCGCTGTCCGGCACCGGGACCCTGGTCCAGCCGTTGCCGCCGACGGACGCGCTGCCCGCCGCGCTCTTCAGTGACGGCCTGAGCTGGCAACTGCCCGGCTGGGCCGGGCCGAACGACCTGCTGGTGCTGGCCTCCGCCGACGGCACCGAGGCCGGCCTGATCAGCCTCGCCGAGCAGGCCTACGCGCGCGGCTGCGCGATCGCGGTGATCGCGCCCGAGGACCGCCCGCTGGCCGAGGCCGCGCTCCAGGTGCGCGCGCTGCCGCTGCCGTACGTCCCGTCGGCCGGCGACGAGGCGGACGGGCGGGCCGAGGCGGCCGAACCCGACCTGCCCTCCGAGGACTTCGGCGCGCTCTGGGCCCACCTCACCCCGCTGCTCGCGCTGGCCGACCGGATCGGCGTACTGAACGCCCCGGACCGGGAGTTGGAGGCCGCCGCCGACCTGCTGGACGAGCTGGCGGTCCGCCACCGCCCGGACGCCGCCGCCTACCTCAACCCCGCCAAGGACCTGGCCGCCCAGCTCTCCGGCACCGTCCCGCTGCTGTGGAGCGAGGGGCCGCTGGCCGCGGTGGCCGCCGAGCGGTTCGCCGCGATGCTCGCCGACCGGGCCGGGCGTCCCGCCGTCGCCGGCCAGCTGCCGCAGGTGCTGAGCGCCCATCGCGGCATGATCACCGGGCAGCTCGGTGCCGGCGCCGACCCCGGGGACTTCTTCCGCGACCGCGTCGAGGAGCCGGACCCGCTGGCCGTCCAGGTCCTGGTGCTGCGGCACGTCCCGCAGCCGGAGCCGGCCGAGCCCGCCGCGCCCGAGGCCGCGCCCGAACCGGCACCCGCCGGCCCCACGGTGCGCCGGGCCCGCCGGCTGGCCGCCGACCACGAGGTCCGGCTGACCGAGCTGACCGGCACCCGCTCCGAACCACTGCACGCGCTGGCCGAGCTGATCGCGCTGACCGACTTCGCCGCCGTCTACCTCGGCCTGGCCGAGCAGCGCTGAATCCCGGTGGGCTACCGTCAGGGTCCCCCACACGTCACCACCGCACACGTCAGCCGAAGCAAGGAGCTGGGCCGCCAGATGGACCGCCTCGCCAACACCGTCCGCCCCTATGCCTGGGGTTCGACCACCGCGATCCCGGCCCTGCTCGGCGAGCGGCCCACCGGTGAGCCGCAGGCCGAACTGTGGCTGGGCGCCCACCCCGGCGGGCCGTCCCGGGTGGACCGCGGCGCGGGTCCGCTGCCGCTGGACCAGGTGATCGCCGCCGACCCGGCCGCCGAGCTGGGCGCCGCGACCGTGGCCAAGTTCGGCCCGACCCTGCCGTTCCTGCTCAAGGTGCTGGCCGCCGAGATCCCGCTCTCCCTCCAGGTGCACCCGGACCTGGCCCAGGCCCGAGCCGGCTTCGCCGCGGAGGAGGCCGCCGGGATCCCGGTCGAGGCGGGCCGCCGCAACTACAAGGACGCCAACCACAAGCCCGAACTGATCTGCGCGCTGGACGAGTTCGACGGGCTATGCGGTTTCCGCGACCCGCTGGCCACCGCCGACCTGATGGAGCGGCTGGGCCTGCCGGGCCTGGCCCCGCTGATCGACCTGCTGCGCACCAAGCCCGCCGAGCAGGCGCTGCGCGAGACGCTGGCCACCATGCTCACCACCGACCCCGCGGTCGTGGCGGTCACCGTCAAGGAGCTGGCCGAGGCGCTGGACCGCTCGCTGGCCGCCGAGCCCGCCTCGCCCTGGGCGCCCGCCTGGGCCGGCTACGCGTACGCCGCCAAGCACTTCCCGGGCGATGCCGGGGTGCTGGCCGCGCTGCTGCTCAACTTCGTCCGGTTGCAGCCCGGTGACGCGCTCTACCTCGGCGCGGGTGTCCCGCACGCCTACATCAAGGGCACCGGCGTGGAGATCATGGCCAACTCCGACAACGTGCTGCGCTGCGGGCTGACCCCCAAGCACATCGACGTCCCCGAGCTGCTCAGGGTGGTCGTCTTCGAGGCCGGCGACCCGGGCGTGCGGCGCCCGGTCGCGAGCGAGGACGGCGAGGAGCTGTTCCCGGTCCCGATCGACGAGTTCCGCCTCTCCCGCTTCGTGCTGAGCGCCGGCGCCCAGCGCCAGGTGGCCGGCCGCACTGCCCAGATCCTGCTCTGCACCGAGGGCTCGGTCACCCTGACCGACGCCGCGGGGCAGAGCCTGGAGCTGACCCGGGGTCAGTCCGCCTACCTGCCCGCCACCGGCACGGCCACCACGCTGACCGGCACCGGCACGCTGTTCCGCGCCACCGTCACGCTCTGACCGGCGCCGCGCGCGGCCGAAACCGGTCGAACCGCCCCCGGCCCCGCGCGCCCTCGGTGTAGATTCGTCACCAGTGCCAAACGTCGCTGCTGATGGCGGTCGATCCGGGTGTGGCCCGGGTCGAGGGAGAGAGGTCCTCCGACGGATTGTGCCGCGCAGCGGAGTGGCGTCCCTCGGGTGCCGCGCCGCCGTCAAGCACACCCGTACGCATCGGCCCCACGCAGCGAGGAGTACCCCGCATGTCCGGCAACACCACCGGTGACTTCAAGGTCGCCGACCTCTCCCTGGCCCCGTTCGGTCGCAAGGAGATCCAGCTCGCCGAGCACGAGATGCCCGGCCTGATGTCGATCCGCAAGGAGTTCGCGGCCACCCAGCCGCTGGCCGGCGCCCGGATCACCGGCTCGCTGCACATGACGGTGCAGACCGCCGTGCTGATCGAGACCCTCACCGCGCTGGGCGCCGAGGTCCGCTGGTGCTCCTGCAACATCTTCTCCACCCAGGACCACGCCGCCGCCGCGATCGCGGTCGGCCCCGAGGGCACTGTCGAGAACCCCGCCGGTGTCCCGGTCTTCGCCTGGAAGGGCGAGACCCTGGAGGAGTACTGGTGGTGCACCGAGCAGGCGCTGACCTGGCCGAACGGCCAGACGCCCAACATGATCCTGGACGACGGCGGTGACGCCACCCTGCTGATCCACAAGGGCGTCGAGTTCGAGAAGGCCGGCGCCGCGCCGGACCCGGCCACCGCCGACAACGACGAGTTCCGGATCATCCTGGAGCTGCTCAACCGCACCCTGACCGAGTCCCCGCGCAAGTGGACCGAGGTCGCCGCCACCATCAAGGGCGTCACCGAGGAGACCACCACCGGCGTGCACCGCCTGTACGAGATGCACCGGGACGGCAAGCTGCTCTTCCCGGCGATCAACGTCAACGACTCGGTCACCAAGTCGAAGTTCGACAACAAGTACGGCTGCCGCCACTCGCTGATCGACGGCATCAACCGCGCCACCGACGTGCTGATCGGCGGCAAGGTCGCGGTCGTCTGCGGCTACGGCGACGTGGGCAAGGGCTGCGCCGAGTCGCTGCGCGGCCAGGGCGCCCGGGTCATCATCACCGAGATCGACCCGATCTGCGCGCTGCAGGCCGCGATGGACGGCTACCAGGTCACCACCCTGGACGAGGTCATCTCGATCGGCGACATCTTCATCACCACCACGGGCAACAAGGACATCATCCTCGCCTCGGACATGGTGAAGATGAAGCACCAGGCGATCGTCGGCAACATCGGCCACTTCGACAACGAGCTCGACATGGCCGGCCTGGCCAAGCTGCCCGGCGTCGTGAAGACCGAGGTCAAGCCGCAGGTCCACGAGTGGCGCTTCGCGGACGGCCACACCATCATCGTGCTCTCCGAGGGCCGCCTGCTGAACCTGGGCAACGCGACCGGTCACCCGTCCTTCGTGATGTCCAACTCCTTCGCGAACCAGACCATCGCGCAGATCGAACTGTTCGCCAAGACCGAGCAGTACCCGATCGGCGTCTACGTGCTGCCCAAGCACCTGGACGAGAAGGTCGCCCGCCTCCACCTGGACGCGCTGGGCGTCAAGCTCACCGTCCTGACCAAGGACCAGGCCGACTACATCGGCGTCCCGGTCGAGGGCCCGTACAAGGCGGAGCAGTACCGCTACTGAGCCGTCGGCTCGACCGAACCGGGCGGCCGGTGCCCCACCCCCGTGGGAGCACCGGCCGCCCGGCCGTCTTCGGGGATCAGTTCGTCACTTCGGTCGTCCAGCTGGCCCGGTCGCCGCCCAGCAGCACGAGCCGGTCCGCCACCCCGTGCACCCCGCCGACCGCCTGCAGCGCCGTCTCGTATCCAGGTGGACTGTCGACGCAGGCGTCCAGACCGGCCTGAGAGATGCAGCCCGGCGCTCCGGGATAGCCACCGTTGTGGATCGACTTGCCCGGGTACGGGGAGCCCGACGGCGGCAGCGGCAGGGAGGGGCCGACGTTGATCGTCACCAGCGAGTTCCCCACCGTCATCGCCACGGCAACGGTCCAGTCGCTGCCGTTCATCGATGGCGCCAGGGTGGCGAGCGCGACCTTGAAGTCGGCCGGCAGGCCGGTCAGTCGCACTGGCAGCGGGACCGCCCACTTCCCGTAGGTCACGCCGGCTGCCACCCGTAGCACCACCGCGGTCGCGCCGGCGTCCTCGCCCCACTGGCCCTGGAGCTCAGCCCACCGCCCCGAAGACGTCAGCCAGCGCAGTGCGTGTTCGTCCGTCGGGAGCCTGGGGTCCGCGCTCGGCGTGAGCCAGTACGCCGTGCCCCCGTTGACCTGCGGTGCCGCGGAGCGTTGCGCGGGACGGCCGTTCAGCTTGGTGGCGTCGGGCACCTGCCCGGCTGGGAGCAGGGTCAGCCGCAGCTCGGAGAAGCCCCGGGCGGGGTTGCCGCGCACCATGGCGAAGGCCTGCGGCGAGGGGCCCTGGTAGTCGGCGGAGTAACCGATGCCGTCGCTGCCGCGCGCCCAGTCCGGCAGCCAGCCGAACTGCACCTCGGTGGTCAGCGGATCGTGCCCGGTGTCCGGCGGAAGATCAGCCGGGGCCGTCGTCGTCGGAGCGGCCGCCGTCACACCGTGCCCCTGCCCTGGCAGCGCCAACGCGAGCCCCGAGACGCCGACTGCGAAGGCCAGGCTCGCGGCCGCGACCCCCAGCCTCCGGCGCCGCCGCCGCGACCGCCCCTGCCGGACCGCGGCGGCCACGTCCACCACGCTCTGCTGCGGTGGCGAGCCCACCAGCTCCGCCAACCCCGTGCTCAGGTCGAAATCCATCACACAACCCCCTCTGCCACTGTCGCCGGACCCGCGAGCAGGCGGCGGCTCAGCGCGTCGATCCCCCGTGAGGTCTGACTCTTGACGTTTCCGGTGGAGCAGCCCATCGCCTCGGCAGTCTGCTCGACCGTCAGATCGCAGTAGTACCGGAGCACCACCGCCGTGCGTTGCCGCGGCGGGAGTGCGGCCAGCGCTTCCCTGAGGTCCACCGAGGCGTCCAGGTCGGGCGCGAACACCGGGGCATCCGGCAGCTCCTGCGCCTGCCACCGGGCCCGCCACCGTTCCCATGGCGAGCGCTGCTCCGAAAGGAAGGTGTTCACCAGGGCCTTTCTGGCATAGCCGTCCATGTTCTCCACCCGCGCCAGCCGGGGCCAGTGGACGTACAGCTTGGTGATCGTCTCCTGCACCAGGTCATCCGCCCGGTGCCAGTCGGCACAGAGCAAGTACGCGACACCGCGTAGCCAAGTGGCCCTGGTGCTGGCGAATTCAATGAATTCCGCGTCGCGCTTCGGCTTCGCCATCGCCGGCAACTCCTCTCCGGGGAGTGCTCCCCGCACTGCCCGCCACACTGATGCGACCGCACTGCGAAAGGTTGCACGTAGGCTGCTGACCATGCCCACCGGCCGCTACTCCCTCCACGACCCGCACGACGGCACCCCCCTCGGCGAGGAACGGTTCAGCTGCGCGCCCGGCCCCGCCGGCTGGCGCTACGTCGGCAAGTCCTACGCCCCGGACGGCACGCCGCTGGGCACCGTCGACCTCACGCTCGACTCCCGGGCCCGCCCGCTGCGGATGGAACTGCGCTCCGGTGGCTGGCAGGTCCGCGGGGGAGCCGTGGACGGGGTGGCCTGGGTGCGTACCGACCCGGCCGACCCGACCGGCGCCGCGGCCACCGAAGGGCACGACCGCGCCCACGGCTTCGCCGGCGACTCGCCCGCTTTCCTGATCGCCACCGCCCGCCTGCTGCGGCCGGCCGAGGGCGCGAGCGCGCGGGTGCGACTGGTCGCCTTCAGCGGCGCCGCGTTGGCCCCCCGGACCTTCGACCAGGGCTGGACCCTGCAGAGCGTGGAGCAGCACGCCACCGACAGCGGCCCGCTGCTGGTCGAGCGCTACCAGGTGGCCGACCTGGAGACCGGCGAGCAGCGCGAACTGCACCTCGCGGGCGACGTGCTGCTGGCGGCCCCGGGCATCGAACTGGAGGAGTTGGACAACCCGCCCAACGCCTGGCCGAGCTGGGAGTGACGCGGCCGGCTCAGCCGGGCAGCGAGAACCCGCCGTCGACGGCGGGGGAGGCGGGCGGCACCGGCGGCGCGGTGGGTGCGGCCGGGGCGGTGGGTGCGCCGGGGCCGGGTGCGGGCGGCGGGCTGGGCACGGCACCCGTGCCGGTCGCGCGCTGCCACTCCCGGCGCTGCCGCTCGGTCAGCACCGCGCCCAGGTACAGCGCCGGATGCAGCCCGGCCGGCACCGGCCAGCCGGTCCGCTCGGCCACGTCACCGGCCAGCCGCTGCGCCATCCCGAGCGCCGCCTGGGCATCCAACTGATCTGCCCGGTTCAGCAGTTGGCGAATCGCCAGCCAGAGCCCAGGGGGCACGGTCGACAGGTCGAGCCGGACCAGATCGGCGCCCAGCGCGGCCAGCACCTGCGGCGGCGGCGCGACGGCCAGCCCCGGTGCGGCCGTCTCCGGCACTCGCTCGCGCACCACCAGGGTGCCCGCGAAGATGTCGCCGAGCCGCCGGCCGTCGGTCGAGACCAACGAGCAGAGCGCGGCCGGTACCCCGGTCAGCAGGATGATCTCGAAGACCCCGACCAGCGCCCGGACCAGCGCGTGCCGGAACCCCGCGGGCCCGCCGTCGACCCGCACCACCCGCAGCCCGAGCGCCGCCTTCCCCAGCGACCGTCCGCGCGACAGCGTCTCCACCAGCACCGGCACCGCGACCAGGAGGAGGACCATCAGGCAGATCACCAGCGCCGCGGCGGCCGCCCCGTCCAGGCCCGGCAGCAGCACCAGCGACAACAGCGAGAGCAGGAAGAACGCCGCGAACTCCACCACCAGGTCCAGCAGTACGGCCAGCGCCCGGCTCGGCAACTTCGCCGGCCGCAGTCCGAGGACCACGGCCTCACCCGTCACCAGGTCGCTCACCGCACCAGCCCGTTCCACTCGACGTCACGGAGCAGAGCAGCCGCCCGACCCCCGATCTTCAGGTGCCCAACATACGGGGCCGCCCGAAAGCCGGGGAAGGCTCCCAGCCCACCCGCGACGACCTCTGGCAAGCTGACCCCAGCCGTTGACCCCGCGCCGCCACCGCCCACCTTGGAGTGACCCGCATGGACCTGGACGTCTTCGTCGCCGCCCACCAGGCGCAGTGGGCGCGGTTGGAGGCTCTCAGCAAGCGGCGCAAACTCACCGGCGCGGAGGCCGACGAACTGGTCGCGCTCTACCAGCGGACCACCGGCCACCTGGCCAAGGTGCAGGCCACGGCGCCCGATCCGGCCCTGGTCGGCCGGTTGACCACGCTGGTGGCACGCGCCCGCAACGCCGTCACCGGCAGCCGGGTCGCCGGCTGGCGCGACGTGGGCCGCTACTTCACGGTCAGCTTCCCCGCCGCCCTGTACCGCTCCCGCCGCTGGTGGCTCCCGATAGCCCTGGTCTCGCTGCTCGGCGCCGCGCTGATCGCCTGGTGGGTGGCCGCGCACCCCGAAGTCCGGGACAGCCTGGCCAGCCCCAGCCAACTGCGCGAGATGACCCGCCCAGGCGGCGCCTACCAGGCCTACTACTCCGACCGCCCGGCCAGCTCCTTCGCCGCCCAGGTCTGGACGAACAACGCCTGGGTCGCCACCCAGTGCCTGGTCTTCGGCGTCTTCCTGGGCCTGCCGGTCCTCTACGTCCTGGCCCAGAACATCCTCAACCTGGGCATCGGCGTCGGCCTGATGGCCTCCGCCGGCCGCCTCGACCTCTTCCTCGGCCTGCTCCTGCCGCACGGCCTGCTCGAACTCACTGCGGTCTTCGTCGCCGCCGGCCTCGGGCTGCGCCTCGGCTGGACCGTGATCGACCCGGGCCCGCGCCCGCGCACCGTCGCCCTGGCCGAACAGGGCCGCGCCACGATCGGCATGGCCATGGGCCTGACCGCCGTCCTCTTCGTCAGCGGCCTGCTCGAAGCGTTCGTTACCCCCTCCGGCCTCCCCACCTGGGCCCGGGTCGGCATCGGGGTCACCGCCGAGACGCTCTTCCTGCTCTACGCCCTGGTCCTCGGCCGCCGCGCCGCCGCCGCAGGCGAGACCGGCGACGTGGCCGCCGCCGATCGTGCGGACCTCCAGCCGGTGGCGGGCTGACCCCTTCTGACCTGGTAGTCTTCTCTTCACGCCGCCAGAGCCGTTGACACGGGTCCGGTCGGCTAGTAGATTCGAACGGTTAGGTCGACTGGACAACAGGGTCGGCCGGTTGTAGGGTCTACGACACGACAGGCTGAGGAAACGCGTCCATGGATGCGGCCCGGCAAGTCAAATTGCCCCAGGCAAAAGCAGTGCGAATCCTTTGATAAGCTCTGCTGGTAAGCCGAAGGGAATCCCCTCAGCGGGAATTCGGAGAAGAAAACGACCGGTAAACGGTGCGGATCGGATCTGATAAGCTGAGAACACGAAAGAACGAAGCGCCCGGAGGGGTCACGGAAGTGGCTGCGAAGGAAGTGTCCGTTCCTTGAGAACTCAACAGCGTGCCAAAAGTCAACGCCAGATATGTTGACATCC
>NZ_JARZAG010000030.1 GCF_029892155.1 Kitasatospora sp. GAS204B | reverse complement strand
TGCTCATGTTGCTCTTGCCACTCACTACCTGGACTGCTTCCTCCGGGACCCAACCGTCCCAGTATCAAGCTGTCCAGATCAACGGGGGAACTTCACTGGTGCTGTGCATGCCCGATACCCGCGTACGCGAGATCGCGGGCACCGAACTGGTTGGCCACGTAGGCGGCGAGGCGGTAGGCGTCCGCCAGGATGCCGGCCGCCGCGCCCCGCTGGTCGGGCGGTGCGGACCGCAGTGCGGCGGCAGCTTCGCGCAGCGCCGGGGCGATACGGACACCGGAGCCCACGAAGTCGCCGGCGCGGTACGTCTCCCAAGCGGCCGTGAGGACGCCGGCGAGTTCGCTCGGGGTGGGTGGCACGGTGTCGACGCCGACCCCGGCGGCGGTGTCGTGGACGGCCCGGGAAAGCTCACGCATCATCGCCCGGTCCGCTCCGCGCATCGCCCGGCGCGGCGCCTGCTGCCCGAGGATCACCGACACGTCGGTGTTCAGCGCGGCCGAGACCTTGAGCAGGGTCTGAAGGCTTCCGCCGAGGTCGCGTTCGGCCTTGCGGATCGTCGGCACGGAAAGAAGTTTGATCCGCTCGCCTGTTGTGTAGTCACTCCACTGCGTCATGCTGGTCCCTTTCCGGGCGCGTGGCCGTACTCGGAAGGTACCCCGCCTCCGTGGGCGGGTGGACACGATCCGGCTCACCTCGGTCCAGGTCGCGCTCAAGCAGCGTCAATCCAAGGGAAGCGACGGGGCCCGTAGCAGCGCGCACGGCAGCTACGGGCCCTGACTCATGACTGACGGATCGTCAACATCCCGTGCCTAGAACCCGCTGTCCCCCGGTCCGCGGTTGATGGTGTAGTTGCCCGCATTGTTGAGGCCACCCGAGCCGGTGCCGGAGACCGTGACGTCGGTGGCGGTCATGCTGCCGGTCACGTCGGAGATGTCGATGCCGTAGGTGCCGGCTCCGTTGATCGCCAGCTGATCGAGCGTCAGATTGCTGATCTGCTTGGCGTAGCTGAGCAGCACACCCTGGTAACTGGCCTTGCTGATGGTGTTGTTCAGCACGGTGACCGGCTGCGTGATGTCGTCCTGGTTGGCGTAGATCCACAGCGCGCCGAGCGAGGAGCCCCAGTTGGTGTTGTAGGAGCCCGCGCGGATCATGGCGTTGCCGCTGACGGTGGTGGGCCCGGAGAAGCCGGCGCCGAAGGCGGTGCTGATGGTGATGCCGGAGCCGAAGGCGACCGTGTCGGAGACCCGGTTGTTCTCGACCGTGTTGTTCGCGCCGCCGTAGACGCCGATGCCGTTGGCCTGGATCGGGCTGCTCACCGTGTTGTTGGCGAGCACGCAGCCGGTGACGTTGCCGTTCTGGGTGGTCAGCGCCAGCTCGTCGTCCCCGGTGTTGCGCACCACCGACTGGTCGGCGCGGGAGTTGAAGGTGCCGCCGTTGAAATGCAGGCCGTCGGCGAAGACGTCGCGGATCCGGGCCCCGACCACGTACAGGCCGTTGCCGGAGTCGGTCCAGACGCCGACCTTGGTGTGCTCGATCCACACGTCGTAGATCAGTGATCCGGCGCCGAAGTTGCCCTCGATGCCGGCCGCGCCCGCGTCGTTGTTGCGGAAGGTCTGGTCGCCGGCCATGGTCAGGTCGGCGACCTGGTTGGTGCCGCCGGTGGCCATCAGTCCGCCTGAGCCGTTGGGCGCGGTGGACTGGATCGTGGTGTACCACTCCCCCGCGCCGCGCATCGAGACGTTGTTCAGGCTCAGCTGACCGGAGATCAGGTAGGTGCCCGACGGGAACCAGAGGCCCTGGCCGGTGCCGGAGACGGCGGCGAGCGCGCTGTTGATCGCCGAGGTCTGGTCGGCGCCGCTGTTCGGGGTGACGCCGTAGTTGGTGACCGGGACGTAGCCGCTGGGCATGCCGAACGCCGGGTCGACCTGCTCGGTGTCGACCACGTCGATCGTGTAGGAGGCGGCGGTGTCGGCCGCGTCCTTCTGCAGCTTCAGCACGGTGCCGGCCGGCCAGTTGCCGATCAGCGCCCGGGTCTCGTCGAAGAAGTGGTGGGCCGGGCCGCTGCTGGGCGTGTGGGTGTCGTAGTAGCCGCCGCCGTAGAGCCAGGAGTACTGGGTGGTCAGGCTCAGGTCCTGGATCTTGCTGCCACCCGCGTAGAGCGCCAGCGGGGCGGTGGCGGTGGACCCGTCGGAGTTGTCCGGGATCGAGTAGCGCAACACGATCGAGTTGGTCGGCTGGGTGAGGGTGAACTGCACGTACTGGCCGGTGGCGGTGAGTTGGACGGCCTGCCGGCCGGTCGACTCGGCCTGCAGGCTCGGGTAGCTGATGCTGTAGGGCAGCACGGTCCCGTTGGTCTGCGCGGACGCGGCCGCGTACTCGGTGTACGGCACGGTCGCGCCCTGCGCGGCGAGCGCGCTGCCGCCGTTGACGGCGACGTTGTCGATGGCGAGGTTGCCGCTGTCCCCGGGGTCGGTCCGGTAGCCGATCAGGTTGACCCCCGAGCGCAACGTGAGGTTCTGCACGGCGGTCAGCCAGCCGCTGCCGGCCGGCAGGCTGAGCTGCCCGTTCCGGACGCCGTTCAGGTGGAGCGAGATGGTCTGGGTGGTGCCGGTGGTGTTGGCGTAGGCCAGGGTGACGGGGTAGCTGCCTGCTGACGGCACGTCGACGGTGAGGTCGACCAGCGCGCCCTGGGTGGTGAAGCCGGTCAGGTAGCCGCTGCCGGTGTAGCCGGGGATCGAGGTGGCCACGGACGGGCCGCCGGTGTAGAAGGCGGTGGCCGCCTGGTACTGCTGGCCTCCGGAGCCGCCGCCCCCGGAGGAGGAGCTGCCCGAGGAGGTGACGGTGATGTTGTCGAGGTTGACGTTGCCGCTGTCGGTGCTGTCGAACTTGTAGCCGATGGTGTTGCCGCCGGCGTTCAGGGTGAGGTTGTCGGTGACGGTGGTCCAGGTGTTCCAGTCGGCGGTGGCCGGGAGTTGGTCCTGCTGGATCTTCGCGCCGTTGACGTAGACGGAGAGCGTCATGGTCGCGGTGGTGCCGTTCGCGTAGCGCAGCGCCACCGGGGTCGGGCCGGCGTTCGCGACGGTGACGGTGAAGACGGTGTCGGCGGCACCCTTGTTCGCGTCGGTGTACCCGCCGACGAAACCGCTTCCGGTGTAGCCGGTGTGGTCGCTCGCGACCACCGCGCCGCCGGACAGCGCGGCGTTCTCGGCCTCGTACTGGCCCGGCGGGGGCGGCGGGACCGGGGCCAGGGTGAGGTTGTCGAGGTTGACGTTGCCGCTGTCGGTGGTGTCGAACTTGTAGCCGATGGTGTTGCCGCCGGCGTTCAGCTGGACGGTGGCGGGCAGCGTGGTCCAGGTGTTCCAGTCGGCCGTGGCGGGCAGCGAGAGCTGGGTGGTCTTGTTGCCGTTGACGTAGAGCGAGAGCGTCATGGTGGCGGTGGTGCCGTTGGCGTAGCGCAGCGAGGCGGTGTAGGCCCCGGCGCCGGCGGCGCTGACGGTGAAGACCGTGTCGGCGGTGCCCTTGTTCGCGTCGGTGTACCCGCCGACGAAACCGCTTCCGGTGTAGCCGGTGTGGTCGCTCGCGACCACCGCGCCGCCGGACAGCGCGGCGTTCTCGGCCTCGTAGACGGTACTGGAGGCCGAGGCCGAGGTGACCGACCAGGTGGCGAGCGCGAGCAGCAGGGCGAGCAGGGTGAGCAGGACTGCGGGGACCGGCGTGAGGCGCGATCGGCCGGCCCTCGCGGCGGGCGTGGGGGTGGCGGGGGAGGTGGACATGACGCTCCTGGGGGTGGGAGAAGCGCAGCGAAGTCACCGGAACAGTAGACCTGCCGATTAATGTCCGCAATATTCCGCGTAAAAGAAGAAAAGAAAGAACTGGCCTGGCGCCTGACGGTCCATCACCTTTCGCCGACCGCGATCGCGTGCGCTGCGGTCGCGACTTTCGTCCCGCCGACACGCCGCCGGCCTGGGCACCTGCGGTCCGCGGGCGCCCAGCGCGCGGCCCCGGCTGCCCGCCCGTCGGTTTCCCGAGCGAAAAGAGCCGCTATTCGCGGTTCGGTTCTTGCGCGATCTGAACACGCGCCGGGGCGGTGGACCCCCGGACCACGAGCTCTGGCGCGTGCAGCAGTTCCTTGGGGGTCGGAGCACCGCCCTGGACCTGGTTGACGAGCAGCGCGACGGCGGCCCTGGCCATCGCGTCGATCGGCTGGCGCAGGGTGGTCAGCGGCGGGTCGGTGTAGTTCATGAAGGCCGAGTCGTCGTAGCCGACCACCGAGATGTCACCGGGGACGTCGAGTCCGGCCCGCCGGGCCGCGCGGATCGCGCCGAGCGCCAGGATGTCGCTGCCGCAGATCAGCGCGCCGGCGCCGGCCCGGATCAACTCCCCCGCGGTGGCCTGGCCGCCCTCGAAGGAGAAGAGCGCGTGACCGATGCGTCCGGTGATGTCCAGTCCCGCACGGGCGGCCAGCGCGGTGAAAGCGGCGATCTTGCGCTGTGAGGGGATGTGCTCCTCGGAGCCGACCATCAGGGCGATCCTGCGGTGGCCGAGCGCGCGCAGATGCCCGAAGGCCTGCTCGACGGCCGAGCCGTCGTCGGTGGAGACCTGCGGGAACCCCAGGTGGTCGACGGCCGCGTTGAGCAGCACCACCGGCACGCCCCGGTCCAGCAGTTGCCGGTGCTCGTCGACGCTCAGCCCGCCGCAGAACACCACGCCGGAGACCTGCTGGTCCAGCAGCATGGTCACGTACTCGGCCTCGGTCAGCCCGCCGGCCGAGCGGGTGCAGAGCACCGGGGTGTAGCCGAGCTGGACCAGGGCCCCGCCGACCACCTCGGCCAGCGCCGGGAAGATCGGGTTCTGCAGCTCGGGCAGCACCAGGCCGACCAACCGCGCCCGCACGCCGCGCAGTTGGCTGGGCCGCTCGTACCCGAGCACGTCCAGCGCGGTCAGCACGGCCTGCCGGGTCGCGTCCGAGACACCCGGCCTGCCGTTCAGCACACGGCTCACCGTGGCCTCGCTCACTCCGACCCTGCTGGCGACTTCCGCGAGTCTACGAGTCACAGACATGACTATGTCACGAATCTGCACTGGTTTGCGTAGGTGCGTGCAGCAAGATCGCTGAACTGTCTCGTTCTTGCGTCAATGCGTCGGCCTATTGCAGCCATGTTTCCGAGGCCGTACCTTGGCAGCACGCCGGACCGACCCGCCGCCCGTACCACGGCTGCGAGGGAGCCCGGGGGTCGAAGCCGCCGGCCCCGAGGCGTCGCCGTGCGATCCGTCCTGTCGTCAGCTGACGGGCACCGCACGGCAGTTGGCGGCCACCGCAGCGAACCTCAGCACCAGGGGACCTCAGATGACCGGTAAGTCGACGGGCGGCAGAGCCCGGATCACCCTCGCCATCGCCTTCGCAGCGGGCCTTGCGCTGACCACCGGCGCGTGCAGCAGCTCGGGCAGCAGCTCCGCCGCCGGCAACGACAGCGGCAAGGTCACCATCAGCGTCGGCTGCGAGCCGCCCACCTCGCAGGCCCAGCCGCGGGCCAACTGGCTGGCCGACGTCACCGCCTTCGAGAAGCTCAACCCGAACATCACGGTCAACGGCGACGACACCAACCCGTGCGACGACCCGGCGACCTTCAACGCCAAGCTGGCCAGCGGCAAGACCGACAACGTCTTCTACACCTACTTCACCGACGGTGCCAACGTGGTGAGTTCGGGGCAGGCCGCCGACATCCAGAAGTACGCCGGCCAGATCGCCGGACTGTCCGACATCCAGTCCTCGCTCCTGAACATCTACCGCAAGGACGGCTCCGGCGACCTCTACGGCATCCCCAAGGGCAACTACAGCCTCGGTCTGGTCTACAACAAGACGCTCTTCCAGCAGGCCGGGCTCGACCCCAACTCACCGCCCACCAGCTGGGACCAGGTCGAGGCCGACGCCGTCGCGATCGCCAAGCTGGGCGGCGGCACCGTCGGCTACGCCGACTACAGCGCCGCCAACACCGGCGGCTGGCACTTCGCCGCCGAGCTCTACTCGCGCGGCGGCACCATGGTCACCCCCGACGGCAAGTCCGCCGCCTTCGACGACGCGAACGGCCTGGCCGTGCTCCAGTTCCTGCACAAGCTGCGCTTCACCGACAACGCGATGGGCACCAAGCAGGGCCTGCAGTACAACGACCTGCTGCAGATGATGGCCGGCGGCAAGCTGGGCATGTACGTCGGCGACCCGGTCACCCTGACCACCATGCACGACCAGTACGGCACCGCCTACGACGGCCTGGGGGTGGGCCCGATGCCCGGCAGGACGGCGACCCTGGTCGGCGGCGACGGCTACATGTTCAACAAGAAGGACACGCCCGCCCAGATCCAGGCCGGCATCAAGTTCCTCAACTACGAGTTCCTGACCTCGGGAACCGGCCAGTTCGACTACGCGCGCAAGGCCGGCGAGAAGGAGCCGGTCGGCCTGCCCGAGCCGGACCTGTGGAGCGGCGCCACGGCCACCGCCGACGCGGCCAACGTGGCCAAGTACGCCAACCTGCCCACCCAGAACTTCGCCACCTACGTGGCCGCGCTGCCCTCGATGAAGCTGCTGGTCGAGCCGCCGCAGGCGCAGGCCATCTACGCGCAGGGCGACAAGGCGATGAACACCGCGCTGACCGACCCGAACGCCAACCTCCAGCAGCTGCTGGACACCTTCAAGGCACAGACCAACTCGATCCTGAGCAACGCCCAGCAGTAGGGACCGGACTCCACCATGGCGACGCTCAACCTGACCCGCGCCCTGGCCGCGGACGCCGCGCGGGCCGCCCGTTCAGGGCGGCCGCGCGGCTCCCTGGGTCGCGAACTGCGCCGCAACACCACGGCCTACCTGTTCCTGGCCGGAGCGATCATCTGCTTCGCGCTCTTCTCCTGGTACCCGATGATCCGCGAAGTGATCATGAGCTTCCAGAAGAGCAACTTCGCGGGCGAGACCTCCTGGGTGGGGCTGCGCAACTACCGGCACATCCTGGCCGACCCCGACTTCTGGAGCGCCTGGCGGACCACCGGGCTGTTCACGCTCTTCGCCCTCGTCCTCGGCTATGCGGTGCCCTTCTTCACCGCGATCGTCATCAACGAACTGCGGCACGCGCGCTCCTACTTCCGGCTGCTGGTCTACCTGCCGGTGATGATGCCGCCGGTCGCGGCGGCCTTCCTCTGGCGCTGGTTCTACACCCCGGACAGCAGCGGCCTGTTCAACGCGCTGCTGCACGTGCTGCACCTGCCCGGTGTGCAGTGGCTGCAGTCCTCGCACGCCCTGGCGGTGCTCTGCCTGGTGATGTTCTCCACCTGGATCAACATGGGCGGCACGGTGCTGATCTACCTCGCCGCGCTGCAGGGCATCCCCGGCGAGCTGTACGAGGCGGCCGAGATCGACGGCGCCGGCCTGCTGCGCCGGATCTGGCACGTGACGGTGCCGCAGACCCGCCTGGTGCTGTCGCTGATGCTGCTGCTGCAGATCATCGGCACCGCGCAGGTCTTCATGGAGCCCTACGTGATCACCGGCGCCGCGAACAACACCACCTCGGTGGTCTACCTGATCTACCAGTACGCCTTCGCCTACAACAACTACGGCAGCGCCAGCGCGCTGGGCGTGCTGCTCCTGCTGGTCCTGTCCGGATTCGCCGGCGGCTACCTCTGGCTCAGCCGCCGCACGGGTGAGGAGTGAGAGCCGTGGCACGAACGCCGGACACCGTGACCCGCACCCTGGTCTCGCCCGCACAACTGGCCCGCCCGCTCGGGCGCACCGCGTACTGGAGCGTCTTCTGGATCCTGGCCGTGCTCTTCGCGCTGGTCTTCCTCTTCCCGCTCTACTGGATGATCAGCGGCGGGCTGAAGTCCCCGCAGGAGATCATCCGCACCCCACCGACGCTGGTGCCGGCGGCGCCCGCCGCGCACAACTACCTGACCGCCTGGCAGGACGGCGACCTGGGCCGGCTGATCGGCAACACGGCCCTCTACGCGCTCGGCGCCCTCGGGTTCCAGCTGGTGTTCGACGTCGCCGCGGCGTACGCCTTCTCCAAGCTGCGCCCGGTCTTCGGCAACCTGGTGCTCTTCGCGATGCTGGCGACGCTGATGATCCCCACCACCGTGATCGCGCTGCCCGAGTACCTGACCGCGAACAACCTCCCCTTCCTGCACATCAGTCTGCTCAACACCCCGTGGGCGATCTGGCTGCCGTCGGTCACCAACGCCTTCAACATCTTCCTGTTGAAGCGGTTCTTCGACTCGATCCCCACCGACCTGCTGGCCGCCGCCGCCATCGACGGCGCGGGGCCGCTGCGCACGCTCTGGTCGGTGGTGCTGCCGATCTCCCGGCCGATCCTCGGGGTGGTCTCGATCTTCGCCGTGGTCGGGGTCTGGAAGGACTTCCTGTGGCCGCTGCTGGTGCTCACCGACACCTCCGCGCAGACGGTCAACATCGGCCTGCGCCAGCTCAGTTCGGGGCTTCCGCAGAACGTGCTGATCGCCGCCCTGGCGATCGCCTCGGTCCCGACGATCGTCTTCTTCCTGATCTTCCAGCGCAACATCATGTCCGGACTGACCGCCGGCGCCACCAAGGGCTGAGCAGATTCGAGGAGATCCACGATGCACCGCACCGACTCGGCCGGCCTGCCGGCGGCCGCGCCCGCAGCGCCCGCGTGGTGGCGCGGTGCCGCGATCTACCAGGTGTACGTCCGCAGCTTCGCCGACGGCAACGGCGACGGCATCGGCGACCTGGCGGGGGTCCGCGCCCACCTGCCCTATCTCGCCGAACTGGGCGTGGACGCGCTGTGGTTCAACCCCTGGTACGCCTCGCCGATGGCCGACGGAGGTTACGACGTGGCCGACTACCGGCGGATCGACCCCGCCTTCGGCACCCTGGCGGAGGCCGAGAAGCTCATCGCCGAGGCGCTGGACCTGGGCATCCGCACCATCGTCGACATCGTGCCCAACCACGTCTCGCAGGCCCACGCCTGGTTCGTCCAGGCGCTGGCCGCCGGCCCGGGCTCGGCGGCGCGGGCCCGGTTCTGGTTCCGCGACGGCCGCGGCGAGCACGGTGAACTGCCGCCCAACGCCTGGCCGTCCCAGTTCGGCGGCGCCGCCTGGACCCGGGTGACCGAGCCGGACGGCACGCCCGGCCAGTGGTACCTGCACCGCTTCGCCCCCGAGCAGCCCGACCTGAACTGGGAGAACCCCCAGGTGCGGCAGGAGCACGAGGAGGTGCTGCGGTTCTGGTTCGACCGCGGCGCGGCCGGCGTGCGGATCGACTCGGCGGCCGAAGTGGTCAAGGACCCGGCGCTGCCCGACTTCACCCCGGACCGCGACCCGCACCCCTACCTGGACCGGGACGGGGTGCACGACATCTACCGCTCCTGGCGCCGGCTCGCCGACTCCTACCCGCAGCCGCGCGCGCTGATCGGCGAGGTCTGGCTGCCCGACCCCGCCCGCTTCGCCCGCTACCTGCGCCCGGACGAACTGCACACCGCGTTCAACTTCGGCTTCCTGGCCTGCCCGTGGGACGCCGAGCGACTGCGGGAGGCGATCGGCACCACGCTGGCGGCGCACGCCCCGGTCGGCGCGCCGGCCACCTGGGTGCTGGCCAACCACGACATCACCCGCACCGTCACCCGCTACGGTCGCGCCGACACCGCCTTCGACTTCGCGACCAAGCGCTTCGGGATCGCCACCGACCTGGCGCTCGGCACCCGCCGCGCCCGCGCCGCCGCGCTGCTGACCCTCGCCCTGCCCGGATCCGTCTACCTCTACCAGGGCGAGGAGTTGGGGCTTCCCGAGGTCGAGGACATCCCGGCCGACCGGATCGAGGATCCGATGCACCACCGCACCGGCGGCCGCGACCCCGGGCGCGACGGCTGCCGGGTGCCGCTGCCGTGGCACGGCAGCACCGCCCCGTACGGCTTCAGCCCCACCGAGATCGAACCCTGGCTGCCCCAACCCGCCGACTGGGCACAGTACTCCGTCGCCACCCAGGACCAGGCCCCCGACTCGATGCTCACCCTCTACCGCACCGCCCTACACCTGCGCCGCACCCAACCGGCCCTCGGCGACGGGCCGATGAACTGGCTGAAGAGCGACCCCCAGGTGCTGGCCTTCACCCGCGGCACCGAATTCAGCTGCCTCGTCAACCTCTCGGACACGCCCGCACCACTGCCCGCCGACAGCGCCGTACTACTCACCAGCGCACCCCTCGACGAGGACCTGCTGCCGCCGGACACAGCGGTCTGGCTCCGGACCGTCTGACCCCTCGAACCTCCCCAAGGAGCCGCCTCGTGCCTCTCCCCGCCTCTCCACGCGGGCGCCGCAGACGGGTTCGCGCGGTCGCCGCCGTGGCGGCGTTCCTGCTGCCCGCCGCGCTCGCCCTGGCCCTCCCGTCCGGCGCGTCCGCCGCCTCGGCCTCGCCCGCGCCCTCGGCCGCCCTCGCCGCCGAGGGCCTGGCCGGCGCGCCCGTGCCGTTCACCGAGCAGAATGCGGCGACCAGCCCGTCCGCGCACACCAACGGCACGGTGCTCGGCCCCGACTACCACTACGGCAGCCTCGCCGCCGAGGCCACCGGGCGGCAGGCCGTCCAACTCGCCGGCCAGGGACAGTACGTCTCCTTCCGGCTGACCCGGGCCGCCAACGCCGTCGACTTCCACTACGCGCTGCCCGACTCGCTGCACGGCGGCGGCATCGCCGCCCCGCTCAGCCTCTACGTCGACGACCGGCCCACCGCCGCCCTCTCGCTGACCTCGCAGTTCAGCTGGCTCTACGGCCAGTACCCGTTCCGCAACACCCCGATGGTCGGCCAGCCCAACGGCGAGGTGCCGCACGACTTCTACAACGACGTCAGATACCACTTCGCGAGCACGCTGCCGGCCGGCACCGTGGTCAAACTCCAGGTCGACGCGGGCGACGACGCGCCCTGGTACGTCATCAACACCGCCGACTTCGAGCAGGTGGCCGCCCCGAAGGCCGCGCCGGCCGGCTACGCCGACGTCACCCAGGCGCCGTACCACGTCGACAACACCGGAGCGAGCGACGTCACCGCCGCCCTGCAGGGCGCCATCGACACCGCCTCGGCGGCCGGGCAAGGGCTGTACCTGCCGCCCGGCACCTACACCGTCAGCAGCCCGCTGAACGTCGACCACATCGCCATCGCCGGCGCCGGCCAGTGGCACACCGTGCTGACCGGCAAGAACGTCGAGTTCAACGGCAAGCAGAACCCGGCCAGCAGTCATGTCGAGATCTCCGATCTCGCGCTGTACGGCAACGTCGACGTCCGCGACGACAGCAACAGCGAGGACACCGGCTTCAACGGCGGGTTCAGCGACTCCACCATCGCCGACGTGTGGATCCAGAACGAGAAGGTCGGCGCCTGGATCGTCGGCCCCAGCAGCAATCTGACGATCCGTCAGCTACGGATCCAGGACACCACCGCCGACGGCATCAACCTGGACGCCGCCGACGGTCCGGTCACCGGCGCCCGGATCACCGGCAACTTCCTGCGCAACAGCCAGGACGACGGCCTGGCCCTCTGGTCGCAGAACTACGGTGACACCGGCGACACCCTGACCCACAACACCGTCGACTCGCCCGGACTCGCCAACAACATCGGCGTCTACGGCGCCGGGGCGGGCGACGTGATCAGCGGCAACCTGCTGCAGGACACCGTCACCCGGGGCGGCGGCATCGGCCTCGGGCAGCGGTTCGGCTCGGTCCCGATGTCCGGCCCGCTCGACATCAGCGGCAACCTGCTGGTGCGCACCGGCCAGTGGGACCCGGGCTGGGACTACGGCGTCGGCGCGATCTGGTTCGACCCGCAGCAGGGCGACATGACCGCACCGGTGCGGATCACCGGCAACGCGATCCTGGACAGCCCCTACGAGGCGTTCATGTTCCAGAACTCGAACGCCTACGTCGGCTCGGCCGTGACCACCCCGCCCAGCGCCGGCTACCGGGTGACGAACGTGGCGATCCGCGACAACCTGGTGGCCGGCGTGGGAAGTTACGTCTTCCAGGACCAGGCACCGGGCGCCGTCAGCGTCGCCGGGACCATCGCCACCGGCGTCGGCGGGGTCGGCGTGTTCAGCTGCGGCTCCGGCTTCAGCATCAACCGCGGCCCCGGCGACTTCGGTTGGGACAGCACCGGCTGTGGCATGCCGGCCGGCAGCCCGCTCTGGGCCTACCCGTCCACCACCACCTTCGAGGCCGCCGCCGTCGGCCAGGCCACCCCGGTGCAGCGGGTCGCGATCATGAACACCGGCACCGCCCCGACCGCCCTCGGCCCGATCACCGCCAGCGGCGGCTTCACCGTCGCCCCCGACCCGACCCACCCTTGTCCCGGCAGCCTGACCGCCACCTCACCGACCGACAACGCCAACTGGTGCCTGGTCGACGTCTCCTACACCGCGGCGGCCACCGGCATCGCCCAGGCCACCCTGACCATCCCCGGCGGTCAGGGCCGCACCCCCACCACCGTGCGGCTGGTCGGGGACACCGACGGCATCGGCGGCAGCGGCGGGGTCGCGCCCACCAACCTGGCGCTGGGCGCGACCATGACGGCAAGCAGCGCGCTGCCCGGCTTCCCGGCCGCCAACGCCAACGACGACAACAGCGGCTCCTACTGGGAGAGCCAGGACGGCCAGGGCTTCCCGCAGACCCTCACCGCCGACCTCGGCACGGCGCAGCCGGAGAGCAGCGTCGTGCTGACCCTGCCGTCGAACTGGGGCTCCCGGGTGCAGACCCTCTCGGTGCTCGGCTCCCCGGACGGGACGGCCTTCACCACCCTGGTCCCGCCGGCCGCCTACACCTTCGACCCGGCGACCCAGAACACCGTGACGATCCCGCTCCCGGCCGGGACCAGCGAGCGGGCGCTGCGGCTGGTCGTCACCGGCAACACCGGCTGGCCGGCCGCGCAGCTCTCCGAGTTCGAGATCTTCGACTAGCCCGCCCCAGCCCAGCAGAAGGAGTTCTCCGCATGGCCGCTCCGTGGTGGCGCGACGCCGTCATCTACCAGGTCTACGTACGGTCGTTCGCCGACGCGAACGGGGACGGGATCGGCGACCTGGCCGGCGTCCGCGCCAAGCTGCCGTACCTGGCCGAACTCGGCGTCGACGCGCTGTGGTTCACCCCCTGGTACGCCTCGCCGCTGGCCGACGGCGGGTACGACGTGGCGGACTACCGCCGGATCGACCCCGCCTTCGGCACCCTCGCGGAGGCCGAGGCGCTGATCGCCGAGGCACATCGGACAGGCCTGCGGATCATCGTCGACATCGTCCCCAACCACGTCTCCGACCAGCACGTCTGGTTCCAGGAGGCGCTCGCCGCCGCGCCCGGTTCGGAGGCCCGCAACCTCTTCTGGTTCCGCCCCGGGCGCGGCAGTGGCGGCGAACTGCCGCCCAACGACTGGACATCCGAGTTCGGCGGCCCCGCCTGGACCCGGGTTCCCGACCCCGACGGCAAGCCCGGCGAGTGGTACCTGCACCTCTTCGCCGCCGAGCAGCCCGACCTGAACTGGAACAACCCCAAGGTCGCCGAGGAGCACGAGTCGGTGCTCCGCTTCTGGTTCGACCGGGGCGTGGACGGCGTGCGGATCGACTCCGCCACCATGCCGGCCAAGGACCCCCGGCTGCCCGACTTCGACCGCCGCCACCCGCCGACGCCGCACCCGTACGTGGACCGCGACGCCGTCCACGCCATCTACCGCGGCTGGCGGGCGGTGGCCGACGGCTACCCCGAGCCGCGCGCCCTGATCGGCGAGGTCTGGCTGGACCGGCCCGACCGGCTGGCCGCCTACCTGCGGCCCGACGAGATGCACACCGCGTTCAACTTCGACTACCTGAACTGCCCGTGGGACGCGGCGCGGCTGCGCGCCGTCATCGACGGGACCCTGGAGAGCCACCGCCCGGTCGGCGCGGCCGCCACCTGGGTGCTGTCCAACCACGACGTCACCCGGCACGCCACCCGCTACGGCCGGGCCGACACCGCCATGGGCCGCAGTCCCGCCCAGCACGGCGCACCGGTCGACCTGGCGCTCGGCACCCGCCGGGCCCGGGCCGCGATCCTGCTCAGCCTGGCGCTGCCCGGCTCGACCTACCTCTACCAGGGCGAGGAACTCGGCCTGCCGGAGGTCCGGGACATCCCCGACGCGTTCCGCCAGGACCCCTACTTCTTCCGGACCCACGGCGCCGACATCGGCCGCGACGGGTGCCGGGTGCCGCTGCCGTGGCACGGCAGCACCGCCCCGTACGGCTTCAGCCCCACCGAGATCGAACCCTGGCTGCCCCAACCCGCCGACTGGGCACAGTACTCCGTCGCCACCCAGGACCAGGCCCCCGACTCGATGCTCACCCTCTACCGCACCGCCCTGCACCTGCGCCGCACCCAACCGGCCCTCGGCGACGGGCCGATGAACTGGCTGAAGAGCGACCCTCAGGTGCTGGCCTTCACCCGCGGCACCGAGTTCAGCTGCCTCGTCAACCTCTCGGACACGCCCGCACCACTGCCCGCCGACCGCGCCGTGCTCCTCACCAGCGCACCCCTCGACGAGGACCTGCTGCCGCCGGACACAGCGGTCTGGCTGCACGGCACCTGACGTCGGGCACGTCGAACGCCCCGCTCCGCCGCCCGAGGGGGACGGCGGAACGGGGCGTCGCCCGTTGCCATGAGCGGTGTTACTCGATGACGAGCTCGACCGGGATGTTGCCGCGGGTGGCCTTGGAGTACGGGCAGACCTGGTGGGCCTGCTCGACCAGCTTGCGGCCGGTCTCGGCGTCCAGGCCGTCCGGCAGCTCGATCCGCAGCACCACGGAGAGGCCGAAGCTGGTCTCGTCCTTGCCGATGCTCACCTCGCCGGTGACGGCCACCTCGCTGGTGTCGACCTTGGCGGCGCGGCCAACCAGGCCCAGCGCGCTGGCGAAGCAGGCCGCGTAGCCGGCCGCGAAGAGCTGCTCGGGGTTGGTGCCCTGGCCGTTGCCGCCCATGACCTGCGGCATGGCCAGCTGGAGGTCGAGCTGGCCGTCGGTGCTGATGGCCCGGCCCTCGCGGCCGTGGGTGGCAGTGGCGACGGCGGTGTACAGCGCGTCCATGGGAGTAGCCCCTCTGTGTCGATCCGATGCGGGTCAGGCGACCGAGCGGCACCGTACCGAGCCGCTCCGACAGGACAATGGAATCACACAATTAGATTGCGCACAACTAGATGTTACGCTGGCTACATGAGCGCCCGCCTTCCCGAGGACGAGTTCCTTCGCCTGGACAACCAGATCTGCTTCGCGCTGAACGCGACTTCGCGCGCTTTCAACGGCCTCTACCGGGAGGTCCTCAAGGACCTGGGGCTGACCTACCCGCAGTACCTGGTCATGCTCGTGCTCTGGGAGTTCGGCGAGCTGCCGGTCAAGCGGATCGGCGAGCGGCTGCGGCTCGACTCCGGCACCCTCTCCCCCCTGCTGAAGCGGCTCGAAGCCCAGGGCCTGGTGCAGCGCGAGCGCAGCGCCGAGGACGAGCGCTCGGTCACCGTCCGCCCCACCGCGGCCGGGGAGGCGCTGCGTGTCCAGGCCCGACTGGTCCCCCGACGGATCGCCGCCGCCACCGGCCTGGCGACCGAGGAGGTCATCGACCTGCGCCGGCGCCTGCACGAACTCACCCTCACCATCGACGCCGCCCTCCTCGACGGCGGCCTCGACGATGGCCTGGACAGCGGATCGCCCAACTGCGCCTGACGCTCGGTCAGGCGCAGCTGGGCACCCGTTCACGAGTTGAGGATCTGGCTCTTCTGTGCCTCGAACTCGGCATCGGTGAGCAGGCCCTGTGCCTTCAGGTCACCGAGCTGCTTGATCTGGGCGATCTTGTCGTCCATCGTGTCCGCGAGCGGAGCGGTCGCGGCCGGCGGCGCTGCCGCGGGCTGCGCCGTGGCGTCCTGCTCCGCCCAGCGGCCCGCCTGTCGCCGTGACACGCGGTTGGAGACGGTGGTCGCCGTCCCGGCGATGACAGCGGTGCGGGCGACCCCGCGAAGAAGGCCTGGCATCTGCTTCTCCTTTCAGCCCCCCAGCCCCCGACTGCTGCTCCCTTCGACCCCCGACCCCCGACGTCGGGCCCCCTACGTCACCCGCGCAACTCGGCCGCGTCCAGCGCCGCGACGACATCGGTGTACGGGATCCGCCCGCTGGCCACCAGCCGGGCGCCGCCCCGGCGCAGCGCCGCGGCGAGGGGTGCGGCCCAGAGGTTCTCGTAGACCACGATGCCCGCGGAGTTCCCCGGTTCCAGTGCCTTGCTCGCCTCGTTGATGTCGCCCTCGTCGAGCAGGCCCGAGGAGGAGCCCTCGAAGACTGCGAGATCGAGCGCGCCGTCCCCGTCGAAATCGGCGACCTCCAGACCGATGACAGTGCCATCCAGGTCCTTCCTCACGAACGTGAGGTCCAGGATGCGGATCACCCCCCGGTCCACCAGGTCGATGAGCAGCGGCATGCCCTCACCGGTCATCCGATTGCCGGGAAACTCGACGATGAGGTAGTCGATGGGGCCCAACTCGTCGTATTCCTCGCTCACGGCCACTCCTCTCCTCCTCTCCGGTTTACCACCGTTGCCATGCCGGTGCCCGAGTTGGCCGGCACGCCCGAGGAGGTGCCGGCAGGCCGCACCAGCTGACAGCTCATCAGGCCGATGCTCCCCGACGGCGCCGGCGGCGGCCCGCGCTCTCGCCGCGGACGAAGCGGCGGAACCGGCCGAAGCGGGAGAAGCGGTCGCGGTCGGCGGCGGAGGCGCGGTCCAGCTCCTCCATCAGGCGGCGGGAGCGGTGGTCCAGGTCCAGCTCGTCCAGGATCCGGTCGATCTCGGCCAGCAGGGAGCCGTGCAGCTGCCACGCCTTGGGGTGCTCCTGGACGCGGCGCAGCAACAGGTGGGCGACCTTGTCCCGGCTGGCCCAGGCCGCGCCGAGCTCCGAGGCCAGCCGGCTCTCGGCCTCCGCGGCGTTGCTGCTGACCTGGGTGCTCACCAGGACGGCGAAGCTCACCAGCGCGCCCCCGACGTGCCCCAGCAGCTCCTCCAGCTCCAGCGCCACGTCCGGCGGGAAGAGCGGTTCGTCCGTCTCCCGCCGCTTGGCCAGGTCGGTCAGCGAACGGGCCAGCACCCGCACCACGACCACGCAGATCTCCAGGGTGTCCAGCCCGGTCCGCAGCACCAGCCGGGAGAGCAGCCCCTCGCTGATCCGCGGGTTCAGCCGCAGGCTGTCCTCGGCCTGGCGGAGCGCGGCGTCCACGTCCGCGATCGCCTGGTCGAGGCGGCGGGCCTCGTGCAGCCGCTCGGCGGCGCGTTCCACCCGGGTCGGCACGCCCAGCTCCTCCCCGATCCGCAGCAGCAGGTGGCGAGCCCGCCGGGCCAGGTCCTCGATCGACTCGCCGGCCGTGTCCAGCCAGACCGGCGGGGCGAACACCAGGTTGAAGAGCAGCCCGACCAGCGCCCCGACCAGCGTCTCCAGCACCCGGTCCCAGGCCTGCGAGGCCAGCCGGGTCACCCCGAGCACCAGCATCGCGCTGATCGCGACCTCGTTGACGAACTCGTCGACCCGCACGAAGCGCCCGATCGTCAGCGCGGCCAGGATGATCAGTCCCAGGCTCCACCAGCTCAGCCCCATCACCGAGCTGAAGCCGATCGCGATCACCACCCCGACGACGACCGAGTTCACCCGGCGGATGCCGGTGGTGAGCGTGGAGTACAGGGTGACCTGGACGACGAGCAGCGCGGTGAGCGGTGCGGTCAGCGGCGCCGGCTGGTTGCTCACCTGCAGCGCCACGACGTAGGCGAGGGTCGCCGCGACGGTCGCGCGCACCGTCTGCACGACGGCCGGATCGCGCAGCCCGCGCCGCACGACGTCCATCACTGGCTCGGTCACCCGCACATCTGGCATCCCCTCCTTCTTCCCGCGCTGCCGCAGTGGCGACACCAGGGACGTCGAATCAGCCACACTTGCACCTGAACGCCATCCTGGTGGCTGATCCACGACGCCGGGAACCCGTGTTCCGGGGGCAGACATGGCGGCGACCGGGCAAGCTGACTGCGATCCGCCATCCGACGAGAAGGTAACTGCCTTGGCAACCGACTACGACGCACCGCGCAACACCAACGACGAATCGAGCGACGACAGTATCGAGGAACTGAAGGGCCGCCGCGACGACAAGGCCGGGTCGACGATCGACGTCGACACCGAGGCCGTCGAAGGCATCGAACTCCCCGGCGCCGACCTGTCGGGCGAGGAACTCACCGTCCGGGTGGTGCCGATCCAGCAGGACGAGTTCACCTGCATGACCTGCTTCCTGGTGCACCACCGCACCCAGCTCGCCGGTGAGGACAAGAACGGCCAGCCGATCTGCGTCGACTGCGCCTCCTGACCTCACCCGCTGCCGCCTGCCGGACACCCGCGTGTCCGGCAGGCGGCAGCGGGTAGGGGCACTCCATGGCACTCATTCGTGGACGTCGCGGTGGCACCGGCCGCCGAGCCGCCGACCGGGACGACGTGGAGACCGCCGACGATCTCAGCTCGCTCGCCGCCGGCATGGAGCACTGGGACCTGGGCCCGCCCGCTGAGGAAGCCGCCCGCGAGGTCCGCGGCCGCCGCCGGATGACGGCGCTGGTCACCGACCTGGCGCGCGGCACCGGCCACCGATCCACCGAACTCGGCGCGGCGGGACGCCGCACGGCCCGCCGCGCCGGAGTCGGCGTCCGAGGGCTCACCGATCGACTGCTGGCCCTCGCGCCGCGCATCCCGGTCCGCGACCTCGCGACGCTGCGCGCCCAGCATCCGCACGCCACCGGCCGCGAGGAGCTGGCCGACCGGCTGGTGACCGGCGCCGCCCGGGCCTCCAGCGCGGTCGGCGCGGGCGTGGGCGCGGCGGCCATGGCACCCACACCGCCAGCCATGACCGTGGAACTCGCCGCCGAGACGCTCGCCGTCGCCGCCGTGGAGATCAAGCTGATCGCCGAACTCCACGAGGTCTACGGGCAGCGCCCGCCGGGCAGCGGCGCGCAGCGCGCCACCGCCTACCTGGCCTCCTGGGCCAATCGGCGCGGCATCGACCGGGTCAGCCTGACCACGCCGGGCGGCCTGCTCGCGCTCAGCGCCGGCCCCCGGGTCCGCCGCCAGGTCACCAAGCGGCTCGCCCGCAGCTCGCTGCGCAAGCTGCCGACGCTGACCCCCTTCCTGCTCGGCGCGGTGGCCGGCGCCCGGCTCAACCGGCACGACACCCGCCACCTCGCCGCCCGGATCCGCGCCGACCTGCGGCGCACGGTCCCGGCGGAGCCCGACCGGTGGACCCCGCAGCCGCGATGAACCCGCTGCGGGTCGCCGTGGTCGGCGCGGGACCGGCGGGCCTCTACACGGCCGAGGCGGTGCTGAAGCAGACGGCGGCGGCGGGCGCGGACACGGACGTCGAGGTGGACATCCTGGAGCGGCTGCCCACCCCGTACGGCCTGGTGCGTTACGGCGTGGCACCCGACCACCCGTCGATCAGGTCGATCGCCGACTACCTGCGCCGGGTGCTGGAACACCCGCGGGTCCGCTTCCTCGGCGGCCTCTGCTTCGGCACCGACGTGAGCCGCGAACTGCTGCTCCAGTGCTACGACGCCGTGGTCTACGCGACCGGCGCGACCCGGGACCGGCTGCTGCGGGTGCCCGGCGAGGAGTTGCCGGGCAGCGCGGCCGCCGCCGAGTTCGTCCGCTGGTACTGCGGGCACCCGGACGTGCACCCCGCTCGCTTCGACCTCCAGGCCGACTCGGTGGCGGTGATCGGCGCCAGCAACGTCGCGGTCGACGTGACCCGCATCCTCGCCAGACCGGCCGCCGACTTCCCCGCCACCGACGTGCCGGAACCGGTCCTCGCCGCCCTGGCCGCCAGCCGGGTCAGGCAGATCCACCTGATCAGCCGCCGCGGCCCCGCGCAGGCGAAGTTCACCACCCGGGAGCTGCGCGCCCTCGGCGAGCTGCCGGGCAGCGACATCGCGGTGGACCCGGCCGAGCTCGAGCTCGGCGCCGCCGTCGCCCCCGACGTACTCGACAGCGAGCCACCCCGGTCCGATCGTCGGATCCGCGACAACCTGGCGGTCCTGACGGAGTGGGCGCACCGTCCGCCGCAGGACCGTCCCAGGCGGGTCTCGCTCAGGTTCTGGCTGCGACCGGTGGAACTCACCGGCCCCGGCCGGGTCACCGCCCTGCGGGTGGAGCGGACCGCACTCGACGGGTCGGGCCGGCTCACCGGCACCGGCCGGTACGCGACCCTCCCGGTGCAACTGGTGCTCCGTTCGGTCGGCTACCGCTCGGTCCCGCTGCCCGGCGTGCCGTTCGACGAGCAGCACGCCGTCGTCCCCAACGCCGAGGGCCGGGTCCTGGCGGCCGACGGCACCCCGCGCCCGGGCGAGTACGTCGCCGGCTGGCTGAAGCGCGGCCCCACCGGCGTGATCGGCACCAACAAGTCCGACGCGGCCCAGACCGTCCGAGCCCTGCTCGCCGACCACGCGGCCACCACCGCCCCGACCCACCGCCCCCGGCTGACCGACCTGCTGGCCGCCCGCGGCGTGCGCCCGGTGAGCTACGCCGCCTGGCTCGGCATCGACCGCCGCGAGCGCGAACTCGCCGCCGAACTGGGCCGCGCCACCCGGGTGAAGCTCTCCGGCTGGGACGAGCTGAACCGAGCCACGGGGCCGCGCCCGACCGAGGGTTGACGCGAGGTCAGGATATTTCCAACAGCCCTTATATAAGTGCTGTTACGATGTGCCCATGGCCGAGAACAGTGCACCCGATCCGACCGAACAGAGCCGCTGGCGTCCACTACGACTGCTCCAGGCGGCCATGGACGCCGACATCGCGCGGATCTACGCGGAGGCGGAGATCGACGGAGTTCGGCCGAGCTTCGTCATGGAGCTGATCCGGCTGCACGCCCGAGGGCCGATGACCATCACCGAACTGGCCGAGTCCGTGCAGCGCACGCACTCGGCGCTCAGCCAGAAGGTCGCCGCGATGCGCGCGGCCGGCCTGGTGCGGACAGTGCCCGGCGCTGACGCCCGCAGCAAGAAGGTCGCCCTGACGCCCAAGGCCCGCCGCATCGTGATCCGGCTGACCGCGGAGTGGCGGGCCACCGAGGCCGCGATCGCCGAGATCGAGGCGGAGATCCCCTACCCCCTCAGCCAAGTGGTCGGCGACATCGAGCAGGCCCTGCAGCGCAAGAGCTTTCACGACCGGATCGCCGAGAAGCTCGCGGAGGACCCGGAGTGGACCTGAGACATGTGCTGATGGACACCTCGCCCCTGCGGACGTCGCCGGCGTTCCGGCGGCTGTGGATCGGCCGGACCTGCTCGGGCCTCGGCAGCCAGCTGACCGTCGTCGCCGTGATGTTCCAGGTCTGGCAGACCACCGGTAGCACCGTCTGGACCGGCGCGGTCGGCCTGGCCCAGGCCCTGCCACTGATCGGGTTCGGACTCTTCGCCGGGTCGCTCGTCGACCGGGCGGACCGGCGCAGGCTCTACCTGGTCACCACCACCGGCCAGGCCGCCTGCGCGGTCCTGCTGGCGTTACAGGGCCTGCTCGGCCACCTGCCGGTGGCCGGGGTGCTGCTGCTGGTCGCGGCGCAGTCCTGCTTCACCGCCTGCGGCGGGCCCGCGTCCCGCACGTTCATCCCGCAGTTGCTGCCGAGGAACCGACTCGCGGCCGGGCTGGCACTCCAGCGGATCTCGTTCCAGGGGGCGATGCTGCTCGGACCGGCGCTGGGCGGGCTGGTCCTCGGCCGGCTCGGCGTCGGCGGTTGCCACCTGATCGACGCGGTGACCTTCGGGGCGTCGTTCTACGGCGCGTTCGGGCTGCCCCCGATGCGACCCGAAGGGAAGCCGGCCCGACCGGGCCTGGCCGGCGTGCTGGACGGCCTCGCCTTCATGGCACGCAACCCCGCGGTGCGCGGCGCGCTGCTCACCGATCTGGCCGCCACCGTCCTGTCGATGCCGATCAGCCTCTTCCCGCTGATCAACGCCGAGCGGTTCCACGACGACCCGCGCACCCTCGGGCTCTTCCTGACCGCCATCGCGGCCGGCGGGGTCGCCGCGTCCGTTCTCTCCGGTGCGATCACCCGGCTGTCCCGCCCCGGCCTGCTGATGCTCGGCGGCTCGGCCGCGTGGGGAGCGGCGCTGGCGCTCTTCGGCCTGTCGGACAACCCGTGGGTCGGGCTGGGCTTCCTGGTGCTGGCGGGCGCGGCCGACACGGTCTCCGTCGTGTCCCGGAGCACCATCGTGCAACTGCACACCCCGAACGCCATGCTCGGCCGGGTCAGCGCCGCCGAGCAGGTCGTCGGCCAGGCCGGCCCCGACCTCGGAAACCTGCGCGCCGGCCTGGTGGCGGGCGCGACCTCGGGCGCCGCCGCGGTGGTCGGCGGCGGTCTGCTGTGCCTCGCGGCGGTCGCGGCGATCGGCGCGGCCACGCCCGGCCTGCGCTCGTTCGCCGCAGCCGGCTCCGGGCAGGAGTCGCAGGCGCCGGCCGAAGCGGCACAGCCGATGTCGGGGTAACCGGCCGGCCGGGCCGACTGAATCGATTTGACCGACAGTCAGCCCCACGCCGCTGCTAGGGTCTCACCCGTGGCGAACCCGATGCGCATCGGCATTGCGTCTTTTGGGACGCGTGAGTTTCTGGCCCTGCATTCCGTCTGCCAGCGGGAGGGACACGAACCGGTCGTCCACGTCTACTGCCGTTCGATGAAACCGAACACACCCACGGACACCTACGCCACGGCGACGGTCGGCCAGCTCCTCCAGGAAATCCCCGCCGGAATCGACCTGCTGGTTCCCGGGAGTTCCGAGGGCCTGGCGAAGTCGCTGGCCGGATACGACCTGGACCTCCTCGTGGTCTACGGGTTCTCCTGGCGACTTCCCCCGTCCGTCATGCGGATTCCCCGGTTCGGCGTGGTCAACGTCCACTGCTCGCTGCTGCCCCAGTACCGCGGCCCGGCCCCGGTCCTGTGGGCGATCCGCAATGGCGACACCCACCTCGGCGTCACGGTCCACCGCATGGACGAGAACTTCGACACCGGTCCGATCCTCGCCCGGCAAGGCGGCATCCCGATCGAGGACGACGTCACCCCTGAGCGACTCTGGTCCGGACTCGGGCCGGTCATCAGCGACCTGCTCGCCGACACTCTGCGCCTGCTGCCGAGCGGATTTCCCGGCGAGCCCCAGGACGGGAGTCGCGCCAGCTATGCGGGCCTGCTGGAACCGGAGTTCTCGATCCTCGACACGTCGAAGACCGCACGCGAAGTACACAACCAGGTGCGGACCTTCCGTTTCATCGGCCCCGGTCTCGGACCCGTCGCCGACATCGGAGGGCGTTTCCTCAAGGTCCTGCGCACCCGCTTGACTCCGGCGGACGGGATCCGCCTGGAATGCGCCGACGGTCCGATCTGGATCACCGAGTCCGCACCCGCGGATTCTCGCTAGAGATCCGCGAGCCGCAGCGCGATCCGGCGGCTCAGCGCGAGCGCCTGCGGATCGGCGAAGTCCGACAGCAGGGCCAGCGCCTCGGCCCAGTGCCCCCGCGCCTCATCGACAGCACCATCGTGCCGGAGGCACCGGGCGAGGTTGTCCAGGGCACCGGCCAACTGCCATCGGTCGCCGAACTCCCGATGCGTTTCGACGGCCTGCCGATGCAGGTCCGCCGCCTCACCGAACCTGCCGAGATCGCGGCACGCCTCCCCGGCGCGGTCCAGCGCCGTGGCCGCACGGCTTCGATCGCCGAGTCGCCGCTGGATGTCCGCAGCCAGCCGACTCGACCGCAGGGCATCCTCGGGCCGCCCCGCCGCGCGCTCGACGTTCGCCAACTCGACCAGCCAGTGCGCCTGCCACACGCTGTTGCCCGCCTCGGCGGCGATCGCCAGCGCGGCGTCGACCGACGCGCGGGCCTCGCCGGTCCGGCCCAACTCGCGCTGGGCTCGGCTGAGGAAGAACAGCGCGTTGCCCTCACCGCTTCGGTCACCGAGTTCGCGGAAGACGGCCAGCGCCTCGCACAGCGTCTCCGCCGCCTCCTGGAAGCGGCCGAGTTCGCACAGCGATTCGGCGAGGTTCCCCTGGAGGAGCGCGGTCCACCGGAGGTCACCGAGTTGGCGGAAGATCGCCGCGCTGGCCTCGAAGTGGGAACGTGCCGCGTCGAGTTCTCGCCGGCGCAGGCCGAGCAGGCCCAGGGCGTTGATCGACACGGCCTCGCCGAACCGGTCGCCGATGTCACGTCGAACGGCGAGCGCCGCGCGGTGACACTCCTCGGACTCCGCCAGCCGCCGCGACTGGAAGTACGCCTTCCCCAGACTCTCCAGGGCCTCGGCCTCACCCGCGCGTTCCCCGGCCTGGGCGGCGGAGCTGATGCCGATCCTGGCGGTCGACTCCCAGTCCTCGAAAGCGTTCTGATGCATGTAGACGGCACGCAACACCACCGCCAGACGCCAGGCGATCCGATGGAAGCCGAACTCCGCGGCAGCCCGGGTGGTGGCGACGAGGTTGTCGGCCTCTGCCGAGTACCACTGGAACGCCGGCTGGTAGCCGTCGAAGACCAGCGGCGCGGCATCCTGAGGCACCTGTTGGTCGAGCTCGTACCGGTCGAACGGTGCGATGGCCGACTGGGCGTTGCCTGCCGTGTACAGGTACCAGGCGAGAATCCGTCGTCTGCTCTCGGCCCGAACCTGCTCGGATTCGACGTCCCGGACCCGATCGGCGGCGTAGGCCCGTAGCAGGTCGTGCAACTGGTACCGGGCCGAGGCGATCTCCTCGACCAGGTGGGCCCCGACCAGCGCATCCAGATTGCGGCGCGCCTCGGCCGCAGTGGTACCCGCCAGCACGGCGGCCGCCGGCAGACCGAACTGGTCGCCCGGGTGCAGGGCGAGCAGCCTGAACTGCCGGGCCGCACCCTCGGGCAGTGCCTGGTACGACCAGGTGAACACACTGCTCATCGCGTCCGCCTCCGCCTCGCCCTCCGCCGTGAGCACGTCCCAACGCGCCGACTCGTCCCGTAGGTCGGCGATCAACTCCGCCAGCAGCATCCGTGGTCGGCCGGCCGCCCGTTCGGCCGCGATCCGCAGCGCCAGCGGCAACCTCGCACACAGGCGGGCCAGTTCCGTCAGCTCGCCGGGGTCGTCCTGCGTCCGGTAGGAGGCCGTCACCGCGCGCAGCAGCGTGACGGCGTCCGCCTCGGGGAAGCGACCCAGGTCCACCCGGTACGCACCCTCCCGGGCGACCAGGCCGGCGAGGCTGTTCCGGCTGGTCACCAGGACCAGGCAGCCGGGTGTGGCCGGTAACAACGGGCGCACCTGCGCGGCCGCCGCGGCGTTGTCCAGCATCACCAGCATCCGGCGGTCGGCCATGATCGACCGGTACAGCAACGCCCGGTCCTCGGGATGGACCGGAATCGCCACCGTCGGAACACCCAGATCCCGCAGAAAGCGATCCAGTACCTGCTCTGGTGCGACCGGAGCGGCGGAGTCATGCCCACGGAGGTTGACGTACAGGGCGCCGTCCGGGAATCGCCGGCGGATCCGGTGGGCCCAGTGCACGGCCAACGAGGTCTTGCCGACTCCCGCTGTACCGGTGATGACCGCCACAACGAGGGTCGCCGACTGATCGTCGCTTCCAGGAGCTTCGGTGGCGATGGTGTCCAGGCGGCCCATCTCACCACGACGGTTGACGAAGTGCCGACCCGCCCCCGGGAGCTGACGTGGCGTCACCGAGAAGGATGCGACCGGCTGATGGAAATGCACGCCACCATGCACATCACGTGCCTGTACAACATCGCCGGCCGTCGCCGCCCCGTCGATTCGATTGGCCTGCCAGGAGCCGCCGGCGGATGCCGCCGACCCGGTCTCGTCCTGGCTCACGGCTGACCGGCCGGCGGTGGCAACACCGCCACGCAGCGCTGGAAGTAGCTCTCCAGGGGCTCGCCCACCGCGTACAGGTCGGCGATGAACTGTCGGCAGCTGCGGATAAGTTCGCGGTCGGTGAACCGCCGGACGGATTCGAGGACGCCATCGTCGTCGTAGACGGCCTGGTACATGACCGTCGAGTCGAGCGTGTAGATCTCGGGGAGCGGACCGCTGGCCTCGAACGCCGCCACCTGGGCAGGGCCGACGATCCGGATGGGGCCGCCGCTCTGGTCGCGCACCCGCAGCGCGTGGAGTTCCCACTGGAGATAGGCGCTGATGGGCTCTTCCACGACCCGGACGCGGCGGGCGGAGAAACCGTGCTCGTGGATTCTCCGGTGGTAGTCCTCCATATCCTTTCGACCGGCCTCCAGAATGCCGAGAGACCGATCCCATTCGCCCTTGGCGAAGGCCGCCCAGCTGTCGTATCCGGGCTCCCGGAAGGTCTGCTGGCGCTCGAGTTTCCAGAAACCGAGGTCGGTGATATTCCAGAAAATGCTCTCGAAATCAGCGTAGTACGCGGCCAATTCCATGCGCTCGCTGGTCGAGCCGGCAAGCAGCTCACTCATTCGGGATGTCCGCCTTCGCAGCGATGATGGTCGCACGCGGGATGACGACCAGCCGCTCACCTGGGTCGACGCTCACGCCCGCCGGCAGCCTGCCCTCGTACGATGAGGTGAGTTCGCGTCCGATGACGGCGACGTCGCCATTGTCCAGCTCCCAGATATCCGGGCAGCTGGTGTTTCCGGACGTCTGTCCGAGCTCGTGCGAGGACTTGCCCAGGCGTCGTGCGAAGGACGCGGATGGGTCGGGCTCCCACTGAGCGGCCATACTTCCCCCTGGATATGATGAAAAATTCGGCCATAAAGCTACCGTAGGAGCAGAAGCGGAGTCAAGGACGCGGCCGATATGGCTCGATTTCAACGGCTACCATCTAATGCACTTAATCGGAATTATGTGGTCCACATCATGGACGAGCAGGCAGTGCCTTCCCGCGAGCGCGAGCCACTGGCCGAGCCGTACGCGCAGTCGCGCTGGACTCACTCCAGGGCGGCGGTACGCCCGCCGGGCATCGCCGGGTGCGAGCGAAGTCCATGGCCCTGATGCCGGCAGAGGTTCGGGACCAGATCAGGGACCATGCCGCAGCCGTCGGGCTCGACGTCTCCACTCTCCTCACCATCGCCGCGCAGGCGCAGATGGATCAGCAGGACCGGGTCGAGATGCTCTTCGAACCGTTCGAACGGGCTCGGGCCGAAGCCGAGGAGCAGGCCGGAAGCGACACCTGGACCGACGACATCACGCTGACCGCAGAGGAACAGGCCGAGATCAATGCGATCCTGGGCCGTCCATCCCGGACTGAGGGCGCAGCGTGACCGTCATCGTCTACGACACCGGGATGCTGATCGCTCTGGTCAACCAGGACCGTCGGGCAAGGACCCTGCACAAGGGCTTCGTCACCTCCGGCGGACATGCGCCGATCGTCCCGGGTCCGGCCCTCTCCCAGGCGTGGCGCACCAGCACGAAAATCGCCTATTCCTGGAAGAGACTCCTGGACGAGGTGTTCGTCCACCCTGGGGCCCGTACGGTGTACCCCGGTGCGCTTCCGCCCCGCTGTCTCCCGTGCGCGGCGGGCCTGGACACCGGAGACTGGAAAACCATCGGGGACATGATCGGCGCGGCGGTGCTACCCGCGAAGAAGCGGCCGGACCCAGTGGATGCCTTGGCGGTCTTCATTGCCATCACTCACGGAGGCGGCACTGTGCTGACCACCGACCGGGAGGACATCGAAGCGTACGCCGCCACGCTGCCCGGCTGTGGAGTCGATGCCGTCACCGTCTGATGTGCGGCATGGAACAACTTGCCTCGCGCTGTGCGGTGGTTGCAGTAGACGACAGGCAACTCGCCAGCCCGCACGGCGGCCACGAGCGCGCCAGGCATGTACCGGGTCCCCTTTCGATGTTCCACGCACATGACATCGGAGAACGCCGGATTGGGGAACGCGAAGAGTACGAAGGCCCCGAACAGTCCCGCGTGAGCGCCCCGCCCTGACCTGCGGGCCCCGCCCCCAGACCGCGAGCCGGCGCCACCCCCATTCCCACCAACAGCGCAAAGGCGTTGCTCGCGCGCCCAGCTCACGCTGCCGCACGCCGGCGCGCCCTGGTGAGCAACACCACGCTCGGCGGCGGCAGGGTAGCGCCAGTGTGGCTATTACCGGATACGGAATGACAACGATCGAACAATCTGAGGTTCACCTGAGGTTTACGTCCGCTTTTGTGGCTTAGTCTCCCCGGGTTGCCCGGCCTGGACGGCGCCCACCTCGTGTCGGCGTTTACGGGCTCGAGACGAAACGGAAGGACTCAGACGTTGAGCGCGCCCGAGCCGACAACGGCGTCCCAAAACAACTACCGCCGGTCGCTCGGCACGATCGCCCTGACGGCCGTCGGCCTCGGCTCGATCATCGGCTCCGGCTGGCTGTTCGGCGCCGAGCGGGCTGCCAAGCTGGCCGGGCCGGCCGCGATCCTGGCCTGGGTGATCGGTGCCGCGGTGGCCCTGGTGATCGCCCTCACCTACAGCGAGCTCGGCTCGATGTTCCCCAAGGCCGGCGGCATGGTCCGGTACGGGCAGTACTCGCACGGCTCGCTGGCCGGGTACCTGGCGGCGTGGGCCAACTGGATCGCCATCGTGTCGGTGATCCCGGGTGAGGCGACCGCCTCCGTGCAGTACATGAGCTCGTGGCACTTCGGCTGGGCGCACCAGCTGTTCGACGGCGAGAAGCTCACCACCAGCGGAGTGGCGCTGGCCAGCGTGCTGCTGGTCGGGTACTTCGCGCTGAACTGGTTCGCCATCACGCTGTTCGCCAAGACGAACACCGCGATCACCGTCTTCAAGGTGGTCGTCCCGGTGCTCACCGCGAGCAGCCTGCTGCTGGCGCACTTCGACAGCCACAACCTGACCGGCCACGGCGGCTTCGCCCCGAACGGTTGGAACTCGGTCTTCACCGCTGTCGCGACCTCCGGCATCGTCTGGGCCTACAACGGCTTCCAGTCGCCGCTGAACCTGGCCGGCGAGGCCCGCAACCCGGGCAAGTCGCTGCCGAAGGCGGTGATCGGCTCGATCGTGATCGCGCTGGTGATCTACATCGCGCTGCAGGTCGCCTTCATCGGCGCGCTGCCGCACTCGGTGGTGGAGCACGGCTGGTCGACCATCGGGTACAAGTCCCCGCTGGCGGACCTGTCGCTCGCCTGGGGCCTGAACTGGCTAGCGCTGCTGCTCTACTCGGACGCCTTCATCTCCCCCAGCGGCACCGGCATGATCTACGCGGCGACCACCTCGCGGATGATCCACGGCGTGCAGGAGAACGGCCAGCTGCCCTCGATCTTCGGCCGGGTCGACCCCAAGACCGGCGTGCCGCGCCCGGCGCTGCTGCTGAACCTCTTCATCGCCTTCCTCTTCCTGGCCGTCTTCCGTGGCTGGGGGTCGCTGGCCTCGATCGTCTCGGTCGCCACGGTGATCTCGTACATCACCGGCCCGGTCGCCGTGATGGCACTGCGCCGGCTGGCTCCCGACCTGGCGCGCCCGGTGCGGCTGCGCGCGATGCCGGTGATCGCCCCGGTCGCGATGGTCTTCGGCTCGCTGGTCCTCTACTGGGCCCGCTGGCCGCTGACCGGCAAGGTGATCGTGCTGATGGCCGCCGGCCTGCCGATCTGGGCCTGGTACGAGCTGCGCAAGCCGTGGGACGTGCTGAAGCCGCACCTGAAGGCGGGCGTCTGGATGATCGCCTACCTGGTCGTGATGGCCGGCGTCTCCTGGGCCGGCAGCACCCAGTACGGCGGGCAGGGTTACATCCCCGAGGGCGTGGACCTGGCGCTGGTCGCCGTGCTCGCGCTGGCCTTCTACTACTGGGGCGTCCGCAGCGCCTGGGCCAACCCTTCGCTGGCGCAGGTCCGCGAGGAGCTGGCGGCAGCCGCCGTCGAGCAGCCTGAGACCGCGGAGGCGGTCAACGCCTGAAGCGGCGAGAAGTACTGACGGGTGGGGCCCGCCGCGAGTGCGGCGGGCCCCACCCGTCGGTACGTCACCCGCAGAGGGGTCACCCGCAGAGAGCCGCCAGTTCGGCCGGCTGCTGCACCGTGCCGCCGAGCAGGCCGTCCAGCACGGCCGGTGCCAGGCCGAGCGCGGTGGTCATGCCGATGCCCGAGGTCACCGAGACCGCCCGGACGCCCTCGGCGGGGGCGGCGACCAGGTACGGGCGCACGCCGGAGGCGTAGACGCCGCGCCAGCGCTCACGGACCGTCAGCCGCTGCACGCCGAGCAGTTGGGCGGTCTCGCGCAGCACGGCGGCGTCCAGCTCCTCCGGGTCGAAGGGGGCGGGGCTGACGTCGTAGGTGTGGGTGTCACCGATGGTCAGGGTGCCGTCGGGGCGCTGGGTGAACATCAGGTTGAGGCCGATCCCGATCAGCTCGGGGTACTCGCGGGTGAGTCGCTCGCGCACCTCCGACAGGCTCGGGCAGGCGGCGAAGCCGTCGTAGCGCAGCAGCGAGAAGCCGGTCTGCACGGCGGGCTCGATGGGCCGCGGGTGCGGGTTGTCCACCCGCAGCATCCGCAGTACGCAGCGCCGCACGCCGGACTCGGCCGCCAGCTCGGGGTAGTGCCGGTCGAGGTCGTGCCCGGCGGCCAGCACGATCGCACCGGCGCGCAGCTCACCGCGGCTGGTGCGGACCAGGCCCGGCTCGATCGCGTGGGCGGTGGTGGCCCAGTGGAACCGGACGCCGCGCTCGGCGAGGTGGCGGGCGATCGCCGGCACGCACTCGCGCGGGTCGACCCGCACGTCGTCCGGCAGCCAGGCCCCGCCGACCACGCCCGGGCCGACCGGCACCCGCTCGGCCACCTGCGCCGCGCCGAGCAGTCGTACCTCGTCGTCGCCGCGCAGCTGCTGGAACTCGGTCAGCACGGCGAGCTCGTCCTCGGCCCGGGCGACCATCACGGTGCCGCTGCGGCGCAGCCAGAAACCGGCCTGCTCGGCCAGCTTGATCCAGCGCGCGCGGGCCTCAAGACCGTAGCCCAGCGCGACGCCGTCCTGCGCGGTGGCGCAGGCGTGGCCGAAGTTGCGCACCGAGGCGCCGGTGGCCCGCTCGTCACGCTCCACGATCGCCACCGACAGCCCGCGCTCCAGCGCCTCGTACGCGTGGGCCAGACCGACGATCCCGGCTCCGACGACCACCACATCCGCCGAGCCCAGCGTGTCGTTCACGGTTCTCCATTCCGATGCGCCCGTGCGGTGGGCGCATCCACAGCAGTGCCAAGTTGTATGAACAACTTCCTTCGTGCTGAAACCTACGGTCACCCCCACACCACGCCGGGGGACTGCGGGTGAATCCCCGGTGAATACCCGGCCATCAAACGCCCCCCGTGCCACCGGCGATGCGGCCGCCCGCCCTGGTCGGCAGCACGGTCGGGCGATACCGTGCGCGATGGGTGGGCGGCACGGGGCTGCTACCGGTCGGGGAGGGAATCCGGATGCAGGACGTGATCAAGGGCAGCACGATGCCGGTGCTGGAGATGCAGTTGGGGGCCGGCGAGTCGATCATCTCGATGCACGGCGAGCTGTCCTGGATGTCGGCGAACATCCAGATGTCGCAGACCACCAACTCCGGTGGCCCGGGCGGCGGCGGGCTGCTGGGCACGCTCAAGCGGGCGGTCAGCGGTGGCGGGATATTCCTGACCAGGTACCAGGCGCACGGCGCCCCGGGGCTGGTGGCCTTCGCCTCGAAGGTGCCGGGGCACATCGTGCCGGTGGACATCGCCCAGGGCCGCGGCGTGCTGGTGCACCGGCACGGCTGGCTCTGCGGGACGCCGGGGATCACCCCGAGCATCGCCCTGCAGCAGTCCTTCCGCGGCGGGCTGTGGGGCGGCGAGGGCTTCGTGCTGCAGCGGCTGCACGGGCAGGGCCGGGCCTGGATCGAACTGTCCGGCGAGCTCTGCCAGTACACCCTGGCGCCCGGTCAGACCATGCTGGTGCACCCCGGGCACGTGGGGATGTTCGACGAGACGGTGCAGTTCAGCATCACCCGGGTACCGGGCATCGCCAACAAGATCTTCGGCGGCGACGGCTACCACCTGGTGGCGCTGACCGGGCCCGGCCAGATCTGGCTGCAGAGCATGCCGCTCTCCAGCCTGGCGCACGCCCTGGAGCCGTACCTGGCCCGGGACGGCGCGGTGGCCGGGGCCGAGGGCGCGGGGCTGGGCGGGATCGTCGGCGGGATGCTGCGCAGCTGACCGCCCCCGAGAGCGCGCACCTGCCGCTCGACGCGCACGTAACGGTCGACGGGCGAGTGCTGGTTGAGGCCTACGCCGCAACCAGCACTCGGACCGACCGACCGGACTCTAGAAGAAGTCCCGGTCGATGATCTCCTCACGCTCGACGATCTCCTCACGGCCACCGCCGAAGAGGCCGTCGAACAGACCCGGCCGCTCGATGATCTCCTCGCGCTCGATGATCCGCTCACGACCGAAGCGGTCGCGCTCGACGATCTGCTCGCGCTCGATGATCTCCTCACCGCCGAAGAAGCCGCGGTCGCGCTCGATGAACTCCTCGCGCTCGTAGAACTCGCGCACGATGTCTCCCCTGTTCAGGCCAGTCCTGCTGGTGCTTGCTGACGTTCCGACAGGCGTGACGATAACGCACCTCTCCGGACCCGATCGCAACGCCCGGGTAACACCCGCGTGCGGATGCCGTCACAGCGGCGGAACGGGCTCCCGCACCGCACCTGAGCCCGAACCAGGGCCGACCTAGCGTCAGATCGCGTCGCCACCGAAGGTGTAGCGGGCACCGTAGGCGGCCAGCACCCGCCGCATGCCCTGCGGCGGGTGCAGCCGGGTGGGCGAGGTGGTGTGGATCGGGAAGACGGTGGCGGGGCGCAGCCGCTCCAGCATGTGGTGCAGGTCGTCCTGCGAGGCATGGCCCGAACAGCCGATCTGGCGCAGCGGGATGCCCAGCGCGGCCAGCCAGTCGGTGAACGGCGCCCAGCGCGGCTCGAAGGGGCCGAGCGGCTCGCCGTTGGCGTGCACCAGGGTGGCGCCGGGGTAGCCGTCGCCGACCGGCAGGTCGAGCAGCGAGGGCAGGTCGTCCGGGTCCGGCATCACCACGTACCGGTCCGGCTCGGCGCGCAGTTCGGCGGCCGGCAGCTCGGCCGCCGAGAGCGCCTGCTCGACGCCGACCAGGCGCAGGAAGGCCGCCACCTGCTCGGTCCAGACGATCCGCCGCCCGGCCGCCCCGGCGATCTCCAGGAACGCCCGCACCCGGTCCACGTCGCGCGGGTAGAGCGAGAGCAGCAGCAGGCCCGGGGTCTCCTCCAGCGCGCGGGCGAAGTCGCGGGCCACGTCGCTCTCGTCGCGCCGGCGCCCGCTCGGGTTCTCCCAGCCGAGCGTGGTGCCCTCGGTGACCAGGACGGCGCTGCCCGCCGCCCGGTCGACGAAGTCCCAGGACCGCTGCGGGTGGTGGCCGTGGAAGCGGTAGTCACCGGTGAAGGCCAGGGTGCCGTCGGGCGTGTGCACCAGGTAGCCGCTGGCGCCCGGCACATCGTGGTCGACCGGGACGCACTCCACCTCCAGCGGGCCCACCACTACGCGCTGATGGTCCGTCAGACGCCGCCAGTCGGGCTCGCCGTGGGTCAGTCCCTGGCCGGTGGCGGCGAGCGCGGTCAGCACGTCGACCGCCTCGGTGTGCGCGTGCACGGCCACCTCGGGGCGGACGAAACCGGCCAGGCCCACGTGGTCGATGTGCGGGTGGCTGACGAAGACGGCGGTCTCGCCCACCTGTTCGGCCAGCGGCGAGCCGGGCTCCAACGCCTCGGGGGCGAACAGCCCCGGCAGCGCGGGCGCGGCGCCCAGGCGCAGCCGGTCGGCCAGTTCCCGGCCCGGGCGCGGGCGCACCGGCAGCCGGAACAGGTCGCCGCCGGACGGGATGTCGATGCCGATGTCCAGCAGCACCCGGTAACCGTCCTGCTGGACCAGGATCTTGCTGCCGCCGATGACGCCGACTCCGCCCCAGAATTCGATGGTGGCCATAGCGGGTGATCAGTTCCTTTCGGTCGGCGCCTGGGCCGTGGCCCAGGTCCGGATGGAGTCGAGCAGCCCCTCCACGGTCGGGGCGATCGCGTCGGCGGGACCGTCGGCCCGGCCGAACCGGTCGATGTAGGCGCTGTGCGCGCCGATCTCGCGACCGGGCTCGATGTCGTTGCGCCAGTGGTCGCCGATCACGCAGAGCCGCCGCCTGCCGCCGGCCGGGTTCTCCGCGCGCAGCAGGTGCCGCAGGCCGTCCGGCTTTCCGGTGCCGGCGACCACCGAGTCCAGCAGCGGCGGCAGTTCGAGCCGCCGCAGCAGCCCGTCCAGGCCGGCCGCCGGGCTGTTGGTGGCCAGCACCACCCGCACGCCTTCGCCGCGCAGTTCGGCGAGCAGTTCGGCGTAGCCGGCCGGGACCTCCAGCGGGCAGCGGGCGGCGTCCAGCATCAGCTCGCGGGTCGCCGCGAACGCCCGGTTCAGCTCGGCGGTGTCCAGGCCGACCGCGCGGCCGAGCACCGCGACGGCCTCCCAGCCGTCGATCGCCTCGCCCAGCGGCGGCCCGGCGGCGGCGCCGAGCGCCAGGAACCGCTCGACACCGTCCAGCAGTTCGGCTCGCGCGGCGGTGGGCAGCGCGGCGGCGGCGTGCTCGGCGTAGCGCCGGATCGGCGCGTCACCGCGGTAGAGGGTGCCGTCGAAATCGGTGATCAGGACCGGAGATGACGTCGTGTCAGCCACGGACACCGCCCGCGGTGGACATCGCGCCGGTGACGAAGTGCCGCTGCAGAACCAGGAAGAAGGCAAGCACCGGCACGGTGGTGAAGACCACGGCGGCGGCGAGCCCCGGGTAGTCGGTGCCGTCCGCCCCGGCGAAGGCCGCCAGTCCCACCTCGACCGGCTGCACGTTCGGGTCCTGGGTCATGATGAACGGCCAGAGGAAGGAGTTCCAGCTGGCCAGGAAGATCTGCAGGGCGATGATCAGCATCGCCGGACGGACCAGCGGCATGCCGATCGACCAGAGCATCCGGAACCGTCCGGCGCCGTCCAGCTCGGCGGCGTCGAAGAGTTCGGCCGGCAGGCCCAGGAAGAACTGCCGGACCAGGAAGATGCCGAAGACGCTGGCACCCCACGGCACGATCTGGATCCAGTAGGTGTCCAGCCAGTGGATGTCGGTGGCGATGATGTAGTCGGGGATGATCAGCACCGTCCCCGGCACCATCATCACCGCCATCACCAGCGCGAACAGCAGGCCCCGGCCGCGGAACCTCATCACCCCGAAGGCGAATCCGGCCAGCAGCGAGGTGGCCAGCGCGAGCACCACCGTGCAGGCGCCGATCAGCACCGTGTTGAGGAAGAGCCGGGGCCAGGGCGCGGCCGCCCAGGCGCGGGCGTAGTTCTCCCAGTGCCAGTGCGGAAGCAGCAGATCGGCGAGGGTGCTGGACTGCGAGGCCGAGTTCAGCGAGGTGACCAGCACGTAGTAGAACGGGAAGAGGAAGGCCAGCGCGATCAGCACGGCCACGGTGCGGCGCAGCGCGCCGCGCGGCCGACGAGCAGTTGGTCCGGCGAGGGTCACTGGCCCGCCTTCTGGTCCGCCTGGGCGGCCTGCTGGGCGGCGTTCAGCGCGCCGGCCGGGTCGGCGCCCTGCTCCAGCACCTTCTGCAGCGCGACGACCTCCTCGCCCTGGGCCTTGGCGACCCACGGGAAGGCGGGCTGCGCCACGGCGTAGTCGAGGGCCGCGGCGGCGGTCTTCATGTACGGGTTCTTGGCCAGGAACTCGCTCATCTGGTCGAGCGCCTTCGCGGTGACCGGCAGGTACCCGGTGGTGCTGGACCACTGGGCCTGGCTCTGGGCGGAGGCCAGGAACTGCATGTACTTCCAGGCCGCCGCCTGCTGGGCCTTGCTCGCCGACGCGAACATCGCGATGTTGGTGCCGGAGAGCACGTTGGTCGGCCGGCCGCTCGCGCCCGTCGGCAGCACCTCGGTGCCCAGGGCGAACTTGCCGCCCACCGCCTGGTTCTCGAAGTAGTAGCCCGCGGCGCTCGACATGTCGAAGGCGCCCTTCTTGGCCCCGAGCGCCGTCTCGCCCGGGAAGTTGGAGCCGACCGCCAGCGCGCCGGCCTTCTTCAGGTCGGCCAGGTAGCTCAGCGCCTGGACCGCGGCCGGGCTGTTGAGCTGCGGGGTGCCGTCGGCGGCGATGTCCGGGGTGCCGTCGGCGGCGCAGAGCGCGTCGAAGAGCACGGTGCCGCCGGCCGGCGAGGCGGTGGTGCCCGGGTCGATGCTGATCGCGGTGACGCCGTCCCCGGAGACCGCCTTGGCCGCGGTCGCGAACTGGTCCCAACTGGTCGGCGCGCTCTGCCCCTTGGCCTGGAGCAGGTCCTGGTTGTAGAAGAGCACCTGGACGCTCTTGTTGAACGGCCACATCCACAGCTTGCCGTCGGGCAGCCGCAGGTCCTTCTGCACGCCCTGGTAGAAGTCCGATAGCCCGGCCGGGCTGTCGCTGCCCGCGTACTGGCCGACCGGCAGGATCACCTGGCTCTTGGCGTAGTCGGCGGCCCAACTCTCGTAGACCTGACCGATGGTGGGCGGGTTGTGGGCCGCGACCCCGGCGGTCTCCTTGGCGTGCAGGGTGCCGTAGTCCGGCTGGTACTCCAGGTTGACCTTGATGTTCGGGTTCGCCTGCTGGAAGGCGTCGGTCAGCGCGACCAGGGTGCTCTTCTGGGTGCCGCTGATCATGATCTGCATGAACGAGATCGTGGTGGTGCCGCCCGAACCCGCGTCGGCGCTGGACTTGCTCGACGAGGAACAGGCGCTCAGCGCACCGAGCACGGTGGCCGCGGCCAGCACGGTGGCGGCGGTACGACGCAGCGTGGGGTTGGAGGACATCGGGGTTCCTTTTCGCGTGTGGGGATACCGGCAGGGGCAGGCGAACAGTGCGGAACGGCGTTGGTAAGGACGGGCGTTGCTGCGGGTCAGAGGTCGGCGGCGATCCGGTCGCCGAGGCGCCGCTGGAGCAGCGTGAAGGCGGCGGTGACCACGAAGAGCACCACGGCCAGCGCGGCGCCGTACCCGGTGTCGAAGAGGACGAACGCCTCCTGGTAGAGCAGGTAGCTCAGGGTGGTGGTCGCGTAGGCCGGGCCGCCCCGGCTCATCTCGTAGAACTGGGTGAAGGCCTGCAGCGAGGTGATGCTGGTGATCACCACCGCGAAGAGCGTCACCGGACGCAGCTGCGGCCAGGTGATGTGCCAGAACTCCTGCCAGGGGCTCGCCCCGTCGACCCGGGCCGCTTCGCTGAGTTCGCCGGAGGTGACGGCCAGGCCGCCGAGGAAGAGCACCACGGTGAAGCCGACCTCGTGCCAGAGGCTGTAGACGATCACCGAGGGCATCGCCCAGCTGCTGGAGAAGAGGAACTGCGGGGTGGGCAGGTGCAGGTGCTTCAACACCAGGTCGATCAGCCCGAACTGCGGGTTGAAGAGCCAGACCCAGGCGAGCGAGGTGGCCACGATCGGGGTCGCGTGCGGCGCGAAGATCGCCACCCGGCCGGCGCTCAGCAGTCGCCCGCCACGCTGCAGCAGCAGCGCCAGGGCGAGCGAGAGCGCGGTGCCGCCGATCACCATCGCCGCGCAGTAGTAGAGCGAATTCCCGGCACTGGTCAGGAAGTCGGGCGTGGTGGACTGGAACAGCTGGCGGTAGTTGTCGGTTCCGATGAAGCTGGACATCGACGGATTGAGCGTGTTCCAGTGGAAGGTGCTGATGTAGAGCGTGTAGGCGGTCGGTCCGATGATGAAGACCGAGAAGATCAACAGCGCCGGCGCCGTGTACAGCCACCCGGCCCATCCCTCACGCGGCCGACTTCGCCGCCGGACCCGCTCGCTCAACTGCACCACGGCACCGCCTCTTCGCACTCGCGCTTCCTCGACGGCTCAGAGTGAAACGCGCGTAGATAGCGTACCGATGGCCACCCGATGAACAGTTGGACAATCAGTATCGGATGATCAGCCACCTGTGAAATCCTGAAAGGCTGGTCACTTTCTGCCTCGGAGCTGGCCTCAGGGCTGGTACGGCAGCTGCGGCACGTCGAAGCAGTTGGTGTCCATGTCGGGCACCTGGGTCACCCAACCAGGCCCGCCCGCTGGGGTGTTGTCCTGCCAGCGGGCCACGTCCAGGCAGGCGCGGGTGAGACCGCTGGGGCGCGGCAGGCGGACGAAGTCGGCGGGGATCAGCAGCCCGTGCGCGTCATAGGGCTGGGCTCGGTTCAGGAACCGCTCCACGCAGGCCCGGGTCAGCGCCGCCCCGCACGAGTCCATCGCGTCGGTCAGCCACTGCGCGCCCGCCCAGCCCTCCAACTCCCAGGCCGACAGCAGCGGTTCGCGATCCGAGTAGTAGCGGCTCACGGCGCTGCGGAACTGCTGGACGGCGGGGTACCGGGTGTCCGCGTAGTTGCGGCTGGACGAGGTGGCCCACAGGACGCCGCGGCAACCGGGCGCGGCCGCGTAGTCGCGGCCCACCGTCTGCGCCCAGTTCTGCACGTTGGTCACCTTGGCGACGAGTTTCACCCCCGCCGCGTCCAGCGCCTGGCAGAGCCCGGTGTTGCCCCGGGTGTCCATCGCGTCGAAGACGATCTGGGTGCCGTCGGAGGCCATCGCGGTGGCCACCGCGGGGAACGCGGGCAGCGCCAGGTCCACCGTCTTCATCAGCACGTGGTAGCCCTCGGCCGTCAGGCCCTGCTCGATCTGGTGCGCGTAACTCAGCGACTCGGCCTGGTTGTAGGCGACCACCGCGGCCCGCCGCACGCCGAGGCGCTGCTGGAAGTACCGGTAGACCTCGGTGCTCAGGAAGAGCGTCCCGTCCCAGCCGACCGAGCGGCCGTCGCGCGGGGCGTTGCTGCCGTAGATGCCGTACAGATGCGGATACCGGTCGTACGCGGTGCCCAGCGGCTGGCTGCCCACGTCCGGCACCGCCTTGCCGTTGACGTACGGGGCTCCCGCGTAGTCGAGCACGCTGCCCGCGGCGAAGGCGAAGACCTGGTCCTGGTCGATCAGCTTGTGCACGCACTCCTGGTTGCCGAAGCCGCTGCCGGAGTCATCGCAGGTCACCACCTGCACGGTCCGCCCGTGCAGGCCACCGGCCGCGTTCAGCGCCTGGAAGAACGCCAGCGCGCCGTACCGGGGCCCGGAGAGCACCTCGGTGCCGAGCGGGCTGGTCAGCGAGGTGACGATGCCGATCCTGATCTGCCCCGACGTCACACCGGTGTCGCTGGCCGGGTTGCCCCCGGCGGCCGTCGGACCCGGCGCGGCGAAGTCGCTCTCCGGCAGCCGGGTGCCGCAGCCGGCCAGCGAGCCGGACAACACCAGCAGGGTGGCCGCCAGCGCGGCGGCCACCCTGCTAGGGCGTGTCTCAATCAGCTGCTGCACCCGGGCACCACGCCGGCCGCGGTGTTGCCGCTCTGCGCGACCAGCCCGCAGAGCGTGGCCTGTGAGACCTTCCAGGTGCCGTTCTCCAGCACCGCCTGCCCGGCCGCGTTCGGCTGCACCACCTGGCCCTGCAGCAGCAGGTTGTAGGTGACGGTCGCGGTGCTGGCGGAGCTGAACTGGACGTTCGTCACCTGCGCGCTGATCTGCGAGATCCGCGGGTCGGCGGCGAAGGCCTGGAGCAGCGGCTGGAGTTGGTCGCCGTTCTGCAGCAGCCCGGCCTTGGCGCTGATCGGCGTGGCCGGGGAGAAGAAGCTCTGCCAGTTCTGGGTGACCTGCGCCGTGGCGGCGGCCACGTCGGCCGGCGCGGTTCCGGTCGGGGTCGGCGAGGCCGCGCCGGTGGCGGACGGCGAGGCCGCGGCGGAGGAGACGGACGCGGACGCGGACGGCGCCGCCGACCCGCTGCTCGCCGCCGGGGTCGGGGTCGGGGTGGCACTGGAACTGCTCTTCGTGCTGCTCGAGCAGGAGGCCACCAGCAGCAGGGCCCCGAGCACGGCGGCCGCCGTCCGAAGGACCGTCAGGCGGCCGGACGGGTGAGATCGCGGCTCTGCGGACGGGCGACGCGCCGGGTCGGCCGGCCGGTCGTTGGGCATGGTGCGCATGGGTTTCTCCGCCTGGTGTCGCGCTGCGACCGAGTGTGACGCAGGTGACACTATGTAGGCCGATCGACCGCCCACCCGCAACACGGCGGCGGGCGAGCCGGCCGGCGCGGCTGACGGGTCGCCGGCCCCTGGCGGGCGGCGGAAAGGATCGCGATGGACAGCTCCGGGCGCCCGGTCCTCACCCGTCTCCTCGCCGGCGCACCCTTCGGCTGGCTGCTGGCCCTGCTGGGTGGGGCGATGTGCGTGCTCGGCTGGTACGCCGTCTCGGGCGAGCGGCTGACCGCCCGCCAGCTCCCCTACCTCGCCTCCGCCACCGCGCCGGGCGCCGCGCTGATCGTGGCGGGCGTGGTCTGGGCAGCGCTGCGCACCCCGGGCGCGGGCACTGCCGCCCTGGGCACCCCGACGGGCACCCAGGGCACGGCCACCCCGACCGCCGCCGCTCCCCCGGTCGAGCCGGCCGCCGCCGACTGGCAGCTGCCCGAGACCGGCGGCGAGCCGGCGGCGCCGGGCGGCAGCCTGGTGGCGGTGCCCGGCGGCACCCTCTGCCACCGCCCCGACTGCCCGCTGGTGGCGGGCAAGCCGCAGGCCGTCCCGGTCGACGGCGCGGCGGTCCGGGCCCGCGGGCTGGCGCCGTGCCCGGTCTGCGAGCCGGACGTGCTGCCCGCGGACGGCCCGGTCTGATGGCCGACCCCGGGCTGGCGATCGACTTCGCGCTGGCGGGCGTGGCCGTCGGCAGCGCGGCCGCGCTCAGCGGAGTCGGGCTGGTGGTCTGCTACCGGCTGACCGGGGTGCTCAACCTGGCGCAGGGCGGCATCGCGGTCTTCATCGCCTATCTGCTGCGCGAGCTGGTGGTGGTGCGCGGCTGGCCGGTGGGCTGGGGCGCGGTGCTCTGCCTGCTGGTGGTGGCGCCCGGGCTCGGCGTGCTGCTCCAGCTGGCCGTCTTCGGACCGCTCCAGCGGCGCCAGGCGGCGATCGGTGAGGTGGTGGTCGCCTGCGTCGGCGTCCTGGTGCTGCTGATCGGCGCGGTCGCGGCGATCTGGGGCACCACGCCGCTGACGGACGTGCCGTCGCTGGTCCCGGCGCGGACCGTCACGCTGCCCGGTGGCCACCTGCTGCGGGTGGACGCGGTGGCCCAGCTCGGCACCGTGCTGGTGATCGCGGTGGCGCTCTGGGCGATCGGGCGGTGGACCGGCTTCGGGGTGCGGGCCAGAGCGGTCTCCGCCGACCCGACCCTGGCCGAGCTGGCCGGGGTGAACGCCGGGCGGGTGGCGGCGGCCGGCTGGGCGTTCGGCTCCTTCACGGCCGGGCTGGTGGGCGTGCTGCTGGCGCCGTTGGTGCTGCTCGACCCGTACGGGCTGCCGCTGCTGGTGATGGAGACCCTGGCGGTCGCGGTGGCGGCCCGGCTGCAGAGCCTGCCGATCGCGGTGGCCGTCGGGCTCGCGTTGGGCATCGGCCAGTCCGAGCTGACCTGGCTGCACCCGGGCGGCACGCTGGGGCCGCTGCTGGACGCCGTGCAGTCCAACCTCTTCGCGGTGGCGCTGCTGGTGGCCGCCCTGGTGCCGTGGGGCTTCGTCGAAGGCTTCACCGAGCAGGGGCTGCTGGGCGGCGGCGGCGTGCCGCAGCTCGGGCGGCGGCGCGGCGGTGACGCCGGCTGGGGCTCGAGCTGGGGCTGGGGCTGGGCGACCGCCGTCTGCGCGCTCGCGCTGCTCACCCCGCTGGCGCTGCGGGCGGGCGGCGTGCGGGCCGTGCTCACGGTGCCCGCACTGGCGCTGATCCTGCTCTCGGTGGTGCTGGTGACCGGCGGCGGCGGGCTGGTCTCGCTGGGCCAGGGCGCGTTCGCGGGCCTGGGCGCGCTGGCCGCCGCGCTGCTCGCCTCCGGCCGGGTGCCGGTGGGCGCGGCGCTGGTGGTCACCGTGCTCGGGCTGGCGACGGCCGGGCTGCTGATCGGCCGCCCGGTGGTGCACCGGCGCGGCCTGGTGCTGGCCCTGGTGACCTTCGCGCTGGCGGTCGGGCTGAGCCGCTTCGTCTTCGAGCAGCCCTACGCGACAGCCGGCCTGACGGTGCTGCGGCCCGTCTTCCTCCGTGGCGACCACGCCTTCTACGCTGCCGAGTTGGCCGTGCTCGCGGTGGGCGCGCTGCTGGTGGCGGCGGTGCGGCGGGGGCGGCTGGGCCGGGCACTGGTGGCGATGCGCGACCACGAGGCGGGCGCCTGGGCGGCGGGGGTGGCGGTGCCCCGGGTCAAGTTGCTGGTCTTCGGGCTGGGCGCGGGCCTGGCGGGCGCGGGCGGAGTGCTGCTCGCGCTGGGCGGCGAGGCCTTCGACGCCTCGGTCTTCGACCCGGTGCAGGGGCTGCTCTGGTTCGCGGCCGTGGTGGTGGCCGGGGTGGACAGCGCGGTCGGCGCGGTGCTGGCCGCGTTCGCGCTGGTGGGGCTGGACGCGGCGACCGTGCCGGGGATGTCGGCCGTAGTGGTGGGCGCCCTCGCGGCGGGGGCGGGCCGGCTGCCCGGCGGGCTCGCGGGCCGGGTCCGGCGGGCGGTGCCGGGGTGAGCGGCGAGCGGACCGGCGCCGGGCTGCTGGCCGGACGCGGGGTGCTGCGGCGGCTCGGCGGCGTGCCGGTGGTGGACCGGGTGGACCTGGCCGTGCGCCCCGGGCGGGTCACCGCGCTGGTCGGCCCGAACGGCGCGGGCAAGAGCGTGCTGCTCGACTGCCTCAGCGGACTGGCCCGGCCCGACGGCGGGCGGATCCTGCTCGACGACCGCGACATCACCCGGGCGCCCTGCCACCGGCGGGCCCGGCTCGGCGTGGCGCGGACCTTCCAGCAGGTGGCCGTCTTCCCCGAGTTGACGGTCGCGGAGAACGTCCAGGTCGGCGCCGAGCAGCAGCGGCCGAGCAGGCCCGGCGGCGCCGCTCTCCGGGCGCGCCTCACGGCCCCGCCGGCGGTGGCGGTCCGGCAGCGGGTGGCCGGCGCGCTGCGACTGCTGGGTCTGACCCCGCTCGCCGACCGCCCGGCGGGCGACCTGCCGCTCGGGGTGCTCCGGCTGGTCGAGTTGGCCCGAGCGCTGGCCGGAGCGCCGCGGGTGCTGCTGGTGGACGAGGTCTCGGTCGGCCTCGACGCGGGCCAAGTCGCCTGGGTCGCCCGGGTGCTGGCCCTGGTGGCCCGCGAGGGGGCGGGCGTGCTGCTGGTCGAGCACGACCTCGGGTTGGTCTCCCGGCTCGCCGAAACCGCCTACGTGCTTGACGGCGGCCGGGTGGTGGCCACCGGTCCGATCGAGCGGGTGCTCGCCGACCAGCGGGTCCGGCGGCTCTGGTGAGCCCCTCGACGGGCGGCCTGGCCGCCGAACTGCACGGCGTCCGGGTCCGCTACGGACGGGTCGAGCGGCTGCACGGGGTGGACGTGCGCTGCCCGAACGGGCGGGTCGGCTTCCTGGTCGGCCGCAACGGTTCCGGGCGCTCCACCGTGCTGGCGACGCTGGCCGGCCTGGCCCACCCGTACCAGGGCCGGGTCACCGTGGCCGGACGGGACGTCACCACGCTGGCCGCCCACCGCCGGGCCGCGCTCGGCGTGGTGCTGGTCCCGGACCGCCGGGCGGTCTTCTCGACCCTGACCGTGGCCGAGACGCTCGGCCTGTCCGGCCCGCCCGAGCGCGCGGCGGCCCGATTCCCGGAACTGACCGCGCTGTTCGGCCGGCTGTGCACCGATCTCTCCGGCGGCCAGCAGCAGTTGGTCGCCCTCGCCCGGGCGCTGCTGGCCGAGCCCGCGTTGCTGCTGCTCGACGAACCCGAACGCGGTCTGGCCCCCGCCGTGGTGGCCCGGCTGCGCCGGCTGCTCACCGACCGGGCGCTGGCAGGGCGCGCGGTGCTGCTGACCGCCCGCACCGTGCCGCGCTGGGCACCGGACGACGCCCTGGTGCACGTGCTGGAGCGCGGCCGGCTGGTCTGGCTCGGCGAGGCGGGCGAACTGCGCCAAGGGTGATCTGCGGCAGGGGTGAACTGTGGCAGGGGTGAGCCCCCGTCGTCCGACTGTCGGCGCGCTGCGCGAGACTGACGCGACAACACCTCGCGCACGACAGGGAGTCGCCGCATGCCCGACCCGCTGCACGGACTGGACGCCGTTGACTGGGCCTCGCTCACCCACGCCTACGGCGACGCGGGCGATGTGCCCGTTCTCCTGCGCGCACTGGCCGGCGATGACCCCCGCGAACGCGCGAACGCGCTGGACGCCCTCTACGGCGGCGTCCATCACCAGGGTGATGTCTACAACTCGACACTGGCCTGCCTGCCGTTCCTCCTCTCCCTGGCCGGCGACCCCGCGGTGGCCGACCGGGCGAGTGTGCTGTACCTGCTGGCCAGCATCGGCGAGTCTGCCGACGCCGCGATCGAGCACGCCTGGGACGGCATGCCGGACCCGCACACGGTGATCGCCGCGCATGACGGCGAGGACGACTGGTGGGAGGAGCTCGCGGTGGCCTACGGCCTGCTCGCGGGCGACGTCCTGCGCGAGCGAGTACCGCTACTGGCCCGGCTGTTCGACGACCCGGACCCGGCCGTCCGGGCGGCGGCGATCGGGCTGCTGGCCCGGCGGCACCCGCAGCCGCCGGCCGTCCTGGACCCGCTGATCGCCCGCGCCGCCGTCGAGCAGGACGGCGCGGTCCGGCACGCGCTGGCCGGCGCGTTCGGTGAACTGCTGGGCCGGTCACCCGAGTCCGGCCGAGCCACCGAGGGCCTGCTGCGACTGGCCGCGCCCGGTGGCGACCCCGGCACGGTGCTCACGGCGCTCGCCGAACTGGCCCGCCACACGCCGGAGCAGCTGCCCGCCGGCCTCGTCGAGCGGGCCACGGCCGCGCTGGACGACGCACAGCAGCGGGGCAGCTCCCCCGCCGCTCCGCCGCTCCCCGACGACGGCACGCTCAGCTCCCACCTGCGGCGGCTGCGCGCCACCGAGTTCGAGGACGCCACCGACGAGCGCGCGGCCGAGGCCCTCGCCGACCTGCACCTGGCCCTCGGCGACCGGGTGACGGCCCGTCACCGCCTGGTCCTGCACGCCCTGCGGCACGGCGACCCGCAGAGCCGGGCGGACGCCGTGGAGCGGGCCGGCGACCTGCACAGCGGCTGGCGGGTGCCCGGCGCCGAGGCGACCGCCGAGCTGCTGGCCGCCCTGGTCACCGCCACCGACCCGGCGGTCAGCGCCGCCGAGACCGCTACCGCCGCCGCTCGCGAACTGCGCCTCTGCGCCCTGCCGTTGACCCCCGCACTGCTGGACGCCGCGGCCGCCGTGGCCGAGGCCGGGGAGTACCGCACGAGCTGGGGCTGGGAGCGGGGGCTGCCCGGGCAGTGCCTCCAACTCCTGGTGGCGGCAGGCGATCGGCGCTCCGCCACGCTGCTCGCCCGGCTGCTGCCGGGTCGCGAGGGCCCCGAGGAGCTGCCCGCGTGGTGCGCCCGGCTCGCCGCGCACGCGGCCGACCTGATACCCACCCTGGTCCCCCATCTGAGCTGGACGAACGCGAAGTCCGACACCACACCGGGGGTGTTCGACCACGCCGGGGTGACGGCCTCCTGCCGCGTCCTGGCCGCCCTGCAAGCCTGCCTCCCGGGGTCCGGGGCCCTGATCGCCCCGGTACTCGAGGAGTTCCGCAAGGAGCTGCCGAAGACCGGCGGCACCCTGCACCCGGCGGCCCTGCTGCTGCTCGCCCACCCGGACGATCTGGGGCGCGAGGCGGAGGAAGCAGAGGAAGCAGCTGAGGTGGTGCCGGTGCTGCGCCGACTGCTCCCCGATCCGAAGCCGGCGACCCGGGCGGTGATCGCCCGCGCGCTCTGGCACGCCGGCCTGGACCCGGCGGAGTTGTGGCCGGTGCTGGCCGAGCTGCTGGCGGACCAGCAGGCCTGGTACGCCCGGCAGTTGGCGCTGGACCTGCTGGCCGCCATGGGCCCGGCCGCCGCGCCGCTGGCCGAGCCGCTGCGCGCCTGCCTGACCGACGACTCGGACCAGATCACCGCCCGGGCCGCCCTCGCGCTGCGCGCGGCCGGCCTGGCGGACGAGCCGCAGTCCGCTCAGCTGCTCGACCGGACGCTCGCCACGGCGTGGACCGACACCAGGGCCGTGCGACCCGTGATCGCCGCCGGCCTGCGTCGGGCGGCCGCGGCCGGGCAGCCGCTGCCCGACGGGCTGCGCGAGCTGCTCGCGATGGAGGCGGCCGAGGTCCGCCGGTTGGGCAACGACGGCGCCCCCAGGCCCGGGATGCGGTACGACTGCGCGGCGGACGAGGCACTGCGAGCCGACTGCGCGGAGCTGCTCGCGCTGCTGGGGTAAGGCGGTGCTCGCGCTCGGCGCCGTCGCCTACGGTGTCCGAGCGCGGGCCCGCACCTGACGGCCCGTCGGCGCGGCGTTCATCGCGCCCCCGACCTGATCCGCAGCGGCCGGCCGGGCGATCCCGCCCCGCCGACCTCCGTCACGCCGAGAGCAGCTCGGTGTCCCCCGGCGCGACCGGCGCGCAGAGCTCCGCGATCTCGTCCAGCGACAGGCCCAGCGCCCCGGCGAGCGCGACCACCGTGAAGAAGGCCGGGGTCGGCGCCCGACCGGTCTCGATCTTGCGCAGCGTCTCGGCCGACAGGCCGGCCTGCGCCGCGACCTCGACCATGCTGCGCCCGCCCCGGGCCTGCCGGAGGAGCGTGCCGAGCTGTTCGCCGCGTTGGCGTTCCAGCGCTGTGAGAGGAGTGCGCACCATGCCGTGATTCTAGCTCCCGCACCCACCGCGACCGTGATACAAATACCGGTATAAGAATTGGAGCAGGGCTCAGGGAGGCTGTCGGCCATGGTGGAGATCAAGACGGACGCGGCGCTGGACGCCATGCGAGAGGCCGGGCGCGTCGTCGGCGACGCGCTCGACGCCGTCCGGCGGGCGGCGGCGGTGGGGGTCTCGCTCAGGGAGCTGGACGAGGTGGCGCGTGGCGTGCTGCGGGCCGCGGGAGCCGACTCGCCGTTCCTCGGCTACCGTCCCAGCTTCGCCGACACACCGTTCCCCGGGGTGATCTGCAGCTCGGTCAACGAGGCCGTGGTGCACGGCATCCCGACCGACTACCGGCTGCGCGACGGCGACCTGGTCGGCATCGACTGCGGGGCCAAGGTGGGCGGCTGGACCGGCGACGCGGCGATCAGCTTCACCGTCGGCACACCGCGCCCGGCCGACCTCGCGCTGATCGAGACCACCGAGCGCGCGCTGGCGGCGGGCATCGCCGCCGCCGTGGTGGGCGCCCGGATCGGCGACATCTCGCACGCGGTCGGCAGCGTGGGCCGCGCCGCGGGCTACGGCATCCTCGCCGGCTACGGCGGCCACGGCGTGGGCCGCAGCATGCACGAGGACCCCCACGTGGCGAACGACGGCCGCCCCGGGCGCGGGATGCGACTGCGGCACGGCATGGTGCTGGCCATCGAGCCGATGTTCCTGGCGGGCGGCCGGGACACCTACCTGACCGCCCCGGACGGCTGGTCCCTGCTCACCGACGACGGCAGCCGCGGCGCCCACGCCGAACACACGGTCGCCATCACCGAGGACGGCCCGCGCATCCTCACCCTGCCGTCCTGAGACCCGCCCCATCCACCGCCCGGACCGCGCCGATCCGCAGCACCCGGGCGCAGCGGCGGGCGTAGAGCTCCTGGAACAGCACCGCGAACGGGTAGCCGAGGCGGGTGTACCAGGCGGCCGGGCGGCTGAAGGCGGTGACGCTGAACCAGACCTGCTGATCCGCCGTCAGCTCGACCAGGAACGCCTCCTCCCCGCACTCCGGATGCCCGGGCAGCGAGCCGTAGGCGAAGCCGCGGCGGGTCGGCCCGTCCGCCACCCAGACGACCTCGCACGGCGCGGCCACCCCCAGCCGCCCGCGCCCGACCAGCACCCGCACCCGGGCACCGGGTGCGGCCCGCGCCGCGGTGGCCGTCACCCGCACCCCGACATCCCGATGCATCCGCCAGCTCAACACCCGCTCGCCGGCCGCCGCGAACAGCTCGCGACCCTGCCCCAGCCGGGCGCGGTAGCGCAGGTGCCGGTAGCCGGCGGGCAGCGGTCCCGGGCGGCCGGTCGCCCCGACCTCGGGGTAGCTGAACGTCATGCGCCCATGATGCCGCGCCGCGCCGGGCGCGCCCAGGAGCCGAGTTCTCTTGACATCAAGATATATCGGCGGCAAGCTCTCTCCAGAAGGTATCTTGATATCGAGATAACTGGGAGCATGCCATGACCAGCCCCGTCTGGGACCCAGCACAGTACCTGCGTTTCGCCGACGAGCGCACCCGCCCATTGCGCGAACTGCTCGCCCGGGTACCCGAGTTGCCCGCCGCGCCCACCGTGCTCGACATCGGCTGCGGACCGGGCAACTCGACCGCCGAGCTCCGCCGCCGCTGGCCCGACGCGGCGATCACCGGGATCGACAGCTCCGCCGAGATGCTCGCCATCGCGCGCGGCGAGCAGGGCGAGCCGACCGCGGACTACCTGCTGGCCGACGCCGCGAGCTACGACCCGGCACCGGCCGCGCCCGACCTGATCGCCTCCAACGCGACGCTGCAGTGGGTCGACGGGCACCTGGGGCTGCTGCCGCGCTGGGCGGCGGCGCTGCGGCCGGGCGGCGTGATCGCCTTCCAGGTGCCGGGCAACTTCGAGGCGCCCAGCCACCTGCTGCTCGGCGAGCTGCGCCGCAGCGCCCGCTGGCGCGAGCGGCTCGGCGAGGACACGGCCCGGGCCGGCGTGCACCGGCCCGAGGTGTACCTGGACGCGCTGCTCGCCGCCGGCTGCACGGCGGACGTCTGGGAGACCACCTACAGCACGCTGCTCACCGGCCCCGACCCGGTCCTCGAATGGACCAAGGGGACGGCGCTGCGCCCGGTGCTCACCCGGCTCGGCGACGACGCCGAGCGCGCGGCGTTCACGGCCGAGTACGCCGCGCTACTGCGCGAGGCCTACCCGGCCGGGCCGCACGGCACGGTGTTCCCGTTCCGCCGGATCTTCGCGGTCGGCGTGCGGCTCTAGCACCGTTTCAGCTTCTCAGGGCCTCAGCTCCAGGGTGCAGCACTTCACGCCGCCGCCGGCCTTGAGCAGTTCCGACAGATCGACCCCGATCGGCTCGAAGCCGCGCTCCTCGAGCTGGGCGATCAGCCCCCGGGCGGCCTGCGGCAACAGGACGTTGCGGCCGTCGGAGAACGCGTTCAACCCGAAGGCGGCCGCGTCCGAGGCGGTCGCCAGGATCGCGTCGGGGTAGAGCTCGCGCAGCACGCCCTGGGTGCCGGGGGTGAACGCCTCGGGCCAGTACATGATCTCGGTGTCGGAGAGCACCGCGAGGGCGGTGTCCAGGTGGTAGTGGTTCGGGTTGACCAGGGTCAGCGAGGTGACCGGCAGGCCGAAGTACTCCTGGGCCTCGGCGTGTGCCCGCAGGTCGGTGCGGAAGCCGGTGCCCGCCAGGATCCGCCGTCCGACGCAGAGCAGGTCGCCCTCCCCCTCGTTGATGAACTCCGGCCACCGCACCTGCTGGTAGCCGTTGCGGACGAACCAGGAGAGGTACGCGGGCCCCTCGGCGGTCCGCTCGGCGTGGCGGAAGCGCGCGCCCAGCACCTTGCCGTCCAGCACGGTGGCACCGTTGGCGGCGAACACCATGTCGGGCAGGCCGGGCAGCGGCTCCAGCACCTCCACGGCGTGCCCGAGCGAGACATAGCGCTCCCGCAGCCGCTCCCACTGGAGTTGGGCCAGGTTGCGGTCCGCCGGCTTCTCGGGGTGCATCCAGGGATTGATCGAGTAGCAGACGTCGAAGTGCCGCGGTCGGCACATCAGCAGGCGGCGCGGCCGGGCGGTGCGCTCGGTCTCAGGCATCGTCGAGTCCTCGGTGGGTGCGGGTGGACTGGAGCACGTCGAAGCAGCCATGGCCGATCAGCGAGCGGACCGGCGCCACCGGGTCAGCCGATCTGGCGGGCACGGTACTGCAGTTCGATCGACAGCTCGCGCCAGCTGTCCGAGCACTCCCGCGCCAGATCGGCCACCACCGGCAGCAAGTGCGTGGGGATGTTGCGCAGTTCGGTCTCCGCCTCGCCGACCACCACCAGCCGTCGGTGCAGCCAGATCAGCAGCGCGCGGCCTTGGTCGGTGAAGCGCAGCGAGGGGTCGCGGCGCAGCGTCTCCAGGCCGGCGAACGGCTCGGGCCGCTCGGGCCGCGCCGAGCGCTCGGAGCGCTCCGAGCGGCCCCGCGGGTCGGCCCGGTCCGGTCGCTCGGCCGCCTCCCCCCGGCCGCCCTGGCGGGGCACCCCGATCGGGCGCATCGCCGCCAGGACGGCCGCCACCGGCGCCAGTTCGGCCACTACGTCCGGCACGGGCGCCATGTCCGCCTCACCCGTCACCCCGTCCGCCGCCGTGCTCGCCGTCAACTCCCGGGCGCCGCGCGCCGACTCGCGCCGCATCGGGTCCTCGCCCCGGTCCAGCCGGGCCTTGATGTCGTGCGCCGTCCCCAGCGACACCCCGGCCGCCTGGGCGATCTCGCGCAGTGAGGCGTCCGGGTACTCGCGGATCACCTCCACCGCTCGCCGCCGGCCCTCGTCGGCGTTGACCGGGCGCAGCCGCCCGTCCCGCCCCACTCGACTGCCGCGCTGGGCCGCCTCGGCCCCCGCGAGCTTGCGGATCGTGCCGACCGTGCCGGCCGCCAGCCCGGTCAGCTGGGCCACCGCCCGATCGGCCAACTCCGGTTGCAGTCCGACGATCCGGCGGGCCGCCTCCTTGCGCTCGGCCAGCGAGAGCGGCAGTCCGTGCGCCACGTTGGCCTGCACGCCCAGGATGTAGGCGGCGGCCTCGGTGCCGTCGAAGTACTCGACGACGATGGTCGGTTCACCCTTGAGCCGGGCCGCCCCCAGCCGGTGCATGCCGTCGATCACCCGCATGGTGCTGCGGTGCACCAGGATGGGCGGTAATTCGGCGTCGGTCTGCGCCAGCCGCCGGATGTGCTCCTCGTCCTCCGCGCCGAAGCGCGGCGACTCCCCGGGCCGGATCGACTCGACGGGAATCCGATCCCTCGTTCTCATAGCGCCCCCAGGCACGTGTGTCGCCAGAACCAGTTCGGCTCCATGTGGCGGAGCCGCGATGTGTGCGGTACGCGTTGGCGCGGACCCGCCGGCAGCCGCCCGGCGCGGGGTCACCGCCGGCTGTGCTGCCAAGGGTCGCGAAATGCTCGACTGCTCACGGTCGGTGGACCGCCTACTCGCCGTCGGTGAACCGCCGGCGCCTCGGACACCCTCGTTGACTCGGACACCCTCGTTGACTCATACGCCCTCACTGACCGGCTCGGGGTCCGGCTGCCGGCTCGCCGTGGGTGGCTGGACCGACCGGACGCCGACCACCCCGAAGACGGTCGACACGATCCCGAAGACCGCGACCACCGGCCAGACGCCGTGGCCCAGTTGCTGGAACAGCAGGCCGCCGATCACCGGCCCGATCGCGGTGCCTGCGGTGAACATCAGCTGGAAGCTGCCGATGTAACGGGCCTTGAGCCGTGGTGGGGCGGCCAGACCAGGGTAGGCGAAGAAGGCCGGTCCGCCGATGACCTCGCCGAGCGTCCAGACCAGCGTGCCGATCATGATCACCGCGGCGCCCAGCGGCAGGCCGTAACCCGCCTCACCGAGGCCGATCAGGGCGAAGCCGGCGCCCACCGTGAGCTTGACCGGCAGGCGCTGGGTGAACCTGGTCAACGGCAGCTCGACGACGATCACCACGATGCTGTTGATCGAGACCGCCAGGCTGTACCAGAAGACGTCGACATGGGCACGGGTGATGTCCAGTGGCAGCGTCGACAGGTACTGCGCGTAGATGATGCCGTTCGCCAGCGCGCCCACCAGGAAGAGGGTGAACCTGGTGTCCCGCAGGACGGTCAGGTAGCTCTCCTTCGGCGCGGGTGGCCCCGTGCCGGCCTCGACCGGCTCGGCCGACGGCGCGTCCTCGGCCATCGGCACGTCCTCGGCCGGGGGGATGCCCTCGGCCGCCGCCTTGCCCGGCAGGGTGAGGAAGGCCAGCACCGCGTACCCGACCGCGACCGCCGCCTCGCCCCAGAAGAGCATGCCGTACCCGTGGCCGCCCAGCCGGTACAGCCCGAAACCGAGCTGCGGGCAGAGCGTGGTGCCGATGTTCAGCCCCAGTCGCCAGATCCCGAAGATCATCACCTGCCGGTCGTCCGAGGTCAGTTCGGAGAGCAGCGCGGCCGAGGCGGGCCGGTAGATGGTCTGGAACAGGCCGACCAGCACGACCGAGCCGATGATCAGCGGGTAGCTGTGCACGTAGTAGACCAGCACCAGCAGGAACGCCGAGCCGGTCATGCTCAGCACGGTGGCGTTGCGCGCGCCCAGCCGGTTGGCCAACGCGCCGCCGACCACCACCCCGGCCACCCCGCCGAAGCCGTAGGCGCCGAGCGCGAACGCGGCGTGGCCGGCCGAGTAGCCCCGGGCGGTCAGGTAGAGCACCAGGAAGATGCCGAGGAAGGCACCGAGACGGTTGATCACCACGCCGGCCAGGATCGCCTTCACCGCGAGCGGCGACTCGACGAAGGTGGCCCACGGGCCCGGGCCACCCTGCTGTTCCGCCCTAGCGCTCATCTACCGTGCTCCGTACGGAAGCTGACGGATCATCACCAGCACGGCGGTCACCGGGGGACGACGACGAGCGCCGCCTCGGCCGCGTCCAGCACCAGGCCGCAGGCCGCCCGGGAGTCGGCGACCGCGGTGGCGTAGGCGATCCGGCCCCAGACCGTGCCCTTGGGCGGCGGCGAGACCACCGCGCCCGGCTGCGCCACGGCCACCGCGCGGTCGACCTCGACCGGCAACCGCTCCTGGTCGAAGCCGACCGAGTCGATCGTGGTGTCCTCCGCGGCCACGTAGAAGAACCGCACGCCGGCGGTCCGGCCCGCCGTCGCGGTGAGGTGCGGCGGCAGGCCGCAGGCCACCCGGGCGGCGGCCAGGCCGGGGTCGATCCCGGTGGCGAGCCGCCCGAGGTAGGGGATCAGGTCGCCGCCCAGCCGTCCGTTGACCTCGATCAGCCGGGGCCCGTCGGCGGTGAGCATGAACTCGCTGTGCGTCCAGCCGTCGGTGAACCCGAGCGCCGCATGGGTCTCGGCGAGCACCCGGGCGAACCCGGGGTCGGTGAGCAAGGGATCGTCGGCCGAGACGAAGTGGCCGATCTCCTCGGCGTAGGGCGGGTAGCCGACCAGCTTGCGGCCGACGAAGAGCGCGGTCACCACGCCGCCGTGGACCACCGAGTCGACGCTGATCTCCTCGCCCGTCACGCACTCCTCCACCAGGTACGGCTCGGCGGAGTCGAAGACGACCGGGTCGGGCAGCGTGGTGGTGCGGGTGAAGGTGAACCCGTTGCGCAACTCCTCGCGTCCGGCCACCTTGATCACGCCGATGCTCGCGCCGTAGCCACGCGGCTTGACGATCACCGGATAGCCGATCCGCTCGGCCGCGGCCAGCGCCTCCTGCTCGGTGCCCACCGGGATCGACACCGGCTGCGGCACCTCGGCCGCCGCCAGCGCCCGCCGGGTCTGCGCCTTGTCGCGCAGCCGCCAGATCACCGCCGGATCACCGTTCGGCAGCTTGAGCGCCTCGGCGATGTGCGAGGCCGCGTGGATCCGGCCCTCGTCCCAGCACAGCACGCCGTCGAACGGTTCGACGCGGTGCAGTTCGGCGGCGGTGGCGGCCAGCGCCGGGCCGTCGTAGGTGTCGGGCACCACCGTCCAGCCGGTCAAGTACTCGCGCTCCCAGGTCGGTTCGACCGTGTGGAAGAGGTGCACGCTGAACTCGGTGCTGATCGGGCCGAGCAGGTACTCGCGGTAGGACCGCATGCCCGTCGCGACCAGGAGTAGACGTGGCCGCGCTGCCACTTCACTGCCGGTGATCATCCTCTGACGTCCTTCCCGGGCTCCCGCTCCCGTCCGGCCGGTCAATGGATCGGGTCGCCACCCTGGAGCCGTGCCGAATCGGAACCACAACGTACAAGCGGTTCTGACAGGCTGTCGACAGATTCGACACGAGTTCGTTGACGCCGTATCCAGCCTGACAGGGACTCGACAGATTCAATCTGACCGAGCGTCATTAAATGGTGACGGAAGCGAGGCCGTTCAACCGGCAAGGCCGAACGGTTGAACGGCAGTTGCCGAGTCGGGTTCGATAGGCTGGACGGCGGCCAATCACGTCTGGCATTCTCCGTGCCGTCGAAATCCGGCGAATTCCGCAATTCGACATGGCGGGCATATGCCCACGAATTCCCGGGGCAGTTCGGCCGGCCGAGCGGTCCTGGATCCGGGCCCCGATAGCAGCGGAGCGGGTCACCCCACCGAGCCGCGCACCACCGCGGCCCCCGCCCCCGGCCTGGTCCGCTCCGCCCAGGCGGCCAGCGGCGGCCCGAGCAACCCGAGCCCCGCGAAGAAGGCGCCGAGCAGCAGCCACCCGAGCTGCCCCAGCCCCAGGCAGAGCGTGGTCAGCACGGCCGGCGCCACCGCCTGCCCGGTGTCGAAGCCGAGCCCGAGCAGCCCCTGGTACTGCCCCTGGGCGTGCTCGGGCGCCAACCCGAAGCCGAGCGCGAAGCTGCCCGAGGACTGCCACACCTCCCCCAGGCTGTGCGCGGCCATCGCCGGCAGCACCAGCAACACCGCGGCCCAGGACGGCAGGTCGGCGGTCAGCGCCATCAGCGGGCAGCTGACCAGGAAGAGCAGCCCGGCCCAGCGCAGCGCCCGCCCGCCCTCGCCCGGGGTCTCCACCCGCGAGCCGATCGGGATCTGGAAGAGCACGCAGCAGAGCGAGTTGAGCGCGCAGACGGCCGGGACCGTCCAGCGCGGGGCGTGCGTGTGCTGGGCCAGCCAGAGCGGCAGCAGCAGCGAGGCCACCGGGTACTGCAGGCCCATCGCCCCGTCGACGGCCGCGAGCAGCGCGAACGGCCGGTCCCGCAGCACCGCCCAGCGACCGGCCCGGGCCGGCCTGGCGACGGCGGGGTAGGCCGGCACCCGGAGCAGCAGCAGGCCGCAGCCCAGGTAGCTGGCGGCGTTCAGCAGGATCAGCGCGGTGTACGCGGCCCGGGTGTCGATCTGCACGGCGGCGGCCGCGCCCAGCGTGCCGAGCACCACGCCGAGGTTGACGAAGGTGCGCAGCCTGGCCCGGAACTCCGCCGGGCGCTCGCCGCCGATCCGGGCGACCAGCGCCCCGCGCGCGGCGTTGCTCGCCGAGAGCGCGAGCAGGTCCAGGGTGGCGATCGCGGTGAAGGCGGCCCAGCCGTGGACGAAGAGGAAGGCCGCCATGGTCGCGGTCTGCACGGCCAGGGTCAGCAGCAGCACGGCGCGCGGCCCGCGCCGGTCGGCCAACTCCCCTGCCGGCACCCCGGCGAGCAGGCCGATCAGCCCGGCGATGGTCAGCCCGAGCCCGAGCCGCCCGGGCGACAGGTGCACGACCCGGGTGAAGTAGAGCACCGAGGCGGTGTTGAACAACCCGTTGCCGACCCGGTTGACGAAGCTGGAGAGAATCATCGCGCGCTGCGGACCGCGCTCCGGCGGCACCGGGGCACGCTGCGGAGCGGAGGTCTGTTCGAGCATGACGGTCAGCGTACTGACCACCGGTCGGCGCCCAACCGGCGGGGCGAGCAGTCCCGGCCAGTGGTCGGCCGACGCCCCGTCAGGCGGGCAGCACCTTGGCGAGCCGCCGCAGCCCCTCCGCGATCTCCGCCGGCGGATGGTTGGTGAACGACATCCGCAGCGCGGCCCGGTCGGGAGCCGGCAGGCCGCCGGCGAAGGAGATCACCTCAGGGCGGGCGGTCAGCGCGAGGAGGTCACGCACCGGTGAGGCGCCGACGCTGGTGGCACGTGCGGCCATCGCGGGGGGAGCTGCGCGGAGGCTCATGGGTGATCAGCGTAGAGAAACCGATCAACAGACGATACCCCCGTCCACTGCTCGAACGGGGGTATCAAGTCACGTTGCCGGACCGTCAGATCGTCGCGACGTCGATCACGAAGCGGTAGCGCACGTCGCTCTTCAGCACCCGGGCGTAGGCCTCGTTGATCGCGGTCGCCTCGATCACCTCGATGTCGGCACCGATGCCGTGCTCGGCGCAGAAGTCCAGCATCTCCTGGGTCTCCCGGATGCCGCCGATCATCGAGCCGGCCAGCGACTTGCGCTGCCCGATCAGCGCGAACGGCGAGACCGGCATCGGCTGCTCGGGAGCGCCGACCTGCACCAGGGTGCCGTCGGTGCGCAGCAGACCCAGGTAGGCGTTCAGGTCGAGGTCGGCCGAGACCGTGTTGACGATCAGGTCGAAGGTGCCGGCCAGCTGCTCGAAGGTGGCCGGGTCGCTGGTCGCGAAGTAGTGGTCCGCGCCCAGCCGCAGGCCGTCCTCGCGCTTGTTCAGCGTCTGGCTCAGCACGGTGACCTCGGCGCCGAGCGCGTGCGCGATCTTGACGCCCATGTGACCGAGCCCGCCGAGGCCGACGATGGCCACCTTCTTGCCCGGGCCCACCTGCCAGTGCGCGAGCGGGGAGTAGGTGGTGATGCCCGCGCAGAGCAGCGGCGCGGCGACGTCCAGGCCCAGGCCCTCGGGGATCCGCAGTGCGTAGTTCTCGTCCACCACGATGTGGGTGGAGTAGCCGCCGTAGGTCGGCCGGCCGTCCTTGCCCTGGCTGTTGTAGGTGCCGATCATGCCACTGGTGCAGTACTGCTCCTGGCCCGCGCGGCAGTTGTCGCACTCGCGGCAGGAGTCGACGAAGCAGCCGACACCGACCCGGTCACCGACCGCGTACTTGGTGACCCCCGTGCCGACCTCGGCGACCACGCCCGCGATCTCGTGGCCCGGGACCATCGGGTAGGTGCCGACGCCCCAGTCGGCGTTGACCTGGTGGATGTCGGAGTGGCAGATGCCGGCGAACTTGATGTCGATCAGGATGTCGTGCTCGCCCAGCGCGCGACGGGGGATGGTGGTCCGCTCCAGCGGGGCGCTCGGGGCGGGGGAGGCGTAAGCGGCGACAGTGGTCTGCGTCATGAGACCAGCTTGCCGCCTGCCACTACCTGGTACCAGCGCGAACTCTGCGTAGGACCACGGTTCGTACCACTGGCAGTGACACCCTGCGAAGGCGGCCGCCACCACGGGCATACTGGACGGATGGACCAGCGCACCGAACTGAGCGAGTTCCTCCGGTCCCGCCGGGCCCGGCTGCAGCCGCAGGAGGTGGGCCTGATCTACTACGGCGGCCGCCGACGGGTCCCCGGGCTGCGCCGCGAGGAGCTGGCCCAGCTGGCCGGTGTCAGCGTCGCCTACTACACCCGGCTCGAACAGGGCCACGCCGAGAACGTCTCCAGCACCGTCCTGGAGGCGATCGCTGCCGCGCTGCGGCTCAGCCCGGCCGAGCGTGAGCACCTGTCCCGCCTGGTGCGCCCCGTGCACCGCCGCTCGCGGGCGGCCGTCCGCCCGCAGCGGGTCCGACCCGAACTGCAGCAGTTGCTGGACGTGATGCACTCGGTCCCGGCCTGCGTGCTGGGCCGGCGGATGGACGTGCTGAGCTGGAATCCGCTGTACTGCGCGCTGTTCGGCGACTACGCGGCGCTGCCGGCCGAGCAGCGCAACCTGGCCTGGCAGATCTTCCGCGACCCGGCGGCCCGCGAACTCTTCGTCGACTGGCAGGGCAAGGCCACCGATGTGGTCGCCATACTGCGGCTGGAGGCCGGCCGCGACCCCGATGACCCGCGCCTGTGCGCGCTGGTCGGCGAACTCTCGGTGCAGAGCGAGGACTTCCGGCGACTGTGGGCGACCCACAACGTGGCCGACAAGGGGTACGGCACGAAGAACCTGCACCACCCGGTGGTCGGCCCCCTGGCGCTGCGCTACGAGACCTTCGCGCTGCCCGCCGACCCGGACCAGACGCTGCTCACCTACCACGCCGAGCCCGCGTCGAACTCGGCCGAGTCCCTGCGACTGCTGGCCAGCTGGTGGGCCAGCCGCGAACAGCACGAGGACTCGACCGCCCGCTGAGACCCTCGTCGCCCGGCCGGTCAGTAGATCAGGTACGCGGGCCGGTGCCCCTCGTCGTCGATCTCGCCGGCCGCTTGCGCCCGGAGTTTGTGCGCCAGGTCGTCCAGCGCCCGCCAGGCGGCCACCTCCTCGCCGATCCTGGCCAGTGGGCGGTCGTCCATGCTGCGCAGCGCCTCGCCGTGGCCGGCCAGCCCCGGGGCCCGGGCACCCAGCAGCCGGGCGTCACAGAACGTGTGCACGCCGTCTTCCTCGAAACTCAGCTCGACATCCCAGTGATTTCGCATGGCCTGCCTCCTGCTCCCCTCCAGCGTGAACCCGGCGGCGGGGGGTCGGCAAACGCCCGGCTCGGTCCCGGCGGCCGTGATCGATTTCGGCCACGCCCCTTGTCGGCGCCCGAGCGACCTGAGGATGATCTGACGGTACGTCCGCCATGGATGCCGCACTCTCCGCTGGAGTCGCCATGCCGATCCTCCCCGAGCCGCCCGAGCTCCCCGAACCGCCCGAGCTGCCGCAGCCGCCGGACCTGCCCGAGCTCGGGGAGCTGCCCGACATCCCGCATCTGCCGTTCAGTCACCTGCCCGAGCCCGCTCGGCTGCCCGAGCCGCCCGAGCTTCCCGAGCCGCCCGAGTTGCCGCAGCCGCCAAACCTGCCCGAGGCGCCGGAGCTGCCGGAGTAGCCCGCCTGACGGGACGTCATCCGCTCACAGTCCGACGGCCCCGTCGATCCGCTCCCGGAGCAGGTCGGCGTGCCCGCCGTGCCGGGCGTACTCCCGGATCACGTGCAGCAGCACCCAGCGCAGCGACACCGTCCCGCGCCACACGTCCTCGCCGACCACGTCGAAGTCGGGCGCGGCGGCGATGAAGTCGTCGGCGAACGCCCGCTCGGCGTCCCAGGCCTGCCAGGCCTCGGCGATCACCGCCGGATCGGGCACCGCGCCGTCGAAGTCCTGGTCGGGCCGGGCGGCCGAGACGAAGAGCGGCGGCGCCTGCTGGCCGGCCAGCACGCGGCGGAACCAGCGCCGTTCCACCTCCGCGAGATGGCGGATCAGGCCCAGCAGCGAGAGCGTCGACGGTTCCACCGAGCGAAGCGCCAACTCGGCTGCCAGGCCCGCACACTTGAGCCGCACGGTGGCCCGCCCGGCCACCAGGAAGTCGACCAGCATGGCCCGCTCGTCCCCGGTGGCGGGTCCGGTGTAGGTCCGGTCCTGCGCGGGGTCGATGAAGAACTCAGCACGTCTGCGTGGGCTGCTCATGCCCGCCATGATGCTCCATCGCTACCCGCCCGCCCCCGCCCCGCTCCCCTCCAGGGCCGCCAACGCCTCAACAGCCCGGCGGCGGACCGCCGCGACCGCCGCGCACGCGTCGAAGGCCGCCGCGACCCGGATCAGCCACTGCGCCTCGGCGTCCACCGTGCCCGGGCCGGGGACCGGCTGCGGCACCCCGGTCACCGTCGCGTCGCGGCAGCGCTGCCCGGCCCGGGCGGCCTCCAGGGCGGCGGCCAGCGTCGCCGCCTCCACCGCCGCGCCGTCCACCGCACCGTCCGGGCCGCGCAGGCCGCCCGCCCGCTGCTCCTCGGCGACCCAGACCGCCACCTGCTCCCCGACGTAGGGGCGCAGCGCCAACTGCCCGTCCCGGATCTCGATGACCCGCCGGTACAGCGCGAACTCCGCGTCCCGCAGGGCGAGTCGCCGCCCCTCGCCACCCTCTCCCAGCGCGATCTCCGGCATCGCGCGGTGCAGCGCCTCCCACAGCGGCCCGAGCACCGCGTAGCTACGCCGGGCCCGCCACCAGCGCACGGGGGCGGTGATCCGCGCACCCCACCGGGTGCCGCCCCACACCGTCGCCGTCGCCCCGCTGACCGTCAGGCCCGCGCAGACCACCCCGACCAGGTTGGAGACGGTGTCCTCGCCGCCCTTCTGCTGCGCGTGCAGCAGCACATCGCGCACGTCGTCCAGCGTCCAGGCGCACCACAGCACGCCCACGCCCGCCGCCAGCGTCATCAGCCGCAGGCCGGTGCGCAGCAGGTTCCCGGTCGCCAGCCGGGTCTGCCGGGCCAGCACCGAGCCCAGCACCACCAGGCAGGCGGCTCCGTAGCCGCCGAACAGCAGGTCGTAGCCGGCCAGCGGCCAGCGCCGCCAGCCGTGCACCATGAACTCCTGCCCCCGGTCGGTGATGTGGGCGCTGCGGTAGAGCAGCACCAGGGCGAGCGGCACCACCAGCAGGGCCACCAGCCACCGGCGCAGCCGGGCCCGGGCGGCCGCCGGATCGTCCCGCGGGCCCTGCAGCAGCAGGGCGATCAGCGCCAGCAGGCCGACCGCGCCGGTCTTCAGCAGGTCCCCGAAGAGCAGCGTCAGTTCGCGGTTCGAGCCGATGCTCACCGCCGCCAGCGTGCTGGGGGCCAGCGCCACCAGGCCGCCGGCCATGCAGAGCGCGAAACCGCCCGCGTACAGGCTCACCCGGTCACCGCGGTTGCCGCGATGACCACGCAGCGCGGCGAGCCGCTGGACGGCGAAGGCCAGGAAGAGCGTGGCGGACCCGTAGGCCGCCAGGTCAGCCGGTCCGGGCGCGACCACTACGCACCCCCCGGACTCCCGAACACCGACTCCGTCCACGACGCCCCGCCGCTGCCGCCACCCCCGCGCCCGCCGCCGTCCAGCACCGCGCGGTGCAGGATCATCGAGGCGACCAGCTCCGCCTCGCGCTCCTGCGGCTCGGTGTACACGGTGCGCCCGAGCACCCGCTGCACCAGCTCCGAACCCAGGTGCGGCAGCAGCACCTTGGCGGCCGGCGCGGTCTCGTCGTGCCGGCAGATCAGGTGCGCGGCCTCGTGCAGCAGGATGTGCTGCTGGTGCAGCGGGGTGGTGTCGGCGGAGTAGAGGATGCAGTCGGCCTGGTCGGTGGTGACCAGCAGGCCGCACGGGAGGTTGGGGCGCCCGCTGACCGGGATCAGCTCGATCGGCCGACCGCGCCGCTCGGCCAGCCCGGCGACGAACCGCACGGCGTCGAACGGGTCAGGTAACTCCAGTGCCGCCACGGTCTGTTGACACCGTTGCCAGGTCCGCCCACGCCGCGCCCGCCGCCCGAACACCCGTGCATCCCTCCCCTTGACGAGGCCGACGGGCCCACCCGCCCGCTCAGCCCTTCGCGCTGCCGCCCTCGCGCCGCGCGATCACGTCGATCAGGTCGCTGATCGTCCCCACGCCCTCCGGCGAGAGGTTGACCGCGCGCAGTGCGACGCTGCGCACCCCAGCGTCCCGTAGGGCGCCGAGCAGTTCCAGCTCCTGGGCGATCACCGCGCCCTGCTCGTCATCGAAGAAGTACGCCACCGGGACCTGGAAGAACTGGGCCAACGCCTCCAGGTGCCGCTTGGTCGGATTGTCGCGCCGGCCGGTGCGCAGCTGCCAGAGGTAGGTCGCGGAGAAGGTCTCGCCGGTCGCCCCCCGGCAGGCCTTGGCGACCTCCTCGTGGCTGTACTGCTCGCGGTTGGGCCGCCGGACGACCCGGAACAGACCGTCGATCTTCTCGGCCAGCGTGCTGGCGGCGCCCGTCCTGCCGGCGCTCGCCGTCGACTCCCGCACGGTCGGCTCCCCCGCCGTCTCCGGGCCAGTTCTCGGCAGTTCGGTCGTCGAAGCCCCGGTCCCGGCGTCGGCCGCCGTTCCCCGTACCGCGTCCTCGGCTTCCGTCATCGCACACCTCCCGGCCCGCCTGGCATGCACGGGTCCGCCAATTGGATGGCGTTCATCCTAGTTCACGCCGTGACCCGCTGTCAGCGCAGTCGTTCCGGTACTGCCGAACGGCTCCGGCCACGGGCGCGGCCCCGCCGCGAGGAGCGGCAACCGACCTCCGACACCCCCTTGCCAGCGGCCCGCGAACGGAGTTGGATTGACCGTTACGGGAGGGAATGCGCCGATTGGCCCGACCGGCGCCCGCTCCACACCGAGGAGTGTCGCCATGATCACCGAACTGGCTGTGGAACACGTCGAGTTCACCTGCGGGCAGTGCTGGCACCGGTGGACCGCGAACTACGACGTCCAGCACTACCGTGACGAGGACGGGGCCGACTGGGAGGCCTTCTCGCACTCCGGCTTCCCGACCCCGTCCCCGTACTCGACGGACGGCGCCCCCGCCTGCCCCCGGTGCCACCGCCACTGGGTCGGCCACCTGACCGAACGCCATCTGCTCCCGCTGCCGACCGCCACCCGGTAGGCAGCCACTGACAGTTCGGCCACCGAGCCACCGGCCCCGCCGGTTCAGGCCCCGACCGCCGCCTGCTCCTCTTCCTCTTCCACCTCGACCCGCACCGCCTCCGGCAGCGCCACCGTCCCAGGAGCCGCCACCGCGGGCTGCCGCCGCTCGTACCAGGCCGCGCCCAGCAGCGTCAGCAGCCCGGCCACCAGCCAGAGCGCCAGCGCGAGCACCCGGCCGCCCAGCCCCGCGCCGCCGCCGAAGTAGAGGAGATCCCGCGCGCCCTCCACGAAGCCGGCGCCGTTCCAGAAGTGGTGCAGCGCGCCGAAGAAGCCGGGCTGCAGGTCGGGGCGGAAGACGCCGCCGGAGCTGGTGAAGTTGAGCATCACGAAGAGCACCATCAAGGTCAGCGTGGTCCACCGCTTGAGGAAGCTGTGCAGCCCGATGCCGATCAGCACGATGCCTGCCGAGTAGAGCCAGGACAGCGCCCACACCGCGGCGTAGTCGTGGTCCACCACGTGGAAGACCGGGCCCGCCGTCACCAGGCCGATCACGCTGACCACCAGCGCGGTGGCCACGCCCACCACCGCCCGCAGCCGCAGGCTCAGCGCGGCGCCCGCCGTCCCGATCACCGCGACGCTGCCGTAGGAGCCGATGCTGAGCGCCACCAGCAGGAAGAACAGGCCCTGCCCGGTCGGGTCGCCGGGCGCGGTCGGCGCCAGGTCGGTGACCTGCAGCGGCGTCCCCTGCACCGCCGTGACCTGCCGGAACACCTGCTCGGCCGCGGTGGCCGAGGTGCCCGAGTTCGCCGAGGCGACCAGCAGCTGCGGACTCCCGGCGTCCGGCAGGAAGGCGCCCACCAGCTCGCGGTCCCGCAGCTGCTGCTCGGCCGCCGCCCGACTGGGCAGCGTGCCGACGTCCAGCGCCTGGCCCGCCTTGGCCTGGATGCCCTGGGCCAGCCCGAGCGCCTGCGGCGACTGGCCGACCACCGCGACCTTCAGGTGGTGCGGGGTGGGCTGGTGGAACGCGCCCTGGTAGGCGAGCGCCATGCCCAGGCACATCAGCAGCGGCGTCAGCAGGTGGGTGAGCAGGTGGCGCAGCGTGTGCCGCAGGTCCGGCGAGGCGGTGGTCGGGTTCACAGCGGGTCAGCCTCCTGGAAAGTAGATGGCAAATGCAACCAGCTAGGTGCACTTTACAACTAAGTGGTCCGGGCGCCTATTCCGACCCCTCAGTGGGAAAATGACCAAGCGGGGGCGGGGCCTGGCGAACGGAGGGCCCAGGCATGGGCGAAGTCCAGCAGGACAGGCAGGGGAGCGGCGCCGCAAGCCGCCCCGAGGGGCTGCTCATGGTCCCGATCGCCACCGCCCTGATCCAGCACAACGGCCGCATCCTGCACTGGAGCGGGGACGCCGAGGCACTGCTCGGCTACACCGCGGAACAGGCCGTCGGCGCCCCCGCCGCCCAGCTGCTGGCCGGCCCCGAGCACCGCGCCGAGGTGCTCGAGCTGTTCGAGCGGATCCTGGCCGGCAACCCCTGGTCAGGGGTTTTTCCGGTGCGCCACCGCGAAGGCCACTACGTCAACCTGGAGTTCCGCACCCACCCGGTCACCGGCCCGGACGGCCTACCGCTGGTGCTCGCGGTCGCCTCGGACGTCACCGCGCTGCGCCGGATCCAGGCCGACCTCGCGGTCCTGGACGGCTTTTTCACCCAGGCCCCGGTCGGCATGGCCGTCTACGACGACCAGCTGCGCTTCGTGCGGCTCAACGAGGCGCTGGCCAGGATCAACGGCGTGTCGGTGGCCGGGCACCTCGGCCACCGGCTCACCGAGCTGCTGCCCGGGATCAACGCCGCCGAGATCGAGCAGGTGATGCGCGACGTGCTGGCCACCGGGCAGCCGGTGCTGGACGCCCGCTCGCACGGGCGCACCCCGGGCGATCCGGGGCAGGACCACGCCTGGTCGGCCTCCTACTTCCGGCTGGAGGACCCGCCGGGACACGTCCTCGGGGTCAGCTCGACCATCGTGGACGTGACCGGGCGCTACCAGGCCGAGTCGCGGGCCGCGCGGGCCCAGGAGCGGCTGGCGCTGCTGGTCGACGCGACCGCCTCGATCGGCACCACCCTCGACCTGCGCCGCACCGCGCGGGAGCTGGCGGACGCGATGGTCCCCCGGGTGGCCGACCTGAGCGGGGTCTTCGCGCTGGAGCGGCTGGTCACCGGCGACGACGAGGAGGACACCAGCGTCACCCGGGTCCGCCGGCTGGCGCTGGCCAGCACCGACCCCAGCTACCCCACCGGCTCCCTGCCGGTGGACGAGGTCTACGACATCGACCCCGACTCCCCCTACGCGCGAGCCATGAGCAGCGGACGCACGGTGGTGGTGCCGTCCTGGGACCTGCCGCCGCTGACCGACGACATGCGGGCCGAGTCGCTGAAGGCCTACTGGGGTGGGCGCTCGCGCTCGGTGCGGATCACTCCGCTGCTCGCCCGCGGCTCGGTGCTGGGCATGGTGGTCTACTCCCGGCGCGGTGAGCGGGAGTCCTTCGCCGCGGCCGACATCACCCTCGGCGACGAGCTGGCCTCCCGGGCGGCGGTGGCGATCGACAACGCCCGGCTCTACACCCGCGAGCGCGAGGCGGCCGAGGACCGGCGCCGGGCGCTGGACGAGGTCCAGACGGCCACCCAGCGGCTGGCCCTGCTGAACGAGGCGAGTTCGCGGATCGGCACCACGCTGGACCTGCACCGCACCGCCGAGGAACTGGTCGAGGTGGTGATACCGCGGTTCGCCGACTTCGTCACGGTGGACCTGCTGGATTCGGTGCTCCAGGGCGACGAGGTGCCGGTGGTGCCGGCCTCGGGCTCGGCGACGATGCGGGCGGTGGCGGTCGGCGAGCTCAGCGAGGACGGCAGGTTGACGGGCGCGGCCGATCCGGTCGGCGGCACCTCGCAGTCGGCCAAGCTGTACGCGCAGAGCCTGCGCAGCGGCCGCTCGATCCTGGTGGCCGAGGTGGACCGGGAGGCGCTGGTCCGGATCGTGGCCTCCCCCGACCGGGTCCAGCCCGCGCTCGACTCCGGCATGCACTCCTATCTGATGGTGCCGCTGGTGGCCCGCGGCCGGGTGCTCGGCGGAGCGGAGTTCATGCGGCTGGGCAATCCGGAGCCGTTCACCGCGGCGGATGTCGCGCTGGCCGAGGAGCTGGCGGCGCGAGCGGCGGTCTGCATCGACAACGCGCGGCTCTACCGGCGCGAGCGGGACACCGCGCTGACCCTGCAACGCAGCCTGCTGCCGCAGAAGGTGCACAACCCGCCGGGTCTGGAGATCGCCCACCGCTACCTGCCGGCCAGCGCGCTCAGCGAGGTGGGCGGCGACTGGTTCGACGTCGTGCCGCTCTCCTGCGGGCGGGTCGCCCTGGTGGTCGGCGACGTGACCGGGCACGGGCTGCGGGCCGCCGCGATGATGGGCCAACTGCGCACCGTGGCGCGCACGTTGATCACCCTGGACATGGATCCGGCCCGGGTGATGCGGCGGCTGGACGAGGCGGCGGCCTTCGCCGGGGAGGGCGCGGGCGAGGGGCAGTACGCGACCTGCGTCTGCGTGGTGCTCGACCCCGTGGACCGGGCCTGCACGGCGGCCTGCGCGGGGCACGTGCCGCCGGTGGTGTCGCTGCCCGACGGATCGGTACAGGTGCTCGACCTGCCGCCGGGCGCGCCGCTGGGCGTGGGCGGAGTGCCCTTCGAGAGCGTGGAGTTCACGCTTCCGATGGGCGGGCTGCTGGTGCTCTGCACCGACGGGCTGATCGAGCGGCGGGACCGTGATCTGGACGAGGGGCTCGAACTGCTGCGCCGCACGGTGGCGGAGGAGAGCGACACCAGCCTGGAGCGGACCTGCGACGCGGTGCTGGCCACGCTGGTCACCGGCACCCGGGAGGACGACATCGCGGTGATCATGGCCCGTACCCGCCCGATCGGCCCGGACCGGATCGCCACCCTCTCGCTCACCGGCGACCGCGCGATGGTCGGCCACGCCCGGCGCTTCACCCGCCGCACGCTGACCGCCTGGGGCCTGGCCGGCCTGATCGACCAGACCGAGCTGCTGACCAGCGAGCTGATCACCAACGCGCTGGTGCACGCCGGCGCCCCCACCCAGCTGCGGCTCTTCCGCAACCAGGTGCTCACCGTGGAGGTCGCCGACGTGGACAGCCGCGCGCCCAGGCTGCGCCGCGCGCTGGAGGACGACGAGGGCGGGCGCGGGATGCACCTGGTGAACGAGCTGGCGCACCGCTGGGGCAGCCGGGCCACCCGGCTCGGCAAGGTGGTCTGGTTCGAGCTGGAGCTCCCGCTGAGCACGGCGAGCTGATACAGCGCCAGTCCTGCCGGGCCGCCTCGTAGCCTGGGATTCCGTCAGCGTATACCCCTCCGCCGCCATGACTATGTTGCGATCTTCATAAAAAGATCACGGCGCGTCGGGCAACGACACTGCCTCTGATCTGCGATTGTCCGTCTATCGGACGGTCAGATCCGCTCTACCTATTCCCGTGTGCCCGTCAACCCCTTGTCGTGGCGGGCATCGACACGATGGAATACGCGAGCTTGTCGGGACGGGCGTTCCAGAAGCACGCGTGCGTCCGACCCCGGTACGCGCGATCTGGCTGCGCCCCCTGACGTCTTATCAGACGAAGGGATGTTCATGATCGGCTGGCGCAAATCGCAGCTCGCAGCCGTCACGCTCACCGCCTCCGCCGTCGTGCTGGCCTTCGGGACCAGTGCGAGCGGCGCGCCCACCACCTCGACCCCGAACGCCCAGGCGGCTTCGGAGAGCGGTGCGCCGGCCCCGGTGATCGTGATTCTGAAGGACCAGCTCTCCAGTACCCCGGCGGACGCCGGCCACCTGGACGCGCGCAAGAAGCAGGCAGGCCAGGCCCAGGCCCCGCTGCTGGCCAAGGTCAAGGCCAACGGCGGCACCGACGTCAAGAGCTTCGTCGTCGGCAACGCCTTCTCGGCCACGGTCAGCCCCGCGCTGCGGGCGCAGCTCACCGCCGACCCCTCCGTCGCCTCGGTCATCGACGACCAGACGATCACGGTCACCCCGCCGGCCCCGACCAAGCCGGGCACGGACAACGGCACCAACGCCGGCACCGCGCCGATCACCGGTGCCAAGTCCACCGCCAAGGCCGCGGCCGCGCCCGACACCAAGGGCAGCGCCTACGACCCGAACGCGGTCTGCCCGACCGACCCCAGCCAGCCGCTGCTGGAGCCCGAGGCGCTCTACTCCACCCACACGGAGAGCACCCCCGGCCAGCCGGGTGCGCACGAGATCGCCGACGGCAAGGGCGTCAAGGTCGCCTACATCGCGGACGGCCTGGACCCCAACAACCCGGACTTCATCCGCGCCGACGGCTCGCACGCCGTGGTGGACTACAAGGACTTCTCCGGTGACGGCTTCTTCGCCCCCTCGGGTGCGGCGGAGGCCTTCGGCGACGCCTCGGCGATGATCGCCCAGGGCCGCCAGAGCTACGACCTGTCGAAGTTCGTCAACCCGAGCCACCCGCTGCCGGCCGGCTGCAACATCCGGGTCGAGGGCATCTCGCCGGGCGCCTCGCTGGTCGCGCTCAAGGCCGGTGGCAACCTGTTCCCGAACTCCGCGATCCTGCAGTCGATCGACTACGCGGTCACGGTCGCCCACGTCGACGTGCTGAACGAGTCCTTCGGCAGCAACGTCACTCCGGACAGCGGCGCGCACGACACCATCTCGCTCTTCAACGACATGGCGGCCGCGGCCGGCGTCACGGTCACCGTCTCCTCCGGTGACGCGGGCGTCAACGGCACCATCGGCACCCCGTCCACCGACCCCAACGTGATCAGCGCCGGGGCCTCCACGGACAACCAGAACTACGCCCAGACCGGCTACGGGGCCTTCCAGTTCTCCAACGGGACCTGGGCCAACGACCGGATCTCGGCGCTCTCCTCCGGCGGCGTCACCCAGGCCGGCCGGACCGTCGACCTGGTCGCCCCCGGTGAGTCGGACTGGGCGCTCTGCTCGCCCGACATCACCATCTACACCGAGTGCACCAACTTCAACGGCCAGGGCACCGGCATCCAGCCCTTCGGCGGCACCAGCCAGGCCGCCCCGATGACCGCCGGCGCCGCCGCCGACGTCATCCAGGCCTACCGGGACAGCCACAACGGCGCCTCCCCCTCGCCCGCCCTGGTGAAGAAGTTCATCACCGGCACCGCGGCCGACCTCGGCCTGCCGGCCCAGGAGCAGGGCGCCGGTCTGCTGAACGTGCGCGCCGCCGTCGAGGCCGCCCGCGGCTACCAGAGCCCGGCCGGTGCCAAGGACAGCAACACCGTCGCGGTGACCACCGGTCAGATCGACCTGACCGGCCAGGCCGGCTCGAACCACACCACCGACGTCACCGTGGTGAACACGAGCTCCAAGCCGCAGACGGTCAGCGCCTCGACCCGCGTCTTCGCCCCGCTGGGCGACGCGCAGCAGACGGTGCAGCTGAACTCCTCGACCGACCCGCAGTTCCCCTACGCCACCAACGGCGCTCCGTGGGTCTCGCACAAGGTCACCTTCAACGTCCCGGCCGGCGCCGACCGGCTCGCCGCGTCAATAGCGTGGCAGGGCGCGCCGCAGGCCTCCGGCAGCAACACCGTGACCCCGGTGGTGCGGCTCACGCTGCTCGACCCGTCCGGCCGTTACGAGACCAACACCCGTCCGCAGGGCGGCGCCACCTCGCCGAACTTCGGCCTGGTGGACGTCCCGCACCCGACCGCGGGCACCTGGACCGGCATCCTCTACACCCCGGCCGGCACCGCGGGCTTCACCGGCCCGGTGCTGCTGGACACCGCCACCCAGCGCGCGGTCCCGGCCGGCGCGGTCAGCCCGCAGGTCACCGACCTGAAGCCGGGTCAGACCAAGACCCTGCACGTGCAGGTGACCACCCCGGCCGCCGGCGGTGACGCCACCGAGTCGGTCGTGGTGGCCAGTTCCAACGGCACCACCACCAGCGTCCCGGTCGTACTGCGCAGCCTGGTCCCGCTGAACGGCGACACCGGCACCTTCACCGGCACCGTCACCGGCGGCAACGGCCGCGCCTCCTCCCCGGCGCAGTCCTTCGCCTGGGCCTTCGACGTGCCGAAGGGCAAGAAGGACCTGCGGGTCGGCGTGACCGTCGCGCAGGACCCGAAGCTGGTCATGCAGGGCGTGCTGATCAGCCCCAACGGCACCCCGATCGACGCCGAGAGCAACGCGACCACCGACGCCTCCGGCACCATCGTGTCCACCGGCGCGGGCGTCTCGGCAACCACCGTCGCCCCGGCCGCGGGCCGCTGGCGCTTCGTGCTCAACGTGCTCAACCCGGTCAGCGGCGCCGAGCTCGGCCAGTCCTTCAACGGCGTGATCGGTCTCGACCAGGACCAGGCCACCGCGCCCGGCCTGCCGAACAGCACCGGCACCAAGCTCGCGGCCGGCAAGCCGGTCACGGTCGACGTGCAGTACACCAACAACACCGCTGCCGCCCAGCAGCTCCAGGCCGACGGCCGGCTCACCAGCAAGGTGAACCTGCCGCTGGTCCCGATCGGCGCCTCCGCGACGGTCAGCCTGCCGCTGAGCACCAGCACCCCGGTGCCGAGCTTCCTGGTGCCCCCGGGCACCGACGCGCTGACCGGTGTGGCGGCCTCCACCACCCCGGGCCAGTTCGAGCTGAGCAGCGCCACCGGCTCGCCCGACGTCTTCGGCGACCTCAAGAAGGCGCAGGACGGCTCGACCATCTCCACGGTGACCGACAACGGCAGCTCCGCGCAGCCGATCGTGCCGGGCTTCTGGGGCACCTACCTCCAGCAGATCGGCCCGTTCCCGGCCACCGGCGCCCCGAAGGGCAGCGCCACGCTGACCGCCTCGGCGCACACCCTGGCGTTCGACCCGGCGCTGGCCTCCAGCACCGGTGACCCGTTCGCCGCCGCGTACAACGCCACCGCGCCGGCCGTCACCCCGGTGACCGTCGCGCCCGGTGCCACCGGCACCCTGCAGGTCACCCTGACGCCCAAGGGCGCCAAGGGCAGCGTGGTGCACGGCGTGCTCTACCTGGTCTCCGGCCCGGGTGGCGGCGTGCTCTCGAACAACCAGTACTCCACCACCGGGTCCGTCCTGGCGCAGATCCCGTACAGCTACACCGTGAACTGACGCGTCTGTCGGTGCCACGCTCGACGCCGAGGCCGTCCCCGCTGCTGCGGGGGCGGCCTCGGCCGTTGTGCCCGCTTGCGCCTGTGGCACCCTCGTGGGGTGAATCCCGCAGCTCAGAGGCTCCGCAACCCGATCGGCGCGCACGTCCCCGTGGCCGGGCGCGGCCTGGTCGGCACCGGGCTCGCCTACAACGAGAAGATCGGCGGCGAGGCGGTCCAGGTCTTCGTGGCCAACCCGCGCGGCTGGGCCGCCCCGACCGGCGACCGGGCCCAGGACGAGGCCTTCCGGGCCGCCTGTGCCGAGGCCTCGATCCCGGCCTACGTGCACGCCCCGTACCTGATCAACTTCGGCTCCGACAGCCCCGCCACCCGCGAGCGCTCCACCGCCTCGCTGCGCCACTCCCTGGTCCGCGGCCACGCGATCGGCGCGCTGGGCGTCGTGGTGCACACCGGTTCCGCGGTCGGCACCGGGCGCCGGGCCCAGGCGATGGCCCAGGTGCGCGCCGACGTGCGCCCGCTGCTCGCCGAACTGGACGACCTCGGCGAGGACGCGCCCTGGCTGCTGCTGGAACCCACCGCCGGCCAGGGACAGTCGCTCTGCTCCCGCCTGGAACAACTGGCCGAGTACGCCGAGGCCTTGGACCACCACCCGCGGCTCGGCGTCTGCCTGGACACCTGCCACGCCTTCGCCGCCGGCCACGACCTGGCCGCGCCGGGCGGCGTGGCGGCCGCCCTGGATGTCCTCGAAGCGGCGATCGGCCCCGGCCGGCTGCGCCTGATCCACGCCAACGACTCCAAGGACATCGCCGGTGCCCGCAAGGACCGCCACGCCAACATCGGCGACGGCCACATCGGCGCCGACGCCTTCGGCGAACTCCTCGCCCACCCGGCCACCGCCGGCGTGCCGCTGATCCTGGAGACCCCCGATCGCAGCGCCGCCCCGGGGTTCGGGCACGCGGCGGACGTGGCGATGCTGAAGGCGCTGCGGTCCCGGGCGGTCGGGGCCGGCTGACCCGGGCGGCCCACTTCCCCCTACTGGTGGAACGTTTCGGACGATGTGAGATGTCGTCAGGTCGTACTACTATCGTCTCGCATTCGACGGCTGGGTAAGGGGGAATCATGGCCATCGAGCTTCCGAGTGAGGTCGCGTCCTTCCTGCAGTTCATCGGGATCAACTGGCCGCAGGTCAACGAGGACAAGGTCCGCGAGTTCGGCGCGCACATCAAGGAGTTCGCCGACAATCTGGACCAGACCCACCAGAACGCGACCTCGACGGTCCAGCAACTCGGCGAGGCCTACCAGGGGGCGGGATACGAAGCCCTGCTCGGCAGGTGGGGCGAGATGTCGAGCAGCCACATGCACGAACTCATCGACGCCTGCCACGCGGTGGCCACGGCACTGGACGCGGCGGCCGACGCCATCGTCGGGATGAAGCTCGAGGCGATCGGTGAACTGGTCGGCCTGGCGGCCACCTTCGTCGCTGACCAGGCGGCCGCGGTGGCGACCTTCGGTCTGGCCGAGGCCGGGCTGGTGCTGATCGATGAGGCGGCCGAGAAGCTGGTCGACTTCCTGGCCCAGCAGTTGGAGCAGTACATCATCGGCCAGGTGATCGAGGCCGCCGTCAGCCCGCTGATCGAGGTGGTCGGCCGCGCCGTCGGCGGGCTCGTGTACCAGGCGGCGGAATCGGCCCTGGGCGGCGGCGGCAAGTCGGCCGGCAACAGCTTCGAGATACACCCCGACGTGGTGGCCCTCCACGCGCAGACCATGCGCGACCACGCGGACGCCGTGACAGGGCACGCGCAGGCTCTCAGGTCCAAGATCGCAGGGGTGAGCTTCGAATGAAATCAGGAGTCACCAAAGCGCTGGAGGACTCGGCGGAGAAGCTGGACAAGACCCTGGTCGACGACGCCGGGAAGGCGGTGTCCGGGCTCTACGGCAAGACCCATGAGGGTCTGACGACGACCCTGGAGAACCACGCCAAGAACGAGGCCGAGCGCGAGGCCGAGCTCAAGGCGATCAAGGACGCCGCCAAGACCAAGGAGGCACTGCGCGAGGACCTGGGGCCGACGCCGGTCTACCGCATCCGCGACGACGGCACGGTCGAGAAGCTCACCAAGACCGGCCCGAAGAAGCTCGAACAGGAGGACCTCGACCGGCTACCGCTGAAGCTGGACTCGGAGCACAAGGTCCTCCCCGCCGAGATTCAGCCGGACCAGTCGAAGGCTTACCCCCTGCCCGAGAAGGCCAAGGGAGAGGCCCGGCCCAAGGTCCCCTCGCAGCAAGTCCCGTTCGGCCAGGACGAACTGGCCAGGGCGACCCAGCTCGCCCGCCACGAGGACAAGAGCTACGGCGGGTACCTGAAGAACAAGAAGACCGGCGAGACCGAGTTCGGCAGCAATAACTACGCGGCGGTGCGGCACGGCGAGCAGGGTGACGAGAACGGATTCATTCTGGTCGCCCGCAGCCGGTTCCGCGGCCCGCACTCCGAGCCGGCACTTGGCATTCCCCTGTTGGAAGGCGAATCGGCCCACGGCATCACCGCGCTCTACACCGAGCGAGAACCGTGCTCGACCGGTGTGAACTGCAGTGCCTGGATGCACCATTACCTACCGGACCATGTCAAGGTCAGCCATACCGTCGAATACGGCGAGACCCCGGAGTCGCGAGCGGCCGGGAACCGGCTGATGGAGCACTACCTCAATGCGTTGCGCGTGCCGAAGCCGTTCAACAAGTACAAGCCGTAGTGGCCCGCTGATATCGCGCCACGCCCGTTGTGGCCGACGGTAGACTGGCGCGCACCCCGACACCGCGGATGCGGCTCGACTGGCAGGAGATGATCATGGCTCACCGGGTTGATCGGACCATGCTGGAGTCGGTGTTCCCACCCGGCGACCTGGCCACCCTCACCGGCACCGCACTCGACGCCATCCTGCACCAGCCGACCCGCGAGTTCATGCGCGATGTGGGCCTACCGGACAGGAGCTGGCTCGAGGTGAGCAAAGCATTGCTCGGGGGCGAACCGACGATCGGCTTCCAGTTGGTGGCGGAGAAGTTCCCGGAGCTGGACTTCGGCTTCCAGCACTGGATGTTCATGGGCCATATCCTGAATGACACGATTGCCGTGGACATCACGACCGGACAGGTCTTCGTGCGACCGAACGGCGAGGAACCGCACCTACTGAACAGCAGCATCGACGAATTCGTATACGCTCTTTACCTGTTGGAGATCGAGCGGCCCAACTACGATTTCGAGGAAATCATCGAGGAGGACCCCGAGGGCGATGAGTCCGAGGGTTATGACCCCGGCGCCGAGGACCGGGTGCGAGAGCAGATGATGGCGGCCGACCCGGTCGCCTTCGCGACGCCGCACTCCACCTGGGACACGGTGCTCGAGCAGGTGGCCGAGAAGTTCTTCTGACCGGGCTCGCGCAAGACCCGACCAAGGAGACGCACATGGCCCACCGGGTTGATCGGACCATGCTGGAGTCGGTGTTCCCGCCCGGTGACCTGGTCACCCTCACGGGCGCCGCACTCGATGCCGTCCCGCATCAGCCGACCCGTGAGTTCCTGCGCGACGTCGGCCTGCCCGACAAGAGCTGGCTCAAGGTCAGTCGCCCGTTCCGCAGGGGCGAGCCGCAGATCGGATTCCAGCAGACCGCCGCGGACTACCCGGGGCTGAACTTCGCCTTCGAGCGCTGGCTCTCCCTCGGCCACATCCTCGCTGACACGATCGGCGTCGACGTGGCAAGCGGAAAGATCTATGTGCGGCCCGTTGACAAAGAGCCGCATCTACTCAATAGCAGCATCGACACTTTTGTATACGCCCTCTACCTACTGGAGGTGGAACGTCCCAACTACGATTTCGAGAAGTTCGGTCACGACGAGGACGACCCCGAGGCCGAGGAGGACGCGGGCTACGACCCCGATGCAGCTGACCGGCTGCGGGAGCAACTGCTGGAGGCTGACCCGGTGGCCTTCCAAACTCCCGACTCCACCTGGGACATGGTCCTGCACCGTGTGACCGACGACTACTAGCAGCTCCGCCGGCCGGGCCTGAGTCCAATTCCACGTCTTGATCCGAGGAGAGACCCGTGACGTCCCCCCACGACCCGTTCACCGCGAGGTTCGGAGCCGACGGCCTCCGGCGCTTCGCCGCCGCCTCGTCCGACGCCGGCCTTCCGGACGTCAACGCGCCGGCCCGGGTCGATGGGTTGGTGCTTCCGCACCAGGTCGGACCGTACTTCCACACGCTCGACGACGAGCCCGCCACGCTGAGCGCCTATGCCGACTCCATCGGCGCGGAGCTGTCCACGGCTGAGCAGCGGTCCTGGGCCCGCCTGGGTTCGGACCGGGCCTACGACCTGGTGGCGGACCCGAACGGACAGGTCCACGCACTGCTGATCCGCTACGCCGACGAGCCGCTGCGGTACGTCAGTTCCTCCCCCGAGGCGTTCGCCGAGAGCCTGCTCCGGCTCGACGAACTGCTCGACGTGCTCGGGTCGACGGACGATCCCGACCAGGCCGCCGCCGCCTTCGGGCGCTGCGAGGAACGCCTGAAGTCCCTGGACCCGCAAGCGTTCGCGGACGTCGAGAGCTGGTGGCCGCTGGTCCTGGAGGACGTCCGTACCACCGCCAGTGTCGAGAGCCGCGCCGCCTTCGAGATCGTCGACGACAGCGGCGAGAAGAAGATCTTCACCTCCGCGGGCGCGATCTGCCTGCACCCCGAGGAGCGGCTCTGGCGCAGCCTGGCGGGGGCCGGAATCCAGCCGGAGCAGGTGATCAGGGTCTACACCGAGTTGGAGGCCTGCGCCATGCCCGGCCACTACTGCTCGATGTGGCTCGCACTGTCCTTCCCCAACGCCGCCGTCACGCACAGTTTCCCGTACGGGGAGACGGCGGCCTCCCGCGCGGACGGCATCCGGCAGTGGCGTGTCGCGACCGCCGACCGCGCCCAGGGGGAGTGAACCGTGGCGTCTCCGGCTCCGGCCGTTCCCACTCTCGCCGGCTGGCCGCCGCTGGTCGGGCCGGCTGCCGCCCTGGTGCCCGCGCTGCTCGACTGGGCTGCCCGTCAGGACGGTGCCGCACCTCGGTTGTGCCTGATCACCGGTGGTCCCGGGGCCGGCAAGAGCCATCTGCTGGCCTGGCTGCTGGCCGGCTCGGACAGCGATCCGCGCACCACCGTTCACGCGACCGTCCCGGCCGGCGGGCAGATCGCGCAGACCGTCGCCTGGGAACTCGGCCACCAGCTCGGCTACGGCCCGCTGTCCCCCGAGGACTTGATCGCTCGGGTCGCCGCCGACCCTCGTCCGCTGCGCCTGCTGCTGCCGGACCTGCACCACGCGGGCCGTGGCCCGGCGGATCTGCCGACGGCTCGACCGCAGGATGTCGTCGAGCGGCTCGTCGCCCCGTTGCTCGCGCTGCCGCACGTGCGGGCGGCGGTGGAGGTCGGGCAGCTCGACCTGTTGCCGGCGCAGGGCGCGCTGACCCTCGATCTCGGCCCAACGGCCCACGATCCCACGGCACCTGATGGTCCGGGAGCGCCCGGCACGGCGGATCCGTTCGGCACCCGGACGGACAACACACCGCTGGCCGACTGGCGGACCGCGCCTGCCGCGCTCCGGGAACGGGCACTCGACCGCGCCCTGGCCGCCGGAACCGCCGTGACTCTCCTCAAGGATCCGGGATTCCTGGTGCACGGGTCGCTGGCGGCGATCACCGCGACCCTCGGCGACGAGCGGCTGCCCCTGCCGGCCCGGCTGCGGACGGTATGGGAGTGCGCGGCACCCGCGCTGTCCACCCCGGCGGTGACCGATCCGGAGCGGGCGGCGATCCTGCACGCCGCGGCGCTCGGTGCGGACCCGAGGCTCGCCGAGTTCCTCCGTCCGCTGGCCGGCTCCCACCGCTGGAACGCGAGTTGGGCACAGCCGACCTTCCGAGCGTCCTCGGCGGCACTGCTGCCCGCGGCGACGCCGGCGGCGGAGCGCCTGGTGACGGTGGATCCGCTGGGGCGAGTGCGCCTCCACCGGGCCGACGACGGGGCACTCATCCGCCGGGTCACCGTCGACCCGAAGCTGCGGCCGACGGTCGTGGCGGCGGCCGCAGCGGACCGGCTGCTCGCCCTCGATGCCGACGGCATCCTGCACCCGCTGATGGTGGGAGAGGCCGGGTCCGGCGGCGCCGACACCCACTACCTGGCGCTGCACCACAACGCGATCACGGTCGAGTCGGCGTCGAACCGTCCGACCGCGATCGCGAGCAGCGCCGGGCGGTTCGTCGTCGGCGATGACGACGGCTGCGTACACCTGTGGTCGCTGACGACCCTTCAGTCCGGCCCGCGCACCAACCGGCTGCACCGGACCGCGATCACGGCAGTGGACTGCGCGGTCCTGCCCGACACCGGCGTCACCCTGCTGGTGTCGGCCGGCCTCGACGGCACTGTCCGCCTCTGGGACTCGGCCAGCGGTGCCGCGATGCCGGAACCGGTGGAACGCCGGACCACGGCAGTCCCGACCGCGCTCGCGCTGGCCGAAACCGCCGCCGGACCGGTCCTCGCCGTCGCCTGGTCCGATCAGCGGCTGCATCTCTGGCAGTTGTTCGAAGGCCGGCTGACACCGCTGCCGCTGCTCCACCCGGCCACCGCGCTCGCCCTGCGCGGTGACGCCACGCTGATCGTCGCGGGCGAGCGGGGGGCGACCGCGCTGCGGCTCGATCTCGACACGCTCTGGAGCTGATGTGGCCCGGTACGGGACCTCGGCGCGGCCCGGTAGGCCCGTGGTGCTGCCGAGGAGTACGCGTGGAGAGTACAGTTTCAGTCCTGTGCAAGGCTGGTTTCGTCCCACAGGGTTGTGAAACTGCTACCAAGATGAGGACCCATGCTGCTGAGGTTCCGAGTCACCAACCATCGTTCGATCCGCGACACGGCCGAGCTCTCCATGACGTCCAGCGGGTTCTCCGCAACCCGGCCCGCCGACGGCGACTGGGGCGTGGTGACCAACCGGGTGGCTGGCATCTTTGGTTCGAACGCGTCAGGCAAGACCACTGTCCTGGATGCCTTGGAATTCGCACGAACGGCCGTTCGGGATTCAGCGCACTGGACCGACCGGGAATTCTTTCCGCACGAGCCGTTCCTGCTCGACAACTCGTCGCGCGGTGAGACGTCCGCCTATGAGATCGATTTCACGGCGCAGCATGTCAGGTACACCTACGGATTCGAGTCGGACCGCTCCGGGGTTCAGTCGGAGTGGCTGCACAGCTTTCCGTCCGGCCGGAAGCGGGTGCTCTTCGAGCGGGAGCCGTCCGGGGACATGGAGTTCGGCCGGAGCCTGAAGGGCGAGAATCAGCGCATCGCCCGCCTGATGGGGCCGCACAACCTCTTCCTCTCCGTCGCATCCCAGGCGAATCACCAGGAACTGCGAGCGGTTCGCCACTGTCTGGTCCGGGACTTCAGCTACATTCCGTTCTCCGACGACAAACGGAGCAGCCGCATCCGATCGATCCGGAAGTGGATCGAGGACGACAAGGCGCGGCGCAGCGCGGAGAGCCTGCTGCGTTTCGCCGATCTCGGCATTCTGCGGATCACGGCGGAACACCGGAAGCTTCCGGAGGGGACGGTCAGCACCATGCGCGGGATTGTCGAAGCCGCCTTCGGCTCCGATGAGGCGAAGCCCTCCTTCCTCACCGACGACGGTGAGTGGCGCGACCTGCTCGAGGAGCAGCAGAAGGAGATCGGGTTCTGGCACTCGGCCGATGACGGCGGGGAGTTCCGCTTGGACATCGCGCAGGAGAGCTCCGGCACCGTCTCCTGGCTCTCGGTCGCCGTCCCGGCCCTGCAAGCCATCGAGTCCGGCGGTGTGTTCGCGGTGGACGAGCTGGATGCGAGCCTGCATCCGCACCTGGTCGCCGCCCTGATCGAGCTCTTCAAATCCCCCGACTTCAATCGCTCGGGTGCCCAACTCCTCTTTGCCTCCCACGACACGTCGCTCCTGGGACACCTGGCCGGCGGTGCGCTCGACCGGGAGGATGTGTGGTTCACCGAGAAGGACAGGCAAGGGGTGACCGCGCTCTATCCGCTGACCGACTTCCCGGTGAAGCGCGACCACAACATCGAGCGCCGCTACCTCAGCGGGCGTTACGGCTCAGTGCCGCAGATCTCCTGGAGTGATCTGCGCACCGCGCTCGAAGTAGGGAGCTAAGGAGTGGCGGGGCGTTCCATCCGTGGCGGCCAGGATCTGCGCAAGGCTCGGAACAAGCGTGCGGTCGGCCGAAAGATTCTCATTGTGACCGAGGGACTGAAAACCGAGCCGCAATACTTCGAGGGGTTATCCAAGCTCCTCAACGCGCGGGCGGTGCAAGTCATCTCCGTCAGGCCGGTCGGGCTGGGCAAGGATCCACTGTCGGTCGTGCGCGAGGCGGTCGCTCGTCGAGCCCGCGAACAGCGTGGCGGCGATCCGTACGACGAAACCTGGTGCGCGGTGGACGTCGACAGCCATCAGTCCCTCGAGGCGGCCTGCAACCTGGCACGGCAGGAAGGGATTTCGCTGGCGATCAGCAGTCCGTGCTTCGAGATCTGGCTCCTGTGGCACTATGCGAATCACGCAGCGTGGATCTCCGGCAGCGAGGCGCTGGAGTTGCTCAAGTCACGGCACGGCTTCGCCGGGAAGAACCTTCCGGCGGACTTCCCATTCCCACAGTACGAGGCAGCCGCGCTACGGGCCGCGGCGTGCCCGCCGAACCCGGTGGCACATCGGCCGCCGAACCCCCACAGCTCAGTGGCGCTGCTGGTGGGGGTTCTGCGAGCGGCCAGCATGCGGATCGAGTGATCCACGGGGATCGGCGCGACGGCTCCCTCACCCTGTCGTTCGGCCTGCCGGACGGTCCGCACCTGCTGCGCGTCCGGTGGGCCCACGTCGAGGTGTCCCCGTGGTGATCCCCGCCGCCCAGGCGAGCCGGCTCGGCTGGCTCCAGCGTGTCGGACGGGCCCGCGCAGTGCCCCGGCGCCAACCTGGAGGAAACGGACGGCGTGATGCGAGGAGGCGCGATGACCAGCAAGGGCTTCACCACCTGCCTGTGGTTCGACGGGCAGGCCGAGCAGGCGGCGAACCACTACCTGTCGATCTTCAAGGACTCGAAGCTCGGCCGGATCACCCGCTACACCGAGGCCGGCCCCGGTCCGGCCGGTGGCGTGCTGGTGGTCGAGTTCGAGCTCAACGGCCAGAAGTTCATCGGGCTCAACGGCGGCCCGCAGTACAAGTTCAACCCGGCGATCTCGTTCCAGATCATGTGCGCCGACCAGGCCGAGGTGGACCACTACTGGGACCGGCTGCTCGACGGCGGCGAGCCGATGGCCTGCGGCTGGGTGACCGACCGCTACGGGGTGTCCTGGCAGGTGGTGCCGGAGGTGCTGCCCGGCCTGATCAGCGACCCGGATCCGGAGAAGGCGACGCGCACGACCGCCGCGATGATGTCGATGGTCAAGCTCGACATCGCCGCACTGCTGCGGGCACACGCGGGCGACTGACCCGCGGGAAGGCACGTGGAGCGGCTCGCACCATCGCCCCGGGAGCCGGTGCGAGCCGCTCCGCGCAGTGCGCCGCCGACGGAAACAGCGCCGACGGAAACAGAAAAGCGCCGGAACCCCTGGTACGGAGTTCGGCGCTTCGTTTAACATTGCTCTTTCGGGCTGCCTTTTGGCGAATCATCAAAAGTAGCTCCCGAAAGTCACTATAGCGTCCAGGGGGTCGAATTGTCAATCAGCGAAATCAGCATCGAACAGACCGGCGTCGACCGGCTCTACGCCCGCCTCGACGACCTGCGGGTCCAGCTCGGCGACCGGCTCGGCCAGGCGTTGTCGCAGCTCAGCAGCGGTCACCAGGCATTGGTCGAGCGCGACACGGCGGCAGCCGAGTACGGCGAACAGCTGGCACGGCTCGACGCGGTGGAACACGGCCTCTGTTTCGGACGGCTCGACCTGACGGACGGCCGGATCCACCGAATCGGACGGCTCGGACTGCGGGCGGAGAATTCCGACGAGCCCCTGCTGATCGACTGGCGGGCGCCGGCCGCGCGGCCGTTCTACGTGGCCACCGGAATCGTGCCGGAGGGCGTACGGCGGCGCCGGCACCTGCGCACGGACGGACGGCGGGTGGTCGACCTGCAGGACGAGCTGCTGGACCGGGCGAGCCGGACCGACGACGAGGAGCTGAGCGGCGAGGAGCTGAGCGGCGAGGCCGCGCTCTTCGCGGCGCTCGACGCGAGCCGGACCGGGCGGATGAGCGACATCGTGGCGACCATCCAGGGCGAGCAGGACCGGATCATCCGCGCCGACCACCGCGGCGCCCTGGTGGTGCAGGGCGGCCCGGGCACCGGCAAGACCGCCGTGGCGCTGCACCGGGCCGCCTACCTGCTCTACACCCGGCGCGAGCAGCTGGCCAAGCGGGCGGTGCTGATCGTCGGCCCGAACGTCGCCTTCCTGCGGTACATCGGCCAGGTGCTGCCCTCGCTCGGCGAGACCGGCGTGCGGCTGGCGACGATCGGTGAACTGTTCCCCGGGGTCTGCGCCGAGCGGGCGGAGCCGGCGGCGGCCACCGAGGCCAAGGGCCGGGCGGCGATGGCGGAGGTGATCGCCGCCGCCGTCCGCGACCGGCAGTGGGTGCCGGGCTGGGAGCCCGAGGAGGCGATCGAGGTCGAGTACGAGCGCGAGGTGCTGCGGCTGACCCGGCCGGTCTGCGCGGGCGCGCGGGAGGCGGCCCGGGCCAGCGGCCTGACGCATCATCAGGCCCGGCCGATCGTCGAGCGGCGGATCGTGGCCGCGCTGGCCGAGCAGTACGCCGAGCGGATCGGGACCGACCCGCTCGGCGGCGAGAACCTGCTGGACCCGGGCAGCCTGGCGGCGATCCGGCGGGAGCTGCACGCGAGCCCCGAGGTGGACGCGGCGCTCGAACGGCTCTGGCCGCGACTCACCCCGCAGCGGCTGCTGACCGAGCTGTTCGCCTCCCCCGACCGCCTGGCCGCCGCGGCGCCGCAGCTGTCGGCCGTCGAGCGGCAGGCCCTGCTGCGCGCGCCCGGCGGGGGCTGGAGCCCGGCGGACGTCCCGCTGCTCGACGAGGCCGCCGAGTTGCTCGGGCCCGACGAGGAGCTGCGGCAGGCACGGCGGGCGGGCGCCGAGCGTGAGCACCGGCGGCGGCTGGCGTACGCGCAGGAGGTGCTCGATGTGGCCTACGGCTCGCGCTCGGTGGACCTGGAGGACGGCGAGGAGGGCGAACTGCTCGCCGCCTACGACCTGGTGGACGCCGACCGGCTGGCCGAACGGCACCAGGAGCGGGACCGGCGCACGGCCGCCGAGCGGGCGGCGGCCGACCGCAGCTGGGTGTACGGCCACCTGATCGTGGACGAGGCGCAGGAACTGTCCGCGATGGACTGGCGGATGCTGATGCGCCGCTGCCCGAGCCGCTCGATGACGCTGGTCGGGGATGTCGCGCAGACCGGCGCACCGGGTGGCACCGGCTCCTGGGCGCAGGCGCTCGACCCGTACCTGGCGGGCCGCTGGCGGCTGGCCCGGCTGGACGTCAACTACCGCACTCCCGGCGAGATCGCGGCCGTGGCAGCGGATGTGCTGGCGGCCCTCGGCCCCGGGGTCGCGGCGCCCCGCGCGGTGCGGGAGACCGGGGTGCGGCCGTGGCTGGCCCCCGAGGAGGCGTTGCCCGAGTTGCTCGCGCGGGAGGCGGCGGCGGTCGGCGACGGCCTGCTGGCCGTCATCGCGCCGACGGCGGACGCCGCCGCCCTGGCGCAGCTCGGGCTGCCGGCGCTCACCGTCCAGCAGGCCAAGGGGCTGGAGTTCGACTCGGTGATCGTGCTCGACCCGGCCGGCATCCTCACCGAGTCGCCGCGCGGGCTGAACGATCTCTACGTCGCGCTGACCCGGGCCACCCAGCGCCTCGGGGTGGTGCACACAGGCGAGTTGCCCGCGCCGCTGCGGGCGGAGCGGTTCGATCCGGTCCTGCCGGTGGCGGCGGGCGGGCGGTAGCGGGCGGCGCCACGAGCGCCACCCGGCGCTGCCGCGCGCCGGGTTGGCGCTCCGCCGGCGGGTGTTCCGCTGCCGGCCGGCTACTCGCCGGCCGCCGGCACCGCCACCGCGTCGGCCACAGCTCCCCGACGCCCCCACCCGAGGTGGTTGAAGAGCAGGTTGAGCGTGATCGCCGCCAGGCAGCCCGCCGCGATGCCCGAGCTCAGGATGGTCGCGAGCTGCTGCGGGAGGGCGTGGTAGAAGCCCGGGTAGGCGATCGGGAAGATGCCGAAGGCCAGGCTCACCGCCACGATCAGCGCGTTCGAGCCCACCGACAGGTCGGCCTTGCTCAGCGTCCGCACGCCGGCCACCGCGACCGAGCCGAAGAGCACCACCCCGGCCCCGCCCAGCACCGGCTGCGGCACCAGCGAGGCCAGGCCGCCGACCACCGGCAGCAGGCCCATCAGGATCAGGAAACCGCCGCCCATCGCCACCACGAAGCGGCTGCGGATCTTCGTCAGCGCGACCAGGCCGATGTTCTGCGCGAAGGCGGAGCAGAAGAAGCCGTTGAACACCCCGCCGAACGCGCTGGCCAGGCCGTCCGCACGCAGCCCGGCGGCGATGGTGCGCTCGTCGACCGGCCGCTCGACCACCTCGCCGAGCGCGATCATGTCGGCGGTGGACTCGGTCATCGAGACCACCATCACCACCAGCATCGAGATGATCGACGCCAGCTCGAAGCGCGGCGCACCGAAGGCGAACGGGTGCGGCAGCTCGAAGACCGGCAGCGAGGTGAGCGCGTGCAGGTCGACCTTGCCGAACGGGATCGCCGCCAGGGTGCCCGCCAGCAGCCCGAAGAGGATCGCGATCCGCTGCGCGAAACCGCGCAGGAAGCGGTTGAAGAGCAGCACCGCGAGCAGCGTGAACGCCGCCAGCCCCAGGTTGCTCACCGAGCCGTAGCCGTGTGCCTGCGCGTTGCCGCCCTGCGCCCAGTTGCCCGCCACCGGCAGCAGCGAGACGCCGATCAGGGTGATCACCGTCCCGCTGACCACCGGCGGGAAGAATCTGACCAGGCGACAGAAGAGCGGCGCCGCCAGGAAGCAGACCAGGCCCGCCACGATGGTGGAGCCGAAGATCAGCGGCAGCGTGGCGCCCTTCTTCGCCGCCACCACGGCCAGCACCGGCGAGACGGTGGCGAACGAGACCCCGTTGACGAACGGCAGCCGGGAGCCGATCCGCCAGACGCCAAGGGTCTGCAACAAGGTGGCGATGCCGGCGATGAAGAGGGCGGCCGCCAGCAGCGTGGTCAGCTGCGCGGCGTTCAGGCCGACCGCACCGCCGATGATCAGCGGCGGGGCGGCGACCCCGGCGTACATGCTGGCCACGTGCTGCAGCGCGACCGCCGACATCCGGCCCAGCGGCAGCACCTCGTCCACCGGGTGGACGGCAGCGGGGTCAGCGCGATCGGCGTCAGGGCTGTCGGGGTCAGCGAGATCGGCCTCGGGGCGATCGGAGTCCGGTTGAAGCGCAAGGTCCTGACTGGCCACGGCTGTTGTCCCTCCACATCTGACGGTGGCTTCGGGCCCGGGAACGACGACCGGAGTGCGGGACGGAGCACGGTGACGCTGGGACGACCCTGGCGGACGGCGCTGCCGTCGCCCACCGCCGGCTCCTGCGGCGAACAGGAGACCGACCCAAGTGAACAGAACATCCACGATGCGGAAACTGACTTCCGCGTTGGAGTGAATCTAGGAAGCCCGCCATCGCCCGTCAATAGCTCCTGTCGGATCACCGGCCACACCCGCCGACTCTTGGACGAATCTCCAAGGATCAACAAGGTGTCAGTGTCGATATGGCATCAATACCGCATCCCCATGACCTCCAACACCTCCGCCAGCGTCCGGCGCGCCACCTCGTCGGCTCGCGCGTTCCCCCGGGCCAGCACCTCCCGCAGGTGGCCGGGATCCTGCGCCAACTCGGCCCGGCGCTCGCGGATCGGCCGCAGGTGCTCGTTCACCGCCTCGGTGACCAGCGTCTTGAGCGCGCTGGCCCCGCCGTCGCCGAGTTCCTCGGCCACCGAGTGCGGGTCCCGGCCCAGACAGAGCGCGGCCAGGGTGAGCAGGCTCGACACCTCGGGCCGGCGTTCGGGGTCGTAGCCGATCCGGCGCTCGACGTCGGTCCTGGCACTGCGGATCAGCCGGGCCGTCTCGTCCTCGCTCGCGCCCAGCGCGATCGCGTTGCCCCGGCTCTTGCTCATCTTGCCGCCGTCGGTGCCCAGCAGCTGCGGCATCGCCGACAGCAGCGCCTCCGGTTCCGGGAAGAACGGCGAAGTCCCTGACGCATAGCGGGCGTTGAAGCGTCTGGCGATGGTCCGGGTGGCCTCCAGGTGCGGCAGCTGGTCCTGGCCGACCGGCACCAGGTGCGCCTTGCAGAACAGGATGTCGGCGGCCTGGTGCACCGGGTAGGTCAGCATCAGACCGCTGACCTGGGCCTGCCGGGAGTGCGCGATCTCGTCCTTCACCGTGGGGTTGCGCTGCAGTTCGGCGGTGCTGACCAGGGAGAGGAACGGCAGCAGCAGCTGGTTGAGGGCCGGCACCGCGCTGTGCGTGAAGATCACCGAGCGCGCCGGATCGATCCCGACCGCGAGATAGTCCAGCACCAACTCCCGGACGTGGTCGCCGAGTCGGTCGGCCACATCGCGGTCGGTGAGCACCTGGTAGTCGGCGATCACCACGAACAGCTCGGCGCCCTCGGCCTGCAGGCGTACCCGGTTCTGCAAGGAGCCGAAGTAGTGGCCGAGATGGAGCGGGCCGGTCGGGCGGTCGCCGGTCAGCACGCGGGGACGGAAGGCGGTCATCCTGCTTCTCCTCTGCACGGGGCGGGTGTCGGTGCCGTCCGGCGGGGCCCGTGCGGGGAGCAAGCGAAAGGGCCGTCCGTCCGGACGGCCCAGGGCATGTCGAATGCGCGGCCGTCCTAGGACGGCCACCAGCTCAACGGAAGCAGTGGTGCGCGCATGGCATCACTGTAGCCCGTCCGAGCATTCAGTGGGGCCGCCCAAGGGTTCAGAGGGGAGCCGGTTCCCGTTCACCCGGCCCCGGGTACGCCGCCGCTAGCGTGGACGCCCTTCAACGACCTTCAGGCGAGGAGTTCCTGTGGACCAGCCCTTCGACGCCCCCGAGCCGAGCAGCGACGGCGAGACCGGCGGCACCGTCAGTCGCCGCACCGCACTGCGGCTCAGCGCCACCGTGGGCGGTGCCGCACTGGCCGCGGGCCCGCTGCTCGCCGCCACCCCCGCTGCGGCTGACAGCGGTTCAGCTGACGCCCCGTCGGCCCAGAGCTCTCCGCTGCTGCTCACCCGGCCCGAGTCGCTCGGCGCCCCGGCGGTCGAGGGACTGCACCTGACCTTCGGCGCCGACCCGAGCCGGCAGATGACCGCCTCCTGGACCACCGACGGCCCGGTCCGCAATCCGCGGGTCCAGCTCGGCACCCTGGAGGGCGGCTTCGGCCGCACCGTGCAGGCCGACACCCGTACCTACACCGACGGCGTGAGCAACCGGGTGGTCCACACCCACCACGCCCGGATGGAGAACCTGCGGCCGGGCACCTACTACACCTACGCCGCGCTGCACGACGGCGGCCGCCCCGACGCCGGCAGCTTCCGCACCGCCCAGCGCGGCCGGCAGGCCTTCACCTTCACCAGCTTCGGCGACCAGGCGGTGCCCAGCACCACCTGGCAGCCGGACGGCAAGGGCGGCTACACGGTGGTCCCCAGCGGCATCGCCTCCCCCGCCTCGGCGGACATCGTGGCCGGCATCGAGCAGGTCGACCCGCTCTTCCACCTGCTCAACGGCGACCTCTGCTACGCCAACATCTCGCCGGACCGGCTGCGCACCTGGCAGGGCTTCTTCGCCAACAACACCCGCTCGGCCCGGTTCCGCCCGTGGATGCCGGCGGCCGGCAACCACGAGAACGAGAAGGCCAACGGTCCGATCGGCTTCACCTCCTTCCAGACCCGCTTCGACCTGCCGGACAACGGTGGCGACGCCGAGACCAAGGGTCTCTGGTACTCCTTCTCGGTCGGCTCGGTGCACGTGGTGGTGCTGCAGAACGACGACGTGGCCTACCAGGACGCCGGCGACGCCTACGTGCACGGCTACAGCGGCGGCGCCCAGCGCGCCTGGCTGGAGCAGGACCTGGCCAAGGCGCGCGCGGACCGCTCGATCGACTGGGTGGTGGTCTGCATGCACCAGGTGGTGATCAGCTCCTCCGACGCCAACGGCGCCGACCGGGGTGTCCGCGAGCAGTGGGGCCCGCTCTTCGACCGCTACCAGGTGGACCTGGTGGTCTGCGGGCACGAGCACGACTACGAGCGCTCGCTGCCGGTGCGCGGCACGGTCTCCGGCTCGGAGACGCTGACCCCGAACCCGGTCTCCACCGCGACCGACGTGATGGACACCTCGCAGGGCACCGTGCACATGGTGCTCGGCGGTGGCGGCACCTCCTCGCCGACCAACAGCGCGTTCTTCAAGCCCGCCAAGGCGAAGGTGATCACCGGCGTCGGCGCGGTGGGCGCGAACGGCAAGCGCACGCCGGTCTACGTCCACGAGGACGCGCCGTGGGTGGGCGTGCGGGACCTGGACCACTCGTACGGCTTCGCCGCGTTCACCGTGGACCCGGGCCACCAGCCGGGCGGCACCACCAGCATCCACGTCACCTACTACCGGGTGGCCCAGCCGGACGGGGCGATCAGCCCGATGGAGAGCTTCGTGCTGCACCGCAAGCGCTCCGACCACCACTGACCCTCCGCGCAACGGCCGCGTCCACCACCGGTGGGCGCGGCCGTTCCGTTTCCTCCACCGTTGACATCCCCGGCGTCGGGCGAGAGGCTAAGCAAGCGCTTAGTCAGTCTCACTCCCGAAGGATGCCATGACCGACAATCCCCCCGGACTCGACCTCGCCGCGCTCCAGGAGCACCTGGGCACCGGACCGCTGAGCGCGGAGCTGATCGAGGGCGGCCGCTCCAACCTGACCTACCGGCTGACCGACGGCGAGCACCGCTGGGTGCTGCGCCGCCCTCCGCTGGGGCACGTGCTGGCCACCGCGCACGACATGGCCCGCGAGTACCGGGTGATCGGCGCGCTGCACGACTCGCCGGTCCCGGTGCCGCGCACCGTGCGGCTGACCGAGGACCCGGCGGTGATCGGCGCGCCGTTCTACCTGATGGAGTTCGTGGACGGCACCGCTCACCGGGACAGCGCGGCGCTGGCCGCGCTGGGGCCCGAGCGGGTGCGGGCGCTGGCGGACCACCTGGTCGACACCCTGGTCGCGCTGCACGCGATCGACCCGCAGGAAGTCGGGCTGGCCGACTTCGGGCGCCCCGAGGGCTTCCTGACCCGCCAGGTGCAGCGCTGGGGCAAGCAGTTGGCCGCCTCCCGCAGCCGCGAGGTGGCCGGGATCGACACGCTGGCCGAGCGGCTCGCCGGCTACCTGCCGCACTCCCCCGCGCCCACGCTGGTGCACGGCGACTACCGGCTGGACAACGTGCTGGTCGGCCCGGACGACCGGATCACCGCCGTCCTCGACTGGGAGATGTCCACCCTCGGCGACCCGCTGACCGACCTCGGCCTGCTGGTGATGTACACCGAACTGGCCGCGCAGTTCGCCGGGGTGATCCCGGGCGTCGCGTTGGCGCCCGGGTTCCCGAGCGGGGGCGAGCTGATCGAGCGCTACGCGGCCGAGTCGGGCCGGGACGTCGGCCGGGTCGACTGGTACGTCGCCTTCGCCTCGTTCAAGCTCGCCGTGGTGCTGGAGGGCATCCACTTCCGCTACAGCCAGGGACGCACCGTCGGGGCCGGCTTCGACCGGGTCGGCGCGCTGGTCCCGCTCTTCGTCGAACACGGCCTGACCGCACTCAAGGAGCGCTGAGCAGTATGGACTTCGCCTTCGACGCCCGCACCGAGGAGCTGCGCGAGCAGCTCACCGCCTTCCTGGAGGAGTGCGTCTACCCGGCCGAGCGGCGGCTGGTCACCAGCGAGGACTGGTCGACCCCGGCCGTGATCCGCGAGCTGCAGGTCGAGGCCAGGGCGCGCGGCCTGTGGAACCTCTTCTGCGAGCTGCCCAACCTGCAGTACGCCCCGCTCGCCGAACTCACCGGGCGCAGCATCCTGTTGGCCCCGGCCGCGGTCAACTGCGCGGCCCCCGACACCGGGAACATGGAACTGCTCGCCCAGTTCGGCGACGAGGCACAGCGCAAGCAGTGGCTGGAGCCGCTGCTGAACGCCGAGATCCGCTCGGCCTTCGCGATGACCGAACCGGAGGTGGCCTCCTCCGACGCGAGCAACATCGAGACCCGGATCGAGCGGGACGGCGAGGACTACGTCGTCAACGGCCGCAAGTGGTACATCACCGGGGCGATGAACCCCGACTGCAAGATCTTCATCGTGATGGGCAAGACCGATCCGACGGCCGACGTGCGCCGCCAGCAGTCGATGATCCTGGTGCCGCGCGACACCCCGGGCGTCACGGTGAAGCGCGCGATGACGGTCTTCGGCTACGAGGACCGCGACCACGGCGGCCACGCCGAGGTGCTCTTCGAGAACGTCCGGGTCCCGGCCGCCAACCTGATCGGCGAGCCCGGCTCCGGCTTCGCGATCGCCCAGGCCCGGCTCGGCCCCGGACGGATCCACCACTGCATGCGGGCCATCGGAATCGCCGAGCGGGCGCTGGAGTTGATGTGCCGTCGGGTCACCGAGCGGGTGGCCTTCGGCAAGCCGCTGGCGGCCCAGGGCGTGGTGCAGGACTGGATCGCGGAGTCCCGGGTGCGGATCGAGCAGGCCAGGCTGCTGGTGCTGAAGACCGCCTGGCTGATGGACACCGTGGGCAACAAGGGCGCGCACACCGAGATCCAGGCGATCAAGATCGTGGTCCCGCAGACCGTCGAGTGGATCCTGGACAAGGCGGTGCAGGCGCACGGCGCGGCGGGCGTCAGCCAGGACACCCCGCTGGCCCAACTCTGGGCCGGCAACCGCACCCTGCGGCTGGCCGACGGTCCGGACGAGGTGCACCGGCGCTCGCTGGCGCGCCGCGAGCTGAAGAGGTACCAGGCATGAGCTCAGAGATCCGGGAGCGAGTGAGGGAGTTCCTGGCGGCCCACCCGCCCGCGGAAGTCGACCGGCTCGACTTCCTGCGCGCCCAGTTCGACGCCGGCCTGGCCTGGGTGCACTTCCCGGTCGGACTCGGCGGCCTGGGCGCCCCGCGTGCCCTGCAAGCCGTGGTGGACGCCGAGTTGGCCGCCGCCGGGGCGCCGGACAACGATCCGCGCCGGATCGGCATCGGCCTGGGGATGGCCGCGCCGACCATCCTGCGCTACGGCACCGCCGAGCAGCAGCACCGCTGGCTGCGCCCGCTGTGGACCGGCGAGGAGGTCTGGTGCCAGCTGTTCAGCGAGCCCGGCGCCGGCTCCGACCTGGCCGCGCTGGCCACCCGCGCGGTGCTCGACGAGGACGGCGTCTGGACGGTGGACGGCCAGAAGGTGTGGACCTCCAGCGCCCACACCGCCCGCTGGGCGATCCTGATCGCCCGCACCGACCCGAGCGTGCCCAAGCACCAGGGCATCAGCTACTTCGTCTGCGACATGACCGACCCCGGGGTGGAGGTCCGCCCGCTGCGGCAGATCACCGGCGAGGCCGAGTTCAACGAGGTCTTCCTGACCGGCGTGCGGATCCCCGACACCGACCGGCTCGGCGCCGTCGGCGAAGGCTGGCGGGTCGCCCAGACCACGCTGAACAACGAGCGGGTGGCGATCGGCGGCCAAGCCACGCCCCGCGAGGGCGGGTTGATCGGCATCGTCGCCGAAACCTGGCGCGCCCGACCCGAGTTGCGCACCGCCGAGCTGCACCAGCGGCTGCTCCAGCACTGGGTGGACGCCGAGGTCCTGCGGCTGACCGGCGAGCGGCTGCGCCAGCAGCTGGCGGCCGGCCAGCCGGGCCCCGAGGGAGCCGGCGGAAAGCTCGGATTCGCCCGGCTGGCCCAGCAGTTGACCGGCTTCGAGGTCGAGCTGCTGGCCGAGGAGGGGCTGGGCTACGACGACTGGACGCTGCGCCGCCCCGAGCTGGTCGACTTCAACGGCCGTGAGGCCGGCTACCGCTACCTGCGGGCCAAGGGCAACTCGATCGAGGGCGGCACCAGCGAGATCCTGCGCAACATCATCGCCGAACGGGTGCTGGGACTGCCGCCCGAGCCGCGCACGGACAAGGACGTCCCGTGGAAGGAGCTGTCCCGATGAACCTGCTGTACTCCGAGATCGAGGAGGAGTTGCGGGCCAGCGTGCGCGACCTGCTGCACGACCGCAGCCCGCTGGACGCGGTGCTGGCCCGGATCTCGGCCGGCCAGGGCTACGACCCGGCGCTGTGGCGGGCGTTGACCCAGATCGGGGTCACCGAGCTGACGCAGGCCGGCGGCACGCTGCGTGAAGTAGCGGTGGTGATGGAAGAGTTGGGCTACTCGCTGGCGCCGACACCGTTCCTGGGCAGTGTGCTGCTGGCCGGCACGGGTGAGCGGATCGGGACGCTGGCGGTGCCGTTCTCCTTCTCCGGTGGCGCGGCGACCGTGCAGGAGACGGGCGGGCGGCTGACCGGCACCGTCACCTCGGTCGCCGACGCGCTGAGCGCCGAGCTGCTCGTGGTGCCGGTGGACGGCGGCGCGCTGTGGCAGGTGGAGAGCGGCTTCACGGTCACGCCGCGCACCTCGCTGGACCTGACCCGGCCGCTGGCCGACGTCGTGCTGCACGATGCGCCCGGGCGGCTGGTCACCGAGGACCCGGCGGCGCTGGCACACATCCTGCTGACCGGTGCCGGGCTGCTCGCCTCCGAGCAACTCGGCGTCGCACAGTGGTGCCTGGATACCACGGTCGCCTACTTGAAGGAGCGCCGGCAGTTCAACCGTCCGGTGGGCTCCTTCCAGGCGCTCAAGCACCGGCTGGCCGACCTGTGGCTGGAGGTGGTCGGCGCCCGCGCCGCCGCCCGCGCGGCCGCCGACGCCCTGGCGAGCGAGGCGGCGGACGCCGAGCTGCTGGTCGCGGTGGCCGCCTCGCACTGCGGCACGGTCGCGGTGCGGGCGGCCGAGGAGTGCGTGCAGCTGCACGGCGGCATCGGCATGACCTGGGAGCACCCGGCCCACCTCTTCCTCAAGCGCGCCAAGGCGGACCAGCTGGCCCTCGGCACCCCGGGCCGCCACCGGGCCCGGCTGGCGCAGCTGGTGGACCTGCCGGCCTGACACAGTGGTGGGGGGGGGGGGGGCGGTGGGGGGGGGGGCGGGGGCGACGGGGCGGCGGCGGGGGCACCCCACCGGCGGCG
>NZ_JARZAG010000029.1 GCF_029892155.1 Kitasatospora sp. GAS204B | reverse complement strand
GTGCCGGATGTGGTGGGTGGTCATTCGGTGGGGGAGTTGGTGGCGGCGTATGTGGCGGGGGTGGTGTCGCTGGCGGATGCGTGTGCGTTGGTGGCGGCACGCGGGCGGTTGATGCAGGCCCTGCCTACGAATGGCGCGATGCTCGCTGTTCAGGCCGCCGAGGAGGCGATCCTTCCGCTGCTGGCGGGTCGGGAGGAACGGATCGGGATCGCCGCCGTCAACGGGCCCACCTCGGTGGTGGTCTCCGGCGAGCGGGAGGCCGTCGAGGAGTTGGCGGGCACGCTCGCCGCGCAGGGCCGCAAACTGCGCCGGCTCAACGTCAGCCATGCGTTCCACTCGCCGCTGATGGAGCCGATGTTGGCGCAGTTCCGGGCGGTGGCCGAGAAGGTGGAGTTCCGGCCGCCGTTGCTGCCGGTGGTCTCCAACGTGACCGGTGAGATCGCTGACCCGGACGAGTTGTGCAGTCCGGACTACTGGGTGCGGCACGTGCGCCAGGCCGTGCGCTTCGCCGACGGGGTCCGCGCCCTGCACGCCCAGGGCGTGCGCACCTTCCTGGAACTCGGCCCCGACGCCGTGCTCACGCCGCTGACCAGCGAGAGCCTCGGGCACGACCGCGACTGCACGGTCGTCGCCACCCTGCAACGGGACCGGGCCGAGCCGCGTGCGGTGGCGCTGGCGGCGGCCCGGCTGTACGTCCAGGGCCGGTCGCTCGACTGGAACGCGGTGCTGCCGGCCGGCGGGCGTCCGGTCGACCTGCCCGGCTACCCGTTCCGCCGTCGCCGGTACTGGCTGGACGCGCCCGCCAAGGCCGCCGCCGAGGACACCGGCTTCTGGCAGGCGGTGGACGGCAACGACCTCGCTGCCCTCGCGGCCGAGTTGGGCCTGCCCCGGGAGAGCCGGGCGGCGCTGGGCGAGATCGTCCCGGCGCTGGCCTCCTGGCGGCGGCACCGCCGCAGCTGGTACCGCGAGGTGTGGCGCCCGGTGCCCGAGCCCGCGGCCGCCACGCTCTCCGGGACCTGGCTGGTGGTCACCCCCGAGGCGGGCGGGGACGAGAAGCTGGTCGACGGGATCGTGGACTCCCTGACCCGGCACGGCGCGACGGTGCACCGGCTGAGCCCGGACGCACTGGACGAACTCGCCGTCCCAGCCGGCCCGCAGCCGGCCAGCCCGCAGCCGGTCGGCCCGCAGCTGGTCGGCGTGCTCTCGCTGCTCGCCGTCGGCACCGTGGGCGACGGGCCCGGGGCGGCGGCGCTCGCCGCGACCACGCGCCTGCTGGCCGCGCTGGAGTCCGCTGGGATCGACGCGCCGCTCTGGCTGGCCACCGCGGATGCGGTGGCCGCCGACCACCTGGACGAGCCGGCCGAAACCGAGGGCGGCGCGCTGTGGGGCCTGGGTCGCGTGGCGGCCGAGGGCAGCGCGCTGCATGCCGGCGGCCTGCTGGATCTGCCCGCCGTGCTGGATACCCGGGCGCGTCAGCGGCTGGCCGCCGTCCTGTCCGGAGCCAGCGGTGAACGGGAGTTGGCGATCCGCGCCTCCGGCCTCTTCACCCGCCGCCTGGTCGAGGTGTCCACCGAGGGCCTCGGGACCGAGCGGTGGCGCCCGCACGGGACGGTCCTGGTGCACGGTGGCATGCAAGGGCTCGGTGCGGAGGTCGCCCGCTGGCTGGCCCGGGAGGGCGCCGAGGAACTGCTGCTGACGGGTGCTCAGGACGCTGCGGCCGAGCTGGTGGCTGAACTCGGCGCGCTGGGCTGCCGAGTGAGGACGTCGGCGGGCGCGGACCGGGAGACGCTGCCGGCGCTGACCGCCGTGTTCTGCGTCGGGACGCCCGGCCCGAGCGCGGCCGACGGCCTGGCCGAGGCCGCCGCCATCCGCACCCTGGACGAGCTCACCCGGGAGAGCGGCCTGGAGGTCTTCGCGGTCTTCACCGGCTTCGACGGCGTCCTGGGTGCCGCTGACCAAGCCGGCACCGCCACCCTGGCCGTGCTGGCCGACACCCTGGTCCGGCGGCGCTGCCGGGCCGGACTGCCGGGCACCGCCCTCGCCTGGGGACCGTGGGCCGCCGCCGCCGCCGCCGCCGGCTTGGCGCCGGGACTGCGCCCGCTGGTCCCCGGTGCGGTGCTGGGCCGGCTGCCGGTCCGCACGGCGCCGGGCACGCTGGTCGCCGCCGACATCGACTGGGACGCCTTCCCCGCCGGTCATGCGCGCCTGCTGGCCGACCTGCCGGGCGCCCGGCAGGCGGCGGTCGGCGGTACCGAGGGCCGCGATCCGGCCGCGCTGCGGGCCGGCCTGGCCGGGCTGTCGGCGGAGGCCGCCGAGCGAGCGCTGCTCGACCTGGTCGACTCGCACGTCGCCGCGGTGCTGGGCAGCACGCCGGCGGAGATCGACGGCACCAGGAACTTCCTGGAGCTGGGGTTCACCTCGCTGACCGTCCTCGAACTGGGCAACGGCCTACAGGACGCACTCGGCATCGAGGTCGAGCCCCGCACGGTGTTCGAGCACCCCACCCCCGAGGCGCTCGCCGCCTACCTGCTCGGCCGACTCGCCGGCTGAGCACCCCGGGCCGGTCCGGGATCCGCCCGGCCGGCACTGTGAAGGAGCCTTGCACGAATGGACGTTGACGTCGACATCGACCGCGATGCCTGCGTGGGCGCCGGTCAGTGCGCGCTGACCGCGCCGAGCCTGTTCGACCAGGACGAGGACGACGGGCTGGTCGTCCTGCTGCGCCGTCCCGAGGCGGCGGACCGGACCAAGCTGAGGGAGGTCGTCTCGATGTGCCCGGCCAGGGCGCTGCGGATCCGGGAGAGCTGAGCTGGGCGGGCCGGCGGTGGTGCCGGGACTCGTTGACAAGCGGAGAGACCGCCCCGTATCGTCCAATCGGGGCGCTCGTTCCGATACGGCTGCCTGGAGCCCAACTGCTGATCGCTGAGCTGGAGTCGGTCATGACGGAGCAGAGCCAAGCCACTTCGACCGCGCGTGAGGTGGTCGAACGCTTCCTCGCCGCCGCGCTGGACCCCGCCGGGAGCAAGCTGGCCGATCTGCCCGATCGTCGCCTCGAAGGCCCTGGGTATGCTCCCCAAGCTCCTCGAGCTGCTCGCGGCCGACAGCGTGAACGATAACGCGTAGTGGTCGCAGGGCGGTTGGCGTCGACGGTAGTACCGCCCGGGGGTGGCGGCCGTCGGCGCCAACTGTCGTTCGGCCCCAGCGCCTGGGCCGGCGTGCACGGTGGCGAGGTGCCGCAAGGCGCCGTCCTCGCCGGGCTCACGGGGCCCGGCGAGCCGTGTACTAGCCTGTGACGTGCCAATCCGGCTGCAGTGATCACCGCGGGAGCCGCGCCTGACCGGCCACGATCCGAGGAGGACCAGAGTGAACGCGCAGTCGACACCCCCGATGAGAGCGGACGCCCGGCGCAATCGGGCGCGCGTGCTGAAGGCGGCTCAGGAGGCCTTCGCCGCTGACGGCCTGCTGGTCCCGCTGGACGAGATCGCTCGGCGGGCGGGGGTCGGTGCCGGAACGGTCTACCGGCATTTCCCGACCAAGGAAGCGCTCTTCGACGCGGTCATTCTGCATCGGATGCAGAGCCTGGTGGAGGAGGCCCGGGAGCTGGCCCTCGCCGGGCGGGACGACCAGGCGCTCTTCGACTTCGTCATCCACCTGACTCGGGAGAGTGCGGCGAAGAAGGACCTGATCGACGCGCTCGCGGGTGCGGGCATCGACGTCACGGCGAACCTGGCCGAGGTGAACCGCGAGTTGCGGTCCGCGATCGCGGAACTGTTGTCGAGAGGTCAGCAGATCGGTGCGGTTCGCTCGGACATCGACATCAACGACCTGATGGCGCTGCTGCGGGGCGTCTTCCTCGCCATCCACCAGGAGAGCGACGACAAGCAGCTGGCGGACCGGGTGCTGAGCGTCATGTGTGACGGCCTGCGGGCAGCCGCGAGCGGGAGCTCTGACCGTCCGGCTCGCTGACCGCGGCTCCGGCCCGGCTCAGGGGGTGCCGACGCGATTGCCGTGGCGCTGCCGGTGGGCCTTCTGGCGGCAGGCCGCGCCGCAGAAGCGGGCGCGCCGTCCCGTGGGTGCCAGCCGCAGTGGGCGGCCGCACACCTCGCAGTGAACGGTGCCCACCGGTCCGCCGGTCGGGGTTTCGTTCCACCGACCGGGCTCGGTTCCACTTCCGGTTTCGTTATGAAACGTTTCGCTACTCAGGTGGTCGGAGCCGCCGCTTTCGTTATGGAACGCCGCGCTGCCCGGGCGGTTCGTGACAAGCGGCCGGGAGCCCGGCGGGTCGGCCCGCAGGATGGCGCTGTGCAGGGCGGCCAGGCGGCCGGGGCGCGCGCTGTCGGCCCGGACCCGCTCGGTGGTCGCCGCGCCCACCACCAGGGCGCGCACGTCGGCCGCGTCGAGGTCGGTGCGGATCGCGCCGGTGGCCTGGGCGCGGGCCAGCAACTCGCCGAGCGCGGCCAGGAAGTCCCGCTCGGCCTCCGGGGCGCTGCGCAGGCCCGGATCGCCGTCGAGCGACTCGAGCCCCTCGCAGAGCGCTTTGTTGAGCATGGCCTGCTCGGTCATCCGGCGGAAGAAGTCGAGCAGTGCCTGCGCCGGGTCGCCGGCCTGCGACTGCCGGCGGGCCTCGTCGGTCAGCACGCGGATCCCGTCAGCGAGGACGGCGCGGAAGAGGTCGTTCTTGGTGGGGAAGTGCCGGTAGACCGTGCCGACTCCGACGCCCGCGTGCAGCGCCAGGTCGTCGAAGGAGACCCGCATGCCGTCGGCGGCCAGCAGCCGGTGGGCGACCGTCAGGATGTGCGCCCGGTTGCGCCGGGCGTCGGCCCGCTGGGACCCCACCGGCGCGGGTGTGGTGCTGCCGGATGTCATACCGCCTCCTCGGGCCGGTCAGGGTGTGACTGCTTGACATCCGGAGGATCCTCTCCGTATTGTCAAGCGGAGTTGTTTCTCAAGTTTTCCACCGGTCCTGGGCCCGGGGCAACCGGGTGCAGGCAGCTATCTGGGAGTGTTTCGTGACTGAAGCGACCAACGGCTCGGCGGCGACCCCTGTGGAGGTCGTCGAGCGGCTGCGCAAGGCCATGGAGGTCAAGGACCGGGCGGCGTTCGTCGACGAGTTCGCCGCCGACGGTGTGTACGAGCTGCCCTTCTCGCTCGCCGGCGCCCCCTCGACGTACACGGGGATCGACGAGGTCCGCGCGCTGCTGGTGCGGGACAACCCGATGTCGAAGGTGATGGAGTTCAACCGGGTCTCGGCCGAGGTGCACCAGAGTACCGACCCCGAGGTGGTGACCGTCGAGTTCACCATCGACGGCAAGAACAACAGCAGTGGGGAGTCGTTCACCTTCCTGTCGTCGGTCGGCGTGATCCGGGTGCGCGACGGCAAGATCGTGCACTACCGGGACTACCCCAGCATGCTGCGCGGCGCGCAGGTCGCCGGGATGCTCAAGCCGTTCGCCGAGTCGCTCGCGAAGTAAGCCCAGGCACCGGACCCGGGAGACAGCACAACGGCCGCCGAGGAGTTCGGCGGCCGTTGTGCTGTTCGGGGTCCGGGCCCCGGCCGGGGTCAGCCGAGCCCTGGACGGTCCCACTGGGGGTCGCGGCCGCTGCAGGCCAGTGCGCGGTCGAGCGCCGAGGCCGTGGCGGGGACGGTGACCGGCGGGCCGAACATGCGCATCGCCCGGGTCTCGTCCGCGGTGGCCAGGATGATCCGGTTGGCGTGGTCGGCGACCGCGTCCGTGACCTGGAACTCCTGCCCGGTGGCGCGGGCCAGATCCCAGCCGTGCACCGCCAGTTCGACCAGCGTCTTCTCGCCGATGACCGCCGCCGGCACGGTGGCCGGGCCGAGGGTGGCCGTGCCCTCCCAGGCCGAGTCGCTCGCCCAGGCCCGGTCGATCCGGTCGAGCCAGCCGAGGTAGTCCGCCTGCCAGTCGCCACCGGTGTGGTCGTCGCGGCCCTCGGCCGCCCGGTCGATGACAGCGGTCTTGTGCAGGCCAACTCCCTCGATGATCGGTGCCCAGAAGAGCAGATGGTTGACCAGGCCGCGCACGTCGTACTCGGCGCAGGGCGTCGCCGCGGACAGCCGGGCGGGGTCGACCGAGCCCACCACCGTGGCCATGCGGGCGACGGCGTCGGACAGCGGTTGGTGCAGGTTCACTGATGCTCCCTGAGATCCGGGATGGGCCTCGTCCGGAACGGACGGGGCCGATGAACGTGGTTCGTCGGCTGGACGTGGTTCGTCGGCGTCACCAGGCGACCGGGAGGGTGTGCACACCCTGGACGTCCCCGGCGCCGCGCACCGGGAGGCTCGCGAAGGGTTCGGCCAGGCGCAGCGTGGGGATCCGCCGGAACAGCGCCTCCAGGGCGACCTCGATCTCCAGCCGGGCCAGGTTCTGGCCCAGGCACTGGTGGACGCCGTGGCTGAACGCCATGTGCGGCCGGGCGTCGCGCTGGATGTCCAGGCTGTCCGGGTCGGGGAAGACCTTCTGGTCCCGGTTCACCAGCGTGCTCGACACCACGACGCCCTCACCGGCGCGAATGGTCTGGCCGGCGATCTCGATGTCCGCCGTCACCACCCGCATGGCGGCGACGTCGGTGATCGCCAGGAGGCGCAGCAGCTCGTCCACCGCGCCCGGGAGCTTCGTGGGGTCGGCGCGCAGGATCGCGAGCTGTTCGGGGTGCTCCAGCAGCGCGGCGACGCTCAGCGAGATCATCGAAGCGGTGGTCTGGTGCCCGGCGACCAGCAGCAGCATGGCCATCTGGACCAACTCGTGGTGGGCCAGGGCGCCGCTGCCGACCTGCTCGACGGCGAGTCGGCCGATCACCCCCTCGTTCTCCCCGCTCGACTCCTGCTGCTTGGAGATCAGCTCGTTCAGGTAGCCGGCCAGCTTCGCCCCGGCGGCCTTGGAGCCCTCGGGGGTGGTGGCCTGGACCATCTGCAGGCTGTGCTCTTCGAAGAACGCATGGTCCTCATAGGGCACGCCGAGCAGGTCGCTGATCACGATGGCTGGCACCGGCAGGGCGAACTCGGTCACCAGGTCGACTGGTTGCCGCATCGCCAGCATCCTGTCGATGCACTCCTCGACGACCCGCTCGATGCCGGGCCGCATCGCGCGCATCCGCTTGACGCTGAAGTCCGGGATCAGCATGCGGCGGTGGACGGTGTGGGCGGGCGGGTCCATCCCGATGAAGGACGGCGGCTGCGCCTTCATCCCCTCCATCCGGGGCGCGACGAACGGGTAGCCGTCGGCGCGCGAGTTGGCCGACAGCCGGGAGTCGGTGAGCAGTTGGCGCGCCTCGGCGTGGCCGGTCACCAGCCATGCCGAGGTCCCGTTGTAGAGCGTCACCCGCTGCAGCGGCGCGTCGTCGGCCCGGTTCGCGAAGCCCTTCGGCGGTTGGAAGGGGCAGGTCCGTGCCTCGGGGAAGGCGCGGCCCCCGGAGTGGGCCGTTGAGGTGGTCACCTCGACCATGAAGTCTCCTAGAGCGATTGGAGCGAGCGGAGCGGTTGGACAGAACGAAGGGAGCGGAGGAATGCCGAACGGCGCCGGACGTCAGTCGATGGCCTGGCCGAACTGGAAGAAGCGGTACGGGTCGTACTGGGCCTTGGTCGCGACGAGCCGGGGGTAGTTCTCGGCGTAGTAGGCGGTGCGCCAGTCCGGCAGAGCCGTGTCGGGGTAGTTCTGGTACGTCTCGTGGTTGGAGTAGGCGTCGATGACCGCGAAACCGTTCGCCGCCCAGGCCTCGGCCGCGGCCTGGTCGCCGGGGGTCGGCGTGCCGGTCGGCAGCGAGTCGGCCATCAGCAGCAGGAACTGGGTGTCCCGGTGCACGTAGGCGGTGTCGGTCCTGGCCGGGTCGTTGGCCGCGCCGCCGAGCGCCGCGAAGTTGACGGTCCGGCCGTGACCGGCGGCCCGGGCCGAGTCGAACGCTGCCAGGATCTGCGCCACCCCGGTCTGGGGTATCCGGTTGCTCACCATCCGGCTGCGGGCGAGCAGGTAGTTGCCCCGGGCCAGTTGGCCCCCGGAGGTGGCGCCGATCGTGTGGCACTGCTCGACGCTCATGGTCGAGCAGCCGTAGGTGGTCAGCATCGCGTCGTGGTACGAGTAGGCGGTGGCGGACCTGGTGGCGGGGGCCGCGCCGGCGAGTGAGACCAGCTGATCCAGCACCGCGCCGAGCGCGTTCGGATCCCCGGACCACGCTCCGGCCACGATCGCCACCGGCACGTTGCCGGGGGCGGCATCGGAGAGCGCCACGGTCAGGTTGCTGGCCAACTCCCGTGGGCCGCCGATGATCCAGTCCTGCCAGGCGCCCATGACCGCGGCGGCGTTCGCCCAGGGCCAGGTCAGGGTGAACAGGCTCAACTGGGTGACGGCCACCGGGCTCAGCTCGAACCGGGTCACCACACCGAAGTTCCCGCCGCCACCGCCGCGCAGCGCCCAGTAGAGGTCGGGCTCCTGGTTGGCGGAGCAGACCACCGTGGTCCCGTCGGCCAGCACCACCTCGGCGGAGACGATGCGGTCGCAGCCCATGCCGTAGTGCCGGGTCAGCAGGCCGAAGCCGCCGCCCTGCAAGAACCCGGCCACGCCGACCGTAGGGCACGAACCGCCCGGCACGGCCAGCCCGAGCGGTGCCAACTGGGTGGTCACGTCCACTAGTTGAGCACCGGATCCGACGCTCACCGTCGCCCCGTCGGGCCGCACCGAGTTCAGCCGGGACACGTCGAGAACCAGGCCCGTGGTGGTGGAGTAGCCGGCCGGGCTGTGGCCGCCGCTGCGCGGCACCAGCGGGAGGCCGTTGTCCTGGGCGAAGCGTATGCAGGCGGCGACGTCCGCGGCCGACTGGCAGTAGGCGACGGCGCTCGGGTTCACCCCGTCGAACTCCGTCCAGTGCAGCTGCTTGGCCACGGCGTAGCCGGGATCGGCGGGCAGCACCAGCGTGCCGGTCAGTTGGCCGCTGAGGTTCCCCCAGGGGGCGGTGGCACGGCGCGCTCGCGGGGTGCTGAGCAGACCGGGAAGTCCTGGCGTCGCCAATGCGGTGACACCGGCTCCGGCGCGTAGAAACGACCTGCGGGCGATGGGCATCCGTACCTCCGGCTCTGCGGCTGCGACCTGTCTGCGGCCTCGCCCGGATCGGGCCGACGCCGCAGTCCGGCAGTCAGGATGGGGGGCTGCGCTAAACCGTGCCTAAACCTCCCGAAGGCCGGTGCCTGCGCTGTCCGGGTGGTGCCCGGCGTCCCGCCGTTGACCTGGGGCTTTAGCGGGCCTTTGGAGTCGGCTGCTGACGATGGGGCCCGCTGGAGTCCGAACCGGCTCGGCTGAGGCCTCAACGAGTAGGCCTTCAAAGAAGAGGCAGAGTATGGGTGTTGAGGTTGACAGGGATGTCTGCACGGGGGCCGGTCAGTGCACCATGATGGCCCCGCAGCTGTTCGACCAGGACGACGACGACGGTCTCGTGGTGCTGCTGCGGCAGCCGGGACCCGCTGATGAGGCGAACGTCAGGCAGGCGGTGTCCCTCTGCCCCTCCCGGGCGCTGCGGCTGCGCTAGGGCTGAAGCCCACGCCGGCGAGCGGGGCGGAAGACCATTGACTACCGGGGCGAGGGCCCCGCATAATCCGTAACCGGGCCAGCCGTTCCGGTTATCTGCCGCAGGCTCACCGGCCCCCGACGAACAGAAATGCCGAGCAGGGGAACTGTCATGAGTGATGATCAGAAGGTCCTGACGCCCCTTGAGGTCGCCGAGGCGATCGCCAAGAGCGTGGTGACGAAGGTGATGCCCGACGTCTTCGCCGAGGACGCCGTGTACGTGCCGCGGTTCGCGCTTCCCGGTGCACCGCAGTCCATCGCGGGCAAGGACGCGATCCTCCAGTACTTCGCGGCGGCCAGTTCGAGCCCGGCCTCGGGGATCCTGAAGATCGAGGATCTGGAGCCGGCCTACTACCAGGGCAAGGACCCTGAGGTCGTGGTCATGGAGTTCACGATCAAGGGTGTGAACAACAACTCCGGCAAGCCCTTCGGCTTCAACTCCTCGATCGGCATGCTGCGCGTGCGCCACGGCCGGATTGTGGAGTGGCACGACTACCCGAACATGATCGCTGGTGCCACGGCCGCGGGCACGCTGCCCCAGCTGATCTCGGTCCTGGAGAAGATCGCCGCCCAGTAGCCGGCGCCGACTTCGACCGACCCATCTCGCACGGGCGGTCTCTGCGAGCACGTACCACGGCTCGCGGGGGCCGCCCGTACGTCTGGCGCCACGGTACGTCTGGTGCCACCGGGCGCCGGTGCCGCCGGCGCCCGGACCGTTGCCGGCCGCGGGGAACGGTTCCCCGTCCGGCTCGACTCACCCATCTCCGGAGGTATGCATGCACATCGCCCGAAGACACTTCATGCGCGCCGGCGCCGGGGCCGCCGTGGCGGTGCCCGCCGTGTTCGGTGCAACGCAGGCCAGGGCGGCGGCCCCGACCGCCCCCCAGGCCCCGACCGTCCCCCAGGCGGTCACGGACGACACCGTTGCGACTCCGCTCCAGGTGGCGCAGCAGATCGCCACCAGCGTGGTGACGAAGGTGATGCCCGACGTCTTCGCCGACAACGCCGTGTACCTGCCGAAGTTCGCGCTTCCCGGTGCGCCGCAGTGCATCGTGGGCAAGGACGCGATCCTCCAGTACTTCGCGGCTGCCAGCTCCAGCCCGGCGTCAAGTGCCCTGCAGATCCAGGAACTCGACCCGGTCTACTACCCGGGCAGCGACCCCGAGGTCGTGACGATGGAGTTCACCATCAAGGGTGTGAACACCACCACCGGCAAGCCCTTCGACTTCAACGCCTCGATCGGTGTGCTGCGCGTGCAGAACGGGCGGATCGTGGAGTGGCACGACTACTCCAACTCGATAGGCGGGGCCACGGCTGCCGGAATGCTTCCGCAGCTGATCGGGGCCCTGCAGACGATCGCCGCTCAGTAGCGTCCGAAGGGCGGGAGCAGTACGCGGGCGGTCCCGTGCGGTGGTGCTCGACCACCCCGGGGCCGCCCGCGCTGCCGCCGCGCCGCCGTCCGCGGCTTGGGCTACTCGGCGCTCGACGTGCTCACGGTCGCGGGTGTCGGAGCGCTCGTGCCGGCGCTCTTCGCCGCCCGCCGGGGCAGCAGCAGCGCCGGGACCAGGGAGAGCACGGCGAAGGCGATCGTCCACAGGAAGGTGGTGCCGAACGCCGTGGCGCGCCCGGCCGGGTCCGCCGCGTGATCGGCGATCTGGCCCTGTAGGACGACAGCGAGCAGGGCGGTGCCGAACGACCCGCCCACCTGCTGCACGATCCGGGTGGCGCTGCTGGCATGCGGCACGAGCGAGGGCTGCATGCTCTGGAAGGCCGAGGCCATGACCGAGACGGTGGCCGCCCCGAGACCGGCGCCGCGCACGACCAGGCAGAGGTCGAGGAGCACGTTGTTCGCGTGCGGCTGGCCCAGGGCGAAGGGCACGGTGCCCAGGGCCGTGACGGCCATGCCGACCAGCACCACCGGCCGCGGGCCGAGCCGGTCGGTCAACCGCCCGGCCAGTCCCCGGGTCAGGATGCCGCCGATGCCCTGCGGAACCAGCAGCAGACCGGTGGTCAGCGCCGAGTAGCCGCGCAACTGCTGGTAGTAGAGCGGCAGCAGCATCAGCACGCCGTAGAGCGACAGGCCGGAGATGAAGAGCAGCACGGCCGCGCCGGTGAACGAGCGGATCCTGAACAGCCGTACGTCGACCACCGGTTCCTCGGTGCGCAGCGCGTGTCGGGCGAACACCGCCAGCAGCGCCGCGCCGGCCAGCAGGGGGGCGAGTACCTGGAGACGACCGAAGCCGCCGTGCCCGCTGATCTGGGAGAGCCCGAAGAGGAGGGCGGCCAGCGCGGGGGAGAGCAGCAGCAGACCGCGGACGTCCAACGGCTTGCTGCTGCGCGCCGTGGACCGGGGCAGTCCGCGCCAGGCCAGGTACATGGCGATGAGGCAGATCGGGACGTTGATGTAGAAGATCCAGCGCCAGCTCAGATTGCTGATGATCAGCCCGCCGACGAACGGCCCGAGGATCGGCACGATCATGGCGGGCATGCCGACGACGGCCATCACCCGTCCGATCCGCTGCGGACCGGCGGCCTGGACCAGCAGGGTCTGCATGATCGGGACCAGCAGGCCGCCGCCGACACCTTGCAGGATCCGGAACGCGATCAGGCTGCCGATGTCCCACGACAGACCGGACAGCACCGAGCCGAGCAGGAACACGGCCAGCGAGAACAGCCACATCCGCTTGGCACCGAACCGGCCGACGGCCCAGGTGGTCAACGGGATGACCATGCCCAGAGCGAGCAGGTAGCCGGTGTTCACCCACTGGATCATCGACACCGGCACGTTCAGGGACTGCCGCATCGTGTCGATCGCCACGTTGACGACCGTGGTGTCCAGCAACGCCGCGCTGGTGCCGATGATGAGGATCCACATCAGCCTGCGCAGCTCCGGTTCGAGCCCGGTCGTCTTGTTCGCCCTCGCCATGCTTTCGCGCGCTCCTAGGTAGGCGACGTCGCTGACGGGTAGTCGGCCCGGGGGCGGACGCGGCTGGGGCCGTGGTCGGGTGACCGGGCAACTCCCGCAGAGGGCAGAGAGATTGGTGCCCCATCAGAAAAATACGGGGCGGCCGCCCCGGTTGTCAACGTCGCCCCGCGCTAGCCGGCGGCCGCCCGCACGCCCGGCTGCGGCTCGTCCGGTCGTGACCGGTCCGGCTGTGGCATCTGGTCGGGTCGGGGGCCGGCGGGCTCGGCGCGCCGGCGCGGGATGCAGGCCGCACCGACGCCGCCCAGCGCGACGACCGCGGCACCCACGAAGATCACCCAGCGCATCCCACGGACGAACGCCTGCGCGGTGTCGACCGGTGACAGCAGGGTGGCGCGGAGCTTGTACAGGTCGCTGGTGTCGACGAAGTGGGCGTGGAAGACCGTGGTCAGCACGGCGATCCCGAGCGCTCCGCCGACCTCGCGGATGGTGTTGTTCGCCCCGGACGCCTTGCCGGCCTCGTGCGGCTGCACCGAGCCCAACACCACCGCCATGGTCGGGGCGAACACCAGCCCCATGCCGACCCCCGCGGCCAGCAGGGCCGGCACCAGCGCGCCGTAGTCCAGGTCGAACCGGGCGACCCAGGCGATCCAGGCGAGCGCACCGGCCTGGAGCAGCAGACCCGCGGTCATCAGCCGCCCGCCGCCGATCCGGTCGATGAACGGTCCGACCAGTGGTGCGACCACCATGGGCATCGCCGTCCACGGCAGCGTGCGCAGTCCCGCGGCGAGCGGGGAGAAACCCAGCGGTCCCTGGAAGTACTGGGCGAGGAAGAAGATCGAGCCGAACACGCCGAAGAACATGGCCAGCGAAGCGACGTTGCTCAGCACGAAGGCCCGCACCCGGTAGAAGCGCAGCGGCAGCAGCGGTGCCTTGGCCACCCGCTCCCACAGCACGAACAGCACCAGCAGGGCGGCCGCGCCCGCGCCCCCCAGCACGACCACCGGGGAGGTCCAGCCGGCCCGGCCGGCCTGGACGATCACCCACACCGCCAGCGTCACGGCGCTGGTCACCAGCAGCATCCCGGGCAGGTCGAGGCTGGCGTCCCGCCCCTTGGACTCGGTGATCACCCGCAGCACCAGGCCGATCGCCACCACGGCGACCGGCACGTTCACCCAGAAGATCCACTGCCAGGACATGCCTTCGGTGACGGCACCGCCGACCAGCGGCCCGAGTGCCACGCCGAGACCGTTGACGCCACCCCACATGCCGATGGCGGCGCTGCGCCGGTTCGCCGGGGCGGCCTCGGCGACCAGGGTGAGCGACAGCGGCTGCACCGCTGCCGCCCCGACGCCCTGGAGCACCCGGGCCGCCACCAGGGTCGCCACCGAGTGCGACAGCGCGCAGCCGATCGAACCCGCGGCGAACAGGGTGATCCCGCAGAGGAAGACCGTCCGCCGCCCGTAACGGTCGCCGAGCGCTGCGGCGGTGAGCAGCAGGCCGGCGAACGCGAGGATGTAGCCGTTCACCACCCACTGCAGCTGGGCCACGTCGGTCGACAGGTCACGGCTGATCTCGGGCAGCGCGTTGGTGACGACGAGGTTGTTCAGGGAGACCATCAGCATGGGCAGCGACGCGGCCAGGAAGGCCAGCGCGGTGCGCGCTCGTCCGGTCATTTCCGCTCCGATCAGTGTCTGGTCAGCCGAACATCCCGGTGGGGCACATCTGGATCTCGGCGCTGAACTCCCGGCCCGGCTGCACGGTTCGGAAGGTGAGGCGGCCCGCCTTGTTGTGGAACACCCCGGTGGCGCCGATGGTGGGGATGTACTGCGAGCCGCCCGCCGTCGCATCGGTGAGGTCGTAGAACCCCTGGGCCTGCACCGTCCCGTCGTCGAAGACGATCTGTTCGTCGGCGTAGGCCAGCAGGTGGCCGTCGGACTGGCGCAACTGCACGCCGCCGGCGCCGTAGACGGTCGCGGCGGGGCTGGTGCCGCCGTCGTAGAGCTCCCGCAGGTAGACCCCGCTGTCGCCGACACCGGGGGTACTTCCGCCGAGCGGACCCGCGACCTCGCCGATCTGCTGCTCGCGCAGGTTCTTCATGGTGATGCAGCCGGGGCGGGCCTGCGGCTCCGCCGCCCGGCTCCCGCACGACACCGTGCCGGCGGCGAGCGCCACGACGCCGAGCAGCACGGCCGCCCGGCGTCGTGGCGCACGGGGGCGCAGGCCCAGGGGCATGGGTTCCCTCTTCTCTGTCGGGCTGAGGTCGCGGGCCTCACCAGGTGACGGGCACCTCGTAGATGCCGTAGAAGGCCGCGTTGTGCTTGAACCGCAGTTGCTCCGCGGGAACGGTCAGCCGCAGGTCCGGGATGCGGCGGAACAGGGTGGTGTAGACGATCTCCAGTTCCAGCCGAGCCAGGCTCTGACCGAGGCACTGGTGGATGCCGTAGCCGAAGGCCATCTGACGGCGCGCATCCCGGTGGGCGTTGAACTCGGCCGGCTTCTCGAAGACCGTCTCGTCGTGATTGGCCGCCGAGTTGAGGGCGATCACCCCCGAGCCCTCGGGGATGACGACGCCGCCGATCTCGATGTCGGCCGTCGTCACCCGGCTGGTCGAGTAGTCGGCGATGCTGAAGTAGCGCAGCAACTCCTCGGCGACCTGCGGGGCGGTCTCCGGCCGGGCCTTGAAATCGGCCAGCACGTCCGGGTGTTCCAACAGGAAGACGGTGCCCAGCGAGATCATGTTGGCCGTGGTCTCGTGGCCCGCCACCAGGAGCGAATTGGTGAGACCGGTGAGCGTCTCCAGGTCGAAGATCTCCGCCTCCTGGTACTTCTTCACCAGCCGGCTGAGCAGGTCGTCCTGTGGCTGCGCCACCTTGCCGGCCACCAGGTCACGCAGGTAGCCGCGCAGCGCGCGCCAGGCGGTCATCCGCTCCTCGACCGAACTCTGGTGGTTGAGGATGACGTTGGTGCGCTGGTCGAACAACTCCCGGTCGTCGTAGGGCACCCCGAGCAGCTCGCAGATCACCCGTGACGGCACGGCCAGCGAGAGCGACTGGACCAGGTCGACCGGTCCGCCGGTGCGGAGCATCTCGTCCAGGCAGGAGTCGGTGATCTGCTGGATGTGCGGTGCCATCGCCGCGACCCGCTTGGTGGTGAACTCGTTGACCAGCATGCGCCGGTGAGTGGTGTGCTCCGGCGGGTCCATCCAGGTCAGCAGACCCTTCGCCTCCGCGCTCGACACCGGCTGGCGGGGCAGCATGGACGGGTAGGCCGGCAGGGTGCGATCGGCGCTGCCCCGCGGGTCGGCCAGGAACTCGCGGACCAGCTCGTAGCTGCTGAGCACCCAGGCGGTACTGCCGCTGGGCAGGGTGACCTGGGACACCGGCTGCTCGGCACGCAGTTCGGCGTATTGGGCGGGTGGCTGGAACGGGCACCCGCGGGCCATCGGAAAGTCTGGAAACGCGCCTGTGGTCTCGGTCAAGTCCCTCTCCTCTGCGCGAAGCTGTGGCGGCGGCAGCCCCGCAGAAGAGTTTCGAACGGGGCTAAAGGAAGACTTTCGCGCCGCTTAGGCACCCACTCCGGAAATGCGGGGGTCGGGATTTCGGGCTGCCGCCGCAGGCGTAAGGACGGCTTTAGCGTCGATGGCTAGCCTCCCGGCGGCAGCAGCCGTGATCCGGCCGCCGGGGGCGGGCGGACGCGGGAGGCAGACGACGGCGAGGGAAGGAAGGCCATGGCCTTCGGGTTTCGTTCACGCACTGGTCTGGCGGCGCTCGCCGCCCTGGTGGCGGCGCTTTCCACCGCCGCCGTACTGGTCGGGCCGACCAGCATCGATGCCGCCGCGGCCGGGGCGGCGGCGCCGGCCCCCGGGCAGACGTGCATCACCATGAAGGACATGACCGAGACGATCCTGGACGGCTCGGTTCGCGATCTCGGCGGCCCCTACCCGCACAGCATCGGCGGCAGTTCCACTTATCTGGACTACCTCTACGACTCTACGGGCAAGAAAGTCGCCACCCTGTACGGGAAGGCGAATGTCCCGCTGACGCTCCCGGGCGGGGACCTGGCCGAATTCTCCGACGAGCGGATCGAGTTCTCCGACGGTGTCATCGAGACGACGGGGTTCTACGACATCACCGAGGCCGAGACGGGGAGCTGGCAGTACCTCCCGGTGATCGGGGTGGAGGGGAAGTACCAGGGCATGATCGGGAAGCGCCATTTCCAGATCACCAAGATGGGCAAGTCCCTCAACGGGTGGATCGAGCTCTGCCCCGCCGGGCAGGCGGCCAGCCTGTCGAGCGGACCGGCGGCCCAGTGACCCGCCCGTTCTGACTCCCGGCGACCCGGGGTGCCGTGCTCGGTCTGTCCGGCCGAGGGCGCCCCGGGTCGCGGCCGTCGCGGCCCAGGGCCTGGGGAAGGTCCGCCTTAGAGCCGGTTAACCATCCCCGCTGAGCATGACGTGATGACGATCCGGGGGAGGCACACCGTGACAGCAGGACTGACGGCGGACCGGCTCGGCGGGCCGAAGCCGGCCACCGCCTATCTGGCCTCCCGCCCCGTGGCGGACGGACGGCCCCGGCTCTTCTGCTTCCACCACGCGGGCGGCGGCGCCGCGGCCTACACCGCGCTGCGCCGGGCCCTGGCGCCGAGCGTCGAGGTCCTCAGGGTCCAACTGCCCGGCCGCGAGGGGCGGATCGGGGACCGGTTGCCCGGGACCATGGCCGAGCTGGTGGCCGAGCTCGACGAGCAGCTCGACCCGTACCTCAGCGGACCGTACGCCTGCTACGGCCACAGCATGGGCGCGCTGGTGGCGCACGACCTGCTGGCGGTCCGGCAGGCCAGAGGAGCCGAGCCGCCGCTGCGGCTGATCGCCGGCGCGTGCCGGGCGCCGCAGTTGCCGGCCGCGTTCGTGAGCGCCTACGCCGGGTCCGACGACCAACTGGTGCGCACCATGCTCGACATCGGCGGCCTGTCGCGGCAACTGCTCGACTACCCGGATTGGTTGGCCGCCGCAGTGGCGCTGACCCGAGGGGACCTGCGGCTCTGCGCGAGCCGCGACACCGCGCCCGGCGCACCGCTGTCCTGCCCGATCGAGATCTTCCACGGCGCCGCAGACCCGTTGGTGAGCGAGAGTGACGCGCTCGCCTGGCGGGAGCGCGCCGCCGCCGGCTTCCGGCTGCACCGCTTCGAGGGCGGGCACTTCTTCCACCTGGGCGCCGCGCGTGCGCGGTTCGCGGACCGGCTGGCCCGGCTGCTGACCGACCCGCCGGTACCGGCGCGGAACGCCGGCCTGGTGAGCGGAGTGTGACGAGCCCGGCGCCGAGCGCTGGACGGAACCGAACGGGCCCGAAGAACAGCCTTTCTGACGAGAAAGAGACGAACACGGTGACGGCTGACATCACTTCCGCATCCCTTCCCCGGCACGCCGAGCACGAGCCGATCGCGGTGGTCGGGCTGGCCTGCCGGCTGCCCCGGGCCGCGACTCCCGAGGAGTTCTGGCGGTTGCTCAGCGACGGGGTCGACGCCATCACCGAGGCCCCCGAAGGCCGGTGGGAGAGCGCGGAGTTGCCGCTCCGGTACGGCGGATTCCTGGACCACATCGACCAGTTCGACCCGGCGTTCTTCAGCATCTCCCCGCGCGAAGCGGCCGCCATGGACCCGCAGCAGCGGCTGATGCTGGAACTGAGCTGGGAGGCCCTGGAGAACGCCGGCGTGGTGCCCGGTGCGCTGCAGGACAGCCGCACCGGCGTCTTCGTCGGCACGGTCTGGGACGACTACGCCACCCTCGCGTACCAGCAGGGCATGGCGGCGATCGGCCGGCACACCCTGACCGGTTCGCATCGCAGCATCATCGCCAACCGGGTCTCCTACACGCTCGGCCTGCAGGGCCCCAGCCTCACCGTCGACACCGGTCAGTCCTCCTCGCTGGTCGCCGTGCACCTGGCCTGCGAGAGCCTGCGGCGCGGCGAGTCCACCGTGGCCATCGCGGGCGGGGTGAACCTGAACATCCTGCCGCAGAGCACCATGAGCAGCGTCCGGTTCGGCGGCCTGTCCCCGGACGGGCGGTGCTTCACCTTCGACGCCAGGGCCAACGGCTACGTGCGGGGCGAGGGCGGTGGCGCGGTGGTGCTCAAGCCGCTGTCGCGCGCACTCGCCGACGGTGACCGGATCTACTGCGTCATCTCCGGCAGCGCGGTCAACAACGACGGGGCCTCCGAAGGACTGACCGTGCCGAGTGCCGAGGGGCAGCAGCGGGTGCTGCGCGCGGCGTACCGGCGGGCCGCCGTGGACCCCGCCCGGGTCCAGTACGTCGAACTGCACGGCACCGGCACCCGGGTCGGCGACCCGATCGAGGCGTCCGCGCTCGGGGCGGTGCTGGGTGCCGGGCGGACGGCGGACGCACCGCTGCTGGTCGGCTCCGCCAAGACCAACGTCGGTCACCTGGAGGGCGCCGCAGGCATCGTCGGCCTGCTCAAGGTGGCGTTGAGCGTCAGCCACCGGCAACTCCCGGCGAGCCTGAACTACCGCACGCCCAACCCGGACATCCCGTTGGACGAGTTGCGGCTGCGGGTCCAGGACGAGTTGCGCGCGTGGCCGGACCGCGAGGGCGAACTGCTCGCCGGGGTCTCCTCGTTCGGCATGGGCGGGACCAACTGCCATCTGGTGGTCGTCGAACCGCCGGCCGTCCTGCCGGTCCCCGCGCGGAGCATCCCGGTGGTGCCCGAGCCGCTGCCCGTCCTGGTCTCCGCCCGGACCCGGCCGGCGCTGCGTGCCCAGGCCGCCAAGTTGCTCGGTCACCTGCATGAGCAGCCCGAACTTCCGGTGTCTGAGCTGGCGTTCGGGTTGGCGACGGGGCGGTCGGTGTTCGGTGAGCGGGCTGTGGTGTTGGGGGGTGATCGGGCGGAGTTGTTGGCGGGTTTGGCGGCGGTGGCTGCGGGGGAGCCGGCGGCGGGTGTGGTGACCGGGAGTGCCGTGGATGGTGGTCGCACGGTGTTCGTGTTCCCGGGGCAGGGGTCGCAGTGGGTGGGTATGGCGCGGGAGTTGCTGGCTGAGTCTGCGGTGTTCGCGGCGGAGATCGCTGCGTGTGAGGAGGCGTTGGCTCCGTTCACGGACTGGTCGCTGACCGAGGTGCTGTGGGGTGCGGACGGGGCGCCGGGGTTCGATCGGGTGGATGTGGTGCAGCCTGCCCTGTGGGCGGTGATGGTGTCGTTGGCGGCGGTGTGGCGTTCGCTCGGGGTGGTGCCGGATGCGGTGATCGGGCATTCGCAGGGTGAGATCGCGGCGGCTTGTGTGGCCGGTGTGCTGTCGCTGAGCGAGGCCGCCAAGGTGGTGGCGTTGCGGAGTCGGGCGTTGGCGTCGGTGGCGGGGTCGGGTGGGATGGTCTCGGTGCCGTTGGCGGAGGTTGAGGTGGTGTCGCGGTTGGCGTCGTGGCCGGGGCGGATCCATGTGGCTGCGGTGAACGGGCCTGGGTCGACGGTGGTGGCTGGTGATGTCGAGGCGTTGGAGGAGTTGCTGGCGGCGTGTGAGGTGGAGGGGGTGCGGGCGCGGCGGGTTCCGGTGGATTATGCGTCGCACACGCCGCACATGGAGGTGTTGCGTGAGCCGTTGGCGGAGGCGTTGGCGGGTCTGACGCCGCGTCGGTCCGAGGTCGCGTTCTACTCCACGCTGCACGGTGCCCGGATCGAGACGGACGCGTTGGATGGTTCGTACTGGTTCGAGAATCTGCGCAATCCGGTGCGGTTCGAGGAGGCGACGCGGGCGCTGGTGGCGGATGGTCATCTGGTGTTCGTGGAGAGCAGTGCGCATCCGGTGCTGACGGTGGGCATTGGCGAGACGCTGGAGAGTCTGGGTGCGGGCGGGGTGGCGGTGGGTTCGCTGCGTCGTGACGACGGTGGGTTGCGCCGGTTGTTGACCTCGTTCGGTGAGGCGCTGGTGCGGGGTGCGGTGGTGGACTGGCAGGTGTTCTTCGGCGGCGCGTCGCGTCGTCCGGTCGACCTGCCGACCTACGCCTTCCAACGGCAGCGCTACTGGCTCGAGTTGTCCGACCCGGCGCCGACCGGCTCCGCTCGCCCCGCCGCCGCCAGGGCCATGGCGGCCGAGCCGGCCGACACCGATGACACCGGGACGCTCGCCGGGCGCCTGACCGGGCTGCCCGAGACCGATCGGACCCGGATCCTGCTCGACGTGGTGCGCACCGCCGTGGCGATCGTGCTCGGGCACGTCAGCGGCGACACCGTCGAGGGCGCCGACACCTTCAAGGGCCTCGGGTTCGACTCGGTGAGCTCGGTCGAGCTGCGCAACCGGCTGGCCGAGGCCACCGGCCTGCGGCTGCCGGCCGCCCTGCTCTTCAACCACCCGACCCCGAGCCGGCTCGCCGCCCACCTCGCCGCCGAACTGGCCGGGGCCGCTCCGGATCGCGCCACCGTGACCCGGTCCAGTGCCGGGCTCGACGAGCCGATCGCCATCGTCTCGATGAGCTGCCGCTACCCCGGTGACGTCCGCTCGCCCGAGGACCTGTGGCAGCTGGTGGCCGAGGAACGCGACGCGGTCGCGGACTTCCCGACGAACCGCGGCTGGGACCTGGACGCGCTCTACGACGCCGACCCCACCCGGCCCGGCACCACCTACACCCGCAAGGGCGGATTCCTGTACGACGCCGACCAGTTCGACCCGGCGTTCTTCGGCATCAACCCGCGCGAGGCCGCCGCGATGGACCCGCAGCAGCGGCTGCTGCTGGAGAACGCCTGGGAGGCGTTCGAGCGGGCCGGGCTGGACCCGGCCGCGCTGCGCGGCGAGCAGGTGGGCGTCTTCGTGGGCGCGATGGCCCAGGACTACGGCCCGCGGCTGCACGAGAGCGTCGAGGGCAGTGACGGCTACCTGCTGACCGGCAGCACCACCAGCGTGGCCTCCGGGCGGATCGCGTACGCCTTCGGCCTCGAAGGGCCCGCCGTCACCGTCGACACCGCATGCTCCTCCTCGCTGGTCGCGCTGCACCTGGCGACGCAGGCGCTGCGGCAGGGCGACTGCCGTCTCGCGCTGGCGGGCGGTGTCGCCGTGATGGCGAGCCCCGGGATCTTCGTCGAGTTCAGCCGGCAGCGCGGGCTCTCCGTGGACGGGCGGTGCAAGGCCTTCGCGGCCGGCGCCGACGGCACCGGCTGGGCCGAGGGCTCGGGCCTGGTGCTGCTGGAGCGGCTCTCCGACGCCCGGCGCAACGGCCACCAGGTGCTCGCCGTCCTTCGTGGCTCGGCGATCAACCAGGATGGTGCCAGCAACGGCCTGACCGCCCCCAACGGGCCCTCGCAGGAGCGGGTGATCCGGCAGGCGCTGGCCGGCGCGGGGCTCTCCACGGCGGACGTGGACGCGGTCGAGGCGCACGGCACCGGGACCACCCTCGGCGACCCGATCGAGGCGGGCGCGCTGCTCGCCACCTACGGCCAGGACCGACAGGCGGGCACGCCGCTCTACCTGGGCTCGCTGAAGTCGAACATCGGCCACTCCCAGGCGGCGGCCGGCATCGGCGGCGTGATCAAGATGGTCATGGCGCTGCGCCACGGCCGGCTGCCCCGCACCCTGCACGTGGACGCGCCCTCGCCGCACGTGGACTGGACCGACGGCGCCGTCGCGCTGCTCACCGAGGCCGTCGACTGGCCCGCCACCGGCCGCCCGCGCCGGGCGGGCGTCTCCTCGTTCGGCATCAGCGGCACCAACGCCCACGTGATCGTGGAGGAGGCGCCACAGGACCAACCGGTGGCGGCGGACGAACCCGCCTCGGCGCTGGGCGGCCCGCTGCCCCTGCTGCTGTCGGCCAAGGACGGCGCGGCGCTGCGTGCCCAGGCCGCCAAGCTGCTCGGTCACCTGCACGAGCAGCCCGAACTTCCGGTCTCTGAGCTGGCGTTCGGGTTGGCGGTGGGGCGGTCGGTGTTCGGTGAGCGGGCTGTGGTGTTGGGGGGTGATCGGGCGGAGTTGTTGGCGGGTTTGGCGGCGGTGGCTGCGGGGGAGCCGGCGGCGGGTGTGGTGTCGGGGAGTGCCGTGGGCGGTGGTCGCACGGTGTTCGTGTTTCCGGGGCAGGGGTCGCAGTGGGTGGGTATGGCGCGGGAGTTGCTGGCTGAGTCTGCGGTGTTCGCGGCGGAGATCGCGGCGTGTGAGGAGGCGTTGGCTCCGTTCACGGACTGGTCGCTGACCGAGGTGCTGCGGGGTGCGGACGGGGCGCCCGGGTTCGATCGGGTGGATGTGGTGCAGCCTGCCCTGTGGGCGGTGATGGTCTCGCTGGCCGAGCTCTGGCGCTCGCTCGGGGTGGAGCCGGCTGCGGTGATCGGGCATTCGCAGGGTGAGATCGCGGCGGCTTGCGTGGCCGGCGCGCTGTCGCTGAGCGACGCCGCCAAGGTGGTGGCGCTGCGCAGTCGGGCGTTGGCGTCCGTGGCGGGGTCGGGTGGGATGGTCTCGGTGCCGCTGCCCGAGGTTGAGGTGGTGTCGCGGCTGGCGTCGTGGCCGGAGCGGATCCACGTCGCGGCGGTGAACGGGCCCGGGTCGACGGTGGTGGCCGGTGATGTCGAGGCGTTGGGGGAGTTGCTGGCGGCGTGTGAGGTGGAGGGGGTGCGGGCGCGGCGGGTTCCGGTGGATTATGCGTCGCACACGCCGCACATGGAGGTGTTGCGTGAGCCGTTGGCGGAGGCGTTGGCGGGTCTGACGCCGCGTCGGTCCGAGGTCGCGTTCTACTCGACGTTGCACGGTGCCCGGATCGAGACGGACGCGTTGGATGGTTCGTACTGGTTCGAGAATCTGCGCAATCCGGTGCGGTTCGAGGAGGCGACGCGGGCGCTGGTGGCGGATGGTCATCTGGTGTTCGTGGAGAGCAGTGCGCATCCGGTGCTGACGGTGGGGATCGGTGAGACGCTGGAGAGTCTGGGTGCGGGCGGGGTGGCGGTGGGTTCGCTGCGTCGTGACGACGGTGGGTTGCGCCGGTTGTTGACCTCGTTCGGTGAGGCGCTGGTGCGGGGTGCGGTGGTGGACTGGCAGGTGGTCTTCGGCGCCGCGCCGCGTCGTCCGGTCGACCTGCCGACCTACGCCTTCCAACGGCAGCGCTACTGGATCACCGCGCCCGCCCGCACGGACGCGGCCGAGCTCGGCCTGGCCGGCGCCGACCACCCGCTGCTGGGCGCCCGGATCACCCTGGCCGAGGACGACGGGTTGCTGCTCACCACCCGGCTCTCCCGGCACACCCACCCGTGGCTGGCCGACCACGCCGTACTCGGCACCGTGCTGCTGCCCGGCACCGCCTTCGTCGAACTGGCGCTGGCCGCCGGTGACCACCTGGGTTGCGGGCAACTGGACGAGCTGATGCTCCAGGCACCGCTGGTGGTCGCCGAGCACGGTGCCGTACGGGTGCAGGTCCGGGTGGGCGCGTCGGACGAGTCCGGTCGACGGACCGTCAGCGTGCACTCGCACCTCGAAGACGACGACGATGAGGCGCTCTGGACCTGCCACGCCACCGGCCTGCTGAGCGCGGCCGCGACGGGCGAGCGCCCCGAGGGCCTCACCGCCTGGCCGCCGGCCGGCGCGCGGCGGCTCGACCTCGACGACGTCTACCAGCGGCTGGCCGACCGGGGTTACGAGTACGGGCCGGTCTTCCAGGGGCTGCGCGCGGCCTGGCGCGCGGGCGACGAGCTGTACGCGGAAGTCGCGCTCGCCGAGGAGCAGCGTGCCGAGGCGGCCCGCTACGGCCTGCACCCGGCGCTGCTGGACGCCGCACTGCATCCGCTGGTGCTGGACCTCGGCGGCGCCGGGACCGACCCCGGCGCGCCGCCCCGGCTGCCGTTCTCCTGGACGGGCGTGCGGCTGCACGCGGTGGGCGCCGGCACGCTCCGGGTGTGGATCACCCCGGTCGGCGAGGACACCGTGGCGCTGACCGTCGCGGACGCCACCGGCGCCCCGGTGGCCTCGGTGGACGCGCTGGGGCTGCGGGCGCTCGCCCCGCAGGGGCTGGGCGCGGGACGGCACGGCGGCGCGCTGTACGAGTTGGGCTGGCAGCCGGTCGCGCTGCCCACCGAGTCGGCGGGTCCGGCCGGTGCCGATGAGTGGACGGTGCTGGGCGGCGGTGCGCTGGCCGACGGCCTGTCGGCGGCCGGCGCCCGGGTCGCGCCCTTCGCCGAGCTGGGTGAGCTGCTGGCCGCGCACGACGAGACGGCGGAGCTGCCCGGCCTGGTCCTGGCCGACTTCACCGGCCTCGTCATGGAAGCCGGCCAGGGCGCGGCAGCCGACCCCGTCACGGCCGATCCCGTCACGGCTGTCCACCAGGTGGCCCACCGGGCCCTCGCCCTGGTCCAGCAGTGGCTGGCCGAGCCGCGCACCGACCGGACCCGGCTGGTGCTGGTCACTCGCGGCGCGGTCGCGGCCGGGGACGGTCGGGTCGACGATCCGGCGGCCGCCGCCGCATGGGGTCTGCTGCGCTCCACGCAGCTCGAACACCCGGACCGCTTCGGCCTGCTGGACCTCGACGACATGGCAGGGCCGGCGCTGTCGCCCGCCCTCTTGCAAGCCGAGCCGCAGCTGGCGCTGCGCGGTGGCGCGGCCTTCGTGCCCAGGCTAGGCCGGGCCGCCACCGCGGCCGCCGCCCCAGACGCCGCCACCGTGACGCCGTTCGACGGCGAGGGCACGGTGCTGATCACCGGTGCGACCGGCACGCTGGGCGCCATGCTGGCCAGGCACCTGGTCGCCGAACACGGCGTGCGGCACCTACTGTTGGCCAGCCGCAGCGGGCAGCAGGCCGCGGGCGCCATCGAGTTGGAGGCCGAACTTCTCGCGCACGGCGCCGCGGTCACCATCGCCGGCTGCGACGTCGGCGACCGCGCAGCCCTTGCGGAACTGCTCGAACTGGTCGATCCCGAGCACCCGTTGAGCGTGGTGATCCACGCGGCCGGGCTGCTGGACGACGGCACGGTGGAGGCGCTGGACGCCGACCGCCTGGACCGGGTGCTGCGGCCCAAGGCGGACGCGGCCTGGCACCTGCACGAGCTCACCGCGGGTCTCGACCTGCGGGCCTTCGTGCTCTTCTCCTCCGTGGTGGGGACCGCCGGCAACGGCGGGCAGGCCAACTACGGTGCGGCCAACGCCTTCCTGGACGCGCTGGCCGCCCAGCGCCGGGCGCTCGGACTGCCCGCGACCTCGCTCGGCTGGGGCCTGTGGGCCGAGGCCAGCGGCATGACCCGGACGATGGCCTCGGTGGACACGGCCAGGCTCGGCCGGGCCGGCATCGTCCCGCTCGGCTCCGAAGAGGGGCTCGCTCTCTTCGACCAAGCCCTGACCGCGCCGGCCGCGCACCTGGTGCCGGTCCGGCTCGACCAGGCCGGGCTGCGCGCCCAGGCCGCGGCGGGCACGCTCGCACCCGTCTTCCGCGCTCTGGTCCGGACGGCCCCCCGGCGGGCGGCCGAGGCGGCGGGCGGCGGCTCGGCCCTGGCGGAGCGGCTGGCCGCGCTGCCACAGGCCGACCGCGAGCACGAACTGCTCGACCTGGTCCGGGCGCAGGTCGCGATCGTGCTCGGTCACGCGGACTCCGCCACCGTCGACCCGGGACGGGCGTTCAAGGAGCTCGGCTTCGACTCGCTGACCGCGGTCGAGCTGCGCAACCGGCTGAACGCGGCCACCGGGCTGCGGCTGCCGGCCACCCTGCTCTTCGACCACCCGACCGCCGCCGCGCTCGTCGCCCAGCTGGACCGGGAACTCCAGGGCCGCTCCGCCGAGTCCGGCCGGCTCGCCGTGGTCGGCGCGGCCGCGCCGGTCGATGAGCCGATCGCCATCGTGGCGATGAGCTGCCGCTATCCGGGGGAGATCCGTTCGCCGGAGGACCTGTGGCGGGTGGTCGCTGAGGGCGGCGACGTCATCGGTGGTTTCCCGACCGATCGTGGGTGGGATCTGGAGCGGCTCTACGATCCGGATCCCGAGCACAGCGGCACGAGTTATGTGCGCGAGGGCGGATTCCTGCACCAGGCAGCCGAGTTCGACGCGGACTTCTTCGGGATGAGCCCGCGCGAGGCGATGGCCACCGATCCGCAACAGCGGCTGCTCCTGGAGACCGCCTGGGAGGCGGTGGAGGCCGCCGGGATCGACCCGGCCGCCCTGCGTGGCAGCCGGACGGGCGTGTTCACCGGGGTGATGTACCACGACTACGGCTCGCGGCTGCAGCGCGCGCCGGAGGGCTACGAGGGGCTGCTGCTGGTCGGGAACCACGGCAGTGTGGCCTCGGGGCGGGTCTCCTACAGCTTCGGGTTCGAGGGTCCTGCGGTCACGGTGGACACCGCGTGTTCCTCGTCGCTGGTGGCGCTGCACCTGGCGGCGCAGGCGCTGCGCAGCGGGGAGTGCTCGCTGGCGCTGGCCGGCGGCGTGGCGGTGATGGCGACCCCGCACACCTTCGTGGAGTTCAGCCGGCAGCGCGGGTTGGCGCCGGACGGGCGGTGCAAGCCGTTCGCGGCGGCCGCCGACGGCACCGGCTGGGGTGAGGGTGTCGGGCTGCTGGTGCTGGAGCGGTTGTCGGACGCGCGGCGTAACGGGCATCCGGTGCTGGCGGTGGTGCGCGGTAGTGCGGTGAATCAGGACGGTGCGTCGAACGGGTTGACGGCGCCGAATGGTCCGTCGCAACAGCGGGTGATCCGGCGGGCGTTGGCGGTGGCGGGGCTGTCGGCTGCCGAGGTGGACGTGGTGGAGGCGCACGGCACTGGGACGGCGCTGGGGGATCCGATCGAGGCGCAGGCGCTGCTGGCGACTTACGGGCAGGACCGGCCGGCCGAACGGCCGTTGTGGTTGGGCTCGATCAAGTCGAACATCGGGCACACGCAGGCGGCTGCGGGTGTGGCGGGTGTGATCAAGATGGTTGAGGCGATGCGGCATGGTGTGTTGCCGCGGACGCTGCATGTGGATGCGCCGTCGCCGCATGTGGATTGGTCGGCGGGCGGGGTGTCGCTGCTGACGGAGCCGGTGCCGTGGGAGGTGGACGGGCGCCCGCGTCGGGCGGGGGTGTCCTCGTTCGGGATCAGTGGGACGAACGCGCACGTGATCCTGGAGCAGGCTGAGCCTTTCGAGGTCGAAGCCGCGTCCGAGGATGAAGGCGGCCCGGTGGCGTGGGTGTTGTCGGCGAAGGGTGAGGGGGCGCTGCGGGAGCAGGCCCGGAGGCTGCACCAGCACGTGTCGGAGCGTGCGGAGTTGCGTCCGGCCGAGGTCGCGGCTGCGTTGGCGGCTCGGGCGGGGTTGGCGCATCGGGCGGTGGTGGTCGGTGCGGATCGGGCCGCTCTGCTGGTTGGCCTGGAGGCGCTGTCCCGTGCTGAGTCGGCTGCCCAACTAACTATCGGCGCAGCGCGGTTGGCGGCGAAGCCGGTGTTCGTCTTCCCGGGCCAGGGTTCGCAGTGGGTCGGGATGGCGCTGGAACTGCTGGACAGCGCGCCGGTGTTCGCCGAGCGGTTGGCCGAGTGTGCGGCGGCGCTGGCCGAGTTCACCGACTGGTCGTTGCTGGAGGTGCTGCGTTCCGCGCCGGGTGCGCCCGGCTTCGAGCGGGTGGACGTGGTGCAGCCCGCGCTCTGGGCGGTGATGGTCTCGCTGGCCGAACTCTGGCGCTCGCTCGGCGTCGAGCCGGCCGCGGTGATCGGGCATTCGCAGGGCGAGATCGCGGCGGCCTGTGTCGCCGGCGCGCTCTCGCTGCGGGATGCGGCCATGGTGGTGGCGCTGCGCAGCCAGGCCCTCGGCGCGCTGGCCGGCACCGGCGGCATGGTCTCCGTCGCGCTGCCGGTCGACGACCTGCGCAGCAGGCTGGCGCAGTGGGCCGGCCGGATCGGCGTCGCCGCGGTCAACGGGCCGCAGTCGGTGGTGGTCTCCGGCGAGCCGCAAGCGCTCGACGAACTCCTCGCCGCCTGCGAGGCCGAGGGCGTCCGGGCCCGCCGGGTGCCGGTCGACTACGCCTCCCACTCCGACCATGTGACGGCGATCCGGGAGCGCCTGCTGGCCGACCTCGCCGGGCTCGCCCCGACCACGCCCACCATCGCCTTCCGCTCCACCGTCGGTGGCGGCGAGGCCGACGCCGGCCTGCTCGACGCCGAGTACTGGTACCAGAACCTGCGCCAGAGCGTGGAGTTCGAGGCCGTCACCAGCGAGCTGCTGCACCAGGGCCACACGGTCTTCATCGAGGTCAGCGCTCACCCGGTGCTGACCATGGCGATGCAGGAGACCTTCGAGGCGCAGGGCGTGGCCGCAGTGGCGGTCCCCACGCTGCGCCGTGCGGAAGGCGGCCTCGGCCGGCTGCTGATCTCGGCAGCCGAGGGATACGTCAACGGGCTCGACGTGCGCTGGCCCACCGGGCCGTCCGGCCACGGCGCCCGGACCGTCCCGCTGCCCGGCTACGCCTTCCAGCACCGCCGCTACTGGCTGGAACCGGTTGCGGAGAACGCCGACGTCAGCTCCGCCGGACTGGCGACGGCGGATCACCCGCTGCTCGGCGCCTCGACCGAACTGGCCGCCGACGACAGCCTGTTGCTGACCGGTCGGCTGGCGCTGGACACCCACCCCTGGCTGGCCGACCACGCCGTGGCGGGGACCGTGCTGCTCCCCGGCACCGCGTTCGTCGAACTGGCCGTCGAGGCCGGCAACCACGTGGGCTGCGACACGATCGAGGACCTCACCCTGGAGGCGCCGCTGATCCTGCCCGAGCGCGGCGCGGTGCGCGTCCAGCTCGCGCTGGGCGCGCCCGACGGGCGGGGCAGCCGGCAACTCGGCGTCTACTCCCGCCCGGACGACGACGAGGACCCCACCTGGACCCGCCACGCCACCGGCCTGCTGCGCCCGGGTGACGGTGCGTCCGTTGCCCCGTCGCCCGACGCGGCCTGGCCGCCCGCCGGCGCCACCGCGGTGGCCCTGGATGGCGCATACCAGCGCCTGGTCGAGCAGGGCTACGGCTACGGCCCGGTCTTCCAGGGCCTGCGGGCCGCCTGGCAGGCGGGCGACCGGGTCTACGCCGACGTGGCCCTCGATGCCGACGACCGCGGCGCGGCGGCCGGTTTCGGCCTGCACCCGGCGCTGCTGGACGCGGCGCTGCACCCCGTGGTGCTCGGCCTGCTCGGTGAGCGCGAGCCCGGCCTGCTGCCGTTCTCCTGGAGCGGCGTCCGGCTGCACGCGGTGGGCGCCACCGCGCTGCGCGTCACGATCGCTCCGCACGGCCCGGGCGGAATCTCGCTCAGCGCCGTGGACGGGACCGGGCAGGCCGTGGTCTCGGTGGCCTCGCTGGAACTGCGGCCGATCTCGGCCGACGGGCTCACCGACGCCCAGGACCCGGCCCGCCAGGCGCTGTTCGGCATCGACTGGACCCGCGTCGAGGCGGTGTCCTCGGTTGAGCCGGGCCACTGGGCGGTGCTCGCCCCGCAGTTCGGCGCGGTCGAGTTCGGCACGCCGCTGGCCGACGTGCCGGCCGTGGCCGCGCAGGACCCGCTGCCCGAGGCGGTCGTGCTGCCCGTGCTCCCCAGCCCCGGCTCCGACCTGGCCGGGCCGATCGATGCGGTGGCCGAGTCGACCACCCGGGTGCTGCGGACGCTGCAGGACTGGCTGGCCGAGGAGCGGCTGGCCGGCACGCCGCTGGTCGTGCTGACCCGGGGCGCGGCGGCGGTCGGCGATCCGGCCGAGGTCACCGACCTCGCCGCGGCGGCGGTCTGGGGCCTGGTGCGCTCCGCGCAGAGCGAGCACCCGGGCCGGCTGATCCTGCTGGACGCCGACGAGTGGACCGCGCGGTCCGTCGCCGCCGCACTGGCGAGCGGCGAACCGCAGCTCGCCGTCCGGCGAGGGCACTGCCACGCCCCGCGCCTGGCCCGCCTCGTCCCCGCGCCCGATGCTTCGGCGCAGACTGCTCTGCAACAGGCCCTCCCCGCCGGTCGGTTCGGCGCCGACGGCACCGTCCTGATCACCGGCGGCACCGGCACCCTCGGCTCGCTGCTGGCCCGCCACCTGGTCGCCGAGCACGGCGTGCGCGACCTGCTGCTGACCAGCCGCAGCGGACCCGCCGCCCCCGGCGCGGCCGAACTCGTCGCCGAACTCACCGAGTCGGGCGCCCGGGTGACCGTCGCCGCCTGCGACGCCGGCGACCGCGTGGCGCTCGGCGACCTGCTCGCGCTGCTCCCGGCCGGCCGCCCGCTGCGGGCCGTCGTGCACGCGGCCGGCACGCTGGACGATGGGACGGTCGACCGGCTGACGCCGGACCAACTGGCCGCCGTGCTGCATGCCAAGGCCGCCGCGGCCTGGCACCTGCACGAGTTGACCGCGGACCTGGACCTCTCGGCGTTCGTACTCTTCTCCTCCATCGCGGGCACCCTGGGCACGGCGGGGCAGGCCAACTACGCTGCCGCCAACGCGGTCCTCGACGCCCTGGCCGCCCAGCGCCGGGCCGCCGGCCGGCCCGCCCTCGCGCTCGCCTGGGGCCTGTGGGCCGACGGCAGCGGGATGACCGGCCACCTCGGGCAGACCGAACACGCCCGGATGGCCAGGACCGGACTCGCGCCGATGCCGGCCGAGTTCGCCCTCGCGCTCTTCGACGCCGCGCTCGCCTCGGACACCCACCTCGCGGTGCCGGCCCGATTGGACCTCAGGGCGTTGCGGGCCCGCGCGGTCGCCGGCGACCTGCCGCCGCTGCTGCGGGGTCTCGTCCGCACCCCGGTGCGGCGCTCGGCCCAGGGCGGCGCCGACCCGGACGCGGCCACGCTGGCGGACCGGCTGCGGAACCTGCCCGAGGCCCAGCAGCGCGAGACGCTGCTCGCCCTGGTCCGCGGCGTGGTGGCCGCCGTGCTCAACCACGCCGGCGCCGAAGCGGTCGACCCGGCGCGGGCGTTCAAGGAGCTCGGCTTCGACTCGTTGACCGCGGTCGAGCTGCGCAACCGGCTGAACGCGGCCACCGGGCTGCGGCTGCCGGCCACCCTGGTCTTCGACCATCCCACCCCGAACGCGCTGGCCGGTCGGCTGCACAGCGAACTGCTCGGCACAGCAACGGCCTTGGTCCCTGTGACCGGGCTGCGTGGCGAGCTCGACGACGATCCGGTGGTGATCGTCGGCATGGCCTGCCGCTATCCGGGGGAGATCCGTTCGCCGGAGGACCTGTGGCGGGTGGTCGCTGAGGGTGACGACGTCATCGGTGGTTTCCCGACCGATCGTGGGTGGGATCTGGAGCGGCTCTACGATCCGGATCCCGAGCACAGCGGCACGAGTTATGTGCGGGAGGGTGGATTCCTGTACGAGGCGGCGGAGTTCGACGCGGACTTCTTCGGGATGAGCCCGCGCGAGGCGATGGCCACCGACCCGCAACAGCGGCTGCTGCTGGAGACCGGCTGGGAGGCGCTGGAGCGGGCCGGGATCGACCCGGCCGCGCTGGCGGGCAGCGACACCGGGGTGTTCACCGGCGTGATGTACGACGACTACGGCTCCCGGCACAACCAGGCCCCGGACGGCTTCGAGGGCTACCTGGTCAGCGGCAGCGCGGGCAGTGTGGCCTCGGGTCGGGTCTCCTACAGCTTCGGGTTCGAGGGTCCTGCGGTCACCGTGGACACGGCGTGCTCCTCGTCGCTGGTGGCGCTGCACCTGGCGGCGCAGGCGCTGCGCGGCGGCGAGTGCTCGCTGGCGCTGGCCGGCGGCGTGGCGGTGATGGCCACTCCGGCGGTGTTCGTGGAGTTCAGCCGGCAGCGCGGGTTGGCGCCGGACGGGCGGTGCAAGCCGTTCGCGGCGGCCGCCGACGGGGCGGCCTGGGCCGAGGGTGTCGGGCTGCTGGTGCTGGAGCGATTGTCGGACGCGCGGCGTAACGGGCATCCGGTGCTGGCGGTGGTGCGCGGTAGTGCGGTGAATCAGGACGGCGCGTCGAACGGCTTGACGGCGCCGAACGGGCCCTCGCAACAGCGGGTGATCCGGCGGGCGTTGGCGGTGGCGGGGCTCGCCACCGCGGACGTGGACGTGGTGGAGGCGCACGGCACCGGGACGGCGCTGGGCGACCCGATCGAGGCGCAGGCGCTGCTCGCCACGTACGGGCAGGACCGGCCGGCCGATCAGCCGCTCTGGCTCGGCTCGATCAAGTCGAACATCGGCCACACGCAGGCGGCTGCGGGTGTGGCGGGTGTGATCAAGATGGTAGAGGCGATGCGGCACGGTGTGTTGCCGCGGACCCTGCATGTGGATGCGCCGTCGCCGCATGTGGATTGGTCGGCGGGCGGGGTGTCGCTGCTGACGGAGCCGGTGCCGTGGGAGGTGGACGGGCGCCCGCGTCGGGCGGGGGTGTCCTCCTTCGGGATCAGTGGGACGAACGCGCACGTGATCCTGGAGCAGGCCGAGCCTTTCGAGGTCGAAGCCGCGTCCGAGGACGAAGGCGGCCCGGTGGCGTGGGTGTTGTCGGCGAAGGGTGAGGGGGCGCTGCGGGAACAGGCCCGGCGGCTGCACCAGCACGTCTCGGAGCGTGCGGAGTTGCGCCCGGCCGAGGTCGCGGCTGCGTTGGCGCATCGCGCGGGGTTGGCGCACCGGGCGGTGGTGGTCGGTGCGGATCGGGCCGCGCTGCTGGCAGGCCTGGAGGCGCTGTCCCGTGCTGAGTCGGCTGCCCAACTAACAATCGGCGCAGCGCGGTTGGCGGCGAAGCCGGTGTTCGTCTTCCCGGGCCAGGGTTCGCAGTGGGTCGGGATGGCGCTGGAACTGCTGGACAGCGCGCCGGTGTTCGCCGAGCGGTTGGCCGAGTGTGCGGCGGCGCTGGCCGAGTTCACCGACTGGTCGTTGCTGGAGGTGCTGCGCTCGGCGCCGGGTGCGCCCGGCTTCGAGCGGGTGGACGTGGTGCAGCCCGCACTGTGGGCGGTGATGGTCTCGCTGGCCGAACTCTGGCGCTCGCTCGGCGTGGAGCCGGCCGCGGTCATCGGCCACTCCCAGGGCGAGATCGCCGCCGCCACCGTCACCGGAGCGCTCTCGCTGCGGGACGGCGCACGCGTGGTGGCGCTGCGCAGCCAGGCGATCGGCGCGCTGGCCGGCACCGGCGGCATGATGTCCGTCGCGCTGCCCGCCGAGCAACTGACCGCCCTGCTCGCCGGCCGCGAGGACACCCTGTCCCTCGCCGCCGTGAACGGCGCCGCCTCGGCCGTCGTCTCCGGCGATCCCGATGCGCTGGCCGCGCTGCACGAGGAACTCACCGCCGCCGGGCACCGGGCCCGGATGATCGCGGTGGACTACGCCTCCCACTCGGTGCACGTCGAGCGGATCCGTGCCGAGATCCTGGAGCTGCTGGCGCCGGTCACCCCGCGCGCCACCACCATCCCGTTCCTCTCCACGGTCACCGGAACCGCGGTGGACACGACGGAGCTCGACGCCGACTACTGGTACCGCAACCTGCGTGGCACGGTGCGCTTCGACCTCGCCACCGCCGCGGCACTGGAGCTGGGCTGCTCGCTCTTCATCGAGTCGAGTGCTCACCCGGTCCTGGTGACCGGCATCCAGGAGACGCTGGAGCAGGCCGCCAGCCCGGCGGTGGCCGTGGGCTCGCTGCGCCGCGACGACGGCGGCTGGGACCGCTTCCTCGGCTCGCTGGCCGAGGCCCAGGTGCACGGCGGCACGGTCGACTGGCCCGCGCTGCTCGCGGCCCGGCCGGCCAGGCCGGTCGAGCTTCCGACCTACGCCTTCCAGCACGAGCGCTACTGGCTGGACGCGTCGCGGGAGTCCGGCGACGTGACCTCGGCGGGGTTGCACCGCGCCGACCACCCGCTGCTCGGTGCGGCGGTCGAACTCGGCGACGAGCAGGGCCTGGTGTTCACCGGGCTGCTCTCGCTGCGCACCCATCCGTGGCTTGCCGACCACGCCGTCACCGGCACCGTGCTGGTGCCCGGCGCCGGGCTGGTGGAGCTGGCCGCCGCAGCCGGTGCCACGGTGGGCTGCCCGCGGGTCGAGGACCTCACCCTGGAGAGCCCGCTGGCGCTGCCGGAGCAGGGCGGCGTCGAACTGCAGCTGTTCCTGGGCGCGTTGGACGAGACCGGCCGGCGCCGGATCGCCGTGTACGGGCGGGCGGCGGCTCAGCCGACCGAACAACCGTGGACCCGGCATGCGGCGGGCACCCTGGCGCCGGCCGAACCGGTCGGTCACGACACCGAGTGGGCCGCGCTCTGGCCGCCGGCCGGCGCCGAGGCCGTCGGCCTGGCCGATGCCTACGAGCGGCTCGCGCTGCGGGGCTACGACTACGGCCCCGCCTTCCAGGGACTGCAGCGCCTCTGGCAGCGCGGCCAGGAGGTCTTCGCCGAGGTGCGGCTCGCCCCGGACACCGCCGCCGACGGCTTCGGCCTGCACCCGGCCCTGCTGGACGCGGCGCTGCACCCGGTGGCGCTGGGAGTCCTGGCGCCGACCGGCAGCGGGGACGCGGGCCGGGCCGAGGAACTGCGGCTGCCGTTCGCCTGGAGCGGCACCGCAGTGCACCGCACGGGCGCCACCGAGCTGCGGGTGCGACTGTTGCCGGACGGCTCCGGCGGGGTGCGGATCACCGCGACCGACCCGCAGGCCGCCGCGGTGCTCAGCGTGGACGCGCTCTCGGTGCGGCCCATCTCGCCGGACCGGCTGACCGGTGGCACCGGCGGGACGCTCTACCGCACGGTCTGGACCGAGGCGGTGGGCTCGGCGGCCGATGGCCCGGTCACCGGCTCGGCGCTGGACGACCTCACCGTGGCCTGGCTCGACCCCTCGGCCGCGGGCGACGAGGACGCCGCCGACGAGGGCGCGGCCGACGAGGACGCCGCCCAGCCGCTGGACCTCGCGGCGCTCGGTGCCGCCGTCGAGGCGGGCGCCACGCTGCCGGACATCGTCGTGCTGCCGGTTCCGCCCGTTGCGGCGGACACGGTCGAGCGCCTGCATGCCTTGGCAGCAACCGTTCTGACGGTGATTCAGCAGTGCTCGGCCGGCCCGCTCGCCGGAGCCAGGCTGGTGGTGCTCACCCGGGGCGCCGTGCCGGCGCGGCCGGGCGAGCCGGTGGCGGACCCGGCCGCGGCGGCGCTCTGGGGACTGGTCCGTACCGCCCAGGCGGAGCACCAGGACCACATCGTCCTGCTCGACGCCGATCAGCCGGTCGACGGCCCGGCCCTGGCGGCCGCACTGGCCACCGGTGAGGAACAACTGGCGCTGCGCAAGGGCGCGTTCCTCGTCCCGCGGCTGTCGGCACGGGAAGCCGCCGAGCCGGCCACGGCGAGCCCGGCGTTCGCTCCGGGCGGCACCGTGCTGGTCACCGGCGGCACCGGCACCCTCGGCTCGCTGGTGGCCCGTCACCTGGTCGCCGAGCACGGCGTGCGCGACCTGCTGCTGACCAGCCGCAGCGGACCCGACGCCCCCGGCGCGGCCGAACTCGTCGCCGAACTCGGCGAGTCGGGCGCGCGGGTGACCGTCGCCGCCTGCGATGTCGCCGACCGCGACGCGGTGGCAGCCCTGCTGGCCACGGTCGCGGACGACCACCCGCTCACCGGGGTGGTGCACACCGCTGGTGTGCTCGACGACGCCACCCTCGACGCGCTGACCCCTGAGCGGCTCACCCCGGTGCTGCGCGCCAAGACCGACAGCGCCTGGCACCTGCACGAACTCACCCGAGCACACGAGTTGTCGGCCTTCGTCCTCTTCTCCTCGCTCGCCGGAACGGTCGGCAACCCGGGCCAGGCGGCCTACGCCGCCGCCAACGCCGGGCTGGACGCGCTCGCCGCGCACCGCCGGGACCAGGGCCTGCCCGCGGTCTCGCTGGCCTGGGGCCTGTGGGCCCAGGAGAGCGGGCTCACCGCCGGGCTGGGCGAGGTCGGCCGGGCCAGGCTGGCGCGGGCCGGGATCACGGCGATGAGCTCCGAGCAGGGTCTGGCCCTGTTCGACGCCGCGCTGACCGCCGTCGAACCCGCGCTGGTCGCGGCCCGGTTCGACACCGTGGCCCTGCGGGCGCAGGCCGCCGCGGGGACGCTGTCGCCGGTGCTGCGCGGCCTGGTGCGCACCCCCGCCCGCCGGGCGACGGCGCGCCCCGCCGCCGGCTCGGCGGCCGAGCTGCTGACCGGCCGCTCCGAGGCCGAGCAGCACCGGGTGCTGGTCGACCTGGTCCGCGCCGAGGTGGCCGCCGTGCTGGCGCACGGCAGCCCGGAGACCGTCGACCCCGAACGGGCCTTCAAGGACCTCGGGTTCGACTCGCTGACCGCGGTGGAGCTGCGCAACCGGCTCAGCACCAGGGCCGGCCTGAAGCTGCCCGCCACCCTGGTCTTCGACCACCCCAGCCCTGCCGCGCTGGCGGCCTACCTGCGCACCAGGTTGCTCGGTGCGGTGGTGGGCGGGCCGGCGGTGGCGCCCGTGGCGGCGGCTGTCGATGAGCCGATCGCGATCGTCGGGATGGCCTGCCGCTATCCGGGTGGGGTGCGTTCGCCGCAGGAGTTGTGGCGGCTGGTGGAGCAGGGTGTGGACGCGATCGGGGAGTTCCCGACCGACCGTGGTTGGGATCTGGCGGGTCTGTACGACCCGGATCCGGAGCGGTCGGGCAAGAGCTATGTGCGGGAGGGTGGATTCCTGTACGACGCGGCCGAGTTCGACCCGGACTTCTTCGGGATGAGCCCGCGCGAGGCGCTGGCCACCGACCCGCAGCAGCGGCTGCTCCTCGAGACCACCTGGGAGGCGCTGGAGAACGCCCGGATCGATCCGGCCGGCCTGCGGGGCAGCGCGACCGGGGTGTTCGCCGGGATCATGTACAACGACTACGCCTCGCGCGTCCAGCGGATCCCCAAGGACCTGGAGGGCTTCCTGGTCAGTGGCAGCGCGGGCAGCATCGCCTCGGGCCGGGTGGCCTACACCTTCGGCTTCGAGGGGCCCGCGGTCACCGTGGACACCGCCTGCTCCTCCTCACTGGTCGGCATGCACCTGGCCGCGCAGGCGCTGCGCCGGGGCGAGTGCGACCTGGCGCTGGCGGGCGGCGTGACGGTGATGGCGACGCCGGCGGCCTTCGTGGAGTTCAGCCGCCAGCGCGGCCTCTCCCCGAACGGGCGCTGCAAGTCCTTCTCGGCGGCGGCGGACGGCGCGATCTGGTCCGAGGGCGTCGGCATGCTGCTGCTGGAGCGGCTCTCCGACGCCCGGGCGCGCGGCCACGAGGTCCTCGCGGTGATCCGCGGCTCGGCGGTGAACCAGGACGGTGCGAGCAACGGGCTCACCGCGCCCAACGGCCCCGCGCAGGAGCGGGTGATCCGCCGGGCGCTGGCCGACGCCGGACTCGCCGCCACCGACATCGACGTGGTGGAGGCGCACGGCACCGGCACCACGCTCGGCGACCCGATCGAGGCGCAGGCGCTGCTGGCCACCTACGGGCAGGACCGCCCGGTCGACCAGCCGCTCTGGCTCGGCTCGATCAAGTCCAACATCGGCCACGCCCAGGCAGCGGCCGGGGTGGCCGGGGTGATCAAGATGGTGCAGGCCATGCGGCACGGTGTGCTGCCCAGGACCATCCACGTCGACGAGCCGTCACCGCACATCGACTGGTCGGCGGGCGCGGTCCGACTGCTGACCGAGGAACTGCCGTGGCCCCAGCAGGGCCGCCCGCGCCGGGCCGGCATCTCCTCCTTCGGCATCAGCGGCACCAACGCCCACCTGCTGCTCGAACAGGCACCGCAGCCGGCCCCCGAGCCGCAGCCGGTGCAGGAGCCGCGGCCCGACGCCCTCGGCACCCCGTTGCCCTGGCTGCTCTCGGCCCGCTCGGCGGCCGCGCTGCGCGACCAGGCCGGGCGGCTGGGTGAACTCGTCCGGCAGCGCACCGACCTCGCGCCGGCCGACATCGCCCACGCCCTGGTGACCACCCGCGGCACGCTCGGACACCGCGCCGCGATCGTCGCGGCCGACCGGGTGGGCTTCCTCGACGGGCTCGACGCGCTCGCCGCGGCCGACTCCGCCGAACAGTTGGTGCAGGGTCGTGCCGACGGCTCGGACGGCCGGGCGGTGTTCGTCTTCCCGGGTCAGGGTTCGCAGTGGGTCGGGATGGCGCTCGAACTGCTGGAGTCCGCACCGGTGTTCGCCGAGCGGTTGGCCGAATGCGCGGCGGCACTGGCCGAGTTCACCGACTGGTCGCTGTTCGACGTGCTGCGCTCGGCGCCGGATGCGCCCGGCTTCGATCGGGTGGACGTGGTGCAGCCGGTGCTGTGGGCGGTGATGGTCTCGCTGGCCGAACTCTGGCGCTCGCTCGGCGTCGAGCCGGCCGCGGTGATCGGGCACTCGCAGGGCGAGATCGCGGCAGCCTGCGTGGCCGGCGCGCTCTCGCTGAGCGACGCCGCCAAGGTGGTGGCGCTGCGCAGCCAGGCGCTGGCCGCGCTGGCCGGCACCGGCGGCATGGTCTCGGTGCCGCTGCCCGCGGCCGCGGCCACCGAACTGCTCACCGCGTGGCAGGGCCGGATCCACCTGGCCGCACTCAACGGCCCCGGCGCCACCGTGGTGGCCGGCGAGCCGGCGGCGCTGGACGAGTTGCTCGCCCGGTGCGAGGTGACCGGCGTGCGGGCCCGCCGCATCCCGGTGGACTACGCCTCGCACACCCCGCACGTCGAGGCGATCGAGGACCGGCTCGCCGAACTCCTCCAGGACATCACCCCGCGCCCGGCCGGCGTCCCGTTCTACTCGACCGTCAGCGGTGAGCTGCTGCCCGACACCACCGTGCTCGGCAGCCGCTACTGGTACCAGAACCTACGCAGTACCGTGCTGTTGGAGCCGACCGTCCGGGCGCTGCTCGGCGCCGGCCACCGCGCCTTCGTCGAGGTGAGCCCGCACCCGGTGCTGACCGGAGCGATCGGCGACACCGTGGACGAGGCGGGCGCCGTGCTCGGCACCCTGCGCCGGGACCAGGGCGGCCTGGACCGCTTCCTGCGCTCCGCGGCGGAGGCCCATGTCCAGGGCGTGGCGGTGGACTGGGCCGCCTTGGCCACCGGCGCGACCGGCCGGGTCGAGCTGCCGACCTACCCCTTCGACCGGCGCCGCTACTGGCTGGACGCGCCGGCCGCCGAGGAGAACGCGGCCGGTCTCGGGCAGACCAGCACCCACCACCCGCTGCTCGGCGCCGCGATCGAACTCGCCGACGGCCAGGGCGTGGTGCTCACCGGCCGGCTGGCCGCCGACACCAGCCCCTGGCTCGCCGACCACGCCGTGCTGGAGACGGTACTGCTGCCGGGCGCCGCCTTCGCCGAACTCGCCCTGCACGCGGCCCGGTACGCCGACTGCGCGGGCGTGGCGGAGCTGACCGTCGAGGCCCCGCTGGTGGTGCCCGCCGCGGGCGCCGTGCAGCTGCGGGTCACCGTCGGCCAGGCGGACGAGGACGGCCACCGACCGGTCACCGTGCACTCCAGGGCCGACGACGGCCCGGACTGGACCAGGCACGCCACCGGCACCCTCACGCCGGACGCCCCGCAGCCGGCCGCCGCGGACCTCACGGCCTGGCCGCCGCCTGGTGCCCAGCCGCTGGAACTCGCGGACCCGTACGCCGCCTTCAGCGGATTCGGACTCGACTACGGCCCGGTCTTCCAGGGGCTGCGCGCCGCGTGGCGCCTGGGCGAGGACCTGTACGCCGAGATCGCGCTGCCCGAGGAGACCGAGGCCGGCGGCTTCGGCATCCATCCCGCGCTGCTGGACGCGGCGTTGCACGTCGCGGCCCTGCAGACCCTGCGGGACGGCGAGGGCGGGCTGCGCCTGCCGTTCGCCTGGAGCGGGGTGGCCCTGCAGGCGGCCGGTGCGACCCGGGCCCGGGTGAAGCTGTCGCCCAGCGGACCGGACGCCTTCTCGGTGACCCTCGCGGACCACACCGGCGCGCCGCTCGCTTCGGTCGCGTCCATGCTGGCCCGGCCGGTCACGGCCGAACAGCTGGCCAGGGCGGGCAGCCAGGCCCCGGCGCCCACTGCGGTCGGCTGGGTCCGGCACGCCGTGCAGCCGGCCGCCGCGCCAGGGCGCTGGGCCGTCCTGGGCGACCTCGCCTGGGCCGACAGCGGCGCCCACGCCGACATCGACGTGTTCGCGGATCCGGCCGCCGTGGCCGAGGCGCTGGCCGGCGGCCTGCCGGTGCCCGACCAGGTGGTGCTGCCGGTGCCCGTCGAGACGGGCGCGGACGCCGAGGTCCCCGAGCGGGTGCACGCGACCACCCGGCGGGTGCTGGAGACCGTCCAGTGGTGGCTGGCCGACGAGCGCTTCGCGCGGTCCAGGCTGGTCGTGCTCACCTCGGGCGCGGTGGCCGCCGTCGACGGCGACCGGCTCGCCGACCTGGCCGGCGCCGCCGTCCGGGGCCTGGTGCGGGCCGCCCAGCAGGAGGAGCCGGACCGTCTGGTGCTGGTCGACGCCGACCGGGTGGACCGGACGGACCTGGCCGCCGCGCTCGCCACCGGCCTGCCGGAGACGGTCGTGCGGGCCGGGACGGTGTACGAACCCCGGCTGGCCAGGGTGCCCGCCGCCACCGCGCAGGCCGCCGCGCTCGACCCCGAGGGGACCGTGCTGATCACCGGCGCGGGCGGCACCCTCGGCGGCCTGGTGGCCCGTCACCTGGTCACCGAGCACGGCGTCCGCCATCTGCTGCTGACCAGCCGGCGCGGCCCGGCGGCCCCGGGCGCCGACCGGCTGGCGGCCCAACTCGCCGAGCTCGGAGCCGAGGTGACCACGCTGGCCTGCGACACCGCCGACCGCGTGGCGCTGGCCGCGCTGCTCGCCGGGATCCCGGCCGAGCACCCGCTCACCGCGGTGGTGCACGCCGCCGGTGTGCTGGCCGACGCCACCACCGCCGCGCTCACCCCGAAGCGACTCACCGAGGTGCTGCGCCCGAAGGTCGACGCCGCCTGGCACCTGCACGAGCTGACCCGGGACACCGGCCTCGCCGCCTTCGTGCTCTTCTCCTCGGCGGCCGGCACCCTGGGCAACCCCGGGCAGGCCAACTACGGTGCGGCCAACGCTTTCCTGGATGCGCTGGCCCGGTTCCGCCAGGACAGCGGGGTCGGCGCGGTGTCGCTCGGCTGGGGCCTGTGGGCCGACGAGAGCGAGATGACCGAGCAACTCGGCGCGGCGGGCCGGGACCGGCTGGCTCGCGGCGGCATCGCCCCGATGTCCGCGGCGGACGGGCTCGCGCTCTTCGACGCGGCCCTGCGGCTGCCCCAACCGGCCCTGCTCACCGCCCGGTTCGACACGGCCGGGCTGCGTGCCCGGGCCGCCGAGGGGACCCTGCCGGGGATCCTCCAGCAGTTGGCGGGCGCCGGTACCCGGCGGCGGGCCGCCGAGGGCGCGGGGCCGCTGGACGCCGAGCAGTTGAAGCAACGGCTGGCCGGCCTCGCCGGAAAGGACCGCCGCCAGGCGGTGATCGATCTGGTCCGGCGCCAGGTCGCGGCGGTGCTGGCCCACCCGACCCCCGACGCCCTGGAGATCCACCGCGGCCTGCTCGACCTCGGCTTCGACTCGCTCACCGCGGTCGAGCTGCGCAACCGGCTCAACCGGGTCACCGGGCTGCGCTTGCCCAGCACCGTGCTCTTCGACCACCCCACCATCAACGCCCTGTCCGAGCACCTCGATGGGCAACTCGGGGCCGGGGACAGCGATCCGCTGCTCCCGGTGCTGGCCGAGCTGGACCGCCTCGAAGGCACCCTCGCCGCCCTGCCCGCCGACAGCCGGATCGAGCTGCGGCTGGCGGCGCTGCTGGGCCGGCTGCGACCGGCCCAGCCGGCCGACGCAGGCGAGGAGGACCTGGAGTCGGTGACCGACGACGAACTGTTCTCCGTGCTCGACGACGAACTGGGGCGCTCGTGACCACAGCACCTGGCGGCCGACCCGAACGAGAGGCTCACGTGACCACCAACGAGGACCGGCTCCGCGACTACCTCAAGCGGGCCACCACCGAACTCCGCCAGACCCGGCAGCGGTTGACCGACACCGAGGAGCGGGTCAGGGAGCCGATCGCGATCGTCGGGATGGCCTGCCGCTATCCGGGTGGGGTGCGTTCGCCGCAGGAGTTGTGGCGGCTGGTGGAGCAGGGTGTGGACGCGATCGGGGAGTTCCCGACCGATCGTGGTTGGGATCTGGCGGGTCTGTACGACCCGGATCCGGAGCGGTCGGGCAGGAGCTATGTGCGGGAGGGTGGATTCCTGTACGACGCGGCCGAGTTCGACCCGGACTTCTTCGGGATGAGCCCGCGCGAGGCGCTGGCCACCGACCCGCAGCAGCGGCTGCTGCTCGAGACCACCTGGGAGGCGCTGGAGAACGCCGGGCTCGACCCGGCCACCCTGCGCGAGAGCGACACCGGGGTGTTCGCCGGGGTGATGTACAACGACTACGCCGAGCAGGCCAGGCCGGCCCCCGCCGAGTTGGAGGGGTTCCTGGGCGTGGGCAGCGCGGGCAGCATCGCCTCGGGGCGGATCTCCTACCAGTTCGGCTTCCGCGGGCCCACCCTGACCGTGGACACGGCCTGCTCCTCCTCGCTGGTCGCCGTGCACCTGGCGATGCGGGCGCTGCGGCTGGGGGAGTGCGGGCTGGCGCTGGCCGGCGGGGCGACCGTGATGGCGACGCCGGCGGCCTTCGTGGAGTTCAGCCGCCAGCGCGGCCTCTCCCCGGCTGGCCGCTGCAAGTCCTTCGCGGACGCGGCGGACGGCGCGATCTGGTCCGAGGGCGTCGGCATGCTGCTGCTGGAGCGGCTCTCCGACGCCCGGGCCCACGGACACCCCGTGCTGGCCGTGTTGCGCGGCTCCGCCGTCAACTCCGACGGCACCAGCAGCCAGTTGACCGCGCCGAGCGGCCCGTCCCAGCAGCAGGTGATCGAACGGGCGCTCGCCGACGCCCGGTTGACGACGGCGGACGTCGACCTGGTGGAGGCGCACGGCACCGGCACCACGCTCGGCGACCCGATCGAGGCGCAGGCGCTGCTGGCCACCTACGGGCGCGGCCGGGCCGCCGATCGACCGCTCTGGCTGGGCTCGATCAAGTCCAACATCGGCCACGCCCAGGCCGCAGCCGGGGTGGCCGGGGTGATCAAGGCGGTCGAGGCCATGCGGCGCGGCGTGCTGCCCGCGACCCTGCACGTGGACCGACCCTCCACTCACGTGGACTGGTCGGACGGTACGGTCGCGCTGCTCACCGAGGCCCGGCCGTGGCCCGAGCGGGCGCCCCGGCGGGCGGCGGTTTCCTCCTTCGGCCTGAGCGGCACCAACGCGCACGTGATCCTCGAACAGGCGCCGGCCGAACCGGTCGCCGAGCCTGCTGCTGAACCGGTCGGCGGGCCGGTACCGCCGGCCCCGGCGCTGCCCTGGCTGCTCTCCGCGCGCAGCGAGGCCGCGCTGCGGGCGAGCGCCCGGCGGCTGCTGGAGTCGGTGGCGGCCACCGAGCCGGCCGACGTCGGCCACGCGCTGGCGACCGCCCGCGGTTCCTTCGAGCACCGGGCGGTGGTCGTCGCGGCCGAGCCCGACGACTTCCGCCGGGCCCTGCTGGCCCTGGCCGAGCAGCGTCCCGCCGCCGAGTTGCTGACCGGCCGGACCACCACAGGCCGGACCGCCTTCCTCTTCCCCGGGCAGGGTGCCCAGCGTCCCGGCATGGGCCGTGAACTGCACGCCGCCTTCCCGGTGTTCGCCGCCGCCCTGGACCAGGCCTGCGCCGAGCTCGACCGCCACCTGGCGCGCCCGCTGCGCGAGGTCATGTTCGCCGACCCGGGCACCCCCGAGGCGGCGCTGCTCGACCAGACCGGCTACACCCAGCCCGCACTCTTCGCCTACGGCACCGCCCTGTTCCGCTTGCTGGAGAGCTTCGGCGCGGTGCCCGACCTGCTGGCCGGGCACTCCGTCGGCGAGCTCGCCGCCGCCCATGTCGCCGGCGTTCTGTCGCTGCCCGATGCGGCCGCGCTGGTCGCCGCACGCGGCCGGCTGATGCAGGAGCTGCCGGCCGGCGGCGCGATGGTCTCGGTCCAGGCGGCCGAGCAGGAGGTCCGCCCGCTGCTGGCCGATTACGGTGACCGGGTCGGGATCGCGGCGCTGAACGGACCGGGCTCCGTGGTCCTCTCCGGCGAGGCGGCGGCGGTCGCCGAGCTCGCCGAACACTTCCGTGAACTTGGTCGCAGGACCAAGCAACTGACGGTCAGTCATGCCTTTCACTCGCCGTTGATGGAACCGATGCTGGACGGGTTGCGCGCGGTCGCGGCAAAGGCGGCGTTCGCCGAACCGCGGATCCCGATCGTCTCCACCCTGACCGGACGGATCGAGAGCGGCGGCCTGGGCGACCCCGAGTACTGGGTGCGGCACGCCCGCGAGGCGGTGCGGTTCGCCGACTGCGTCCGCGAGTTGGTTGCGCAGGGCGTGGTGAACCACCTCGAACTGGGGCCGCAGCCGGTGCTCACCGCGATGCTGGCCGACTGCCTGCCCGACGACCCGGGCGCCGTGCTCGGCGCCGCGGGCCGCCGTGACGTGTCCGCCGTCCAAGGCGTGCTGCTGGCTCTCGCGGCGCTGCACGTCCGTGGCGTCGAGGTGGACTTCAGCGCCGCGTTCGGCACCGGGCGACGCCCGGTCGAACTGCCCAACTATCCCTTCGAGAAGGATCGTTACTGGCTCGGCTCGCCCCTCGTCACGGTGGATGCGGCGGGCCTGGGCCAGCGGGTGACCGGACACCCCCTGCTCGGCGCCACCCTGGACCTCGCCGGTGACCGGACCCTGGTCCTCACCGGCCGTCTCTCGCTGCGCACCCACCCCTGGCTGGCCGACCACGCGGTGGCGGGCACCGTGCTGCTGCCCGGCACCGCGTTCGTCGACCTCGCCCTGGAGGCCGGTCGGCAGGCGGGCTGCGACCGGGTCGAGGACCTCACCCTGGAGGGGCCGCTGGTGCTGCCCGTGGACGGCGACGTCCACCTGCAGCTCGTGGTCGGCGCCCCCGACGAGGCCGGGCGGCGGCCGATCGACATCCACGCGCGGCGCGCTGGGACCGATCAGGACGAGGAGGAGCAGCCCTGGACCCGGCATGCGACCGGGCTGCTCGACCGCACCGACCCCGACGGGCCGGCGCCGTGGGCGGCAGAGCAGTGGCCGCCCGCCGGTGCCACCGCGCTGGACACCGGCACCCTCTACCAGGAGCTGGCACGGCTCGGCCTCGGCTACGGCCCCGCCTTCCAGGGCCTGGCGGCCTGCTGGCGCCTGGGCACGGACCTCTACGCCGAGGTGGCGCTGCCCACCGACCTGCCCACCACGGGCTTCGGCGTCCACCCGGCGCTGCTGGACGCGAGCCTGCACGCGCTCCTCTTCCAGGACCGCACCGGGCCGGACGGCGCGCCACAGCCCATGCTGCCGTTCTCCTGGCGCGGCATCACCCTGCACGCCACCGGTGCCGCCGCGGCCCGGGTGAAGCTCTCCCCGGCTGGGCCGGACGCCGTCACGCTCACCGTCACCGACCCGGTCGGCGCACCGGTCGCCGTGGTGGAGTCGCTGGCGCTGCGACCGCTGGCCGCCGACCAGTTGGCGGCGGACCTGCGGGCGGCGGCCGGCACCGAGGCACCGCTCTACCGCCTGGAGTGGCTCCCGCTGCCCGAGCCGGCCACGGCGGGCGGCCGTGACGGCGACCCAGCGGCGGACACCTGGGGCACCGTCACGGCCGAGGAGCTGCCCGCGCTCGCCGAGTCGATCGCGGCGGGCGCACCGGCGCCGCAGACGGTGGTCCTCGCCTGGGCGGGCGGGGCCGGCGGTGGCGCGGAGCCCGGTGACGAGCTGGCCGAGCAGGTCCGCCGCGCGGTCCACGAGGTGCTCGACCTGGTCCGCCGCTGGCTGGCGGACGACCGGTTCACCGGCAGCCGGCTCGCCCTGCGCACCCGTGGCGCCGTGGCCGCCCGGCCGGGCGAGGATGTCGCCCAGCTGGCCGCCGCCGCGCTCTGGGGCCTGCTGCGCACCGCCCAACTCGAGTACCCGGACCGGCTCCTGCTGGTGGACTGCGACCCGGACCGCGAGGCCGACCAGGACCGCGAGACCGACCCGGACCGCGCGGTGGCGCGGGCGCTGGCCACCGGTGAGCCGCAGACCGCGATCCGCGACGGACGGGTGCTGGCACCGCGGGTGACCCGGGCCGACACCACCGGCCACCTCGTCCCGCCGGTCACCGGCCACTGGCGCCTGGACACCCTCGAACCCGGCACGTTGGAGCGGCTGGCGCCGGTCCCGGACGAGGACGCGGGGCGGCCGCTGGCCCGAGGCGAGGTCCGGATCGCCGTCCGCGCCGCCGGACTGAACTTCCGCGACGTGCTGGTCGCCCTCGGCATGTATCCGGGCGCTGCGGTGCTGGGCGGCGAGGGCGCCGGCGTGGTGCTGGAGACCGGACCCGGCGTGCCGGACCTGGCCCCCGGCGACCGGGTGCTGGGCCTGTTCGCGCCGGCTTTCGGCGCGACGGCCGTCGCCGACCGCCGCCGGCTCGCCCGGATCCCGGCCGGCTGGACCTTCGAGCAGGCCGCCGCGGTGCCGACGGTCTTCCTCACCGCCTATCACGGCCTGGTCGACGTGGCCGGGCTCAAGGCGGGCGAGCGGGTGCTGATCCACGCCGCGACCGGCGGCGTCGGCATGGCCGCGGTCCAACTCGCCCGGCACCTGGGCGCGGAGGTGTTCGGCACCGCCAGCCGGCCGAAGTGGGACACGCTGCGGGCGAGCGGACTGGACGACGCGCACATCGCCGACTCCCGCACCCTCGACTTCGAGCAGCAGGTCCGGGCGTCGACCGGCGGCCGGGGCGTGGACGTGGTCCTCGACTCGCTGGCCGGCGAGTTCGTCGACGCCTCGCTGCGGCTGCTGGCACCGGGCGGCCGGTTCGCCGAAATGGGCAAGACCGACATCCGCGACCCGCAGGCGGTCACGGCCGACCACCCCGGCATCAGCTACCAGGCGTTCGACCTGGCCGCGCTGGACCCGGACCGGATCGCCCAGCTGCTCGCCGAGGTGCTGGCGCTCTTCGAGGCCGGGGCGCTGCGGCCGCTGCCACTCACCAGCTGGCCGCTGCACCGCGCGCCCGAGGCGTTCCGGCACCTGCAACAGGCCCGGCACGTCGGCAAGGTGGTGCTGAGCATGCCGGCCCGGCTGGACGGCCCCGGCACCGTCCTGGTGACCGGCGGCACCGGCACCCTGGGCGCGCTGGTCGCGCGCCACCTGGTCACCCGGCACGGCGCCCGCCACCTGCTGCTGGTCAGCCGCCGGGGCCCGGACGCGCCGCACGCCCGGGAACTCGTCGCCGAGCTCACCGCGCTGGGCGCCCGGGCCACCGTCGTCGCCTGCGACACGGCGGACCGAGCGGCGCTGGCCGCGCTGCTCGCCGCGATCCCGGCCGAGCATCCGCTGACCGCCGTGCTGCACGTGGCCGGCGTCACCGCCGACGCCGCGCTGGCCGGCCTGACCGCCGATCAGGTCGACGCCGTGCTGCGGCCGAAGACCGACGCCGCCTGGCACCTGCACCGGCTGACCCGGGACAGCGGCCTCGCCGCCTTCGTGCTGTTCTCCTCGCTGGCCGGCACGCTCGGCAACCCGGGGCAGGCCAACTACGGTGCCGCCAACGCTTTCCTCGACGCGCTGGCCGCCCACCGCCAGGCCCGCGGCCTGCCCGGGACGGCGCTGGCCTGGGGCATGTGGGCGGCGGAGAGCGCCCTGACCGGCAAGCTGGGCAAGGCCGAGCTCGACCGGCTGCGCCGCACCGGCATCCAGCCGATCGAGGCCGAGCAGGCGCTGGACCTGCTCGACCGCGCGCTCGGCGGCCCGTTCCCGGTGACCCTGCCCGCCCGCTTCGACCACGCCGCCCTGCGGGCGCAGGCCGACGCCGGGCTGCTCCAGCCCGCGCTCACCACCCTGGTGCGGGCCCCCCGGCCCCGGGCCGCGGCCGGTGCGCCCGCGAACGCCAAGTCGCTGACCGACCGGCTGGCCCGGCTCCCCGCGACCGAGCAGCTGGACCTGCTGCTCGACCTGGTCCGCGGCGAGGTCGCCACCGTCCTCGCCCACGGCAACCCGGCCGCCGTCGACCGTGAACGCGCCTTCAAGGACCTCGGCTTCGACTCGCTGACCGCGGTGGAGCTGCGCAACCGCCTCAACGCGGCGACCGGCCTGCGGCTGGCCCCCACGCTGATCTTCGACCACCCGACCGTCGCGGCCCTGGCGGGCTACCTGCACGTCGAACTGGCACCGCGTGAGATCCCCTTCGTGGAACGGATGCGCGCCGAACTCGACGCCCTGGAGGCGGCCTTGCTCGCCGCTGACCCGGCCCCGGCCGAGCGCACCGAGATCCACCGCCGGCTCAGCTCCCTCACCGCCAAGTGGGCCGGTCCGCAGAACAGCGACGAGCCCACCGACGTCGACGACCTGCTCCAGGCCGCCGGCACCAGCGAGCTCTTCGCCTTCATCGACCAGGAGCTGGGCCGCACGGTGGACTGAGCAGCCGCGAGGCCGTCAACCCGTGGGCAAGATCGTCCCCGAGCGAGTGATCTACCGTCAATTCACGCTTGTTCGTGCCGAATTCATGAAAGGCTCCAGCCGTTGATTCGTCCTCGAAGCTCCGAGAATCCGAATCACTCGCCCCCGACGACTCGAGCAGCTCGGTCCCCGCCACCGAAGGAGTGCAGATGTCCCTTTCCCGTGCCGTATCCCGAACCCGGTCCCGCGTGCTGGCCATGCTGAGCGCCGCGGCGGTCGTCAGCGGGCTGGCGGTCGCCGTTCCGGCGGTGCCCGCCTCGGCCGCCGGGTCGTTCGTGGTCAGCCAGGCGCAGTTCAACCAGATGTTCCCGGCCCGGAACGGCTTCTACACCTACCAGGGCCTGACCAGCGCACTGAGTGCCTACCCGGGATTCGCCACGACCGGCAGCGATGCGGTGCGCAAGCGCGAGGCGGCCGCCTTCCTGGCCAACGTGAGCCACGAGACCGCCGGCCTGAAATACATCGTCGAGCAGAACCAGGCCAACTACTCCCACTACTGCGACCAGAGCCGGCCCTACGGCTGCCCGGCCGGTGTGGCCGCCTACTACGGGCGCGGCCCGCTGCAGCTGAGCTGGAACTTCAACTACAAGGCGGCCGGTGACGCCCTGCACATCGACCTGCTGAAGGACCCGTACCGGGTGGAGCGCGACGCCGCCGTGTCCTGGGAGACCGCCCTGTGGTTCTGGGACACCCAGAAGGGCGCCGGGACGATGACCCCGCACGACGCGATGGTCAACGGCAGGGGCTTCGGTGAGACGATCCGCAGCATCAACGGCGACCTGGAGTGCAACGGCAAGAACCCGGACGAGCGCAACGACCGGATCAACCTCTACAAGAGGTTCGTCGGCGTCCTCGGTACCGACGTCGGCGGCGGCAACATCTCCTGCTGAGCCGGCATCAGATTCTGCGGCGCTGAGCGCGCGGCACCGAGCGCGGCGTCCGGGAAGGTGGCGAGCGGGCTTCTGGCGTGGGCCTCGGGCACGGTGCACGCGCGCAGCCAGGCGCGGACGGGGACGCCTGCCCGGTCCAGCACGGTGCCCAGTACGGTGCGCGCGCTCATCGGGCGGCGGCGTGGTCGGTGGCGGCTGCGGCCAGTCCGGTGATCAGCGGGTGGACCCGGGTGCCGTCACCGTCCAGCTCGGGCTGGAAGAGGGTGGCCAGGAAGAAGGGGTGGGTGGGCAGTTCGGCGATCCGGACGTCGCCGGACTCATCGGTCCCCGTGAAGGCCAGGCCGTGCTCGCGCAGCACGTCCAGGTGTTGCGGGTTGACGCCGTAGTTGCAGTGGTACCGCGCCTGGGTGCGCTCCGCGCCGAGCAACTGGGCGGCCCGGGAGCCGGGGGTGACCCGGACGGCTCCCTCATGGCCGACCAGCGAGCAGGCCAGCGGGAGGATCACCGCGTCCTGGTCGGCGGTCGCCGGGTCGTTCTCGGCGTGGCCGGCGCGGTCGAGGCCGCAGACGTCGCGGGCGAACTCCAGTAGTGCGTGCTGGAAGCCGCCGCAGGTCCCCAGGAACGGGATGCGGCTCTCGCGTGCGGTGCGGATCGCCGCCAGGGCACCGTCCTCGCTGCGGTAGGGGCTGCCGGGCAGGACCCAGATCGCGTCGAAGCCGTCGAGGTCCTGGTCGGCGTCCTCGCTGGGGATCCAGTAGGCGTCCAGGTCCAGCCCGTCCCGTCCGCGCAGCGTCTCGAGCAGGCCGGGGATGCGGGTGTGGGCGCGGACGGCGTCGGAGCGGTCGCCGACCAGGGCGATACGTGCGGTGTGGTTCATGACCACCATCCTGCTGGCCCTCCAGCATCAGGTCCAACGATGTTCTCTGCACCGTGCATAAGCAACACTGATGCACGTGAATCCGCATCTGCTGCGCACCTTCGTCGCGGTCCTCGACCAGCGCTCCTTCTCCGCCGCCGCCTCGGTGCTCGGCTACACCCAGTCCGCCGTCTCCCAGCACATCGCCGCGCTCGAGGCCGACCTGAGCACCCGACTGATCGAACGCCGCCCCGTGGCCCCCACCCCGGCCGGAGCACGACTGCTGGAACACGCCCCCGCCCTGCTGCTGCTCCTGGACGCCGCCCGCGCCGACATCACCCGCCTGCGCCACACCCACCCCACCCGGCTGACCCTCGCCCACGCGCCCGCCGCCCTCGGTCCCGCCGTTGCCCGGGCCCTCGCCCAACTGCGCACCACCACCCACCCGCTGGACCTCGAGGTACGGGTCCTCGGCCGGGACGCGGTGATCGAGAACGTGCTCACCGGGGGCGCCGACATCGGCCTGGTCGACGGCGCCGCCGCCCCCAGCGACCCGCTCCCACTGCCCAACCTCGGCCCCACCACCACGCTCGCCGCAGCCGAGGAGACCCTGGCCGTGCTCTTCCCCCGCGACCATCCGCTGGCCGGGCGCGGGTCGGTGCGCCTGATCGACCTCACGCAGGCCCAGTGGATCGACGCCCCCGACACCGCGATCCCGCTCGACCGGCTGCGCGCCGTCTGCCGAGCCGACGGCTTCCACCCCCGCGTCCGCCACCGCGGGACCGATCTGCACGGCCTCGCCGCACTGGCCGCCGCCGGCCACGGCCTCGCCGCGCTCCCGCTGCCACTCGCCGCCACGCTTCCCGGCATCGCGGCCGTCCCGGTCGCCGCACCCCGCCTGGTCCATCGGACGGAACTCATCCACCCGGCCAACCCCACCGAGGCTGCCCGGCGGTTCGCCGATCTCGTGACCGATCGTCAGGTGCCGGACAGGCCCCAGGACATCGTCAGGTAGCGGCGGTGTCGTGCTCCACCGGTATGACCACGACGGGAAGGTGAGCGTGGTGGACGACCTCGGTGCTGGTCGAGCCGAGGGTGAGGCGTCCCCACGCACCTGATCCCCGGGAGCCGACCACGAGCAGGCAGGCACCCTTGCTCGCTTCGAGCAGGACCTGCGCCGGACGGCCTTTCTCGCAGACGATCTCCACGTCCACGGCGGGTCCGCCGAGCTGTTGCCGCAGTTGCTCGACGGAGTCGGCCACGGCCTGGGTGACGAGATCGCGCTGCTGGGGGATGGGGTTGCTGTCGGGGCCGGAGTCGACCGCCCGTTCGAAGCCTGAGTGCAGGGTGGGCGTGTACTCGTATGCGCAGACGGCTCGCAGCCCGGTGCCGCGCAGTTGGGCCTCGCGCAGCGCGAAGGTCACAGCCTGCCGGGCTGGGACCGAACCGTCCGTGCCGACCACGATCGGGCCAGCCGGGTGGGGGACGGGAGGATCGGTCATGGGGGACCTCCAGGGATTCGGCGGGCGTGCAGGCGCGCGTGGCCGTCCTGTTGCGGCCGGCGACGGGGCGGCCTGTGCGGTCGTCCGGCACCGAGCCACTTCTCAGCCTGCTCCTGTCCGTCTGCGGGCACCAGCGCTCGCATCACACGTGGAGCGGGACGGTGGTGACGACGATCTCCGGGAGGATGGGGGAGAGGGCGATCTTGAGTGGTAGGTGGTCGAGTGTGGCCAACGGGGCGTCGGGACTGGGCGCACCGCTGCCGCCGTCCTTCTCTGTGTTCGACACGCCACACAGTGTTACGCATGGCGTCCTCCGGTGAGGCAAGGCGCCCGCCGGGTCGCGACCAGGGCGTGGCTGCCGCGCCAGTGCTCGCCCCGGCCTTGCTCGGAGTAACCTGGGTGTCACCGAAGGCACTTCGAATGCCGGCACCGGACACTGGCGTCGTCTCCGGCGCGCGGCTCTGCCGGACCCCTGCTCCGGGGGTCCGGAGACAGGTGCTTGATCATGACTATGACCCTCGACCGTGCGATCGCGATGCGATCCATCGACTCCGACGTGCGGTTGTCGCTTGCGCCTGACGGCGTACGGCCGGGCCGCCTGGATGGTGCGTGGTGGCCCCGATCACGTGACCTTCTTCTCGAAATCCCCTCCCTGGCCGCGGCATTGGAGAAGCGCTGGGGTGAGGTCCTGCGGATCACCGTGAACCCGGCGCAGTGGCCGGTCATCCCGCGGCGGATCCCGGTCGCGGGACACCTCGTGCACGTGGGCTGGTTCAGTGAGGAACAGGACCAGCAGGAGATCGTGGTCTGTTCCTACGCCCCGCTCCGACTCGAGCTGCTGGTCGTCCCGCCGTCCACGGACGTGGTCGATGCCGCTCGGCTGATGTCGGCGGCTGCCGACCCGGCCAGTACCCGTACCGCGAGCGCCCTGATCGCCGGAGAGGGGAAGGGCGGCGTCGATGGGAACGCGGGCCGGGGCGTCCGCTCGGGCTTCCTCCCGTCGGCCGCCAAGCCCGCCGGCGGCGCCGACGAGGCCGCCGGCCGCGCGCGCGTCGCCCGGACGCGGGCGGCCGCGTGGTGCGGGGCGGCGTAACCAGGCGTTCCTGCCCTAGCCCTGTGACCACTCGCTCTCGGCCTGGGCACCGTCGGCGGGGTCGCCTTCCTCGCGGACGCGGACCCTGACAGCCCGGGGGCCGGGAGCGGGTTCGGACAGCGTGCGGACGAACACGTCCCGCAGGTGGTTCGCCGCCTGCTGGGGCGGCCCGTCGTAGTCCAGCGGATTCGACATCGGGGCACCAGTTCGCCGGGACCAGAGGCCCTCGTCGTCCTGGACCTCGAGGATCCACCGATAGTGCCGCACCTTGACCTCCCGCGACGACGATTCCGATCCTCCACCTGCACCCGACCGTACGGGCACGACGGCGGCGTGGCGACCGGTGGACTGTCGCCGACACCGAAGGGGGCCTGTGTCAGGACGGTTCATTGGTGACGGACCGTCAGGCGGGAGGGGTTGGTGTTCATGGAGCAGGAGGGGCTGGTGTTCATGGAGGGATCGGGCGCAAGCTGGAAGGTACAGGCCGGCGGAGGCCGGGCGGGGCCCGTCGTGCCCCGTGCGGTGTGAAGGGAGCCGAGATGATCGAGATGGGCGACATCCGTGAGTGGCGCACCCATGACGTCGTGGACTCGGGTGGCCACAAGATCGGCGCGCTGGAGGCGGTGTACGTGGACACCAGCACCGATGAGCCGGCGATGGCGACCGTCCAGATCGGCCTGCCCACCCGACATCGCCTGGTATTCGTGCCGTTGGACGGCGCGAGCGTGGGGCCCGGGTATGTGAAGGTCGCCTTCGACAAGGCACTGGTGAAGGGTTGCCCGGCGATCGGTATGGACGACATCCTGCCCGCCGAGGACGAGGAGGCCGTGTTCCGGCACTACGGCCTGACCTACCAGGTGGGCGCCGGCGGAGAGCGCCAACTCGCCCGCCGTTGAGCACTTCGGAACTACCACCGGGGAGTCATGCGATGGTCCTCTTCCTGTTCATCGTCATCGTGGCGATCCTGCTGGGTATCGTCGGCGCCGTCGTGCACGGGCTGATCTTCCTCCTCGTCATCGGCGCGGTCCTCCTCGTCGCCGACGTGGTGTACATCGCCGTGCGCTCGTCGCACAGCCGGCGTTCCCTGCGCTGACCCGCCCGCACATCGCACGTCGGCCCGCCTGCGCCGGGTCAGCTGCCCGGGTGGGCGGCCGCCCAGCCGTGTTCGAGCAACGCGAAGGCCTCGTCGGCGGCTCGGCGCGGCTCGGGGTGCCGCAGGATGAGGCTGCGGGACTCGAGAGCGAAACGCGCCAGGGCCGCGCAGCTGACCTCGTCCTCGGGGACGCCGACCGCCTCGGCGATGGCCCGCGCCAGCGCCGCTTCGTGGCGCGTCCACATCCGCTGGGCGTAGTCGCGCAGCGCCGGGGTCTCCTGCACCAGGCGCGTGAAGTCGGCGAACCGCGAGTCCGTGGCATGGACGGCCAACTGGGTCTGCTTCAGCAGGATGTGCTCGCGCAGCGCCTGCGGGATCGACTGCCCGTCGGTGCGGTCGCGCACGGCGGCGACGAGCGCGGCTTCCAGGTCGTCGTCCTGGTCGAAGACCAGGGCTTCCTTGCCGGAGAAGTGCTTGAACAGGGTGGTCACCGAGACGTCGGCGGCGTCGGCGACGTCCTTGACGCCGACCTGGTCGTAGCCGCACTCCAGGAAGAGTTCGAGTGCGGCGTCGGCCAGGGACTGGCGGGTCTGGGCCTTCTTGCGCTCGCGGCGCCCGGTGGGTTCGGTCACTCGCCCACTGTACTCCAGGGTGCAACGGCTATGAAAGTGTAGTCGTTGCACTTATTTCATGAGTGTGCTTTCTTGGTAGCGCCGGCCTCCCGGCGGCTCACCCAACCTCCCGAGGGACACTCCCATGAACTCTGCTCGTGACCCCCGCATCGCGATCGTCGGCGCCGGCCTCGGTGGCCTCATCTGCGCTCGAGTCCTTCAGCAACACGGCCGCTCCGTCACCGTCTTCGAACGCGAGGCAGCCGCCGACGCCCGCCCGCAGGGCGGCACCCTGGACATGCACGCCGACACCGGCCAGGCCGCCCTGCGCGCGGCCGGGCTGTTCGACCGGTTCCAGGCGCTGTCCCGCCCCGAAGGAGACGAGTGGCGCGTGCTCGACTTCGCCACCGCCGCCCCGCTGGCGCAGCAGGTGCCGGCCACCGGAGAAGGGCCTCGGCCGGAGATCGACCGAGGCCAACTGCGCGCGCTGCTCCTGGACTCGCTCACCGAGGACACGGTGCGCTGGGGCCACGCCGTCAGCGGGGCCACCCCGCTGCCGGACGGCACCTGCCGGCTGCAATTCGGTGACGGCACCGCCGAGGAGTTCGACCTGGTGGTCGGCGCCGACGGCGCTTGGTCGCGGGTCCGCCCGGCCCTGTCGGACGCCGTCCCCGGCTACACCGGTGTCACCTTCGTCGAGGTCGGCTTCGACCGCTGCGACACCCGCCACCCCGACCTCATGCGGCTGGTCGGCAACGGATCGATGCTGGCCAAGGGCGTCGACGGGACCCTGTTCGCCCAGCGCAACAGCAATGACCACATCCGCGCCTACGTCGCCTTCCGCGCGCCGGCGGACTGGCAGGTGGCCGCGGGTGTCGACCTCGACGACAAGCGGGCCGTGCGGACACACCTGCTGCGGATGTTCGACGGCTGGGACGAGAGCCTGCGCTACCTGCTGCGGAACAGCGACAGTGGGTTCGTCAACCGGCCCCTGTTCGTGCTGCCCGCTCCGCACACCTGGGCGCACGTTCCCGGCGTCACGCTGCTCGGCGACGCCGCGCACCTGATGCCGCCGGTCGGGCTGGGCGCCAACCTCGCCATGCTCGACGGCGCCGACCTCGCCCACGCCCTCGTCACCGAACCCACCGTCGACGATGCCGTCCGCGCCTACGAGAGCGTCATGCTGCCGCGCTCGAGCGAGGCAGCGACGGGCTGTGCGCAGGCACTCGACCACATGGTTCCCGCGCCGACCCGCTGAGCTTCCCTGAGCGTCCCTGAACGTCCCCCGGAGCGTCCCTGACGGATCGTCAGCGCGGCGGCCCCACGATGACGCTGCCGTACTTCTCGACGAGGGCGGGGTCGGGCGTCACCTGGAAGCCGGGCGGGCGCGGCGTGGACTTGTCGCGGCCGCCCTCCCGGAACATCTCCTCGATCCCGGCCGGCGTGTTGACCACCAGCAGGTCGGCCTTCTTGGAGGTGATGCGGTACCCGTGCGGCTTCAGCTTCGGCAGGAACACCACGCCGCCCTCGGCGAGTTCGTACTCCTGATCGTCGCACCACACCAGGGCGGTGCCCTTGATCAGCAGGAAGATCTCATCCTCACGGGTGTGCATGTGATACGGCGGCGCCTCGCCCTCGGCGACGTCGAAGCGCCCCATCATCAGCTGGCCGTCGGTGGCCTTGGCGTCGAGCAGCATCGCCAGCGTGCCGCCGCCGAGCCATTCGAGTTGTTGCTGCTGCTCGGGTTGCGCGAGGTAGAGCATGCTCATTGCGAGCTCCGTTCGAGGTTCGGGATCGGGTTCGGGTTTCGCGGTCAGTTCGGGGTCCTCGGCGCGGTGCGAGGCGCGCGGCCAGCCCTGGGTGACCTTGATCGGCAGCCCGGCGTCGGGGTCCGCGGACACCAACGAGACCTTGACGAAGACATCGAGGTCGCTCTGGTCACTCGAGGCGTAGCGGTAGGTGACGCAGCGCCTTCTGGTGGGGAGACGCGCCCAGCACGATCGGACAGGGGCCGCGCCCGCGCACCTCGACTTCGAACGGCGCTGCGTCCACGTCGACCATGTGGTCCCAACCTTCCGGTGGCATCGGGTAGTACGGGGAACCGCCGCCATCGACACGACTAAGCGGACAGTATCGTCCGTTTGATGGAGCGTCAATGACGCGGACGGGCTGTCGGACGAGGGCGGCGGTGGTGCCATCATCGACGGTGTGACGAAGGCAGAGTCGAACGAAAGCGCCCCGCGGCGGGAGCTGCGGCGTGACGCGGCCGACAACCGGGACCGGGTGCTGGCGGCGGCGGCCGCCGCTGTCAGGCGGGAGGGCACCGCAGTACCGATGGCGACCGTCGCGGCGGACGCGGGAGTCGGCGTGGGCACCGTCTACCGCCACTTCCCCTCGCGCGAAGCCCTGCTCGGCGCCCTGACGCACCGCTCCTTCCAACTCGTCCTGGGCGCGGCCGGCCGGGCCGCCGAGACCGATCAGTCCGGACTCGAAGCCGTGCGCTGCTTCCTCGACCAGACCATCGAGCACGGTCCCGACCTCGTACTGCCCCTGCACGGCGGTCCGATGCCCCTCGACCAGGACACCCTCGCCCTCCAGACCGAGGTGCACCGCGAGCTCGGCTCGCTGCTGAGCCGGGGCAGGCAGGACGGCACGATCCGGGACGACGTGCGCACGGCCGACCTGGTGATCTTCGGCGCGCTGATGGCGCAACAACTCCCGCACGTCACCGACTGGCACCGAGCCGCGCGACGCCTGGTGGACGTCTTCCTCGCCGGCCTGGCACCGACGGCCCAGCCGCTCAGGAGCTGAGCCGGAGCGAGGGGCCGCCGGCGAGTACGTGCCGATCTGCTCCGACGGCGGACTGGCGCACGACTACCACGTGGCCCTGGCGCTGGCGATGGGAGCGGACTTCGTCATGATGGGACGCTACTTCGCCCGCTTCGGCCAGGCAGCCGGCGCGAAACTCGTCACCCGGGACGGCTTCGTGTCGTCGACCGCGCTGAGCGGATCTTGGCGGCCTTCGCCTTCCTCGATCAGGCAGCGGCGCAGCAAGTCGGCGTCGGGCAGTGCGGTGTTCGCGCCGTTGCCGCAGGTCGGGGAGGCGGCGTGGATCGCGTCGCAGATGCGGGTGCCAACCTTCCATCCTGGACAGCACGGCGTCCTGCGCGGTCAGGTTCTCCAGCGAGCCGTTCGGCGGCAGGATCATGGCCCAGCGCACGTAGTCGCCGATGTCGGGCAGCGTGACTTCGGGGGCCAGTTGCTCTGGCTGAGCACCCACGCATCATGAGGCGCGCGAAGGCTGAGCCGCTCCGCCCTCCACCAGCGGCGGGGCAAGTGTCTGGCACGTTCTACCGCACAGGTGCGACCTGCCGGCCGGCTGGAGTGTTTCGGCCGGTCACGGCGCTTCGAGCGCCTCCGGTTGTGCGGGGTTCAGGGCGGCGATGCAGGTGCGCAGCGCCGTGGCGAGTTGGCGGCGCTGGCCGGGGTCGAGTTCGGCGAGCATGCGTTGCTCGATGAGCGTCACCGTGGCGTCGCAGGCCTGCAGGGTTGTGCGCCCCTGCTCGGTGAGCTCGGTCTGCCGGATCCTGCCGTGGGTGGGGTGGTGGCTGCGGGTGACCCAGGTGCGCTGTTCGAGCTCGCGCAGGTTCTCGTTCATGCTCTGCGGGGTGATGAACGCGCGTCGCGCCAGCTCGGCGTTGGACAGGCCTGGTTCCTCGGCCAGGGCCGTGAGCGCGGCGAACTGGGCGAGCGTGACGCCGTGTTGGTGCAGGGCCCGGGTCATCTGGGCGTTGAGTGCGGCCTGGGCCCGTTTGATCAGGTATCCGGGCCGGTCGGCGGTGTTCTCCGGCCGGTGTGAACCACTCATGGTCCCCTCCTTCGCCTTTGGTCTTGCCTGGCTTGTATCAGGTTACCTTGCATTGTTCGGGGTGCGGATCTACTCTTAATGTCAGGTTTCCTGATACTGAAAGGGTGTTCTCACCATGGCTGTCGTCGGACCGTCGTTCATCGCGCTTCAGGTACACGACCTGGAGGCCTCCGCACGCTTCTACGAAGAAAGGCTCGGGCTCACCCGCGCCCTCACCTCCCCGCCCCACGCGGTGGTCTTCGACACCCGGCCCGTCCCGTTCGCGGTGCGCGAACCCGTGGTCGACCTGGACGCCGTCGACAAGCTCGGCTGGGGCGTGGCGCTGTGGCTCAAGGCCGAGGACGTCGAGAAGATCCACAACGACCTGGTCGAGCACGGCGTGCGGATCGTGACCCCGCCGTTCGACGGCCCGTTCGGCCGGACCTTCGCATTCACCGACCCCGACGGGTACGTCGTCACCCTGCACGGCTGACGGCTCGGGCAGCGATCGCTGTCGAGGAGTGTCGGCTGACGGTTCGGCTTTGGACGATGGTCCTCGGGTCGCGCTGCGTCGACAGCCGGCCGAGCGTACAGGAGCGACGAAAGGCCCCGACCACCCCATCCAGGGGGCGGCCGGGGCCGCTCAGGACGCGATCGTCCAGGTCCGGGCGGCCGCCCACCTCGGTGAAGCGTGTGACCGTCAGCGGGTGCCCGCCTCGGCGCGTGCGTAGAACGCGGCGAGCTCGTGGGGGTTCTTGGCGTAGACGTCGATCTTGCGGACCATGCCGTCCTCGACCTGGTGGATCTCGACCAGGGTCAGCGGGAACTCCTCGCCGGTGGTGTGAGCCGTGAGCGTTCCGATGAGCGTTCCGATGACGCCGGCCGGGCCCTCGAACACCTCCGCCTCGGTGATGGCGACGTCGGCGTAGCCCATCATCACGCCCACGACCGACTGCACGAACGCCTCGCGGCCCTCGTGCACGCCGCCGTAGGGGAGTTGCTTCGGCTCGTCGACGATCACCTCCTGGGCGAGCTTGGCCAGGACACCCGGCACGTCGCCCTTGCGCAGCGCGTCATACAGCCCTCGCACGACATCCGACGGGCTCTGCGTCACCGTCTCGGTCAGGTTGCTCATCTTCTGTGCCCTCCAGTCTTGTTCAGGAAAGGTCGGCCGGGGCGCGAATGTCCTCGCACCGGCCGGGCCCCGGGGATCGGGGCACGCACCATGCAACGGGAGGTGGTCGTGGCGGGGGAGTCTCCGCCGTGAGGGGTACTTGCAGGGCCCCTCACCCGTCACGCGGCCCGCCTACCCTGTGCTCATGGACAACCGGGACGCAGTCAGCGCTTTCCTCCGCTCCCGGCGCGACAAGATCAGCCCCGAGCAGGCGGGTCTGCCGGCGTATGGTCAGCGTCGGGTGTCCGGACTGCGCAGGGGTGAGGTCGCGGCGCTCGCCGGGGTGAGCGTCGAGTACTACACGCGCTTGGAGCGCGGCAACCTCAAAGGTGTCTCCGACAGCGTGCTGGCCGCCCTCGCCCAGGCCCTGCGGCTCGACGACACGGAGCGCATGTATCTGTGCGACCTCGCCCGCGCTGCCGGGCCGGGGCCCGAGCCGCGGGTTCGGCAACGGGCGGTTCGGCCGACGGTGCGGCCGAGCGTGGCGCGGATCGTCGAGGGGATGCCGGAGCTGCCGGTGTACGTGATGAACAACCGTCTGGACACGCTGGCCGCCAACGCGTTGGGCCGGGCGCTGTACTCGGAGATGTTCGCCGACCCGACCTGCGGGGCGAACGTCGCCCGGTTCGCGTTCCTCAACCCCGCAGCCAGGCGGTTCTACGTCAACTGGGAACGCATGGCCCGTTTCGGCGTAGGCGCGCTGCGCATCGAGGCGGGGAAGAACCCCTACGACCGGGAGCTGTCGAACCTGATCGGCGAACTGTCCACCCGCAGCGATGCCTTCCGCGTGATGTGGGGATCCCACGACGTCCATGTCTTCCGCGAGAGCACGCAACGCCTCAACCATCCGCTCGTCGGCGACTTGGAACTCGATCAGGAGACCATGATCCTGCCGGACGAAAGCGGCCTGAGCCTGGTCGTCTACAGCGCGCCACCCGGAACCGCCGCGGCCGACGGCCTGAAGCTGCTCGCCGGCTGGTCCGCCACGGCCGGCCCGAACTCTGCGCCACATCCATGACGTCACGTACCTCGCGGGATGTGCCCACAGCCGGCGGAGCCTTCGGGTCCCGGGTGGACTTCAAGGCGCCCGGTCTGAACGATGGTCAGCCGTTCTCGGTGACCGTGCCGGCGGATCGCAAGCACGTCCTGGTCGTCCGCTTGACGAAGAACGCTGACGGCACGGTCACCGGGACGCAGGAACTGGTCCTTGCGCATGGATGAGCACGGCTATTGAGGCAGGGCTGATGCGTTCTCAAGCCGCAAGGTCGAGTTCACCCCCCGCTGACTACCGGGTCGTCGGTGTGGGCATCGGGTTACCGGCTTGCCCAGCCGAGGTGGGTGTGGGCGTCGGGGTACCGGGCTGCCCAGCCGGACTCGGAGTCGGCGTGGGGATCGGGTTGCCGGCCTGTCCGGCCGAGGTGGGTGTGGGTATCGGAGTACCGGGCTGCCCGCCCGGAGTCGGTGTGGGCGTCGGGTTGCCGGCCTGTCCGGCCGAGGTGGGTGTGGGCGTCGGGTTACCGGCCTGTCCGGCCGAGGTGGGTGTGGGCATCGGGTTGCTGGCTTGCCCGGCCGAGGTGGGTGTGGGCGCCGGGTTACCGGGCTGCCCAGCCGGACTCGGAGTCGGCCGGGGCACCGGGTTGCCGGTGGCCGTGGAGGCCGGGGTCGTCACAGCGTGGTGGTCCTGGGCGAAGGCGGCGGGCAGGCCGACGCCGACACCGGCGAGGATCAGGGCTGATCCGCCGGCCATGAGAGCCGCCCGGGTGCGGCGTCGGGCCCGCACGCCGGCCTGCAGGCGTTCCCGGTCCCGGGGTGCGAAGGGGGTGTCTTCCTGCGTGTCGCGCATCATCCGTGCCAGCTCCTGTTCGAAGTGGTCCATCTGTCTCTCCTTCACCTCACCGGCTCGCCGACCCCGGCCAGGACCTGCCGTAGTTTCGCCACTCCACGGGACGTCAGGGAGCGGGCGGTCCCTATGGGACAGCCCAGCACCTCTGCGACCTGCTGCTCCGGCAGGTCCTGGTAGTAGCGCAGTACCACCGCGGCCCGCTGCCGTATCGGCAGTAGGGCCAGCGCGCTCTCCAGCCGGGTGCGCTCCTCCACTGTCACGCTGAGTTCCATGTGGTCAGCCATCTCGGGCAGTTGTTCGGTGGGGCGCTCGCCCCACCACCTCCTGCGCGCCGAGCGGGCCGCCGCACGAGCAAGGATCTGACGCACGTACGCCTCCGGCGCCTGACCCGCGACCTTCGGCCAGGCAAACCACAGCTTGACCAGTGCTTCCTGCAGAAGATCCTCGGCCCGGTGCCGGTCCCCACCGGTGAGCAGGCGCGCCAGGTGAAGCAGCGCCGGCCAGCGAGCCGCCACGAACTCATCGAAACCATCCGCCCGTGGCTGCTTCACCAGCACCGCCCTTCCACCCTCCACACGCCTGTACTTCTGGAAAGGCAGTGGCAGTCGGCCCGCTATGCACCAGCCCCCTGTGACCTGGATCACCCATCGGGTCAGCTGGCTCGGCGGCCGTAGGACGCGAGGCGTTCGGCGAACGCGACGACGAGGTCGCGCAGTTCGTCGGGGCGCTCGATGACGAACGGCCGGTCGAGTGCGGCGAGCGTGGGAGGCAACCAGTCGAGCCGCTCCGCCCGTAGTTCGACGCGCAGCCAGCGCTCGTCCGTCCGGTCCTGGTCCGCCGTGGGCGCGGGTGCCTGCGCGTGCTCCGCCAGGCTCGCGACGCTGGCGGGAAGGTGGGCGCGGATCTGCTCGACTGTCCCGTGGATCCGCAAGGTCACCTCATGCCGGTACTCGGCCGTGGCGAACCCTGACAACACGCGCTGTGCCGGATCGGGACCCACGGGCGCCTCGAACGAGCCGGGCAGGGTCCTCGCGTCCGCGATGCGATCGAGCCGGAAGGTCCGGTCCTCGCCGATCTCGGGGTCCGTGCCCGTGACGTACCACCGGCCCGCGTGGGCGACGATCCCGTACGCGTGCAGCGTGCGTTCGCTGCGCCGGTCGTCGCGGTCGGTGTATCTGATCGAGACCGGTCGGCGGTGGCGTACCGCATCGGCGATGGTGAGCAGGACCTCGGCGTCCGGGGCGGCGAACTCACCGGGCTGGTCCGTGAAGGCGAGGGATTCCAGGAGGGTGCCGAGCCGGTGGGCGGCGTGTGTGGGCAGCACGCGCCGGATCTTGGCCGATGCCGTCTCGCTCGCGGTGTGCCCCGCCGTCAGCAACCCTGCTCGGCGGCCGGCGACCAAGCCGAGCAGCACGGCCAGCGCCTCGTCGTCACTGAGCATGAGCGGAGGCAACCGGTATCCGGGGCCGAGCCGGTACCCGCCGTAGCGGCCGCGCACCGACTCCACCGGCACATCGAGGTCGATCAGATGGTCCACGTACCGCCGCACGGTGCGCCCATCGACGCCGAGCCGGTCGGCGAGTTCGGCCACCGTCCGAGTGCCGCCCGACTGCAGCAGCTCCAGCAGGGTCAGCACGCGGCCGGTGGGTCGAGGCATGTGCAAAGGCTAGCGCGAATACCGGACCGATTCTGTCCACTATTTCTCCTAGCCTGCGACGTACAGCGATTCCATCAGCCAAGGAGATCACCATGGACTTCGTCTCGATCCGCATCATCACCGGCGACGTCGCGCGCCTCGTCGAGTTCTACGAGCGAGCCACCGGGGTGCGGGCGGTGTGGGCAACCGAGGACTTCGCCGAGCTCGACACCCCCAGCGCCACCCTCGCGATCGCCAGCACCCGGACCGTGCCGCTGTTCGCCCCGGGCTCTGCCCGTCCGGGGGAGAACCACAGCGTGATCACCGAGTTCCGCGTCGACGACGTGGACCGCGTGCACCAGAACCTGACCGGCTTCGTCACCGACTTCGTCGCCGAGCCCACCACGATGCCCTGGGGCAACCGGTCGTTGCTGTTCCGCGACCCCGACGGCAACCTCGTCAACTTCTTCACCCCCGTCACGCCGGCGGCCATCGAGAAGTTCGCACGTCGACTGAAGTAGGGCCGGTCCGGCGGATCTTCTCCGTTCGCACGCAACTGGCATCTCGTCGCAGCGCGTCCCGATGTGTGGCGACGTCAGAAGTCGTTGCCTGCCATGGTCATACGAGGTCGAACCGTGTGGCCGAGAGGATCAGGAGCCGTTCCATGTCGGATGAGATCACGGTGCACCCCGTCCCTTGGCCGCCTGCCCCGATCAAGACCGAGCGGCTCGTGCTCCGCGAACCCGAGGTCCGGGACCGCGCGGCGATCATCGAGCTGTTCACCTCGCCGGAGGTGGGCACCTACATCGGCGGCGCTCGACCGCGTGACGAGTTCGAGCGTTCGTTGCCCGAGGTGCCCAGGCGGCGCCCCGGCCTTTTCGTGGTCGAGCTGGACGGAGCGATGATCGGCGCCATCGAGCTCAACCGGCGCGAGCCGGAGCATCGCAGTCAGGTCCGTCCGGATGCCGGGGAGCCCGAGCTCGGCTACCTGTTCCTGCCGCAGGTGTGGGGACGCGGGTACGCCGCCGAGGCGTGCACGGCGGCGCTCGGCTGGTTCGCCGACGCGCGACCCGGCGAGCCGGTGGTCCTCGTCACCCAGACCGCCAACGACCGTGGGATGCGCCTCGCGGCGAAACTGGGGTTCACCGAGGTGCAACGGTTCGAGGAGTGGGGCGCCGAACAGTGGTTCGGCGTGTGGTCCTCGGCCACGCCGCCCGCTTGAACCCGTGGGCGCGGGGGCGATGTGGCTGGAGAGGCCCCGGCAGGCCGGGGCGCCTCCTCTACGCTGGGGCGGTGTTCTCCCCACAAGGCCCTTCGCTGCGCGGTCTGGTAGTCCAGGCGCTGTCCTCGGTCGAGCACGGCTACGACCTGCTCGCTCCCACGTTCGACCACACGCCCTTTCGCACCCCTGACAGCATCCTCGACGCGACCGCCGACGCGCTGCGCCCGCTCGGGCCGTTCGGGGAGGCACTGGACGTGTGCTGCGGCACCGGCGCGGGTCTGCGGGTGCTGGAGCCGCTGTGCCAAGGACGGATCACAGGTGTCGACTTCAGCGTCGGCATGCTCGCGGGGGCTCGCGGAGCGCACCCGGGCGCCGAGTGGGTACGGGCCGACGCGCGGGCCCTGCCCTTCGCCGAGGCGTTCGACCTGGCGGTCACCTTCGGAGCCCTCGGACACTTCCTGCCCACGGAACGGCGCGCACTCTTCGCCGGTGTCCACCGCGCCCTGCGGCCCGGCGGACTCTTCGCCTTCCCGATCACCGCGCCCCCGCGCATCACCTCGCCCGGCTACTGGGTGCTGGCCGGTTTCGACGCGGTGATGCGGGTGCGGAACGCGGTGTGGCGCCCGCCCTTCGTCATGTACTACCGCACCTGCCCGTTGCAGGCCTTGCGCACGGACCTGGCAGCGGCCGGCTTCACCGTCACGACGGCGCCGCTGGAGGACCTGGGACGGCGCGAGGACGGCAGCCCGCGGTGCCGGCTGGTGCTCGCGCGCAGGCCGTAGGCGGCAGGCCGACCGGGGTTCGCGCCGCGGCAGCCGCAGCAGCTGCGGCAGCTGCGGCAGCTGCGGCAGCCGAGGCGGCTGACGGGCGGGCTGTCACTCCCCGTCGTCCTCCGCATGCTGGACCGGCTTGCCGCGCCGGGCCATCTCGGCCTCGAAGAGGCGCTGGAACTCCTTCGCGGTCTCGTCGAGGACGATCGGGGTGTTCTCGTCCAGGACGACGCCCTGCGCCCGCAGCCGCTGGTCCAGCACCCTGCACGGGTCCTGCGGATCGTGGTCGGAGGGGCGCGGGCCCTCGGGGCCGTCCGGGCCGAACCGGACCGCCCGCTCCACCCGGATGATCCGCAGGAACCGGTCCTCGACGGCGAGTTCGTACGCCTGCTCGGCCTCGAGCTGGTCCGCCGCCTCGGTGTAGCGCACCCGCTGCTCGGAGGAGAGCCCGCGTTCGATCGGCTCGGCCACGCGCAGCCGCATCGAGAGGATGTCCCGGGCCTGGAAGGCGGTGGGCGCGTCCATCATGCCGCCCGGACGCCACCGGCTGCCCACCCGCTCGGCGACGGTGAAGGCGGCCGGAAGCAGCACCACGCCCGGGTGGGTCAGGCTCGCCCGCAGCGCGTCCTCATGGACCTCCGGCGGAAACTGGCCCTCGACGGGCCGCAGTTGGATCAGGTCGGCTTTCAGGATGCCCTCGGACATCCCGGTCGGCAGGGCGGGGTCCATGACGAAACCGGCGGTCGGTTCCAGGTCCTCGCTCCGGTCGCGCCTGTGGGGGTCGGCGCTGTCGCGCTCGGGGTGGTCGTCGGGGTCGCTGGGGCGGGGCGGCTCGGGGCCGTCGGGACCGCTGCGGATGTGCCGCTCGGCTCGTACCACGCGGTAGCGGGCGTCCAGTTCGACCTCGTCGATCTTCTCCCAGTCCAGCCGCTCGCCCAGCGCCGCGTACCGCTGCTGCGACTCGGCGTCGCCGGCCTCCCCCGCCTTGGCGGCCTGCTCGCGGCAGAGCATGCCCAGGTGCTCGCGGGCCGACTGCGGACAGACGTCGACCATGGAGGAGAGCAACTCCCAGCCGCCCTGCGGCCGCTCACGGGCGACGCCGAAGACCGGGCTCCCGCCCGACATGATCTGCGGATACTTCTCGCGCGCCGTCCACGCCTCGACATCGGCGAGCTCCGCCATCGGACCGTCCGGGGCGGATACTCGGATGGTCAGGTAGCCAGGAGCATCGTCAGCGAAGTTCACCATGCGCACATGATGCGACCGGCCGGCCACCCAGCGCAGTCAAATGGCCTGTTTGTCCCCTTCCGGGGGCCGGCTCGTGGTCCTCGCCTGCGGCTACCGCCTCGGCGCCCCAGCGGCGGGCCAGGACGGCGCAGACCATCAGTTGCAGCTGGTGGAAGAGCATCAGCGGCAGCACGGTCAGGCCCAGCGCGGGGCCGGGGAAGAGCACCGTGGCCATCGGGATTCCGGTGGCCAGGCTCTTCTTCGAACCGCAGAAGACGATCACCTTCCGGTCCCGCTGGTCAACGCCGAGCCGGCGCCCGATCAGTGCGGACGAGACCAGTACCAGCGCCAGCAGCACGGCTTCCAGCATCGCGAGTATCCCGAGCCGGGGTAGCGACACCTGCCGCCAGACACCGCCGAGCACGGCTTCGCTGAACGCGCTGTAGACCACCAGCAGGATCGAACCGCGGTCCACCAGGCCGAGTATTCGGCGGTGCCGGGTCAGTGCCCCGATGATCCGGCGTCGCAGCAACTGGCCTGCCAGAAACGGCAGTAGCAGTTGCTCGACGATGCCCAGCAGGGACCTCGAAGTGATCCCCGCGCCGTGGGTGCCGAGCAGCAGGGCGGCGAGCAGCGGGGTGAGCACGATGCCGAACAGGCTGGAGAAGGTGGCGCTGCAGACCGCGGCCGCGGTGTTGCCGCGGGCGATCGAGGTGAACGCGATCGACGACTGCACGGTGGACGGCAGCAGGCAGAGGAAGAGCAGGCCCTGGTAGAGCTGTTGGGGCAGCAGGGTCGGGACGAAGATCCGGCACGCCACGCCGAGCAGGGGGAAGAGTCCGAAGGTGATCGCGAGGACCACGCCGTGCAGGCGCCACTGCCGCAGGCCCTCCATCGCCTCGCGGGTCGACAGCCGGGCTCCGTAGAGGAAGAAGAGCAGTCCGACCGCGCCGACGGCCGCGTCCGAGGCGACGGGCGCCGCCGCGCCACCGGCGGGCAGCAGCAGGGCCAGGCCCACCACGCAGAGCAGCGCGGTGACGAACGGGTCCACGGGCAGGCGTCGGGTCGGTGTCGGACCGGGCATGGGGGCGCTCCACGGGCAGTTCGGGCGGTGACGAGGGCGGTGACGGGGGCAGCGGTACGGGCGGTGGCTCGGGCGGTGGTTCGGGCGCTCTCAGCCTTGCCGTCGGCCCGCTGATTGTGAATCCCGCTCACGGGACTCACTGTCATCACAAGATGTGATAAGCGCAGTACGATGGCGGTGTGTTCGATCCGGTCCAGCTCAGATCCTTCCTCGCGGTCGCCCAGACCGGCGGGTTCACCCGCGCCGCCCAGCGGCTGGGGCTGCGGCAGTCCACGGTCAGCCAGCACGTCCGCCGGCTCGAGGAGGCGACCGGGCGGCGGCTCTTCCACCGGGACACCCACACCGTGCAACTCACCGCGGAAGGCGAGGCGATGCTCGGCTTCGCCCGCTCGATCCTGGCGGCGCACGGGCAGGCCGCCGCGTACTTCGCCGACACCCCGGTCCGCGGTCGGGTGCGGTTCGGGGCATCCGAGGACTTCGTGCTGACCGAGCTGCCGCAGCTGCTGCGGACCTTCCGGCGCGGCCACCCCGAGGTCGACCTGGAGCTGACGGTGGGACGCAGCGCGCTGCTGTACGAGCAACTCGCCGACAGCAGGCTTGACTTGGTGCTCGGAAAGCGCCTGCTGGACAGGCCGGCGGACGGCACCGGGCCGGGGCCGGGCTACCCGGCGGACCGGCTGGTCTGGCGGGACCGCCTGGTCTGGATCGGCGCCGAGGACTACCGTCCCGAGCCCGGCCGGCCGGTCCCTTTGATCGTCTACCCGCCGCCCAGCCTCACCCGCTCCCGCGCCCTCGACACGCTCGATCGGGCCGGGCGGCCATGGCACATCGCCTGCACCAGCGCGAGCCTGTCCGGCGTACGCGCGGCCGCACTGGCCGGACTGGGCGTGGTGGCCCACGCCCAAGGCATGATCCCGCCGGGGCTGCGCGTCCTGCCACCCCAGTTCGGGCTGCCCGACCTCGGCGCCACCGAGTTCGTCCTGAGCACCGGCCGCACCACCGCCCGCGGCCCGGCCGCCGCGCTCGCCGACGCGATCCTGGCCGGCGGGGACCACCTGCAGCGGCTGGGCGGCCCGCTCTGGGGCGGCGGGGGTTAGGGCGGCCACCTGCCCGAAGTCCGCTGGCCTGCATCGCCGTTGACTCTGCGAGCTCGGCTGGCTCGGCGGGCCCGGCGACCGGCAGCCCCAACAGCACGATCAGTGCAGGGCGTCCAGGGCGGCCTTGGTGGCCTGCGCGATCAGGGCGTCGTCCGACGCGGCGTCGGCCTTGCCGCGGTCGGAGAGGACGGCGATGACGATCGGGCTGCCGCCGCCGGCCGGCCAGACGACCGCGATGTCGTTGCGGGTGCCGTACCCACCGTTGCCGGTCTTGTCCCCGACCTTCCAGCCGGCCGGGACGCCGGCCCGGATGTAGGGGGCGCCGGTCGTGTTGCCGAGCAGCCAACCGGTGAGCAGTTGCCGTCGATCGCCGGGAAGGGCGTCACCGAGGACGAAGCGGCGCAGGTCGGTGGCCATGGCCCGGGGTGTGCTGGTGTCCCGAGTGTCGCCCGGGGTCGCCTCGTTGAGGGTCGGCTCGGTGCGGTCGACGTTGGTGGTCGGGTCGCCGAGGGCGCGCACTGCCTGCTGGAGCGCGGCTGGGCCGCCGAGGTTGTCGGTGACCAGGTTGGCGGCCGTGTTGTCGCTGTACTGGATGGCGGCGGCGGCCAGGTCGCGCAGCGGCATGCCCGTGGCCACGTGCTGCGAGGTGATCGGCGCGTACTTCTGCAGGTCCGCCGAGCTGTAGGTCACCACCTTGTCCAGGTCCGCCTCGGAGGCGTGGCTCAGCAGGACGCCGACGGCCAGGGCCTTGTAGGTCGAGGCGTGCGCGAATCGGTCGTCGGCGTGGTAGGTCACCTCCCGGCCGGTGCCGGTGTCCACCGCGTCGATCCCCAGTCGGGCGCCGAAGTGCTGCTCGAGCTGCTGGAAGGAGGCGGTGGCCGGGGCGGCGGCAGCGGTGCTGCGGGACCCCGCCGGTGTCGGTGCCCGGGTGTCGTTCGCGGCGCAGCCGGCCAGCAGGGCGGCCGCGAGCAGGGGGACCGTGACGAGCAGGACGCTTCGGCGCTTCGTGAATGGCGCGGTCGTGAAGGACGCAGTCGTGAAGGGCATGCTCGACAGCCTGCCGCCGGACGTCTCATGCGGGCAAAGACAGAACTGGCGTTTCGCATGCGATTTGTGCATACGATGCGGCTGTGGATCTGGTGGGGGCGTGCCGCGTGTTCGTGCAGGTGGGTGAGCGAGGGAGCTTCACCCTGGGCGCCGCGGCGGCTGGCGTGCCGCAGCCGGTCGCGAGCCGGCGGATCGCCGCCCTGGAGAAGCACCTCGGTGGCCTGCTGTTCGACCGGTCCGGCCGTCGTGCCGTGCTGACGGCCTTCGGGCGGCAGTTGCTCCCGTCGGCGAAGAGGCTGGCCGAGCTCGCGGACGCGTTGGAGTGCGATGCCGAGCAGGCGCGACTCGAGCCGCTGGAATTCGCGGTCCCCGACATCTGCCCGGTCAGGCAGTTGGCCGCGCTCGACGCGGCGGCCCGTGAGCTGGGCATGGTCCTCCGTTTTCGCACCGCGGGCCCGGCCGGGCGGGTCGACCTCCTCAACACCCGAGAGGTGGGCCTGGTGCTCGTCGCCGTCCCCACCCCCGAGGCCACCTGGGCCGTTCCGCTCGGAGTGGCCGACACGGTCGGCGCCGATGCGCGACCGCTGCACCTCGAGACGCTTCGGCCCGGACGAGTGGAGCGCACGTTCCGGCGGATCTGGATCCAGCCGGAGGACGATCTGCCGCACATCCGGGACCAGTTGCAGCAGCTCGGACACCGCGCCGCCCTGCTGCCCGCGCAGATCGCGGTCGCGGCCTCACTGACCGCGGCCGTCGCCCACGCCCTGCGCAACGGCGACCTGCTGCTCTGCGCGCCCAGCCAGGCCGACGAGTTGGGACTGTCCTGGCGCGCACTGGCCGGAACATCCGTCGCCCGCGGGTACCAGCTGCGCGCCCGCAGCGGTGTCGACGCACGACGCGTCAGCGACGGGCTCCGGGAACCGATCGCGCGCTGCCTGGGCGTACCGACCGACGTGCGGGAGCGGGCATGAACTCCCAGCGGGCCATCCGGGCGCTTCGAGCCGTGCTCGCGGACGGCGGGCTGTCCGGCTCGTTCCTGGTGCGGGACCTGGCCACCGGTGAGGAGGTCGGCATCGACCCGGACGTCGAGCTGCCCCTTGCGTCGCTGGTCAAGATCCCGCTCGCGGCCGCCGTGCTGGAACGCATCCAGGACGGCCGGATCGACGCGGCCACCATGATCGACGTGCTACCGGAGCGCAGCACGGCGGCCGGCCCGGTGGGACTGAGCAGGTTCCGCCACCCCGCCCGGATCGCGGTCGAGGACTTGCTCTACCTCAGCACCGCGTTCAGCGACAACGCCGCAGCGGACGCCCTCTTCCACCTGGTCCCACCCGCCGAGGTCAACGACGCGCTGGCGAACGCCGGCCTCACGGGTATCACCGTTCGCCACCCGATGCGAGAGCTCACCCGCACTCCGGCGGAACGGTTCGAGCCGCGAGAGGTCCACCTCGCCCAGTCGCTGGCGATCGGTTCCCGCACGGCGGGGCACGGGCATCCGATCCCCCAACTGGACGTCAGCCAGGCGAACTCCGGGACCGCCCGAGCCTGCGTCGACCTGCTCCAGGCGCTGTGGCTGCCCACCCGCATCCCGCCGGCCGTCGCCGAACAGGTGCGAGCGCTCATGGGCCAGAACGTCATCCGGCACCGGCTCGCCCCCGACTTCAGCTCCGACGCCTCACGCTGGTCCTCCAAGACCGGCACCCTGCTCAACCTGCGCCACGAGATCGGGGTGGTCGAACATGAGGACGGCTCGCGGTACGCCATCGCCGCCCTGACCGAATCCTCCGTGCCCGCAGCCGCCCAGCCGATGGCCGAGGCGGTCATGGCGAGGGTGGCCCGAGCCCTGCACGACCTGTTGCGGGCGCGGTGACCACGGGATGCTCCGCCGGACGGTCCCGTCGCCTCACGGGACCGTCCGGCGGAGCATCAGCGGGTCGGCTTGTCAGGACAGGACGGTCCAACTCTGTCCAGCTGCACCCGTGTTGGCCGGGTTGGTCATCCCGGTCGAGCCGGCGGTGCTGCCGGCGACGTCCAGGGTCAGGCCGTTGCCGACGTTGGTGATGGTCAGCGCGCCGGCGCTGTTCTGGGTGACCTTCCACTTCTGCCAGGGGTTGTTGGCCGAGGGGTTGAGCAGGTAGGCGGTGCCGACTCCGCCGCCGGCCGCGAGCACCGTGTGGTTCTGGGCGGAGGTGTAGCAGTTGTCGGTGATCGTCACGGTGCCGTCCGCGTTGGGCGTGAACAGCCACTGCTGGGCGGCGTTGCCGCTCTGGTAGGCGTTGATGTCGGAGTTGCCGCCGACGTTGGCGTTGCAGCCGCCCTGGACTTCGAGTGCCTGGCCGGCGGTGCCGCCCGCGCTGATCGCGTGGTACTTGCCGTCGCCGACGATGCCCGTCTGGCCGCCACCGGTCCCGGTGCCGCCGCCGCTCATGCCGACGGCTCCGCCGGCGATGCGCAGGAGCGTGACGCCGTGCGCGGGGATCCAGCTGCCGCCGACGGTGCCGGTGAGGGTGCCGGTCGCGCCGGTCCACAGGTCCCGGTAGGAGTAGCTGGCGCCGGTCAGGCCGAGGGCGGCGAAACTGGCGCTGGGCATGGCCCAGTTGTTCGGGTCCTGGTTGATCAGCGCGACGGCCAGGTCACCGTTGGCGAGCCGGCGTTCGAGGATCACCGGGGCCGTCGAGGAGGCGGGCGGGTTGCCGACCAGGGTGGCGGGCTTGGCGAGGCTGTCCTGGTCGATGGCGATCATGTCGGGGTTCTTCAGCAGCCCCAGGGCGGAGGAGTTGATCCCGGTGGACCAGGTGTAGCCGCTCGCGGTGTGCTGCGAGTCGGCGGCGGTGCGCAGGTCGGCGCCGGAGATCAGCGGGGCGGCCATCATCGACAGGACGGACAGCTCGGTGCGCGACTCGTCGTCGGTGAACGGCTTGTTGCCCTTGTAGGTGTCGGTGACGCCCCAGACGCCGTACGGGTCCTGCCAGCCGGCGAACATCATGTCCATGTCGTTCCAGCTGCCGGGGTGCACGTTGCCCGGGTACTTCAGGGCGGTCTGCAACTGGCCGTTGTAGAGCACGCCGTCCAGCTCGCTGTCCCGGTCGCCGCCGATCCGGCACATGTTGGCGACCTGCCCGCACCACACGCCGGTGGGGTAGTAGCCGGCGGCCTGGTGCGGCTGGACTCCGGCGGCCACGATCAACGGGTCGGTGCGGGCCGGGTCGTTGGCGTTCAGCAGGTACGGGATTCCGGTGTGCGCGGGCTGCGCGGACAGGCTGAGGGTGACCTTCGGCCGGCCGGCAGCGGCGGTCGCCGCATCGAGGGCGCGCTGGAAGGTCTGGGTCCGGGCGTAGATGGACTCGGTGAGCTCCTTGCCCTCGCCCTGCGGGTAGTAGCTGTAGCCGTCGGGGCCGACGATCGTCGGGCCGTACGGGCAGTCGTCGTACTTCACGAAGTCGACGCCCCAGGAGACGAAGTCGCCGGCGTCGGTGCTCTCGTGGCCCAGGCTCCCGGGATGCCCCTGGCAGGTGGTGTAGGTGTCGGTGCCGTACAGCCCGAACTTCATGCCCTTGCTGTGGGCGTACCAGGCCAGGTACTGGATCCCGTTCATCGTCTGGCCGTTGACGGTCTGGCTGGGAAAGCTGCTCGGGTCCGGGACCAGGTGCCCGCTGGTGGGGTCGTTGCCGGTGCCGTCGGTGCCGGAGACCGGGTTGCCGTTGTTGTCGTACAGCTGCATGCCGTTGTCGGCGTTCTTCACGAAGTCCGTGCTCTGGCCGTCACGGTGGCGCAGCGACCAGCCGTCGTCGATGGTGACGGTGTTGTAGCCGGCCGGCACCAGGCCGTTGGACGACATGAAGTCGATGGTCTGCTTCACCTGTTGCTCGTTCACGCTGGGGCCGAGCGAGTTCCAGGAGTTCCAGCCCATGGGCGGGGTCAGGGCGTTGCCGTTGCCCAGCGCGGCGGCCGGGGGAGCTGTTGTGACCGCCAGGGCCCCCAGTCCGGGGGTAGCCAGGGTGAGGGTCAGCAGGAGGCTGGGCAGGCGGGTGGATCTGCTGCGTGTCGCACGCATGGATGCTGCTCCGAGGGGCGCGTCGGGGGTGGGGGAGCCAGGATGTCCCGGACGGGGTCGACAGAAACGCACACGTGGTTCCGCTGCCGGTTTCGCCGTCTCCGGGTCAGGTGGGGGTCCTGACTGGGGCGTTGTCGCTGCCCCGTGTGCGACTGTAATGGCACATGCGACATGGCGACAGTGCTCGTGCGGAACTTTGTTTGCTGGTGATGGATTCTGTTGGGTGGTCAGGGTTCGGCGTGCTCGCGCGGCCGTGCCCTCGCCGGCGGGACGTAGTCGTCGTTGTGGCAGTTCCGCGTTCTACGCCATGGCTCGGAGCACGTCCGCCGCCCGCTGGTCGAGTTCTGCGGCGCCGGCGATTCCGCGCTTCCGGTAGCCCACCAACACCGACCGCATGGTGGTGATTTCCTTCCTGTTGCGGTCCGAGGCGACACCGCCCATGAAGTCCAGGGACCGGTGCCACAGCCCCAGGGCCTCGTCGTGGCGCCGCTGGGCAGCCACCGACTTCGCGAGGTTCGCCATGGTCAGGCCGTGCACGCGCTGGTACGTCTCCGGCGTCCGATCCTTCAATGCCAGGCGGTAGTGCTGCTCCGCCGCCTTGTGGTCGCGCAACTCGGTCAGGGTCTTGGCCGTGTGGGAGGCGATCGTGGCTGCGACCGGTCCGGACGCGGCGGCGTACGAGGGGACGGCGTCGTCGGTGACGAGCATGGCGTCCTCGGCCGACACCAGCGCGGCGGCGGCCTTCGTGCCCTCGCCGCAGGCGCCATACGCCCGCGCGGCCGTCACCAGCAGCAGTGCCTCCGTGTTCCGATCCACCTTTTTCCGGGCCCGGGACAGTGCAGCTTCGGCCGACTCCACGCAGTGCGCGGGCTGTCCGACGTCAAGGGCCTGGTGTGTCAAAGCTCGCATCATCCATGCCCCGTGCCCGGCCGGGTCGGACTCGCATGCCAGTTGGTAGCCGAGGAGGTAGAACCGCTGAGCCGCGCCCTCGCGGCCGAGGTCGTGGTGCTTCCATCCGACCAGGCACGCCAAGGTGGCCGCCGCGCCGTAGGCGTCACGGCGGACCTGCTCGGAGGGGAAGCGGCCGGAGAGTAACTGAACGACGGTATCCGTGAAGTACACGGTGACTGCGGTCAGGCCGTATCCACCCCCAAGCCGGTCGTCCGCGCTCCTGAACATCTCGGTGAACCGCCGGATGCAGGAGACCTCCTCCATACCGATCCTGCCGCCGCTGTCGGCCGCCCTCAGCGTGGCGGCGGCGGCCTGATGGTCGTAGGTGAGGGGAAGGCCGACAGCGGCAGCCGCAAACGCGGCGGTGAGGAAGTCCCTGCGGTGCTGCATTGCGAATCTCCCGAGGTCTGCGGCAGCGGCCAGCGGATCGGCACTCATCGCCTCCCCGATCCCGTCGCAGCCCAGACGGATCTCGGTGACCGTCACCTTCCGCTTCGTCATTCTGCTCAGCGCCTCGGCGAGATAGGTCGCCGTCTTGCCGGTCGGCGTGCCGCCGTTCACCCAGAAGAAGACAGCCGACCGGGAGGTGCGCAGTGCCTCGCCCGCTTCAGCAGCGACGGTCCGGACCTGCTTTGCCAGCGCCTCGTACGTACACCCGGATTCCGCGATGACAGCCGCCAGCCGCTCGTTCGGTTCCCTGCGGACCGCCAAGTCAACCTCCTGAGAGGATCTCGAACCGAATGACCGGGCCGACCACGCCATCACCGGCCGTCAGATCACCGGAGGCCGCCCCAAGCGCGCCATCCGCCACACCGTCCGCCACCGCATCGGCCGGCGCGGCGGGCACGAAACCCGTACCCCCTCGAAGAACCCGGCCCACCATGCCTTGAGGCCGGCCAGCGGCGGCCTGCGGGCCACGGTGTAGGCACTCCACGACGCGAGGTACACCGGCACCAGGACGGCCGGCAGGTGCCTCTTGGCCAGCCACACCCGGTTGCGGGCCGTCAGCCGGTAGTACGTGGCATGGCGGGCCGGGTCGGTGCGCGGGTGCCTGAGCACCAGGTCGGCCCGGTAGTGGATCTCCCACCCGGCGTCCAGCGCGCGCCACGCGAAGTCCGTCTCCTCATGCGCATAGAAGAAGGACGCGGGAAACGCGCCCACTTGGTCGATCACGCTCATCCGGATGGCATGAGCGCCTCCCAGGAAGGTGGTGACCTCGGACGAACGCAGCGGATCGGAGGCACCCAGCCGGGGTACGTGCCGGCGCGCGGTCCGCCCCTCCTCGTCCACGATCCGGAAACTCACCACCCCCAGCCGGGAGTTGTTGGCAAACGCATCCCGCACGAGGCGGAACGTGTCGGTTCGGGGCAGCAGGCCGTCGTCGTCCAGAACCACCACCACATCCACGCCGCGGTGGTCACGAAGCCACTCCACGCCCTTGTTGCGGCCGCCCGGGATCCCGAGGTTCTCCGGCAGCTCCACCGCGTCGACCCCCGAAGGCAGCTCGGGGAGTTGCACACCCTGGCCCAGCACCACGACCTTCGCAGGATCGCCCTCCTGTGCCGCCACCGACTCCAGGAGAGCACGCAACTCTACGGAGCGGTCTCCCATCGTCAACACCACGACGCCCAGCGTGAGGTCTTGGTCATCCCCGGTCCGACAATCCGTCAAGGTGCGCTCCTGCAATGGATCTTGAACGCTTTGAACAAGGTTCCCGATGTCCAACGGTACTCCTGTTGCGTCACTGAGCGTTCACTGAGTGCAGCTGCCAGACGGCGGCCCCAACCTGTAGGAGGAGTACATGAGCACCACCACCACGCGCAGCGTCGAGCTGGTCGAGCTCGGGAAGTTCTTCGCCATCACCGCGCACCGCTTCGACACCGGCCAGAGCGCGCCGGAGATGTTCAGCGCGGCGATCGACGCCGTGTGGCACCAGCTCGCCGAGGACAGCCAGGCGCACACCGCGTTCACCGAGAGGCACGCCGGCCGCGAGATCGTCCACGCCGAGACGTCCGGGCGTGGGTTCGTCGCTTGGGTGACCGCGTACGAGGAGGCGTACGGCCCGCTCCCGGCGATCTGGTTCACCGACGGCAATGGCGCTGTCGACACCGCTGCGCTCACCGCCTACCGGGAGACCGGCCGCGTGGTCGCCGAATGGAACTGCTCGCCGGCCCCCGGCGACGGCGACGGCAACACCCCGGCCAAGACCGCCCGGTGACCTGTTGGCCACCATCCACGCCGACGGAGCGTCCCGGCCAACCGCCGGGGCGCTCCGCCTCGTCGAGTCCCGGTCGCCGAGTCCGACCGCTGTGGACGTCACCGGCTACACCGCCGCACTGTTCGGGCACTGCTCGTTCCTCGCACCGTCCGCCCAGCGCGGGCTGACCGGCTGGACGGTGTACGAGATCGCGCCCGGCGCCCACCGGTACGAGGTCGAAGCCGAGTTGTTCCACGCCGCCGTTCAGGCAGCCGAGTGGATCCGGCCGCTGATGAGTCGACCGCACGGCGCGTTCGTCTGCGAGAACATCGTCATCACCGGCGCCGCTCTGGACACCGACCACGGTGAACTGCTGTCCTGGCCGCACTGGGCGTTGAAACACCTCTACGGGCCGGTGGGCGTGATGTTCGGCAAGTTCACCCAGGGCGCCCGGGAGTGCGACAAGTTCGGCCGGAGCATCCCACCGCCGCCGTGCTCGTTCCTGCCGGTGCGCGCCGCCGTGCGGCCACGCGATCCGCAGTTCTTGATGGACACACCCGAGCTCGCGCGGGCGGTGGCCGTAGCCGACGACGATGGTCGAGACGTGTTCGAGCACATCCCCTGCGATTGGAAGGCGGTACGGGCATGGGCGACTTCGCTCCCTGTCCCCCCGAGGCGGTGACGGCCGCGCAGAACATCTGCGGGTCAGTCGAGTTGAGAGAGATCACCGACCGGCGAGGCTCGGCCGTGTGGCAGGCGACCGGACCGCTGGGCACGGTCGCGATCAAGCTCGGGTACGGCGCCGACGGCGAAGGCGCGGAGATCACCGCGCGGGAAGCCGCTGTACTCGACACCTTGCCGGACTACACCGTGACCGCCGGCCGCTCCGGCCCCCACGTCTGGTACGTCACGCCATGGCTGGACGGCCCGTCCACCTGGGAGCTGTTCCAGCCGGTGCGCGACGGTTCCGGCGCCCGCACGACCGCGCTCGCCGGGGCGGTGGCGCTGTGCCGGGCGGTCGGCGACTTCCATGCTGCCGGCTGGGTTCATGGCGACCTGCAACCGTCCCATGGCATCCACAACGCCACCGGCGTGAAGTTGATCGACTTCGGCTGGTCGTGGCGCGAGGGAACCGACCCGTGGCGGGAGTTCAACGGCGGCATCACGCACCTGGTCGCGCCGGAACTCGCCACCTGGATCAGCCTCGGCCCACAACCCGTGAAGCCCCCACCGGCGGCGGATGTCTACGCGCTCGCCGGGTTGCTCTGGACCTGCACCACCGGCCGCTGGCCGCTGGACTACGCCGCCACCGGCCTCGCTCTGAAGGACACCAGCCCGGCTGACCTGCGGAGGGCGATCGCCGCCGGCATCCCGCTGAGCGCGGCGCGGCCGTGGCCGCACCTGCAGACGGTACTCGCCGACGTTCTCACCGCACCCGCCCCCGAGCGCCCCACCGCCGGCGAACTCGCCGACCGCCTCGCGGAGGTGACCACCTGAACGTGCGCCCGGCATCCCCGGCCGACGCTGCCGAACTCGCCCGCATCCACGCCGAGATGGTGGGAGTCGATGCCACCGGGCCATGGCGCGACCGGCTCGCGGACCACCTACGCGAACAACTGGGTAGTGACCGGGTCGCCGCGTTCGTGATCGACGACCCGGCCGGCGGTCTCGCGGCCTGCGCGATCGGTGTCGTCCACCAGGGCCTACCGGGCCCCGACCACGCCGGGGTCTTCGGGCAGCTGCAGACCGTCGTCACCGAGCAGCCGTTCCGCCGGCGCGGCTACGGCCGGGCCGTCACTTGCGCGCTGGTCGAGTGGCTGACCGCCCGGGGCTGCACCCTGCTCACCCTCAACGCCAGCGACTCCGCCGTGCCGCTGTACGCCTCGCTCGGCTTCGCCTCGAGCTCCCGTGCGATGCGCTTCGTCGGCAAGCCTTACCACCGGGCGTGATCTGCCCGCGCCGGGGGCGCGTGCGCTGCCGTTGCCGAGCCCGTCACACAGGCCAGCCCCCGCCCAGAGTTCTTTATGAGAACCATCTGAACCTCCGTCAACGTCCTCCGTATCCCGGGGGGAGCCTCAGGGAAACGATCTGGTCTGTCTCAACGGGGGTGGCATCGCGGTGCGCGAGTTCGATCTGAAACGGTGGGCACGGCAGGCGGGTATCGATGAGCGCGTCGATACCTCCGGCCCCGCAGGATCGACACCTTGGACCGCGGCTGCGGCTTGCGTGGCAGCGGTGTCGCTGGTGGTGTTCGCCGTCGTGCGTCACTTCCACGGCTCGACCATGGTCGACATGCTGGTCTACCGAGGTGAGGGCGCCGCGGTCGTCCATGGCGCGGACCTGTACGCGATGCGGGTGTGGGACCTGCCGGCCACCTACCCGCCGTTCGCCGCGATGCTCTTCGTGCCGAGCACCTGGTTCGACGTGAGCACGTTGCGGGTTCTGGTGGTGCTCCTCAGCCTCGCCCTGCTCGCCCTGGCCGTCCACCTTTCCCTGCGCCTGATCGGGTGGCCTCACGCACGTCACCGTTCAGCCGCCGTCCTTCTCGCGACGGGCCTGGGCGTCTGGCTGGAGCCGGTGTACACCACCTTCCAGTACGGCCAGATCAACCTCGGCATCCTCTGCCTGGTCCTGTGGGACCTGACCCTGCCGGACCGGAGCCGATTCAAGGGCGTGGGCATCGGTCTGGCCACCGCCATCAAGATAACCCCGGGCCTGTTCGCCGTGTACCTGCTCCTCACCGGCCGGATCAGAGCCGCTCTGGTCTCAGGAGGCACATTCCTGGCGGCCGGCCTGATCGGCTGGCTCCTGCTGCCCGACGCCTCCTACGGCTTCTGGACCACGTACCTCTGGGACCCGAGCCGGGTAGGCGTCACGGTCCTCATGGACAACCAGTCCCTGCGGGGCGCGGTCTGCCGACTCCTCGACGTCAACGACCCGGGCCTGGTCGGCCTCGCCGCCTGCGTTGTCGTCGGGACGCTCGGCCTCGCGGTGGCCGTCCTGGCCGGGCGCTCCGCACGGCGACTGCGCCGGGCCGACGCCTGGGGCGCCGTCTGCACCGCGTTCACCGCGCTGCTGATCTCGCCGATCAGCTGGACGCACCACTGGGTCTGGTGCATCCCTCTCATCGCGCTGCTGGCCGTGGAGGCCAGGACCACAGGGCGGCGGGTGCTGCTCGGCATCACGCTGGCGGTGTTCCTCTGCCACGCCATGTGGATATCGCCCCACCGGTGGGGACGCGGCGTCGCCTGGTACTGGCAACTACCCGGCTCGATCTACCCGCCTCTGGCCATCGCCGTTCTCGTCGTCGTGGGGCTGCGCCTGTACGGCGCGCGGCGTCCGGTCGGCAACGAGTTCGAGGAGACCAAGGCATCCCAGCCGGCAGGACCGGTCCTGATGCCGCACTGACGCGGTGAACGTCACGGCCTGTCCGACCCCACCGGGCCGGACAGGCCGTGACGTTCGTGTAGTGCCGGCTAGCCGCCGACCGAGACGGTGGCGCTCGCCTGGGCGGCCGCCAGGTGGGCGTCACCGTCGTACGAGATCTGGTAGCTGACGGAGCCGGTGGCACACGGGGTGTCGGTGACGGTAAACGAGCCGTCGGCGGCCGTGGTCACGTCGGGCAGGTTGACGCCGTCCGGGTCGTCGGCGTCGACCCGGGTCACGTGCACGCTCCGGCCCGCCGCGTACGGGGCGCTGCCGGCCAGGGAGCCGGTCAGCGTGACCTCCGACTCGGGAGCCGCGCTGGTCGGCCCGGTGAGGGAGAGGCCGGAGGTGACCTGCTCGGGATTCGGCAGGATGTTGAGCACCGGGTGGCCCGAGGCGTCGCCGCTGATCGCGAACAGCTCGGTGCCGTCCGGGGTGACGGCCAGACCCGCGGGGGCCGGGACGCCCGAGACGTTGAACGCCTTGAGCGGGGTGGGGTTGCCCGGGGCGAAGACGTAGATGGAGTTCGCGGAGGGGTTGTCGACCCCGGCCAGCACCGTGCCGTCCGCGGCGACCGAGACCGCGTCGGGGTAGTTGGTGCTGTTGTACTGCCCGGCCGGGGTCAGGTCGGAGACCTTGAACACCTGTTGGTAGTAGGGGTATCCGCTGGCCGTCACCACCTCGGAGCCGTCGGGGGTGAGCTGCAGGTCGGCCAGGTTGCCGCCGGTCTGCATGAACCGCTGCGCGGCGAGCACGCTCGCGGTGCCGCTCGAGACGTCGTAGCTGGCCAGCTGGTCAGGGCTCTGGCCGGGCTCGCCGGCGACCAGCTCACCGTTCGGGCCGGCAGCGAGCAGCGGAGCCGCGTACCAGGAGCCCGGGGCCGCGGCGAGGGTGACGGCTGCCGGGCCGCTGCTCGGATCGATCGAGCCGATCCCGCCGTGGGCGGCGACGCCGTAGCCGAACCAGATCTCGCCGCCGGTGTAGGCCACGTACATCGGGTCGGTGCCGGCACCGGTGGCGTAACGGGCGCGCTCGGTGAGCGTGCGGGTGCTGATCGCTGAGACGGCGTCACCGTCCGCCAGCGCGGCGTAGACCGTGCGGCCGTCCGAGGAGAGCGCCAGCCCGGTGGCACCGGGCTCGTTGTCCACGGTCGTGACGGTCCGCCCGCTGTAGTCGGTGACCAGGATGCTGGTGCTGCCGGTGCCACCACTGATGAATAAGTGCCGATGAGCGGAGTCGATCAGGATGTGCGAGTAGTGCGCGAGCGGCAGGGTCACAGTGCTGGACGAGGCTTGAGCCTGGGCCTGGGCTGAGGTGGCGGGCAGGCAGACCGCGCCGGCGATCCCGACCGCCATCGCGATCGCCGCGGCTCGTGAGGTGCTCTTGTGAGGCATGGGGCTCCCGTTCGAACAGAAAGGTGACGAATGCTCAGGAGCGAGCAAGAGCTATCGGATCACACAGGACCGACACAGATTCTGCCGGGGCAGCGCACTGACTCAACGTCACTTCTCCTCTCATGGACTCCACTTGTCGGCCAGATCTCTTGTCATGCACGCCAAGACGTCACGTGCCGTACCTCTCCCGGTTCTCTCGAAGCCTCCTCGCGACGCCACCCTGTCCCGAGCTCGGAGGTGACATCGCATCCGAGCGGTCAGGGCACCACCACCCCCGCCCAGCCGTCGAGAGGCCTTCCCGCCATGTCGCACCCCCGCCCGAGGCGGTGGCGCTCGCGCACCAGCGCGCTCGCCGCCGTGCTCTCCTGTCTGATCGCCCTGCTCAGCGGCCTGACGGCGGCTCCGGCCTCCGCCGGCGCGGCGGGCACCGCCAGCGGCACCGTCACCGGGCTCGCCGGCAAGTGCCTGGACGACTCCGGCGCCGGCACCGCCGACGGCAACCAGATCATCCTGTGGCACTGCGACGGCGGCGCCAACCAGAACTGGACGCTGCCCGGCGACGGGACCATCCGCACCCTGGGCAAGTGCCTCGACGCCGGCGGGGGCGGCACCGCCGCCGGCACCTACGCCGACCTGTACACCTGCGACGGGCAGGCCCGCCAGCAGTGGACCGGCGGCAACGGCACGCTGGTCAACCCGGTCTCCGGTCTCTGCCTGGACGTGTTCGGCGGCAGCTCCAGCGACGGCACCCGGATCGACCTGTGGACCTGTGGCAGCGCCCAGGCCAACCAGCGGTGGACGGTGCCCGCCCCGAGTGGGAGCACCAGCGGCAACCTGATCGTCGACGCCGGCGGCGAGTCGGCCGCCATCTGCTCGCCCAACGGACTGGACGGCATGACCGTCCCGGGCTGGACGATCACCGGTGGCGAGCCGAACGTCGTCTGCTACGGCGCCGCGGGCGGCTTCCCCGACGCGAACACCCCGGGCTCCCCGAGCCGCGGCACCGGCTTCTTCGCGGGTGGCGCGACCGGCAACTCCGGTCTGTCGCAGACCGCTGACGTGTCGTCGGCCGCGAGCGCCATCGACGGCGGCGGTGTCGGCTACGACCTCTCGGGCTGGCTGGGCGGGTACGCCTCGCAGAACGACCGGGTCGGCCTGACCGCGACCTTCCGGAACGCCGCCGGCACCGCCCTGGGCAGCGCCCAGCTCGGCCCGGTCAGCAACACGGACCGCAACAACACCACCGAGTTCCTCCAGCGCACCGCGACCGGCACGCTGCCGGCCGGCACCCGCTCGATCAAGCTCGACCTGGCCTTCACCTGGACCGCCGGCAACACCACCGACGGCTACGCCGACGACCTCTCGCTGACTCTCTCGGCCCCGGTCGCGACCCCCGTGCTGACCGTCCCGGCCTCCGCCGTACCCGGCTACGACCACGTCTTCCTGGTCTACATGGAGAACCAGGACTACGCGAACATCATCGGCAACACCGCGCAGGCGCCGTACCTCAACGGCCTGCTGCCGAGCGCGACTTCACTGACCCAGTCGTACGCCACCACCCACCCCAGCGACCCCAACTACGTGGCCCTCGCGGCCGGCGGTCTGTACGGCCTGACCGGCAACAGCGTCTCCACCACCACCATCAACGCCCCGCACCTGGGCAACCGGGTCGAGCAGGCCGGCAAGACCTGGAAGGAGTACCTACAGGGCGCCAACGGCAACTGCGATGCCAGTAGCCACGGTTACTACGCCCCGGACGACGCGCCGTTCTACTACTTCCAGGACATGAAGAGCGACGCCGCCTACTGCCAGGCCCACATGCAGCCGCTCACCCAACTGCCCACCGACCTGCGGTCCGCGGCGACGACGCCGGCCTTCTCCTGGTTCGCCGCCGACGACTGCGACGACATGGAGGCCTGCGGCATCACGGCGGGGGACACCTGGCTGAGCCAGACCCTGCCGGGCATCCTCAACTCGCCCGCCTGGACCACCCAGCGGTCCCTGCTGGTCATCACCTGGGACGAGGGAGCGGTGAAGTCGTTCGGCCCCGGCTACCCCAACCGGGTGCCCACGTTGCTGCTCGGCTCGCAGAACAGCGTCAAGCCCGGCTACCAGAGCAGCGGCCGGGTCGACCAGTACGGCCTGCTGCGCACCATCGACGACGCGCTCGGCCTGGCCCCGCTGACCAACAACGACCGGTACGCCGCGCCGGTCAACGACGCCTGGCAGTAACGCCGGTGGGCTGACCCGCCCGACCCGCCCGACCCGCCCGACCCGCCCGACCCGCCCGACCCGCCCGACCCGCCCGACCCGCCCGATCCGGGCGGGCCGGGCGGGCCGGTGCCGGTGCCGCCGGTCAGCGGTTGCGGTGCTCGGCGATCAGCTCCGCGTAGCGGTGGCCGCTGGCTTTGATCGTGCGGCGCTGGGTGGCGTAGTCGACGTGGACCAGGCCGAAGCGCTTCTCATAGCCGTACGCCCACTCGAAGTTGTCCAGCAGCGACCAGGCGAAGTAGCCCGCGAGCGGGGCGCCCTTGGCGACCGCGCTGGCGCAGGCGGCCAGGTGCTGCTCCAGATAGCGCGCCCGCTGCGCATCGTGGATGCTGCCGTCCGCCGTCACGGTGTCGGGGTAGGCGGAGCCGTTCTCGGTCACGTAGATGCGCCGGGCGCCGTACTCCTCGGTCAGGCGCAGCAGCAGCTCTTCGAGACCGGGGGCGTGGACCTCCCAACCCATCGCGGTGCGTTCGGGGTTGGGGCCGGGGACCTGGCGGGTGTACGGCGCGGGGCCGGACGGGTCGGCCGTCACGTGCTGGCGGAAGTAGTAGTTGAGGCCGAGCCAGTCCAGGGGGGCGGCGATCAGCTCCAGGTCGCCGGGGTGGATCGGCAGGTCGACGCCGTAGAGGTCGACCATGTCCTTCGGGTAGCCGCGGCCGTGGATCGGGTCCAGCCACCAGCGGTTGACGTGCCCGTCGGCGCGCCGGGCGGCGGTGCGGTCGGCCGCGCTGTCGCTCGCGGGCAGGATCGGGCTCAGGTTGTTGACGATGCCGATCCGGGCGCCGGGGACCGCGGCGCGCAGCGCCTGGACGGCCAGTCCGTGTCCCAGGTGCAGGTGGTACGAGGCGCGGACCGCGGCGGTGAGGTCCCGCAGGCCGGGGGCCATCGCACCGTCCAGGTGGCCGATCCAGGCCGAGCAGAGCGGCTCGTTCAGGGTGGCCCAGTCGGTGATCCGGTCGCCCAGGCGCTCGGCCACCACGGCCGCGTACTCGGCGAACCGTTCGGCGGTGGCCCGCTCGGGCCAGCCGCCGCGGTCCTGCTGGGCCTGCGGCAGGTCCCAGTGGTACAGGGTGGGGAAGGGGGTGAGGCCGGCTTCCAGCAGCGCGTCGGTGAGCCGGTCGTAGAAGGCCAGGCCGGCCTGGTTGACCCGGCCGTCGGCCTGCGGCACCACCCGGGGCCAGGCGATCGAGAACCGGTAGGCCGCCAGGCCCAGTTGGCCGGCCAGGCGCAGGTCCTCGGGCCAGCGGTGGTAGTGGTCGCAGGCGGTGTCGCCGGTGTCGCCGGCGGCCACCTTGCCGGGGGTGTGGGAGAAGGTGTCCCAGATCGAGGGGGCGCGGCCGTCCTCGGCCACGGCGCCCTCGATCTGATAGGCCGCGGTCGCGGCGCCCCAGAGGAAGTCGTCGGGCAGGGCGGTGAGGTCGTTCACGGCGGGCGGCCTTTCGACGGAAGGGGCGAGGGGACTGCCGGAGTCGCGGGCGGGGCCGGTCATTTGACGGCGCCCGCGGTGAGTCCGGCGACCAGGTAGCGCTGCAGAAGCAGGAAGCCGACCACCACCGGCACGCTGACCACGAGCGAGGCCGCCATGACCTGGTTCCAGTAGACGTCGGTCTGGGTGGCGTAGCCCTGCAGACCGACGGCGAGCGTGCGCGTCGTGTCGTCGGTCATGACGGAGGCGAAGAGCACCTCGCCCCAGGCGGTCATGAAGGCGTAGACGCTGACGGCGATGATGCCGGGCACCGCGGCGGGCAGCAGGATCCGCAGCAGGGTGCGAACCGGTCCGCAGCCGTCCACCGCGGCCGCCTCGTCGAGATCGCGCGGGATGGAGTCGAAGTACCCGACCAGCATCCAGATGGCGAACGGGAGCGAGAAGGTGAGGTAGGTGAGGATCAGGCCGCCGCGGCTGCCCAGCAGCGCGATGCCGGTGGAGTTGCCGATGTTGACGAAGAGCAGGAAGAGCGGCAGCAGGAAGAGGATGCCCGGGAACATCTGGGTGGACAGCACCGTGACGGTGAAGAGCCTGCGGCCCGGGAAGCGGTAGCGGCTGACCGCGTAGGCGGCGAGGATCGCGATCACCACGGAGGCCGCGGTGGCGCTGACCGAGACGATCACCGAGTTGACGAAGTAGTGCCAGAGCGGCACGGTCGACCAGATGTCGAGGTAGGGCCGCAGCGTGATGGTGGTCGGAATCCACCGGAACGGTCCCTGGACGTCCTGCAGCGGTTTCAGCGAGGAGCTGATCATCACGAACACCGGGGTGAGCGTGAAGAGCGACAGCAGCGTCAGGAAGATCCGCCGGCTCCACCGGAAGGAGGCGGACGGCGCGGTCGGGGAGGCGGGCCGCCGGCGCCGGAACGAGTCAGGCATCGGCGCTCCTGCGGCGTGAGGTGACCAGCAGATAGGCCCCTGTCACCAGCAGCAGGAACAGCAGCAGAAGCACCGACATCGCCGAGCCGGTGCCGAAGTTCCAGGTGACGAAGGAGGATTGGTAGATGTGGATGGAGATGAGGTCGGCCGCCTGCGGGGCGGATCGGCCGAACAGCACGTAGGGGGTGTTGAAGTCGTTGAAGGTCCACAGGAACAGCACCAGGACGAGCACCTGGTTGACCGGGCGCAGCGAGGGCAGGGTGATCCGGCGGACCTGCTGCCAGGCGCCCGCGCCGTCCATCGAGGCGGCCTCGTAGAGTTCGCGGGGGATGTTCTGCAGACCGGCCATCAGCGTCAGGAAGGCGAACGGCCAGGTCTTCCAGACGGAGACGGTGACCAGCGCGGTGAAGCTGTTGTCGCCGATCAGCCAGAACGGCTTGCCGGAGGTGAGGTGGAGCTGGTCGTGCAGCACGTGGTTGATCAGGCCGGTGTCGTGCTGGAACATGAACGACCAGGTGATGACGGCGGCGTAGACCGGCAGCGCGTAGGGGATGAGGAAGATCGTGCGCAGCAGTCCCCGGCCGCGGAAGTTCTCCTGGAGGTAGATCGCCGCCGCCATGCCCAGCAGCCAGGAGAGGCCGACCGACAGCACGGTGAACTGGCAGGTGGTCCAGAACGAGTTGAGCAGCGAGCGCCCGACCGGAGCGCTGAAGTCCACCGCCGTACGGTAGTTGCCCAGGCCGCGCCAGGGCGCGGTGGACCAGTCGCGGATGAAGAACTGGGTGAGCTGTCTGAAGCTCATCACGACGCCGACCACCATCGGGACCAGGTGGATCAGCAGCTCCAGCAGGAGCGCGGGCACGAGCAGCAGATAGGGCAGGGCCGTTCGGGGAAGGCGCGGTCGGCGCAGGGGCTGTCGCACGGTCAGGAGGCCGGCATCTGCTGCTGGGCCTTGGTGAGTTCGGCCTTGACGGTGTCGTCGGTGATCGGCTGGCCCGCGGCGGCCGCGGCGAGCAGGTTCTTGACGGCGGTGCCGACCAGGGTCTCGAACTGGCTCTCATTGGCGACTTGCGGCAGCGGTGCCGCGCTGTTCGCGAGCACGCCGGCGATGGTCTTGAGCTCGGGCGTGCCGAAGGCCGGGTCGCTCTGCGCGTCCTTGACCGGTGGGATCGAGCCGTAGGCCTTGTTGAGCAGGGTGGACTCGTCGGTGCTCGTCATGAATTTGACGAAGTTCAGTGCGCCGTCCAGGTTCTTGGTGTTCTTGAAGACCGCCAGGTTGATGCCCGCCACCATCGAACTCGTCGCCATGGCGCCGGTGGCGCCGGGCGGGACCGGCACCGGGACCACCCCGAAGTCGTCGGGGTTCATGCCGTGGGACTTGAGGTTGGCGCCGGCCGCCTGCCACATCAGCATGGCGGCCTTGCCGGTGGCGAAGTCGGTGACGGACTGGTTGGCGGCGTACTCGGCGTCGCCGGGCGCGGCGATCTTGTCGGCGGCGATGAAGTCGACGTACTGCTTGACCGCGGCGACCGCCGCCGGGCTGTCGAACTGCGGCTTGCCGGCGGCGTCGAAGAAGCCGGTTCCGTGCTGCTGGCCCAGCGTGAACACGTTGTGCACGTTCTCCGAGACGTTGCCGCCCTCGATGGCCAGGCCGTACTGCGAGCCGGTGGTCAACTTCTTTCCGTCCGAGACCAGCTCGTCCCAGGTGGTGGGCGGGTTGGCGATCCCGGCGGCCTGGAAGAGCTTCTTGTCGTAGTACAGGCCGTAGGCCATGGAGTAGAGCGGCACGGCGGCCGGGCTCTGGCCCGCCGCGCCGGCCGAGGCGATGGTGGCCGGCATGAACCGGTCCGCGCCGCCGATCTTGGCGAAGGTGGCGCTGTCGAAGGGCAGCAGCGCGCCGGTGGCCTGCAGCGAGGCGGACCAGGTGTTGCCGATGTTGAGCACGTCGGGGCCCTGGCCCGAGGCGGTGGCGGCGAGGATCCGGTTGAGCAGATCGGACCACGGCACGACCTCGAGGTTGACCTTGATGCCGGTCTGTTGCTCGAACTTCTTCAACTCCGGGGTCAGCACCTGCTTGTCGATGTCCAGGCTGGCACCCTGGTTGGAGGCCCAGTAAGTCAGGGTCTTCGGGCTGGAGTTGCTCGCACCCGTGCTGCTCGACCCGCCGCCGCAGGCGGTGCCGGTGAGGGCGAGTGTGCTGGCCAGGGCGGTGCCGACGGCGATCCGGGTGAAGCGCATGACCGGTCCCCTCTCAGGGATGTGCTGGTGCGTCAGGTCGGGTGGAGTTAGCATCTCAAGCACTAACTTCAGGGCGTGATTTAACGTCTGAGAAAAGAGCGCGTCAAGACCTGGCGCCATGTCAGATCGCCGACCGAATGTCAGATCTCCGACCGATCGAGGAAGACCATGCCGAAGCGAGGCATTCAGACCGTCCGTGACCTGCGCCGGAGCAGCAGGTCGACGCTGCTGCGGCGGCTGTACTTCGACGGGCCGACCAGCAGGCAACAATTGGGTCACGCCACCGGCCTCAGCGCCGGATCGATCAGCAACGTGATCGGCGAGCTGATCGCCGACGGGCTGGTGGAGGAGGCCGGCACCGTCGAGTCCGACGGCGGCCGGCCCCGCATCATGCTCCGAGTCAGGCCCGACTTCGGCTACTTGGTCGGCGTGGACGTGGGGGAGACGCAGGTGCGGGTCGCGCTCTTCGACCTCGCCCGCACCGAGCTCGCCGCCGTCGACCAGCCGCTCTCCGACCACGGGCACGACGTCGACCACGTGGTGCGGTTGATCCTCAGCGGGCTGGCGCGGGTGCTCGCGCAGACCGGGACCGACCAGGCGGACGTGCTCGGAGTCGGGATCGGCGTGCCCGGCATCGTCGAGCAGCGCGAGCCCGCCGGGGACTGCCAGGGCATCGTGGTGCACGGCCCGACCGTGGGGTGGGACGCCGTCCCGCTGGGCCGCCTGCTGCGGACCGGCACCGACCTGCCGCTGCACGTCGACAACGGGGCCAAGACCCTGGGCCAGGCCGAGATGTGGTTCGGTGCCGGGCGCGGGGCCAGCCACGCGGTGGTGGCGCTGTTCGGCTCCGGGGTCGGCGCCTGCGTGATCGCCAACGGGGTGCCGTTCCGCGGGGCGACCAGCAGCGCGGGCGAGTGGGGGCACACCAAGGTGCACGTCGGCGGACGTCTGTGCCGGTGCGGCGCGCGTGGCTGCCTGGAGGCGTACATCGGCGCCGAGGCGCTGGTCGAGCGGTGGGGACGGGCGGCGTCGGACGCGGTCTCGGGCTCGGTTTCCGGCTCGGTCTCCGGCGCGTCCGGAAGCACCGTCTCCAGCGTCTCCAGCGCGGACGAGAAGGCCGGGCTCGCCGCGCTGCTCGCGGCCGCCGACCAGGACCCGGCCGCCGCCGAACTGCTCGGCGAGGCCGCCGAGTACCTCGGTGCGGCGATCGCCGACCTGATCAACCTGTTCAACCCCGAGCGGGTCATCATCGGTGGCTGGGCCGGCCTGCTCCTCGGGCCCCGGCTGCTGCCGGCCGTGCGGGAGGCGGCGACCGCCTACGCGCTCAGCTTTCCCCGGGCGCAGACCTCCATCGACCTCGGACTGCTCGGCCCCGACGCGGTGACGCTCGGCGCGGCCACCCTGCCGCTCGCCCGCTTTCTCGAGTCCGGAGGGGTCGTGCCGACGGGCGTGGAGTCCGTCCCGGCGCCGCGTTGACCTGCAACGGGGCGTCCCGGCGGGCAGCCGTGCGTCGGTCGGGAAGCGGGCGGCGCCGGGCTGCCGGTCCAGGCGGCAAGCTGCGTCGAGGGTCTTGACACCGGGAAAGAACCGCCCCGAGACTCGCTGCGAGAGCGCTCCCCCGAGTTTCGGGGCGAAGGCGCCGTCTCCTCCCCTGCGTGGCCGTCCAGGCCGAACCACCGCCTTCCCCTTCGGCGTGCCCGCGCACCGGCAACCTCGCTTCCACGCTCCCGCAAGGCCCTCCGCACCTCACCCACCCGCAGGAGAAGCCCGTGAGCTCAACCCCGACACGCCGCGCCGCGGCCCGCGAGCGGCGCGGTGCCGCCGCGCTGGTCGCCGCGGTGCTGGTCGCCGTCCTGGCGCTGGCCGCCCCACCCGCCGTCGCGCGCGCCGGCACCACCGCCCCGCGCTCCCACAGCGCGTCCGCCACCACCGCGCCGCCCGCCTGCGGCACCACCGACGCCGCCCAGGGCATGCCCGCCACGGCCTCCTCCACCGAGAACTCCGGCACCCCGGCCTCGGCGGCGGTCGACGGCAACCTCAACACCCGCTGGTCCAGCGCGTTCAGCGACCCGCAGTGGCTCCAGGTCGACCTCGGCAGCACCCAGCAGATCTGCCAGGTCGTGCTCAACTGGGAGACGGCGTACGGGAAGGCGTACCAGATCCAGACCTCCGCCGACGCCGTGAACTGGACCACGATCTACTCCACCACCAGCGGCCCCGGTGGCACCGAGACGCTCAACGTCACCGGCTCGGGGCGGTACGTGCGGCTGTACGGCACCCAGCGCGGCACCCAGTACGGCTACTCGCTCTGGGAGTTCGGGATCCACACGACCGGCGGCGTGCCACCGATCGCCGGCGGCGGCGACCTCGGTCCGAACGTGCTGGTCTTCGACCCGAGCACGCCCAACATCCAGGCCACCCTGGACAGCGTCTTCCAGCAGCAGCAGTCGGCGCAGTTCGGCACCGGTCGGTACGCGCTGCTCTTCAAGCCGGGGACCTACAGCAACATCAACGCCAACCTCGGCTTCTACACCTCGATCGCGGGTCTCGGCCTGAACCCGGACGACACCACCTTCAACGGTGACGTCACCGTGGATGCCGGCTGGAACAACGGCAACGCCACCCAGAACTTCTGGCGCTCCGCCGAGAACCTGGCGCTGAACCCGGTCAGCGGCACCGACCGCTGGGCGGTCGCGCAGGCCGCGCCGTTCCGCCGGATGGACGTGCACGGCGGACTCAACCTCTCGCCGACCGGCTACGGTTGGGCCAGCGGCGGCTACATCGCCGACAGCCGGATCTCCGGGAGCGTGGGCAACTACTCGCAGCAGCAGTGGTACACCCGGGACAGCTCGATCGGCGGCTTCTCCAACGGGGTCTGGAACCAGGTCTTCTCGGGTGTCCAGGGCGCTCCCGCCCAGAGCTTCCCGAGCCCGAGCTACACCACGCTGCCCACCACCCCGGTCTCACGCGAGAAGCCCTTCCTCTACCTGGACGGCTCGGGGAACTACCAGGTCTTCGTCCCGGCGCTGCGCACCAACGCCAGCGGCGTCGACTGGGCGAACGGGACCCCGCCCGGCAACTCGCTGCCGCTCAGCCAGTTCTACCTGGTCAAGCCCGGCGCCACCGCCGAGACCATCAACGCCGCCCTCGCGCAGGGCCTCAACCTGCTCTTCACGCCCGGCGTCTACCACGTCGACCAGACGATCAACGTGACCCGCCCGGACACCGTGGTGCTCGGGCTCGGGTTCGCCACGATCGTCCCGGACAACGGCGTGACCGCGATGGCGGTCTCCGACGTCGACGGCGTCAAGCTGGCCGGCCTGCTCTTCGACGCCGGCACCGTCAACTCCCCGGTGCTGCTTCAGGTCGGCCAGCCCGGCGCCTCGGCCGACCACACGGCGGACCCGACCACCGTGCAGGACGTCTTCGTCCGGGTCGGTGGCGCGGGCGCGGGCCTGACCACCACCGGCATGGAGATCAACAGCAACGAGACCGTCATCGACCACACCTGGATCTGGCGGGCCGACCACGGCACCGGCGTCGGCTGGACCGTCAACCCGGCCGACTACGGACTCACCGTCCACGGTAACAACGTGGAGGCGACCGGCCTGTTCGTCGAGCACTTCGAGAAGTACGACGTGGAGTGGTCGGGCCAGGGTGGCACGACGATCTTCTTCCAGAACGAGATCGCGTACGACGCGCCGAACCAGGCCGCCATCCAGAACGGCAACACCCTCGGCTACGCCGCCTACAAGGTGGACGACAACGTCACCAGCCACCAGGGCTGGGGGCTGGGCAGCTACTGCTACTTCAACGTCGACCCCACCATCCGGATGGACCACGGATTCGAGGCGCCGAACACCCCTGGCGTGCAGTTCCACGATCTCTCGGTGGTCTCGCTGGGCGGTGACGGCCAGTACAACCACGTGATCAACGGTGTCGGTTCGCCCACCTCGGGCACCGGCACGACCCCCTCCACCGTGGTCTCCTACCCCTGACCCGCGCACCACGCAGCGGCCACCGCCGCCCCGGCCCGCGGTCCGGCCGGGGCGGCGGTGGCCGGCGGCTCAGCGGCGACCCCAGCCGGCGGGCGGGTCGATCTTCCCGGTGAGGATCCGGGAGTACTCGATGTTGCGTGAACAGAGCGTGGGCGTCGCGAACTTGAGGACGTTCGTCTCGATCAGGGTGACCCACTGCATGGTTCCGTCGGTGTCGGACGGGACCTGCATGGTCACCCAGATCTCGATGTCCGCGCGGTCACCACTGACCAGCGGCGTGCCGTAGCGCCAGGTCATCCCGGCCTGCGGCGCGGTGACGCCGGTCCAGTACCGGTGGATCTCGCTGCGGCCGTGGAACGTCTGGTCCGCGACGCCCGGGACGGACTCGTAGAGGGCGTCGGGCGTGAAGAGCTTGACGACGGCGTCGGCGTCCTTGGTCTGCCAGGCCCTGAGGTAGGCCGCCATCCAGCGGGTCACGTCCTGGTCCCGGAGCACGGGCGTCCGGGCCTCGGCCGGCGTCGCCGCGCCCACGGCGACCGCCGCGGGGATCGTGGTCGCTAGTCCCACACGCAGAACCGCGCGGCGGTCGGGAAGAGCGGGCATGTCGTGGTCCCTCCTGGTAGGTGATCAGCTCTCGGGCGGCTCGGGCGGGCGTGCGGTCCGAATGAGCAACGCACCCTTACCGGAACCACGTTGATCTGTTGCCCGGTGCGCTGCAGCAGACTAGGGCGGTCCTGGCCGCCGCTGAAGGGGGACTTGGAGCAGTGCGCGTGACATTGTCCGAGCGGTCGTCAGGCGGGAGTCGTCCTCAACGGTCCACCACCCGGTCGAAGCGCGTGGTGGTGTGCCGGACGTGCAGGGGGAGTTCGTCACCGATCGCCGGGGGCTTGGTGTCGCGGGGGAGGAAGAGGATGCTCACCTGCATGTGCGGCGGCTCGGCGAACCAGAGTTGGCGGTCCTGCCAGCTGTAGGGGGAGAGGGAGCGGTTGACCGTGGCGAGGCCGGCGCGGGCGATGCCCTTGGCGCGAGGCAGCAGGCCGTGCACGTACTTGGGCGCCTCCAGGCCGATGCCGTGGGCGGTGCCGCCGGAGACCACCAGCAGGTGGCCGTCGGAGGGCGCCTTGTGCTGGCGGTAGCCGTAGCGCTCACCCTTGGCCAATGGGGTCACGTCGAGCACGGTGGCCCGGGCGCCCAGCGCCCCGACGTCGCCGAGCCAGAGCCGGGTGCCGATCCGGGAGTGGAAGACGGTGTCCGGACAGCGGTCGGCGAGCCGGGCCAGGTCGGCCGGGCTCAGGTGGCTCACGAAGATCTCGCCAATGGGCAGTCGGGCTGCCGCGATCGCGTCCACGGTGTGCGCCGCCTCCTCGACCGGGTCCGAGTTGTCGGGCCGGTCCAGCGGCAGGTGCAGGGCGAAGCCCTTCACCTGCAGACCGTTCAACACCCCGGGGAGTACGGGCAGTTCGGTGAGAGCGATGCCGTGTCGCTTCATGCTGGTCGCGCACTCGATCACCACTCTGGACCCGTTCGGCAGGGCCGACAGCGCCTCGATGTTCGCGACCGTGCGGATCACCTCGCGGGGCAGCGGCGGCGCGTCCTCGCCGATCCGGTACGGGGTGAGCACCAGCAGCTCGCCGCCGTACCAGCAGGCGGCCTCGGCGGCCTCGTGCGGGGTGCCGACGGCCAGCAGCTTCGTGCCGAGCCGGGCCGCCTCCGCGGCGAGCCGGCGGTTTTCCAGACCGTAGCCGTTGCCCTTGGCCACCGGCACCAGGTTGGCGAACTCGGCCTGGACGGACTGCTGATGAGTGCGCCAGCGGTCGGTGTCGAGGTACAGCGACAGGGTCATGCGGTCCCTCCGATGACGTTCGGACGTTCAGTGTTCGGACGTGGACTCACGGGTGGCAGTCAGCGGCGCGACATGTAGAGGTCGAGCGCCTTGTGCAGCAGCTTGTTGAGCGGGAAGTCCCACTCCCCGAGGTATTCGGCGGCCTGGCCGCCGGTGCCGAGCTTGAACTGGATCAGGCCGAAGAGCGGGTCCTCCTCCTGGAGCGTGTCGCTGATCCCGCGCAGGTCGTAGATTCCCGCGCC
>NZ_JARZAG010000028.1 GCF_029892155.1 Kitasatospora sp. GAS204B | reverse complement strand
GGGGTGTGGCGCGATCTGACCGATTCGGTGAACTTCATGGCGAACAACCTCACCGATCAGGTGCGCAACATCGCGCAGGTGACCACGGCGGTGGCCCGCGGTGACCTGTCGCAGAAGATCGAGGTGGACGCCCGGGGCGAGATCCTGGAGCTGAAGAACACCATCAACACCATGGTCGACCAGCTCTCCGCCTTCGCCGCGCAGGTAACGCGGGTGGCGCGGGATGTGGGGACCGAGGGGCGCCTGGGTGGGCAGGCGCAGGTGCCGGGGGTCGCGGGGGTGTGGCGCGATCTGACCGATTCGGTGAACTTCATGGCGAACAACCTCACCGATCAGGTGCGCAACATCGCGCAGGTGACCACGGCGGTGGCGCGCGGTGACCTGTCGCAGCGGATCCAGGTGGACGCCCGGGGCGAGATCCTGGAGCTGAAGAGCACCATGAACACCATGGTCGACCAGCTCAGCTCGTTCGCGGACGAGGTGACCAGGGTCGCCCGGGACGTCGGTACCGAGGGCATCCTGGGCGGTCAGGCCACGGTGCCCGGGGTCTCCGGGACCTGGAAGGACCTGACCAACAGCGTCAACTTCATGGCGTCCAACCTGACCAGCCAGGTCCGCAACATCGCCGAGGTCACCACGGCGGTGGCGCTCGGCGACGTCTCCAAGAAGATCACCGTCGACGCGCGCGGCGAGATCCTCGAACTGGTCACCACCGTCAACACCATGGTCGACCAGCTGAGCGCCTTCGCGGACGAGGTCACGCGCGTCGCCCGCGAGGTCGGTACCGAGGGCATCCTGGGCGGCCAGGCCCGGGTGCGCGGGGTCTCGGGCATCTGGAAGGACCTGACCGACAACGTCAACTTCATGGCGTCCAACCTGACCAGCCAGGTCCGCAACATCGCCGAGGTGGCCACCGCGGTGGCCCGCGGTGACCTCTCCAAGAAGATCACCATCGAGGCGCAGGGCGAGGTGGCCGCGCTGGCCGGCACCCTCAACACGATGGTCGACCAGCTGAACGCCTTCGCCGTCCAGGTCACCAGGGTGGCCCGCGAGGTGGGCACCGACGGCATCCTCGGCGGCCAGGCCGATGTCCCGGGTGTGGCCGGCATCTGGAAGGACCTGACCGACAACGTCAACCAGATGGCCAACAACCTGACCGGCCAGGTCCGCAACATCGCCCTGGTGATCACGGCGGTGGCCCGTGGTGACCTGTCGCAGAAGATCGACGTGGACGCCCGGGGCGAGATCCTCGATCTGAAGACCAGCATCAACACCATGGTGGACCAGCTGAGTTCGTTCGCCGACGAGGTCACCCGGGTGGCCCGCGAGGTGGGCACCGACGGCCGGCTCGGCGGCCAGGCCCGGGTGCCCGGGGTGGACGGCACCTGGCAGGACCTCACCGAGGGCGTGAACGAGCTCGCCAACAACCTGACCCGGCAGGTGCGCGCGATCGCCCAGGTCGCCACCGCGGTGACCCGGGGCGATCTGTCCTTGCGGATCGACGTCGACGCCTCCGGCGAGATCGACGAGCTCAAGGACAACATCAACCAGATGATCGCCAACCTGCGCGAGACCACTCGCACCAACCAGGAGCAGGACTGGCTGAAGACCAACATGGCCCGGTTCTCCGGGCTGTTGCAGGGCCGGCGGGACCTGGAGGCGGTCGCCTCGCTGATCATGTCCGAGCTGACCCCGGTGGTCTCCGCCCAGCACGGCGCCTTCTTCCTGGCCCAGCCGGCCGGCCGGACCGCCGAGATGATCACCGAGGACGACGACGAGTCCGACACGGTGCTGCGCCTGATCGGCTCCTACGGCTACCAGCGCCGCTCGATGCCCACCACCTTCCGTCCCGGCGAGTCGCTGGTCGGCCAGGCCGCGGTGGAGAAGCGCCCGATCAGCCTGACCGAGGCGCCCCCCGGGTACCTGCGGATCTCCTCCGGCCTCGGTGAGGCCTCGCCGGCGCACGTGGTGGTCCTGCCGGTGCTCTTCGAGGGCCGGCTGCTCGGGGTGATCGAGCTGGCCACCTTCGCCTCCTTCACCACGGTGGTGATGGACTTCCTGAACCAGATCGCCGACCTGATCGGCGTCACGGTCAACACCATCAGCGTCAACACCAAGACCGAGGGGCTGCTGCTGGAGTCCCAGCGGCTGACCGCCGAACTCTCCATGCGCTCGGCCGAGCTGGAGGCGCGTCAGGAGGAACTGGAGCGCACCAACGAGGAGCTCCAGGAGAAGGCCGAGCAACTCGCCCAGCAGAACCGCGACATCGAGATCAAGAACAGCGAGATCGAGGAGGCCCGCAAGGTCCTGGAGGAGCGCGCCGAACAACTCGCCCTCGCCTCGCGCTACAAGAGCGAGTTCCTCGCCAACATGTCGCACGAGTTGCGCACCCCGCTCAACTCGCTGCTGATCCTGGCCAAGCTGCTCTCCGACAACAACGAGGGCAACCTCTCGCCCAAGCAGGTCGAGTTCGCCGACACCATCCACGGCGCCGGCTCCGACCTGCTGCAGCTGATCAACGACATCCTCGACCTGTCCAAGGTCGAGGCGGGCAAGATGGACGTCCGGCCGGCCAAGATCGCCCTGGTCCAGCTGACCGACTACGTCGAGGCCGCGTTCAGGCCGCTGACCGCCGACAAGGGCCTGGAGTTCGAGGTCACCGTCTCGCCCGAACTGCCGCCCATCCTGCACACCGACGAGCAGCGGCTCCAGCAGGTGCTGCGCAACCTGCTCTCCAACGCGGTGAAGTTCACCGACTCCGGCGCGGTGCGGCTGACCATCGGACCGGCCGGCTCGGTGGTGCCGCAGCACGTGCGCGAGCAGCTGCTGGAATCCGGCCAGATCGACGACCCGGACGCCCAGTTGGTGGCCTTCTCGGTGACCGACACCGGCATCGGGATCCCCGGCAACAAGCTGCGCGAGATCTTCGAGGCGTTCAAGCAGGCCGACGGCGGCACCAGTCGCAAGTACGCCGGCACCGGCCTGGGCCTGTCGATCAGCCGGGAGATCGCCCGCCTGCTGGGTGGCGAGATCCACGCCGACAGCGAGTTGGGCGTGGGCAGCACCTTCACGCTCTACCTGCCGCTGCGCAGCGAGACGCCGGAGCAGCAGGCGGACCGTGAGCGGGCGGCGGGCGGCGCGGCGGGCACGGTGGCTCAGGGCGCACCGCGGGCCTCGGTCGGCGTCACCCCGACCGGCCTGCCGGTGCCGGTCGGCGAGAACCCGGCCGACCACTGGGCCCAGGAGGTCCGCGAGTTGGCCGAGGATCGCCGCCGGGAGGCGGCCGAGCGGCGCCGCTCGGCGCAGGAGGCCGAGTCGGTGCCGGGTGGCCGCGGCGAGGAGCTGCCGGCGCCGCGGGCCGGCGCGGGACCGCAGTTCGAGGGCCGGTTCGGCGGCGAGGAGGTGCTGATCGTCGACGACGACGTGCGCAACGTCTTCGCCCTCACCAGCGTTCTGGAACAGTACGGACTGACCGTGCTGTACGCGGAGAACGGGCGCGAGGGCATCGAGGTGCTGGAGCACCACGAGAACGTGGCGCTGGTGCTGATGGACATCATGATGCCGGAGATGGACGGCTATGCGACCACCGAGGCGATCCGCCGGATGCCCAACTTCGCCGGCCTGCCGATCATCGCGCTGACCGCCAAGGCGATGAAGGGCGACCGGGAGAAGAGCCTGGCGGCGGGCGCCTCCGACCATGTGACCAAGCCGGTGGACACCGACCACCTGCTCGGCGTGATGCGGCAGTGGCTGGGTGCGCGCGGCGAACTGACGTAGCACGCGGACATCGGCGTTTACTGGCGAGCCGGACCGGGAACCCGCTAGGGTCACTCATCGTTGCGAACAGTAACCGGATGGCGACGGTACGCAGGCCCGCGTGCCGGGGACATCAGGGCGACAGGTGTGTGATCAGCCTGTTGTGACCATCCGATAGGGCAGGGCTTGGGGGTGCGGCTAGCATGACCGGGTCGGTGGCAGGCGGTACACGGGTGCCGGCACGCGGGAAACCACTGGGCTATCCGGCAGGAGGGCGGGTCGTAGTGCAGAAGGCGAAGATCCTCCTGGTCGACGATCGACCGGAGAACCTGCTGGCGCTGGAGGCCATCCTCTCGGCGCTGGACCAGACGCTGGTCCGTGCTGCCTCGGGCGAGGAGGCGCTCAAGGCGCTGCTCACCGACGACTTCGCGGTGATCCTGCTGGACGTCCAGATGCCGGGCATGGACGGCTTCGAGACGGCGGCGCACATCAAGCGCCGCGAGCGGACCAGAGACATCCCGATCATCTTCCTGACCGCGATCAACCACGGTCCGCACCACACCTTCCGCGGGTACGCGGCCGGCGCGGTGGACTACATCTCCAAGCCGTTCGACCCCTGGGTGCTGCGCGCCAAGGTCTCCGTCTTCGTCGACCTCTACGCGAAGAACTGCCAGCTCAAGGAGCAGGCGGCGCTGTTGCGGCTGCAGTTGGACGACGGTCGCCAGGACGGCGACCGCCAGGGCGGGGATTCGGCGGAGCCGCTGCTGGCCGAGCTCTCCGCGCGGCTCGCCTCGGTGGAGGAGCAGGCCGAGGCGCTGACCAAGCAGCTGGGCGACTCGCCCGAGACCGGGGCGGCGGCCGCCGCCGCTCACCTGGAGCGCAAGCTGGTCGGCCTGCGGGCCGCGCTGGAGGCGCTGCGGCCGGGCGCCGACCACGCCTGAGCCACCCGGGTGAACCGGCGGCCGGCTGACGGCGTGTCGACCCGCCTCGGCGACACGCCAGGGGCATGACGGTCGGTCATGTGTCCACGGCTCAGGGCCGCCGGTAGGCTCTGGTGCCATGGCCTCACGGACGCCCGGCAGCACGGCACGCAACTCGAGTCCGGGACCGGCGAAGAAGGCCGCCCCGGCGAAGAAGGCCACGGCGCGCAAGGCGGCGGCCAAGCCGCCCGCCAGGAGCGGGCCCGCCAAGCCACCGTCCAAGGCCGCCGCGCGCAAGGCTCCGGCGAAGAAGGCGGCCGCCGCCGCACCGGTGGCTCCGGCCCCCAGGCCCAGGTCCCGGCAGCCGATCCTGTTCCGCGCGGTGCGTGCCTGCTGGTTGGGCCTGGCCCACAGCGTCGGCGCGCTCTTCCGCGGTTTCGGCGACGGCGCCAAGGGTCTGCACCCGGCGCACCGCAAGGACGGCGTGGCGCTGCTGCTGCTGGCGCTCGCCCTGGTCACCGCCGCCGGCACCTGGTTCAGCCCGCAGGGCTGGCTGGGCGACGCCGCCACCAACGTGGTCAGCGGCCTGTTCGGCCGCCTCGCGGTGCTGGTCCCGCTGCTGCTGGCGGGGCTGGCGATCCGGCTGATGCGTCACCCGGGCCTGCCGGAAGCCGACGGACGGATCGCGATCGGCCTGAGCACCCTGGTGCTCGGCGTGCTCGGCCTGGTCCACATCGGCTGCGGCGCCCCCGGGATGCAGAGCGGGGCGACCCGGATCCGGCAGGCGGGCGGCATCCTCGGCTGGGCCGCCTCCACGCCGATGCTGGCCGCCGCCGGGCCGCCGCTGGCCGTGCCACTCCTGCTGTTGCTGGCCTTCTTCGGCCTGCTGGTGGTCACCGCCACCCCGGTCAACAAGATCCCCGAGCGGCTGCGGCTGCTCGGCGAGCGCCTGGGCGTGCTGGAGCCCTCGATGGCGGACGAACTGGACGGCCTGGACGAGTACGGCGAGCCGTACGCCACCGGCGACCGCGAGCTGTCCACCGAGCCGCCGGAGGACGCCGACCCGGACGCGCTGCCCTACACCGTCGAGGAGGACCCCGGCGACGAGATCGCCGCCCGCCGCCGTCGGCGCGGGCGGCGCAAGCAGGTGGACGAGCCGGAGCTGGCGCCCGCCGTCCCCGACATGTTCGTCAAGGACCCGTTCCAGACCCGCGACATCGCCGCCGGCGTGGCCGCCGACCTGGACGGCGCGCTGCTGCACGGCGTGCCCGCCTCGCCCGCGGTGGCCAGCATCATGCACCAGGTGCAGGACCGCACCGCCCAGCCGGAGGAGTCGGTCGTCCCGCCGGCCCGTACCGCGGGGGCCGGCGGATCCGCCGCGCCCCCCGAGCACACCCCCGCGCCGGCCCGGATGGAACAGCTCCAACTGCTCGGCGGCGCCGAGTACGCGCTGCCCCCGCTGGACCTGCTGGAGCGCGGCGGCCCGGGCAAGACCCGCAGCGCGCTCAACGACCAGGTGGTCGCCCAGCTCACCTCCACCTTCGCGGAGTTCAAGGTGGACGCGAAGGTCACCGGCTTCACCCGCGGCCCGACGGTCACCCGGTACGAGGTCGAGCTCGGCCCGGCCGTCAAGGTCGAGCGGATCACCGCGCTGGCCAAGAACATCGCCTATGCGGTGGCCAGCGCGGACGTGCGGATCATCAGCCCGATCCCCGGCAAGTCCGCCGTCGGCATCGAGATCCCCAACGGCGACCGCGAGATGGTCAACCTCGGCGACCTGCTGCGCTCGCGCAGCGCCGCCGAGGACACCCATCCGATGGTGGTCGGCATGGGCAAGGACGTCGAGGGCCACACGGTGCTCGCCAACCTCGCCAAGATGCCGCACATCCTGGTCGCGGGCGCCACCGGCGCGGGCAAGTCCTCCTGCATCAACTGCCTGATCACCTCGATCCTGGCCCGGGCCACCCCGGACGAGGTCCGGATGGTCCTGGTCGACCCCAAGCGGGTCGAGCTGACCGCCTACGAGGGCATCCCGCACCTGATCACGCCGATCATCACCAACCCGAAGAAGGCGGCCGAGGCGCTGCAGTGGGTGGTCCGCGAGATGGACCTGCGCTACGACGACCTGGCCGCCTACGGCTTCCGGCACGTGGACGACTTCAACGCCGCGGTCAAGGCCGGCAAGGTGACCCCGCCGCTGGGCAGCGAGCGGGAGCTGACGCCGTACCCGTACCTGCTGGTGATCGTCGACGAGCTGGCCGACCTGATGATGGTCGCACCGCGCGACGTCGAGGACTCGGTGGTCCGGATCACCCAGCTGGCCCGCGCGGCCGGCATCCACCTGGTGCTCGCCACCCAGCGGCCCTCGGTGGACGTGGTGACCGGCCTGATCAAGGCCAACGTGCCGTCCCGGCTGGCCTTCGCCACCTCGGCGATGGCCGACTCCCGGGTCATCCTGGACCAGCCGGGCGCCGAGAAGCTGATCGGCAAGGGTGACGCGCTCTTCCTGCCGATGGGCGCGAGCAAGCCGGTCCGGATGCAGGGCGCCTTCGTCACCGAGGCCGAGATCGCGGCCGTGGTGCAGCACTGCAAGGACCAGCTGACCGCCAGCTACCGCGACGACGTCACGGTCGGCGCCGGGCCCAAGAAGGAGATCGACGAGGAGATCGGCGACGACCTGGACCTGTTGATCCAGGCGGCCGAGCTGGTGGTCTCCACCCAGTTCGGATCGACCTCGATGCTCCAGCGCAAGCTGCGGGTGGGCTTCGCCAAGGCCGGGCGGCTGATGGACCTGATGGAGTCGCGCGGCATCGTGGGCCCCAGCGAGGGGTCCAAGGCGCGGGACGTCCTGGTCAAACCGGACGAGTTGGACGGCGTGCTGGTGACCATCCGCGGGTAGCCGCCTGAGGGGGTGTCAGCGGCCCGCCCGGGCCGTCGGGACCCCTGGAACCGGCGCTACGCGTTCGGTCGTACTCAGGTTGAGAAACGATTCACCCGCACCCCTAGACTGTTCTCTCAGCAGGTGGCCTCCGCTCGAAAGGCGCGCCCAGTGACCATCGGCAAGTCTTCGCACCGCGACAACCGCCGATCCTCCGACGCCTCCAGCCCCGCCGAGCCGCGTCCGGCCGGCCAGGACCACACGCCGACCATCGGCCGGATCCTGGCCGAGGCCCGACTCGCCGCGGGGCTGACGGTGGATGAGGTCAGCACCGATACCCGGGTCCGGGTCCCGATCGTGCACGCGATCGAGGAGGATGACTTCAGCCGCTGCGGCGGCGACTTTTACGCCCGCGGCCACATCCGCTCGCTGGCCCGCGCCGTCGGCGCCGACGGCGAGGCGCTGCTGGCCCGCTACGACGAGATCCACGGCACCGAGCCGGTACGGCTCGCCCCGGTGGCCACGCTGGACGCCAAACGGATCAGGGCCGACCGGGGCCGACCGACCTGGACCACCGCGATGCTGGTGGCGATCGTCGCGGTGGTCGTGTTGATCGGCTTCAACCTGGTCAGTGGCAAGGCCGGCAAGGCGCCCGTCGGCGCGGCCAGCTCCCCGCTGCCCAGCGCCTCCGCCTCGGCGTCGACCTCGCCCAGCGACACGCCCGCCCAGCCGCCCGCGCCCGCCCCCAGCGTCGCCCCGATCGCCGCCGCCCCGGCCGACAAGGTGACCGTCAAGCTGGTCGCCGACAGCGGCGCCAGCTGGGTCTCGGCACTGGACGGGGACGGCAAGTCGCTCTTCCAGAACAACCTGGACCAGGGGCAGGACCAGACCTTCACCGACCCCAAGCAGATCAAGCTGGTGATCGGCAACGCGGCCGCCGTGCACCTGTACGTCAACGGCAAGGACCTGGGTCCGGCCGGCAAGGACGGCCAAGTGGTGCACCTCACCTACACCCCCGGTGACCCCCAGGCCGGCTAGCCCGGACGGCGCCCCACAGCGCCTGATCTTCAACGCGCGGCCTCCGGAGGAAACGGCACCGGGGGCCGCGCGTTAATCTTGGCCCTATGCCTGAACGCCGTACTGTCGCCCTGGTCACGCTCGGATGCGCCCGCAACGAGGTCGACTCCGAGGAACTCGCCGGGCGACTGGAGGCCGATGGCTGGCAACTGGTCGACGACGCGAGCGAAGCGGACGTCGCCGTCGTCAACACCTGTGGCTTCGTCGAGGCCGCCAAGAAGGACTCGGTGGACGCCCTGCTGGAGGCCAACGACCTCAAGGGCCACGGCCGCACCCAGGCCGTGGTCGCGGTCGGCTGCATGGCCGAGCGCTACGGCAAGGAGCTGGCCGACGCGCTGCCCGAGGCCGACGGCGTGCTCGGCTTCGACGACTACGCCGACATCAGCGACCGCCTGCAGACCATCCTCTCCGGCGGTCACCACGCCACCCACCTGCCGCGCGACCGCCGCAAGCTGCTCCCGCTGACCCCGGTCGAGCGCCAGGCCGCGGCGGCCGAGGTCGCGCTGCCGGGCCACGGCGCCCCGCAGGACCTGCCGCAGGGCGTGGCGCCCGCCTCGGGCCCGCGCACCCTGCGCAAGCGGCTGGACGACAGCCCGGTGGCCTCGATCAAGCTCGCCTCCGGCTGCGACCGGCGGTGCTCGTTCTGCGCCATCCCCGCCTTCCGCGGCTCGTTCATCTCCCGCCGGCCCTCGGACGTGCTGAACGAGGCCGTCTGGCTGGCCGAGCAGGGCGTCAGCGAGGTGGTCCTGGTCAGCGAGAACAACACCTCCTACGGCAAGGACCTGGGCGACATCCGCCTGCTGGAGACGCTGCTGAGCGAGATCGCCGCGGTGCCCGGCATCGAGCGGGTCCGGGTCAGCTACCTGCAGCCCGCCGAGATGCGCCCCGGCCTGATCGAGGCGATGACCTCGACCGCCGGCGTGGTCCCGTACTTCGACCTCTCCTTCCAGCACTCGGCCCCCGCCGTGCTGCGCCGGATGCGCCGGTTCGGCAACACCGAGCAGTTCCTGGACCTGCTGAGGACCATCCGCGAGAAGGCGCCGCAGGCCGGCGCCCGGTCCAACTTCATCGTCGGCTTCCCCGGCGAGAGCGAGGCGGACTTCGCCGAGCTGGAACGGTTCATCACCGAGGCCGGGCTGGACGCGATCGGCGTCTTCGGCTACTCCGACGAGGACGGCACCGAGGCCGCCACCTTCGAGGGCAAGCTCCCCGAGGACGTGGTGGCCGAGCGGCTGGCCAAGCTGACCCGGCTCGCCGAGGAGCTGACCGCGCAGCGCGCCGAGCAGCGGATCGGCAGCGAGGTGCTGGTGCTGGTGGAGGCCGTCACCCCGGTCGAGGGCGGTGACGAGGACGACGAGGACCTGCTGATCGAGGGCAGAGCCGCCCACCAGGCGCCGGAGACCGACGGTCTGACCGTGCTCACCGGTGCGCCCGAGGCCGAGGTCGGCCAGTACTACCGGGCCCGCGTGGTGGCCAGCGAGGGTGTCGACCTGGTCGCCGAGGCGATCGAGCTGGTCCGTAAGGCGGCCGCGGTATGACCGGCGGGCCGGGCAGCCCGGCAGCGGCCCGCCCGGCCCGTCCGGGGGCGGTGCCGGCGGTGGGGCCGTCGCTGTGGAACCTCGCGAACCTGCTGACCATGCTCCGTCTCGCCCTGGTGCCGGTCTTCGTGGCGCTGCTGCTGGCGGACGGCGGGCACAACCCGAAGTGGCGCGCGGTGGCCTGGGCGGCCTTCGCGATCGCCATGATCACCGACCTGTTCGACGGGGAGATCGCCCGCCGCAAGGGTCTGGTCACCGACTTCGGCAAGATCGCCGACCCGATCGCGGACAAGGCGATCATGGGCGCCGCGCTGATCGGCCTCTCGTCGCTGGGTGACCTGCCGTGGTGGATCACGGCGGTGATCCTGGCCCGGGAGCTGGGCATCACGCTGCTGCGGTTCTGGGTGATCCGGTACAGCGTGATTCCGGCCAGCCGGGGCGGCAAGCTCAAGACCCTGGTCCAGGGCATCGCGGTGGGCATGTACGTGCTGCCGCTGACCGGCTGGCTGGCGACCGGGCGCGCGGTGCTGATGGTGCTGGCGGTGCTGCTGACCGTGGCCACCGGGGCCGACTACGTCCGCCAGGCCGTCCGGCTGCGCCGCGAGGGCCAGGCCCGGGAGCGGGCGGCGGTGGCGCGATGACCGAGTTCATGCCGCCGGCCGAGCGGGTCCACGCCGAGCTGCGCGCGCTGGGTGCCACCCTGGCGGTCGCCGAGTCGCTGACCGGCGGTCTGCTGGCCGCGCGGCTGGTGGAGGTGCCCGGCGCCTCGGAGACCTTCCGCGGCTCGGTCACCGCGTACGCCACCGAGCTGAAGGCCTCGGTGCTGGGCGTGGACGAGGGGCTGCTCGCGATCGAGGGGCCGGTGCACCCGGTGGTGGCCCGACAGATGGCCGAAGGCGTGCGCCGACTGCTCGGCGCCACCTACGGGCTGGCGACCACGGGCGTGGCCGGGCCGACCGAACAGGACGGCCACGAAGTCGGCACAGTACATCTCGGTTTCGCTGGTCCGGGGGGAACTGTCGCGACATCGCCCCGGCTGTCGGGGGACCGTGCCACAATCCGACGAAAGGCCGTGGCCGGGGCTCTGGAGCTGTTCCTGGACCGGATCGCGACCGAGCAGAGCGCTACCGGCACCACAGGCGTCAGCTGAACAACGCCTGAACAGGCAGAATCCGGGCAACCTCTCAGCGAAGGGGCTTGCCCGCGCCCGGGGCGGGAACAACAGGGGAGGGGAGAGGCTTGCAGCCCAGAGTGAACACGACCACGGTCCCCGCACACGAAGCGGGCAAGGCGGTACGGTGGGGACGTGACATCTCGATCCGCAGTCCGAGGAGGGAGCCACCGATGATCCTGCTCCGTCGCCTCTTGGGTGACGTCCTGCGTCGGCAGCGCCAGCGCCAGGGCCGCACTCTGCGAGAGGTGTCGGCCGCCGCACGAGTCTCGCTCGGCTACCTTTCCGAGGTCGAGCGTGGGCAGAAGGAGGCCTCCTCCGAACTGCTCTCAGCGATCTGCGACGCGCTCGACGTCCGGATGTCCGAGGTCATGCGCGAGGTGAGCGACGAACTGTCGCTGGCCGAACTCGCCGCGATGGCCGCGCTCTCCGAGGACGGCATGCTGCGTCCGGTGTTGGAGCCCGTGCCGTTGCCGGCGCCGGGCGACCGGATGAGCTCGATCACTCCCAAGGCCGCGGCTGTGGACGTCGTCGCTGCCTGACCTCGCCCTGCACAGGGGGGCCGAGAGAAGGAGTCACGCGTGCACCGGTCGACCGAAGGTGGACCTGCCGGCCGAATAGGCCGTGGCGCTCGACGGTTATCGCCTGCGCGCGATCCGCGTCGACTGGTGTCGTTCCTGCTGCTGGGCACCGTGATCACCGGCGCCCTGTGCTGGTGGTTGCTGCCCGAAGGAGCCGTCCCTGGCGGGTCCGGTGCACTGTTCGCCCTGCTCACGCTGGGCGGTTGGGGCCTGGGCGTGCTGCCGGTGCACAGCGACCGGCAGCCGGTGCGCCCCCGGCGCCGACTAACCGCGCAGCCGCAGCCCGCGCGGGGTGGCATGGAAGCCGCCGGCCTCCAGGACGGCGCCCAGCGCTGAACCCAGCGCCGCCTCGCCGTTGGCCCGCTCCACCGTGAGCCCGCTGAGCCGGCCGCGCCGCACCGCCTCGGCCAGGGCCCGCACCGCTGCCGTCAGGACCGTCTCGTCCTCGGTCCAGCAGAGCAGCGATTTGCCGCCGCGCTCCAGGTAGAGCGTGAGATCACCGTCGACCAGCACCACCAGCGCCCCGGCCTTGCGGCCCGGGCGGTGCGCGGTGGCCTGCTCGCCCGGTGGTTCGGGCCAGGGCAGCGCGGCCCCGTAGGCGTTGGCCGGGTCCGCCGCGGCCAGCAGCTGGGTCTGCGGCTGGGCAGGCTCGGCCGCCGCCGGGCCGGCGGCACCGGGCCAGTCGGTGGCGGCCCGCTCCAACCGGCCGCTGACCGAGCGCAGCCGGTCCACCGCGCCGTCCAGCGCGAACTGGGCGCCGCCGAGCCCCTCGACCAGATAGCCGCGGCGGGCCCGGCCGCGCTCCTCGAAAGCCGAGAGCACCCGGTAGACCGCCGCGAAGCCGCCCTGGACCCGCTCGGCTTGCGCGGTGCCCCGGGTGAGCACCCCGTGCCGGTCCAGCAGCACCTGGGCCTGGGCGGCGGCCCGGGCGGTCGGCTCGGCCGGTTCGGGCAGCAGCGACCAGCGGCCGCCCACCGTCGGGTCGGCGGGCCTGGCCGGGGTGCGGCCCAGCGCGCCGTAGCGTCCGCGCGGGACACCGCGCGGCGCCCGGTGCGCGGTGGCGCCCGCCGTACGGGCCGAGCCGAGCAGCGCGCGCACCGGGCCGAGCGTGTCGTTGGTGATCCGCCCGGCCCAGACCAGGTCCCAGAGCGCCGTCACCAGCTCGGCCGGCGGCTCGTCCGGCAGTTGCCCGCGCAGCTGCTCGAAGAGGACTCCATAGCCGCTGGAGAGCGCCTGGAGCAGCGCCTCGTGCTGCGGGGTGAGGGTCAGCGGGAGTGGCTCGGGGCGCAGCAGGTCGGCGTTCTCGGCCAGGTGCAGGCTGATCCAGCCGTCCTTGCCGGGCAGCGCCCCGGCGCCCGACCAGCCGATCTCGCCGTCGGCCATCAGCTTGTCCAGCAGGGCGGGCTGGTAGTCGCTCAGCCGGCCGGGGAGGATCAACCGCTCCAGGGCGGAGGCGGGCACGGCGGCGCCCTGGAGCTGCTCGACCACCCGGAACAGGCCGTCCTCGCCACGCAGCTGATGACCGCTCAGATGCTGCCACTGGGGCAGGAAGGCGGCCAGCGCGCGCGGTGGCACCGCCTCGACCTCCTGGCGCAGCGCGGCCAGCGAACGGCGGCGCAGCCGGCGCAGGGTCTGCGCGTCGCACCACTCGGGCTCGCCGGTGCCGCCGGCCTCCACCGGGCGGAACTCGCCGGCCACCAGGCGCCCGGCGGCCGTCAGCCGCTGCAGCGCGCCCGTCACCACGGCGGTGCCCAGCCCGAACCGGGTGGCGGCCCGCTGGGCGGTGAACGGGCCGTTGGTGCGGGCGTGGCGGGCCAGCAGATCGCCGAGCGGGTCCTTGACCGGCTCGGTGAAGGCCTCGGGGATGCCGACCGGCAGGGGGGTGCCGAGCGCGTCGCTGAGCCGCCCGGCGTCCTCGATGGCGGCCCAGCGCTGCTCGCCGGCGATCTTGACCTGGATGGCCCGACGGGCGGCCTGCAGCTCGGTGGGCCACTGGGGCTCGGCGCCGCGCGCGGCCAGCTCCGCGGTGCTGAGCGGGCCGAGCAGGCGCAGCGCGTCGGCGACCCCTTCGACGTCCTTGATCCGGCGCTCCGGGGTGAGCCGCTGCAGCTCCGCCTCCAGCTCGGCGAGCACCGCGGGGTCGATCAGCTCCCGCAGCTCGGCCTGGCCGAGCAGCTCGGCGAGCAGCCGGGAGTCCAGCGCGAGCGCGGCGGCCCGGCGCTCGGCGAGCGGGGAGTCGCCCTCGTAGAGGTACTGGGCGACGTAGCCGAAGAGCAGCGAGCGGGCGAAGGGGGAGGGCTCGGGGGTGGTGACTTCGACCAGGCGCACGGCGCGCGACTCCAGGTCGCGCATCAACTCGACCAGGCCGGGCAGGTCGAAGACGTCCTGGAGGCACTCGCGGACCGCCTCCAGCACGATCGGGAAGGAGCCGAACTCGCCGGCCACCTCCAGCAGCTGGGCGGCCCGCTGGCGCTGCTGCCAGAGCGGGGTGCGCTTGCCGGGGCTGCGCCGGGGCAGCAGCAGGGCGCGCCCCGCGCACTCGCGGAACCGGGAGGCGAACAGCGCCGAGCCGCCGACCTGGTCGGTGACCAGCTGCTCGATCTCGGTGGGGTCGAAGAGCGCGGCGTCGGCACCGACCGGCGCCTCGTCAGGTGAGGGAGCCGCGGCTGACGGGCCCCCGAAATCGAAGTCAGGGGCGAGCAGGTCGGCATCGGGCAGCCGGAGCACGATGCCGTCGTCGCCGTGCATCACCTGCGGGTCCAGGCCGTGGCGCTCGCGCAGCCGGGCGCCGAGCGCCAGCGCCCAGGGGGCGTGCACCTGGGCGCCGAACGGGGAGTGGATGACGATCCGCCAGTCGCCCAGCTCGTCGCGGAACCGCTCGACCACGATGGTGCGGTCGTCCGGCAGGTGGCCGGCTGCCTGGCGCTGCTCGGCCAGGTAGCCGAGCAGGTTGCCGGCCGCCCAGTCGTCCAGGCCGGCGCCCAGCAGGCGCGCCTTGGCCTCGGGCTCGGGCAGGCCGCCCAGCTCGCGGACGAAGGCGCCCAGCGCCCGACCCAGCTCCAGCGGGCGGCCGAGCGAGTCGCCCTTCCAGAACGGCAGCCGCCCCGGCACGCCCGGAGCGGGGGTGACCAGCACCTTGTCGTGGGTGATCTCCTGGATCCGCCAGGAACTGGTGCCCAGGGTGAAGACGTCGCCGACCCTGGACTCGTAGACCATCTCCTCGTCCAGCTCGCCGACCCGGCCGCCGCCCTTCTTCGCGGATTTGGCATCGGATGCGTTGGAGCCGGCGATGAAGACGCCGAACAGGCCCCGGTCGGGGATGGTGCCGCCGGAGGTGACGGCCAGCCGCTGAGCGCCGGGGCGGCCGGTGACGGTGCCGGCGACCCGGTCCCAGACCAGCCGGGGGCGCAGCTCGGCGAAGGCGTCCGAGGGGTAGCGGCCGGCCAGCATGTCGAGTACCGAGTCGAAGGCGGACTGCGGCAGGGTGGCGAACGGGGCGGCCTGGCGGACCAGGGTGAGCAGCTCGTCCACGTCCCAGGTGTCCAGCGCGGTGATCGCCACCAACTGCTGGGCCAGCACGTCCAGCGGGTTGCGCGGCACCCGCAGGGCCTCGATCCGCCCGGCCCGCATCCGCTCGACGACGACGGCGGACTGCACCAGGTCACCGCGGTACTTGGGGAAGACCACTCCGGTGGAGACCGCGCCGACCTGGTGGCCGGCCCGGCCGACCCGCTGCAGGCCGGAGGCGACCGAGGGCGGCGACTCGACCTGGACCACCAGGTCGACCGCACCCATGTCGATGCCCAGCTCGAGGCTGGAGGTGGCCACCACGGCGGGCAGCCGGCCGGCCTTCAGCTCCTCCTCCACCAGGGCGCGCTGCTCCTTGGAGACCGAGCCGTGGTGGGCCCGGGCGAGCACCGGCGGGGCGCCCTTGGCGGCGCCGGCCTCGGCCATCAGCTGGGCGGGGGCGTGCGCCTCGGGCAGCGGGGTGCCGGTGGCCCGCTCGTGGGCGATCTCGTTCAGCCGGTTGCACAGGCGCTCGGCCAGCCGGCGGGAGTTGGCGAAGACGATGGTCGAGCGGTGGGCCTGGACCAGGTCGACGATCCGCTCCTCGACGTGCGGCCAGATCGAGGCCTTTGCCGCCGGATCGTCGGTCGACGGGTTCGGCGAGAGCTCGGCCAGGTCGGCGACCGGGACCACCACGGAGAGGTCGAACTCCTTGGCGGAGGGCGGCTGCACGATGGTCGCGCCGCGCTGCGGGCTCAGGAAGCGGGCCACCTCCTCGACCGGGCGGACGGTGGCGGACAGGCCGATCCGGCGGGCCGGGCGCTCCAGCAGCTGGTCCAGCCGCTCCAGGCTGAGCGCCAGGTGGGCGCCGCGCTTGGTGCCGGCCACGGCGTGCACCTCGTCCAGGATCACCGTGTCGATCCCGCGCAGCGCCTCCCGGGAGGCGGAGGTGAGCAGCAGGAAGAGGGACTCGGGGGTGGTGATCAGGATGTCGGGCGGGTGGCTCTGGAACTTGCGCCGGTCGGCTGCCGGGGTGTCGCCCGAGCGGATGCCGACCTGCACCTCGGGCTCGGGCAGGCCGAGCCGGATCGATGCCTGGCGCAGGCCGGCCAGCGGCGCGCGCAGGTTCCGCTCGACGTCGACGGCGAGGGCCTTCAGCGGGGAGACGTAGAGGACCCGCAGCCGCTTGCGGGGCTCGGCGGGCGGTGGGGTGCTGCTGAGGTGGTCCAGGGCGGAGAGGAAGGCGGCCAGCGTCTTGCCGGAGCCGGTGGGGGCCACCACCAGCACGTCGGCCCGCTCGCGGATGGCCGCCCAGGCACCGGCCTGGGCGCTGGTCGGGCCGTCGAAGGCGGCTTCGAACCAGGCCCGGGTGGCCGGGGCGAAGCCGGCCAGCGGGTCGGAGTGGGGGTGCTGTTCCACCATGCCCCCATGGTGCCGCCTGCCACTGACAGCGACGGCCGCGCGGGTACCGCCGGATGGCTGCGCGGCAAGGTCATAAAAGGCGCAAATCACTTATTCCGCTCATAGGGTGAGGCTTCGTGCGGGGCGCGTGCAGGCCCGCCCGAGGAGCGGAGGACACCCGATGGCCGAGGTGCGACTGGTCTCCCGCCGTCCGCTGCGTCGCCGGGCGCTGCTGCTGCGCAGCGCGCCGACCGTGCTCGCGGCGGCCCTGCTGCTCGGTGGCGCGGTCCCCTATTTCTCCGGGGCCGGGCGCGGCTACCTCAGCTACCTGGTGCTGGCCGACCGGCTGGACGCGCAGGGCGCCGCCGCCGCGCAGAGCGCCGTGCGCGCGGTGGGCGGCCAGGTGGTGCAGGACTATCCGCAGATCGGGGCGGTCCTCGCCTACGCGAACGACGGTCGGTTCGCGGCCCGACTGCGCGCCCGCCCCGGGATCGCCGCCGTCGGGGCCACCCGGACCGCCACGGTGCCCGGGCCGCCCGGCGCGCTGGCCGGCTCGGGGGACTTCCGCCTGCCGGGCGCCGACCGCTTCACCGGGGGCGGCCGCGCGGGCGAAGCGTTCGTGACGAGTGGCAACGCGGCGGACGGCATGGAGGGCGACAGCACGCCGACCGTGCCCGACCCCGGGGAGCAGGCCGGCTGGAACCTCGCCATGATGGGCGGCCTGCCGACCGTCCAGGCCCCGGCCGCGCTGCTCGCCGCGCCGGTGTCGACCGCCACCCGGGAGGCCGCGCGCCAGACGGCGCTCCGGCAGGTGCTGGTGGCCGTCCTGGACTCGGGGGTCGACGACACCCACCCGGACCTGCGGGACGCGGTCAGCCCCGGTGACTCGGCCTCCTGCGCCGACGGTCGGCCCGACGCCCGGTTCGGCTCCTGGCGCCCCGACAGCGGGGTCACCGAGAGCGGCCACGGCACGCACGTGGCCGGGCTGATCGGAGCGGCCCGGGACGGCCACGGGGTGGTCGGGGTGGCCCCCGGGGTGCGGATCGCGGCCGTGCGGCTGCTCGGCCCGCTCGGGCAGTACTACCCGGAGAACATCGTCTGCGGGCTGCTCTGGGCCGCCGACCGCGGCGCGGTGGCGGTCAACGACAGCTACTTCGCCGACCCGTGGAAGTACAACTGTCCCGAGGACCCGGACCAGCGCGCGATGATCCTGGCGGTGGGCCGCGCGGTGGCCTACGCCCAGCGCCGCGCCCTGGTGGTCGCCTCGGCCGGGAACGACGGGCAGGACCTGGCGGGGACCAGGGTCGACCAGCGCAGCCCCAACGACCGGCTCTCCGGTCCGGCGCAGGACCGCCGGCTGGGCACCGAGTGTGTCCGGCTGCCCGGCGAACTGCCCGGAGTGCTGTCGGTCAGCGCGGTCACCAGGACCGGCGCCATCGCCGGCTACTCGAACTACGGTGACGGGCGGATCGCGCTGGCCGCCCCCGGCGGCGACCCGGACGGCGGGCCGGATGACGCGATCGTCTCGGACTGGCCGGGCGGGCGGTACGCGGCGCTGGCCGGCACCTCGATGAGCGCCGCCCACGTCACCGGCGCGATCGCGGTGGCCGCCGCGTTGCATCCGGGCTGGGGCCCGGACCGGCTGCGCGAGCTGCTGCTCGCCCAGGCCAGGGCGAACTGCCCGGTCGGCGCCGGTCTCTGCCGCGACCGGCGCAGCTACGGGGCGGGCATCGTCGCGCTGCCGCACTGAGCGGGTCCACCGGCCCGGGCGATACTGGGCGGCATGAGGCTGACCGAGTTCTGGCGACGGATGGACGAGCACTTCGGCGCGGGGTACGCGGAGTCGTTCGCCCGGGACCACGTGATGAGCGAGCTGGGCGGCCGCACGGTGCACCAGGCGCTGGACGCGGGCTGGGAGGCCAAGGACGTGTGGCGGGTGCTCTGCGAGGCGATGGGGGTCTCGGCGCGGCTGCGTTGAGCCGCTGAGGCCCGGTTCGTGCGCTGGGAGCGGGCGTGCGATCAATATCGAACTGATGTTCCCTATACTGGTTTCCCGGCGAGTTTTCCACAGGCCGAGCCCGATCGGGGCGGATTGTCGGTGGGACGCGCTAGCGTCGAGGACGATGAAGCGCACAGCACAGAACCCGAGGGTGGAAGCCATGGCAGGCACGGACCGCGAGAAGGCTCTTGAGACCGCACTCGCCCAAATTGAGCGGCAGTTCGGCAAGGGCTCGGTGATGCGTCTGGGCGACCAGTCCCGTGCCCCGATCGACGTGATCCCCACCGGGTCCACCGCGCTGGACGTCGCGCTCGGCGTCGGCGGCCTGCCGCGCGGCCGGGTGGTCGAGATCTACGGCCCCGAGTCCTCCGGTAAGACCACGCTGACCCTGCACGCCGCGGCCAGCGCGCAGAAGCTCGGCGGCACCGTCGCGTTCGTCGACGCCGAGCACGCCCTGGACCCGGAGTACGCCCGCAAGCTCGGCGTCGACACCGACGCGCTGCTGGTCTCCCAGCCGGACACCGGTGAGCAGGCGCTGGAGATCACCGACATGCTGATCCGCTCCGGCGCGATCGACCTGATCATCATCGACTCGGTGGCCGCCCTGGTGCCGCGCGCCGAGATCGAGGGCGAGATGGGCGACTCGCACGTGGGTCTGCAGGCCCGCCTGATGAGCCAGGCGCTGCGCAAGATCGCCGGTGCGCTGAACCAGTCGAACACCACCGCGATCTTCATCAACCAGCTGCGCGAGAAGATCGGCGTGATGTTCGGTTCACCGGAGACCACCACCGGTGGCCGGGCGCTGAAGTTCTACGCCTCGGTGCGGCTGGACATCCGCCGGATCGAGACCCTCAAGGACGGCACCGAGGCGGTCGGCAACCGCACCCGCGTCAAGGTGGTCAAGAACAAGGTCGCCGCCCCGTTCAAGCAGGCCGAGTTCGACATCCTCTACGGGCACGGCATCAGCTGGGAGGGTGGCCTGATCGACATGGGTGTCGAGAACGGCTTCATCCGCAAGGCCGGCGCCTGGTACACGTACGAGGGCGACCAGCTCGGCCAGGGCAAGGAGAACGCCCGCAACTTCCTGCGCGACAACCCGGCGCTGGCCGAGGAGATCGAGAAGAAGATCAAGGTCAAGCTGGGCATCGGGGTCGACCCGGACGCGCCCGTCGAGGGTGCTGCCGCTCCGGCCGCCGCAGCCGGCGAGGCGGCGGACGGTGCGGTCAAGCCGATCACCGCCACTGCGGCGAAGGCGGCCCCGGCCAAGAAGGCGGCGGCCGCGAAGGCCTGAGCGACTGATGAGGAGTGAGTCGGGGGGCGAGTCGGCGAAGTCGGAGGAGTGGGGGCCGCGCGACTGGTGTGCCAGCGGCGTCGGGGGCGAGAGCTTCGACCTCGCCCTCGAGCCCGGCGCCGACCGTCCGCGTCGCGCTGCCCGATCGGCGCCCGAGCCTGGCTCGACGCCTGCGGAGCGGCCAGGTCGGCAGATCGAGGACTGGCCGATCGAGGCCGTCGCGGTCAAGGGGGAGCAGGAGGGCGAGCGCCCGGACTGGGTGGTGGACGCCGAGGAGGGAGCGGCGTCCGCCGAGCCGTCCGTGTCGTCCGGCCGCGCCCGCAGTGGGGCCGGTCGACGCGGCGCCGCCTCGTCCGGCAGCACTCGACGCGACTCGGGGGAGCGCGGCTTCGGCGAGCGAACGGGGGGCGCTCGCGGGGGGCGCTCGCGGGCGAGTCGGGAGCCCGGTCAGCCGCGGGCCGCGCGCGAGCCGGGCCGCTCCCGCGCAACCGCGGCGGCGGAGCAGGATCCGGCCGCCCGGGCCCGGGACATCTGCCTGCGCCTGCTCACCGGTACTCCGCGCACCCGCAAGCAGTTGTCCGACGCGCTGCGCAAGCGGGAGATCCCGGACGAGGTGGCCGAGGAGGTGCTCTCCCGCTTCGAGGAGGTCGGCCTGATCGACGACGCCGCCTTCGCCGCCGCCTGGGTCGAGTCCCGGCACGCCGGTCGCGGGCTGGCCCGCCGGGCGCTGGCCCAGGAACTGCGCACCCGGGGGGTGGCCGGTGCGCTGGTCGAGGAGGCGGTGGCGCAGCTCGACCCGGACGAGGAGGCGGCCACCGCGCGAGCCCTGGTCGAGCGCAAGCTGCGCACCACCGCGGGCTTGGAGCGGCAGGCCAGGATGCGCCGCCTGGTCGGCCTGCTGGCCCGCCGCGGCTACTCGGAGGGTCTCGCCTTCCGGGTGGTGCGCGAGGTGCTGGACGCCGAGGGGGAGAGCGCCGAGGAGCTGGAGGACTGGTCGCTCGGCGGCGACTGACGGTGCGTCGGTAGCTGATCCAGCGTCAGCTCGGCTGCCTCAGGCCGACCGCTCGGCGCCGGCCAGCGGGCTCGGCCCACCCCGTGCCCCGTCCGCCAGCGCCTGCAGGTCCTCGGCCCTGCAGCCCTGGGTGATCCCGACCAGATGCCCGTCCGGGCGGACCAGCAGCACGGTGTGCGCCCCGGCTCCCGGGTACTCCTCGGTGACCAGCACCTCGGTCGGCACCGGCAGTGCCGCCGCCACCTCCGCCAACCGGGGCATCAGCCCCGCGCCCATCCAGCGCTCGGCCGACCAGACGGCGGTGCCCGGTGCCACCAGCAGCAGCAGGAAGGTCGTGCCCAGCCGTGCGTACAGCTGGTCGGCGGCGCCCTCGGTGGTGACCACCGGGACGTTCGGCACCAGCACCCCGGGCGCGGTGGCCGGCAGTTGCTCGCTGAGCGCCGTCCCGCGCCCCGTCGCGCGCTGCACCGGCACCGCGCCGGCCCGCCCCGGCACCCCCGAGGGTGCGGCCGGGTAGGCGGGGGCGCCGCCGAACCGCCCGGTGCCGAGCAGTCCGTCGGTGAGCAGCGGCGCGTGCTTGCGGAACGAGCCGGTGAGCAGCGAGCGCCGGGTCTGCTGCCAGCCGCGCAGCGGGCGCAGCAGCGGCATCGCCTGGTCCACCGCGCGCAGCCGGGCGCCGACCGCCCCGCGCCGTTCCGCCTCGTACCCGTCCAGCAGGGAACCGCCGGACTGCTCGCTACCGAAGGCCGGCGGAAGGTGCCAGGCGACCGCGAGTCGCCAGGCGAGGTTGTCCACATCGCGCAGCCCGTCGGCCAGGTTCTGCATGCCGAGCGCGCCGTGCAGGTGGGCGGCGTCGCCGGCCAGGAAGCAGCGGCCGCTGCGGAACCGGGCGGCGAGCCGCTGCTGGGCGGTGTGGTCGGCGGCGGCCAGCAGTTCGTAGCGCGGCAGTTGGCCGCACCAGCCGGTCAGCGTCGCCTTCACCCGGGTGAGCAGGGTGTCCCCGGTGACCAGGCCGGGCCAGGTGGCGTGCGGGTCGACCGGCTCGCTGGGCACCGGCCGGCCGAGCGGCAGGCGCCAGTCCAGCCGCCACAGGCCGTCCGGCAGCGGCCGGGCCGAGGCCTCGCGGTCGCCGCGCCAGGGCGGTTCGCGGTGCAGCCGGGCCTCGCCGGGAAACGGCAGGTCGACCCGGACGGTGGCGATCGCGTGCCGGTCCACCGCCGGGCGCCCCGGGAACCGGATGCCCAGCAGCTTGCGCACCACCGACCGGGCGCCGTCGCAGCCGACCAGGTGGCTGGCCCGCCACCAGGTGTCGGTGCCGTCCTGCGGGTGTCTGCTGCGCACGCTGACACCGTCCCGGTCCTGGTCGATCTCCTCCACCCGGGAGTGCGGCACCAGCTGGATCAGCCCGGTCGCGGTGGCCGCGTCCCGCAGCCCGCGCTGCAGTCGGTGCTGGGGCAGGTGCAGGACCGGATGATCCGTCAGATCGAGTTCCAGCACCTGCTGTCGGCGCCGCCAGACGCTCAGCCGCTCCCAGCGAGCGGCGTCCGAAGCGGCCCGCGGATAGCCCAGCCGCTCCAGGAAGGCGGTGCTCTCCGCCCCGAGCACGGCGCTGCGCGGCCCCTCGGGGCAGACCCCGCTGCCCTGGTCGAGCACGATGCTCGGGACCTCGTGGCGGGCCAGCGCCAGCGCCATCGCCAGGCCCACCGGACCGGCGCCCACCACGATCACCGGGTCCACGGACGGCCTCCGCACCGCGGGTCGGGGCAGGTCGCAGGCGAACCGGTGGCGGGGGGAGCGGCGCAGGTCCCGGGTGGTGTCACGAAGAGCAATGCAACAGAGTGCCTGGGAGTCCGTCAAGCAGCGACCGGTGTGCGCCGGTTCGTGCCGCAGCGTCCGAGCGGCTCGATCCGGTGGCCACGCGCGGTGCGGCTAGGGCCTGTACGGCTGATCTTTTCGGATGGGCCCGCGGCGTGGCGGGGGCGCGGCAGCGCCGGCGCGCGGGCCCGGGCGGACGATCACCGGGCTGGATATCGGGGGCTGGATATCGGGGGCTGGGGCCGGCGGAGCCTGCAGCCCCCGATGTTGAGACCCTAAGTCGGCCGAACGGCCGCCGGAAGGTGTTCTGAGCGGAACTTGAGGATTACGAAAGGGCCACGTGCCCCGCGCTCGCCCCGAGAGGGCTGGCCGCGACGGTGGGCGGTGGGGGAGGATGGCCGCTTCGCCGACAGCCAAGGGCTGCCGGAGCGGGACCCGATCGGGAGGATGTGGGATGCGGCTGCTCCTCGTCGAGGACGACGACCGGGTGGCGGCGGCGCTGGTCGCCGTCCTCAGTCGGCACGGCTTCCAGGTGCGGCACGCGCGCAGCGGCCACGAGGCGCTCGACGCGCTGGTGCCCGACGGCAGCGACCCCTACCGGGTGGTGCTGCTGGACCTCGGCCTGCCCGACCGGGACGGCTTCGAGGTGTGCAGCCGGATCCGGGCCGGCAGCGGGGTTCCGGTGATCATGGTGACCGCCCGGGCCGACATCCGCTCCCGGATCCACGGCCTCAACCTGGGCGCCGACGACTACATCACCAAGCCCTACGACATGGGCGAGCTGCTGGCCCGGATCCACGCGGTGGCCCGGCGCTTCCAGCCCGCGGCGGCCGCGGCCGACGGCCCGGCGGCGCCGGCCGGCCCCGGCTCGCTGGAGTCCTGGGGGATCAGCATCGACCGCGAGCGCCGCCGGGTCAGCGTGGAGGGCCGCGAGGTCCCGCTCACCCGCAAGGAGTTCGACCTGCTCGCGCTGCTCGCGCAGAGCCCGGGCGTGGTCTACCGGCGCGAGCAGATCTTCAGCGAGGTCTGGCGCAGCGGCTGGGAGGGCAACGGGCGGACCCTGGAGGTGCACATCGGCTCGCTGCGCACCAAGCTCGCGCTGCCCGGCCTGGTCGAGGCGGTGCGCGGGGTCGGCTACCGGCTGCTGCCCCAGTCGCCGACCCAACAGAACGGCGCGGCCGGAGCGGAGAGCGCGAGCTAGCCCATGCGCACCCGCCTGCTCGGCATTCTGCTGGCCCTGATGGTCGCCGTCCTGGCGGCCCTCGGCGTGCCGTTGGCCGCCGACATGGCCGCGGCCGAGCAGAGCCGGACCGTGGTCGACCGGATGGACGACGTGGCCCGGTTCGCCCAGGAACTGCCCACCCAGGGCCTGCCGGCGCGCGGCGCGGTCGGCTCCGATCCGGCCGTCCCGACCGACCCGAGCGCCATCCAGCTGCGCGAGCTGCAGCTGGAGGCCTCCCGCTACCAGGAGCTCTACGGGGTGCGGATCGGCCTGTTCCTGGCCGACGGCCGCCAGCTCGCCATCGCTCCCGCCGACTGGCACCTGCCGACCAGCGGCAGCGGCGCCGAGGCCGTCCAGGAGGCCAGGGACGGCCGGCGCAGCCACAACCCCCCGCAGGTCTGGCCGTGGACCCCGGACCGCACCCTGACCATCGCCTCCCCGGTGGTCCGGGACGGCGACGTGGTGGCCCTGGTGGTCACCGAGTCGCCGACCGCCGCGCTGCGTTCGCGGATCCTGCACCGCTGGCTGCTGCTGGGTGGCGGCGAGGCGATCGCGATGATCGCCGCCGTGCTGCTCGCGGTGCGGCTGACCGAGTGGATGCTGCGCCCGGTGCGCACCCTGGACCGGGCGGCCCACGACATCGCCACCGGGCGGATGAACGCCCGGGTCGCGTCGTCCGGCGGCCCGCCCGAGTTGCGGCGACTGGCCGCCTCCTTCAACGACATGGCCGACCACGTGGTGCTGGCCCTCGATCAGCAGCGGGCCTTCGTCGCCGACGCCTCGCACCAGCTGCGCAACCCGCTGGCGGCGCTGCTGCTCCGGGTCGAGCTGCTCGGCCTGGAGTTGCCCGAGCAGCACGAGGCCGAGCTGTCGCAGGTGCGCGAGGAGGGTGTCCGGCTGGCCCGGGTGCTGGACGACCTGCTGGGCCTGGCCACCGCCGAGGGCGGCCGCCCCGAAGCGGAGCCGGTGGACCTGACCGCGCTGGTGCTGGCCCGGGTGGACGCCTGGCAGGCGCTGGCGACCCAGCGCGGGGTGCGGCTGGCCTGCGGCACGCCGCCGCCGGCCAGCGGCTGGGCGGACCCGATCGGTGTCGGCAGCGCGCTGGACGCGGTGCTCGACAACGCGCTCAAGTTCAGCCCGGCCGACGGCACGGTGGCGGTCACCCTGCAGGTGCGCAAGCGCGACGTGGCGATCACCGTGACGGACTCCGGGCCCGGGCTCACCGAGGAGGAGCTGGCCAGGGTCGGTGACCGGTTCTGGCGCAGCGCCCGGCACCAGAACGTGGACGGCTCGGGCCTGGGCCTGTCCATCGCGCGCACCCTGCTGCTGGCCGGCGGCGGCTCGCTGGAGTTCGCCCCGGCCGAGCCCAGGGGGCTTGCCGTCGCGCTGATCGTCCCGCGCGAGCACTGACGCCCGGTCGGTCGCCCTCAGGGTTTGACGGACCGGTAGTAGCGCTCGGCGCCGTCGTGCAGCGGCAGCGGGTCGGTGTAGACGGCGGTGCGCAGGTCCACCAGCTGGGCCGCGTGCACCTGGGTGCCGATCGGGTCCCGGCTGTCGATCACCGCGCGGGTCAGGCCCTCGACCAGCCCGGGATCCACGTCGTCGCGGGTGATCAGCAGGTTGGGCACCGCCATGGTGAGCACGGCCTGGGTCTTCGGATAGACCCCGGCGGGCAGGACGGCGGTGCGCCAGGCGTCGGTGTCGCTGCTCGCCTGGTGCAGCTTGTCGGTGAGGTCGCCCAGCGGCACGATCCGGATCGGGAACTTGGCCGCCAGGCTGGTCAGCGCGCTGGTCGGCAACCCGCCGGACCAGAAGAAGGCGTCCAACCGCCCGTCCGCCAGCTGGGTGCTCGCGTCCCCGACGCCGAGCGGGGCGGGGGTGATGCCGGTGTCCGGGTCGATGCCGGCGGCGATGAGCAGCTCGCGGGTGACCAGGTTCACCCCGGACTTGGGCTCACCCACTCCGACCCGCTTGCCCTTCAGGTCGGCCACCGACTGCACCGGGGAGTCGGCCGGGACCACCAACTGCAGGTAGTCGTCGTAGAGCCGGGCGATCGCCCGCAGCTTGCCCTTGCCCGGGCCGGGGAACTCGGCCACCGCGTCGGCGGTGGCTATCGCGAAGGAGTCCTGCCCCGAGGCGACCCGCTCCAGGTTGTCCACCGAGCCCTGGCTGGCGTCCAGCCGCAGCTCGACGCCGGGCATCGTGGTGTGCAGGTACCCCTGCAACAGCTCGCCGTACTGGGTGTAGACCCCCTCGGGCACACCTGTCGCGAAGCCGTCGACCCCCTTGGGGTAGCCGGCCGGTCGGCCGGCGGTCAGCCACCAGCCGCCGACCGCGCCCACCACCAGCAGCAACAGGGCGGCCAGCAGCGGCCAGAGCCGGCGTCGGCGGGTCCGGCGCGGCCAGGCGGTGGTCGAGGTCATGCGGGGGATCCTGCCAGGAGAAGCCCGCGGACGGGAGGGGGAGGGCCCATCTCGCCACCACGTGCCACCGGGAGCGCGCCGCGCTGCCCTTACCCTTGCTGCTGTGGGTATGGGAGAGAGCTTGCGAACTTACAAGGTCGTCACGCACGGCTGTCAGATGAACGTCCACGACTCCGAGCGGCTGGCCGGGCTGCTCGAGGACGCCGGATACGTGAAGGCCGACCAGGGCGGTGAGCCCGACCTGGTGGTCTTCAACACCTGTGCCGTGCGGGAGAACGCCGACAACAAGCTGTACGGCAACCTCGGCCAGCTGGCCCCGGCCAAGGCCGGCCGCAGGGACATGCAGATCGCCGTCGGCGGCTGCCTGGCCCAGAAGGACCGCGACACCATCGTGCGCAGGGCGCCCTGGGTCGACGTGGTCTTCGGCACCCACAACATCGGCCACCTGCCCGCGCTGCTCGAGCGGGCCCGGGTGGAGCGCAAGGCCCAGGTGGAGATCCTGGAGTCGTTGGAGACCTTCCCCTCCACGCTGCCCACCCGCCGTGAGTCCGCCTACGCGGCCTGGGTCGCGATCTCGGTCGGCTGCAACAACACCTGCACCTTCTGCATCGTCCCGGCGCTGCGCGGCAAGGAGGAGGACCGCCGCCCCGGCGACGTGCTCGCCGAGGTCGAGGCGCTGGTCGGCGAGGGCGTCATCGAGGTGACCCTGCTCGGCCAGAACGTCAACGCCTACGGCTCGGACCTGGGCGACCGCGAGGCCTTCTCCAAGCTGCTGCGGGCCTGCGGCCAGATCGAGGGCCTGGAGCGGGTGCGCTTCACCTCCCCGCACCCGCGCGACTTCACCGACGACGTGATCGCCGCGATGGCCGAGACCCCGAACGTGATGCACCAGCTGCACATGCCGCTGCAGTCCGGCTCGGACACCGTGCTGCGCGCGATGAAGCGCTCGTACCGCCAGGAGCGGTTCCTGGGCATCATCAAGAAGGTCCGCGAGGCGATGCCGGACGCCGCGATCTCCACCGACATCATCGTCGGCTTCCCCGGGGAGACCGACGAGGACTTCGAGCAGACCCTGCACACGGTGCGCGAGGCCCGGTTCACCAACGCCTTCACGTTCCAGTACTCCAAGCGCCCCGGCACCCCGGCCGCCGAGATGGCGGACCAGGTGCCCAAGGCCGTGGTCCAGGAGCGCTACGAGCGGCTGATCGCGCTGCAGGAGGAGATCTCCTGGGCGGAGAACAAGAAGCAGGTCGGCCGCCGTCTGGAGATCCTGGTCGCCGAGGGCGAGGGCAAGAAGGACGACCAGACCGACCGGCTCTCCGGCCGCGCGCCCGACAACCGGCTGGTCCACTTCACCAGGCCGGCCGAGCCGGTGCGGCCGGGTGACGTGGTGACCGTCGAGATCAGCTACGCGGCCCCGCACCACCTGCTGGCCGAGGGCCCGACGCTGGGCGTCCGGCGCACCCGGGCCGGCGACGCCTGGGAGAAGCGCAACGCCGCCCCCGCCGCCAAGCCGGCCGGCGTCATGCTGGGGCTGCCCGGCATCGGCGCTCCGGCGCCGCTGGCGGCCGTGCCCGGCAACGGCTGCGGCTGCGACTGATCCGCCGGCCGGGCAGACGGCCACGGCCTCTCGTCAGTGAGGCCCTAGAGTGATCACCATGCTGGTCGCCGCTGCCGTCTGCCCCTGCCCCCCGCTGCTGGTCCCCGAGGTGGCCGCTGGTGCCGCCCCGGAGCTGGACGGCCTGCGGTCGGTCTGCGCCGAGGCGGTCGGCGAGCTGCTGGCCGCCGACCTGCAGCTGCTGGTGCTGGTCGGCGACGGTCCGCAGGCCGAGGTGTGGACCGAGGGCGGGGCCGGCTCCTTCCACCGCTTCGGCGTCCCGCTCGGGGTGCGGCTGCCCTCCGGCGGGGTCGACGGGCCCGAGCTCAGCCCCGCGCTCTCCGTCGGCGCCTGGCTGCTGGACCAGGCCGGCGCGGCGCTGCCCACGCACGCCTGCGCGGTGCCCGGTGACGCGCCGGTGGACCGGATGCTCGGCCTCGGCCAGGGACTGGCGGGGCTCGCCGACCGGGTCGGACTGCTGGTGCTCGGCGACGGGAGCGCACGACGCTCCGTCAAGGCGCCCGGCTACCTGGACGAGCGGGCCGAGGGCTTCGACGCCGGGGTGGCCCGCGCACTCGGTGCGGCGGACACCGCCGCGCTGGCCGCGCTGGACCCACGGCTCGGCGCCGAGCTGCTGGCCGCGGGCCGGGCCCCGTGGCAGGTGCTGGCCGGGGCGGGTGAGGGGGCCGGGCTCGGCGGGCGGCTGCGCTACCAGGACGCCCCGTACGGGGTCGGCTACTTCGTGGCCTCCTGGCGCTGATCGGCACAGTCGGGGGGGGGGGGCGGGGGCGGCGGGCGGCCCCCCCGCCGGGTGGTGAGCGGCGGGTCAACGCCAGGGTGACGCCCGCGGGGCCCCCGCCTCGGCGGGGGGGGCGGGGGCGGGGGGGGCGCGGGGGGGCGGGGCCGGCCCCCCCCCGCGGGCGGGGGGGGGGGGGGGGGGGGGCCCCCGGGGGGGGGGGCCGGCCCGGGGGGGGGGGGGGGGGGCGGCCCCGCCCCCCCCCCCCGACTGTTGATCAGCTGCGGATCAACTCCTGGATCAGCCCTGCGGGCCCGCCTCGTCGGCGGGGCCTTCGTCGCCGGTGCGGCCTTCGTCCTGCGGGCCCTTCTCCGCGAAGCCGTCCACCGCGCCCTTGGCCTTCCCCGTCCCGGTGGCGATCTTGTCGCTGTACTTCCCCTTGGTGGCCTTGTCGATCGCGTCGCCGGCCTTGTCGACCAGCTCGTCGATCTTCTCGTTGTGCTGGCCCGCCAGGTGGCTGGCCTTGTCCTTGAGCTCCTCAGCCCTGCCCTTGAGGTTGTCCATCAGGCCCATGGCGTCGTCTCCTGTGTCAGGCCGCTCGGGTCGGCTCTGCGGAAGGGCGTCCTCGGCCGGTTCCACGCTCTGCGCGGCCGCCGCGAGCGCCGCGGCCAGCAACTCGGCGACGTCCGGCGTGAGATGCGCCGCCGCGTCGAGCAGCGCCCCGCCCGCATCGACGGCGCCGGCCCCGGTCAGCAGCCCGCCCGACTCGGCCTCGGGGGCCGTCCGGGCGGCCGGGACGCCGGGCGGCGACTCCTGCCGCTCGCCGTCGGCCGCCCCGGGCTCCGCCGGCTCCTGCTCCGGCGGAGCCAGCACGGCGACCGATCCGCCGTCCGCGGCCTGCGGAACCTCGGCGGTACGGCGACGGAACCAGCTGAAAACACCCATATCTTCTCCCAACCTACGCGGTCTGCGGCGGACCCGGGGCCGGTTCTGCGGCGAGCCGGTGCAGGGTGCCGCCCATCCGGGGAACGAGCGGGCCGGTGGCCGGTCACGTCCCCCGTTCGGGTGGGGGCCCGCGCTTTGCGAGACTTGACGGTGTGAGCAGCTCTCTTTCCCGTATCCCGGTGGTCTCGGTGGTCGGCGCGACCGCGGCCGGCAAGTCCGACCTGGCCGTCGCGCTGGCCCAGGCACTCGGCGGCGAGGTGATCAACACCGACTCCATGCAGCTCTACCGGGGCATGGACATCGGTACCGCCAAGCTCACCCTCGCCGAGCGCGCCGGAGTCCCGCACCACCTGCTGGACATCTGGGAGGTCACCGAGACCGCCAGCGTGGCCGAGTACCAGCGGCTGGCCCGGGCCGAGATCGACCGGCTGTTGGCCGCCGGGCGCCCCCCGGTGCTGGTCGGCGGCTCGGGGTTGTACGTGCGCGCGGCGATCGACGAGATGGACTTCCCGGGAACCGACCCGGCGGTGCGCGGCCGGCTGGAGGACGAGCTGGCGGAGCACGGGCCGGCCGCGCTGCACGCCCGGCTGGCCGTGCTCGACCCGGCGGCCGCGGCCGCCATCCTGGTCGGCAACGGGCGGCGGATCGTGCGGGCGCTGGAGGTGATCGAGCTGACCGGCCGTCCGTTCACCGCCAACCTGCCCAGCAACACCGCGGTCTACGACGCGGTGCAGATCGGTGTCGCGGTGCCCCGGCCGGAGCTGGACGAGCGGATCACCCTGCGGGTGGACCGGATGTGGCAGGCCGGATTGCTGGACGAGGTACGGGCGTTGGAGGCGCGCGGGTTGCGCGAGGGGCTGACGGCGGGTCGGGCGCTCGGTTACCAACAGGTGCTGGCGCACTTCGCGGGCGAGTGCACCGAGGAGGAGGCGCGGGCCGAGACGGCGCGCGCCACCAAGCGGTTCGCGCGCCGTCAGGAGTCCTGGTTCCGCCGGGACGACCGGATCCACTGGCTCGATCGGCCCGCCGGAGCGGACCCGGCCGACCTGCTGCAACGCGCGCTGAAGTTGGTCGAGCAGGGGGCCTGAACGGCGGATTCCGGCCGGTCGGCCCGCCTGATCCGGCCATCTGCCGGTGCACCTGCGCTCGCACGTGCAGGTGCAGGAGGAAGCCGGGATCACGGCCGGATCACGTCATGGCCACGGATCACCCGGCGGCCCGGGTTACGCGCTGTAAGCGTGTTGGGACATGCCATTATCGAGGCAAGAGGGGCCGGTCGCGCGGGCCGGACCCATCCGTTCGCGAGTCCCGGCTCGTGTCGAACTGTCAGGGGAGGCCGCGTGTCCACGGGTCCCGGCCCCGAAACCGAGCAGTTCCCGCACCATGCCCTGGACCTGTCCGGGGCGGCGCACGGCCTCGACGAGCCGGAGCCCGCCCACGGCTCGGTCACCGACCTGGCTGAGGAGGCGTTCGCCATGCCGCGCCCCGAGCTGCTGTCGCCCACCGCGCTGGCGCCCGAGGACCTGCTGACGGCCGGTGCGTTGCCGTCCGCCGAGGACCTGTTGCTGGCCGCCGACCCGGACCTCCCGCTCGGCCCGCCGGCCGACCAGGCGGTCCTCGAACGCGAGATCCGCCCGCGCCGCCGGCTGCGCTGGTGGCAGTTGCTGCCGATCGTGCTGATCGGGGTGGTCGGCTCGCTGATGTTCGCCTTCCCGCTCGCCTTCGGGTCCGGCGACGGCGGCTCGATGGTGGCCATGCTCGGCCTGCTGCTCACCGCGGCCTCGATGGGCTGGGGCGCGATGGCGGCCCGCAAGGCCGGTTACGCCTGGCCCGGCCTGCCCCGGCGCGGCTCGGGACGGCGGGCGGCCTGGCAGGCCATCGCCGCCTACACCCTGATCGCGTGCGTGGCCTTCGCCCTCGCCGTCTGGCGGGTCGTTCAGCTGCGCGGCTGATCGCCGCCGGCGCCCGGTCAGTACGATCGCAGTATGAGCGCACCGACCCCGCAGGGCCTGCCCTTCCTCAAGGGCCACGGCACCGAGAACGACTTCGTCATCCTCCCCGACCTGGACGGCGCGCTGCGCCTGGGTCCGGCCGAGGTGGCCCGACTCTGCGACCGCCGGGCCGGGATCGGCGCCGACGGTGTGCTGCGGGTGGTCCGTTCGGCCCGCGACGAGGCCGCGGCGGCCCAGGCCGCGGAGGCCGAGTGGTTCATGGACTACCGCAACGCTGACGGCAGCATCGCCGAGATGTGCGGCAACGGGGTCCGGGTCTTCGCCCGCTACCTGGTGCACGCCGGGCTGGCCAAGCCCGGACCGCTCGCGGTCGCCACCCGGGCCGGGGTGCGGCAGGTGCTGATCGCCGAGGACGGCCCGGACGGCACGCCCGGTGAGGTCACCGTGGACATGGGCCGGGCGGTGCTGCCGGGCACCGAGGGCATCGAGGTGGCGGTGGGGGAGCGGCACTGGCCGGCCCGCAACGTCAACATGGGCAACCCGCACGCGGTGGCCTTCGTGGCCGATCTCGCCGAGGCCGGCAACCTGTTCACCGCGCCCGAGGTCAGCCCGGCCGGGGCCTACCCGGAGGGCGTCAACGTCGAGTTCGTGGTGGACCGGGGCGAGCGGCACGTCGCGATGCGGGTGCACGAGCGCGGCTCGGGCGAGACCCGCTCCTGCGGGACGGGCGCCTGCGCGGTGGCGGTGGCCGCGGCCCGGCGGGCCGGGATCGACCCGGCGGTCACCGGTGAGCCGGTCAGCATCACGGTGGACCTGCCCGGCGGGCGGCTGGTGATCGCCGAACACCCGGACGGACGGGTCGAGATGACCGGGGCGGCGGTGATCGTGGCCGCCGGGGTGCTCGAGCCCGGCTGGCTCTGAGGTCCCGTCAGGGGGCTGGGCATGGGGTGGGGTAGTGGGGGTGGGCGGCCCCTTTCCCCGTTCCGGGTGGAGCTCAATCCGCCCGTTCGAGTGATCTCCCTGACAGAGCGGAAGCAGGGCCTCGCGGAACGTGTTGTGCTCGGTAGCATGGACCACCGGGGCAGCCGCCGCTCCGGTGCTCGCTGCCGGAGGTTGCCATGACTGTCGAGACCGGCCGGCCAACCGGCCAGGCCCTGTCACCTGTGACATCTGAGGCTCCGTCAACAGGTCCGGGTCGCCTCGCGGGGCGCTCGGTCGGATCGCCGCCCGTCGATTCCGCGCCCTCGCCGGTGCCGCCGCCGCCTGAGCCGACGTCACCTGAGTCGCCGTCACCCGGACGGCGGCTGCTGGGGCGGGCCGCCCTCGGCCGGGCCGGGCGGGCCGCCCTGCTGGCCACCGGGCGCCCCCCGGTGCCGGACGCGATCGAGCCGCTGGTGCAGGCCCACCGGCGCCACCATCCGCAGGCCGACCTCGCGCTGCTCAGCCGCGCCTACCGGACGGCCGAGGAGAGCCACCGGGGCCAGAAGCGCAAGAGCGGCGAGCCCTACATCACCCACCCGCTCGCCGTCACCATGATCCTGGCCCAGCTCGGCGCCGAGACCACCACCCTGGTCGCCTCGCTGCTGCACGACACGGTCGAGGACACCGAGGTGACGCTGGATCAGGTCGCCGCCGCCTACGGTCCCGAGGTCGCCTACCTGGTGGACGGCGTGACCAAGCTGGAGAAGGTGGACTTCGGTGCGGCGGCGGAGGCGGAAACGTTCCGCAAGATGCTGGTCGCCACCGGCGACGACGTGCGGGTCATGGTGATCAAGCTGGCGGACCGGCTGCACAACATGCGGACGATCCGTCACATGAAGCCGGCCAGCCAGGTCAGGATCGCCAAGGTCACCCGGGACGTGCTGATCCCGCTGGCCGAGCGGCTGGGCATCCAGGTGGTCAAGACGGAGCTGGAGGACATCGTCTTCGCCACCCTCCACCCCGAGGAGTACGCCAGGACCAGGGCGCTGATCGCTGCCCAGGAGGCCGCCCAGGACGCGCTGCTCAGCCCGTTCGCCGCCGCGCTGCGCCGGCAGCTGGCCGAGTCCGGGGTGTCGGGCGAGGTCACCGTGCGGCCCAGGCACTGCGTCTCGGTGCACCGGGCGCTGCTGCGCCGCGGCCCGAGCGGCCCGGTCGGCCTGGTGGGGCGCCCGCACCCGGCCGACCTGGCCCGGCTGCTGGTCGTGGTCGAGGAGACCGCCGACTGCTACGCGGTCCTCGGTGAGCTGCACACCTGCTGGACCCCGCTGCCCGGCGAGTTCAAGGACTTCGTGGCCGCGCCCAAGTTCAACCTGTACCAGTCGCTGCACACCGCGGTCTCGGTGGACGGCGCGCTGGTCGAGGTGCTGGTCCGCACGCCCCGGATGCACCGGATCGCCGAGTTCGGCGTGGTCGCGCTCGGCAGTCCGCACCAGGCCGGCGCGGACCAGACCGGGCGCGACGAGCTGGACGGCACCGACCCGGCCCGCCCCGGCTGGCTCAGCCGGCTGCTGGAGTGGCAGCAGGAGACCCCCGATCCGGACGCCTTCTGGTCGACCCTGACCGCCGACCTGTCCGACGACGGGGAGATCACCGCCGTCACCGAGGAGGGCGCCACCCTGGTGCTGCCGGTCGGGGCCAGCTGCGTCGACGCCGCCTACCAGCTCGGCGAGGAGATCGGGCACCGATGTATCGGCGCCCGGGTGAACGGGCGGCTGGTGGCCTTGGCCACCGCGCTGGCGGACGGCGATGTGGTGGGCATCCTGACCGAGCCGGGCGGTGGCCCCGGCGGCCCGGAGCCGACCGGGCCGAGCCCGCAGTGGCTGGAGTTCGCGCACACGCCGGGGGCCCGGATCGCGATCGAGCGCTGGCTGGCCGGTCACGCCCGCCCTGAGCCGGCCGGCCAGGCGGTCCATGCCGTCGATTCCGTCGCTTCCGTCGAGGCAGCCCATGTCGTCGATGCCGCCCAGGTGCCCCCGGCCGGCCAGGGCGCGCCGTCGGCACCGCCCGCGCCGCACGGCGCGGTCGAGCGCCCGGCGACCGCGAGACCGGCCGGCGGCCACGGCCGGCTGGTGGTCGCTCCCGGCCACCCCGGGGCGGCCGTGCGGCTGGCCCGCTGCTGCACCCCGGTGCCGCCGGACCGGGTGACCGGCTTCCAGATCCGCGGCGGCTCGATCGCGGTGCACCGCACCGACTGCCCCACCGGTGAGCGGATGCGCGGCTCGGGGCGCGGCCCGGTGCAGCTGGACTGGTCGCCGGAGGCCGGTGCGGCGGCCACCGGGGCGCCGGCGCCGTTCCGGGTCACGCTGCAGGCCGAGGCGCTGAACCGGCCCGGGCTGCTCGCCGACCTGACCGCCGCGATGTCGGCCACCGGGCTCGACATCGTCTCCGCGGTGGTCGAACCGCCCCAGGAGCTGCGGGTCCGGCACACCTACACGGTGGAGCTGCCCAGGGCCGCGACGCTGCCCGTGGTGATGCGCGCCATGCTGCGGGTCTCCGGGGTCTACGACGTCCGCCGCCCCGGGCTGGAGGCCCCGCGCCCGCCCCGGTTGCGGCCGAACTCCCGGGCGGCCGGAAATGCTGATGACCAGGCCCCCGGGCCCGTGCGACCATCGAAGGGAATGCGGGACCGGTCCGCCGCGTTGAGCGCAGTGGACGGGCAGCCCGAAAAACCTTGATCCGTAGCCTGTCGATACCCTAAGGACACGATGACCTCCACGTTCGAAGACCGCGAATTTTCCAGCGAGACCGCCGGCCGCAGCGCTCGCCGTCCCGCTGACCTCCGGGCCGAAGCCCTGATGGACGAAGACCTCGCGGTGATCGACGAGGACTTCGGCCACAACTACGACGGTGACCAGTACGACCGCAGCGAGCGCGCAGCGCTCCGTCGAGTGGCGGGCCTGTCCACCGAGCTCGAGGACGTCACCGAGGTCGAGTACCGCCAGCTGCGCCTGGAGCGCGTGGTGCTGGTGGGCGTCTGGACCGACGGCACCGCCGAGGAGGCCGAGAACTCGCTCGCCGAGCTCGCCGCCCTCGCCGAGACCGCCGGCTCCCAGGTGCTCGACGGGGTGATCCAGCGCCGCGACAAGCCGGACGCCGCCACCTACATCGGCTCCGGCAAGGCCAAGGAGCTGCGTGACATCGTCGCCGCCACCGGCGCCGACACCGTGGTCTGCGACGGTGAGCTGACGCCTGGTCAGCTGATCCACCTCGAGGACGTGGTGAAGGTCAAGGTGGTCGACCGGACCGCGCTGATCCTCGACATCTTCGCCCAGCACGCCAAGTCCCGGGAGGGCAAGGCCCAGGTCTCGCTGGCGCAGATGCAGTACATGCTGCCGCGCCTGCGCGGCTGGGGTCAGTCGCTCTCCCGGCAGATGGGTGGCGGTGGCGCCGGCTCCTCGGGCGGCGGAATGGCCACCCGTGGTCCCGGTGAGACCAAGATCGAGACCGACCGGCGGCGGATCCGCGAGAAGATGGCGAAGCTCCGCCGGGAGATCGCCGACATGAAGAAGGGCCGGGACACCAAGCGCCAGGAGCGCAAGCGCCACCAGGTGCCCTCGGTCGCGATCGCCGGTTACACCAACGCCGGCAAGTCCTCGCTGCTCAACCGGCTCACCGGCGCCGGCGTCCTGGTGGAGAACGCGCTGTTCGCCACCCTGGACCCGACGGTGCGCCGGGCCACCACCCCCGGCGGGCGGCTCTACACGCTGGCCGACACGGTCGGTTTCGTCCGGCACCTGCCGCACCACCTGGTCGAGGCCTTCCGCTCGACCATGGAGGAGGTCGCCGACGCCGACCTGATCCTGCACGTGGTGGACGGCTCGCACCCCGAGCCGGAGACCCAGCTCGCGGCGGTCCGTGAGGTGATCGTCTCGGTCGAGGCGCAGCACGTGCCGGAGATCGTGGTGATCAACAAGGCCGACGCCGCCGATCCGCACGTGCTGCAGCGGCTGCTGCGCCGCGAGCCGCACGCCATCGTGGTCTCGGCCCGCTCCGGCCAGGGGATCGACGAGCTGCTCAAGCTGATCGACCAGGAGCTGCCGCGCCCGGCCGTCGAGGTCCAGGCGCTGGTCCCGTACACCCGGGGCGACCTGGTCTCCCGGGTGCACGCCGAGGGCGAGCTGCTGGAGACCGAGCACACCGGCGAGGGCACGCTGCTGCGGGCCAAGGTGGCGGCCGAGCTGGCCGCCGAGCTGGAGCGCTACGCGGTGGCCGTGCAGCACTGAGCGACGCCGCGATGAGCACTGAGCGATACGCGAAGGGCCCCGGGTCTCCCGGGGCCCTTCGCATGTCAAGACTCGCTGTGGGGCGTCAGTTCTTCTTGCTGATGTAGTCCAGCGCGCTCTGCGCCACGTCGTCGAGGTAGGGACCGGCCAGCCAGCCGCTCTGCTCGGGGCCGATCGAGGTGTTGCTGACCAGCGCCGGCTTGCCGTTGTGGACGGCGAACCAGCCGCCGCCACTGGAGCCGGCGGTCATGCCGCAGCCGATCACGTCCATCGCCGGGCGGGCGGGGTCGAAGGAGAGCCGGGAGGCCTGGCCCCCCTCGCAGCGCTCCATCTCCATGCCGTTGAAGGGCGGGGCGGCCGGGTAGCCGACTGCGGTGATCTTCAGCTGGTCGCGCGGGGCGTTGAACCAGACCGGGACCGAACCGCCGACCGTCTCCTCCAGCGACTTCCCGTCGCTGTTCTCGTTCTGCACGCGGATGATCGCGAAGTCGTACTGGCTGGCCGGGCCGCCGGTCTCGGAGCCCTCGGCGTACCACTGCGGCGAGGAGATCGCCGCGGTGGCGTCCCAGACGCCGAACGGCGCGAACTGGCTCTGGCTGGTGGGCTGCTGGCCGCCGCTGACCGCGCCGGAGCTGTTGAACGCCGGGACGAAGGCGATGTTGCTGTACTGCTGGCCGCTCTTCCCGCTGGTGATGCAGTGCCCGGCCGTCCAGATCAGGTTGCTCTTGCCCGGGTGCTGCGGGTCGGAGATCACGGTGGCCGAGCAGACCGCGTGCTCCGAGGCGCTGACGTCGAAGAAGACCTTGCCGTCCACCGCGTTCGGCGTGTACGGGTGGGTCATCGCCTTGGCCGCGATCGGGGCGGGCAGCGGGTCGGTGCCGCCGTTGGTGGGCTGCTGCGGCTGGACGACCGGGTCGTTCGGCTTGGCCTGCAGCATCTTCTGCAGGTTCCAGATGCCCTTGACCGCCTGCGGGATCGCGTGCTGCTTGGCCCAGGTGTCCCAGTCCGAGAGCTTCCAGTGCTTCAGGTCGTCGAGGCTGGGCAGACCCAGGCCGCCGGGCAGCGTGAGGGCGTTCGACGGGGACGGTGCGGCCGAGCTCCGGACCGGGGCGGGCGGCGCCGACTTCGGAGTGGCGCTCGACCCGCAGGCGGCCGTCGCGACGAGGGTGAGGGCGGCCACGGCGCCGGCGGCCGCGGTGCGTCGGCGGGTTCCGCCGTTCATCGGTGACATCTGTTCAGTTCCCCCAGGTGGAATATCGCGGCGGTGCTCCAGGGCGGGCCGCCGGGCATCTGTGGAGTCTGCCATGCGGCTAGGACGGGAGGATCCGCACCCCGGTTGCTTCCGGTGAGGGGGAGTCATCGATTCGTGACCGCAGGAAGGTTGGGGCGTGATTCCCCGGCGCCCCGCTCGTTGGACCAGATGGATGTCCTCCGCCGGGGTGTACGCGTCGGCGGTGCCCTCCCACGCGCACCGAGGAGCAGTCTTGAGCACCGCCCTGACCGGAGCCCCGGCCACCGTCCCCCGCCAGCTGGACCAGTGGGCCGAGTCGGATCCGCTGCTGCACCAGGATCCCTCGGTCGCGGCCGAACAGGCGGCCGTCGAGGGGCTGCTGCGCTGCTGGTGCCGGGAGACCGGCGCCCGCCCGGACCAGGACGGCCTGCTGCGGATCCCGGTGCTGGGCGGGGCGGCCCGGCTGCTGGCGCAGGTGCGGTACTGGTCGCCGTGCGGCTGGCACCGGTTCGGTCCGGTCACGCTGGCTCCGGCCGCAGCCGTGCCGGCACCCGATCAGGCCGAACCCGACGGCACGGCGCTGGACGCGGTGACCGCCGCCGCACTGCTGGCCCGCTCCACCGGCGCGCACCCCGCCCCCGAGCAACTCGCCGACATGGTCGGGCGGGTGGCCGATTCGGTCCGGCGGACCACCGACGTGCTGCGGTACCGGCGCGAACACCCGGGCCCGGGGCCGGACTCCGCCTTCCTGCGGGCCGAGCAGTCGCTGCTGCTCGGCCACCCGCTGCAGCCCGATCCGAAGAGCCGCGACGGCCTCGGGCCCGCCCAGAGCGCGGCGTACTCGCCCGAGTTGCGCGGCTCCTTCGCACTGCACTGGTACGCCGTCGACCGCGATCTGCTCGCCGCGGGCTCGGCGCTGGACGTCACCGCCGAGCAGCTGACCGCCGAACTGCTCGGCGCCCCTGGCCTGCTGCCGCCGAACACCGCCGCACTGCCGCTGCACCCGTGGCAGGCCCAGGAGCTGGAGCGCCGCCCGCAGATCGCCCGGCTGCTGGCCGAGGGCGCGCTGCACGACCTCGGGCGGCACGGCGCCCCCTGGTACCCGACCTCCTCGGTGCGCACCGTCTTCCGTCCCGGCACCCCCTGGATGCTCAAGCTCTCGCTCGGCCTGCGGATCACCAACTCCCGCCGGGAGAACCTGCGCAAGGAGCTGCACCGGGGCCTGGAGGTGCACCGGCTGCTGGCGGCCGGGCTGGGTGCCGAGTGGCGGGCCGCGCACCCCGGGTTCGACATCGTCCGCGACCCGGCCTGGATCGGGGTGGACCTGCCGGGGATCGGCGAGCAGGGTGCCAGTGGCCTGGACACCGTGCTGCGGCAGCAACCCTTCGCCGACACCGACCGGGCGATCTGCGTGGCCGCGCTGGTCGCCGAACGCCCGCTCGGCGAGCCCGCCCGCGCCGTGCCGTCCGAACTCGGCGACCTGCTGCGCTCGTTGGCCCGGCGCAGCGGCCGTCCGCGGCCGACCGTGGCCGCCGAGTGGTTCCTGCGCTACCTGGACGCCGTGGTGCTGCCGGTGCTCTGGCTGGACGGGCGGGCCGGCATCGCGCTGGAGGCCCACCAGCAGAACACCCTGGTGCTGCTGGACGCCGACGGCTGGCCGTGCGGCGGCCGGTACCGCGACAACCAGGGCTACTACTTCCGCGCCTCGCGGGCCGAGCGGCTCGAAGCCCGGCTGCCCGGCCTCGGCCGGCACAGCGACACCTTCGTCGAGGACGCGGTGGCCGACGAGCGGTTCGCCTACTACCTGGGCATCAACCACATCCTCGGCCTGATCGGCGCGTTCGGCTCGCAGCGGCTGGCCGACGAGCGGGTGCTGCTGGCCGGGCTGCGCCGGTTCCTGGCCGGCCCCGCCGCCACGGCGACCGGCTCCACGCTGCCCGCCCAGCTGCTGGCGACGGCCGAACTGCGGTGCAAGGCCAACATGCTCACCCGCCTGCACGGGCTGGACGAGCTGGTCGGCCCGGTGGAGACGCAGTCCGTCTACGTCACCATCCCCAATCCGGTGGCGGCCGGATGACCGTGCTGACCACCTCGGCCGGGCCCTTCCGGCTGCGGATCGTCCGGCCCGAGGACCTGCCGCTGATCACCGGGTGGATGAACGACCCGGTGGTGGACGCCTTCTGGGAGCTGGCCGGGCCGCCCGAGGTCACCGAGCGGCACGTGCGCGCCCAACTGGACGGGGACGGCCGCAGCGTTCCGCAGCTCGGCCTGCTGAACGGCGTGCCGATGAGCTACTGGGAGGTCTACCGGGTCGAGCAGGACCGGCTGGCCGGCTACTACCGGGCCGACCCCGGCGACATCGGCCTGCACCTGCTGCTGGGCCCGCCGGAGAGCCGCGGCCGGGGCCTGGGCGGCGCGCTGCTCAGCGCGATGGCCGAGCACCTGCTGCGCACCAGCCCCCGGGTGGTCGCCGAGCCCGACGTCCGCAACACCCCGTCGGTGCGGGCCTTTCGCCGGGCCGGCTTCAGCAGCGCGGGAGAGATCGAGCTGCCCGAGAAGCGCGCGGCGCTGATGATGCGTGAGAGGGATGCCTGATGGACGATCAGCTCGACCCGCCGCCCGGAGTGCCGCTCGACGTCCTGGGCGTCGGCATCGGCCCGTTCAACCTCTCGCTGGCCGCGCTGGCCGACCGGCAGCCGCAGTTGCGGGCGCTGTTCTGCGACCGCAGCCCCGAGTTCCGCTGGCACCCCGGCATGCTGGTGGACGGGGCCAGGATGCAGGTGCCGTTCCTGGCCGACCTGGTCTCGCTGGTCGATCCGACCAACCCGTGGTCGTTCCTCAACTACCTGCGCGCCCACGACCGGCTCTTCCCGTTCTACTTCGCCGAGCGGTTCCAGCTGCCGCGCCGCGAGTACGACCACTACTGCCGCTGGGCCGCCCAGGGGCTGGCCGGCTGCCGGTTCGGCACCGAGGTCACGGCGGTGACCTGGGCGGACGGCGCCTTCGCCGCCACGCTGCGCGGGCCGGCGGGGGAGCGCCGGGTGCGGGCCCGCAACCTGGTGCTCGGGGTCGGCACCGAGCCGGTCCGGCCGGCGGCCTTCGTCGCGCTGTCGGGGCGGTCCACCGTCTTCCACTCCGACGAGTACCTGGAACGCCGGGCGGGGCTGGCGGGCGCCCGGGACATCACCGTGGTCGGCTCGGGACAGTCCGGCGCCGAGGTCTTCCTGGACCTGCTGCGCGACCGGGAGGGTGACGGCACCCGGCTGCGGTGGCTCACCCGGACCAGGGCACTGGCCCCGATGGAGTACTCCAAGCTCGGCCTGGAGCACTTCACCCCTGACTACACCCGCTACTTCCACGCGCTGCCCGCCCCTGTCCGCGACCGGCTGGTGACCGAGCAGTGGCAGCTGCACAAGGCGGCCAGCGCCGAGACCCTGGCCGACATCCACGACCTGCTCTACGAGCGGACCATCGGCCGCCCGATCGGCGCCGTCGGTGCCGAGATCATCCCCGGCACCGAGGTGACCGAGGCGCTGCCCGGACCCTGCGGCGGCCTGGAGCTGCGCTGCCTGCACCGGGACTCCGGGCTGCGGCGGGTGGTCCGCACCGACGCCGTGGTGCTGGCCACCGGCTACCGGGCCGGGCGCCCGGCGGCCCTGGAACCGCTGGCCGAGCTGATCGACTGGGACGAGCAGGGCCGGTTCCGGGTCGACCTGGACCACCGGGTGGCCACCGCGCCGGAGCTGACCGGCGGCCTGTTCGTGCAGAACGCCGAGCTGCACACGCACGGCGTCGGGACCCCGGACCTCGGCCTCGGCGCCCATCGCGCGGCGGTGATCCTCAACGCGCTCACCGGCCGCACGGTGCACCGGCTGCCCGCCAGGACCGCCTGGACCAGCTTCGCCCCGGCCGCCCTGCCCGCCCAGGGTGCCGCCTTCACCGAGGAGTGGAACCGTGCCCCGTCCGCCCGCCGCTGACCCGTTGACCCAGGACCCGCTCGCCCAGGACCCGCTCACCGAGCCGCGCTGGCGCGCGGCCTGCCGGGCGCTGCTGGCCAAGCTGCTCGCCGAGTTCAGCTACGAGGAGCTGCTGCGCCCCGAGCCCGTCCCGGGCGGCTACCGGCTCGCGCTGCCCGACGGGCCCGAGTACCGGTTCGCGGCCCGGCGCGGGGCGTACGGCAGCTGGCAGGTCGACCCGGAGTCGATCCAGGCCGACGAGCGGAAGACCGACGACCCGTTCGAGTTCGTGCTGGCGGCCCGTGCCTTACTCGGGCTCTCCGGGGACACCAGCGGTCACCTGGTCCGGGAGCTGACCGCCACCCTGCTCGCCGACGTCAGGCTGGCGGCCGGCGCGCTGAGCGCGGCCGAGCTGGCCGAGCTGGACCACGCCGGGCTGGAGGGGCGCCAGAGCGGCCACCCGTGGCTGGTGCTCAACAAGGGCCGGCTCGGCTTCTCCGCCGCCGACGCGGCGCGTTGGACGCCCGAGGCGCGCACCCTGCAGCCGCTGAGCTGGCTCGCCGTCCACCGCGACCTGGCCCGGTACCGGGGCGTCGGCGAGCTGTCCGAGGCCGAGGCGCTCTACCGGCTGGAGCTGGACGCCGAGGTGCTGGCGCACTACCGGGGGCGGCTGCACGGCCAGGGCCTGGACCCGGCCGCCTACCTGCTGCTGCCGGTGCACCCCTGGCAGTGGGACGAGACGGTGCTGCCGCTCTTCGCGCCCTGGGTCGCCGACCGGCGGATCGTGCTGCTGCCCGCCGACCGCGACCTGCGGCTGCCGCAGCAGTCCATCCGTTCCTTCTTCAACGTGACCAGTCCGCGGCGGCACACCGTCAAGCTGCCGCTCTCGGTGCTCAACACCCTGGTCTGGCGCGGGCTGCCGACCGAGCGCACGCTGGCCGCGCCGGCGGTCACCGCGTGGATCCACGGGCTGCGCGACGGTGACCCCTTCCTGCGCGAGGAGTGCCGGGTGGTGCTGCTCGGCGAGGTCGCCTCGGTCACCGTCGAGCACCCCTACTACGCGCGGCTGCCGGAGGCGCCCTACCAGTACAAGGAACTGCTCGGCGCGATCTGGCGCGAACCGTTGGGCGGGTACCTCGAACCGGGGGAGCGCGGGCGCACGCTGGCCGCGCTGCTGCAGACCGGGACGGACGGCCGGGCCCTGGTCGAGGAGCTGATCGCCCGCTCGGGGCTCTCCGTGCGGGACTGGACGGCCCGGCTGTTCGGCGTGATGCTGCCGCCGCTGCTGCACTTCCTCTACCGCTACGGCACGGTCTTCTCCCCGCACGGCGAGAACGCGATCCTGCTCTTCGACGAGCGCGACGTCCCGGTCCGGCTGGCGGTCAAGGACTTCGTCGACGACGTCAACCTCAGCGACCAGGACCTGCCCGAACTGCGCGAGCTGCCGCCCGAGGTGGCCGAGGTGCTGCTGCGCGAGGCGCCGGCGGGCCTGTGCCAGTTCCTGCACGCGGGCCTGTTCATCGGCGTGTACCGCTACCTGGCGCCGCTGCTGGAACGCCGACTCGCCCTGCCGGAGGCGGAGTTCTGGGGTCTGCTGCGGGCCGCGGTGCTGGCCCACCAGGCGCGTTTTCCCGAGCTGGCCGAGCGGTTCGCGCTCTTCGACCTGTTCACCCCGACCATCGACCGGCTCTGCCTGAACCGCAACCGGCTGCTGCTGGACGGCTACCGGGACCGGCCCGAGCGCCCGCACGCGGCCGTGTACGGGCGGGTGGCCAACCCGCTGGCGGCCGCCGGGGCCGGGTTGCCCGGTCCGCGCGAGGGCGTTGTCAGTCCGGCCCCGTAGGGTGGAAGGGCCATGACGAACGACTCCGCACCCCAGCTGCTGCCCGCCGAGGGCTCGAACGACCCCGGCCCCGGCCCGGTACCCACCGGCCGCATCCCCGAGCTCCTGCACGCCGCGGTCACCGCGGTCGGCGGAGTCGAGCGCCCCGGCCAGATCCAGATGGCCCAGGCGGTGGCCGAGGCCACCGACCACGCCGAACACCTGCTGGTGCAGGCCGGCACCGGCACCGGAAAGTCCCTCGCCTACCTGGTCCCCGCGCTCGCCCACGGCGACCGGGTGGTGGTGGCCACCGCCACCCTGGCGCTGCAACGCCAGCTGGTGGAGCGGGACTTGCCGCGCACGGTGGAGGCGCTGCAGCCGATCCTGCGCCGCCGCCCGCTCTTCGCGATGCTCAAGGGCCGCTCCAACTACCTCTGCCTGCACCGGGCCAACGAGGGCACCCCGAGCGAGGAGGGCGAGGGCCTCTTCGACCCGGTCGAGGCCCTCGGCGGCCCGAGCGGCAAGCTCGGCCAGGACGTGCTGCGGCTGCGCGACTGGGCGGGCGAGACCGAGACCGGTGACCGCGACGACATGAGTCCCGGCGTCTCGGACAAGGCCTGGGCCCAACTCTCCGTCAGTTCCCGGGAGTGCCTGGGCGCCAGCCGCTGCGCCTACGGCCAGGAGTGCTTCGCGGAGAAGGCCCGGGAGCGGGCCAAGCTCGCGGACGTGGTGGTCACCAACCACGCGCTGCTGGCGATCGACGCGATCGAGGGCGCCCCGGTGCTGCCCGAGCACGAGCTGCTGATCATCGACGAGGCGCACGAGCTGGTGAACCGGGTGACCGGCGCGGCCACCGCGGAGCTGACCGTCGGCGCGGTCAACCGGGCCGTCAAGCGGGCCGCCCGGCTCGCCAACGAGAAGGCGGTGGACGCGCTGCAGGCCGCCGCCGAGAGCTACCACGGTCTGATGGAGACGGCTCAGCCCGGCAAGGTCGACGAGTTGCCCGAGTACCTCGGCTACGCGGTGGCCGCGATCCGGGACGCCAGCCGGCTGGTGATCACCTCGCTCGGCGAGACCAGGGACAAGGGGCTCTCCGACGAGGACGCGGTGCGCAAGCAGGCGATGGCCGCCGCCGAGACGCTGCACGACACCACCGAGCGGCTGCTCTCCGAATCGCCCTACGACGTGGTCTGGATCGAGCGCAACGACCGCTACGGGCTGGTCCCCGCCTCGCTGCGGGTGGCGCCGATGAGCGTCTCCGGGCTGCTGCGGGAGAACCTCTACAAGGAGCGCTCGGTGGTGCTCACCTCGGCCACCCTGAAGCTCGGCGGCGACTTCAACGGCGTGGCCGCCTCGGTCGGCCTGCCGGGTGAGGGGCGGTTGCCGGACCAGCGGGCGGCCGACGAGCCGGAGCGGGCCGAGGGCGAGGACGCCCCACCGTACTGGCGCGGACTCGACGTCGGCTCGCCCTTCTCCTACCCCAAGCAGGGCATCCTCTACGTCGCCAAGCACCTGCCGCCGCCCGGGCGGGAGCCGGACCGGCCGCAGATGCTGGACGAGTTGGCCGAGCTGATCGGCGCGGCCGGCGGGCGCACGCTGGGCCTCTTCTCCTCGATGCGGGCCGCCCAGACGGCCGCCGAGCAGCTGCGCGAGCGCCTGGACTTCCCGATCCTGCTGCAGGGCGAGGACACCCTGGGCGAGTTGATCAGGGCCTTCGCCGCGGATCCGGAGACCTGCCTGTTCGGCACGCTGTCGCTCTGGCAGGGGGTGGACGTGCCGGGTTCCGCCTGCCAGCTGGTGGTGATGGACCGGATCCCGTTCCCGCGCCCGGACGATCCGCTGATGAGCGCCCGGCAGAAGGCGGTCGAGGAGGCGGGCGGCAACGGCTTCATGGCGGTGGCGGCGACCCATGCCGCGCTGCTGATGGCGCAGGGCGCGGGCCGGCTGGTGCGCGCGGCGGACGACCGCGGGGTGGTCGCGGTGCTCGATCCGCGACTGGCCACCGCCCGGTACGGCGGCTTCTTCCGGTCCTCGATGCCGGACTTCTGGTACACCACCGACCGCAACCAGGTGCGGCGCTCGCTGGCGGCGATCGCGGCGTCCGCGCCGCCGCCCAGGCCGGTCGACAAGCGTGGCTGAGCCCGGCTGAGCAGCCGGGCCGGGTCAAGCGCGAGGGCCCCTGCCGGGTGTCGGTAGGGGCCCTCGGTTGTCGTGCGTGCGGCGCCGGGCGCACGGTGCACGGTCACAGGCGCCGCAGCACCGCCACGACCTTGCCCAGGATGGTCGCGTTGTCGCCCGGGATGGGCTCGTAGGCGGGGTTGTGCGGCATCAGCCAGATCCGGCCGTCCTCGCGCTTGAGCCGCTTCACGGTGGCCTCGCCGTCGATCATCGCGGCCACGATGTCGCCGTTCTCGGCGACCGGCTGGCGGCGCACGGTGACCCAGTCGCCGTCGCAGATCGCGGCCTCGATCATCGAGTCGCCGCGCACGGTCAGGGCGAACAGCTCGCCCTCGCCGACCAGCTGGCGGGGCAGCGGGAAGACGTCCTCGACGGTCTGCTCGGCCAGGATCGGGCCACCGGCGGCGATCCGGCCGACCAGTGGGACGTAGGAGGTGGACGGGCGCCCGGCGGCCTCGGCGGTGTTCGGCCGGGTCACCTCGACCCCGCGCACCTCGTAGGCCCGCGGGCGGTGCGGGTCGCGGCGCAGGAAGCCCTTGCGCTCCAGCGCCATCAGCTGGTGCGCCACCGAGGAGGTGGAGGAGAGGCCGACGGCCTGGCCGATCTCCCGCATGCTCGGCGGGTAGCCGCGCCGCTGCACGGAGTCCCGGATCACGTCGATCACCCGGCGCTGGCGCTCGGTCAGCCCGGCCTCGTCCGTGCGGATGCCCGGCGGGCGGCCCGGCAGCGAGCGGACCTGGCCGTTCGGCAGGCCGATCGGCACGTCCTGCACCGAGGCGTGCTCGATGCTCGGGTCGGGGAGGTAGCCCGGGGCTCCCCCGGACGGGGTCTGAGGGCGGCTGTCGCTGCGATCCATGCTCTGGTCCAAGCTCTGCTGGTCCGTGGCGCCCCGGCCCGCGTGGTGCTGGGCGCGGTCCTGCAGCGGGATGCCGCGGCCGTCGGCGACGGTTGTCGGGAGGTTCTGGATGGCGGTGGAACTGCTGGTGCTGCTCTGTACGGTGCTCACGGCGGCCCCTCTCGTCGGGCGTTCTCCCTTGCCTGCCCAGCCCAACGGCAGCACCTATCGAAAGGTTGCGCCAAACACACGTTCGAGTGAATTATCGAGGAGTCGGCTGACTTGATCAAGGCATTCGGTGTATGTCGATTAAATGTTCGATCCAGTCGATTCTAGAGGGCGTGCCAGGGGCCGGTGCGGCATGGGGGTGAAGTCGTCGACAGTCGACCGGAAACCGCCGCTCGGCCGTCCGGGTGGAGTCGAAACGGACGCCTCCCCGACCGACCGGCGACTGACCAGCATCGATTGCGCCGGGTGATCCGGGCGATACCGGAATCGGGCGCGAGTCGGGCGTGTTACTCGGGACAGTGGCCTAGATCTAGTGGTTACATAGGTGCTCGCAGCCCACAGGTTGTGGTCCCCCGGTACTTGATCATGGTGGGCGTCACCTAGACTGAGCGCTGCTCGCCCGCCAGCCAGACCCCAGAAGGGAGCCGGTTCCGTGCACTGTCCCTTCTGCCGGCACTCCGACAGCCGCGTGGTCGACAGCCGCGCCGCCGACGACGGCAGTTCGATCCGTCGCCGTCGGCAGTGCCCCGACTGCGGTCGCCGCTTCACCACGGTGGAGACGGCCGCGCTGATGGTGATCAAGCGCAGCGGGGTGACCGAGCCGTTCAGCCGGGAGAAGGTGATCTCCGGAGTCCGCAAGGCCTGCCAGGGCCGACCGGTCACCGAGGACGCCCTCGCCCAGCTCGGCCAGCGGGTCGAGGAGTGCGTGCGGGCCTCCGGCTCGGCCGAGCTCTCCACCCATGACGTGGGGCTGGCCATACTCGGCCCGCTGAAGGACCTGGACGTCGTCGCGTTCCTGCGGTTCGCGTCGGTCTACCAGGCCTACGACGGCCTGTCCGATTTCGAGGCCGCCATCGCCGAGTTGCGTGGCGCCGAGCAGCCGGTGCCCGCCCCGGGCGACGACGGCGCCACGGTCGCCGTCCCCGCCGCGGCGCCCTAGGCGGCAAAGCAGCAGAACGGCAGCCCGGAAGGGCTCCGGCGCGCCCGGAAACGGTGCGCGAACCCATACACACAGTGCGAACCGGTCGGCGTCCCCGGCCTGCCCGCACGCCAGGAGAAGCGAAGAAGCAGCGATACCCCATCGCGCCGAGAGGCGACAATTGGGGTATTCGGGGCGCAAGCCCAGGAGGAGGAGAAGCAGTGACAGACACGACGAGCGGTTCCGCACGCGGGTCGAAGTCCGAGAAGGCGGCGAAGGGGTCCGGCAAGGCCCCCAAGGGCGGTCTGCGGATCGAGCGCATCTACACCACTCCTGGGGTGCACCCCTACGACCAGGTCAGCTGGGAGCGGCGCGACGTCGTCATGACCAACTGGCGTGACGGCTCGATCAACTTCGAGCAGCGCGGTGTCGAGTTCCCCGACTTCTGGTCGGTCAACGCGGTGAACATCGTCACCTCCAAGTACTTCCGCGGCGCCGTCGGCACCCCGCAGCGCGAGTGGAGCCTCAAGCAGATCATCGACCGCGTGGTGCTCACCTACCGCGCGGCCGGCGAGAAGCACGGCTACTTCGCCTCCCCGGCCGACGCCGAGGTCTTCGAGCACGAGCTGACCCACGCCCTCCTCCACCAGGTGTTCAGCTTCAACTCGCCGGTCTGGTTCAACGTCGGCACCAAGCAGCCGCAGCAGGTCAGCGCCTGCTTCATCCTGGCCGTCGACGACTCGATGGACTCGATCCTCGACTGGTACAAGGAAGAGGGCATGATCTTCAAGGGCGGCTCCGGCGCCGGCCTGAACCTCTCCCGGATCCGCTCCTCCAAGGAACTGCTCTCCTCCGGCGGCAACGCCTCTGGACCGGTCTCCTTCATGCGCGGCGCCGACGCCTCGGCCGGCACCATCAAGTCCGGTGGCGCCACCCGTCGTGCGGCCAAGATGGTCGTGCTGGACGTCGACCACCCCGACGTCCAGGCCTTCATCGAGACCAAGGTGAAGGAGGAGGAGAAGATCCGCGCCCTGCGCGACGCGGGCTTCGACATGGACCTCGGCGGGGACGACATCACCTCCGTCCAGTACCAGAACGCCAACAACTCGGTCCGGGTCTCCGACGAGTTCATGACGGCGGTCGAGAACGGCGGCGAGTTCGGCCTGCGGGCCCGGATGACCGGTGAGGTCATCGAGACCGTCGACGCCAAGAAGCTGTTCCGCAAGATGGCCGAGGCCGCCTGGGCCTGCGCCGACCCGGGCATCCAGTACGACTCGACCATCAACCACTGGCACACCTGCCCCGAGTCGGGCCGGATCAACGCCTCCAACCCGTGCTCGGAGTACATGCACCTGGACAACTCCAGCTGCAACCTCGCCTCGCTGAACCTGATGAAGTTCCTGCGCGACGACGACACGTTCGACGCGGAGAACTTCGCCAAGGTCGTCGAGCTGGTCATCACCGCGATGGACATCTCGATCTGCTTCGCCGACTTCCCGACCGAGAAGATCGGCGAGACCACCCGCGCCTACCGCCAGCTCGGCATCGGCTACGCCAACCTCGGCGCCCTGCTGATGGCCACCGGCCACGCCTACGACTCCGACGGCGGCCGCGCCCTGGCCGGCGCGATCACCTCGCTGATGACCGGCACCGCCTACCGCCGCGGCGCCGAACTGGCCGGCGTGGTCGGCCCCTACGACGGCTACGCCCGCAACGCCGCCCCGCACCAGCGGGTCATGCGGCAGCACGCGGACGCCAGCACGGCCGCCGTCGCGGTGGACGAGCTGGACGCCCCGGTCTGGGCCGCCGCCACCGAGACCTGGCAGGACGTGCTCCGGATCGGCGCGCAGAACGGTTTCCGCAACGCCCAGGCCTCGGTGCTCGCCCCCACCGGCACCATCGGCCTGATGATGGACTGCGACACCACCGGCGTTGAACCCGACCTCGCCCTGGTCAAGTTCAAGAAGCTGGTCGGCGGCGGCTCGATGCAGATCGTCAACGGCACCGTGCCGCGTGCCCTGCGCCGCTTCGGCTACCAGCCCGAGCAGGTCGAGGCGATCGTCGCCCACATCGCCGAGCACGGCAACGTGGTCAACGCACCCGGCCTCAAGCCCGAGCACTACGAGGTCTTCGACTGCGCGATGGGCGAGCGCTCGATCTCGCCGATGGGCCACGTGCGGATGATGTCGGCGATCCAGCCGTGGATCTCCGGCGCGATCTCCAAGACGGTCAACATGCCGGTCTCCTCGACCGTCGAGGACGTCGAGGAGGTCTACTTCGAGGCCTGGAAGCTCGGCGTCAAGGCGCTGGCCATCTACCGCGAAAACTCGAAGGTCGGCCAGCCGCTGTCGGCGAAGAAGACCAAGGAGGCTGCCGCGGCGGAGCCCGTGGCCGCCGTCGAGAAGGTCGTCGAGTACCGCCCGGTCCGCAAGCGCCTGCCCAAGGGCCGCCCGGGGATCACCACCTCCTTCACCGTGGGCGGCGCCGAGGGCTACATGACCGCCAACTCCTACCCGGACGACGGCCTTGGCGAGGTCTTCCTGAAGATGTCCAAGCAGGGCTCGACCCTCGCGGGCATGATGGACGCCTTCTCGATCGCCGTCTCGGTCGGCATGCAGTACGGCGTCCCACTGGAGACCTACGTCTCGAAGTTCACCAACATGCGCTTCGAGCCCGCCGGTCTGACCGACGACCCGGATGTGCGGATGGCCCAGTCGATCGTCGACTACATCTTCCGCCGCCTGGCGCTGGACTTCCTGCCCTTCGAGACCCGCTCCGCGCTCGGCATCCACTCCGTCGAGGAGCGCCAGCGCCACCTGGAGACCGGCTCCTACGAGCCGCTCGAGGAGGAGGACGTGGACGTCACGAGCCTGGCCCAGTCCGCCCCGCGCACCGTCGAGCGCGCCGCCGGCAAGCCCGCGCCGGTCGTCCAGCCGACCGCCAAGGCCCCGCACAACTCGACCGAGCTGCTGGAGATCCAGCTCGGCCTGAACGCGGACGCCCCGCTCTGCTTCTCCTGCGGCACCAAGATGCGCCGCGCGGGCAGCTGCTACCTGTGCGAGGGCTGCGGATCGACCAGCGGCTGCAGCTGATCTCGGCCGAGGTTCCTCCCGTCGAGCGGTGAGGAACGGTGCGAGCGGGGCGGGAACCCACAGGTTCCCGCCCCGCTCGCGTGTGCCTGGCGGCCGCTTGGGAGACATCGCGTCAACTCGCCGGTCGAGCCGGTCAGCTGAGTCGATATGATCTGCTGACCGCGTCAACTGATCTTGGATCTCCCCGCCGCGGGAGGCGGGTGCGCTGGCACCCGCCCTAGCTCCGACGCCCGCCGAGGAACCGCGCCATGACCGCTCGCACCCGCCTGTCCGGCAGACCGGCCGCGCTGCTCGCCGCCCTGGTGGCGGTGGGGGTGGCGGGGGCCGCCGTGGCCGTGGCCGTGGTTGCCGCGCCCGAGGGGGAGCGGTCGGTGGTCGCGGCCTGGGGGACGCTGGCAGCGGCCGCCTGGTGCGCGGTGGCGCTGGCCGGGCTGGCGCAGTGGCGGCGGGCCCGCCGGCTGGCCGCCGAGCTGGCCACCAGCCGGACCAAGGGGGAGGCCGCGGTGGCCGCGGTGCTGCGCGCGGAGGCGGCGACCGGCACCGCGCTCGCCGAGGCGCAGGCATCGCGGGCCCGGGCCGACGCGGCCCTCGCCGAGGCCGAGGCGGCCCGGGTCGAGATGCTCGCCGCCCGCTCGGAGGCCGTCGAGGCGCGGGCCGAGGCGGCGACCGCCCGGGCCGCGGCCGACGACGAGCGGGCGGAACTCGCGCTGCTGGCCGAACGGACGATCCCGGAGGTGGTCCGCCTGCTGCGGGCCGGCGCCTCGGTGGAGACCGTCCTGGTAGCACACCGGCAGACCGCGCACGAGAGCCTGGTCGCGCTGCTCGCCAAGGAGGTCGCGTACGGCGAGCGGCAGCGGGCGGCGGCCCTCGCGGTCTGCGCGACGGCGGCCGGGCGGATGCAGGCGCTGGCCACCGCGATGCACGCCGAACTGCGCGAGATGCAGCACCAGCACGGCGAGCAGGTGCTGGGTGACCTGCTCCGACTCGACCACAGCACCGCCCAGGCGGGCCGGCTGGCCGACAGCATCGCCGTGCTGACCGGCGCCCGCAGCGGTCGGCGGTGGAGCCGGCCGATCCCGATGGAGAGCGTGCTGCGCGGGGCGCTCGGCCGGATCAGCGCCTACCAGCGGGTGCGGCTGCACTCGGCGAGCGGCGCCGCGGTCGCGGGCTACGCGGCCGAGGGCGTGATGCACGCGCTGGCCGAGCTGATGGACAACGCCGCCAACTTCTCGGCGCCGCCGGCCGAGGTGCACGTCTACGTCGAGGAGTTGCACACCGGGCTGGCGATCACCGTGGAGGACGGCGGGCTCGGGCTCTCCGAGGTCTGGCTGCGCCGGGCCGAGCAGGCCGTCTCCGGTGAGCCGTTGGACCTGACCACGCTCTCGGCCGGCACCCGGCTGGGCTTCGCGGTGATCGGCGCGCTGGGCCGCAAGCACGGGCTGGCGATCTCGTTCCGGCCGTCCTCGCGTGGTGGGACGGGGGTCGTGATGCTGATTCCCGAGCAGTTGATCGTCCACCAGGAGCAGTTGGCGCAAGATCCCGGCGCGGACAGCGCCACCCGCGAGACCGTCGCGCCGGCACCGGACCGGCCCGCACCGGCGCCCGCACCGGCGCCCGCGCCCGCGCTCGAGGTCGAGGCCGAGCCGGGGGACGGACTGCCCAGACGGCGGCGTGGCCAGACGCTGGCGGCGGCGGCCGCCGGCCCGAGCAGGACCGTGAGGACCCGGTCCGTCCCGACCGCCGCCGCCCGGTTCGGCGACTTCCGCCAGGGCGTCCAGCTCGGCCAGGGTGCCCACGGCGTCCCGGCCCAGCCCGCTCTCGCTCAGCCCACCGACATCCCGGACATCCCGAAGGACGATGCCTGATGAGCAGCACCACCGACCGCGATCTCGACTGGCTGTTGGAGAACCTGCTGGCCAACACGCCGGACTCCCGGCACGCCCTGGTGCTGTCGGCGGACGGCCTGAAGCTGTGCCACAGCTCCGGTCTGAGCGCCGATCAGGCCGACCAGCTGGCCGCCATAGCCTCCGGCATCCAGAGCCTCGCGCACGGCGCCTCGATCGAGTTCGGCGACGGCAGCGGCGGGGTCCGGCAGTCGATGACCGAGTTCCACGGCGGCATCCTGTGCATCGTGGAGGCGGGCCACGGAACGCACCTCGCGGTGGTCACCGACGAGAGCGCGGACGTGGGCCTGGTCGGCCACAACATGCACGGCCTGGTCGAGCAGATCGGCGACTTCCTGAGCGCGCCGCCGCGCGGGAACGACACCACCGCGGACGCGTGACGCGGCCCCCGCGGTCGGACCTGTCGGACGGTCCGGACCGGCTGTACACGGTGACCGGCGGGCGGAGCACGGCCGGTACGCACGCCTTCGACGTGGTGACGCTGATCGTCACCGAGCAACAGCCGGTGCCCGGCATGCAGTCCGAGCACGCGCGGATCCTGCGGCTGTGCCGGCAGCCGACCGCCGTGGTGGAGGTGGCGGCCGAACTGGGGCTGCCGATCAGCGTGGTGAAGATCCTGCTGGGCGATCTGCTGGAGGCCGGCCGGATCACCGCCCGGCACCCGCGCTTCGCTCCCGCCCAGGCCCGGCTGCCCGATCTCGACACGCTGAAGCAGGTGCTGCATGGACTCCAACGGCTCTGAGGCCGGGCCGGCCGCACGCCGGATCCCGTTGCGGAGCACCGCCGACAACGCGTGGAAGATCGTGGTGGTCGGTGGCTTCGGCGTGGGCAAGACCACGCTGGTCGGCTCGGTCAGCGAGATCCGGCCGCTGGCCACCGAAGAGGTGATGACCCGCGCGGGCGAAGGCATCGACGATCCGTCAGCGGTGCGCGACAAGCGCGCCACCACGGTGGCCTTCGACTTCGGCCGGATCACGCTGTCCGCCGAGAGCGTGCTGTACCTCTTCGGCGCACCCGGGCAGGAGCGCTTCTGGTTCCTCTGGGACCGCCTGTTCAGCGGTGCGCTGGGCGCGGTGGTGCTGGTGGACGACCGGCGGTTGGCGGACTCCTGGTACGCGATCGACCGGCTGGAGCAGCACGGGATGCCGTTCGTGGTGGCCCGCAACACCTTCGAGCCGCCGAAGCATTCGCCGCAGCGGATCCGCGAGGCGCTCGACCTCTCGCCGCAGGTGCCGCTGCTGGACTGCGACGCGCGCGATCGCGAGTCGAGCAAGCAGGTGCTGATCGAGCTCGTCCGCCACCTCTGCGCACGCACCGAAGCCGAACTGAGTCAGCGTCAGGAAGAGCGGCAGGTAGCACGCCAGGAAGCACGCCAGGAAGAGGAGAGCCACTCGTGACCGAGCCGGTGCCCACCCCGCCGCCCGGCTGCCCCGCGCACCGCGCGGCCGCGCAGCTGTACGGTCCGCGGTTCCAGACCGATCCGGCGCAGGTCTACCGCGAGCTGCGGGCCGCGCACGGCCCGGTCGCCCCGGTCGAGTTGGCCGGCGGCGTGCCCGCCTGGCTGGTGATCGGCTACCGTGAGCTGCAGACGGTGACGAGCCAGCCCAAGCTCTTCGGGCGCGACTCCAGCCGCTGGAACGCCTGGCCGACCATCCCCGAGGACTGGCCGCTGCGGCCGCTGATGACCCCGGTGGCCTCGATCCTGTACACCGAGGGCGCCGAGCACCAGCGCCGCTCCGCCGCGGTCACCGACGCGCTCGGCGCGGTGGACCCCTACGAGCTGAAGAAGTACTGCGAGCGGATCGCCGACCGGCTGATCGACGCCTTCGCGGGCCGCGGCGAGGCGGACCTGGTCGCCGACTACGCGCACCGGATGCCGCTGCTGGTGCTCTGCTGGCTGCTGGGGCTGGACGAGGCCCAGGTGCCGGCGCTGATCGCGAACCTGGTGGCCATGATGGACGGCGGCCCGGACGCGCAGCAGGCCTCGCAGCGGATCGTGACGACCATGCTCGAGCTGGTCGAGGCCAAGCGCTCAGAGCCCGGCGCGGACATCACCTCGCGGCTGCTGGTCCACCCGGCCGGTCTGAGCGACGACGAGGTGGTGCGCGACCTGCGGGTGCTGCTGGCCGCGGGCCACCAGCCGACCGCCTACTGGATCGCCAACGCGCTGCGGCTGATGCTCACCGACGACCGCTTCGCCGCCTCGTTCTCGGGCGGCCGCCGCAGCGTGGGGCAGGCGCTCGGCGAGGCGCTCTGGGAGGACACGCCCACCCAGATCTTCGCGGGCCGCTGGGCGGTGCGGGACACCCAGCTCGGCGGGCAGCGGATCGCGGCCGGTGACATGGTGCTGCTCGGGCTCGCGGGGGCGAACGCCGATCCGGCGGTGCGGCAGGCGGGTGGTCAGGCGGCGGAGGGCAACCGGGCGCACCTGAGCTTCTCGCATGGCGAGCACCGCTGTCCGTTCCCGGCCCAGGAGGCGGCCGAGGTGATCGCCGGCACGGCCGTCGAGGTGCTGCTGGACCGGCTGCCGGACCTGCGGCTGGCGGTGGCCGAGCACGCGCTGGTCTGGCGGCCGTCGGCCTGGGTGCGTGCGCTGGTGGCGCTGCCGGTCGGATTCACCCCGTCGACGACGACCGGAGGAGCCTTCGGATGACCAGTGTGCCTTTGAGCGGCGTGGTGGCACTCGACCCCTTCGCGCGCGACAGCGCGGCCGAGGGTGCGGTGCTGCGCGCGGCCGGGCCGGTGGTGCCGGTGGAGCTGCCGGGCGGGGTGCGGGCCTGGGCGGTCACCCGGCATGCCGCCGCGCGCGCCCTGCTGACGGATCAGCGCCTGGTCAAGGACGTCCGGCAGTGGGCGGCCTACCAGCGCGGCGAGATCCCCCGCGACTGGCCGCTGATCGGTGTGGCGGTGCCGGGCCCGAGCATGGTGACCGCGGACGGGGAGGAGCACCGGCGCCTGCGCGCGCTGATCGCGCAGGCGTTCACGCCCCGCCGGGTCGAGTTGATGCGGCCTCAGGTGGAGCAGCTGACCGCTCGGCTGCTGGACGAGCTGGCCGCCGGCGAGCCGCTGGTCGACCTGAAGTCGGCCTTCGCGTTTCCGCTGCCGATGACGGTGATCGGCACCCTGCTGGGGGTCGACCCGGCGGACCACGGCTATCTGCGCGAGCTCTATGAGCGGTTCTTCCGCAGCGTGCCGGACCCGGCGGGGATCCACTCGATCATCGCGGCGCTGAACGCCTTCGTCGACGACCTGGTGCGGCAGCGCCGTGCCGCGCCGGGCGATGATCTGACCAGCGCGCTGCTGGCCGCCGACCTCGACGGCAGCGAGCTGTCGGACGCCGAGGCGGCCGCGACCCTGCGGGTGATGATCGCCGCCGGCCACGAGACCACCGTCAACCTGATCACCAACGCGGTGCGGGCCCTGCTGCGGCACCCCGACCAGCTGGCCCTGGCGCGTTCGGGCGAGGTGGGCTGGTCCGCCGTCGTCGAGGAGTCGCTCCGCTGGACGCCGCCGACCAGCAACTTCCTCTTCCGGTACGCGACCGAGGAGATCAGGGTGGGCGAGGCGCTGGTGCCGGTCGGCGATCCGGTGCTGATCTCGTACAACGCGATCGGCCGCGATCCGTTGCAGCACGGCGTGACCGCCGAGCTGTTCGACATCACCCGGGACCCGATCCGGCACCTGTCCTTCGGCCACGGGCCGCACGTCTGCCCCGGCTCGCCGCTGGCCCGGCTGGAGGCGCAGGTGGCACTGCCCGCGCTCTTCGAGCGCTTCCCGGAACTGTCCCTGGCGGTGCCGGACGACCAACTGCGCCCGGCCGCCTCGATCGTGCTCAACAGCCTGCAGGGGCTGCCGGTGCGACTGTACTGACGGACAGTCAATTCACCTGTGGGGCAAAGCGGTGCGGGAAGTCGGTCGGTTCGACTTCTCGCACCGTCTGCGTTTCGGAGCGGGGCCAGGGGTAGGTATCGGCGGGCACGGTCACGAACGCGGATTGTGACGGGAAGTCTTCACGGTGAAAGTTGAACGTGTCCTTGGCGTCTGATGAACGGTGCGTTAGCGTCTTCAAGCCAGTCGCCGTCGACCTGGCCGTGGCCGCCCCTGCCACGGCCTCATGCGACTTTCCGGTTCAGCGCAGTGTCATGTGGTTCGTCCCAGGCCGCAGGAGAACGCTTTGAACATCAGGACGAGTGCCCGGTTCAGAAATCGACTGTTGGTGGCTCCGGCGCTGCTGGGCCTCTCGCTCGCCGCCGCCTGCTCCAACAGCTCCGGCAGCAGTTCCGGCAGTGCCGGCTCGGCGGCGCCCCTGCCGGCGAGCTGCGCCAAGTACCAGCCGTACGCGGGGCATTCCGGGACGACGGTGACGATGTTCGCCTCGATCCTCAGCCCGGAGTCGGACTCCCTGGAGAAGTCCTGGGCCGAGTTCAGTACTTGTACCGGAATCAAGATCTCCTACGAGGGCTCGAACGACTTCGAGTCCCAACTCCCGGTCCGGGTCGCCGGTGGCAACACCCCGGACCTGGCGATCATCCCGCAGCCCGGCCTGCTGGGCCAGATGGTGAAGACCGGCAAGGTCGTCAAGCCGCCGGCCCAGACGGTGACGAACGAGGACCAGTGGAGCCCGATCTGGAAGACCTACGGCTCGGTCAACGGGACCTTCTACGCGGCACCGATGAGCGCCAACATGAAGTCCCTGGTCTGGTACTCGCCCAAGGCGTTCCAGGCGGCGGGCTACACCGTGCCGAAGACCTGGGCCGACCTGAAGGCGCTCAGCGACAAGATCGCCGCGGCCGGCACCAACGGCAGCAGGCCCTGGTGCGGTGGCATCGGCTCCGGCACGGCGACCGGCTGGCCGGCCACCGACTGGTTGGAGGAGGTCGTGCTCGGCGGCCAGGGCAGCCAGGTCTACGACGACTGGGTGAGCCACAAGGTCAAGTTCAGTGACCCGCCGATCATCCAGTCGATGCAGACGGTGGCGGGCTGGATGCAGAACCCGGCCTGGGTCAACGGCGGGATCGGGGACGTGAAGTCGATCGCCACCACGACGTTCCAGGACGCGGGCGCGCCGGTCCTCACCGGCAAGTGCTGGATGCTCCAGCAGGCCTCGTTCTACGAGGCGCAGTGGCCCAAGACCGCCAAGGTCGGCCCGGACGGCGACGTCTTCGCCTTCCAGCTGCCGCCGGTCAACCCGGCGCTCCCGGTTCCGGTCGAGGGCGGCGGCGAGTTCCTGGCCGCCTTCTCCAGCCGACCCGAGGTGCAGGCGGTGCAGAACTACCTCTCCACGGCGGACTGGGCCACCAGCCGGGTCAAGGTCGCACCCGGCTGGGTGTCGGCCAACCACGGCGTGGACCAGAGCCTCTACACCGACCCCATCGACCAGCTCTCCGCCAAGGCGCTGACGGACACGTCCGTCGCCTTCCGGTTCGACGCCTCGGACATGATGCCCGCGGCGGTCGGCTCCGGCGAGGAGTGGAAGGCGTTCACCGCCTGGTTCGCGGAGGGCGAGTCGATCCCGAAGGTGGCCGCGGACGTCGACAGCGCCTGGCCCCAGTAGGCGCCGGTGCCCCACCCGGTCAGGTAGCACCCCTTCGTCGGAAGGACCTCGCTCGCATGCCCGTGACCAGTCCCCTACTCGCCGACTCGGCCTGGAACGACGCCGCGATCAAACTGGGCAACAGCTTCGGGGCGATCGCCGGCTTCCTGGGCATCCTGCTGGTGGTCTTCTTCGCGGCGGGTCGGGCGACCGGTCGGCTCGGCCGTCCGCTCGCCATCGCGGTCTTCCTCGGCCCGGCGCTGCTGCTGCTCCTGGTGGGCCTGGTGGCACCGCTGATCCGGACGATCTACCTCAGCTTCCGCAGCGACGACAGCAGCAGGTTCCTCGGGCTCAAGAACTACGGCTGGGCCTTCACGACCGACACGATCCACCAGGTACTGCTCAACACCCTGCTCTGGCTGGTGGTCGCCCCCGTGGCGGCCACCGGCCTGGGGCTGGTGCTGGCGCTGCTGGTGGACCGGATGCGCTGGCAGTCGCTCTACAAGTCGCTGATCTTCATGCCGATGGCGATCTCGCTGGTCGGCGCCAGCATCATCTGGAAGTTCGTCTATGACACCCGGGACTCCTCCCAGGCGCAGATAGGGCTGCTCAGCCAGGCGGCGATCTGGCTCGGCTGGCACAACCCCCCGAACTGGATCCTGTCCCACCCGCTGAACAACTTCCTGCTGATGGTGGTCATGGTCTGGGTGCAGACCGGTTTCGCCATGGTGGTCCTCTCGGCGGCGATCAAGGCGATCCCCGACGAGGTGACCGAGGCCGCCCGGCTCGACGGCGCTAGCGGGCTGCGGCTCTTCTGGTACGTCACGGTGCCGATGATCCGCACCACCCTGGTCGTCGTGCTGACCACCGTCATGATCGTCACGCTGAAGGCCTTCGACATCGTCCGCACCATGACCGGCGGCAACTTCGGCACCCAGGTCCTGGCCAACGAGATGTACTCGCAGTCCTTCGTGCAGTTCAACGTCGGCCGGGGCAGCGCGCTCGCGGTGATCCTCTTCATCGCGGTCCTCCCGCTGGTCGGCTACAACATCGTCCAACTGCGCAAGGAGCGGGCCACCCGATGAGCAGTCAGACGTCCGACCAGCCGGCCCTGTCCACCGCGCGGCCGCTGCCCGCGGTCAAGGCCGTCCGCAAGTCGTTCAGCAGTCCGCTCGGTTCGCTCTTCGTCATCGTGGTCACGATCCTGTGGACCATCCCGACCTTCGGGCTGCTCGCCACCTCGCTGCGGCCGCAGCAACAGGTGGCGGTCAGCGGCTGGTGGAACGTCTTCAGCCACCCGGACCTGATCCTCTCCAACTACCACTCCGTCCTCTTCGACGGCGGATTCGGCGTCCAGGGCGGGCTGATGCCCTATCTGGTCAACTCGCTGGCCATCACCGTCCCGGCCACCGTCTTCCCGCTGGTGCTGGCCTCGATGGCCGCCTACGCGCTGGCCTGGGTCCGGTTCCGGGGGAGTGACACGCTCTTCTTCCTGATCTTCGCGCTGCAGGTGGTGCCGCTGCAGATGGCCCTGATCCCGCTGCTCCAGCTCTTCTCGGGCGGTGCCCACCTGGGCGGGCTGACCGTCATCCCGAAGTTCGACCTGAGCGGGACCTACGTGCCGGTCTGGCTGGCGCACACCATGTTCGCGCTGCCGCTGGCCACCTTCTTGCTGCACAACTTCATCTCCCAACTGCCGCGCGACCTGATGGAGGCGGCGGTGGTCGACGGCGCCTCGCACTTCAAGATCTTCCGGTCCATCGTGCTGCCGCTCTGCGCGCCGGCCCTGGCGTCCTTCGCGATCTTCCAGTTCCTCTGGGTCTGGAACGACCTGCTGGTGGCCCTGACCTTCGCCGGCGGCACCCCCGAGGTGGCGCCGATGACGGTCCGGCTGGCCCAGCTCTCCGGCTCCTTCGGCGGTCACTGGGAGGTGCTGACGGCGGGGGCGTTCCTGTCGATCGTCATTCCGCTGCTGGTCTTCTTCGGGCTGCAGCGGTACTTCGTCCGCGGGCTGCTGGCGGGATCGGTCAAGGGCTGAGGAGCGCCCGCCGTAGGGTGGAAGTCGCGCGGCCGGACGGCTGCTCCTCCTGTCGCCCTGGCCGCTCGAGTCGAAACGGACCCTCCGATGCCCTACCAGCCACCGACCCACAGCGTCGAGCGCTCGCTGCGCCGCACGGGCGCGACCCTCGTCGCCGGGCTGGACGAGGTGGGGCGCGGTGCCTGGGCCGGTCCGGTGACGGTCGGCGCCGCCGTGACCGGTCTGCGGCGCGCGCCCGAGGGGCTGACCGACTCCAAGCTGCTGACCCCGCGGCGCCGGGAGCAGATGGCTCCGGTGCTGGCGGACTGGGTCACGGCGTACGCGCTGGGCCAGGCCTCCGCGCTGGAGTGTGACGAACTCGGCATGACCGCGGCGCTGCGGCTGGCCGCCCTGCGGGCGCTGGAGGCGCTCCCGGTCCGCCCCGACGCGGTGATCCTGGACGGCAAGCACGACTACCTCGGCGGCCCCTGGCGGGTGCGGACGGTGATCAAGGGCGACCAGAGCTGCGTCTGCGTCGCCGCCGCCTCGGTGCTCGCCAAGGTGCACCGGGACGGACAGATGGCCGAGCTGGCACCGGAGTTCCCGGCCTTCGGCTTCGAGGACAACGCCGGCTATCCCTCGCCGGTGCACCGGGCGGCGCTGGCGGAGTTCGGACCCACCGAACACCACCGCCTCTCCTGGGCCTTCATGGACGCGCTGCCGCGCTGGAGTCACCTCAAGCGCTCGCGGAGCATGGCGGACGGCGACGAACAGCTCACTCTCGGCTTCTGACTGTTCATCAGGAATACTCCGTGGCGGCACGTTCCGCTGATCGGGTCGACTGGTCGCCGCCCAACAGGTGGGGCGCCCGTGCGCATCCGACCGGCATTTGATAGATATCCGGGTATGCCTGTCTTCCCCGAGGAGCCGGAGATTCACGAGAGCATCCCGGGCCCCGGCGTTCCCTTCCCCCGCGAGTCGGACGCACAAGCCCCCAGTACGCCTGCCGCCGGCAGCGCGTCCCCCGTCAGCCCTACCGTCCGCGGGACCGCCGCCCCCACGGCGGCGCCCGCCGCGGTACCCGGCCCGCGCCCTGGCCCGCCGCGCCCGGCCACGCCGCGGCCCGGTCCGCCCAAGCCCGGGCCGCGGCCGCGGATTCCCGAGCCCGGCCCGCGACAGGCTCCGGCCGGCCCGGCCGTCCAACTGGTGCCCGCCGCCCCGGAGAACGCCTTGGAGCAGGCCGACCAGACGGTCGACCAGCTGCTGGAGTCGGGGCGCGAGCCCGGCGACATCCTCGTCCTCACGTCCGGCCGCCCGCACCCTTGGCAGCAGCACGAGTTGTCCTTCGGCGAGGGCCGGTACTGGGCCCAACTGGCCGAGGCCTCCGACGTGTTCTACGCAGCCCTTGCGCTGACCCGCCCGGCCCGGCGCGAGGTCGTCGTCCTGGTGCTGGAGGCCACCGAGCCCGGTCCCGCGGTGCTCGCGGTGGAGCAGGCGCGCAGCCACGCGGTGGCGCTGCTGGTGGTCTGCGGTGCGACCGCCCAGCTGGCCGGCGCGGCCGTCGTCGAGGGGCAGCCGGTTCCGGCCTGATCACGGTGGCCGCGGTGCGACAGCCCGCCCGGGCTGTCGCCGCGGCACGCCGGGGTCCGTGCTTCCTCTGGGTCCGGGTGTCGTACTCCTGCGCCGACCTGGGGTCCGCCGGCGGCTGCTCAGCGGGCGAGGTGCCGGATCGGCGCTGGGCTCGGTGCGGTGCTCGGTGCGGCGCCGGCCGACCAGGGAACGGCGGGCCGGGTGTACTCCGCGACCGGACGGACCCGCGGGGCGCTGCGCCGCGGCAGTTCGGAGACCGTGTGCACCGGGCGCTCGGACCAGGAACCCGCGTGCGGCGTCCGACCCGAGCGCCGCTCACCGAGCACCTGCCAGCCGGTCGAGGTCAGCGTGAGGTAGGCGCCGCAGCGCAGCCCGTGCAGCGAGGCGGTGTCGCGCAGCGCCCACATCCAGGCACCGTCCTGCTCGGTCCAGCCGGACACACCGTCACGGCAGCAGAGCAGCACGGCCGTCCGCCGCGGCGTGGCCAGCCGCAGGTCGTGCGCGGTCACCCGGCGCAGCTGGCCGAGCAGGGCGTTGCGCAGTGGCCAGCCGTCCGTGACCGGGGGCCGCAAGGCGACGGAGGCGGAGGCGACCACGCGGTTGTCCACGTCCACCACCGCGAGCACGCTGGTGCCCGGCTGCGGCAGATGACGCTGATGCAGATCGATGACCAGGTCGCGCGGGTCGCGCAGCAGCGGTACACCCGCGCTCGACCAGCTCTCCAGGTCGATGCACCGACCCGTGACGGAGGAGAGCTGGCCGCGGCCGACACCGTGGACCATCGTTCTCCTTCCCGGCCCTTGCACACGCGGGCACGTGTGTACGCCGAATTCCGGTCCTTGGGACCAGTGACTGGGTACAGGGCAATTCTCACGTCAGATGGCCGGGGCGGCAACGATGGGCTGATGAATAGCGCCCTAAAGCAGGGGATATGCCGGATATATTCCCTGGATGGCTCAAGCTCGGCTCGTCCCCGTAGGACCAGCCGAGTCACCCGCTCCCGGGGCGCACCGCCCGATCACCCCTGAACAGCCAGGACCAGTGGCAACACCGCCTGCGCACCCGCTCGGCGGAGCAGCCGGGCCGCCACCGTCATCGTCCAGCCGCTGTCGACCAGGTCGTCCACCAGCAACACCGGGCCCGGCGCGGCCGCCAGTGACCGGGCCAGCTCGTCGGAGAGCACCAGGCCCCCCGCGAGAGAGTGCAGTCGCTGGGCGCTGTTGCTGCGCGCGCCGTGCGGCGGCCGGCCGTCCACGTACTCGATCCGACCGAGCAGCGGCAGCCGGCCGATCTCCGCGATCCGCGCGCCCAGCGTGCCCACCAACTGAGGACGGGAGGTGGACGCCATGGTGACCACCCCGACCGGGCGGCCGGTCTCCGGCTCGCTCCCGGCCCAACCGCCCGGGCCGCGGGCCCAGTCGGCCAGCACGGTGACCAGCGCGTCCAGCAGGTCGGCCGGCACCGGGCCGTCCGGCGCGCCCTCGGCCAGCAGGGTCCGCAGGCGCCCGCCCCAGCCGATGTCGGAGAGCCGGCCCAGGGCCCGCCCGCCCTGTGCCTGCTCGTCGCCCGGGATCCGGCCCTTGAGCGGCACGCCCAGCGCGTCCATCCCGGTGGGCCACAGGCGGCGCGGCTCGAAGCTGACACCGGGCCGGCCCAGCGCGGCTCGAGCGGCGTCGAGCGCCTGCGCCGACACCGCCTCGCTGTGCCGGGGGCCGGCGCAGACATCGCAGCGTCCGCAGGGCGCCGCCTGCTCGTCATCCAGCTGACGGCGCAGGAACTCCATCCGGCAGTGGCCGCCGGCGGCGTACTCGCGCATCGCCTGCTGCTCGTCCGCCCGGGCCCGGGCGACCTTGGCGTAGCGCTCGCCGTCGTAGGACCACGGCTCCCCGGTGGCCAGCCAGCCGCCGCGCACCCGGTGCACCGCGCCGTCCACGTCGAGGACCTTGAGCATGGTCTCCAGCCGGGCCCGGCGCAGATCGACGCGGGCCTCCAGCGCGGCCGTGGAGAGTGGCCGGCCGGCCTCGGCCAGAGCGCCGAGGGTCCGCCTGACCTGCTCCTCGGGAGGGAAGCCGAGGGAGGCGAAGTACCGCCAGATCGCCTCGTCCTCGCGCCCGGGAAGCAGCAGGACCTCGGCGCGGTCCACCCCGCGCCCGGCTCGGCCGACCTGCTGGTAGTAGGCGATCGGCGAGCCCGGGGACCCCAGGTGGACCACGAAGCCGAGATCGGGCTTGTCGAAGCCCATGCCCAGCGCCGAGGTGGCGACCAGCGCCTTCACACGGTTGGCCAGCAGATCGGCCTCGGCCCCGCGGCGCTCGGCGTCCTCGGTGCGGCCCGAATAGGAGGCGACCGCGAAGCCCCGACCGCGCAGGAAGTCGGTCACCTCCTCGGCGGCGGCCACCGTGAGCGTGTAGATGATGCCCGAGCCCGGCAACTCGTCCAGGTGGTCGGCGAGCCAGCCCAGGCGATGGGCCGGATCGGGCAGCGACAGCACCGCGAGGCTCAGGCTCTCGCGGTCGAGCGGGCCGCGCAGCACCAGGGCGCGACCGTCGGAACCGCCGGTGCCCAACTGCTCGGCGACGTCCTCGGTGACCCGGGCGTTGGCCGTGGCGGTGGTCGCCAGCACCGGGACGCCGGGGGAGAGGTCGGCCAGCATGGTGCGCAGCCGGCGGTAGTCGGGCCGGAAGTCGTGGCCCCAGTCGGAGATGCAGTGCGCCTCGTCGACCACCAGCAGGCCGGTGGAGGCCGCGAGCTTGGGCAGCACCTGGTCACGGAAGTCGGGGTTGTTCAGCCGCTCCGGGCTCACCAGCAGGATGTCCACCGTCCCGGCCGCGACCTCGGCCTGGATCTCCTCCCACTCCTGCGGGTTGGCGGAGTTGATCGTGCGGGCCTGGATCCCGGCTCGCGCGGCCGAATCCACCTGGTTGCGCATCAGCGCGAGCAGCGGCGACACGATCACCGTGGGACCGGCGCCGCCGGCCCTCAGCAGCGCGGTGGCGATGAAGTAGACGGCCGACTTGCCCCAGCCGGTGCGCTGGACGACCAGCGCCCGCCGGTGGTCCACCACCAGGGCCTCGATGGCGAGCCACTGGTCGTCCCGCAGTCTGGCCTGCGGCCCCGCCAGCTCGCGCAGCACCGCCTCGGCGCGCTCGCGGACGTCACCGCGGTCGGCGTCACTGCGGTCGACGGCACCGCGGTCGGCGTCACCGCGGTCGGCGCTGCCGCGGCCGCTGGCGGGCTGGGCGGTGGCGGCTCGGTCGGCGCCGGGGTGGTCCGGAGTGGGCATCGGCTGGTCCATGGCGTCCATGAAACCCTGCCGGACTGACGTGGGGCGAACCGGTGGCCACATCTGTGGACAACTCGGCAGTCGACAGGCTTGGTTCACCCGGCCGGGGCAATCGGTTTGTCCACAGGGGCCGGGTTGTCCACAGTCCGGGAGAAATCTCCGCTGGACGGTCGTGACCGGACGCACTCTTCTGTCATGACACACGACGACTCGACCGCCATGTCCCACCTCCGACTCCCCGGACAGCAGTCGGTGCGGATGCGCGGCCCCGCGGACCTGGCCGCGATGCTGCCGTATCTGCTCGGCTTCTACCCGGACGACAGCATCGTCGCGGTCGGCCTGCACGGCCCGGCCGCCCGGCAGGGCGGAGCGATCCGCTTCGACATCCCCGAGCACCCCACCGAGTGGCCGCGGATCGCCGCCGAGGCCGTGGAGCTCCTGGTCACCCTCTCCGAGCAGCGCGACCAGCGCCCGGACGCGCTCCTGCTCTACCTGGTCCGGGACCCGGAGCCCGGAGCCGAGCGGGTGATGCCCCAGCTGCGCCCGCTGGCCGACCACCTGCTGGAGGCCGCCGGCGCGTTCGGCCTCCAGGTCAGGGAGGCGCTCTGCGTCTCCGGCGGCCGTTGGTGGTCCTACCTCTGCACCGACCCGGTCTGCTGTGACCTCAGCGGCACCGCGGTGTTCTCGGGTCGGGATCCGCGTGCGGTGGTCGCCGCCGCCACCTATGCCGGCCTGGCACCGCGCGGCAGCCGTAAGGCCATCGCGGCCGCGCTCGCCCCGATCGACGCAGCGCTCGCCGAGGCACAGCGCCATGCCCTGGAGCGGGAAATGGGCAGGCTGATCGAGAGCCTCACCGAGCCGGACGGCGAGCAGCGGGAGATGGCGGCCATCGACCGGCTGATCGCCCAGGCCATGGCCGAGTCCCGGTCCGGGCCGCCGAAGCTGGACGACGATCAGAGCGCCCGGTTGATCGTCGGTCTGCAGAACCGGAACAACCGGGACCGCGGCGCCGAGTACGCCGAGCCCGACGAACTGGTCGCCGCCCAACGTCTGTGGCGCTTCCTCATCCGGCGCTGCGTGCCGCCCTACGACGAGTTCGCGAAGGCGCCGCTGACCCTGCTGGCCTGGACGTCATGGCTGGCCGGAGACAGCGCGACCAGTCGGGTCACCCTGGCCAGAGCGCTCGACCTGGACCCCTCCTACACGCTGGCCGACCTGCTCTACCACTCGCTCAACGGCGGATTGGAGCCGGACAGCCTGCTGCGAGTGGTCCGTGCGGAGCGGGCCCGTCGTACGGCCTCGTGCTCTGACGGAGCATCAAAATCGAACTCTCCCACGGCTGGTGGCGATTCCTCGGGGGAGGCCGAGCCGCCCGGGGTACCGCACCGACCGCCGGTCCCCCCGACGCCCGCCGGATCGTCCGGACCGTCCGGCTCGCACCCGGCGCCGCGTCGCGCGGCGGCCGGCCGGTCGGGGCGCCGCCGCCCGGAGGCTCCCGTCGAGGACCTCACGGCCGGGTCGGCCGCCGCTGCGCCGAGTCCGCCGGCGGTGACCGGTCGAGGCGTGATCCCGCTCCAGCGCGGCGGCCGCGGCCCGGGCGAGCCGCGGCCGCCCGCCGCCACCGCGCAGCCGCCTGCTCCCGACCGGCCGGACGGCGGAGCCGAGCCGCCGCCCGAGACGACCCGGAGCCGCTTCGCCGGACTCCTGCACCGTGACGGCCGCCGCGGCACCCGCAAGACCACCAGCAGCACCAGCACGATCGGAGCCTGAGATGACCAGCCGCCCGCCCACCCCCCGATCCGAGCCTGTGCCCCGAACTGCCCAGGGCGCCGAGGAGGCCGGCGTGCCCGCCGCGCTCGCGCCGCCGGCCACACCGTCGCCCGCCCCACGCCTGGCGGTCGCGCCGGTCGCCCGGCGCGGCGAGGAGCCCGAGGCGACGCCGATCCGCCGGCCCGGGCCCAGGCAGCCCCGGCTGGCCGCAAGTCCCCGGCGTACGCCCAGAACCGCCCCCGCCGGCGATGCCCGTACGGCCCCGCCGAGCTCCTGCCGGCTCGCCCAGCAGCCACTGCCAGCGCCGCCCTCGCCGTCGTCCGGCCGGTCGGCGCCGCGTCCGCCGGCGTGCGGCCCGCACGGTTCCAGCAGCCGGCGCCGCCGACCGCTACAGCTGGCCGCGGACCATGCGGATCAGCCGATCCAGGACCTGCCCACCGCTGGCCCGCAGGCCGTCGTGCTCCCATTCGTTGGTCACCCAGGTCCGCAGGCCGCGGACCGCGTCGGCGGTCGCCAGGGAGTCCGCGGTGTCGACGTACATGTCGTCGTGGTAGACGGCGGCGGCCACCGGGACCTGGTTGGCCGCCAGGGCGTCAGGGGCGTAGAGGTCGGGCCAGTCCGTGCGCTTGGCCAGCAGGTCCGCCGTCTCCTGCAGCGGGCGCAGCGCCGGATCGGTCTCGAACATCCAGGGGTAGATCATCTCCCCGGTGAACCGCACCGGGGCGCCGTCCTCCAGGGCCCGGGCCGCGTCGAACTCGGGGAACTCCGAGCGGACCTGCTCCGCCGCCCAGCCGGTCGGTCCCGGGTCCACCGACCGCTGTCCGTAGATGGACTCGTGCAGCACGGCGTAGAGCGGGGCGTCGGCGAACGAGAGCTTCGACTGAGCGCCGGTCAGGAAGGTGTCGGACAGCTCGAGTCCCGCGCTGCCTCGGACCCAGGCGTCCTCCAGCAGGTAGTGCAGGGTGTCGGAGCCGCTGCCCGAGCCGAGCAGCAGGCCGAGCGCCTGGAACGCCCGCACGGTCAGCCGGCCACCACCGGGCAGCTCGGCCGGGGCGGCGGACAGGTGCTCGGCGATCCGTCGCACGGCCTCGACGTCCTGCGGGTACCGCGCGTAGTGCGCGGCGTTCTTGCGGCCCACCCGCGGGTACGCCGCCCGGTACACGTCCACCGCGCTGCTGCGCAGCCCCGCCAGGCCACCGGTGACCAGTGCCTCGCGCAGCCCCTCGGGGGCCAGCGACAGGTAGCTGAGGGTGCAGAAGCCGCCGAAGCTCTGCCCGAGCAGAGTCCACTGCCCCTGCTCGCCCAGCAGCTGACGACGGATCAGCTCGGCGTCACGGACGATCGAGTCGGCGCGGAAGTACGAGAGGTACTCGGCCTGTTCGGCCGCACTGCCACGCAGCGGCAGGGTCTGCCGGGTCGCCGGGGTCGAGCGCCCGGTGCCGCGCTGGTCCAGCAGCAGCACCCGGTAGTCGTCCAGGGCCCGGTCCAGCCAGCTGTCCCGGCCCAGCGGGCGGGCCGCCCGACCGCCGGGGCCGCCCTGGAGGTAGAGCAGCCAGGGCAGGTCGGAGCGCTCCTTGCCGGCCGCGACCACCTCACGGGCGTAGACCTCGATCTGCTCGCCCTGCGGCGCCGCGTGGTCCAGCGGCACCTGGAACAGATGGTCGGTCAGTACGACGCCAGGCTGTCGGATCACGACGGACATGAGACTCCTCGGTCTGTGCTCGGTGCGGCGAATGCGCGGTGGGCCGCGCGGGTGTCGACGCCGCCGACACCACCCGCACGGGGTGCGCGTGCCGGTCGGCGCCGACCGGTGGACTTCCCGGTACGGGCGGTGCCACCTCGGCACCGTATCCTGGCGCCGAGTGAGCGGCACCGGTGCCGTCCGCCCGGGGTGGATCGCCCGTCAGCCGAGCCGCCGCAGGTGCCGCGCGACCCGGCCGACGCTCCGAACCTCGCGACCGGCTCGGCCCACCGCGTGGTGGGGCGTGACCTGTGCCCCGTGCGCCGCGTTCACTCAGAGGGCCGCCACCGAGCCCGCCGTGGATGGTGGTGCCGTCCGTGGGGGAAGGCAAGGCCGGTGGAGCCGGACCAGGCCTACGGCGATCCCGGCGTGCCGCCGGGCGGTGCCCGGCCGAGCGCACGCGTGAGAGAGACCACCCACGGCGGTCGTGGCCTGCGGGCCCGCCCTGCCGGTCGACAGGAGGAGTGCCCGGTGACGGCCCCCAGGCCAGCACAGACCGCGATGCCGGCCGAGACGGTCGGCGGGTCCCGAACTGCCCCGGGACGGCCCGAGCCGTCCGCGAGCGGATCGGGACGCCCGGCGTCCCAAGCCCGCCGGCTGCCGACGTCCACCCACGCGGACGTGCTCTGCGTCAGCGCCCCCGCCATGGCTGCCTCGGGGGCCGACGGGCAGCTGCGCGGGTCCGGACTGCACGGCTTCTTCCGCTCCGGTGTCCGCGGGTTGAGCAGGATGGAACTGCGGCTCGGCGGGGTGGAGCCGCTGGCACTCCAGGGCGACCTCTCCTCGGCGTCCCAGGCCCGCTTCCTCGGCGCGGTCCGGGTCCCCGGCGAGCTGGATCCCGATCCGGCGCTCACCGTGGAGCGGCTGCGCCATGCCGACGGAGCGGAGACGATCACCGTGCGCAACGCCGGTGTCCGCCCCGCCCGCCTGCCGCTGGAGATCGCACTCGGTACGGACCTCGGCAGCCTCGCGGAGATCGCGGCCGGTGCCCGGCCGCCGGACGTTCCCGGGCAGGTCCAGTCCGCCGGTCTGCGCTGGATCGCCCGTGGTCACAGTGCGACCGTCAGCGCCAAGCCTTCGCCCCACGCGGTCCTGGCCGGTGCGGGTGTGCTCCGCTGGGATCTCGAGGTGCAGCCCGGCGCCCGCTGGTCGGTCGAGCTGCGGCTGGACGTGGAGGCGGCCGCCGCGACCACGGCCCGACCGCCGATCGGCCGCGGGGCCGGTGTTCCGGCGCCGTGGACCGAGGTGGCGATCCGCTGCGACGACGCCCGTGCCGAGCTGCTCGTGCGGCGTTCGCTGGACGCGCTCAGCGCCCTGTTGCTCGCCGACCCGGACCGGCCGACCGACCTCTACACGGCGTCAGGCGCGCCGTGGCGGTTCGGGCTGGCCCCGGCCGACGCGCTCTGGGCCGCCCGGCTCACCCTGCCACTGGGCACCCGGCTGGCCGCGGGCACGCTGAGGGCCCTGGCACGCCGTCAGCAGACCGCGCCGGCCGGGGGCGCGGCCGGCGCCGGCAAGGGCGAGGGGATCATCCCCGGACCGCTGCGCCACGCCGGCCCGGAGCTGCCACCGTCCTGCACGGCCACGGAAGCCACGTTGCTCTTCGTCACCGTGCTGGCCGAGGCCTGGCGCTGGGGTCTGCCCCGGCAGGAGGTCGCGGATCTCCTGCCGGCCGCCGAGCGTGCCCTGGCCGTGTTGCGGGCGACCACCGAGAACGGCCCGCTCGACGGCTTCGTCACCGATCTCGGTCGTCTGCCCGACGACCGCTCGGCGCAGCCCGCCACGGCCCGTTGCGAAGTCCAGGCACAGGCACATCGAGCCGCCCTGCACGGCGCTGAACTGCTGGAGGCCTTCGGCCGTCCGGGAGCGGCCGGCTGGCGCGAGTGGGCTGCGGGGCTGCGCGGGCGCTTCCGAGAGCGGTTCTGGGTGGACGACCTGTCCGGCGGCCGCCCCGCCGCCGCGCTGACGGCCGACGGGCGTCCGCTGCCCGCGGTGGCCGCCTCCTTCGTCCATCTCCTCGACCTGGGCCTCGCGGCGGACGGCGCCTCGCTGCCCGGCCTGCTGGACCGGGAACAGACCAGGCTGCTGGCCCACCGGCTGGTCGCACCCGAACTCGACTGCGGCTGGGGCCTGCGCACGCTGAGCGGCAGGTCGGCCCGCTTCAATCCGCTGGGCCATCGCAGCGGTGCCGTCCGGGTCCAGGAGACGGCGATGGCCGTTGTCGGCCTGTCCGAGGCGGGTTTCGAACGCGAGGCCGGTGCCCTGCTGGAGGGGCTGCTGGCCGCCTCCGCCCACTTCGGCGGGCGGCTGCCGGAAATGTACGCGGGGGAGCAGCGGTTGCCGGACTGTCCGGCCGCTCCGCACCCGGCCGCCTGCCGTCCGGCGGCCGGGTCCGCGGCGGGCGCCGCGCACGCGGTGCTCGCGCTGGCCGGCGTCCGCCCGGATGCTCCGGCCAAGCGCGTGGTCGTCCGCCCGGCCAGCACCGCCCCCCTCGGCGAGCTCGAGCTCTCCGGCCTGCGGGTGGCGGGGGAGCCGTTCGCTGTCCGGGTCAGCCGGATCGGGGTGGCGGTGGTGGAGGAGGCATCCTCCGAGCTGCAGCTGGGAGCCGGCTGACGGGCGGCGGGGGCTGCCCGTCAGCCGGAAGCGGGCGCCCGGGCAGCGGCGGTGGAGCGGCCCGGATCCGGCGCGCGAGGTGCCCGGACCGCGGACGGCGTCACGCCTGCCTGCCGCCCAGCCACGCCCGCTCGCCGCGCGTCCCGCCCGGTCCTCGTCCCTCACGACCTCGCCCGTCCAGGCGGCTGAGGGCGAGCCGTAGTTGCTGCCGATCTCGTGTTTATCGTCAGAAAGACGACTATGATCGACGCCATGTCGCGCTATGACCCGTCGGCCTTCCCCCCGTTCGCAGTCACGGTCGACCTGGTGGTGCTGACGGTCCGGGAGCACGAGCTCTGCGCGCTGCTGGTGCGCCGGGGCGAGCCGCCGTTCCAGGGCTACTGGGCGCTGCCGGGCGGCTTCGTGCGCCCGGACGAGGGCCTCGGCGAGGCCGCCTCCCGGGAGTTGGCCGAGGAGACCGGCCTGCGCGCCCACTCCGGCGGCGGGCAGGCGACGGCCGGTGCGCACCTGGAGCAACTGGCCACCTACGGCCATCCGCAGCGCGACCCGCGGATGCGCGTGGTCAGCGTGGCCCACCTGGCGCTGGCGCCCGATCTGCCCACCCCCAAGCCGGGCGGTGACGCGCGGGGTGCCCGCTGGGCGCCGGTCAGCGAACTGCTCGGCCCCGGCCCCGCGGACCGCGACCCGCTGGCCTTCGACCACGCGCTGATCCTGGCCGAGGGCGTGGAGCGCGCCCGTTCGAAGATCGAGTACTCCGCGCTGGCCACGGCCTTCTGCGCGGAGGAGTTCACCGTGGGCGAGCTGCGCAGGGTCTACGAGGCGGTCTGGGGCGTGGCGCTGGATCCGCGTAACTTTCATCGCAAGGTCACCGGCACACCGGGTTTCCTGGTGCCTTCGGGCGGTACGACGACCCGTCAGGGCGGGCGCCCGGCACAGCTGTTCACGGCCGGTGGTGCCACCGTGCTCAACCCCCCGATGCTGCGCCCGGACTCCTGAGGCCGGAGCCTCCTGGGTCGGACTGGCCCGGCCTCGGCCTTGATCGCAACCTCGCACTGCAGGGCGAACGCTGGTGCGGCCGGTGTCCCCTGATCGAGTGAGGTGGTCGATCGAGTGGCCCGCACCAGCTCCGCAATGCCCGAAATCTCCCGATGTTCGCCCTAGGGTGCTGAATCCGGAGCGGGCGCTGAACCCGGGCGGCAACGCCGCCAGGGCAGCCGGAGCAGGTGGGAGCAGCCAGCGATGATCCAGGTCAATGGACTCACCAAGGTCTACCGTCGGGGCCGTCGCCCGGCGCTGCTGGACCTCGGCTTCGATGTCGGCCCCGGCACGGTCACGGCCTTGCTGGGGCCGCAGGAGGCGGGCAAGACCACGGTGCTGCGCCTCATGGTGGAACTGGAGCGCGGAAAGGGCGTGACCCTCTTCAACGGGCGCCCGTACCGTCTCCTGCGCCACCCCGAGCGTGAGGTCGGTGTACTCCTGCCGACGGCGCATCGGCGGACCGGCAGCCTCGGTCGGACCGCCCGGGGGCACCTGTGGATGTTGGCCGCCCAACTCGGCGTCCCGGCGCGGCGCGCGGACGAGTTGCTGGAGCAGACCCGGCTGGCGAGCGTCGCCGAACATCGTCTGCGCGCGTTCTCCCCGGGCATGAACCGCCGCCTGGCCCTCGCGGTCGCCCTGCTCGGCAACCCGGACGCGCTGCTGCTGGACGCCCCGACCGAGGGGCTGTCACCGCGCAACGCCGACTGGCTGCACGCATTCATCCGGGCCTTCCCGGCCGGTGGCGGATCCGTGGTGGTCAGCACCCGCAGCCCGCAGGAAGCGGCGCTGCTGGCCGACCGGGTGGTGACCCTCGACGAGGGACGGCTGGTCGCGGACCAGCCGGTGGCGGAGTTCCGCCGCACCAGGCTGCGGCCGGAGGTCGTCGTCCGCGGCCCGCAGATGGCCCGGCTGGCCGACCTGCTGCTGACGCAGGGCGCCCAGGTCCGCCAGGACGGCAGTGCCCGGCTCGCGGTGAGCGGTTTCGGCCGCACCGAGATCGGCGAACTCGCCTACCGCAACAGCATCCTGCTGCACGAGCTGGCCGACCGGGTGGTCGAGCAGCCGGCACCGCGCGCGACGCTGCCGGCCGCGGCTCGGCCTGGCGCTGCCCCAGCCGTCCAGGTGCGCCGGCTGACCCCGCTCGCCGCAGGTGCTCGGAGCAGGTCGACCGCCCTCAACGCCTCCACCGCCTTCAACGCCCCCACCGCCTTCAACGCCCCCACCGCCCTCAACGCCCCCACCGCCTTCAACGCCCCCACCGCCCTCAACGCCCCCACCGCCCTCAACGCCCCCACTGCGCTCGGCGAACCCACCGGGTCCACCGCCCTAGGGGCGTCCAGCGGCTCCGCGTCACCCCACCCGCTGCCCGAGCCCGGCGCCCCGGGCGACCTCACCGGCCTGCCGCAACCCGCCACCCCGCCCGAGCCCGTCACCCGCCCCGAGCCCCCCGCACCCACCGGGCCCTCGGCGTCCCACGGCGACCCCATCCCCGCCCCCACTCCCGCCCCCACCCCTCAGCCCCTGACCGGGCCCGACCACTGGAACGGATGATCACGTGCGCGCATTGGCCTACGAAGGGCGCCGCCTGCTGGGCCTTCGGTCGAGCTGGCTGATCCTCGCCGTCACCCTGCTGGCGGGTTCCGTTCTGGCAGCCGTGCTCGCCCGCCGAGCCGCCCCAGACTCGCTCACGGCGCCCGAGGCGGCCCGACTGGCCACGGCAGCGGTCCCGGTGCTCCCGATCCCGCTCGCGGCCCTGGCCGCCGGGCTGCTCGGCGCGCTGGCGGTGGCCCACGAGGTCCGCTGCCCCGGACTGCCGGCCTCCCAGGTCCGTTACACCGCCCGGCTGCGCCTGCTGCTCGCCAAGCTCGCCGTCATCGGGGCTGTCTCGGCGCTGCTCGCTCTGGTGGCGCTGCTGCTGGACTCGCTGACGGTCCGGCTGGTCCTGTCGCGCACCGGTCCGCCGGTCCGCCTGCTCACCCTCGAATCCCTGCACACCGACCACCGACTGGTGCCGCTGCTCGCGACCTTCGTCGCGCTGGTCGTCGCGGCCGGCTGCAGCGGTGTGCTGGCGGCGGCGCTGACCCGCAGCGCCATCGCCGGGGTCCTGCTGCTCTGCGCGCTGCCGACGCTGATCGGGCAGCTGGCGCTGCCGACCGCGCTGGATCTGCTGCACCACGAGGGCGTCTCCTGGGCGCCGACCCACCTGGCCCGAGCGGTCGCGGTGGTGCTAGTGCCGGTCGCGGCGCTGCTGGCCGGCTGCCTGCTGGCCCAGACCCGCCGCCGCTCGTTCTGACCGCCCCGCCCACTCGCCAGCCCTGCCCACTCGCAAGCCCTGTCCACTCGCCAGCCCTGCCCCACCCGCCGCCCCCAGGTCCGCCAATCGACCTGATCCTGAGCCGTCCTGATTATCCGTCAACTCGACTCACCCCGCCGCCCCCCGAAACTCACCTCACTCGCCTGACCGGTATGGCCATTTCTTCCTGATAAGAAGTCAATTATCCATCCACGGGCGATCACCCTTTCGTGTGCTTTTCACGAGAATCCTCAAGTCGGGCTCTCCGATCGCCGACAAAGGACGTGTGAGTACCCTTGCGCACCCCGCCATGACAGCCGCCCGCACCGCCGAGCCGCCCGCACCCGGCGCTGCTGAGCTCGACCGTTTCTCCTACGCCGATCGGCCGACTCCGCCCGTCCCCCGTTGGGATGGCGTGGAGAGTGATCTCGCCCGGGTCGGCCGCAAGACCACCAGCAGCCGTGGCCGCGGGCTGCACGGGCAGCTGGTCCAGCAGCTCGGCCAGATGATCGTCTCCGGTGACCTCGGGGCGGACCGCCCGCTGGTCCCCGAGGAGATCGGCCAGCGCTTCGAGGTCTCCCGCACCGTGGTGCGCGAGTCGCTGCGTGTGCTGGAGGCGAAGGGCCTGGTCAGTGCCCGTCCGAACGTCGGCACCCGGGTCCGCCCGGTCGGCGACTGGAACCTGCTCGACCCCGACATCATCGAGTGGCGTGCCTTCGGTCCGCAGCGCGACGAGCAGCGCCGCGAGCTGTGCGAGATGCGCTGGGCGATCGAGCCGCTGGCCGCCCGCCTCGCTGCGGGACACGGTCGCGAGGAGATCCAGCAGCGGCTGACCGAGATGACCGAGATCATGAGCCACGCCGTGGCCCAGGGCGATCTGATCACCTTCTCCCGCGCCGACGCCGAGCTGCACGGCCTGATCCTGCAGATGGCGGGCAACCGGATGCTGGAGCACCTCTCCGGCATCGTCGCCTCGGCGCTGCAGGTCAGCGGCGGTCCGGCGACGGCCTGCGAGCGGCCCACGGACGCCTCGGTCAGCGTGCACGCCCGCCTGGTCGACGCGATCGGCACCGGTGACGGCACCGCCGCCGAGGCGGCCGTGCGCGCCCTGCTCACCGTGCACCCGGACGTCGAGCACGCGGTGCCCGCACCCCGCGAGCACTGAGCGGACCGGCCACCGAACCATCGGACCTGGGCAGCGCCCTCCGGATGCCCGCGCGCAGCCGCGGTGGCCCACCCGGAGGGCCCGCCGCCGCCCGGACGACGGGACCCGGGGGCTCGGTCGAGGAGGCGTGTGACCTGTGCCACGAGCGGCATGCGTAACACTTGAGGGGCGGCAGCGATGTGTACGGAGCGGAAGCAGCTCCGGAATACCCGCGCCATGTCAGAATGCTGTGTTGGTCTGCGGCGCTGCTGCCGTCCCACAAACCCAGCGTCCTGCAAACCCAGTCCTCAAGTCCGAGCCGGTCGGAACCTGTCGTGCCCTGTGGCACGTGCTCCTTCCTCGCCCTCTCGGGCGGTCCGGTACGGGTTCGAGTCCACTCTTCGTCCGAGAGGTTGTTCGTGTCGGCCAGCACATCCCGTTCGCTCCCCCCCGAGATCGCCGAGTCCGCGGCCCTGCTGGCGCTCATCGAGCGGGGCAAGGCCCAGGGGCAGATCGCCGGTGACGACGTGCGCCAGGCCTTCGAGGCGGACCAGATCCCGGTCACCAAGTGGAAGAACGTCATGCGCAGCCTCAACCAGGTACTGATTGAGGAAGGGGTGGACCTGATGGTGAGCGCGGCCGAGCCGTCCGCCGCCAAGCGCAAGAGCGTCGCGGCCAAGAGCACCACCAAGCGCACCGCGACCAAGGCGGTCACCACGCGTACCCCGTCCGCCCCGACCAAGCCGCCGGTGCGGATCGCGCCGGCCGCGACCGTGGCGCCGGCCGCCGTGGCCTCCGTGGTCTCGGTCACTTCGATCACCACCACGGTCGGTGCCTCGGTGGACGACGCGATCGGCGTCGAGTCGCCGGCCGCGGCTGCCAAGAAGGCCGCCGCACCCGCCGCCAAGAAGGCCGTGGCCAAGAAGGCCACCGCCCCCGCCAAGAAGGCGGTCGCGAAGAAGACCGCCGGCAAGGCCGAGAAGGGCGACGAGGAGCTGCTCGGCGACGAGGAGTCGACCGAGGACGTCGCGCTGCCCGGCGCCAAGGCCGACACCGAGGGCGAGCCGGAGGAGGAGTCGGAGGGCTTCGTCCTCTCCGACGACGACGAGGACGACGCCCCGGCCCAGCAGGTCGCCGTCGCCGGTGCCACCGCCGACCCGGTCAAGGACTACCTCAAGCAGATCGGCAAGGTCCCGCTGCTCAACGCGGAGCAGGAGGTCGAGCTCGCCAAGCGGATCGAGGCCGGCCTGTTCGCCGAGGACAAGCTGAGCCAGGCCGACAAGCTGGCCCCCAAGCTCAAGCGCGAGCTGGAGATCATCGCCGAGGACGGCCGCCGGGCCAAGAACCACCTGCTGGAGGCCAACCTCCGACTGGTGGTCTCGCTGGCGAAGCGTTACACCGGTCGCGGCATGCTCTTCCTGGACCTGATCCAGGAGGGCAACCTCGGTCTGATCCGCGCGGTCGAGAAGTTCGACTACACCAAGGGCTACAAGTTCTCGACCTACGCGACCTGGTGGATCCGCCAGGCGATCACCCGCGCGATGGCCGACCAGGCCCGCACCATCCGTATCCCGGTGCACATGGTCGAGGTCATCAACAAGCTGGCCCGCGTCCAGCGCCAGATGCTCCAGGACCTGGGCCGCGAGCCCACCCCGGAGGAGCTGGCCAAGGAGCTCGACATGACCCCTGAAAAGGTCATCGAGGTCCAGAAGTACGGCCGTGAGCCGATTTCGCTGCACACCCCGCTGGGCGAGGACGGCGACAGCGAGTTCGGTGACCTGATCGAGGACTCCGAGGCGGTCGTCCCGGCCGACGCGGTCTCCTTCACCCTGCTCCAGGAGCAGCTGCACTCGGTGCTCGACACGCTGAGCGAGCGCGAGGCCGGCGTGGTCTCGATGCGCTTCGGTCTGACGGACGGTCAGCCGAAGACGCTGGACGAGATCGGCAAGGTCTACGGGGTCACCCGTGAGCGCATCCGCCAGATCGAGTCGAAGACCATGTCCAAGCTGCGCCACCCCTCGCGCTCCCAGGTGCTGCGCGACTACCTGGACTGACAGCGGGCCCGACACGCTGGAGCGGTCGGGTTCAGCAGAGCGTCACGACCGGCGGGCCCGGGGCAGATCGACTGCCCCGGGCCCGCCGGCGTTCGGTGCCCCTGGGCCCGGACTGTCATCCGGCGGTCCGCCGGGTCCCTCGTCCGAGTGCTTGAGCGGCCATTGACGGGCACTCAGGGTGAGAGCCTGACTACGCTGTGGCGGTTGCCTGCTGTCGACCCGCCGGAGTGCACTGTGATGTCCCTCTCCTCCCAGCCGCCTGGCCCCGATGTCCGTCGCCTTCCGCGCCCATCGCGCGGCGCCCGCCGGCAGGCCGCCGCCCTGGCGCTGCTGGCCGTGCTGCCGACCGCGTTGGTTTCGCTGGGGGCCTCTCCCGCCCACGCCGACCGCCGGATCGTGGGCGGCTGGGCGGACAGCACGGTCCAGCGGCCCTGGGTGGTCGCGGTGGCCAGTCGCACCCAGTTCGGGGACACCCGCTCCGGCCAGTTCTGCGGCGGCACGCTGGTCACGCCGACCAAGGTGGTCACCGCCGCGCACTGCTTCTACGACGAGCGGTACGGTCGGCCGACGGATCGGCCGGGGCTGGCGGTGATCGTCGGCCGGAGCGATCTGACCACCCAGGACGGCGCCGAGGTCCCGGTCACCAACGTCTGGATCCACCCGCAGTACTCGTTCGACCAGAACATGCAGGATGTGGCGGTGCTCACGCTGGCCACCCCCCAGGCCGGCCGCGCGGTGCTGCCGATGGTCGGCCAGGGCGAGAGCGCGCCGTATGCGCCGGGCACCCGCGCACAGGTCTACGGGTGGGGCGACACCACCGGGCACGCCACCTACGCGGACACGCTGCACGGAGTCGACGTGCCGGTGGTGGCCGACTCGGTGTGTGCGCGCGACTACCCGGGGGGTTCGGACGGAACCTTCGATGCTCACGGCATGGTTTGCGCCGGCGAATCGCGCGGCGGCAAGGATGCCTGCCAGGGCGACAGCGGCGGCCCGCTGGTGGTGAACGGGCGGCTGGTCGGCCTGGTCTCCTGGGGCGCCGGCTGCGCCGAGGCCAAGCACCCGGGCGTCTACACCCGCCTGTCGGCGGTCGCCGACGCGGTCAACGCCCAGCTGTCGGACGCCGGTTCGGTGATCGCGCGGTAACGTACCGTGTCCCCGTGAATACGACGCTGGGCGGCAGGCTTACTAAGCCTGCCGCCCAGTGGCCGGCCCGCAAGGGCCGACCTCAGCACGTCAGTGAGGTGCCGAGCGCTCAGCGCTCGTCGCTGGTGGCCGAGGCCGCCGTGGTGGCGAGACGACCGCTCTCGTCCTGTATCTCCACGGCGATCTTCTTGAGCTCCGGCTCGAACTTCCGCCCGTGGTGGGCGCAGAAGAGCAGCTCCCCACCGCTTGCGAGTACGACGCGCAGGTATGCCTGGGCGCCGCATCGGTCGCAGCGGTCAGCCGCGGTGAGCGGGCTCGCAGGTGTCAGAACAGTAGTCACGTCGCCTCTTCTCTAGCTCGACGAGCTGTCGTACCAGGGTCAACATCCAACCAGGCCGAAAACGTTCCCGCTCGTGGCTTTTCTTCTCTGAGGATTCTGCTGTGTTGATGAGGACGTGCCCCGGGCGCCGGTGGTTCATGCCTGCCGGAATCCGCGACCTGTCCATCGCTCGAACGAATCTTCGAACTGTTGTCCGAGGGTGGGCGTAGCATAATCCCCTACTGGGTTGGAGCATAAGCCCCGCCCCGAGCACCGGTAGCCTGCATCTCGGCAGTTCCAGCGCTCGCGGTCGGCTCGACGGTCCGCCAGGATCCGTCGGGCGCGGGCGAGATGACCCTCTCGCGCGGCGAACCGGGTTCGGCCCGTGTTCGCGCAGCGCGTACAAGCTGCGGAGCCGGGGCGATCCGTGCAGCGGCCCGGGCGCGGGAGCGGGGACGCCGCCGGGGGAGGTCCGGGGAACCGCCGCCGGACCGAGTCAGATGTCTCTTTGGAGGAGTGCACCGCGTGAGTGCCGAAACGACCGTGCCGTCCGCCTTGCGCGCAGCGGAGGACGGATCCAACTACACCGCTCGGCACCTGCTCGTCCTCGAGGGGCTCGAAGCGGTCCGCAAGCGGCCCGGCATGTACATCGGCTCCACCGACAGCCGCGGTCTGATGCACTGCCTCTGGGAGATCATCGACAACTCGGTGGACGAGGCGCTGGGCGGATTCTGCGACCGGATCGAGGTCGTGCTGCACGACGACGGTTCGGTCGAGGTCCGCGACAACGGCCGCGGGATTCCGGTGGACGTGGAGCCGAAGACCGGATTGTCCGGCGTCGAGGTGGTGCTGACCAAGCTGCACGCCGGCGGCAAGTTCGGTGGCGGCTCCTACGCGGCCTCCGGCGGCCTGCACGGCGTCGGCGCCTCGGTGGTCAACGCGCTCTCCGCCCGGCTGGACGTCGAGGTGGACCGCAGCGGGCACACCCACGCGATCAGCTTCCGCCGCGGCACCCCCGGGCTGTTCACCGAGCTGAGCCCGGACGCCCCGTTCGATCCCGCCAGCGGCCTGACCCGGACCCGCAAGGTGCCCAAGACCCGCACCGGCACCCGGATCCGCTACTGGGCCGACCGGCAGATCTTCCTCAAGGAGGCCAAGCTCTCCCTGGAGAACCTGCACAGCCGGGCCCGGCAGACCGCGTTCCTGGTGCCGGGCCTGACCATCATCGTGCGTGATGAGCGGCTGACGGAGAGTGAGAAGGTCGAGGAGACGACCTTCCGCTTCGACGGCGGGATCGGCGAGTTCTGCGAGTTCCTGGCGCCGGACAAGCCGGTCTGCGACGTGCTGCGGCTGCGCGGCGAGGGCACCTTCAAGGAGACCGTCCCGGTCCTGGACGAGCTCGGCCACATGACCCCCACCGAGGTCACCCGCGAGCTCGGCGTGGACATCGCGCTGCGCTGGGGCGCCGGCTACGACACCACGCTGCGCTCCTTCGTCAACATCATCGCCACGCCCAAGGGCGGCACCCACGTCAGCGGGTTCGAGCGCTCGCTGGCCAAGACGGTCAACGAGGCGCTGCGCGCGGCCAAGCTGCTGCGCGTGGCCGAGGACGACATCACCAAGGACGACGCCACCGAGGGTCTGACCGCGGTGGTCACCGTCCGGCTGGCGGAGCCGCAGTTCGAGGGGCAGACCAAGGAGGTGCTCGGCACCTCGGCCGCCAACCGGATCGTGGCCGCCGTGGTGGCCCGCGAGCTCAAGGCCTTCCTGACCTCCTCCAAGAAGGACGAGAAGGCCCAGGCCCGCTCGGTGCTGGAGAAGGTGGCCGCCGCCGCCCGCACCCGGGTGGCCGCCCGCCAGCACAAGGAGGCGCAGCGTCGCAAGACGGCGCTGGAGACCTCCTCGCTGCCCGCGAAGCTGGCCGACTGCCGCAGCGACGACGTGGAGCGCAGCGAGCTCTTCATCGTCGAGGGCGACTCCGCGCTCGGCACCGCCAAGCTGGCCCGCAACTCCGAGTTCCAGGCGCTGCTGCCGATCCGCGGCAAGATCCTGAACGTCCAGAAGGCCTCGATCTCCGACATGCTGAAGAACGCCGAGTGCGCGGCGATCATCCAGGTGATAGGGGCCGGCTCGGGGCGGACCTTCGACATCGACCAGGCCCGCTACGGCCGGGTGATCTTCATGGCCGACGCCGATGTCGACGGATCGCACATCCGTTGCCTGCTGCTGACCCTCTTCCAGCGCTACATGCGGCCGATGGTCGAGCAGGGCCGGGTCTTCGCGGCCGTCCCGCCGCTGCACCGGATCGAGCTCACCAACCCCAAGCGCGGCATGGAGAAGTACCACTACACGTACTCCGACGCCGAGCTGCGCCGCACCATGCTGGAGTTCCAGGGCAAGGGCCTGCGCTGGAAGGAGCCGGTGCAGCGCTACAAGGGTCTGGGCGAGATGGACGCCGACCAGCTGGCCGAGACCACCATGGACCCGCGCCACCGGATCCTGCGGCGGATCAACCTGGGTGACCTGGAGGCCGCCGAGCAGGTCTTCGATCTGCTGATGGGCAACGACGTGGCGCCGCGCAAGGAGTTCATCGTGGACTCCGCCGCCACCTTGGACCGCTCCCGGATCGACGCCTGAGCCGGCCACGCGAGCCGGCCCCTGAGCCGGCCGGCCGACCCGGTCGAGGGGCCCTCCACCCACGGGTGGAGGGCCCCTCGACCGTGGGATCAACCCTGGAGCCGATCAGCTCGGCGGGCGGGATCCGTAGCGTCGTAGCCGTCAGATTCTCCCAGTCGAGACGGAGCGAAGTCCGATGACCGGCATCGCCAACATCCTCGTGATCCTCGTTGTGGTCGGGTTCGTCGCGAGCCGTCAGCTCCGGGCCCGCAAGATCGACACCGAGCGGCGCTTCTGGCTGCTGCCGCTGATCCTCTGCGCACTCGGGCTGAGCGACAAGCATCTGATCGACCCGGCCCACCAGGCCGCGGCGATCGGTCTGCTGACCGGCTCGCTCGTGGTGGTGCTGGCCATGGGCTCGGTCTGGGGCTGGACGGTGCGGATCTGGCGGGCGAGCGACGGCAGCGTCTGGACCAAGGGCACCGTCGCCACCGTGGCGGCCTGGGCAGGCATGATCGTGGTACGGATCGGGCTCTACGGCCTCGGCTCGGCACTGCACGTCCACCAGAGCGCCCAAGCGCTGTACCTCACCATCGGGGCGCTGCTGCTGGTCCGTGGCGCCGTGGTGAACTGGAGGGCCCGGGGCCTGGACGCCGCCCCGCACACGCTGAGCGCGGTGGGCTGACCCATCAGCACCGCCACCGGAGGAGCATCCGTGCAGTTGGATACCTGGACGCGCTGGCCCTCGCGGGAGGCCCTGGCCCGCGAGGAGCGCTCCCAGCCGGGCCGGCTGCTCAGCGTCGCAGGGCGGGTGGCGCTGGCCCTGACGGTCCTGCTCGGGACCGTCAGGGCCAGCCGGTTCACCGGGGCGGACGCCGTCGTCGCGGTGCTGGCGCTGCTGGCGGCGGTCGGGCTCTTCCAGCTGTTCATCCACAGCAGCCGACGGCACCTGATCCGCTGGGCGCTGCCGGCCGTCGCCCTGCTGCTGATCGTCGGCGCGGTGGCGGACCAGGTGGGCGCGGCGCTGCTGGCCAACGTGATCTGGTGCGGGCTCGCCGTCGTCGGGTTGCTCCGGCTGCCGCTGGCGGCGGCGCTGCCGACCTGCGGGGGAGCGCTCGCGTCCTATGCGCTGGCCACCCACGACAGTCTCCTGGCGCTGGTCGCCACGGTGGCCGGCCTGGTGCTGCTGGGTTATCTGCTCCGGCTGGACGCCGAGGCCCGGGCCACCGCCCAGCGGCTGCTGCAACAGGAGCGGGCCGCGCGGGCGGCCGAGGCGGAGAGCGCGGCACTGGCCGAGCGGGCCCGGATCGCCCGGGAGATCCACGACGTGCTGGCGCACAGCCTCTCCGCCCAGCTGGTCCACCTGGAGGCGGCCCGGCTGATGCTGGACAGCGGGGCCGAGCGGGAGCAGATCAGGGACCGGGTGGTGGCGGCCCGGCGGATGGCGCAGGAGGGGCTGGTCGAGACCAAGCAGGCGCTCTCCGCGCTGCGCGGCGAGTTCACCCCGGTCGGCGAGTTCCTGCTGGAGCTGGCCGGACAGGAGCAGGCCACGCTGACCGTGACGGGCACGCCCCGGCCGCTCGGCGCCGAGGCCGGGCTGGCGGTGCGGCGCACCGCGCAGGAGGCGCTCACCAACGTCCGCAAGCACGCCCCGCGCGCCCGGCGCACCGTGACGCTGCGCTACCTCGACCAGGCGGTCGAACTGGAGGTCAGGAACACCGGCGCACCCACCGACCCCGGCGCGGCCGAACTGGCCGCGAGCGGCAGCGGCTACGGCTTGTTGGGGATGCGGGAACGGGCCGAGCTGCTCGGTGGCAGCCTGACGGCCGGGCCGGACGACGGCGGCTGGCTGGTGCTGCTGCGGCTGCCGACCTGACGCCGTCGAGGTGACCGGGGCGGGATCGGCGCGGTAGAACGGGCGGGCAGCGGGTCCAGTGAGATCGAACAGTGAGTGGGGTGGCGGGTGAACGGGCAGAGCGGTGCCGGTGGCGCGGGGACGGCGACCCGGGTGTTGGTGGCGGACGACCAGACGGTGGTGCGCGAAGGCATCGTCATGCTGCTGGGCCTGCTGCCCGGCATCGAGGTGGTGGGGGCGGCCACGGACGGTGAGGAGGCGGTCCGGTTGGTGGCGGAGCACGCGCCGGACGTGGTCCTGATGGACCTTCGGATGCCGCGCTGCGACGGCGTCGAGGCCACCCGGCTGATCCGGGCCCAGCACCCCGGTACCGAGGTCGTGGTGCTCACCACCTACGCCGATGACGACTCGCTCTTCGCCGCGCTCCAGGCCGATGCCCGCGGCTACCTCACCAAGGACGCCGGCGCGGAGGAGATCGCCCGGGCCATCGCCGATGTCCGGGCGGGTGCGGCGGGTCTCTCGCCGCAGGTGCAGCGGCGGCTGCTGGAGCGGCTCGCCGGGCCGAGCGCGCCCTCGACCGCCTCGGCCGGCGATGTGGACGAATCGGTGGACAAGCCGCAGCAGCCCAGGTCCGCCCGCCAACCGCAGCCGCTGCCCGACGGTCTGACGGCCCGTGAGGCCGAGGTGCTCGCGCTGATCGCCGACGGTCTCTCCAACGCCGAGATCGCCGAGGCGCTCTTCGTCAGTCCGGCCACGGTGAAGACGCACATCAACAACCTGTTCGCGAAGACCGCCGTTCGAGATCGGGCACAAGCGGTCAGTTATGCGTTCAGGCATGGTCTTTCCCGTGGTTCGCAGACTGACTGATCTCACCTCATTGGGTGAAATGCCTGGCTGAATGCCATATTTCGGATTTCGACCCGCCATGATTGGACCCGTCAGGGCTCCGTCGGTACGCCGAATGGATCTTCGGGGCGGGTCGTCCGGAGTGCCCGGTGCCGATCTCCGACGCCCACCGCTCGGTGGTGCATCCCGTCCAGGGAGCAGCTTTGGCACAGCACGAAGTCACCGGATCACCCGGTCCCACGCCCCGACAGGGCCATCGGTTCGACTGGTGGTCCACCCCGGGCAAGCCCGACGCGGCCAAGCGGTCGGCCCGCCCGCGGGTCGGCGCGGCGCGGTCCGCCGTCCCGGCCCAGCGGTCGCTCCAGTCGCCCCCGCGCATGCCGGACCCGGCGTTCGCGGAGGTCTACCGGGAGGTCCAGCAGAGCGACGCCTTCCGGGAGATCCGACGGGACTACCGGAGGTTCGTCTTCCCGGCCACCGCCGTCTTCCTCGGCTGGTACCTCGGCTATGTGACCGCCCAGGCGGTCGCACCGGACCTGATGCGCACTCAGCTCGTCGGTCCGTTCAGCGTGGCCTGGGTGCTGGGGCTGCTGCAGTTCGTCTCGACCTTCCTGATCACCTGGCTCTACGCCCGCAACGCCCGTAGCAAGCGGGACCGAGCCGCGCTCGGCCTGCGCTGGGAGACCCAGGACCAGCTGCGATGACACCTACCGCGTTCATCGCCGCCGCGATCACCACCAGGCCCGTCGTCGTCACCGGGGGCCGGCATCACGAACTGGCCGTGGTGCTCTTCGCCCTGGTGGTGGTGATCACCCTGGCCATCACCCTCTGGGTCGGGCGCCGGGGCCAGGCCGCCGAGGACTTCTACGCCGGCGGACGGGACTTCGGCCCGCTGCAGAACGGCATCGCGCTCTCCGGCGACTACCTCTCGGCCGCCTCCTTCCTCGGCGTGACCGGCCTGATCGCCCTGTACGGCTACGACGGCATGCTCTACAGCATCGGCTTCCTGGTCGCCTGGCTGGTCGTGCTGATGTGGGTGGCCGAACTGGTGCGCAACACCGGCCGGTACACGCTGGCCGACGTGCTGGCCACCCGGATGCGCGAGCGTCCGGTCCGCGCGGCGGCCGGCAGCGCCAGCGTGGTGGTCACCCTGCTCTACCTGATCGCCCAGATGGTCGGCGCGGGCAGCCTGGTCGCCCTGCTGCTGGGCACCACCGGAGCCGCCGCGAAGACCTGGACCATCGTCGCCGTCGGCGCCCTGATGATCATCTATGTGACGGTCGGCGGCATGCGGGCCACCACCTGGATCCAGATCGTCAAGGCCATGATGCTGATGATCGGCGCCGTGCTGCTCACCGTCTGGGTGCTGGTCCACTTCCAGGGCGACCTCGGTGAGCTGATGCACGCCGCGGCCCGCAGCAGCGGCGCGGGCGACCGCTACCTGGAGCCGGGCCTCAAGTACGGGGGCTCGGTCACCGACCGGCTCGACTTCGTCAGCCTGGGCCTGGCCCTGGTGCTGGGGACGGCGGGCCTGCCGCACATCCTGTCCCGCTTCTACACCGTGCCCACCGCCCGCGCCGCCCGCCGCTCGACGGTCTGGGCGATCGGCCTGGTCGGCGCCTTCTACCTGATGACCATCGTGCTCGGCCTCGGCGCCACCGCGCTGGTCGGCTCCAAGGCGGTGAAGGCCGCCAACTCGGCCGGGAACACCGCCGTCCCGCTGCTCGCGCTCAACCTGGGCGGCGGCGAGGGGAGCACCGGCGGCACCCTGTTGTTCGCCGTCACCTCCGCCATCGCCTTCGCCACGATCCTCGCGGTGGTGGCCGGCCTCACCCTGGCCTCCTCGGTCTCCTTCGCCCATGACCTGTACGCCCAGGCCTTCCGCCGGGCGGACCGGCCAGCCGTGACGGATCGTCAGGAGGTGGTGGTGGCAAGGCTGGCGGCGGTGGTGATCGGCGGCCTGGCGGTCGTGCTGAGCCTCTTCGCCCAGCGGCTGAACGTCGCCTTCCTGGTCAGTCTCGCCTTCGCGGTGGCGGCCTCGGCCAACCTGCCCACGCTGCTCTACAGCCTCTTCTGGCGCCGCTTCACCACCCGTGGCGCCTGCTGGTCGACCTACGGCGGCCTGGTGCCGGCGCTGGTCCTGGTGGTCTTCTCACCGGTCGTCTCCGGCAGCAGGACCGCGATGTTCCCCGGTGTGGACTTCCACTGGTTCCCGCTGGAGAACCCGGGGCTGATCTCCATCCCGCTCGGCTTCCTGCTCGGCTGGGTGGGCACGGTCAGCGGCGAGGAGCGGGCGGACCCGGACAAGTTCGCCGAGCTGGAGGTGCGTTCGCTCACCGGTGCCGGCGCGGTCTGACCGCGCCGGGCGGACACTCGCGGGCCCCGGTCGCGAGCGGCGACCGGGGCCCGGCGCAGTGGCCGTGAAGGTCACGGGCGAGAGACGAAGCTCGGGAAGTAGCCGCTGTTCAGATGCGAGATCCGGACGGTGGTGCCGGGGTGCGCGGCCTCGATGTAGCGGTTGTCGCCGAGGTAGATGGCGACGTGATGGATCCCGCTGACGCTGCCGTCGTAGGACCAGAAGAGCAGGTCCCCGCGCTGCATCCGGCTCGCGCTCACCGGCGTGGTGGCGGAGTACTGCTCGTCGGCGATCCGGGGCAGCGAGACGTCGGTGCGTCGGAAGGACTGCTGGGTGAGGCCGGAGCAGTCGTAGCCGTCCGGGCCGTTGCCGCCCCAGATGAAGGGCTTGCCGAGCTGGGCCTGGGCGAACGCGATGGCGGCCTCGACATCGCCGCTGGAGGCGTTCGACGTGGCGGCGGACTGGTCGCCGGTGCCGGTGCCGGTGCCGCTGCCACTACCGCTGCTGTCGCTGTTCGAGCCGATCCGGTTCAGGTAGGTGTCGCGGTGGCTGGTGTAGCGCCATTCGCCGCTGCTGTTCTGGAACCAGTAGACCGAGCCGTCCCAGCCCTGCTGGATGTCGCCGGTGCCGGTGCCGGTGTTGTCGCTGTTCGAGCCGATCCGGTTGAGGTAGATGTCGTGGTGCTTGGTGTAGCGCCATTCGCCGGCGCTGTTCTGGAACCAGTAGACCGAGCCGTCCCAGCCCTGGTGGATGTCGCCGTTGGTGACGCTCGCCGAACGGTCGGCGCTGACCAGCCCGGACGAGAGGGCGAGGTGCTCGGGCAGCGGGGCCGCGCTCGCCAGGTCGGCGCCCAGGCCGATCGAGCCGGCGCCCGCGACGATCGCGGCGGCCAGGCCGACCCGGTGGCGCAGGCGGCCGGCCCGGTGGTGCGCACCGTGCTCGGCGCTGGAGGAGGGCCGGCCGGCTATCGGATCGGCAGAGATCAGGTCCGGGTTGAGGTCCGGTTTCATGTCCGGTGCATCCCTTCCGTACGCCCGGCCGGGGCCGGGACGGCGGACCGGACCGAAACGGCCCGCTCCGCGCGGCGCCGCGGGGTCCGCGGCCTCCGTCGGCCCCGGGAACGGAGCGGGCGGAGAGCTGTCCGCGTGGGGGAGTCCCACGGCCGCCACGCTAAGCAGCTCGCGAGCCGGACCGCGTCGTGGACTGCGCCGACCGAGGGTGCACGCTCGGTGACCGAGCGCGATGGTGCGACCTAGGCGGCCACCACCGACCGCACGTCCATCCGCACCGGCGTGCCCGGCGCCTTGGCGCAGCTCTCCGGGCGGGGCGGCTCGCTCAGCGCCCGCACCACCTCGACCAGCCACTCGCGGCCGTCGCCGTGCCGCACCCGGCAGCGCCACTCGCCCGCCGAGAGCGACTGCTGAGTCACGGTCAGCGCCTCCGCCGCGCTCTCCTCGACCAGCTCGCGCACGGCCTGCTCGGCGGCCTGGGCCGGCCGGTCCCAGCAGGAGCGGCCGCGCGACCAGCGCGGCACCATCTGCCCGGCGGCGGTGGCCGCCAGCACCTCCTTGGCCGCGGCGTCGGTCAGCCGCCCGTACGCGTAGCCGTACGGCAGCACCAGCATGGTGGGGGAGAAGCGGTGGCCGCCCAGGTGGGTGACCTCCCAGACCTCGGTGTGCCCGGCGGCGGCCAGCTCGGCGGCCAGCGGCCGGCCGAGCAGCGCGCAGCAGCGGTCGCGCCGGCCGTTGGTGCACACCAGGGCCAGCGGGCCGCCGGTGTGCGGGGTGCCGAAGCCGCCGTGCTCGCCCGCGCCCGCCGCGGCCAGGTCCAGCGAGAGCAGCTCGGCGACGTCCGCCAGCTCGGCCCGGCGGATCCACCCCCGCCCGGGCACCGTGTGCGCGAGGATCACCTGGTGGCCGGCCGCCGGTCGGTCGTCGGCGTGCCGTCCCGGGTGGCGGATCAGCGCCACCCGCACCCCGGTGCCCGCGCAGGCCGCGTCCAGCGCCCGCCCCAGCTCCGCGTCGAGGTGACTCTCGGTCAGTGCCTTGGCGCCCCACGGGCCGCTCTGCTCGATCAGCAGCCAGGTGGTCGCGGTGGCCGCGGTGGCGGCCAGCGGCTCGGCCAGCTCGTTGGACAGACTCGTACAGATGCTCACCCGGGCACCCTACCGCCGTGCGGTGGGGCGCCCGGGTGGGACGGAAGGCGAGGTCAGGCCGGTCCGGCCACCGCCGCGATCGGCGTGCTGACCGGAGTCCCCGAGCCGTCCCGGCGCGGGTCGCGCTCCGGCAGCGGCACCGGCGAGCCGTTCGCCGCCGCCGCCCGGGCCGGCGCCGGGCCCGCCCAGGCGAAGGCCAGCGAATCCTCGCCACGCAGGAAGCGCTGGCAGCGCACCCCACCGGTGGCCCGCCCCTTGCGCGGATACAGCTCGAACGGCGTGAGCTTCCAACTGGTCTGCGCCTCACCGGTGAGCGTGCCCGAGGCGCCCGCCACCGAGATCACCACCGCGTCCGCCGCCGGATCCACCGCCGTGAACGAGATCACCCGCGCCCCGTCCGCCAGCTTGATCCCGGCCATGCCGCCGGCCGGGCGGCCCTGCGGCCGGACCTGGCTCGCCGGGTAACGCAGCAGCTGGGCGTCGCTGGTGAGGAAGACCAGCTCCTCCTCGCCGGTGCGCAACTCGACCGCGCCCACCAGCTCGTCACCGTCCTTGAGCCCGATCACTTCGAACTCGTCCTTGTTGGCCGGCCACTCCGGAACCACCCGCTTGACCACGCCCTGCACGGTGCCCAGCGCCAGACCCGGCGAGGACTCGTCCAGCGTGGTCAGCGCGATCAACCGCTCACCGGCGTCCAGCTTCAGGAACTCCGACACCTGGGCCCCGCCGGCCAGCGACAGGGTCGGCTGCGGCGGCAGGGCCGGCAGGTCGATCACCGGCAGCCGCAGCACCCGCCCGGCCGAGGTCACCGCGCCCACATCGCCGCGCGCCGTGGCCGGCACCGCGGAGACGATCACGTCGTGCTTCGCCCGGTTCTCCGGCGCGGGGCTCGGCTCGCCGTCCGCCGTCCGGGCCAGCAGACCGGTGGAGGAGAGCAGCACCCGGCACGGGTCGTCCGCCACCTCCAGCGGCACCGCGAGCGACGCCGAGGGCAGCGCGCCGGCCTCCAGCAGCGCGGTGCGCCGCTCGGTGCCGAACTGCTTGGCCACCGCGCCCAGCTCGCCGGAGACCACGCCGCGCAGCTTGGTGTCCGACTCCAGGATCTCGGTCAGCTCCGCGATCTCGGTGAGCAGCTTGCTCTGCTCCGCCTCCAGCTCGACCCGGTCGAACCGGGTCAGCCGGCGCAGCGGGGTGTCCAGGATGTACGCGGTCTGCACCTCGGAGAGCGAGAAGCGCTCGATCAGGCGCTCCTTGGCCTGCGTCGCGTTGTCACTGGACCGGATCAGCGCGATGACCTCGTCGATGTCGACCAGCGCCACCAGCAGGCCCTCGACGAGGTGCAGCCGCTCCTGCCGCTTCCGCCGGCGGAACTCGCTGCGCCGGCGGACCACCTCGAAGCGGTGGTCGACGTAGACCTCGAGCAGCTCCTTCAGCCCCAGCGTGAGCGGCTGGCCGTCGACCAGCGCCACGTTGTTGATGCCGAAGTTCTCCTCCAGCGGCGTCAGCTTGTAGAGCTGCTCCAGCAACGCCTCGGGAACGAAGCCGTTCTTGACCTCGATCACCAGCCGCAGGCCGTGCGCACGGTCCGTCAGATCCTTGACGTCCGCGACGCCCTGCAGCTTCTTGGCGTTGACCAGGTCCTTGATCTTGGAGATCACCTTCTCCGGGCCGACCGAGAAGGGCAGTTCGGTCACCACGATGCCCTTGCGGCGGGCGGTGACGTTCTCGATCGTCGAGGTGGCGCGGATCTTGAAGGTGCCGCGGCCGCTCTCGTAGGCGTCCCGGATGCCCGACAGGCCCACGATCCGGCCGCCGGTCGGCAGATCGGGGCCGGGGATGAAGCGCATCAGGGTGTCGAGGTCGGCGTTCGGATGCTTGATCAGATGCCGGGCGGCGGCCACCACCTCGGACAGGTTGTGCGGCGGCATGTTGGTCGCCATGCCGACCGCGATGCCGGTGGCGCCGTTCACCAGCAGGTTGGGGAAGGCGGCCGGCAGCACCACCGGCTCCTGCTCGCTGCCGTCGTAGTTCGGAGTGAAGTCGACGGTCTCCTCGTGAATCGACTCCACCAGCGCCATCGAGGCCGCGGTCAGCCGCGACTCGGTGTACCGCATCGCGGCCGGCGGGTCGTCGTTGCCGAGCGAACCGAAGTTCCCGTGGCCGTCGATCAGCGGCACCCGCATCGAGAACGGCTGTGCCATCCGGACGATCGAGTCGTAGATCGAGGCATCACCGTGCGGATGCAGCCGACCCATCACCTCGCCGACCACCCGGGCGCACTTCACATGCGAGCGCTCCGGGCGCAGGCCCATCTCGTTGGCCTGGTAGAGGATTCGCCGGTGCACCGGCTTGAGACCGTCCCGCGCGTCCGGCAGGGCGCGCGAGTAGATCACCGAGTAGGCGTACTCAAGGTAGGAAGCCTGCATCTCGTCCACGACGTCGACATCGAGGATCCGCTCCTCGAAGTCTCCGGGTGGCGGGGTCGGCGAACTGCGGCGGGCCATCGCGGCGGGGCTCCCTTGCGTCTGTCAGCTGCTTCACATGTCGTCACCGGGGGATACGGCGCCCCCCATTGTGGACCCTCGCACGGACACCCCTCGTCAAGGGCCGCTTCCCGCTCGTCCCGGTGAAAGCCGATCGGCTTCCGCCGGTGGCGAACGGGCAGCGCGCGCGGACTCATCCCGGCACCGTACGCGTTGCACCACAATGGGGGCGGTAGAGACCCCTGACCAACCTGACGGGAAGGATCCGAGCGCATGGCCAACCCGGCCCCCGCCTCCGACAACGGAGGCATCGCCATCACCGAGCACCGCCTGGCCAACGGCCTGCGCGTGGTGCTCTCCGAGGACCACCTCACCCCGGTGGCCGCCGTCTGCCTCTGGTACGACGTGGGCTCCCGCCACGAGGTGAAGGGCCGCACCGGGCTGGCGCACCTCTTCGAGCACCTGATGTTCCAGGGCTCCGCCAACGTCTCCAACAACGGGCACTTCGAGCTGGTCCAGGGGGCCGGCGGCTCGCTCAACGGCACCACCAGCTTCGAGCGCACCAACTACTTCGAGACCATGCCCACCCACCAGTTGGAGCTCGCCCTCTGGCTGGAGGCCGACCGGATGGGCTCGCTGCTGGCCGCCCTCGACGACGCGTCGATGGAGAACCAGCGCGACGTGGTCAAGAACGAGCGCCGCCAGCGCTACGACAACGTCCCCTACGGCACCGCCTTCGAGAAGCTCACCGCACTCTCCTTCCCCGGCGAACACCCGTACCACCACACCCCGATCGGCTCGATGGCCGACCTGGACGCCGCCACCCTGGAGGACGCCCGGACGTTCTTCCGCACCTACTACGCGCCCAACAACGCGGTGCTCTCGGTGGTCGGCGACATCGACCCGGAGCAGACCATCGCCTGGGTCGAGAAGTACTTCGGCAGCATCCCCGCCCACGACGGCAAGCAGCCGCCGCGCGACGGCACGCTGCCCGAGACCATGGGCCAGGAGGTCCGCGAGCTGATCGAGGAGGAGGTCCCGTCCCGCGCGCTGATGGCCGCCTACCGCCTGCCGCACGACGGCAGCCGCGAGGCCGACGCCGCCGACCTGGCCCTCACCGTGCTCGGCTCCGGCGAGTCCAGCCGCCTCTACAACCGCCTGGTCCGCCGCGACCGCACCGCCGTCTCGGCCGGCTTCGGCCTGCTGCGACTGGCCGGCGCCCCCTCGCTCGGCTGGCTGGACGTCAAGACCTCCGGCGAGGCCACCATCCAGCAGATCGAACTCGCCGTCGACGAGGAACTGGCCAGGTTCGCCACCGACGGCCCCACCGCCGAGGAACTCGAGCGCGCCCAGGCCCAGATCGAGCGCGAGTGGCTCGACCGGCTCACCACCGTCGCCGGCCGGGCCGACGAACTCTGCCGCTACGCCGTCCTGTTCGGCGACCCCAAGCTGGTCAACAGCGCCCTCGGCAAGGTGCTCGACGTCACCGCCGAGGAGGTCAAGGCGGTCGCCGCCGCCCGACTGCGCCCCGACAACCGAGCGGTCCTGGTCTACGAGCCGCTGCCCGACACAGCCGCTGCCAACGACGCTGCCGAGGAGGACGCCGCATGAGCGCCTACGTTCCCGCCATGACCTTCCACCCGCAGCCGGAGCCCGGCACGCCCACCCCCTGGGCGTTCCCCGCACCCGATCGCCTCGCCCTGGCCAACGGCCTGACGGTGCTGCACTGCGACCGCCCCGGCCAGCAGCTGGTCGCCATCGAGGTGCTGCTCGACGCACCGCTCGCCGCCGAGCCCGAGGGCCTGGACGGGGTGGCCACCATCCTGGCCCGGGCGCTCAGCGAGGGCACCGACACGCTCACCGCCGAGGAGTTCGCCGGCGAGTTGGAGCGCGCCGGCGCCACCCTGGACGCGCACGCCGACCACCCCTGCATCCGGGTCATCCTGGAGGTTCCCGCCTCCCGCCTGGAGCGTGGCCTGACGCTGCTCGCCGACGCGCTGCGGGCACCCGCGCTGCCCGCCGACGAGATCGAGCGACTGGTCGCCAACCGGCTGGACGAGATCGTCCACGAGCAGGCCAACCCGGCCCGGCGCGCCGCAAAGGCGCTCTACGCCGACCTGTTCGCCGCCGCCGACCGGCTCTCCCGGCCCCGCTCCGGCACCGCCGAGACCGTCAAGGGGATCGACCGCGCGGCCGTCCAGGCCTTCTACGCCGCGCACGTCCGTCCCACCACCGCCACCCTGGTGGTCGTCGGCGACCTCACCGGCGTCGACCTGCCGGCCATGCTGGAGTCCACCCTGGGCCGCTGGACCGGCGAGAAGGCCGAGCCCAGCACCGCCGCCGCGGTCACCGCCGACGACCGCGGCCGGGTGATCATCGTGGATCGGCCCGGCTCGGTGCAGACCCAGGTGCTGATCGGCCGGATCGGCCCCGACCGCCACGACCCCGACTGGGCCGCGCAGATCCTCGGCACCTACTGCCTGGGCGGCACCCTGACCTCCCGGCTGGACAAGGTGCTGCGCGAGGAGAAGGGCTACACCTACGGCGTGCGGGCCTTCGCCCAGCCGCTGCGCTCCAACGCGGACGGCTCAGGCCGGGCCCTGCTGGCGATCAGCGGCTCGGTGGACACCGCCTCCACCGCCCCCGCGCTCGCCGACACCTGGACCATCCTGCGCACCCTGGCGGCCGAGGGCCTCACCGACAGCGAGCGCGAGGAGGCCGTGCAGTTCCTGGTCGGCGTCGCCCCGCTGAAGTACGAGACGGCCGGCTCGGTCGCCGCCACCCTGGCCGACCAGGTCGAGCAGCACCTGCCCGACGACTACCAGGCCGAGGTCTACCGGCTGTTGGCCGCCCTCGACACGGCCGCCGCCACCGAAGCCGTGGTCGCCGCCTTCCCGCCCGAGCGCCTGGTGACGGTGCTGGTCGGCGACGCCTCGGTGATCGCGGACGAGGTCAAGGAGCTGGGCATCGGCGAGGTCACCGTGGTCGCCAACTGAGGCTGACCCCTGATCAGGAGGCCTGGCGGGCATGCCCGCCAGGCCTCCCGCGTATTTGCGTTGCACGCCTGCGCCGCTCTGTGGGTTGATAGCACCGGTCGAACGGACCGGTCGAGCGAACAGCCGAGTGAACGAGAGGAGGCGGTCATCATGCGGGTCGAGCCAACCGGCAGGCGCAGCAGCCGCGCCCTGCGCTCCCCGAGGCCGTCCTCGTGCACCGCCTCGGCCCGCCGACGCCGCCGCGCCGCCTGAGTTTCCACAGGCCCCGGCTTTTCCACAGCCTTCCCGAGCCACGCCGGACGCTTCGCGTGGCAGTCCTACGCTTGATCTGTCGACCTTTGGGGGTCAGTTTCACCATGTCGTACACCGAAGTACCCGGCGCGCGGGTCCCCATCCGGATGTGGGCCGACCCGGCCACCGTCGAAGGCGCGGCGATGCAGCAGCTGCGCAACATCTCCACCCTGCCCTGGCTGCACGGCCTGGCCGTGATGCCGGACGTCCACCTGGGCAAGGGCGCCACCGTGGGTTCCGTGATCGCCATGAAGGGCGCGGTCTGCCCGGCCGCGGTCGGCGTGGACATCGGCTGCGGCATGAGCGCGGTCAAGACCTCGCTCAACGCCCGCGACCTGCCGGACGACCTGAGCCGGCTGCGGTCCAAGATCGAGCAGGCGATCCCGGTCGGGCGGGGGCTGCACAGCGAGCCGGTGGACCCGGGTTCGCTGCACGGCTTCCGTACGGCGGGATGGGAGGACTTCTGGGAGCGGTTCGAGGGCGTGGCGCCGGAGGTGAAGTGGCGGCGCGAGCGGGCGATGCAGCAGATGGGGACGCTGGGCTCGGGGAATCATCTGATTGAAGTTTGTACAGATCTCTCCGGCGCTGTCTGGCTGATGCTGCACTCCGGCTCCCGCAACATCGGCAAGGAACTGGCGGAGCACCACATGACGGTCGCCCGTTCGCTTCCGCACAACCAAGGGCTGGTCGACCGCGACCTGGCCGTCTTCATCTCGGACACCCCGCAGATGGCGGCCTACCGGCAGGACCTGTACTGGGCACAGGAGTACGCCAAGAACAACCGCGCGGTCATGATGGCACTGTTCAAGGACGTGCTCAGGCGTGAGTTCGCGCGCACCAAGGTCACTTTCGACCAGGAGATCAGCTGCCACCACAACTACGTCGCGGAGGAGCGCTACGACGGACTTGACCTGCTGGTCACCCGCAAGGGCGCGATCCGGGCCGGCACCGGCGACTTCGGAATCATCCCGGGCTCGATGGGCACCAGCTCGTTCATCGTTCGTGGCCTGGGTAACGAGGCGGCGTTCAACTCAGCGTCGCACGGCGCGGGTCGGAAGATGAGTCGGACCGCCGCCAAGAAGCGGTTCACGGTGCGGGACCTGGAGGAGCAGACCCGGGGGGTGGAGTGCCGGAAGGACGCCGGGGTGCTGGACGAGATTCCTGGGGCCTACAAGTCGATCGAGAAGGTCATGGAGCAGCAGCGTGATCTGGTGGAGATCGTCGCCCAGCTCAAGCAGGTGATCAACGTCAAGGGCTGACTTCACTCCGGGGTGAGGGAAACCGCACCCTGGGGCGTGCCGGTCCGAGCAGACGCCAACGGCGCATCGCGCAGCTCTGCTCGGACCGGTCGAGTGCTGCTGCGGCCTGAGTTATTGTCGCGGCACCGAGCAGGATCTGGTCCTGCTCGGCCGTCCAAGTCTGTCGGCGGACCCTTCGCGAGCCGGGCGGCCGTGTCCATCCCATGACGTGCTCGCTGGCCGCGAGCTTTCTCGGCAGGGCCAGACAGCCGGGATAGTAGAGCGTGCGTGCCAGCTCCACCGCATCCTCGATGGTGTACATGAGGTTGTAGATCTGGTCTCGCTGATTGCGATTCGGCGTGTGGACGGTGCCGGTCAGTTGCCTGACGTAGTTGCTGAAGTACCAGATGATCGCGTCGCTTGCTGTGGTCAGACTGACGAACGGAAGGTCTTGGGCCGTGCGCCCGATCGAGCCGTCGGCGTCGATGAGCCCGCGCAGGTAGTCAGGTTCGGAGTGCGGAGCCTGGGGCGGGGCAATGCTCTGGGACTTCCGGCCGACCGGCAGGCCGAGAGCTCGGATCTCCTGCCGGAACTCCAGCGCCCAGACGGTCCAGGTGGCGGTGTCGCTCCTGGCGGAGAAGTTCGTCGTGCGGGTCCGGTACCCGATGCTGCTCTTCACCGGGAAGAGCCGCTGGAACGCCTCCAGGAGCGGGGCGTCGCGTGCTGCCAGCTCCACTGCAAGCCGTCCCCTATTGCGGCTCTGCTCAGAGAGGTGCCCGTCGGCCTGGAGGAAGCCGAAAGCGTAGGCGTGGTCCGGGTTCTGGAGATCGATGTAGGCCATGTCTCGCAGCATTCGGCGCAGTTGCCCACAACGAGAATCGAACTGAGCATCATTCAGTCGAAGGTGTGTACTGATCCGAACAGTCGTTCCCTTGCGGCCCGCTCACTCCGCCCGTCGCAGCAGCAGCGTCACGAACCCGAACGCCTCCCGGTACCCCCGCAGCCAGGCGGTGCGGTGCTCGGCGGCGGCCTGGGTGGCCTCGGTGGCGGCGGGGTGGGCGGGGTGGTCCAGGGCCCACTCGGTGAGGGTGCCGGTCTGGGACCACTCGTAGTCGTCCAGTTCGGCGCGGGTGCTGGTGTGGCCGTGGATGGGGAGCCAGCCGGCGGTGGTGAGGTGGTCGGTGAGGGTGGGCAGGTCGACGAGGTCGTGGCCGACGCTTTCGCGGGCCGCCTGCTCGGGTGGGCGCTGCCAGTAGCCGGTGCCGAGCAGCAGGGTGCCGCCGGGGGACAGGTGGTGGTCGGCGGCGCTGAGGGTGGCGGCCAGGGTGTCGAAGGCGGGGGTGGCTCCGATGCAGAGCACCAGGTCGTAGGGGTGCGGCGGGGTGAATTCGGCCGGTGCCTTGTGGTGCAGGCCCAGGCGGCGGATCACGCCGAGGTGTTCGGCGGCGATCCGGGCCTCGGTCAGTGCGGCCGGGTCCGGGTCGACCCCGTCGGCGGTCAGGTCGAGGTGGGCGGCCAGCGCGCGCAGCAGCCAGGCGCCGCTTCCGCAGCCGAGGTGCAGGACTCGCTCGTTCCCGTGCCGGACGGCCCGGCGCAGCACCGCGGCCAGGCTCTCGTCGGTGAGTGGGGCGGTGATGGGGTGGTGGGTGTGGGCGAGGCGGGAGCGTTCCTGACGGTCCATCCGCTCAGCCTGTCAGCCGTCGGTCGCTTTTGCACGGCCGCGCACGGCTCGGCACGGAACTGACGTACCGTCAGTTCAGGCTGGCGCCGTCCCGCAACTGTGTGGCCATGACCAACCGGCGGCGCAGGCCCAGGCGTTCGTAGAGGCGGATGGCGGCGTGGTTGGCGTCGGCGACCATCAGGGCGGCTCGGCCGCAGCGGCGCAGCAGGCTGTCCAGGACCAGCCGGCAGGCTGCTTCGGCGTGGCCGCGGCCGCGGCCGTGCACCGGGTGGGCGGCGACGCCGGCCAGCAGGCCGAGGTCGGGGGCGCTCCAGGCGTCGGCGGCCAGGGCGGTCAGGCGGCCGGTCTCGTCACGGACGCCGGCCCAGGCGCGGGCGCCGGGGCGGTTGGGGTGGGCGAAGGAGTCGGGGAACGCCTCGTCGAGCAGGGCGGCGGCCTCGGGCAGTTCCTCGGGGGTCAGCCAGCGGGCGCGTGGCGGCGCCGCCAGGTCGGCGGGTCCGGTCAGATCCATCCAGGAGAACGGCGGCACCGGCCGCAGCTCGGGTATCCGGGCCAGTACCGAGTCGAGCAGGTCGCGCTCGCCGATCGGTCGGTAGCCGGGTCCGACCTCGCGCAGTGCGGCGCGGACCAGTCGGGCGGCGGGTTCGGCGGGGCCGTGCACGGCGAGCCGGTCGCGGCCGGAGAGCGCGGGGGAGGCCACCGCCACCGCGCCGTCCAGGGTGAAGGCCCGTATGTGGGGGGCGAAGCCCTGGGCCGCCCAGCGGATGATCGGATGGTCGCCCAGCTCGGCGGCGGTCTCGATGGTCAGTTCGCGCACCGGGCGATTGTGGCATCGGGTCGTGGCGTGCCGAAGGGGCGCCCCGCGGCGATCGGGGCGCCCTTTCGGAGTGGGAGGGCCGTGGCGGGCCTCACGCCTCGGGCAGTGCGTCCAGGCCCTGCTCGACCATGGTGGCCAGGCGGTCCAGCGCGGCGTCGGCCTCGGGGGCGTCGGAGGCCAGCACGACCTCCTCGCCGCCCTCGGCGCCGAGGGCCAGCAGGCCGAGCATCGAGGCGGCGTTGACCGGGTTGCCGCCGGCGGCCTTGGCGATGGTGACCGGCACGCCGAGGGAGGCGGTCGCCCGCACGAAGACGGAGGCGGGACGGGCGTGCAGGCCCTCGGGCCAACCGATGGTGACGCGGCGCTCAGCCATGAGACGTGCCTTTCAGGTGGTGCTGTTCGACATGTTGTCTAGACCATTCTGGCATGCTCCGCGCGCAACTGGCGAGGCCCCGTGCGGTGAGGTCCGGCCGTGCCCGCGCACGCCGGGCGCCATCGGGCCCGCCGACGGATAGCCTGGCCGTGTGGACGACCCCCGGGCCCAAGCCCGTCCGACCGCGCCGGCCGGGCCGACCGCGCCGACTGCGGCAACCGCGCCGGCCGAGGGCCCCGGCTACCCCCAGCACTGGGAGGCCGACATCCTGCTGCGCGACGGCGGCACCGCCCGGATCCGTCCGATCGTGCCGGCCGACGCCGAGCGCCTGGTGGAGTTCTACGCCCAGGTCTCCGACCAGTCGAAGTACTTCCGCTTCTTCGCCCCTTACCCCCGGCTCTCCGACAAGGACGTCCGGCGCTTCACCCACCACGACTTCGTCGACCGGGTGGCGCTGGCCGTGGTCGTCCGTGACCGCTTCATCGCCACCGTCCGCTACGACCGGATCGACGAGCAGGGCCGCCCCAGCGAGCAGGGCACGGACGCCGAGGTGGCGTTCCTGGTGCAGGACGCCCACCAGGGCCGCGGGGTGGCCTCGGCGCTGCTCGAACACATCGCGGCGGTCGCCCAGGAGCGCGGGATCCGTCGCTTCGTCGCCGAGGTGCTGCCCGAGAACCGGAAGATGACCAAGGTCTTCACCGACGCCGGGTACACCCAGAAGCGCAGCTTCGCCGACGGCGTGGTGCACCTGGAGTTCGAGCTGGAGCCCACCGCCGCCTCGCTCGCGGTGATGCGGGCCCGCGAGCACCGCGCCGAAGCCCGCTCGGTGCAGCGGCTGCTGAGTCCCCGTTCGGTGGCGGTGATCGGGGTGTCCCGGACCGAGAACTCGGCCGGGCGGGCGCTGCTGCGGGCGTTGCGCGGCGGCTTCACCGGTCCGCTGTACGCGGTGAACAGCGCCGCCGCGCCCGGCGCCGAGCTGGAGGGCGTGCCGCTGCACCGCTCGGTGCTGGAGATCCCGGGGCCGGTGGATCTGGCGGTGCTCGCCGTCCCGGTCGAGGCGGTGCCCGCGGTGGTCGCCGACTGCGGTGCGCAGGGCGTGCGCGGCCTGGTGGTGGTGACCGCCGGCTACGCCGAGACCGGTGCGGCCGGCCGCGAGCGGCAGCGTGCGCTGGTCCGCCAGGCCCGGGCGGCCGGCATGCGGGTGATCGGCCCGAACGCCTTCGGCCTGCTGAGCACCGACCCCGAGCACCCGCTCAACGCCTCGCTCGCCCCGGTGCTGCCGGCGGCCGGGCGGTTCGGGATCTTCTGCCAGTCCGGCGCGATCGGGGTGGCGCTGCTGGAGGCGGCGCACCGGCGCGGGCTCGGCGTCTCCTCCTTCGCCTCGGTGGGCAACCGGGCCGACGTCTCCGGCAACGACCTGCTGCAGTACTGGGAGGAGGACGAGGCCACCGACGTGGTGCTGCTCTACCTGGAGTCCTTCGGCAACCCGCGCAAGTTCACCCGGATCGCGCGCCGGCTCGCGCTGGCCAAGCCGATCGTGGTGGTCAAGGGGGCCCGGCACACCGGCAGCCTGCCGCCCGGGCACGCGGTGCCGCCGACCGCGGGCGGCCTGCGCGACGCCACCGTGGACGCGCTCTTCCAGCAGGCCGGGGTGGTCCGGGTGGAGACCATCACCGATCTCTTCGACACCGGCGAGCTGCTGGCCGACCAGCCGCTGCCGGCCGGCGACCGGGTGGCGGTGGTGGGCAATTCCGACTCGCTCGGCCTGCTCACCCACGACGCCTGCCTGAGCGCGGGCCTGCGCCCCGGCACCCCGGTGGACCTGACCACGGCCGCCACCGGCGAGCACTTCCGGGTGGCGCTGGAGACCGCGCTGCGCGACAGCGCCGTGGACGCGGTGATCGCGGTCGCCATCCCGCCGCTGACCACCCAGAGCATCGCGATCGGTGAGGAACCGGCGCTGCCCGCCACCGACCCGGCGATCGGCGAGGGTCTGCTGGCCGCGGGGGCGATGGCCCGGCAGCTGGGCAAGCCGCTGCTGCTCACCCACCTCGCGCTCACCGACCTGCCGGCCGTGCTGAGCGCGGGTGAGTACCCGGTCCCGGCCTACCCGGCCCCCGAACGCGCCGTGCGCGCGCTGGCGCACGCCGTGCGCTACGGCGAGTGGCGGCGCACCGCCGAGAGCGCCGAGCAGACGGCCCGGGTGCCCGAGCTCGACCGGATCGACGAGGGGGCCGCCCGTCGCCTGGTCGAGCTGGCCCTGGACTCCCGCACCGCCCAGGCGGCCCGTACCCAGCCCGGCGGCGCCCGGTTCGGGCTTCCCGAGGAGCAGGTCGCCGAGCTGCTCGGGCACTACGGCATCGAGGTCCACCGCGCGCTGCCCGCGCCCGACGAGGAGCGGGCGGTGGCCGCCGCGGCCCGGTTCGGCTACCCGGTCGCGCTCAAGGCCACGGCCGCCCACCTGCGGCACCGGCCCGACCTGGGCAGCGTCCGGCTGGACCTGGTCGACGAGGAGGGGCTGCGCCGGGCGCACCGCGAGGCGGCCGCGCTGCTCGGCGGCGCGCAGCGGGCCGGGTTGGTGGTGCAGAAGATGGCCGCGCGCGGGGTGGACACGGTGATCGGCGCGAGCGTGGACCCGGCGGCCGGCGCGATCCTCACCTTCGGGCTGGCCGGCGCCCCGGCCGAGCTGCTCGGCGACGTGGCGCACCGGCTGATCCCGGCCACCGACCTGGAGGTGGCCGCGCTGGTCCGCGAGGTGCGGGCGGCCCCGCTGCTGTTCGGCTGGCGCGGCGCCGACCCGGTGGACACCGGCGCGTTGGAGGAACTGCTGCTGCGGGTCTCCCAACTCGTCGACGACCTGCCGGAGGTGGCCGCGGTGGACCTCGAACCGGTGGTGGTCGCCCCGCACGGGCTGTCGGTGCTGGCCGCCCAGGTACGGCTCGCGCCGCTGCCGGTCCGCAGCGATCTGGGCCCGCGCGCCATGAGCACCCTGTAGCCTTCCTGGGTTACGCCCGCGCGCCAGGACCGGTCCTCCGGTTCGCGCGGACGGACGGCGCAGTCCAGCCCGCCGGGTCGGTGGGACATGCCAGGATGGAGTTATGGCGAAGACCGGTACCACCACCACGCAGGATCTGCGCTCGGCGATCGAGCGCAGCGGCTACTACCCCGCGCTGGTGTCCGAGGCCGTGGAGTCCGCGGTGGGCCCCGAGCCGATCACCTCCTACCTGGTCCACCAGGAGACCACCTTCGACGCCAACGAGGTCCGGCGGCATGTCACCGTCCTGGTGCTGACGGCCACCCGGTTCGTGGTCAGCCACACCGACGAGCAGACCGCCGACGCCACCAGCCCGGTGCCGTACGCGACCACCTCCACCGAGAGCGTGCGGCTGGACCGGATCGGCTCGGTGGTGCTGAGCCGGATGGTCGCCAATCCGGAGACCTACACCCCTGGCCGGCTGCCGCGCGAGGTGGTGCTGACCATCGGCTGGGGCGCGGTGCAGCGGATCGACCTGGAGCCGGCCGGCTGCTCCGACCCGAACTGCGAGGCGGACCACGGCTACACCGGCTCCGCCACCGCCGACGACCTGTCGTTGCGGGTCAGCGAGGCCGGCGACGGCCCCGAGACGGTGGCCCAGGCACTGATCTTCGCCCGGGCGCTGTCCGAGGCCACCATCAGCAGGGCCTGAGAGCCCTGATGATGTCGCCCCTCGCACCGCACGGTCACGACGACTTCCAACTGCTCGACCCGGCCCAGGCCCCCGCTCCCGGATACGGCAGCGGCTCGCTCAGCGACCTGCTGCCCTCGGTGGCGGCGGGGATGGGCGTGCCCGGCTTCCGCAGCACGCTGCCGATCGCCCCGGCCGACCGGGTCTGCGTCTTCCTGGTGGACGGCCTGGGCTGGGAGCTGATCCGCCGTCACCCCGAGTACGCCCCGTTCCTGAACTCGCTGCTGGGCGGCTCGCTCGGCGGTTCCGGGCGCCCGCTGACGGCCGGGTTCCCGGCCACCACCGCGACCTCGCTGGCCTCGGTGGGCACCGGGCTGCCGCCCGGCCTGCACGGCCTGGCCGGCTACTCGGTGGCGATCCCCGGGCGCAACGTGCTGATGAACCAGCTGCGCTGGCAGCCGCCGGTCGACCCGCACAGCTGGCAGCCCTACCCCACCGTCTTCGAGCGGGTGCATGCCGCGGGTGTCGCGGCCAGCCAGGTCTCCTCGCCGCTCTTCGCGCAGACCCCGCTGACCCGGGTCGCGCTCTCCGGCGGGGAGTTCCTCGGCCGCACCACCGGCGAGGAGCGGATGGACCTGGCGGCCCGTCAGCTGGCCGCCACCGACCGCGCGTTGGTCTACACGTACGTCAGCGAGCTGGACGGGATGGGCCACCGCTACGGGGTGGATTCGGACGAGTGGCGGATGATGCTGAACACCGTCGACCGCCTCGCCCAGCGGCTGGCCGAGCAGTTGCCGGCCCGCTCGGCGCTGTACGTCACGGCCGACCACGGCATGATCGACATCGCGCCCGAGGACCGGATCGACTTTGACGACGACTGGGAGCTGAGCGCGGGCGTGGCCCTGCTCGGCGGCGAGGCCCGGGCCCGCCACGTCTACGCGGTGCCGGGCGCGGCCGCCGACGTGCACACGGTGTGGAGCGAGGTGCTCGGCGACCGGATGTGGGTGGCCACCAGGGACCAGGCGATCGCGGCCGGCTGGTTCGGTCCGACCGTCGACGACCGGGTCTACCACCGGATCGGCGACGTGGTCGCCGCCGCCCGGGACGACGTCGCGGTGATCGCCTCGCGCAGCGAGCCGGGCGAGTCCGCGATGGTCGGGCTGCACGGCTCGATGACGCCGGTCGAACAGCTGGTCCCGCTGCTCGAGGTCCGCACCTGACGACCGCGCACCTGACAACGGCGCACCTGACAACGGCGCACCTGACGACCGCCGGGCCGAGGACCGCTCGGCTGACCACTCGGCTCACGAAAGGCCCACGCTTCACCCATGGCTGATCTGGTGTTCTTCTCCGGCACGATGGACTGCGGCAAGTCCACCCTGGCGTTGCAGATGAACCACAACCACGCCGCTCGCGGCCGGCAGGGGATCATCTTCGCCCGGCACGACCGGGCCGGCGCCTCCACCATCTCCAGCCGGCTGGGCCTGCGCGCCGAGGCGGTCGAGGTGACCGAGGGCTTCGACTTCCAGCTCTACGTGGTGCAGTTGCTCTCGGCCGGCGGCAAGGTCGACTACCTGATCTGCGACGAGGCCAACTTCTACGCCGCCGAGCAGGTCGACCAGTTGGCCCGGGTGGTGGACGAGCTGGGCATCGACGTCTTCACCTTCGGCATCACCACCGACTTCCGCACCCGGCTCTTCCCCGGCTCGCAACGGCTGATCGAGCTGGCCGACCGGGTGGAGATCCTGCAGGTCCAGGCGCTCTGCTGGTGCGGCGCCAGGGCCACCCACAACGCGCGCACGGTCGGCGGGGTGATGGTGGTCGAGGGGCCGCAGGTGGTGGTCGGCGACGTCACGGTCAGCGAGGACGAGGTCGGCTACGAGGTGCTCTGCCGCCGTCACCACCGCCGCCGGCTCACCGCCGCGACCGCCCGGGCGGCCACCCTCTCGCCGGACGTGCTGCCGTTCGAGCGCTCCTGACGCCCTGGACCGCCCGGCAGTCGGGGCCCGCTAGGGCAGCTTGACCACCGAGAACCGCCCGCCCTCCGGGTCGGCGAGCCTGGCCACCCGGCCGTACGGCGTGTCGTGCGCCTGCACCAGCAGCGCGCCGCCCAGCGCCAGGCACTGGCGGACCGTCAGATCCACGTCGGCGACGGCGAAGTAGATCCGCCAGCGCGGCGGGCCGTCCCGCAGGTCGGTGGTCTGCTTGAGCCCGGCGACCCGGTGCCCCTCCACCCGCAGGGTGGCGTCCTCCTCGCCGCGGGCCACCGCCGAAGGGTCCGCCTCGACCACCGAGCGTCCCAGCACCGAGCCGTAGAAGGCAGCGGCCAACGGCTCGTCATTGGTGACCAGTTCGCTCCAGACCGGCGCGCCGGGTTCCCCGACCACCTCCCAGCCGAGGTGGTCCTGCCCCTCCCACAGGCCGAAGAAGGCGCCGGACAGGTCGGCCGCCACCGCCAGCCGACCGGCCGCCTCGGACTGCAGCGGGCCCACCGCCACGGTGCCGCCGCACTCGCGCACCCGGGCCGAGACCTCGTCGGCGTTGTCCACGGCGAAGTAGGTGGTCCACTCGGTGGGCAGGGCCGGCTGCCGGGGCGCCAGCCCGATCCCGGCCACCTTGGCCCCCTGCAGGCTGGCCCGCACATAGGCGCCCAGTTCGGTGGGGCCGGGGGTGAAGCTCCACCCCAGCAGCGCACCGTAGAACGTCTTGGCCCGCTCCAGATCATTGACCAGCAGGCTTACCCAGCAGGGCGTGCCGTGAGCCACTTTGACCTTCACCGCCGTCATCCCAGACCTCCTCGCGCGGGCGCCCGGCCCGGCGGCTCGGGCCCCAGGCAGATGGTGCCACCTGTGCGGGCGGCAGACCGGGCGCCCGCGCGGAAATCATGGCAAAGAGCGCACAAAGGACCGCAGCGCGCCACTTGGCGACCGCCATCGGAGTGAGTGAGGCAGCTCAGGCACCACAATGGCGTCCATGGACGATCTGGAGAACACCTCCGAGTTGGACCCCGGCACGGTCTCACCGCTGATCACCGTCGAGGAGTTGGCGAAGGCGCTGGCCGGGGAGCGGCCGCCGGTGCTGCTGGACATCCGCTGGCAGCTCACGGCATCCACCGCAGGCCAGGGCGGTTCGGGCGGATCGGGCGGCGCGGGCGGCTCGATCGGCGCCGCGGAGTACGCGCGGGGGCACCTGCCCGGCGCGGTCTTCGTCGACCTGGACCGCGAGTTGGCCGCACCGCCGGCCGGCGCCCACGGCGGCCGCCACCCGCTGCCGGACCCGGCGGCACTCGGCGCGGCGCTGCGCCGGGCCGGAGTGCGCGGCGACCGCGCCGTGGTGGTCTACGACGCCGGCCCGGCCACCGCGGCCGCCCGTGCCTGGTGGGTGCTGCGCTGGGCCGGCCACCCGGATGTCCGGGTGCTGGACGGCGGCATCGCCGCCTGGCGCGCGGCCGCAGCGGCGCAGACCACCGAGGTGCCCGCGCCGGCCGAGGGCGACTTCACCCCGGTCCCCGGCGGGCTGCCGACGCTGGACGGCGATCAGGCCGCCGAACTGGCCCGCAGCGGCCTGCTGCTGGACGCCCGGGCGGTGGAGCGCTACCGCGGCGAGGTCGAGCCGCTGGACCCGAAGGCCGGTCACATCCCCGGCGCGGTCAGCGCGCCCACCTTCGAGAACAACGCCGAGGACGGCCGCTTCAAGCCGGCCCAGCAACTGGCGGAGCGGTTCCGCTCGCTGGGCGTGGCGGGGCAGCGGGTCGGCGTCTACTGCGGCTCGGGCGTGACGGCGGCGCACCAGGCACTGGCGCTCGCGGTGGCGGGGCATCAGGTGGCGCTCTACCCGGGCTCGTGGAGCGAGTGGTCGAACGACCCGCGGCGGCCGGTGGCGACCGGCGCCGAGCGGGGCTGAGCAGGCGTGGCAACGAGGGTCGGGCCCCCCCCCCCGGGGGGGCGGCCCCCCCCCCCCCCGCCCCCCCCCGCGGGGTGTTACCGCGGCGGGCGGAGACCCTAGCCTCCCCCCAGGGCCCCGGGGCCCGGCGGCCCCGCCGCCCGCCCCGAGCG
>NZ_JARZAG010000027.1 GCF_029892155.1 Kitasatospora sp. GAS204B | reverse complement strand
GTCACCCTCACCTCCCTCGCCCACGCCTTCTGCACCCTGCGGAGGCTGACCCGTGCCCCAAAAGAAGCGACACCGGTCTGAGCCTCTATCAGGTCATCCGCGAGCTGCAGTTACTCCTCGCCACCTGGGCCGGCGCATGCCCTACCTGCCACCGCGACATACCCACACCCACACGAACCTGACCAAGCCCTACTAGCGTCACACCTGGCGCCACCCCTAGGTCCTGTCCGGCGGCATACTCATCGCACGTTCCGACCAGGAGGCAGCGTGATCACTCTCAGGCCCGAAACCATCCACACCGACCGGCTGACCTTGCTGCCCCTGCAGGTCGAGCACGCCGAAGAGATGGCCACCGTACTGTCCGACCCCGGCCTGCACACCTTCATCGGCGGCACGCCGGACACTGCACAGGCCCTGCGCGCCCGCTACGAACGCTGGGTCGCCGGCTCACCCGACCCCGCCGAATCCTGGTGCAACTGGGCGATCCAACTCCGCACCGCAGCCTGCCTGACCGGCACCGTACAGGCGACGGTCACCGCCGACGAGCGCGCAGCCACCGCGGAGATCGCCTGGGTGGTGGGGAGCCCCTGGCAACGGCGCGGCATCGCCACCGAAGCGGCCAGAGGACTCGTCACCTGGCTCCAGAGCAACCCGGTGGACACGGTCATCGCCCACATCCACCCCGACCACAAGGCATCCGCCGCCGTCGCCACCGCAGCCGGACTCACTCCCACGGGCCAGTGGCATGACGGGGAGATCAGGTGGCGGTTGGCGGTCCGCTGAACGGCCGGGGCCTCGCCACGTTGGCCAAGGCCGCCTCGCTGCACCGGGCCCGCGCGGCCTGAGCCCCGTCCGCTCAGCCGGCGTACTGCGCGACGCGGTAGGTACGGCCAGGTCACCACGAGCACCGCCGGGCAGCGCCGGTGCCCTTCCTGACGACGGGCGGCCACGCGTACGATCCCCGACGACCCGTCACCGTCCGTCCCGGAGGACCGCCCAGTGGATTACACCGAGTACCGCAGCCACGACGCCGTGGGCCTGGCCGGGCTCGTCGCCGCGGGTGAGGTGACCGCGGCCGAGTTGCTCGAGCTGGCGATCGCCCGGGCCGAGGCCGTCAACGGCAGGCTGAACGCCATCGTGCGGCCGATGCACGAGCCGGCCAGGAGCCGTGCCGCCGGCCCGCTGACCGGGCCGTTCGCCGGGGTGCCGTTCCTGCTCAAGGACCTGATGCAGGACTACGCCGGGCTGCCCACCGGCAGCGGCTGCCGGGCGCTGCGCGACCGCCCTGCCGAGCGGCACAGCGAGGTGGTGAGCCGCTGGCTGGCGGCCGGGCTGGTGGTGTTCGGCAAGACCAACACGCCGGAGTTCGGCGCCAAGGGCATCACCGAGCCGGAGGCGAACGGCCCGACCCGCAATCCGTGGGACCTGGCCCGCACTCCCGGCGGCTCCTCGGGCGGGTCGGCGGCATCCGTCGCCGCCGGCATCGTGCCGATGGCGGGGGCGAACGACGGCGGCGGCTCGATCCGGATACCGGCCGCCTGCTGCGGGCTCTTCGGCCTCAAGCCGGGGCGCGGTCTGGTCCCGGCCGGACCGCTGGCCGCCGAGCACCTGATGGGCGCCGCGACCGACGGAGTGCTCTCGCGCAGCGTGCGCGACTCGGCGGCGATGCTCGACGTGCTCACCGCCGCTTCCGACCCGGGCGGTCCCTACCTCACCGCCCGCCCCGCCACGCCGTACGCCGAACTCGCCCGCCGGGTGCCCGAGCGGCTGCGGATCGGCTTCAGCACCCGCTCCCCGCTCGGCACCGCGGTGCACCCGCAGGCCGTGGCCGCCGTCGAGGACGCCGCCGAGCTGCTCGGCGCGCTCGGCCACCACGTCGAGCCCGCCGAGACCGGCATCGACGAGCACCGCCTGGCGCTCGACTTCCTGTCCATGTGGTGCGTCCAACTCGCCCACACCGTGGACGAGATCCGCCGGACCACCGGCGCGGGTCGGGACGGTTTCGAGCTGGACACCCACGTGCTGGCCGCCGCCGGTCGCGCCTTGCGGGCGCCCGACTACTACGCGACCCACCAGCGCTGGAACAGCTACAACCGCGAGCTGGCCGCCTTCCACTCCCGGTACGACCTGCTGCTCACCCCGACGCTGGCCCGGCCCGCCGTCCGGATCGGCGAACTCGACACGCCCCGACCGGTCCGCGCGGTGGCCTCCGTGCTGCTGCGGCTGGGGCTGCTGGGAACCCTGGTCGGCACCAAGGCCTGGGAACGCGCGGTGATCGCCAACCTGTCGGCCACGCCGTACACCCAACTGGCCAACCTCACCGGCCGACCGGCGATGAGCGTGCCGACCTACCGGACCCCGGACGGGCTGCCGCTGGGCGTCCAGTTCGTCGGCCCGCTGGGTGGCGAGGGCACGCTGCTCGCGCTCGCCACCCAACTGGAGGCCGAACGGCCTTGGGCCCAGCTGGCACCGGAACTCTGACGGTCCGTCAGCAGAGTGGAAGCCGCTTCCCGATCAGCCCTTCGGCGGCGTGAGCACCACGAAATCCGCACCCGCCGGGTCGACGCAGACCGCCATCCGACCGATGTTCGGGGCGTCGACCGGACCCATCTGGATGGTGCCGCCGTGCGCGGTGACCTTGGCGACCGTCGCGTCGCAGTCGGCCACCGTGAAGACGGGGTGCCAGTAGGGCAGGCCGCCGGTCAGCGGGAGGTCCTCGGGCGCCAGCTCCAGCAGGCCACCGAACTGTCGCTCCGGCGGCAGGGCGGCGGGGGCCAGCAGGGTGTACGTCCCCTCGGCGCCGGGCATCGGGACGTCGGTGGTCTGCCAGCCGAAGAGGCCGCCGTAGAAGCGCTTCGCGCCGGCCGCGTCGATGGTGTAGAGCTCGGTCCAGCAGAGAGCGCCGGGCTCGTCGGCGAGCTCGAAGCCCGGCATGCCGGTCGACTGCCAGGCCGCGAACTGGCCGCCCTGCGGGTCGGTGAACTGGGCCAGCCGTCCCTCCTTGCCGGCCTCGGTCGGGGCGAGCCGCACGACGCCTCCGGCCTGCCGGACGGCCTCGGTCAGCGCGTCCAGATCAGGGGTGCTGAAGTAGATCGTCCAGGCCGACCGGGCGCCCGGCTCGGTGAGCCGCCCCACGGCGGCGACCGCCTTGCCGGCCACCCGGAAGAGGCTGTAACCGTCCGCCTCCGGGTCGGCGGACTCGGCCTCCCAGCCGAGCACCGCCTGGTAGAACGCGATGGCGGCGGCGAGATCCGGCGCGCCGAGATCGATCCAACACGGGGAGCCGGGCACGAAGTCGGTGGTGAGCATGGCGCCTGCCCTCTCAAGAGCTGATGGGTGACTGGTTACTCTCTGGCGCCGCCCAGCCTTGCACCCGGCACTGACAGTCGCCCGTCGACTCGCCGACCTGGCACGATAGCTGACTGTTCATCAGATCACCTGCCGATCTTCCCAATCGCTACCTGTTCAGCCGGGGCGGCGGCCGATCGCTACCTGGTCAGCCCGCGCCGCGTCGTCCCAGAGCTCGATCCGCCGCGCCACCACCGCCTGCCGGATCCGGGCGACCGCCTCGGCGACCGGCAGCTCGGCCGGCCGGCGCCCGTCCCGCAGCCGCAGCGCGACCGACCCCGCGACCGCCTCCCGCCCACCGATCACCGCCTGGTACGGCACCAGCCGGGCAGCCCGGATCCTGGCCCCCAGGCTGCCCTCCTCCGGATCCGCCAACTCGGCGCGCAGTCCGGCTGCCAGGCACCGCTCGACCAGCGCCGCGGCGGCCGGCAGCTCGGCGTCACCGACCGGCAGCGCGACCAGCTGCACCGGCGCCAACCAGGCCGGGAAGGCGCCCGCGTGCTGCTCGATCAGGTGCGCGACCGCCCGTTCGACACTGCCGATCACCGCGCGGTGCACCATCACCGGACGGTGCTTGGCGCCGTCCGGCCCGATGTACCGCAGGTCGAACCGGGCGGGCTGGTGGAAGTCGACCTGGATGGTGGAGAGGGTCGCCTCGCGCCCGGCCGGGTCGGCGATCTGCACGTCGATCTTCGGCCCGTAGAACGCGGCTTCGCCCTCCGCGCTCTCGTAGTCGATCCCGGCCTCCGCCAGCACACCGACCAGCAGGTCGGCCGCGCGCTGCCACATCGCCGGGTCGGCCACGTACTTGTTCCCGGCGCCGGGCAGCGAGAGGCGGTAGCGCACCGCCTCGATGCCGAGGGCCCGATAGGCCTCGCGGATCAACCCCAGCGCGGCCCTGGCCTCTTCGGCGACCTGGTCCAGGGTGCAGAAGATGTGCGCGTCGTTGAGCTGGATCGACCGGACCCGGGTCAGCCCGCCCAGCACCCCGGACCGCTCCGCGCGGTACATGCCGCCCAGTTCCGCCATCCGCAGCGGGAGTTCGCGGTAACTGCGGGCCCGGGAGCGGAAGATCACCGCATGGTGCGGGCAGAGGCTGGGCCGTAGCACCACCTCGTCGCCGCCCAGTTCCATGGGCGGGAACATGTCCTCGCGGTAGTGCGCCCAGTGGCCCGAGATCTCGTACAGCTCACGCTTGCCGAGCACCGGCGAGTAGACGTGCCGGTAGCCCGCCCGGCGCTCGAGCTCGCGCACGTACTCCTCCAGCGCGTGCCGCACGGCGGCCCCCGCGGGCAGCCAGTAGGGCAGGCCGGCGCCGATCAGCGGGTCGGTGTCGAACAGTTCCAGCTCGCGGCCGAGCTTGCGGTGGTCGGGGCGGTCGCGGTCACAGACGTCTTGGCGCTGCTGGTCGTTCATGGTGGGCACTCCTCGCGATGGTGGAGCGAGTGCCGGTACGACGAAGCCCCGGGGCACTCGCCCCGGGGCTGGTCGGACAGAAGCAGCTGTCAGCGCGCCGGGACTTGGTCCGGCGTCGTCGTCTCTGCGGCATGCTTCAGGAAGCTCATGTTCACCAGCGTAGCAGCGCGCCCCGACACTCGGCGGCCCATTCGCAGCTGAGCTGTCAGTGCCGAACGGTAGCCTCACCCGCACTACGAGAGCACGAGAACGAGACCACGACAGCGCGACGGCAGACCAGCGAAAGGCGGTGCGGAGCCGATGAGCGGCTGGCTCGCCCACGGGCTGCGCTGGGACGGCGCCCGAGCAGCCCTGACGGCCACCTGCGGCACCCGCGAGCACGTCCGCGAACTCACCGCCGGGACTCGGGTCAGCTGGCGCCTGCTCGGTCCGCGGCGGTGTGTCGGCGCCTGGCTCGGCAGCGAGGTCGGGCAGCGGCCCTGCCCGCACGGCGCCACCGTCGAGCCCGCAGCAGCCAGTGCCCAGTGCCCGGCCTGCCAGAGCGCGGACCACGGCCTGCGGCTGGCCCGCGATCAGGTGCTGGACGACGGGCGGGACTACCGCCTCTACCTGGCGTGGTTCGGCACCGGCCTGCTCAAGGTCGGCCTCACCGGCGCCCATCGCGGCACCAGCCGGCTCGCCGAACAGGCGGCGATCGCGTTCACCATCCTCGCCGGCGGCCCGCTGCCGGCCGTCCGCCGCGCCGAACTGACCGTCTCCGGCGCCCGGATCGCCCGTGAGCGCTTCCCGGTGCGCACGAAGGTCGAGCACTGGTGGCGCCTTCCGGAGCAGCGCAGCGCGCACCAGGAGCTGACTGCCGGCCGCGCCCGGGCCCTGGAGCTGCTGGCCGGCCATGCCCTGGACCGCTACCCCGAGCACCCGGTGGTCGATCAGCGCCCGCTCTTCGGCCTGACGGCGGGCGCCCCGGCCGCCTACCGCGCCATCACCGCCCTCAGCGACGGCGCGACGCTCAGCGGCGAGCTGCGCGCCCCGATCGGCCGGCACCTCTTCCTCGACACCCCCGCCGACCCGCAGCCACTCCTGCTGGACACCCGCCGGCTGGCCGGTTGGACCCTCACTGCCGGCCAGGACGCCCCGTGCGCCGGCCTGCTGTTGGCCGACCGCCGCCGCCCGGCGCCGACGGGCGCGCAGCAGGCACTCTTCTGAGACACCCAACGGGCGGCGGTGCCGGTCAGCCGCCGGACGCCAGCTGCCCCGCCACGCCCACCACCAGCGCCGCCCGGGTCAGCAGTGCCCGCACCGCCGGGCTCCCCGCGTGCGGCCGCAGCCGGGCGTGCATGGTGGTGACGGCGGTGCGCAGCCGGGCGGAGGCGAGCAGGGGGTAGTCGTCCAGCACGGCGTGCCAGGTGGCGCAGGCGCGGTCGAGCAGGCCGCGGTCGAGCAGGAGTTGGGCGAGGCGCGCGTTGGTGGTGGCACGGGCCCGGCGTTCGCCGGGTGGGCGTTCGCGCAGCGAACGGATCAGCGACCGGACCGCGCCCGCGGTGTCGCCCAGGGCGGCGAGCACCTCGGCCTCCTGGTGTGCGTAGGCGGCCCAGTGGTAGCCGGCCAGATCCAGCGACGCGGGTTCCGCGCGCTCCAAGGAGCGCTGAGCCCGCGCGAGTTGGGCGAAGGCAGTGGCCCGGTCACCGCAGCCGGCCGCGCCCAGCGCCTGCTGACCCAGCACGAAAGCCTTCTGACGGTGCGTCAGCAGTGCCAGATGGGCGCCGGCAGCGTCCGCCAGCTCGCGGGCCCGGCGGCGACGGCCGAGGTAGTGGGCCTGCACGCTGAGGCCGCGCAGCGCGATGGCGTGCAGCCGGGGGTCGGCCGCCTCGGCGGCCAGCTGCCCGGCCAGCCGGTAGTACGCCTGGGCCGCGCCCTGGCGCTGGCCGTCGAAGCAGCCGAACCCGGCCAGGTAGGACAGCCGGCTGGTGACGAGCAGCAGTTCACGCCGCACGGCGGGCGCGGCCGGGGCCCGCAGCCAGTCGGACAGCACCGTGGCGAGCAGGCCGGTCAGCACCGGGCGGCAGCGGTCGGCGCCCAGCGCCTCGTCGGCGACCAGCAGGAGCGCCGTCAGGTCGCGGGCCAGGCGCAGGTGGGCGCCGCCGACCCGGGTGGCCGCCGAGGACGCGGGCGCGGCCGGCGGCAGCAGGCGGACCCCGGCAGGGGCCGGGTAGGCGGGAACCAGGCGACGGGCCAGCGAGTAGACCGGACCGGCGACGCCGGGCGGGTCGGCGGCGGCCTCGGCCAGGCGGGCCAGCAACGCGCCGATCGGTTCGGCGGTCCCCTGCTCCGGCGTCCCGGCCGCCGCCGCGGTGCGGCCGGACGGGCGGGCCAGCCGGGTGTCGGCCACCTCGACCGTGCGGCCGAGCGTCCGGGAGAGCACCTCGGCGACCAGCGCCGGGACGGGGGCGGCGGGGCGCGAGCCGCTGAGCCAGTGCGCGACGGCGGTGCGGTCGTAGCGGAACCGGTAGCCGTCGGCCGCCCCGGCCCGGTTGACGGCTCTGGCCAACTCCTCGCCGCTCCAGCCGGCTTCGGCCAGCAGGGCGCGCAGGTGCTGGTTGGGGACACGGGTAGCGGTCATCGCTGCTGTCCTTGTGGGAGGCGACCGAGCGCCCTGCGCTCTCACACCCCAGGGTGGTACCGCGCACGATCACGGCGCGAGTGGCGCGTGGAGAGACCGGCAGGCGTGCGGCGCCGCCGGGCCGACACCGGCGATCCGCCCGTGCGCCGGAGCGAACCCATCTGACGCACCATCAGCCGGGTCGGTCGCGCAACGTCCGTCCGCGCTCAACACCTTGGCCCCGCCGGCCGGCCCCGGCGGCCGACGGCGGTGCTGTTGGCTGGGCAGCACCGGCCGACACCATCGCCCGGCGCCACCGAGCCGGCCTCACCACCTGCCCTCACCCACCGGCCAGACCCAGCACCCGAAGGAGCGACCGCCATGCCCCGTCCCGGTGACCGCGCGGTCCGGCGGCCGATCGTCCACGCCTTCCCCGGCCAGGGCGACTTCCCGCTCTCCCCGCTGGCTCGCGCGCTGGCGGCTCTCCCGCAGCTGCGAACGGCGGTGGCCGAGGTCTTCGGCGTCGCTGACCCGGTCGGCGCGGAGTTCGACGTCCGGCCGCTCGGGCCCCGGCTGCTCGACTCCACCCCGCCGAGCGGTGCCACACTGGCCGCCGAGGCGCCGGGCACGGCCCAACTCGCCCTGTTCGGCGTCTGCCTGGCCGTCCACCGGCTCCTGAGCGGGCGCGGGCTGCCGGCCGACCGGCTGTTCGCGGTCAGCTTCGGCGAGATCCCGGCGCTGACCGCCGCCGGTGCGCTGCGGGTCGCGGACGGTGCCCGACTCTCCTGCCGGCTGGGCCAGTTGCTGCACAGCGCGGACGGCGGACTGACCGTGCTGCACGCCTCGGCCCCTCGCGTGCGCGCGCTGCTGGCCCGGTGCGGAGCCCGCGAGGTGGTCGTCGCCTGCGTCAACGACCCTGGCGAGACGGTGGTTTCAGGACCGCCGGCGGCCCTGCTGGACGCCGAGCGGGCGGCTCGGACCGCGGGGATCGAGACGACCCGGCTGCGGCTGCCGTTTCGCGCGCACCACCCGGGACTGCACCGGCAGGCCGCCGAGTTCGAGGCCTACGCCCGCTCGCTGCCGTTCGCACCGGTGCGGCTGCCGGTCCACTCCGCGGTGGCCGGCCGGGCCTACGCCCCGACCAGCGACCTGCCGCGCGCGCTGGCCAATTGCCTGGTCCGCCCCGCCGAGCTGCCACCGGTCCTGCGCCGGGCGGTCGGCCCGGGGACGCTCGTGCTGGAGACCGGCACCGGGCAGGCGCTGAGCGGGAGCATCCGGCGCGTCGTGCCGGCCGCCGAGGCCCGCGCACCGCTGGCCGAGCTGAACTTCCCCACCAGCCGCAACCGGATCAGCCCCAGCACCGCGATCGGCGGCGATGCCGCCGCCACGCAGACCGACCCCGCCCGAAGGGCAGCGCCATGAAACCGATGACACCGATCAGCGGCCGGCCGAACCCGATCGACGACCCCGAGCCCACCGAACAACTCACCGAACAACTCGCCGACCGGCTCGCCGGCCTGCTGAAGAGCCGCCGGCTCGCCACCGAGCCGGACCCGCTGGCCGACGACCTCAACTCCCATCTGATGCTCCGCCAACTCGCCGCGACGCTACCGCCGGCCGCCGAGGTGCTCGCCGACCCCGCCCTGCTGGCCGCGCTCAGCGCGGCCACCGCGCTGGCCGACCCGCCGCTCTACCAGACCTTCCTCTCCCACTACATCCTGTGCGCCGGATCGGTGGCGCTGCTCGGCTCGCCCGACGCCGACCCCGGCGGGGACCTCGCGCACGCCCGCGCCAAGGGGTCGTTCCTGGTGACCGAGCTGGGCGACGCGAGCAGCCACCTGGGCATCCGGACCACGGCCCGATTCGACCCGGCGGCACGCGAGTTCACGCTGCACACGCCCGACCCGCGAGCCGCGAAGTTCTCCAGCGTCGCCGCCCGGGGCCTGCCGCAGAAGGCCGCGGTCTGCGCCCGGCTGATCTGCGCCGGCCAGGACGCGGGGGTGTTCTCCTTCCTGGTGGACCTCACCGACGAGCGGGGCCGGCCGGTCCCCGGGGTGTCGATCTCCAGCCCCATCACGCTCGACGCGCTGCCGCTGCCCTACGCCGCCGTCCGCTTCCAGCAGCTCCGGCTGCCGTACCGGAGTTGGCTGCGGGACGGCGCCGTCCTGACCCCCGACGGGACGCTCCACGACGCGGTCGGCGGGGCCCAGGCGCGGCTGCGGCGGACGTTGAGCGTCGGCCAGGCGCTCTGGGCCACCCTGCCGTCCGCGATGGCCGCGCTGGCCGCACGCAGCGCCGTCCTCGCCTGGCGCTTCAGCGTGAGCCGGCGCTCGCACGGCGGCCTGGCACCCGGCGCGCCTGTGCTCGCCTACCGGACCCAACAGCACGCCGTGCTCGGTGCGTTGGCCGAGGCCCTGGCGCTGCGCCGGGCGGCGGCGCAGGCGCTGGCCGGCTGGTCGGCGGGAGCGCCGAGCACCGGCGCCTCGCATGCCATGACCTTCTCGCCCTGGGCGGCGGTCGACCCGTCGCTGGCCCTGCACAAGGCGCTGGCCACCCGCAGCACCGCGCGGCTGGTCGGCGAGTGCCAGCACCGCTGCGGGGTGTCCGGCTTCTTCGCGATCAACCGGCTGTCCGGCTACCTGGGTCTGGCCCGGGCGTTCGAGAACGCGGGCGGCGACAACACGCTGATCCTGCTGGACGCGGGCCGCGCACTGGCGGAGCGACCGCCGGACCAGGCGCCGCCACCACCCCCGACCGACCTCACCGACCCCGCCTGGTGGCCGCGCGCGGCGGCGGTGCTGCGGCACCGGCTGGCCGCCGAGCTCCACGCCGACCTGCGACGCCACGAGGCGCAGGGCGCCCGCGACCTGACGCTGTGGAACCCGCTGCTGGACCAGGCGCTGCGGCTCGGCGAGGTCGCCGCGCAGGGCCTGGCCGCCGACGCGGTCGCCGCGGCGCCGGCCTCGGCCACCGAGCCCGCCACCGCCGGCCCCCGGGACCCGCTGACCACCCTGGCCGCCCTGTACGGCCTGGTCCAGGCCCGCCGCCTGTCCGGCCCGCTGCTCGCCGCCGAGTTGCTCACGCCCGGCGCGGCCCGACGGCTGCCGGCCGCCATGGACGAGCTCTGCGACGAGCTGACCCCACAACTGCCCGCGATCGCCGAAGCCCTGGACCCCGGCGCCGCCGGAGCCGACGTCCCGCTCGGCGCGCCCGACTACGCCGCCGCACTCGGTGCGGCGCTCGACTGGCCACGAGGTGCCCGGTGAACCGCACGCCCATCGGCATCCTCGGCATGGGCAGCTACCTGCCCGCCGAGGTGCGCGGCAACGAGGCGGTGGCCGCCGCGGCCGGGGTCAGCGCGGCCTGGATCACCGAGCGGACCGGGGTGCGCCGACGCCACGTCGCCGCACCCGGCGAGGCCGCCTCCGACCTGGCCGCCCAGGCCGTGCGGGCCGCCTGTCTGGCCGCCGGGATCGGCCCGGCGGACCTCGGGCTGCTGATCGTCGCCACCTCCACACCGGACGAGCTGGGCCCGGCCACCGCCTGCCGGGTGCAGGCCCTGACGGGGGCCGAGCGCGCGACCGCACTGGACGTGAGCGCCGCCTGCTCCGGCTGGCTCTTCGCCACCAAGGTCGCCCACGACTGGCTGGGCGCCGACCCCGGGACCCGGTACGCCGCCGTGGTCGGCGTCGAGGCCTACTCCAAGTTCATCGACCCGGCCGACCGGGGCACCGCCGTGCTCTTCGCCGACGGCGCGGCGGCAGCCGTGCTCGGCCAAGTGCCGCCGGGCACCGGCTTCCACGGCTTCCGGCTCGGCTCGGACGGCCGGGGCGCCCACCACGTGCTGATCCCGGCGGGCGGCAGCCGCCGACCCGCCGGGCCGGCCAGCCTGGCCGACGGCGGCCACCGGATCCACATGGACGGCCGGGCCGTGCGCGACTTCATCACCGTGGTCTTCCCCCGGCTGGTCGCCGAGTGCCTTCAGGAGCACGGGCTGAAGCTCGACGCGATCGACGCGGTCATCGCCCATCAGCCCAACCCGGTGCTGCTGCGCCGGCTCGGTGCCGAGATCGGCGTCCCGGCCGAACGGTTGATCGTCACCGGGGACCGGACCGGCAACATCGGCGCCGCCTCGGCCCCGTTCGCGCTCGCCTCGGCCGCCGCCACACGGGCGCTGCCCGCCGGGGCCAAGGTCCTGATCTGCGTCTTCGGCGCCGGCCTGACCTGGGGCCGCACCCTGCTGACCTGGACCGGCGCCCCGGCCATCGCCCTGCCGGAACCACCAGCGCCAGCAGCCCCACCAGCACCACGGTCACCACTCTCACCACTCTCACCACCGAGGAGCCCCGCATGAGCACGCTCGACAGCTTCCGCCTCGACAACACCCGTGCGCTGATCACCGGCGCCTCGCGCGGGATCGGCCGCGCGGTGGCCGTCGCCTTCGCCCAGGCCGGCGCCCGGCTGGCGCTGAGCGCCCGCAGCGCGCAGGCGCTGAAGGCGACCGCCGAGCAGGTCGCGGCGCTCGGCACCCCGGCGGTCCTGGTGCCCGGGGACCTGGCGATACCCGAGGAGCCCGGCTGGGTGGTCGACGAGGCGGCCCGGCTGCTCGGCGGTCTGGACCTGGTGGTGCACAACGCCGGGATCCTGCCCTCGCAACCGGACGGCGCACCGCTGCTGACGCCGCTTCAGCAGCTGCCGCAACAGGCCTGGGACGAGGTGGTGGCGATCAACCTGAACGCCACCGCCGCGCTCTGCCGCCACGCGCACCCGCACCTGGCGGCGAGCGACGCGGGCAACCTGGTGCTGATGTCCTCGGTGGCCGGGGTGATCGGCACGCCCATGATGGAGGCGTACGCGGTCTCCAAGGCGGCCCAGGTCTCGCTGGCCCGCAGCCTGGCGGTCGGCTGGGCCCGCCAGGGCATCCGGGTGAACGCCCTGTGCCCGGGCTGGACCCGCACCGACATGACGGCCTTCGCGCACACCAACGGCCCGCTCAGCGACTGGCTGCTGGCCCACGTCCCGCTCGGCCGCTGGGCCGAGCCGGCCGAGGTGGCCGCCGCCGCCCTCTTCCTCGCCTCCCCCGCCGCGGGCTACCTGACCGGCCACGCCCTGCTGCTGGACGGCGGCGTCTCGGTCCCCGACGGCGGCCTGGCCGGCATCCCCAAGCCGCCCAGCCCGTTCACCCCGGCCTGACCGCCACGTCCCGCTGCTCGGCCGTCAACCGGCTGAGCAGCGCGCGCGGTCCGGCTTCCGCGAACTCGGCGACGCCGGCCGCCCGCAGCAGAGCCACGCAACGACGGAACGGGACCGGGTGCACCAGATGGTGGGTCACCCCGTCACGGAACTCCGCGGCCGACCGGTACGGCCGGCCGGACAGCGGGTCGTGCACCGGCACCCGGGGCGCCCGGAACGCCACCGTCTCGGCCAGCGCCCGGACCCGGCGCGCGACCGGTGCCAGCTCAGGGCTGTGGAAGAGCGTGCGGGTGGGCAGCAGGGTGCAGGTGACGGCGTCGGCCCTGGCCAGCGCCGCGAGCGCCTCGACGGCCGGCCGCGGTCCGCCGACCACGCTCTGCTCGGGGCCGTTGTCGCAGGCCAGCACCAGCCCCGGCAGCTCGGCCCGGGCCAGCAGCAGCCCGGCCGAGGCGGCCGGCAGCCGCAGCACCAGCAACCCGCCTGCCGGCGCCCCCAGCTCTGCCCGCAGGCGCAGGCAGGCCAGCAGCAGCCGCGCACCGTCCTCGAACGTCAGCACACCGGCGGCCGCGAAGGCGGCGAGCTCGCCCAGGCTGTGCCCGAGCAGCACCGTCCGGACCGCCCGCTCCGGCCGCACTGCCCGCACCGGCCACGTCCCGGCCATCGCGCAGAACGCGACCGCCTGCGCGTAGCCGGCCAGTTGGGCGCACACCTCGTCCGGCGGCGGCGCGGCCCGGTCGACCGCGCCCGTGAGCAGCGCGACAGCCGCCGCCCCCGGCGGCATTGCCGCCAGCCGGGCCAGCAGCTCGCGCACCGGCGGCCGATCAGCGTGTGGCGCGAGGCTGCCGGGCACCAGCGATCCGATCCCCGGCACCAGCAGCACCTTCGGCCGGGTACTCATCAGCGTCCTCATCCGTGTGTTCATCCGTGGGGTCATCCGTGGGGTCGTCCGTGCGTTCGTCCGTGGGGTCGTCCGGGCGCTCAGGCCGCCGCGAAGGCCAGGACCGCGTTCTGCCCGCCGAAGCCGGCCGAGTCGCTCAGCGCGAGCTCGATCCGAGCCGGCCGCGGCGCGTCGCGCACCACGTCCAGCTCGATCTCGGGGTCCTGCTTCACCAGGTTGGCGGTCGGCGGGATCAGCCCCTCGGCCACCGTCAGCACGGTCAGCACGGCCTCGATCGCGCCGGCCGCGCCCAGGGTGTGGCCGAGCGCGCCCTTGGTGGCGGTGACCGGCGTGGCGCCGAACAGCCGGTGCAGGGTCCGCGCCTCGGCCAGGTCACCGAGCGGCGTCCCGGTCGCGTGCGCGTTGACATGGTCGACCTCGTCCGGTCGGGCGCCCGCGTCCGCCAGCGCGCGGCGCAGCGCGAGTTCCAGACCGAGCCCGGCCGGGTGCGGGGTCGTCGGGTGGTAGGCGTCGGCGGCGGCACCGTAGCCGACCAGCCGGGCGAGCACCCGCGCCCCGCGCGCCCGAGCGTCGGCGAGCCGCTCCAGGACCAGCATCGCCGCGCCCTCGGCCAGCACGAAGCCGCGCCGCTCGGCGTCGAACGGGCGGGACGCGCCCGCCGGGTCCTGGTGCCCCGGCGCGAGCGCGTCCAGGCGGGCGAAGGCGGCGGCCGTCAGCCGGTCGACGGCCGCCTCGGTGCCGCCGGCCAGCGCCACGTCGCAGGCTCCGGCCCGCAGCAGATCGCGGGCCACCCCGAGCGCCGTGGCACCGGAGGCGCAGGCGGTCGCGACGGCCAGACTGGGCCCGCGCGCGCCGAACGCGGCGGACAGCTGCCCGGCGCTCATGTTGGCCATCACCAGCGGCACGGTGAGCGGCGAGACCCGCCCGGCGCCACGCTCGGCCAGCACCCCGGCCTGCCGGACCAGCGTGCCCACCCCGCCGAAGGCGGAGCCGGTCACCACGGCGACCCTCGTGCCGTCCCAGCCCGCCGGATCCCAGCCCGCCGGGTCGTGGCCGGCCTGCGTGACGGCCTCCCGGGCGGCGAGCAGCGCGAACTGGGTGAACCGGTCGGTCCGCCTGGCCAGGCCGGCGCCGAGCCGCGCGGCGGCGTCGAACTCGGGCACCCGGCAGGAGAAGTCCGGTCGCAGTCCCCGCAGTTCGGGGTCGACGGCAGCATTGGGCGCGCCCAGGCAGACCTGCCGCCAGCACGCCTGGGCCCCGATCCCGGCGGGGCTGACCGCGCCGACCCCGGTGACGGCGATCTCCGCGCTCACGGCAGCTGCGCCGTGGCATCACGGTCGGCACCGGACAGCTCACCGAGCAGCTCGCCGATCCGGCCCAGCGACGCCGCCGCGGCCAGCTCGCCGTCGACGATCGCGACGCCGAGCTCCTCGGCGAGGATGTCGCTGAGCTCGACGACGGCCAGCGAGTCGAGGCCCAGCTCCTCCAGCGTCGCGGTCGGCAGCAGCGCGTCGTCGGACAGTTGGAAGGCGGAGACGAGGACCCGCGCGAGCACGGGGTTCACCAGGCTGGACATGACGTTCCTTCAGGAGACTGGACCCTGGGGGGCCGGAGAGCGGAGAGTCACGACCGACCACCGGAGTGTGCCGAGGTCGTACCGCCATTAGCCCCCGCCACGGCCCCCTGCCGGAACGACCTCCGGTGTCGGGTGTGTTGCACGGCGCCGACCGTTGCGCGCTCACAGCGCCCGCGCGCTTCGGCGCGCCACCCGGGCGCGGGCGCGTGACGATGGAACGGCCGGCCCGATCGGTCCGCTCGGTCCCGGCCGCACGCGATGAGGAGGGTCACACGGTGTTCGAGCCAGAGGACATCAGGGAGTGGCGAGGCCACGACGTGGTCGACCCTGAAGGCCGCAAGATCGGCCCGCTGGAGGCGATCTACGTCGACACCCGCACCGATCTGCCGGCCTTCGCCACCGTCACCGTCGGCCTGCTGACCCGGCACCGCCTGGCGTTCGTCCCGCTCGCCGGTGCCACCGTCGGGCCCGGCTACCTGAAGGTCCAGTACCCCCGCAACCAGGTCAAGAACGCCCCGTCGATCGGCACCGACGCCGTGCTGCCGGCCGAGGACGAGCCGGCCGTCTTCGCCCACTACGAGCTGCCCTACGAGATCGGCGCCGCCGGCGAACGCCGCCTGGCCCGGCCCTGACCGGGACACCGGCCGGATCGGCGAAGGGCGGGTGCGGGCCTGTGCGCCCGCACCCGCCCGGACATCAGGCCACGGAGGTGTCGCCGCCACCGCCCTTGCCACGCCGGCCGAGCAGCACCCCGGCCACCGCGCCGAGCACGCCGAGCACGATGCCGGCGATGCCGAGCGCCCGGGCGGTGGAGTCGCTGCCGCTCTTCGGCGCCGCCACGGTGGTGGCAGCGGCGGTGGCATCGGTCAGCTTCAGCACCGGCGCCGGGTGCGCGGGCTCCGGCTGGCCGGGCTTCTGCAGGTCGATCCAGCGCACGATGTTGCCGTCGCTGTACGTCTGCAGCGCCTTGAAGACCACCTGGTCGGTGCCGTCCGGCAGGGCGCCGAAGTCGACCGTGAAGTCCTGGTAGTGGTTCGGCGTGATCTGGCCGCCGGTCCAGACGATCTGCGAGACGACGTCGGTGATGTCGCCGTCGTCGGTGTGGATCGGGGTGGCGAGCTTGGTGGTCTGGATCTGGTCGGTCCAGCCGGGCACGGGCGCGACCAGCGCCGAGGGAATCGGGTGGTCGGTCGGGAAGTCGACCTCGACCTTCACCGTGTTGGCGCTGTCCTCCTCGTTGGGGACGCGGAACGCGAACGTCTGGTCGGTGGCGCCCTTCGCGACGCTCGGCGGCTGGACGGTGACGTGCGCCGAGGCGGGTCCGGCGACCAGCAACACGGCGGCGCCGGCGAGCGCGGCGACGGCGGCGGCGCGACGGGCGCGGGAACGGGAACGGGACTTTGGAGACCTGCGCATGAGGATGTGTTCTCCGTACTGGGGCATGGCACGCTCACGCCCACCCGAGTGGGCGGCGGTGCGTGCGGCGGTGATCAGGACTGGCGGAGGGGTCGCAAGCCGACCGGTCCGCCAGGCGGTCCCCGTCTGATCACACAGTGCCGCAGCAGCGCCGCGGACGGCAGTCGCCGCGCCTCGGCGCGAGACGGGACCGGCCGGGCGGCACGCCGCCACCGCGCCCCGAGTCCCTCGCGCAGCGCGGCGTGGAGCGCGAGTACCCAGCGCGGCGCCACCGCCCAGACCTCAGCGGTGGCAACGGCGAGCCGGACCAACCGCCAGAGCGCCGCCTCGCCCTGCCGCAGCCACCAGCCCGCCAGCACGGTGGCCGCCAGGTGGCCGGCCAGCATGGCAGGAGTGAGGCCGAGCAGCAGCGCGTGGCCCCAACCGACAGCATGCGGCGCCACGGGAGCGCCGGCTGCCGGCAGGTCAGGCACCTTGGTCATGCCACTCATGCCACTCATGCCACTCATGCCGGGCATGCCAGCCATGCCACTCATCCCGGTCATCCCCGGCCCGCCCGCCCCGCGCGCCGTCTGGGCGAGGTGGAAGAGCAGGTGCAGCCCCAGCTGAGCCGCCCCCAGCGCGCCGGTGATCGCGGGCAACGAGCGCTCGCGCCGCCCCCCGCAGACCGCCACCGCGCCCGTCAGCCCCCACCCGAGCAGCACCGTGCCCAGCGGCACCCCCGCACCGGAGGCCAGCGCGTGCCCGGCCACGGCCAGCACGACGCTGACCGTCGCGAAGGGCAGGGCCCGCAGGACGCGAAGGTCGAGCGCGGCGGCCCGGCCCGGTGCGGGCCCGGCCGCGATCACGGGGGTGGCAGTCATGGCCGGGACATCATGCCATCGTCACACCGCACGGCGAGCGGACTCCCGGAGATCGGGTCCGCCCCGCAACCGACCGGTCCGCAGCCGCGCGGTGCGACGATCCGCCGCCCGTCGGTCCACTGCGGCAGGTCAGCCGCCGTAGCGGCGCTGACGGGCGGCGAAGCTGCGCACCGCGCGCAGGAAGTCGACCTCACGGAAAGCCGGCCAGTAGGCCTCACAGAAGTACAACTCGGCGTAGGCACTCTGCCAGAGCAGGAAGTTGGACAGCCGCTGCTCCCCGCTGGTGCGGATCACCAGGTCGGGATCGGGACGCCCGGCCGTGTAGAGGTGCCCCGAAAGGTCCTCGGCGGTCAGACTCGCCGCCAGGTCGGTCAGCGACTCCCCGGCCTCGGCCCGCTCCGTCATCAGCTCGCGCATGGCGTCGATCACCTCCTGGCGGCCGCCGTAGCCGATGGCAAGGGTGACGTGCGCGCCGGTGGCGCAGTCGCGCGTCGCGTCCACGGCGTGCTTGAGGACGTGTGCCGTGGAGTCGGGCAGCACGTCCAGCGTGCCGGCGATGTGCACCCGCCAGCGGGCGTCGGGCCCGGCCAGCTTGTTCGCCACCACCTGCTCGATCAGCCGCATCAGAAAGGCGACCTCGGCATCGCCGCGACGCCGCAGGTTCTCGGTGGAGCAGACGAAGACGGTGACGTGCCTGATCTCCAACGCCTCGCACCAGGAGAGCACCTCTTCGACGTGCTCGGCGCCGTACTTGTGGCCGAGGCTGGGGCTGGCCATGCCCATCTGCTTGGCCCAGCGGCGGTTGCCGTCCATGATCAGACCGATGTGCTCGGGCAGCCGGCCGCCACGCTGCCGGTCCCTGAGCTGCCGGCGCAGTCGGCGCGCGTAGAGCGCGTAGAGCGGGTCGGTCATCCGCATGGTTCAAGTCCTTTCGGCAGGGCCGGCTGAGATGTCGTCACGGCACCTGGTGCCAAAGGCGGTTCGACGGTCTCGTCATCGGCCATGGCCCGAATAGTACACACCGCGTACTACGCGGCAAGTACTACCCAGCGCGTAGTATCGTGAGCGCGCAGGCCGAGAGGGGAAGGGAGCGCCGCGCGATGCAGGCGAACGACGCCCAGACGCTGGTGCTGTGCGTGCTGGCGGACGGGCCGCTGCATGGCTACGCCATCAACAGCGCGATCGAGGAGCTGGTCGGCGAACGGCTCGGGCCCGGCAGCCTCTACGGAGCGCTCACCCGACTGGAGGCCAAGGAGCTGATCACGCCCGCCGAGGGGCAGGGGCGCCAGCGGCCGGTGCGGCTGACCCCCAAAGGCCGGCAGGTGCTGGAGCAGGAGCTGCGCGCCATGGCCAAGGTTGCCAGGGCCGGCCTGAAAAGCCTTGGGGTGAGCACGAATTGAGGCCTCATCAGCTCCTGGTCAGGCTCTACCCGGGCGCGTTTCGCGAACGCTGGGGCGAGGCGCTGGAGGCCGAGACCAGGGCGGCCGGCTGGCGGTCCTGGCCGGGGCTGATCCTCACCATGGCGGACCTGTGGCTGCATCCGCTGCTCTGGCCGGCCGACTCCCGCCTGCAGCGCGGGCAGCGGGCGGCGACCCTGGGCGTGGCCGCCGTGCTGGCCAGTGCCGGGCTCGGCCGGCTGGCCGCCGAGCAGGGCGTGCCGCTGACCGTGCGGCCCAGCGGCCACTGGCCGGCCACCGCCTGCCTGACCCTGCTGATGCTCGGCCTCGCGCTGGTGGCCCCGCTGCCCAGGCTGACCGGCAGCACGGCCCTGCTGCTGGCCGAGGTGGTGGTCCGCCGCCTCGGCGGCCCGGCGCTGCTCGGCGCCGGCGCGCTGGCCGCGGCCCACCTGGCGCCGGGTTCACTCGCCGCCACCCCCTGGCGCTACGCCGTGCCGACCGCCTGGTGGGGCGCGATCGCGATCGGCGCCGTCCAGTGCTGCCGGGTCCTCGCCTCACTCACCGCGCCGGTCCTGCTCGCACCGGGCTCCGGCCGGCTGCGCCTGGGCCTGGGCACGCTCGCCGCCGCGACCACCCTGGCCGGCGCCCTGGTGCTCGGCAGCGCGACGACGCACCCGCACCCCGGGGCGCTCGCCATCGCGGCGGGGGCGGCGCTGCTGATCCCGGCCTGGACGCTCGCCCGCACGGTGCGCGACCTGCGCTCCGTGCCGATCGACTGACAGCCGTTGCCAATCGCCCGCGCCGACCGCCGATGCGGGCCGTCCGCGCGACGGCGGTCCCCCGGACGGGCCAAGCAGGCGGGTCAGCTGTTGCCGCCGGGGTGCCGGGCTGCGTTCACTGATCGATGATCAGGTCCCGCGCGAAGGTGGTCCAGGTGCTCTCAGCCCGCAGTCTGTTCCAGGAGATCCACGACAACGACCAGGCCTTCCAGCTGTTCTGCTCCATCGCCGCCAAGGGCGAGGACCAGGGCGGCTGGGAGAACGGGCGGATCGCCCAGTTGGTCGAGGACCAAGAGCTCGCCCCGAAGATCGCCCGGCACGGCGCCGACGAGGAGAAGCACGGCCGGATCTTCAACGCCCTGCTGCACAAGCGCGGCCTACCGCCGGTCCCGGTACCCGACGACACCGACTACACGATGATCCTGGAGCACCAGGGCATCGGCCTGGCCCACACCAGGCTGCGCCGCGACGAGCCGCTGACCGAGCGGGACGTGATCGTCTACCTGGCGCACAGCCGGGTCACCGAGCAGCGGGCGGCCGAGCAGATGCAGCTGCTGCGCAAGGTCTTCGACGGTCACCCGGAGGTGGGGCGCGCGGTTCGGATGATCTCCGCCGACGAGGACAACCACCTCGCCTACTGTCACGAGGAGTTGCTGCGGCTGGCGGCGACCGGGCACGGGCGGTTGATCCTGACCATCCTTCAGGAGACCTCGCAGGCCGAGATCCGCACCTATCGGGACGTCAGCCTCGCGGTGCTGGCGCACCTGGGAGACATCCTGCGCTGGCCGCGCGCGAAGGCCGCGGTGCTCGCCGCCGGTGTGCACGGGGTCTACGCCTACGAGCGGTTCGGCGGCGGGCGCCGGCGGATGATGACCTTGACGATGCCGCACAAGCGCAACGCCCTCGGCGGACCGCCCACGAGCGAGTCCGTCGCCTGAGGCCGGCTGGGTGCCGCCCGCGCCGGGAAGGATCCCGAACGGGCGGCGCTCGCGTGTCAAGGCTCGCTCCGCCGCCGCGGACCGGTTCTGATGGACGCACCGGACCTGGGACACGCCCTGGCGCACCGAGCGCCACCCGATCGCGAGCAAGGAGCGAGCATGGACGACGCCGCCACGGCCCACGTCATCGTCGGAGCGGGCCTGGCCGGAGCCCAGGCGGCCCGGACCCTGCGGGAGGAGGGGTACCAGGGCCCGCTGGTGCTGATCGGCGAGGAGGAGGAACTCCCCTACGAGCGGCCGCCGCTGTCGAAGGGCTACCTGCTCGGCAAGGACCCCCGCGAGAAGATCTTCGTGCACCCCGCCGAGTGGTACCAGGAGCAGCGGATCGACCTGCGCCTGGGCACCGCCGTGACCGACCTGGACCCGGCCGCCCACCGGCTCACGCTGGCCGACGGCAGCACCCTCGACTACGCCAGGCTGCTGCTCACCACCGGGGCCGCACCGCGCCACCTGCCGGTACCGGGGGCCCGGCTTGCGGGCGTGCACCACCTGCGCCGAGTGGCGGAGAGCGACGAGCTGCGGGCGCTGTTCCGGTCCGCCAGCCGGATCGCGGTGATCGGCGCGGGCTGGATCGGCCTGGAGGTGACCGCCGCCGCCCGGGCCGCCGGGGTCGAGGTCACCGTGCTGGAGTGGCTCGAACTGCCGCTGCTGCGGGTGCTCGGCCGCGAGGTCGCCGAGGTCTTCGCCGAGCTGCACCGGGAGCACGGCGTGGAGTTCCGGTTCAACGTCCAGGTGACCGAGATCCTGGGCGCGGACGGCGCGGTGACGGGGGTCCAACTGGCCGACGGCACGGTGGTGCCGGCCGAGGCGGTGCTGGTCGGCGTCGGCATCCGCCCGAGCACGGCGCTGGCCGAGCAGGCGGGCCTGGCGGTGTCGGACGGCATCAGCACCGACGCGAGCCTGCGCACCTCGGACCCGGACATCTTCGCCGCGGGCGACGTGGCCAGGGCCCAGCACCCGCTGTACGACCGCCCGATCCGCGTGGAGCACTGGGCCAACGCCGTCCACCAGCCCCGCACCGCCGCCCGCGCGATGCTCGACCAGCAGGTCGCCTACGACCGGGTGCCGTACTTCTACACCGACCAGTACGACCTGGGCATGGAGTACACCGGCTACGTCGAACCCGGCGGCTACGACCAGGTGGTCTTCCGCGGCGACGTCCCTGGGCGCGAGTTCATCGCGTTCTGGCTCAAGGACGGCCGGGTCCTCGCGGGCATGAACGTCAACATCTGGGACGTCACCGACCCGATCCGCGAGCTGGTCCGCTCCGGGCGCACCGTCGACCCGCAGCAACTGGCCGACCCGGAAGTCCCGCTCACCGACCTGTGACGTGGTCGGCGCAATCAGCGGCGCCCACCTGTCTCCGGTCTCAACTGCCCACCGTCACCGGCTCGGTGAGCCGCCGCGCGGCCTCCTCCAGGCCCGCGGTGTGCGACCCCTTCAGCAGCACCAGGTCTCCGCGGCGCAGCTCGCCGAGCAGTAGCTCGAGGGCCGCCTCCCGGTCCGCCACCAGCGTGCTCGCCACCCCGCCGGCCACGGCCTCACCGTGCGTCAGGGCAGCCTCGCCGCCGCCCACCGCGATCAGCCGGGCGACGCCCGAGGCCGCCACCCGCCGCCCCAGCTCGGCGTGTTCGCTCATCGAGGCCGCGCCCAGCTCGCGCATCTCCCCCAGCACCGCGACCACCCGCCGGCGCCCGCCGGCCATCGCCGCCACCGCGCGCAGCGCCACCGCCATCGAGTCGGGGTTGGCGTTGAAGGCGTCGTTGACCACGGTGACGCCGTCCGGGCGCTCGCTGACCTCCATCCGACCTGACGTCAGTTGCCGTGCCGCGCAGAGCAGTTCGGCGACCTGGGCGAGCTGGGCGCCCAGTCCCAGGGCGACCGCCGCGGCCGCCGTGGCGTTGGCCACGTGGTGCTCGCCGTACATCCCGAGCCGGACCCGGGCCCGCGCGCCCCGGTAGGTCAGGGTGAACGACGGGCGCCCGGCCTGGTCCAGCTCGATCCGCTCCGCCCGGACCTCCCCGGCCGCCCAGCCGAAGGTCAGCACCGGGGCGGTCGTCCGAGCCGCCATCGACATCACGTACGGGTCATCGGCGTTCAGCACCGCGAGCCCGTCGCTCGGCAGCGCCGCCACCAACTCGCTCTTGGCGGCGGCGATCGCCTCCTTGCTGCCGCCGAACTCCCCGAGGTGGGCGGTGCCGACGTTGGTCACCAGACCCACCCTGGGCGGCACGATCCCGGTCAGGTGGGCGATGTGCCCGGCCCGGCTGGCCCCCATCTCCAGCACCAGGTAGCGGGTGCCGGCCTCGGCGCTGAGCACGGTGAGCGGCAGGCCGATCTCGTTGTTGAAGGAGCGGGCGGTGGCCACCGTGCTGTCCAGCGCGCCGAGCAGTTGGGCGAGCAGGTCCTTGGTGCTGGTCTTCCCCGCCGACCCGGTGAGCGCCACCACCTGGACGCCGGTCGCCCCGGGACCGGTCAGCCGGGCGGCGACCGTGCGGGCCAGCTCGGTGAGAGCGGTCAGCACGTCGGGCACCACCACGGCCGGCACGCCCACCGGCCGGGCCGCCAGCACCGCGATCGCCCCGGCGGCCACGGCCGGGCCGGCGAAGAGGTGGCCGTCGGTGTGCTCTCCGGGCAGCGCGACGAAGAGCGAGCCGGGCTCGGCGAGCCGGGAGTCGATCACCGCCGGACGGTCGACCGTCGCCTCGGGATCGGGTGCGTCGTACAGCACGCCGCCCACGGCGTCGGCGATCTGTTGCAGCGTCATGGGGACCACGGCCGGCTCCGCTCCGTCGACAGGCGCACCCCGGGCGGGGCGGCAAGGCTCCCGACGCTAACCGTCATGGGGGCGCGAGCGGCGCCGACGCGCGCCGGGCGCGTGCTCGCGTCCGCCGGATGGCTTGCGCCGCGCGCGCCACGCCTGGTGCCTCCCCGGCTCGGGCCACCGGCCGTCCGAGCATGGCCGGGAGACCTCAGGAGGTGCGGAATGCCGGAACAGCCGGCCCCCGTCAGCGTGGTGATCGCCGCGTACAACGCCGAGCACAGCCTGGGCCCCGCGCTCGCCTCGGCGCTGCGTCAAGCCCCGGCGCCCGCCCAGGTGATCGTCGTCGACGACGGCTCAAAAGACGCGACGGCGGCGGTCGCCGCCTCGTTCCCCGACGTGCTGGTGATCCGGCAGGAGAACCAGGGCCCCTCGGCGGCCCGGAACACCGGTATCCAGGCGGCGAATCAGCCCTGGGTGGCGTTCCTGGACGCCGACGACCTCTGGCTGCCGGGCAAGCTGGCCCGCCAACTGGCCGCCGCCCACCGGCACCCGGGGGCGGTGCTGCTGGCCGGCGACTGGGTGCGGAGCGAAGCGGAGTACCAGGTTCCGCAGGGTCCGGAGCTGGAGAGCCTGCTGAGCTACCGCGATGTGCTGGTGCTCAACCGCTTCCAGACCTCCACCGTGCTGGTCCGCACCGAGGTGCTGGCCGACTGCGGCGGCTTCGACCCCTCGCTGGACGGCGCCGAGGACTGGGACCTCTGGCTGCGCTGCGCCAAGCGGGGGATGTCGGTCAAGCTCGACCTGCCGCTGGTGGTCTACCGCGACGAGCCGGCCGGCTACAGCAAGGACCTGCCGCGGCTGTACGGGCGGATGCTCCGGATGCTGGACCGGGAGCGCTCCGGCACCGCGCTGACCGCCGCCGCCTTCGCCCGGGTGCTGACCTGGCATCACCTGCGCTTCGCGCTGGCCTTCCTGCTGGCCGGCAAGCCCGCGCTCTGCCGCGGGGTGCTGCGCGAGGTCCGGCTCACCGGGCTGGTCCGGCACGTGCCCGGCGCGGCGGTCGGCTACCTGTTGCCCTTCCTCGGCGGCCGGGTGGCGCGCCGCCTGCGCCGCGGCTGAGTCGACCGCACCCGGCCGGCCGACGTGCCCGGCCCGGTCGCGGGCAGCGACCCTGGCCCGGGCAACGGCTCGGGCGCGGCCGTCAGCTCGGGCGAGCCCGCCGGGGCGGCGGCCCGCCGCCCCCAGCCCAGGAGCCGGGTCGGCCCCGCGCTCGCCAGGCTCAGGCAGAGCGGCAGCGCGGCGGCCGCAACCGTCAGGCCCGCGAGCAGCGGCAGCATCGCGCCCACGCCGAGCCCGGGCTCCATCGAGCGCACCTTGAGCCAGGCCAGCGCCCCGGCCGGCAGGCTGGTCGCCACCGCCCGGGTCAGCGCCCCCAGCACCGCCGGCTCCGCCGGCACCGCTCCGATCCGCCGCCGCAGCACGGCCGCCGCGGCGAGCGCGGCGGCGGTGTAGGCGACCGAGACGGCGGCGGCCACCCCCTGCACCCCGAACGGGCGGTAGAGGGCGAGCGCCAGCAGCACCATCAGCCCGTTGTTCAGCACGTAGAGCCCGAACGCCGAGCGCAGGTCACGCAACGCCTGGAAGACCCGGACGTAGTAGAGGTACGCCGAGAAGCCCGGCAGCCCCATCGCCAGCACGGCCAGCACCTGCCCGGTCAAGGTTGCGCCGGTCGCGCCGGTCGCGCCGTGGCCCAGCAACAGCCGGACGATCGGGTCCGCCAGCGCGGCCAGCACCGCGGCGATCGGCACCATCAGCAGGACCAGCAGTCGCAGCCCGCCGGCCACCTCGGTGCGCAGCTCCCGGATCCGCCCGGCGGCCCAGTCGGCCGCCCAGGCCGGTTGGCGGGCGCCGGTGATGGAGACCGCGACCACGCCGAACGGCACCTGGAAGAAGGTGTACGCGTAGGTGTAGGCGCTCACCCCGCCGGGGCGGCTGTTGGCGAGCAGCAGGACCGCGAAGAGCGCCGCCTGGTTGGCCGCGACCATCGCGAAGGTCCACCCGGACAGGCCCGCCACCTGCCGCACCGCGGCGTCACGCGGCGCCCAGCGCCAGCGCAGCCGGGCGCCGGAACGGCTCACCCCGGCGGCCAGCACCAGCGCCTGGGCGGCTACCCCGGCGGTGGTGCCGAGGCCGAGCAGCAGGAGCAGCCGCGGCTCGGTGGGAGAGCCGGCGGCCTGCGCGGCGCGGTGCAGCGGTCCGGAGAGCCCGAGCAGCAGGGCGATCAGCGCCAGGTTGTTGGCGATCGGGGCGAAGGTGGCCAGCGCGAAGCGGCGGATGCTGTTGAGGACGGCGGTGACCAGCGCGATGACGCCGTAGAGCAGCACCTGGGGGGCGAACAGGCGCAGCAGCCGGACCGCGGTGGCGTTCTCGACCCCGGCCGTGCCGCGCGGCGCGGCCAGCGTGTAGCCGTGCATCAGCGGTCCGGCGGCGGCCACCACCAGGACGGTGATCACCAGCAGCACGGCCAGACAGACCGTCAGCACGGCGGACACCCCGGCCCAGCCGTCGTCCTGCTGGTCCTGGTCCCCGCTTCGCTCGCCCCCCTTGCCCCGATCGCCCCGATCGCTCTGGAGCTTGGCGACGAAGACCGGGACCAGGGTGGCGGAGAGCACCCCGCCGAGCACCAGGTCGTAGATCATGTTGGGCGTGGTGTTGGCCAGGTTGTAGGCGTCGGCCAGCGGGCTGATGCCGAGCGCGTAGGAGAGCGCGAAGACCCGGCCCAGGCCGGTCAGCCGGGACAGCGCGGTGCCGGCCGCCATCGCCAGTTCCGGGCGGATCCGCCCGGCGAGCGGCACGAGGTGCGACCTCACAGCCGCGGCACCGGGTGTGCGGACGCCTCGTCGGCCGGATCGGTGAACCCGATCCGGGCCTGCTCGGCCATGCCGTGCGTCAGGTCGCAGGACGTCACCCCGAGGCCCGGTCGCCTCGTTCCGGCCCGCGCCCGTGCCCGGGCGTTCACCCGCGCCCTGCTCCGCCCGGCCGCCTCCCGCACCTCGTCGCCGACCCGACCCCCGCCGGTCCAGCCACGGGCGGCCAGGGCGACGCGGGCGTGCTCGCGGTCGTCGAACGGGATGTCCTGGCCCGCCACGTGCTGGGTGGTCTCGTGCCCACGGCCGACCACCAGCACCACGTCACCGGGGTCGGCGGTGGCGACGGCCAGGCTGATCGCGGCGGCCCGGTCGGGCTCCACCACGATCCGACAGCCGTGCCGCTCCAGGCAGCCGGCCAGCATCTGCTCGACGATCGCCCGCGGATCCTCGTCCCCCGGGCTGTCGCTGGTCAGGATCGCGGTGTCGGCGCTCAGCGCGACCTGCCCGGTCTCGGGACGCTTGTAGCGGTCGCGGCCGCCGCGGCAGCCGACCACCAGGTGCACCCGGCCGCCGGGGCCGAGCAGCTCACGGCAGGTGGCCAGCTGGCCCGCCAGCGCGCCGGGGGTGTGCGCGTAGTCGACCACGACCAGGAACGGCTGACCGGCCACCACCTGCTCGGAGCGCCCAGGGATCGCCGCGCAGTTCGCGATCCCGGCCACCGCCGACCGCATGGGCACCCCCATCGCGCGGGCCGCCAGGTAGGCGGCCGCCAGGTTGGTGGTGTTGCAGGCGCCCAGCACCGGAGCCGACAGCTCCACCGGCCCGTCCGCGCAGTCCAGCCGGATCCGGGTGCCGAGCCGGTCGCACCGGACCTCGGTGATCCGGGCCTCGGCCCGCTCGCTGTGCCCGAAGGTGAGCACCGGCACCATGGCCTGGGCGGCCAGTCGGACACCCCACTCGTCGTCGACGCAGATCAGCGCCTGGCGGCAGCGGTCCGGGGCGAACAGCAGCGACTTCGTGTAGTAGTACTGCTCCATCGTGCCGTGGTAGTCCAGGTGCTCGGCCGCCAGGTTGGTGAAGATGCCGACATCGAAGGTGACACCGCCCACCCGGTGCTGGTCCAGGGCGTGCGAGGAGACCTCCATCGCCGCTGCCCGGACCTCCTCGGCGCGCATCCGGGCGAAGACCCGCTGCAGCTCGGGCGCTTCCAGCGTGGTGAGCGCCGAGGCCCAGCGGTGCCGGCCGATCCGGGTCTCCACCGTGCCGAGCTGCCCCGCCTGCCAGCCGGCCGCGACGAACGCGGAGTGCAGCAGGTAGCTGGTGGTGGTCTTGCCGTTGGTGCCGGTCACCCCGGCGATCGACAGGCCGTCGGCGGGCCGCCCGTGCAGCAGGGCGGCCACCGGTCCGATCGCCCAGCGCACATTGGGCACCCGAAGCTGCGGCACGTCCAGGTCCAGGAAGCGCTGCACCAGCAGGGCCCGGGCGCCGGCCCGGACGGCGGCGGCCGCGTACCCGTGGCCGTCCGCCTGGGCACCGGGCATCGCGCAGAACAGCCAGCCAGGCCGGACCTGGCGGCTGTCGTGCGTGCAGTCGACCACGGCGACGTCCTCGCCCCGCAGCTCGGCCCCGGGCCAGGTGGCCGCCAGTTCCGACAGCGGCACCAGCCGGCGCCGGCGGCGCCAGGCGCCCGGCGGTCCCGGCGGCCGCACCGGGCGCGGGCCCAGCGCTCTGCGGTAGCCAGTCATCTCTCGATCGTCTCCATCGCACTCGCACGCGGGGATTCTGATCAAGACGCTAGGCGAGGCACCGGCTACCTGCAGCACGGAGGCGGCTACCTTGCGTAGCGCAGCTGCGAGATGATCAGCTGCTCGGCGGGAAATCGGTACTGAGCGCGCATCACCTGACGGTAGGTTCGACGCCGCATCATCGGCACCGGACCAGGAGCACCACCATGACCAGCGACAACCGGATCGGCCCACCGCACTTCGGCACCGAGCGCGAGATGCTCCGAGCCTTCCTGGACTACCACCGCGACACGCTGGCGATGAAATGCGCGGGGCTGACCGACGAGCAGCTGCGGCAGCAGTCGATGCCGCCCTCGACGCTCTCCCTGCTCGGGCTGGTCCGGCACCTGGCGGAGGTCGAACGCGCCTGGTTCCGCCGGGTGTTCGAGGACCGGGACGCGCCGATGGTCTGGTCCGACCGGATCGACTTCCAGGCGGCGTACGACGCGAGCAGCTCGACCAGGGCCGAGGCGTTCGGCGCCTGGGAGGCCGAGGTGGCGAACTCGCGCCGGATCGAGCGGGCCGCCGACTCCCTGGACCTGGCCGGCTACCAGCCGCGCTGGGAGGAGCAGGTGTCGCTGCGGATGGTGATGACGCACGTCCTGCTGGAGTACGGCCGCCACAACGGGCACGCCGACCTGCTGCGCGAGGGCATCGACGGGACGGTCGGCGCGTAGGCCCTCGCGAGCCGTTCGCATATCTGTTCGATTTACGCGTTACCCTGGTCGCATGTCCTTCCACTTGCAGAGCACCCTCTTCGGCAGCGCCGACGAGATCGGCCTGCGCCCGCTGGACGGCACCGCCCGCACCGAGCTCGGCCTGGGCGCCTGGATCGACCTGCTGCCCGGCTGGCTCACCGGGGCCGACGCCTTGTTCGAACGGCTGGTCGCCGAGGTGCCCTGGCGGGCCGAACGGCGCCCGATGTACGAGCGGGTGGTCGACGTCCCCCGACTGCTGGCCCACTACGGCCAGGACGACGTGCTGCCGCACCCCGTCCTGGCCCGCGCCCGCGAAGCGCTCGGCGCGCACTACGCGAACGAACTCGGCGAGCCCTTCAGCACCGCCGGCCTCTGCTACTACCGCGACGGGCGGGACAGCGTCGCCTGGCACGGCGACCGGGGCGGCCGGGCGAGCACCCGGGACACCATGATCGCGATCCTCTCGGTCGGCGAGCCGCGCAGCCTGCTGCTGCGCCCGGCGGGCGGTGCCGGGCCCACCGCCCGGCACGCGCTGGGGCACGGCGACCTGCTCGTGATGGGCGGCTCCTGCCAGCGGACCTTCGAGCACGCCGTGCCGAAGACCACCCGCCCCACCGGACCCCGGATCAGCGTCCAGTTCCGGCCGCACCGGGTCTGGTGAGGCGCCGGGAGCCGTCAGTTGACCACCGGTTCACAACCGGACCGTCTCCCCCGGCTTCGGCAGCCGCAGCCGGTCGGCGAGCCCGCCGGCGGCGAAAGCCGCCGTCAGGGTGGCGCCGTCCTCGGTGAAGTGGCCCCAGTGCTCGAAATGCAGCGGCACCACCTGACGGGCGTCCAGGATGGCGGCGGCCTCGGCGGCCTGCGCGCTGGTCAGGGTCAACGGAGCGTCAGGAACCAGCGGCGTGCGAGCCGCCCCGGCGAAGAGCACCGCCACCTCCACCGGACCGAAGCGCTCGGCGACCGCCCGCACCAGGTCCAGCGAGGCGTTGTCACCACTGAGGTAGACGCTGGGCAGCCCGGCACCGGTCAGCACGAAGCCGGTGACCTCGCCCACCAGCGGCTCGGAGCCGGCCGGCCCGTGCAGTGCCGGCACGGCGGTGATCCGCAGCAACCCGCCGTCCGGGCGCGGCAGTTCGAGGTGCTCCCAGGTGGACAGCGCGCGCACCACGGCGCCCAGGCGCTGGTGCGCGGCGGCGGTGGAGAGCACCAGCGGCGCCGTCTCGAGGTAGCCGCGCCCGGCGGCGTCCAGGTTGTCCGGGTGCTGGTCGTGCGAGAGCAGCACGGCGTCCACCGGGCCCAGTTCGGAGAGTGGCACCGCCGGCCCGGCGGTCTTGACCAGGGTTCGCGAACCGATCGGGTACTCGCCGGGCCCGTCGAAGGTCGGGTCGGTGAGCAGTCGCAGCCCGCCGATCTCGATGAGCGCGGTGGGTCCGCCGATGTAACGGATCGTCAGCCTGTCGGCCATGGTGGTTCCTCCCGTTGCCGGACTTGATCATCCTGCCTGGTCCAAGCCGGTCGCACCGCGCGATATTCCGCCTGACCCCGCCGTGACCACGCCCCGCCGCCGTCCCTGCTGTCGCCGGGGTCGCGCGATTCCTATGGTGGTGCGATGCGAACCATCCTGCTCCGCGCCGCCGACCGCCTCTTCCCCGCCCACCAGGGCAAGTACGGCGCCCTGCCGCCACTGCTGCTGGCGCTGACCTTCGTCACCGGAGTGGTCGACGCCGTCAGCTATCTCGGTCTGCGGCACGTCTTCGTCGCCAACATGACCGGGAACGTGGTCTTCGTCGGCTTCTCGCTGGCCGGGGCGGCGAACCTGTCGCTCTGGGCCTCGACGCTCGCCATCGCGGCCTTCGTGGCCGGGGCCTGGTCGGCGGGCCGGGTCGCCCGCCGGATCGCCGAGGGCGAGCGGCTGCTGCGGGTGATCGTCACCGTCCAGACCGTGCTGGTGGCAGGCGCCGTGGTGGTGGCGGGCACCGCCGGGCACCAGGCGGCCGGCGCGCAAGCCGGGCTGATCATCCTGCTGGGCTGCGGGATGGGCCTGCAGAACGCGGCGGTCCGCAAGCTCGCACTGCCCGACCTGACCACCACCGTGCTCACGCTCACCGTCACCGGCCTGGTCGCGGACGCGGCGGGGCCCGCGACCGTGCGGCGGTTGCTGTCGATCGCGGCGATGCTCGGCGGCGCGGCCTGCGGCGCGGCCCTGCTCCTGCACGTCAGCGCGGGGGCGGCGCTGGGGCTGGCGCTGGCGGTGCTGGTCGCGGTCCGCGTCGCGCTAGGGGGTGTCTCATAATTCGCGGCGCCCGGCGGGAGTTTGAAGACGCACCCCAGGGCCTCGGGCACTCAGCAGCAGGCCGTCCTCGGCTTCGCTCACTTGGGGGTTCTCTCCTTGATCGTGGGCAACCGCTGTTCGATTGGGTGGAGTTCACCGAATCGGCCACCCCGGACAGCCCCGACATGAGTCGCGCATGCCAAGGAAGCGCCGGGCTGTCCGCCCGTGCCGACGCCAGAGGCCGGTCAGGCCTGGGACGCTCCGAAGAAGCGCAGAACGGCGAGCACGCGGCGGTGGTCCGTGTCGATCACCGGCAGGTCGAGCTTGGCGAAGATGTTGTTGATGTGCTTGGCCACCGCGCTCTCGCTGACCGTCAGCGCCTCGGCGATGCCGGCGTTGGAGCGCCCCTCGGCCATGAGGCCCAGTACGTCCCGTTCACGAGGGGTCAGCCGGTCCAGCGGGTCGCTGTCCCGTCGCAGCAGCAGCTGGGCGACGACCTGCGGATCCAGCGCCGTGCCCCCGTCCGCGACCCGCTGCACCGCCTCCACGAACTCCCCCACATCGGCGACGCGTTGCTTGAGCAGGTAGCCCACGCCGCTGGTGTTGGTCGCCAGCAGGTCGGCCGCGTACCGCTCCTCCACGTACTGCGAGAGCAGCACCACCGCCGTCCGCGGCCACCGCCGACGGATCACCATCGCGGCGCGCACCCCCTCGTCGGTGAAGCCGGGCGGCATCCGGACGTCCACCAGGGCGAGTTCGGGCCGGTGCTCCTCCACTGCCGCCAACAGCGCTTCCCCGTCGCCGACTTCCGCGGCGATCTGGAAACCACCCATCTCCAGCACCTTGACCAGACCGATCCGCAACAGCACCGAGTCCTCGGCGATCACCGCTCGCACGGCAACTCCGCCGCGATGGTCGTCGGTCCCCCGACGGGGCTGCTGACGCGGAAGGTCCCGTCGACGGAGCCGACCCGCTTGGCCAGCCCACTCAGCCCCGTACCGGCGGAGACGTCGGCACCACCCAGTCCGTCGTCGGTGACATTCAGCCGCAACACCTTCCCGACCCGCCTGACGGTCACCTCGGCACGTGTCGCGCGAGCGTGCTTGGTCACGTTGGCCAGCGCCTCGGAGATCACGAAGTACGCGACCGACTCCACAGCGGGCACCGCCCGCTCCTCAAGATCGACCCGCAGGCGCACCGGCAATGGTGCCCGGGCGGCCAACCCGGACAACGCCGCGTCCAGCCCTCGGTCTTCGAGAACGGCTGGGTGCAACCCGCGTACCAGATCGTTGAGTTCGGCGATCGCCTCCTTCGCCTCGAGGTGCGCCTCCGCGATCACCTCGCGGGCCTCACCCGGCAGGTCAGGGCGCGTGGCCATGGCCAGGCCCAGGTTGACCGCGAGGGAGACCAGCCGCTGCTGGGTGCCGTCGTGCAGGTCACGCTCGATCCGGCGGCGCTCGGCGTCGACTGCCTCGATCAGGTCGGTGCGACTCCCGGCCAGGTACTCGACCCGCTCCTGGAGCCGCTGGGCCCGGCTGGGCCCGAGCAGCGCCGACGCGAATCGCGACTCCGTCCGGGCCACCGCCCCTGCCATCCAGGGCACGGCACACAGGAGGGCGATGCCGGCCACCGTGTAGCACGGCACCTGCGTCGCGTAACCGAACCAGTCCTGGCGGACCCCCACCGGCAGCGCCCACACCCAGCCGAAGGTGATGGCGCCCACCAGGCCCGCGGCCGCCACCGCGAGCACCGACAGCTCCAACGCGGCCACCAGCGGGCCCAGGAGAAGGTGGTATCCGAGCTGGCGCCAGCTACGCGTCAAGGAAAGCCGTCGGGCGACTGCCGCCCACGACCACCGCTCCGGCGTGGGCGTCGGCCGAGGGATGTCCACTCCGAGGAGTGCCCGGTGGCGGTACCGCTGAACGGCCGTCAGCACCGGGACACCGAGCAGGATCAGGGCGACCGGCGCGATGAGCACCAAAGCCCAGTTCCCCGTCTCGGCGGCGGCCGTCGCGCCCCAGGACCACACGGGCACCAGGGCCAGGTGCGGCGGGACACCGGCGGCCAGGAAGCCGGTGTCCCGCCGCACCCGAAGCGCCGAGCGCCTCAGCACGGGTGGAATCATCATGATCCGACACTAGGACACCTCGACGGGGGTCTGCCATGAGCCTGGCACCCGACTCCATGGTGGCACCAGTGCCACCATTGCTGATTCTGTAGTCGGACAAGAGAGGCGCTGGCGCCTGACGGTGACTCAGGCCGCGCCCTGAGCCGATCGGGTGGGTCTCGGCGCGGGCTCGGCCGGCTGCGAGGTCGGCGCGGCTTACCGTACCCCCGGTTGCTGTCCGTGCCTAAAAAGGGTGGTCCGGTATGACAACGGCTTTCGCCTACCAGGGCAGCCTCGCCCGGCTGGGCCGCTTCTGCTACCGCAGGCGCCGGTTCGTCCTGCTGCTCTGGGTGGTCGGCACCGCGCTGCTGCTCTTCGTCGGATTCGCCTTCGCGGCACCCGCCGACAACGACTTCACCGGCGGCAAGTCGCAGTCCGCGCAGGCGCAGAACCTGATCAAGCAGCACTTCCCCGAGCGCAAGGGCAGTTCGCTGACCCTGGCGATCCAGGCGCAGGCCGGCGTCGAGTCACCGGCGGTGCGCGACCGGGTCGACGCGCTCACCGCGCGGCTGGGCAGTTCCGCGCACATCTCGTCCGTCCAGTCGCCGTACACCACGCCCGGCCAGATCTCCGCCGACGGCCGGACCGCCTTCGCCACCCTGCAGTCCCCCAGCAACCCGCTGCCGACCTCCGAGGTCAAGCATCTGATCTCGCAGGTCAAGGCGGCGAGCGGGGACGGCGTGGTGTTCGCGCTGGCCGGCGCGGACGTGGTGACGGCCGAGACGCCGTACGGCGGTGCCTCGGACGCCATCGGGGCGCTGGCGGCGATGCTGGTGATCCTGATCGCCTTCGGCTCGCTGCTCGCGACCGGCCTGACCATGCTCGGCGCGCTGTTCGGCATCGGCAGCGGGCTGGCCCTGATCTTCCTGCTCGGATACGTCTTCCCGGCGCCGTCGTTCAGTCCGATCATCGCCACCCTGCTCGGGCTCGGCGTCGGGATCGACTACGCCCTGTTCATCGTCACCCGCTACCGCGAGGGCCTGGCGCAGGGTCTGGATCCCGAGGACGCGGTGGTGGTCGCGATCGCCCGGGCCGGGCGCTCGGTGCTGTTCGCGGGCGCCACGGTGGTGATCGCGATGCTCGGGCTCTTCGTGGTCCAGCAGCGGCTGCTGAACGCCACGGCGGTGGCGGCCTCGGTGACCGTGCTGATGACGATGATCGCCGCGATCACCCTGCTGCCGGCGATGCTGGGCTACACCGGGCGCAACATCGACCGCTTCAAGCTCCCCTACCTCGGCCGCACCGGCTCGCGCAGCCCGATGGCCGAGCGCTGGGCCCGGGTGATCCAACGCCGGCCGGTCATTGGGCTGGTGGCGGGCGCGACCCTGATGATCGTGCTGACCATCCCCGCCTTCTCGATGCGGCTGAGCTTCGAGGACAACAGCACCGAACCGCACGACACCACCGGCTACACCGCCTTCCGGATCCTCAGCGAGGGGTTCGGGCCCGGGTTCGACGCGCCGTTCGTCATCGTCGCCTCGCTGCCGCCGGGTGGCGCCGACCTCGCGCCGCTGGTGAGCGCGGTCCAGCACACCCCCGGCGTCGCTGCGGTCACCCCGCCGCAGATCAGCCAGGACGGCCAGGCCGCGCTCTTCATCGCCTACCCGACCACCGCCCACCAGGACGCCGCGACACCGAAGTTGCTCACCCGGCTGCGCGGCCAGGTGGTCCCCGGCGCCGTTCAGGGTACCGGCCTGGTGGTGCACATCGGCGGCCCGACCGCGGGTGACACCGATTTCGCCGCCGAGGTCACCGCCCGGCTGCCGCTGCTGATCGGGTCGGTGATCGCGGTGGCGCTGGTGCTGCTGCTGTTCCTGGTGCGCTCGGTGGCGATCGCGCTGAAGGCGGCGGTGATGACGCTGCTCTCGGTGGGCGCGGCGTTCGGCGTGCTGACGGTGATCGTGCAGTGGGGCTGGCTGAACGGCCCGCTCGGCTTCCCGACCACCGCGCCGATCACGGCCTGGGTGCCGCTCTTCATCTTCCCGATCCTGTTCGGCCTCTCGACCGACTACGAGGTCTTCCTGGTCTCCCGGATCCGCGAGGAGTACGACGCGGGCGCCGACACCTCGGAGGCGGTCGCCCTGGGCCTGGGCCGCACCGCGCGGGTGATCACCGCGGCGGCGGCGATCATGGTGACGGTCTTCCTCTCGGTGCTGGCCACCCCCGACATCGCGGTGAAGGAGTTCGGCCTCGGGCTGGCGGTGGCGGTCTTCCTGGACGCGACGGTGGTCCGGATGGTCCTGGTGCCGGCCATCATGGAACTGCTCGGCAACCTGAACTGGTGGCTGCCGGCACCGCTCGCCCGCCTGCTGCCGCAGCCCGCCTGACGCACCGTCACTCGTCGTCGATCTCGGATCCCACGTCAACCGTCGGAATCGGCGTCTGGTTGAACGCGTAGTAGACCGCCAGCAAGCCGTGGACGGCCAGCGCGAGCGGCGCCGAGACGAAGGCGAGGGCCACGGTGATCGGATAGACCACCAGGCCCAGGCTGAAACGGCCGCGGGTCGCCCGGGCGGCCCGCAGGTCGACCCGCTCGTCGAAGCAGTGGCCGATCCTGGTGACGTAGAACCAGAAGAGCGCGAAGGTGAGCGCGTGGGCCACCATGGTCACGCCGTAGACGGCCGCGGCCACGTGCGCGGCGCCCGGGTGGTGCAGGTTCTGCGCGAGCAGCGCGGTGGGGAACGGGAGCGCGGCGACCACCAGCAGGAGCAGCAGGTTGAGGAAGACCAGGGTGCGGTCGACCCGGGCGATGTAGCTGAAGACGGTGTGGTGGTTGACCCACATCACCCCGATCACCAGGAAGCTGACCAGATAGGCGCAGTACGACGGCCATTCGCCGGCCAGCGCGTGCCACAACTCCCGCCCGGTGTCGGCCTCGGGCACCTTGATGTTCAGCACGAGCAGGGTGATCGCGATCGCGAAGACCCCGTCGCTGAAGGCCTCCACGCGGGCCGAGTCGGTGGTGCGGGTCATCGTCTGGTCGTTGCTCACGCGGCGAGGATTCCAGCCCGTGTGACTCCCGGGCAACCTGGGGCCGGCCGGTCCTCGCGGCACTCGACCGGACCGAACTGGGCATGAATCCCGTGCACGGCACTCCTGCTGACGGATCGGAGCACCCGATGGACCTGCCCGACACCCTCCCCGCCCGGCTCTACCTGCTGGCCTTCCGGCCCGGGACCAGGCAGTTCTCCTACCACCGGCACCTGGGTCTGATCATGCGCGCGGCGGCGCTCACCGAGTTGCTGCAGCGCGGCCTGCTGATCGACGACCGCGGCCGCCCGCGGCTCGGCCGGCCCGCCCCGGCCGGGCTCGACCCGGTGCTCGCCGCCGTCCTGGCCGAGATCGCCGAGCAGCGGCCGCGCCGGGTCCTGCGTCCGCGCTCGTGGCGGCGCTGGATCGCCGCGAACCCCGGCCTCACCGAACGCGCGGTGCGGGACCGGCTGCGGGACGACGGGCTGGTGATCGTCAGCGACCACCGGGCGCGCGGGCTGTTCCCCAACCGGACCCGGATCCGCTGCGATCCGGCCGCGCACCGGCAGTTGGTGGCCGTGGTCGAGGCCACGCTGAGCGGACCGGTCGAAGCGGTCGAGCCCTGGCAGGCCGCCCTGGTCGCGCTGGCCGCCGCGGCCGAACTGGGCGCGGTGCTGGACGGCCGCACCCGGTGGGCCAACCGCCACCGGATCCGCGAGCTGAAGGCGCTCACCGGCCCCACCCCGGACGCCCTGCACCGGGCGATCGTGGCCAAACGGTCGGCCTACTGAGCCGGGCTCAGGCGGCCCGTCACGGCTGAGCGAGGGACCCGCCAGGGCGAGTGATGATCGTCAGACTATTGACGCGGATTCTCACAAGTCCATGACTCGCGGGTAACTTCCGCTTATCCTCTCGCCATGGACCTCGTACACGAGCGGCGGGGCGACGGCCCGCCCCTGCTTCTGCTGCACGGCATCGGACACCGCTGGCAGGGCTGGAAGCCCGTGCTCGACCTGCTCGCCGCCGAGCGCGAAGTGATCGCCGTCGACCTGCCCGGCTTCGGCGCCTCACCGAGCCTGCCACCCGGCCTGCCCTACACCGTCGACTCCGCGCTCACCGTGCTCGCCGACTTCCTCGCCACGCACGGCATCGAACGCCCGCACGTGGCGGGCAACTCGCTCGGCGGACTCTTCGCGCTGCGCGCCGCCCAGCGCGGCCTGGTCTCCTCGGCCACCGCGCTCTCGCCGGCCGGCTTCTACCGCCTGCCGGGCTTCCTCTACGCCGCCGGCCTGCTCAGCCTGCACCGTGCGGCCGCCCGCGCCCCGGAGTCGCTCCGGGCCACGCTGGCCCGCTCCCCGCAGGCCCGCAAGCTCATGTTCGGCGTGATCTACGGACACCCCGAGCGCCTGGACCCGGGCGAGCTCACGCTCGACACCCGCGCCCTGCTCGACGCCCCCGGCTTCCGCCAGACGCTGCGGGCCGGGCGCGCCGAGCAGGCACGCCACTTCCCGACCGCGATCCCCGCCGACGTCCCGCTCACCATCGCCTGGGGCACCCGCGACCGCCTGCTGCTGCACGCCCAGGGCCGCCGCGCCCGCCAACTCCTCCCAGGCGCCCGCTTCATCCCGCTGCCCGACTGCGGCCACGTCCCGATGGGCGACAACCCCGCCCTGGTGGCCCGGGTCCTCCTGGAGGGCAGCAGCTCACCGCTGCTCAGCCCGGTCTGACGGAGCCTCACAGAGCGGTATCGGCCCGCCCCGGGCGGGCCGATACCGGCGCGGCTCAGCAGATCCTGGGCAGTTGCTCCCCCAGCGGCAGGTCGACCACCCGGGTGCCGCCCAGCGCGGTCCGGGCCACCACCATCCCGGGGTGCTCGGCCACGCACTCGCCGATCACCGCCGCCCCCGCGCCCAGCGGGTGGGCCCGCATCGCGGCCAGCACGGCCTCGGCGTGCTCGCGCGGCACGAAGGCCACCAGCTTGCCCTCGTTGGCCACGTACATCGGATCGAGGCCGAGGATCGCACAGGCGTTGGCCACCTCGGGCGGCACCGGCACCGCCCGCTCCCGCACCGCGACCCCGACCCCGGCGGCCACCGCGATCTCGTTCAGCGCGGCGGCCAGACCGCCCCGGGTGGGGTCGCGCAGCACGTGCAGGTCGGGCGTGACGGCCAGCATCGCGTCCACCAGCCCGCCGAGCGCCGCACAGTCGCTGACCACCTCGACGCCGAACTCCAGGCCCTCCCGCACGCTCATGATCGCCACGCCGTGCACGCCGATCGCACCGCTGACGATCACCACGTCGCCGGGCACGGCCCGCTGCGGACGGATGTCGACACCTGCCGGGATCAGGCCGATGCCCGCGGTGTTGAGGTAGATGCCGTCCCCGTGGCCGGCCTCCACCACCTTGGTGTCGCCGGTCACCACCTCCACCCCGGCCGCCTCGGCGGCCGCACCCATGGCCTGGGCGACCCGCCCGACCACGGACATCTCGACCCCCTCCTCCAGAATGAAGCCGCAGGAGAGGTAGGCGGCCCGGGCCCCGCTCATCGCCAGGTCGTTGACCGTCCCGTTGACCGCCAGGTCGCCGATGCAACCGCCCGGGAAGAAGAGCGGCCGCACCACGAAGGAGTCGGTGGAGAAGGCGAGTCGGGCACCGCCCAGGGTGAGCACCGCCGAGTCGCCGAGCGCGGCGAGGGTGCTGCCGCCGAAGGCCGGGGCGAAGATGTTCGTCACCAGCTCGGCCGACATCACGCCACCCCCGCCGTGGCCCATCACCACCCGGGGATGGTCGCGCAGCGGCATCGGGCAGGCCCAGCCGGAGAAGTCGGGCGCGGTCAGGGTCTCAGCCAACGGGGGCCACCTCCAGGGAGACCGGCGTACCGAGCCGCCGGTACAGGTAGTAGGCGGCGCAGGCGCCCTCGGTGGAGACCATGGTGGCGCCCAGCGGGTTGCGCGGGGTGCAGGTGGTGCCGAAGGCCTCGCACTCGTGGGGCTTGATCAGGCCCTGCAACACCTCGCCGCTGCGGCAGAGTTCGGACTCCCGGGTGGTGATGCCGCTGACGTCGAAGCGGTGCTCGGCGTCGTGCTCGCGGTAGCGCTCGGCCAGCCGCCACCCGCTCTGCGGGATCACCCCGATGCCGCGCCAGGCCCGGTCGGTGACCTCGAAGACGTCCTCCAGCATGGCCCGGGCGGCCGGGTTGCCCTCCGGCCGCACCGCACGTTCGTAGGCGTTCTCGACGGTGTGCTCGCCGCGCTCCAACTGCCGTACGGTGCGCCGGATTCCCTCGAGAATGTCGAGCGGCTCGAAGCCGGTCACCACGATCGGCACCCGGTGCCGAGCGGCCAGTTCCGGATACTCCTCGGTGCCCATCACGCTGCACACGTGCCCGGCGGCCAGGAATCCCTGGACCCGGCAGTCGGGCGAGTTCATGATCGCGTCGATCGCGGGCGGCACCCGCACGTGCGAGACCAGCAGGCTGAAGTTGTCGATCCGGTGCTTGCGTGCCTGATACACCGTCATCGCGTTGGGCGGGGCGGTGGTCTCGAAGCCGATGCCGAAGAAGACCACCTCGCGGTGCGGGTTCTCCCGGGCGATCTTCAGCGCGTCCAGCGGAGAGTAGACCACCCGGACGTCGCCGCCCTCACCGCGCACCCGGAACAGGTCGCGGTCGGTGCCCGGCACCCGCAGCATGTCACCGAAGGAGCAGAAGATCACCCCCGGTCGGCTCGCGATCTCCAGCGCCTTGTCGATCACCTCCAGCGGCGTCACGCACACCGGGCAGCCCGGGCCGTGGATCAACTCGACACCCTCCGGCAGGAGTTGGTCGATGCCATGGCGGATGATGGTGTGCGTCTGGCCGCCGCAGACCTCCATCAGCGCCCACGGCCTGGTCACCGCCGCCTTGATGTCCTCCAGCAGGCCGCGAGCCAGTTCCGGATTCTGGAACTCCTCCAGGTACTTCACCGCTGCAACTCCTCACCGGCGCCGCTCGCCGCGGCCGCCTCCCACGGGTCACCGAACTCCTCCATCAGCAGGCCGAGTTCGGCGAACAGATCGAGGGTGCGGCGGGCCGACTCCTCGTCCAGGCGCTGCAGCGCGAACCCGACGTGCACGATGGCGTACTCGCCGACCGCGAGGTCGGGCAGGTACTCCAGGCACACGTCCTTGACCACGCCGCCGAAATCCATCACGGCCATCCGGGCGCCGTCGCGCTCCTCGATCTCCACCACTCTGCCGGGCACCGCCAAGCACATGGGCTACTCCTCTCCACGGGCGGCTCGCGCCGCCACCATCAACTGGCCGAGTGCCAGGCCCCCGTCGTTCGGGGGGACCCGCCGGTGCCGCAGCACGGTGAAGCCGTCCGCCCGCAGCCGCCGCGCGCAGGCGGCCGACAGCACGGCGTTGGCGAACACCCCGCCGGTCAGCGCCACCGCCGTCAGGCCGTGCCGCTCCCTGGCCGATACGCAGAGCCGGCCCACCAGTTCGGCGACCCCGGCGTGGAACCGCGCGGCGATCAGACCCTGCGAAGCACCGGCCCGCAGCTCGGCCCGCACCGCGGCAAGGACCGGGCCGGGCTGGGCGATCAGCGGCCCGTCGCCCGACGGCTCGTCGATGCCGAACACGTAGCCGTCGGCCGGGCCGTACGCGACCGCCGCCGCCTCCAGCTCGATCGCGGCCTGCGCCTCGTAGCCGGCGCGCTGGCAGACGCCCGCCAGCGCGGAGACGGCGTCGAACAGCCGCCCCATGCTGGAGGTCGGCACGCAGTTCAGGCCTCTGGACAACTGCCGCTCCAGAAGCGGAAGTTCACTGGCCGGGCAGGCCCGGACGCAGGGCAGCTCAGGGGCCCAGTCCAAGCCGGCCGCCCAGAGGTGGGCCAGCGCCATCCGGTAGGGGCGGACCACCGCTGCGTCGCCGCCCGGCAGCGGCACGTAGCCGAGGTGCGCGAAGCGCCGGAACCCGTCGTAGTCCGCCAGCAGCACCTCGCCGCCCCAGACCGCGCCGTCCTCACCGTAGCCGGTGCCGTCGAAGGCGATCCCGATCACCGGCGCACTGCCGTCCAGCCCGTGCTCGGCCATGGCGGCCGCGACGTGCGCGTGATGGTGCTGCACCCGGGCCACCGGCCGTCCCCGAGCGGCACGTTCGGCCTGCCGGAGCGAGCGGTAGCCCGGATGCCGGTCGGCGACCAGCAGTTCGGGTGTCACACCGGTGACCGCGCCCAGGTGCTCGACGGCGGTGTCGAAGGCCCGCAGGGTGGCCAGGTCGTCCATGTCGCCGATGTGCCCGGAGAGGAAGGCGTAGCCGTCCCGGGCCAGCGCGAAGGTGTTCTTCAGATCCCCGCCGACCGCGAGCACCGGGCGGACCGGCACCGGCAGCGGGACCGGCAACGGGGCCCAGCCGCGCGAGCGGCGCACCGGCAACTGCTCCCCGTCGACCACCCGCACCACCGAGTCGTCGCACGGCACGTGGATCGGCCGGTCGTGCGTCAACCAGCCGTCCACCAGCGGCGCGAGGCGCTCCAACGCCTCGGCGTCGTCGGTGACGATCGGCTCGCCGGCCAGGTTGCCGCTGGTCAGCACCAGCAGCCGGGGCCCGGGCGGATCCCCCGGCAGGCCGAGCAGCAGGTGGTGCAGCGGTGCGTACGGCAGCATGACGCCGAGGTCCGGGCAGCGCGGCGCGACCGCCTCCGCGACCCCGCCGCTCCCCGGCCGGCGCCGCAGCAGCACGATCGGCCGGACCATTCCGGCGAGCAACTCCCGCTCCACTACGTCGAGATGGACCAGCGGTTCGAGCTCGGCGAGCGAGGCGGCAAGGACCCCGAAGGGCTTGTCGCCGCGATTCTTGCGCTGCCGCAGCAGCGCGACCGCAGCGGCGTCGGTGGCATCGCAGGCGAGGTGGTAGCCGCCGATCCCCTTGACCGCCAGGATCGCCCCCGATCCGAGCAACTCCCGGGCCCGCCGCATCGCTTCGTCGCCACCGAGCGGCGGTCGCCCGGGCCGGACCAGCGCCAGCCGGGGCCCGCAGGCATGGCAGGAGACGGGCTGGGCGTGGAACCGGCGGTCGGCCGGGTCGGCGTACTCGCGCGCGCAGTCCCGACACATCGGGAAGCCGGCCATGGTGGTGGCGGCCCGGTCATACGGCAGCCCCGTCACGATGGTGAACCGAGGACCGCAGTTGGTGCAGGTGATGAACGGGTGCCGGTAGCGGCGGTCACCAGGGTCGGCGAGCTCGGCCAGGCAGTCGGCGCAGGTCGCGGTGTCAGGGGGGATCAGGGTCCGCACCGGCCCGCCGGCCCGCGAGGAGACGATGGCGAAGCCGGTCCCGCCGGTGGCCGCCACGCTCTCCTGTTCCACCGCCGCCACCTGGGCCAGCGGCGGCGCGTCGGCCCCGATCCGCCGGCAGAAGGCGGCCAGCGCCGCCGGCGGCCCCTCCACTTCGGCGAGCACGCCGTCACCGGTGTTGGTGACGTGTCCGGCCAGGCCGAGTTCGGTGGCCAGGGTGAAGACGAAGGGTCGGAAGCCGACCCCCTGCACGATCCCCCGGACGAAGACCCGTCGTCTCTGACAGATCGTCAACTGCGGTCCACCAGCTCATGGCTGTGCGCGTTGGCGTGGTCGCCCGGGTGGCTGTGGCGGTGGCCGGCCCGCCGCCCCATCACCGGCTGGTGCACCTCCTCGCCGTCCAGCACCGCCAGCGCCCGGTCCAGCAGCGTGCCCACCCCGTGCCCACCGCGGGCCGAGCTCAGCACCACCTCGACACCGGGGTTGACCCGGGCGACATTGGCCCGGAAGGCCGCTTCGTCGAACTCCACGGCCTCGGCGAGGTCGGTCTTGGTGACCACCACCAGATTGGCCAGCCCGAACGCGGTGGGGTACTTGAGCGGCTTGTCCTCGCCCTCGGTGACCGAGGCGAGCACCACCCGCAGCCCCTCACCGAGATCGTAGGAGGCCGGGCAGACCAGGTTGCCGACGTTCTCCACGAAGAGCAGCCGGGTCGCCGCCGGCAACCAGCCGTCCAGGTGGCCGGCCAGCATCACCGCCTCCAGGTGGCACAGCCCGTCGGTGAGCACCTGCTTGACCGGCACCCCCGAACGCGCCAGCCGGGTCGCGTCGTTCTCGGTCGCCAGGTCGGCGGTGAGCGCCGCGACCGGCACCCCGCGCTCCCTGGCCAGGCCCAGTTCGAGCTCCAGCAGCGCGGTCTTGCCGCTGCCGGGGCTGGAGAGCAGGTTGACGGCGAGGGTGCCCCGGGCGGCCAGCGCCGCGCGCAACTCCCGTGCGCTGTCGTCGTTGCGGGCGAGCACCGCCTGCTGGAGATCAAGCGTGCGACACATCGGCTTCAGCCTTCCTGGTCGGCTCGGGCGAACGCGGACTCGGCGGCCCAGCGCACGTCCAGGATCTGCAACTCACGCCCCGACAGCAGCTCCCCGGCCACGCCCGGGCAGCTCGGGCAGCCGAGGTCCGGCGGCATCCCGACCGCCCACTCCCGCGCGCACCGGGCACAGCTCGCCCGGGCCGGCACCGCCTCGACGCCGAGCGTGCCACCCGCCAGCACCGTGCCGGCGCAGGCGAGTTCGAAGCAGAACTCGAGCGCCTGCGGCACCACGCCGGCCAGTTCGCCGACCTGCAGCCGGATCGCCTCGACACCCGTCGCGCCGTGCTCGCGGGCCGCCCGCTCCACCTGCTCCACGACGGCCACCGCGATCGACATCTCGTGCATCGGCCCCTCTGCTTCCCGGAGTGTGCACGGCTCAGGCAGTGCACGGCGGGCACCATTACAGGACACGGTGGCGGCAGCGGCTCGCAGCCGCGCCGCCACCGTGTCCGGGGCGTACTCCATTCGCCGTAGTCCCGCGTGCGGACCACGGTCACATGCGCATGATCCGCAGGTAGCGCTTCAGGTCCGGCAGGTTCTGCCAGACCAGCACGCCGACGCCCGCCAGGAGCGCGCTGCGAAACAGGAACTTCAGCATGGTGCCGCCTTTCTCTCGACCGGTTCCACGGCCGGTCTCTCGGTTTCGTCCAGCAGGCGCCGGATCACCGCGACCGCCTCGTCGACGGCCGCCGCCACAGGTGCGCTCAGCCCGATGCCCTCCTCCAGGCACTGCGGCTCGCAGCCGACCACCACCACCCGCTCGGGCGGCGAACCGCCGGTCCCGGCGCTGAGCGTGCCCAGCAGCGCGAGCACCGCGTCCGGACCCATCCGGTGTCCGTCCAGCACCGCCGCGCCGACCGGCTCGACCTGCTCGACGGGGCCGTCCGAGGCCTCGATCAGGTAGACCGTGCCGGGGCGGCCGCCCCGCGCGGTGGCGTCGACCAGCACCAGCAGCCGGTAGCCGTCGAGCAGTTGGTAGGCGAGATGGACGCCGCGCACGCCGAAGTCGACCACCTCCACCTGCGCGGACAGTGGTTGCTCGCCGAGCCGGCGCACGGTCTCGACACCGAAGCCGTCGTCGCCGAGGAAGATGTTGCCCACCCCGGCCACCAGGATCTGCCGCGTCGTCACTCGTCCTCCAGCGGTGTGACCTCGTCCGGCTGGAAGTAGCGGAACCGACCCTGGGCCCGCCACAGGTCGGCGCCCGGGTCGGCCTCGATGGTCACCGCCAGGTGCACCGAACCGTCCACGTCGTGCAGCACCGCCTCCACCAGGGCGCTCTGCCCGGCCAGGAAGAGGTCCTGCGCGTCGGTACGCCGGCGGCCCGGCTTCAGCAGCACCCGGCTGCCCGCGCCGACCGAGCGGCCGTCCACCAGCACCCGGTCCCGCTCGGGGTCCACCTGCGGATCGTTGCCCGGATCCCACCAGGGCTGGTCGGCCGCCGGCTCGGTGGGCGCGGTCACCTCGCGCAGCGCGCGCACCGCGCCGTGCAGGCGCTCCAGCACCTCGGCGGGCAGCGAGTCGGCGAGGTCGATCACCGCACCGGCCCGCTCGTCGGTGCCCCGGGCCTCGCGCTTCTCCCGGTCGGTGAGCGCGGCCGTGCGCAGCGCGAGGATCTCGTCGATCTCGGTCGCGTCGTAGAGCACGCCGGGGCTCTCGGGGGCCACCTGCGGGTGGTCCTCCAAGATGATCGGCGAGGAGAGCAGGACCGAGTCGTCGCCCGGCGGACCGACCAGCACCGGCCAGGTGTGCTCGCTGCGGCAGTCGGCGACCGCCGGTTTGGCCCACTCGGGCGGGTCGGTGGCGGAGATGAAGGCGCCCTGGTCCAGGCCGAGCAGCAGGTGCGCGGAGACCAGCGAGCGCGGCAGTGCCGCCTCCCGCTGGTCTCCCGAACCGGGTTGCCAGTCCGAGGTGTTGACCACCTCGGCGGTCAACCGCACGGCCCGGTAGGGACCGGGCAGCTCCTGGGTGCGCAACCGCAGTACCCCGTCGAGCTGTTCGCACCGCCGGAGCAGCCGGCCGACCGGCTCGCCGCCGTCGAGGAGCTCCTCCTGCTCCTCGACGGCGGCCGAGCGGAACGGGTGCTCGATCCCGTCGCCCGTCAACCGGTCGACCGGCAGCACCAGTTCGATCCGCTCCTCGACCCCCTCGTCCCACGGGAGCAGGACCCGGTCGGCCAGCTCCAGCTCGGCGACGGTCTCGAAGTCCCCGCCGCCGAGCGCCCGCTGCACGGTGCGCCGCCGGGCCCGCAGGAAGCGCAGCTGCACCGCGAGCGAGGCGCCACGACGCGGCTCCATCACGCATTCGGTGCGCTGGCCGGAGTGTTCGGCGCTCTGCGTGCCGTAGCCCGGTGGGACCAGCACGCCGAACTGCCAGCGCAGCCGGTTCTTGGCGGCCGAGGCCCGGTACGGATAGAGCACATAGCCCTCGAAGAGCACCGCGTCGGCGATCTGCCGAGCCACCGCGAAACGGGTCTCCAACTGGGCCGGGACCGCCGTCATCGCACCGCCTCCTCGATCGGGACCCGTCCCAGCAGCTCACGGACCGTCGCCTCCCAGGAGGGCAGCGCGTGCCGTGAGCGGTAGGCGAGCAGCTCGTCCATCAGGTCGCCGGGCAGCCGCAGCCAGCCGCAGCCGGGGAAGTGCTGGTCCATCGCGTCCCGCCAGACGGTGGCCGGCATCCGCACCACCGCCTCCTTGTCCCAGGGCACCGGGGTGACCTGGAAGCCGTTGGGGCCGGAGAAGGCGGTGCCGGAGAAGAGCAGCAGCAGCGGCACCTCGCCGCCCTCCAGCGCCCGCAGGTAGCGGCCTGCTGCGACCTCCAGGTCGTAGGTGCAGGGCACCACCATGTCCACCTCGGTCTCCCCCTCGAAGCCGGGGACCATCAGCGAGACCTGGGCGAACTGGATCGGGTTGAGCGTGCTGCCCCAGCGCGAGCGCTCGCCGAACAGGTCGGCCAGCCGCTCGCCCTCGGCCTCGCCGTAGGGGCGGCGGGCCGGTTCGATCCGCATCTGGCAGCGCAGCGCGAGGGCGTGCACCCGGGCACCACCGCCGGCCGTGATCCGCAGCCGGAAGATCAGGGTGGGTCCGGCCGCGTACGGGTCGGAGCGCACCCCGGCGCAGGCGAAGGAGAGTTCGGTCACGGCCGCACCTGCGCCTTCGGGGTCCTGGCCCGCTCGGACAGCCGGCCGAAGAAGCCGTCCAGCTCGGCGCGGGCCTCAGCGCCGCCGTCGAAGCCGTGCCAGCAGAGCCGCAGCCGGCCGACCAGTTCGTAGCAGACGTCGATCGGCACCAGGTAGCAGTCGATCCGCCCCGCCGTCCGGCGCAGCAGCAACGCCTCGGTGTCCGGCTCCAGTTCGGCGGCGAGCCGGCTGCCGTCCAGCACCGTCTGCCAGGCCGCCTCGTCGAGCTCGGCCTCCGCGGCCCCGGCCGGACTCGGGTAGAGGGTCACCAGCCGGTCCAGCGCGGTGTCCCGGAACAGGAACGCGGTGCTGACCGGGATCCGCAACGCCTGCCAGGCCGGCTCGTCCAACTGGTGCTCCGGGTCCACCAGATAGCGCCCGGACAGCCCTCGGTAGCGGCCGCCGGCCGCGCCCGGCTGATGGAACAGCAGGGCGCAGGCCGGGCAGACGCAGACCAGCGCACGCTCGTCGCGGTCCGCCAGGTGCCGGTGCTCGCCCGGCAGGTGGACGTCGCAGAACTCGCAACGCTCCGGCTGCGGCGGCGCCGGCTCGCGCAGCCGGCGGAGCAGCGCGGTGCCGGGGCCGGTGAGCTGACGCACGCTCACCGGACCTCCGCCACGGGGCGGGTGCCGATCTGCAACAGCGTGGGCTGCTTGGCCAGTTCGACCGCCGTGAGCTCGGGGGCGAAGCAGGCCAGCAGCTGTTCGACCCGCTCCCCGTCCTGCGCGGATCCGCAGCCGCAGCCGCCGCCCTCATCGGTCTGACGGAGCGTCAGTTCACCGCGCTCGACGTCCAACCGCTGCACCGCCCAGCCGGGCACCGCCGCCAGCGCGTGCCCGATCCGGGTCCCCAGGTCCTGCGGGTGCAGGTCGTGCAACACCAGCAGTCCGGCGACCAGTTCGTCGCCGAGTGCCTCGGCGGGCAACAGCTCGGCCGCCCGGGCCAGGCCCGCGCCGTAGAAGTCCATCAGGGTGCGGACCAGTTCCTCGGCGGCCTCGCGCTGCCCGGCATCGTCGAGCTGGTCGAGCACCTGCTGGACCCGCACGCCCAGCTCCTCCGCCGTCATGCCGTGAGTCCGCTCAGGCCGGTGGGCACGTGCATGGTCTGTACGGTCCTGCCGTTGCCCACGTACATGTGCACGCCGCAGGGCAGGCAGGGGTCGAAGCTGCGCACGGCGCGCATGATGTCGATGCCCTTGAAGTTCTCCGGGGAGTTCTCCTCGAAGATCGGGGTGTTCTGCACCGCGTCCTCGTAGGGCCCGGGCGTCCCGTAGCTGTCCCGGACGCTGGCGTTCCACGGGGTGGGCGGGTACGGGTGGTAGTTGGCGATCTTGCCGTCCCGGATCACCATGTGGTGCGAGAGCACGCCGCGCACCGCCTCGGTGAAGCCGCAGCCGATGCCCTCGTCCGGCACCTCGAACTTCTCCCAGGTCTGGGTCTTGCCGGCCCGCACCTCACCCAGCGCCTTCTCGGCGAAGTGCAGGGCGGCGGCGGCCGCGTAGGCCTGGAAGTAGGTGCGGGCCCGGTTGCGCTCGATCGCGTTGCTCCACTGCGGGATCTTCCACTCGAAGGTGGTCTCCGGCTTGGTCATCGACTTCGGCAGGTTGATCACCACGCTGTGGCCGGTCGCCTTGATGTAGCCGATGTCGACCAGGCCGGACAGCGCGGTGGACCAGAGCCGGGCGATCGGGCCGCCGCCGGTGTCCAGCGCCAGGTAGTCCTTGCCGTCGAACCAGCGCGGGGACATCACCCAGCTGTACTTGTCCTCGAAGTTGCGCTTCTGCGGCTGCGGGATGGTGTGCTGGTTCCACGGGTGCCGCGGGTCGACCGGGTTGCCCAGCGGGTCGTGGGTGACGAACTGCTCCTGGCCCTGCCAGTCCTGGTAGTAGGAGCTGCCGAGCAGGATCCGGATGCCGAGGTTGATCTCGGTGAGGTCGTTGGTGACCAGCTTGCCGTCGACGATCACGCCCGGGGTGACGAACATCTTGCGACCCCAGTCCGTCATGTTCCGGTAGGTGAAGTCGCAGTGGTCCGGGTCGTTGAGGCTGCCCCAGCAGCCGAGCAGGATCCGGCGGCGGCCGACCTCCTCGTAGCCGGGCAGCGCCTGGTAGAAGAAGTCGAAGAGGTCGTCGTGCAGCGGCACGACCTTCTTCATGAACTCCACGTAGCGCATCAGCCGGCTCAGGTAGTCGGTGAAGAGCTGGACCGTGGCCACCGTGCCGACGCCGCCCGGGTAGAGCGTGGAGGGGTGCACGTGGCGACCCTCCATCAGGCAGAACATCTCCCGGGTGTAGCGGCTGACCTGGAGCGCCTCGCGGTAGAACTCGCCCTCGATCGGGTTGAGCGAGCGCATGATGTCGGCGATCGTCTTGTACCCGTGGTCGCCCGCGTGCGGGGCCTCGGTGCGCTCGGCCAGCTCCAGCACCCCGGGGTTGGTCTCGCGGACCATCTTCTCGCAGTAGTCGACCCCGACCAGGTTCTCCTGGAAGATGTTGTGGTCGAACATGTACTCGGCCGCCTCGCCGAGGTTGATGATCCACTCGCCGAGGTGCGGCGGCTTCACGCCGTAGGCCATGTTCTGCGCGTAGACGGAACAGGTGGCGTGGTTGTCACCGCAGATGCCGCAGATCCGGCTGGTGATGAAGTGCGCGTCCCGCGGGTCCTTGCCGCGCATGAAGACGCTGTAGCCGCGAAAGACCGACGACGTGCTGTAGCACTCGGCGACCTTCTTCTGCTTGAAGTCGATCTTCGTGTGGATGCCCAGGCTGCCCACGATCCGGGTGATCGGGTCCCAGGACATCTCCACCAGGCCACTGCCGTCGCCGGCCGGCTTCGTCGTCGGTGCCATCGTCTCTGTCGTGCCCTTCTGCTCTGCGCGCGCGACCGCCCGGAAGGCGGCCCGCGGGTCCTGCTCACGGAGTGGGGGGTATGCAGCGGCGGGCCGCACGCACGGGGCGTGCGGCCCGCCGTGGTTCAGCGGGTCACCACGGTGGGCGGTAACCGGTGGTCAGCCGACTGCCGGTGCGCCGCCACTTGGGCTCCTTGTCCACCGTGCGCGTGGTGATCTCACGCAGCCGGCGGATCACCTTGCCGTACGCCGCACTGGCGTTGGAGGAGACGTGCGAGCCGGGCGGCGGGTCCATGAACGGCATGAACTTGTCCGGGAAGCCCGGCATGGTGCAGGCGATGCAGATGCCGCCCACGTTGGGGCAGCCGCCGACGCCGTTGATCCACCCGCGCTTGGTGACGTTGCACTTCACCACCGGACCCCAGCAGCCGAGCCGCACCAGGCACTCGGGCCGGCCGTACTCGGTGGCGAACTGGCCCTGCTCGTAGTAGCCGCCGCGGTCACAGCCCTCGTGCACGGTCGCGCCGAACAGCCAGGTGGGACGGAGCTTGTCGTCCAGCGGGATCATCGGCGCCGAGCCGGCCAGCTGGTAGAGCAGGTAGGTCAGGGTCTCGGCGAAGTTGTCGGGCTGGATCGGGCAACCCGGCACGCAGACGATCGGCAGCCCGGCCTTCGACTTCCAGTCCCAGCCGAGGTAGTCGGGCACACCCATCGCGCCCGTCGGGTTGCCGGCCATCGCGTGGATGCCGCCGTAGGTGGCGCAGGTACCGATCGCGACCACGGCCGTGGCCTTGGACGCGAGGCGGTCCAACCACTCACTGGTGGTGATGGGCTGACCGGTCTTCGGATCGTCGCCGAAGCCGCACCAGTACCCCTCCTTCTTGATCGACTCGTTCGGGATGGAGCCCTCGACCACCAGCACGAAGGGTTCGAGTTCACCCCGGTCGGCCTTGAAGAACCACTCGATGAAGTTGTCGGCGCCCTGCACGGGCCCGCACTCGAAGTCGATCAGCGGCCAGTGCACCGCGATCTTCGGCAGCCCGGGGAGCGCGCCGGTGACGATCTCCTCGATGCTCGGCTGCATGGCGGCGGTCAGCGAGACGGAGTCACCGTCGCAGCTGAGGCCGGCGTTGATCCAGAGAATGTGTACCAGCGGCTCGTCGCCGCCCTGGGACGCGCCGCGACCTTCCTCGGTCGCGGCCGTTGCTGTAGCACCCATGAGGATGCCTCCTCAGAAAAGGGATGAGACCGACAGAACGGGCTCAGGATTCTTCATAGCAGCCCGGCGCGCTCCCCGGTCGGACGAAGGGCCGCGGCGGTACCCCGAACAGCGGCGCGTCCGTACCGCCGATCGGACGACGGTCAGGAGCTGGCGGCCCCGACCTGGATGTGGGTGTCCATGCCGAGCGCCTTGTGGCCGTCGATCGGACACCAGAGCTCGTAGCTGCCCGGCTGCAGGGTGACGGTGAGCTGCGCCTGCTGCCCCGGCTGGATCGGGTTGGTCTGGGTGGCGGTCACGCCCGGTCCGGCGATGGCCAGCGCGTGCTCGACGGTTCCGGCATTCTGCGCGACGAAGGTGTACGTACCGGGTGTGAGCGGGGTCTGGGTCAGGCTGAGCGAGTACTCCTTCTCAGTGACGGTGACGCTCGTGCCGGTGCTCGCGGAGGCGCTGGTGGACGTGCTCGCGGACGTGCTCGCGGAGGCGGACGCGGTAGCGGTGGCCGTCGCGGCACTGCCCGTCGACCCGCCGACGGGGGCGCTGGCGGTCGGCTTGGCGGTCGAGCTGCTCGAACTGCTCGAACAGCCGCTGACGGCGGCGACGGCGACCAGCGCGGCGAGCAGCAGCGCGGGGGCCGGGCGGCGGCCGCTCGTTCGGGGGCCGGGCGGGATCATCATGGTCCTGGTCTCCTCTGTTCCTTGCGGACGAGGGTCGCGTGCCCGACCGGCGACGGTGGCGCCGACACCCGAGACCCCTGGACCCGTCCACCCGCTCGGGCTACCGGAGGCCCCGCGGGTCTCGGGCCGGACCGTACCGGACCCGAGCGGGCGGAACGGGTCGAGGTGCTCGCTCAGGGGGCCTGCCTGGCCCGCGAGGACCTGACCCCGGCTACCCGGCGCGGCCTGGCGGACCAGCTGGACGGCCGCCGGCCCCGTGCACTGGAGGAGAAGTGACGGTACGTCAGGCCTGCTGGCCGGACCGTCAGGGCAGGTAGGCGGCGGGCGGCGGGGTGGTGGCCGAACCGAGGTAGGGCGCCAGCCACTTGGCGTAGGCGGCCTGCCAGGGGCCAGGCTGGAAAATCACAACCGACCACCGCCGGGTCATGGCAGGCTCTCCCGCATGTCACTCAGCACCCCCCGGCTCGACCTGCGCCGCTTCCGCCCCGAGGACTCCGCCGCGCTCGCCGCCTACCGCTCCGACCCGGCCGTCGCCCGCTACCAAGGCTGGAGCGCACCGGTCTCGCCGGCCCAGGCCGCCGAGCTGGTCCGGGACTTCGCCGCGGGAGACCCGCGGCGGCCCGGCTGGTTCCAGTACGCGATCGAGCTGCGGACGGACGGCCGGCTGATCGGCGACCTCGGTGTCCACCTGCACGAGAACCTGCGCCAGGCCGAGTTGGGCTTCACCCTCGCCCCGGAGCACCAGGGGCACGGGTACGCCACCGAGGCGGTGCGGGCGGTGCTGCGGGAGCTGTTCGAGCGGCGCGGCCTGCACCGGGTCTCGGCGGTGTGCGACGCGCGCAACCGGAGTTCCGCCGGGTTGTTGGAGCGGGTGGGCTTCCAACTGGAGGGGCGGCGCCCTGAGTACACCTGGTGCAAAGGCGAGTGGACCGACGACCTGCTGTTCGGCCTGCTCGCCGACCACTGGGCCAGGGCCCGTGCGCCTCAACCGGCCGCCGGACGGGCGGCGGCCGTGCCGGAGGTCAACCGCCAGAGTCCGGCCACCTCGTAGTAGACGCCGTTCACCAGTTGCAACAGCAGCAGCGTGACCGGCCAGAGCAGCGCACCGAGGCCGGGCACCAGGTCCACCGGCAGGGTGTAGGCCATCACGACCCGCACGGCGGCGTCGAGCAGCATCGCCACGCCCCAGATCGCGGTCGAGACCCGCCAGATCCGCCGGAAGGCCGGCTCACGCTCCCACAGCACGTCCCAGGAGGTGCCGTCGGAGCGGAACCGCCCCTCCAGCAGCGGGCGGCCGCCGTGGAAGAGCAGCGGGCGATGGGCCCTGATCGAGATCAGGAACCAGAGCCCGGCGACGCCGGTCAGCCAACCGTCCTTGGCCAGCAGGAACCGCGGGCTGCCGCTGACCAGCGCGGCCGCGACGCCGAGCAGCATGGTCCCGGCGATGAATCCCGCCATCCCCTCCAGGCTGCGGGTGCGGACCCACTGCACCGCCGTGGTGAGCGCCGGCAGGACGGCGCCGGCCAGCAGCGCGACGAAGACGCCGACGCCGGCGGCGCGCAGGCCGTAGTACACCGCGATCGGGACGGCGATGTCCCAGACGACACCGAGCAGCAGGCGTCGGCGGCTCGGCCGGGGCGGCGCTTCAGGGGTCGTCGCCGATGCGTCATGCGTGGTCATGGCGTGCTCCGGGTGGCGAGCAGGGCCAGGGTGGTGATCTCGCGGACGCAGTCGTCCACGCTCAGGCGCGGGGGCTGCGTCATCCGGACGATGGCGGCGTCGATCGCGGACTTCAACGTGAGCGCCATCAGCGTGGTGTCGAACTCCCGGAACTCCCCGCTCTGCTGGCCGGCCCGCAGAATCGGTGCCAGCTCGGCCACGTTCGCCTCGGCCGACGCCTGCGTGCCGTAGCGCAGGGCGCCGTCCTCGTCCCTGGCGTTCATGCAGATCTCGTACATCGCCCGGACGGCGGCGGGATTGCGCGCGATCCAGGCCAGTTCCGCCTCGATCCGGGCGGTGAGCCGCTCGGTGGCGGTGGGCGCGCCGTCCGTGCGGCGGGCGATGGCGGCCTGGGCCTCCAGCGCGATGTCGATCAGCACCGCCTCCATCAGCTCGTCCCGGGTGCCGAAGTGGTACGAGATCAGCCGGGTGCTGGAGATCCCGGCCCGCTGCCGGATCCGCTCGAAGGTGGCCCGTCCGTACCCGCTCTCGGCCAGCACCTGGACGGCGGCCGCGATGATCTGGCCGCGCCGCGCGGTCGCGCTCGGCGAACGCTGCCCGTCCTGCTCGTCACGTGTTACCTGCACAGGTAACTTCTTCCTCGCCCAGGTAACGGCTAAACCGGTGATCCAGGGACCTGCCGATCGCCTATCGTCGTGGGGCGCGAGGCAGTGGTCGAAGCGAGCCGAGGGGGCTGGACGGGATGACGACAGCAGGGGCGGCGGGCACGCCGGATTCCTTCTACCGCGATCTGGGCGAGGGCCGGTACGAGAGCACCGGGCACACCGTGGGGCCGTGGAGCCCGAAGGCGCAGCACGCCGGGCCGCCGTCCGCGCTGCTGGGGCGGGCCATGGAGCGGCACCAGGTGCGCGAGGGGTTCCGGATCGCCCGGGTGACGCTGGACATCCCGCGGCCGGTGCCGGTGGACGAGCTGACCGTCGAGGTGCGCACGGTCCGCGCGGGCGCGCGCAGCGAGCTGCTGGAGGGCGAGATCACCGCGGGCGGCCAGGTCGTGATGCTGGCCCGGGCCTGGCGGATGACGGCCAGCCCGCAGGACACGCCCGCGCTGCGCCCGGAGCCGACCCCGCCGCCGCTGCCCGCACCGCAGCCGCCGCACCGGCTGCCCGGCACCGACCACGGCGGCTACGTGTCCGCGATGGAGTGGCGCTGGGCGGACGGCGGCGGCTTCGACCGGCCGGGGCCCGGGACGGCCTGGGTCCGGCAGCGGGTGCCACTGGTGGCGGGCGAGCCGGACACCCCGCTGACCCGGGCGCTGACGCTGGCCGACAGCAACTGGGCGGTGGCCTTCGAGCTCGACCACGTCCGCCGGCAGGTGGTCAACACCGATGTCACGCTGGCGCTGCACCGCGATCCGGTCGGCGAGTGGCTCTGCCTGAGTGCGGCCACCACCGCCAGCCCGGCCGGATCGGGCCTGGCGCTCGGGCGGTTGGACGACGAACTGGGCGACTGCGGCCGGGTGCTGCAGACGCTCTTCGTCGGGGAGCGCTGACGGTCCGTCAACTCTCTGACAGAAGTTGACGGACCGTCACAGCACTGCCGGGTCAGTGCAGGTGTGCGATTGCCTGGACCAGCTTGGCGGCGTCCACGGTGCCGACACCGGTCGTCTGGTCGTAACCAGGGCCCGCGGTGTAGCCGTTGGGACCGGTGCTGCCGGTGGTGACGTCCACCAGCCCGGACGAGTGCCGGGTGTAGAGGTGGTACAGGTCCTGGTCGATCACGCCGAGGCGGTGGCCGGCGGCCTGGTCGGCCAGCGCGACGACGCCGGCGAAGAGCGGGGAGGACTCGCTGGTGCCCGCACCGTCCGCCGTCCAGCCGGTGTTGGCCGGGTCGAAGCTGGAGTACAGCCAGAGCGCGCCGTTGGGCGAGCCCGCCATGCTGATGTCCGGGGTGCCGCGGTGGTCGCCGACCACCGAGCGGACCGGGTCCTGGTAGCCCGGGCGGGCGAAGACCTTGGAGAGCTCGCCGCCGCTGCCCGACCAGGCGGCGTCGGGGGCGGTCCTGGCGCCCTGGTCGTCCAGGTGGAGCTCGGTGCCGCCGACCGCCGTGACCAGCGGGTCACCGGCCGGCCAGGCGGCGTCCAGCTTGGTCGAGTCGCCGCCGCCGTCGCCGGAGCTGGCGGTCAGCGTGACGCCGTGCTTCGAGGCGTTGGTGAAGGCGTAGCGCAGCGTGGTCAGGCTGGTGTAATCGCCCTGGTCGAAGCCCGGGAACATCCCCTCGCTGGTCGCCCAGCTCATCGACACCACGTCCGCCTGGCCGTTGTTCACCAGGTGGTTGATGCCGCTCATCATCTCGGGCACGCCGACCGCGCCCTCGGTCTCCGAGACGCCGGTCTCCAGCAGCACGATCCTCGCGCCGGGCGCGACGGCGTGTGCGGCCTCCACGTCCAGGGTGCTCTCGCTCGCCCAGCCGTCCATGTCGGCGTTCTTCGGGTCGAAGGCCGGGACCTGCCCCCACTGCACCACGTCCACCTGGCTGCTGGCGATGCCCCACTGCGCCGACCAGACGTCCAGGTCGTGCTGGATGGTCGGCGAGCCGAACGAGTCGACGATCACGATGGTCCGCCCCTGGCCGGTGATCCCGTGCTGGTAGAGCGGGTCGAGGTCGTAGGCGGTGCGGTACTGGAGCGGCGAGTAGCAGGCACGGTGCAGTTGGGTCAGGCAGTCGCTGGTGGGCAGCGGTGCGGCGAGCACCGGGTCGTCGGCCGGGCTCGCGTGCCGCAGCGGGTGCACGGCGAGCCGGGCGGACCACGGGGCCGCGGCGGCCTGGTCGGCAGTGGCGGTGGACTGGCTGACCGTCGGCAGCAGGGCGAGCGCGAAGGCCCCTGCGGTGGCGGCAACGAGTCGCAGGCGGGCGGACACGGGCACGGCGGTTCCCCTCCCAGATGACACAGCGGAGCAGTTGAGGTGTTCAGGCCACAGCATCCACCTCCTGTTGTCAATGACCTCTCAGCCGCGGTGCGGGGCCGTGGGGTTGGCGGCCAGCCGCAGGTCGACGTAGCGGATGCTGTCGCCCGGCAGCAGATAGCGCTCGAGCTCGACGAACCCGTGGTGTTCGGCGAACCGCAGTCCGTCCGCGTTCGACTCCAGGACGACCGTCTCGATGACGGCGGCGCCGAGCGTTCGCGCCTGCGCCAGCCCGTGGTTGTAGAGCTGCTCGCCGATGCCGTGGCGCCGGTGGGCGGGGAGCACCCGGGCGATGACGGTGGCCGTGGCGGCCTCGCCGGCGGGCGTCTCGCCGGCGGCCGCTTCGCCGGTGGGCGGCCGGACCGTGGAGCAGCCCACCAGGAGCTCGCCGAGATACGCGACCGCCAGGTGATTGCGCCCGCTGCGCTCGCGCACGGCGTCGAGGGAGAGCGGGTCGGTGGGGATGATCAGGTTGTGGACGTAGCGCCAGTCTTCGAGCATGGCGTCGCCGTCCGCCCGCTCGATGCGGAGCTCGATGGTCTGCGAGTCGTGAGAGTTGTGAGAGTTGTGAGAGGTGGGCATCGCAGCAGGAAAGCGGTGGCCGGTAGGGGGCGTCAACCGGGTTTGCGGCCGGCTCACCGCTTGGGGATGATCTCCACGACGGCGAGCGAGGTGCCACCGACCGCGGCCAGTCCGATCGCGGTGGCGATGGCGAACTCCCGCCAGCCGCTCTTGCGGGTCGCTTCGGGCTCGGGTGCGGTGCGCAGGACGACGGTCTCCGGGCGCGGCGCCGGCTGGACCGCGGTGGCCTGGGCCGTCACAGGTGGCGGTGTCGCGGACGGCGGTGTCGCGGACGGTGCCGCGAGGGCCCGGGCGTGCAGCGCTTCCAGCTGCGCCGCCGCCTGCTGGGCCGTGGGGCGGCGTTCGGGGTCCTTGTGAAGCAGCGACTCCAGCAACGGCCCGAGCGGCCCCGCGTGCTGCGCCGGCGGGAGCGGCTGCTGGGTGATGGCGAGCCAGATCGACGGCAGGGACGGGCCGTTGAACGGCGGCTCCCCTTCGAGCGCGGTGTAGAGGGTGGCCCCCAGCGACCACAGGTCGCCGGCGGTCCCCACCGGCGTGCCCTCCAACTGCTCGGGCGGCATGTACTGCGGCGTGCCGATCATCATCCCGCTCTGGGTGAGCTGGGTGCTCGCGTCCAGCACCCGGGCGATGCCGAAGTCGGTGACGACGGTGCGCCGTTGGGCGAGGAAGACGTTGTCCGGCTTCATGTCGCGGTGCACGATGCCGGCCTGGTGGGCATGCGCGAGCGCGTCGGCCAGGTCGGCGCCGAGCGCCGCGACCCGCTGCCAGGGCAGCCGGCCCTGCTCCTTGAGGACGGCGGCGAGCGAGTTGCCGGCGAGCAGCTCCATCACGATCCACGGCGCGCCGTCCTGCTCGACCACGTCGTGCACGGTCACGATCCCGGGGTGGTTGAGCGCCGCCGCGGCCCGCGCCTCGCGCACCGCCCGTCCGGTCAACTCCCGGTGCTCCTCGGGACTCAGGTGCACGGGGAGGAAGACCTCCTTGACCGCCACCGCCCGCCCGAGCGTCTCGTCCCGCGCGCGCCAGACCCGGCCCATGCCGCCCTGGCCGATGGCCTCCGCCAGCCGGTACCGGCCGCCCACCACGTTCCCCGTTGTCCCCGCCACGAGGGATCAATATAGCGGGGCCGGTCGACCGGTACCGAACGTCACCCGGCGCACCGCCCGCGGACAGGGAGTCCGGTGCCACGGTGCTCCTCGGATCGGACCGACTCATCGCGCCCGCCGCCGATGTGGCCCGGCCCGAGCGCGATTCGAGCAGCAGCCGACACCCTCGGAAGTCCTCCCGCGCGTGCGTTCGGTGACCACCGGGCACCAGGAGGGCCCGTCACACCGATGAGGACCGGGCAGGCACCATCCGCGACCGACCGAAGGGTTCACCATGCTGACCAAGGACGACTTCATCCGGATCGTGCGGGACGATCTCGCCCTCCCGATGAACGGCATCGACCTGACCACCGCGCTGGACTCCGACCGCAAGGTCAGCTGGGACTCGCTCCACATGCTGCGCCTGGTCGCGGCCGTGGAGCGCGAGACGGGCACCCGGGTCCCGGTCGGCCGCCTGCTGGAGGACCGCAGCCTCACGGCGATCTACCGCAGGATCTCCGAGGCCTGAGCCCTGCCCGGCCCAGCAGGACGAACCGGACTGGATGAGGAGAGACCATGACCGCTGACCGGACTCGCAGACCCGCGCCCGACGCGTCCGAGCCACTGACCACCGCCCCGCCGTCCCCCACCGCGCTGCCTGCCGACCCGCCGGCCGCCAACTCGCCGGCCGGCACCGTGCATCCGCTGATCCACGAGGCGGTGGCCCGCCAGGCCGAGCAGCACCCCGGGTCCACCGCGATCGTCTTCCGCGCGGATCGCATCAGCTACGCCACCCTGAACGCGGCGGCCGATCACTACGCCGAGCAGCTGGCCGCGCTGGGCGTCGGGGCCGGCGCGATCGTCCCGGTCCAACTGCCGCGCACCCCGCAGTTGGCCGCCACCCTGCTCGCCGTCCTCAAGTGCGGTGCGGCGTACGCGGCGTTCGACCACCGCTGGCCCACCGAGCGGGTGGACGGCCTGCTCGACCAGCTGCACTCCCCGGTGTTCGTCACCGGCAACCGGCCCGCCGGCGTCCAGGCCGAAGCCACGGGTGCGGGCGGCGGGCGACCGCTCACCGTCTGGCAGCCGCCGGCCGAGCCGCTGGAGGTCTCGGCCGGCGCGGGCGGTACGGTTCCGCCCTCCGACATCGGGCCCGATGACGCGGCCTGCGTGTTCTTCACCTCCGGAACCACGGGCAGCCCCAAGGGAGTCGTCTCACCGCACCAGGCGACCACCCGACTGTTCGGCCCCGACGGCCTGCGCGGCTACCGCGCGGGCGGCGTCTCCCCGCAGTCGGCGCCGTGCGCCTGGGACGCCTTCAGCCTCGAGCTGTGGGGCATGCTCGTCACCGGCGGGACCACGGTGATCGTCGAGGACGACTACCTCCTGCCCGGCGCGCTGCGAGACATCGTGAAGTCGGCAGGCGTCGACACGGCGTTCTTCACGTCCTCGCTGTTCAACCTGTTCGTCGACATGGACATCGACTGCTTCGCGGGGATGGGGCAGATCTACACCGGCGGTGAGCGGCTCTCCCCCGCCCACGTGCGCCGCTTCCTGGCGCAGTACCCCGGCATCGCACTGTTCAACGCCTATGGGCCGGTGGAGAGTTGTGTGTTCGCCACGATCCACGAGCTGGGTCCGGAGGACTGCGAGACCTTCGGCGGCATCCCGATCGGCCGCCCGGTCGCCGACACCGAGCTCTACGTCGTCGACGGCGGTCGGCTCTGCGAGCCGGGCACCGAGGGCGAGATCTGCATCGGCGGGGCCGGCCTGGCGATCGGCTACCTGGAGCAACCCGAGCTCACGGCCGAGAAGTTCGCGCCGATCACGGTGAACGGAACGCCGGTGCGGGTCTACCGCACGGGCGATCTCGGCTTCCTGGACGCCGATCAGGTCCTGCACTTCCGCGGGCGGGCCGACCGGCAGGTGAAGGTCCGCGGCTACCGCATCGAGCCGGGCGAGATCGAGAACGCCGCGATGAAGGTCGAGGGCGTCCGCAGCTGCACGGTGGTGCCGGTGCCCGGCCGGACGGCGGCCTGGGAACGGCTCGCCCTGTTCTACACCGCCACCGCCGACACCGCCGCCACCGCACCGGCCGAGGGCGAGTCCGACGACCCGATCGGGCTGGCCCGCACGCTCGGCAAGCGCCTGCCGCCCTACCTGGTCCCGGACACCGTCATGATGGTGGAGAAGTTCCCGGTGACCGTGAACGGCAAGATCGACAACCAGGCACTGCTGGACTCCCTGCCGGCCTGAGGCCTGACCGGGGAGACCAGGGAATGACGGTGGCGCAGGAGCCGATGCTCCTGCGCCACCGTCATTCCCTGATGATCCGTCAGAAATCGTTGTGGGAACGGGTTTCAGGCCGACTGGTGCCACACCCGGATCAGCACCGCGTTGATGACGTACAGCACGAACAGCACGGCCGCCGGCACCACCCGCCCGGCGGCGTACAGCGCGAGCGCGCCCAGGCCGAACCAGACGACCTCGAAGGCGATCCGGACGGCACCGTGCAACGGCACCGCCGCCGAGGGCGACCCGAAGACCGCCCACACGACGATGAACAGCAGCGGTCCGCCGATCCCCAGCAGGAACTTGACGGCCGACTTGGAGCTGAAGGTGAATCCCCACAGCCCGACCGAGAACAGGACGGCGAGTTCCAGCAGGAACGCCAGCGTGAGGTTGATGGCCTTGGCGGCGGTGAGCATGGCTGCCTCCATGGGCAGAAGAGGGCGGTCGGAACGGCCGGCACCCCGGCGAGGGGCACCGTACCGGACCGACCGCGGTTCGAGCACAGTCTTTCCGTGAACAGGCATGGTGAATCAGTTGAACTGACGCAGCGTCACCAGGAGATCGGGGAACGTCACCGCGTCGGGGCGACGATCACCAGGCCGGAGTCTCGAGCACTTCGAGCACCGCGACGGTCCACATGAACCCGATCCCCGCACCCGCGGTGACGACCAGGTCGCCCGGCTTGGGGCGCCCGGTCTCGAACAGCCGGTTGAGGCCGATGATCTGGTCGCCGCCGCCCATGTGCGCGTAGTCCAGGCCCCAGTCGTAGACGGTGGTGTCGGGGTCCAGGCCGAGCGCGCCGTGGAAGCCCCACTCGATGATGGTCTTGCACATGTTGGCGTGGATGAACCACTGCGTACCGGCCAGGTCGGTGTCGGCCTCCGCCAGCGCCTGCTTGAGCACGGCACCGAAGTTCTCGTTGATCTTGGCGATCGTCTGGTCGTAGGCGTCCTCGTTGCGGCTCAGCCAGTGGCGCTTGCGGCCGGCCAGGTCGGCGGGCTTGCCGTCGTAGAAGGGCGCCTCGGTCCAGGCGTCGTCGCCGCGGTACAGCGGTTCGAGCGACGCGTCGGCGCGGCTGACGCTGGAGCGGACCTTGGCGAAGCCGCCACGGGTCGAGAGCACCAGCGCGCCCGCGCCGTCGCCGTACACCACCTGCTCATCGGCCTTCCAGCGGTCCCAGTACGGCAACTTGAAGGAGTCACCGGTGGTGACCAGAGCCGCGCCGCCCTCCGGCCGGGCGGTGATCCAGGAGGCGGCGACCTCGGCGGCGGCGAGGCCGCTGTTGGAGCCCTGGCGCACCTCGAAGGCCGCGCCGTGGCCGCCGACGGTCTCGTTCTGCACGTAGTGGGCGGGGGTCCAGACGTCCTGACCCTGGTGGCCGACGCTGGCGTGCACCACCAGCCGGAACTCCTCACTCGCGATGCCGGAACGCCCGACCGCCGTACGGCCGGCCGCCGCCGCCATCACCGGCCCGGTCTCCTCCGCGCTGGCCACCCGGACCGCGCGGTACCCGTTGGCCTCGCACTCACCGGCACCGTAACGGCCGTCGGCGACGGCCTGCTCAGCGGTATAGACCTGCTCGGGCAGATAGGCGCCGAGACCGGCGACGTAGAGATTCTCCCAACGCATGCTGCGCTCCAGATTCGTGGTGACTGCGGTCGCTCCGAGTCTGGCGGCCCGCGCTATAGCCAGACTCGGGCGCAAACCCGCAGCCCCGGGCCGCTGCGCACGGGTCGAGCGCCGGCGGCCCCGAGCGGCCCGACCCTACGAAAAGTCGGCAGCAGGGCCGGTGTTGCCCGATCCGGCCTGGCCCAGGTCGCCCAGCGCGGTCAGGTACCCAGGTACCGCAGCGCCGCCCGTGCCTCGTCGGCGCCGGCCTCCGTCCCGGCCGCCAGCTCCGTCAGCCGGGCGCGCCAGAACTCCCACCGCTCGACGGTGAACCCTCCCTCGGCCATCCCGCTGTCCGTGCACAGCTTGCCCAGGCGACCGGCCTGCCCGTCGAACGACCGCCGCCGGCGCGCGAGGCCCGCGAGCAACGCACCGCAGTGCTGGAACCATGGGACCACCCCCCTCGGGTCGGCCAAGTTGACCGGCGACTCCTCCTCGAGGCAATCGCGCAGCGTCCAGATCGCGTAGAGCGAGAAGTCGATTCCGGCGGCGGTCAGGCGCGCCGCGAATGCGTTCAGGTTCACCCAGACGTCGACATCCGAGAAGCCGGGCGTCTCGGCCCCCATGTCCAATGCCTCGCGCATCTGCGCGCCGAAACACGGAAGGTCGACAAACACCTTCGTCTCCCAGACGACACAGTCCTGCTGCCCCTGATCACGAGTGAGCACCCCCTGTCGCTCGATCCCGGTCAACAGGTCGACAAGCCTGTCCTGGACAGTGCCGGACGACGACTCCCGGGCCGCCGTGATGACGGGCTCCCAGGCCGCCCACAGCAGCCCCTCGATCGTGTCGATCGCGGATTCCTCGGCCTGGTCGTCCACGAAGGCCGAGCGCATCGGCGCGACGAATCGAGCAACGGTCTCGTCCAGCCCGGCGGCCGGTGTCGCTCGGAGGTACCCGCTGAGAAGTTCCTCGTAATAGCGCGAAGCCGTGTCGTAGTCCATGGTGTCGGCCACCGTAGCAACGGCCGGTGGCGGACGAAGCGGAGGGCCCCGGCCTCCGCGGAGGCGGAGAAATGCCTGGTCGGACCTCCCTGGTCGGGCGTGCGGCCCTGGGGGCACAATCGTGCCCATGACGCATTCGGAGGAACCGCAGATCGGCGCGGCACCAGCGAACGCCGACTCCGCCTGGATCGGCTTCGTCCGCAGCACCGTCGCGCAGGTCACCGAGCACGCGCCGGGCAAGGAGCTGGTCGGGCCGATCGCCTACGCGGTCGACGCCGCCTGGCGGGTGATCGCCTACAACGACGCCTTCGCGGACGCGTTCACCGGGCGGCGGGTGCCCGAGAACATGTTCAAGTGGATGGTCTGGGACGGGCGCGACCAGCTGCCCGAGCACGACCGCTACTGGGTGCGCCGAGTGGTACCGCAGCTGGACAGCCTGCTGGAGGAGTTCCCGGACCAGCCCGAGCTGGTGGAGCTGGCGCGGTGGACCGAGCGGACCGTGGGCGGCCCGCTGCGGCTGGCCGGCCGGACCGGACCGGACGGCGAGATCCGGCCGCTGATCCACGCCCGCTACGGCTTCGGCTCGCTCTGGATCGGCGCCGCCTCGCCGATGACCCCGTTGGGGCGCGTGGTCTTCGCCCACTTCTACGCCGGCGCGACCCCGGACGACGTGCGCGCGCTGCTGCGCTCCCCGGAACCTCGGCAGGGCGCGGCCTGAGGGCGGCGGGGCCTGGGGTGGGTGGCCGGCGCGGTCAGTGCCGGTGGCTGCCCAGGTAGAAGAGCAGCATCACGAAGAACGCGAAGAAGTGCGTGCCGGCGATGTAGATGCCGGCCCGGATCAGCGCCGCCTTGCGCTTGCTGTTCTCGTCGCGGATGGTCTCGTTCACCGGGTTCGCGGCACTCGCCGGGTTCGCCTCGTACGCCGGACTCGCCTCGTACGCCGGACTCGCCTCGCTCACGGGATTCGCCGTCACCGGACTCGCTCCTTCGCCTGGCCGGCCCCCGCGCGCAGCTGCACCAGCAGGTGCTCCTGGTCGGCGATCATCTCGGTCAGGATCCGCCGCGCCGCCCGCAGCAGGTCGGCCACATCCGGGGTGCTCAGCGCGTAGACCACGGTGTTGCCCTCACGGGTGGCGGTCACCAGGTTGCTCCGGCGCAGCACGCCGAGTTGCTGGGAGAGGCTGGACGGCTCGATCTCGATCGCCGCGAGCAACTCGCGCACCGGGCGCGGCCCGTCCTGGAGGAGTTCGAGGACCCGGATCCGCGCCGGGTGGCCCAGGGTGCGGAAGAACTCGGCCTTGGCCTGGTACAGCGGAACCGGCATACCCGTCCTCCTCGCGACACGTCGGGCGTCAGCTTCTCCGAACTTGAAGAATTCTTCAAGTCGCGCCCCGCCCGATCACGCCACCGGCCGCCCGACCTGACAGAACCCGGGCGCGACCATCGCCGGGCTTTCGAAGCGCCCCTGGACTGCGCTAAACTTCCAGAGATTGGTCTAGACCACTACATACACGCTTTCGGACGGTTGGTCAAGATGGAGATTGTGATCGTTCCCGACGCCGCCGCGGGCGGTGAGCTGATCGCCGAGGCGATCGCGGAGCTGCTCACCGGCAAGCCCGACGCGCTGGTCGGCGTGGCCACCGGGTCGACGCCGCTGCCGATCTACCGGGCGCTGGCCGCCAAGGTGCGGGCCGGATCGCTGGACGTGTCGCGCGCCCGGATCTGCCAGCTCGACGAATACGTCGGCCTGCCCAAGGGGCACCCCGAGTCCTACCGCTCGGTCGTGCTGCGCGAGGTGCTCGAACCGATGGGCATCACCGCGGACGCCTTTCTCGGCCCCGACGGCTCCGCCGAGGACATCGCGGCGGCGGCCGCGGCCTACGACCGCGAGCTCGCGGCGGCCGGCGGCGTGGACCTGCAGCTCCTCGGGATCGGCACCGACGGGCACATCGGATTCAACGAGCCGTGCTCCTCACTCGCCTCGCGGACCCGGATCAAGACGCTCACCGAGCAGACCCGGGTCGACAACGCCCGGTTCTTCGACAGTCTCGACGAGGTCCCGCACCACGTGATCACCCAGGGCATCGGCACCATCCTGGAGGCCCGCCACCTGGTGCTGCTGGCCACCGGCGAGGCCAAGGCCGAGGCCGTCGCGCAGGCCGTCGAGGGCCCGCTCTCCGCGCTGGTCCCGGCCTCCGCGCTGCAGTTGCACCCGCACGCCACCGTGGTGGTGGACGAGGCGGCGGCCGCCCGCCTCAAGCTGGCCGACTACTTCCGGGCCACCTACGCGGCCAAGCCGGCCTGGCAGTCGATCTGAGCCGTCCGCCCGCGGAGCCACCGCCCTGATGCTGCGTCAGGCCCACAGCCTGACGCAGCATCAGTTCCAGCCGGGGAACGGCGGCAGCGGCCAACTCGGCGGCTCCGGCAACGGCGCGTCCGACACCAGCGCCGCACCGCCCGTGCGCCCGGCGAGCCAGCCGAGCAGGGCGTGGCCCGAGCCGCTGACCACCAGGCCGGACGGCGCCAGGGTCCAGCGGCGGCCGAGATCAACGGCAGCCACCTCGCCGACCGGGAACTCGCGGGCGGCCAACGCGGCGAGCGTGTCCGGCAGCGCCCACCTCACGTACGCCTCGGGCCAGTCGGCCGGCCGGTAGCCGAGGTCGAGGTCGACATGGTGCGTCTCCAGCTCCCGCCAGCAGCGATACAGGGTGAACCAGGCCGGGTGCCGCCAGCCCGCGAGCGCGGTGACCAGGTTGTCCCACCGGTCGGCGGGCATCGCCGCGGCGTCCTCGGCCAGCCGGTCCAGCCGATCGCGCAGCTCGCCCACGAGCGCGGCGGCGGGCCGCGCCGCGCCGTCCCGCAGGGCGCCGACCGGCGTCGCGTCATCGGCCCGCCGGGTGGGCTCGACCCCGGTGCGGGCCAGCGCCAGCAGCCGCAGGTACGCCTCGGCGGCGCCGGCCAGATGCGTGATGACCTGCTCGCGGCTCCACCCGGCCAGCGTGGACGGCGCGCGGAGCTCCGCGTCGTCCAGCGCCACCGCGGCGGCGACCAACCGGGCTGCGGAGTCGGTCACTTCCGCGAGCAGCTGAGGCGGATCGAGCACGAGGGACGGATCGGACCACATCGTCGGCATGGCATCGGAGCTTACCGATGATCCACTTGATCGCTACCGTGGCCTGGTGATCATGACCAACGACTCTCCGACACCACAACCCCTGAGCACCGGACCGCGGCTGAACCCGGGCAGCACCTCCCGCCTGACGGTGGCCGTCCTCGGACCGGGCGGTGTCGGCGGACTGCTCGGCGCGCTGCTCGCCCGCGACGGGCACCACGTCATCTGCCTGGCCGGCGAGCGGACCGCCGACGTCATCCGCCGTGACGGCCTGCGGGTGACCAGCGGTCAGTACGGCGACTTCACCGTCCCGGTCGAGGCCGACACCGAACTGCGCCGACCGGTCGACCTCGCCTTCGTGACCGTCAAGCAGCCCGCCCTGCCCGCCGCCCTCGACCGGCTCCCGGCACGGCTGATCGGCCCCGAGGGGATCGTGGTGCCGCTGCTCAACGGCCTCGACCACCTCCCGGTGCTGCGCCGGCACTACCCGGCCGACCAGGTCGTGGCCGGCACCATCAAGGTCGAGACCACCCGCACCGCGCCGGGCCGGATCGCCCACACCAGCCCCTTCACCACCCTCGAACTGGCCGCCCCGCTCGACGCGCTGGCCGCCCGGCTCCGGCACGCCGGGCTGACGGTGGCGCTGCGGACCGACGAGCAGGCGATGCTCTGGGACAAGCTCGCCTTCCTGGCCCCGTTCGCCCTGCTGACCACCCGTCACCAGGCCTCCATCGGCGCCCTTCGGGGGCAGCACCGGTCCGAACTGCTCGCCGTGCTCGACGAGGTCACCGCCGTGGCCCGCGCGGCGGGCGCACCGGTGACCGCCGAGTCCGTGCTCTCCTTCTTCGACCGCGCCCCGGCCGCGATGAACTCCTCGATGCAGCGCGATGTGGCTGCCGGCCGCCCGATCGAGCTCGACGCCATCGGCGGGGCCGTCCTGCGGGCCGGTGCCGCGCACGGGATCGACACCCCGCTCCTCGCGTGCCTGGTCGCGGAGCTGAGCTCGGCTCCGGCGGCGGCAGCGGGCGTCCGGATCACCAGCCTGGACCACCTGGTGCTGACCGTGGCGGACGTCGAACGGACCATCAGCTTCTACCAGCGCGTGCTGGGCATGCGGCCGGTGACCTTCGGCGCGGGCCGCCGCGCGCTGGCCTTCGGCAGCAGCAAGATCAACCTGCACCAGGCCGGCCACGAACTGCTCCCGCACGCCGCCCGCCCGACCCCCGGAAGCGCGGACCTCTGCCTGATCACCGACACCCCGCAACAGCAGGTCGTGGCGCACCTGACCGCCTGCGGGGTACCGAAGGAGGAGGGCCCGGTGCCGCGCACCGGCGCCCAGGGGCCGATCACCAGCACCTACCTGCGCGACCCCGACGGCAACCTGGTCGAGATCAGCACCTACGACAGCACGCCGGGGCACCCGGGAGCCGGCGATCACGTCCAGTAGCGCGTCGGGCCGGCCGCTCCGCCGCTCCCCTGTGCTCCCAGGGGCCGTGGCGTGAACCTGAACTGACGAACAGTCACCTATGAGTACGCAAGCTGCCCCCTGTCCCGCGCGGGACAGGGGGCAGCTTGCGTGACGGGTGGTCCGAGCGTCAGATCAGAGGCTCAGGACCTGGCCCGGCAGGATGACGTCCGGGTTGGTGCCGATGGTCTGGGCGTTGGCGGCGTACAGCTTGGCCACGGTAGTGCCGTGCGAGGCCGCGATGGCGCTCAGCGTGTCACCGCTCTTGACGGTGTAACCGCCGGCGGCAACCGGGGCCTGCTTCTGGACCGGCGCCGACTGCACCGGAGCGGACTGCTTCGGGGCGGCCTGCTGCTTCGGCGTCGCCTGCTGCACCGGGGCGGCCTGCTGCGGCGCCGGGGCCGCGGTCGCCGTCGAGCCGGTGGTGGTGTCGACCTGCGCCGCCGGGCCGCCCGCCGTCAGCCCGGCCTTCACCGAGCACACCGGCCATGCGCCCGGACCCTGGTCCGCCAGCACCTTCTCCGCCACCGCGATCTGCTGCGCCGGCGTCGCCTGGGCGGCGGAGGCCGCGTACTGGGTACCGCCGTACGCGGCCCAGGTGCTCGGCGTGAACTGCAGACCGCCGGAGAACCCGTTGCCCGAGTCGATCGACCAGTTCCCGGTGCTCTCGCACTGCGCCACCGCGTTCCACGTCGACGTCGACGCCGCCGAGGCCGCGTTCGCCGTCACGAGACCCGCCACCGGCAGGACGGCGATCGCCCCACCCAGCACCGCCAGCCGCACTCGCGAGCGCTTGCCGGCCTTCTTGGCAGTAGTGGTGGTGGCGGTGTTCTCGTTACGGAAAGTCAAAGGATCTCCCTCATCGCTGGTCTCCGGGCAACCGCGCGCACGGAACCACACCCCACGAACCAACCGAGGACGGTTCCCGCACGACCCGCCCCGGCCCGGGAAACCCACGGGCCCCGGGGCGGTCCCGGGTGGCGCTCACTGCGCCGAGAACGAAGCTACGCACCCCCCGCGCCCCGATCAACCACATCGAAACATCCCAGGTCACGCCCCATTACCCCCGGGAACCAAGCCACCAATCCGCCCCAAACCACCGGAATCCAGGCAAATCGACCCCGCCGCCTTCGCCTGAAAGTGGCGCACGCCACCCCGGATCGACCACCCAGGGCGATCAGCTCGACACCGCTGGTCAGAAAACGGCCCCCTTGTGGCCCCCGGCACACACCTGCCCGCCGTCCGAGCTAACCGCGCCGTCCCGCTGGCGCTGCGCCACCTCGCGGCGCCGCCGCCGGGACCAGCATGGTCCCGACCCGCCGAGCCCTCGGCCCCACCAAGCGCCCCAAGCCCCCAGGAGGCCGGATGACCGTCGTGGAGGAGCCGGAGCGGCAACTCGCCCCCGGCACCGCGACCCGCCTGCGCCACGGCAGCACCGTCCTGCGCTGGCTGAGCACCACCGACCACAAGGAGATCGGCAGCCTCTACCTGACCACCTCCTTCGGCTTCTTCCTGGTCGGCGGCGTGTTCGCGATGGTGATGCGCGCGGAACTGGCCCGCCCGGGCGAGCAGTTCGTCACCAGCGCCCAGTACAACCAGCTCTTCACCATGCACGGCACGATCATGCTGCTGCTCTTCGCGACCCCGACCTTCACCGGCTTCGCCAACTGGATCATGCCGTTGCAGATCGGCTCGCCGGACGTGGCCTTCCCGCGGCTGAACGCTTTCACCTACTGGGTCTTCCTGTTCGGCGGGCTGATCGTGCTCAGCGGCTTCTTCACCGCCGACGGCGCCGCCGCGTTCGGCTGGTTCGCCTACGCCCCGCTGAACAGCGTGGTCCACTCCCCCGGCACCGGCGGCGACCTGTGGATCGCGGGGCTGGCGGTGGCGGGTCTCAGCACGATCCTCGGCTCGGTCAACTTCATCACCACCATCGCCTGCCTCCGGGCGCCGGGGATGACCCTGTTCCGGATGCCGATCTTCACCTGGAACGTGCTGCTCACCTCGATCCTGGCGCTCTTCGCCTTCCCGGTGCTGACCGCCGCCCTGCTGGTGCTGCTCTCGGACCGGCGGCTGGGCTCGCAGGTCTTCGACGCCACCAGCGGTGGTGCGCTGCTCTGGCAGCACCTGTTCTGGTTCTTCGGGCACCCGGAGGTGTACATCGTCGCGCTGCCGTTCTTCGGGATCATCAGCGAGATCCTGCCGGTGTTCAGCCGGAAGCCGATCTTCGGCTATCTCGGGCTGGTCGCGGCGACCATCACGATCGCGGGGCTCTCGGCGGTGGTCTGGGCGCACCACATGTTCGTCACCGGACAGGTGCTGCTGCCGTTCTTCTCGCTCACCTCCTTCCTGATCGCGGTGCCGACCGGGGTGAAGATGTTCAACTGGGTGGGCACCCTGTGGCGGGGCTCGCTCTCCTTCGAGACCCCGATGCTCTGGGCGATCGGCTTCCTGGTCACCTTCCTCTTCGGCGGCCTCAGCGGGGTGATGCTCGCCGCGCCGCCGATCGACTTCCACGTGTCCGACTCGTACTTCGTCGTGGCTCACATGCACTACGTGCTCTTCGGCACGGTGGTCTTCGCGACCTTCGGCGGCTTCTACTTCTGGTGGCCCAAGTTCACCGGGCGGCAGCTGGACGAGCGGCTCGGCCGGCTCCACTTCGGCCTGCTCTTCGTCGGGTTCCAGACCACCTTCCTGGTCCAGCACTGGCTGGGCGCCGAGGGCATGCCACGCCGGATCGCCGACTACCTGCCGTCCGACGGCTTCACCACCCTGAACACGATCTCCAGCGCCGGCGCCTTCCTGCTGGGGCTGTCCACGCTGCCGTTCCTCTTCAACGTCTGGCACACCGCGAAGTACGGGCGCCGGGTCGAGTCGGACGACCCCTGGGGCTGGGGCCGCTCGCTGGAGTGGGCCACCTCCTGCCCGCCACCCCGGCACAACTTCCACGCGCTGCCCCGGATCCGCTCGGACAGCCCGGCCTTCGACCTGCACCACCCGGGCAGCACCAGCGAGGACACCGACATGCTCACCAGGGAGCCCCGGCCATGAGGTTCGAGGCCTACCTGTTCGCCGGCATCGCCCTCTTCTTCGGCGTGATCGGCGGCATCTACGACTGGCTCGCGCACGAGCCGGCCGGCAAGGGCACGCTCGCGTTCGCCTTCCTGATGTCCGCGCTGATCGCCGTCTTCTTCTTCGTCCAGTCGGTGCGCCACGGCCCCCGCGCGCAGGACCGCCGCGAGGTCGAAGTGGCCGAGACCTCCGGACCGCTCGACTTCTTCCCGCCGCAGAGCTGGTACCCGCCGCTGCTGGCCGCCGGCGCGGGCGTGTCGGCGCTCGGCCTGGTCTTCGGCGTCTGGCTGCTGCTGATCGGCGCGGGGATCACGGCCGCCGGCGTCGGCGGGTTCGTCTTCCAGTACGTCAACCGGGGCGGCTGAACCGATGGACTGCAGCTTCTGCGCCCTGATCGCGGACCCGGCGGCGCCGATCCACCAGGCCTTCCGGGACGACGTCGCGCTGGCCTTCCTGGACCACCGGCCGCTCTTCCCCGGCCACCTGCTGGTACTGCCGGTGCGGCACGTCGCCACGCTCACCGACCTGCCGCCCGAGCTGGTCGGCCCGTTCTTCGGCCGGGTCCGGCTGCTGACCGAGGCCGTCGAGCGGGCGACGGCGGCCAAGGGCTCGTTCGTCGCGATGAACAACCGGGTCAGCCAGTCGGTGCCGCATCTCCACGTGCACGTGGTGCCGCGCAACCCGAAGGACGGGCTGCGCGGTTTCTTCTGGCCGCGCCACCGCTACCGCGACGAGGCCGAGGCGCGGCGGATCGCCGAGCGGATCGCGCGGTGCTCGGCCGAGTTGCTGCGCAGCGGCTCGGCCGACCCGGACGCCTGATCCGTACGGCCGACCCGCTCTACTGAACCGCTCGGCTGATCCGTACGGGTGATATGACGCTGCGTCAGGAATACCGTCGCCCGCCCCGGCACTGTCACCATCATGGCTACTCTTGGACTGATCGGCAGTGGACACATCGGCGGCACCCTGGCCCGGCTCGCGGTCAACGCGGGCCTGGACGTGGTGCTCAGCAACTCACGCGGGCCCGAGACCCTCGCCGGCCTGGTGGCCGAACTGGGCCCGCGGGCCCGCGCCGCGACTCCGGCGCAGGCGGCCGAGGCGGGTGACTGGCTGGTGGTGACGATTCCGCTGAAGAACTCCTTCCAGCTGTCCGCCGCCCCGCTCGCCGGCCGCCTCGTGCTCGACACCGGCAACTACTACCCCGAGCGTGACGGGCACTTCCCCCGACTCGACTCCGGCGAGACCACCAGCAGCGAGCTGGTCCAGGAGCACCTGGCCGACTCCCAGGTGGTCAAGGTCTTCAACAACATCTACTCCGGCCACCTGCTGGCGCTGGCCCGTCCCGCCGGCGCCCCCGACCGCTCGGCGCTGCCGATCGCGGGCGATGACGCCACGGCCAAGGAGCGGACCACCGCCCTGCTCGACGCCCTCGGCTACCTCGCGGTGGACGCGGGGCCGCTCTCCGCCGGCTGGCGGTTCCAGCCCGGCACCCCGGCCTACGGCCTGCCCTACCTCAAGGACCAGAGCTCCCGCCTCGACCTGGACCCGGGCCACCCCGCCGACATCGCCACCATCAAGGAGGCCCTCGCCGCCGCCACCCGATAGCCCGCCAACCACTCAGTCGGCCCCGCCGGTGCTGCGCGACAGCCGGCCGCACCGGCGGCGACTCCCCACCCGCTCACCTGCCCCAGGGCCCCAGCCTGCCGCGCAGCCTGGCGCACTCGTTGACCAGCGCGTCGGTGAAGAGCGGCAGGTCGGCGCTCTTCCGACTGGTGATCAGCGGGCCCTGGCCCGCCTGGCAGGTCCGCACCTGCTCGTTCACCCAGGCCGCGCCCGCGTTCTCCAGGTCGGTGCGCAGGGTGGGCCATGAGGTCAGCGTCCGCCCGCGCACCGCGCCTGCCTCGATCAGCAGCCAGGGCGCGTGGCCGATCGCCGCCACCGGCCTGCCCGCCGTGCAGAACGCCCGGACGAAGTCCACCGCGGCGGGCTCCAGCCGCAGCCGGTCCACACCGACCAGCCCGCCCGGCAGCACCAGGGCGGCATAGTCGGCGGCGTCGCTCTCCTCGACCACCGCGCCCACCTCGAAGGTGTCCGCCCGGTCCAGCTCCCGGTAGGCGAGCACCCAGCCGGGCCGGGTGGCGAGCAGCCGCGGTGTGCCGCCCGCCTCCAGCACCGCCTGCCACGCGCCGGCGAGCTCCCGCTGCTCGACGCCCTCGGCGGCGGCCAGAAACGCGATCGTCAGTCCCCGCAGAGTGATCACCGGCCCGACACCTCCTCGCCCCGCTCCCTGCCATCCTCCCCCCCTTACCCGCGAGCGTGACACGCGGACTCACCCGGTCGGCCCCGATCGACCACGGGCGCGACGGGGGATGCCTGCTGCACCAAGCACGGCGAAAGGAATCGAGATGGAGAGCGCGGACCTGTTGGCCGATGCCTTCGACCGGGTCAAGGAGGCCGTCCACGAGGCGGTCCAGGGCCTGGGCCCGAAGCAGCTGACGGCCAGGCTGGACCCGGATGCGAACTCGGTGGCCTGGCTGATCTGGCATCTGACCCGGGTTCAGGACGACCATCTGGCCGAGCTGATGGACGTCGAGCAGGTCTGGACGGCGGACGGCTGGCGGGAGAAGTTCGACCTGCCGTTCGCGCCGGAGGTGATCGGCTACGGCCAGAGCTCCGCCCAGGTGGCCCAGGTCCAGGTGACCTCCCGCCGGCTGCTGACCGGCTACTACGACGCCGTGCACCGCCGAAGCCTGGGCTTCGTCCGTACCGTGACCGCCAAGGAACTGGACCAGGTGGTGGACGAGCGCTGGACGCCACCGGTGACGCTCGCGGTACGGCTGGTGAGCGTGATCGCGGAGGATCTGCAGCACGCGGGGCAGGCGGCCTTCATTCGTGGCGTCCTGCTCCGTCGCAGCTCTTGACTGCTCTAGTTAGGAAACTTAACTTATGGACACCCATCCCCCGCGTGCACCGCCCTGATCCCTGGAGTCCCCCGTGTCCGCGACACTCAGCAGACGGATAGGCCTGTTCCAGGCCATCGCCATCAATATGAGCCAGATGTGCGGGATCGGTCCCTTCGTGACGATCCCGCTGATGGTCGCCGCGTTCGGCGGCCCGCAGGCGATCATCGGCTGGCTGGCCGGCGCGGTCCTGGCGCTGGTCGACGGCCTGGTCTGGGCCGAGCTCGGCGCCTCGCTGCCCGGCTCCGGCGGCAGCTACGTCTACCTGCGTGAAGCGTTCCAGTACCGGACGGGCCGGCTGATGCCGTTCCTCTTCGTCTGGACCGCGATGCTCTTCATACCGCTGATCATGTCCACCGGGGTGGTCGGCTTCGTCCAGTACCTCGCCTACCTGTGGCCGCACATGACCAAGCCCCAGGGCGACCTGGTGGGCCTGGCGATGATCGTGCTGGTCACCCTGCTGCTCTGGCGCCGGGTGGAGCGGATCGCCAAGCTCGCCACGGTCATGTGGGGCGTCATGCTGGCCGCCGTCGGCGCGGTGCTGCTCGCCTCCTACACCCACTTCTCGCCGTCCCGCGCCTTCACCTGGCCCGCACACGCGGTGGACCTGACGCACGGTCACTTCTGGCTCGGCTTCGCCGCCGGTCTGACCATCGGCATCTACGACTACCTCGGTTACAACACCACCGCCTACCTCGGTGCCGAGATCAAGAACCCGGGACGGGTGATGCCGCGCTCGATCATCTACTCCATCGTCGGCATCATGGTGATCTACCTGCTGCTGCAGATCGGCGTGCTCGGCGCGCTCGACTGGCACCAGATGCTCGACCCGAACTCGATCGCCTCCACCTCGGTCGCCTCCGCGGTACTGCAGGCCACCTGGGGCAAGTCCGCCGCCGACGTGGTCACCGTGCTGATCCTGGTCACCGCCTTCGCCTCGGTGCTGACCGGCCTGCTCGGCGGCTCCCGGGTGCCGTACGACGCGGCCCGCGACGGGGTGTTCTTCCGCTCGTACTCCCGGCTGCACCGCAAGCACGAGTTCCCGACCCTGGGTCTGCTCACCATGGGCGTGGTCACCGCGATCGGCTTCCTGATCGGCCGGCACACCGACCTGAACACGCTGATCAACCTGCTCACCACGGTGATGGTGATCGTCCAGGCCTTCGCCCAGGTGCTCGCGGTCACCGTGCTGCGCAAGCGTCAGCCCGACCTGCGGCGGCCGTACACGATGTGGCGCTACCCGCTGCCCAGCCTGGTCGCGGCGCTCGGCTGGGTGGCGATCTACGGCTACGCCGACCGCAACGCGCCCGGCTACCACCCGATCGAGTGGTCGCTGGCCTGGGTCGCGGCGGGCGGGGCGGCGTTCGCGCTCTGGTCCCGGTTCGAGCGGATCTGGCCGTTCGGGCCCAAGGAGATCCGCGAGGAGTTCCGCAACGCCGACGTCGAGTCGGAGCTGCCCGTGGGCGCCTGACCCAGGGCCTCGGGACGAGCCCGTCACGAGACCCGTCGAAGGGCCCTACCCCACCGCCGCCGTCCGCCGCTCGAAGACCTCCGCGCGGGCGCCCAGCAGGGCGGTGGCCAGCGCGCCGCGCAGCACCGCCTCATCCCCCAGCAGGCTCGCCGCCAGGCGCGGCCGCAGCGGGCTGAGGCGGTGCAACTCCTCCTCCAGCGGGTCGATCAGCAGGTCGGCCCCGTTGCCCAGACCGCCGCCGAGCACCACCAGGTCCGGATCGAGCACGGCGGCCACCACCGCGACCGCGTAGGCGAGTTGCCGGGCCTCGCGGAGCACGGCGGCGCGCGCGGCCGGATCGCCGGCGCGGGCCGCCTCGAAGACCCGCTTGGCGGTCAGACTCCCGCCCAGGCCCAGTTCCCGTGCCGAGCGCACCACCGACTCGGCCGCGGCCGTGCCCTCCAGGGTCTGCCGCCCGCCCATCAGCGGCAGCAGCCCTATCTCTCCGGCCGCGCCGCTGGCGCCCGGCTGCAGCTCGCCGCCGACCACCACACCCATGCCCAGGCCGGTGCCGATCAGCAGGTAGACGAAGACCTTGCTGCCCGCGCCCGCGCCGTCGGCGTACTCGCCGAGCGCGGCGAGATTGGCGTCGTTGTGCAGGCTGATCCTGGTCTCCAACCCCGCCGCCAGGCGCTCGAAGAGCCCGCGCCGGCCCCAGCCCGGCAGGTTGCCGGCGTAGTGGACCCGGCGCTGCGACTCGTCCCAGACGCCCGGCGAGCCGATCGCCGCGTGCACCACGTCACCCGGGCGCAGGCCGGCCTGCTCGGTGGCCTCGCGCGCGGCGGCCACCACCGCGTCCGCCACGGCGTTGGCGCTGCGGCCGCGGTTGGGCACGTCGCGGCGGGCCAGGATCCGGCCGTTCAGGTCCGCCACCGCCACCCGCAGCCGGGCCCGCCCGATGTCCACCCCGAGCACGTGGCCGGCCTGCGGATCGGGCTCGTAGAGCACCGCGATCCGGCCGCGCTCGGGCGCCAGCAGCCCCGCCTCGCGGGCCAGCCCGGCGCGCTCCAGCATCGCCAGCGCGGCCGAGACGGTGGGCTTGGACAGCCCGGTGTCCCTGGCCAGTTGGGCCCGCGACAGCGGGCCCGCGGAGCGCAACCGCTCCAGCAGCAGCCACTCGTTGTTGCTGCGCAGCCGCTGCCGGTTCCAGGGCTGCGCCGCCTGCGGCCCACCCTGCGAACCGGCACCCGTCGCCGGGCGGGTGCTCATCGATGCCTCCGGGCCGTTGCCGTGCTCTCGTCGTTCTGCCGCAGCCACTCTATGCAACCCGCCTGACCAGCCGGGAGACCCGGTCTGACGCGCGCTCCGGCCGACGGGGCGTCAGCTCGGCCGGTACCGCTCGGGCACACCGATGGTGGCCGCCTCGGGCCCGAGCGCCGCGACGTACCCGGCGTGCAGCGCGGCCCACCCGGGGCCCGGCGGCCGGTCGTCCACGGCCCCCGCCAGCTGCCGCGCCAGCAGGTCCAGGCACTGGTGCCAGCCCGCCCCGTCGCGGGCCGCCTTGCCGCGCTCGTCCAGGGTGTCGAGCAGCACCAGGGTGCTGCCGCCGGCCCGTTCGGTCAGCTCCAGGCGGATCACGTCGGTGCCCCATTCGAACTCCAGTACCGCGGGCGGGGTGTACGCGAGCACCTTGCCGTGGAAGGCGGGTGCCCGGTCCAGCGGATCGGTGAAGGTCAGCGTGGCGCCGACCGCCCAGTCGCCGGTGATCCGCTGCGGGAACCAGGCCGCCAGTTGCTCGGGCTCGGTGAGCGCCCGCCAGACCCGCTCCGGTGGGTGCGCGAGGTCGCGGCTGAACCGCAGCCGCCAGCGGTCGCCGGCCGGTTCCAGGGTTCCGAGGTCGCTCATGGCATGCTCCCGTTCTCCGTCCGCGGCCCAGCGCGTCGCCGTTCGACCGCGGGATCGTCGTCCATCGCGTCCAGTTGACGTTCGAGCCGGTCCAGGCTCTCGCTCCAGAGCTCCCGGTACGGCGCCAGCCACTGCTCCAACTCGCGCAGCGGTTCGGCCCGCAGCCGGTAGAGCCGGCGCTGCTCGGCCACCCGCACCTCGACCAGGCCGGCCTCGCGCAGCACCCGCAGGTGCTTGGAGACCGCCGGTTGGCTGGCCGCCAGGGCCTGCGCCAGTTCGCCGACCGACCACTCGCCGCCGCGCACCAGCTCGAGTATCCGGCGGCGGCGCGGCTCGGCGAGCACCTCGAAGAGCGACGTCACGACGTCAGCATGCCTCTCCAGTTATATGCTCGTCAAGGCATACGATGGCCGTGCACAACTCACCGCACCCTGACCGGCTGGGAGTCGCACCGTGACCGACGAGAACCTCGCCCCGCTGGCGCCGCTCGACGAGGACTGGGAGCGCGCCCTGGCCGTGGTGGCCCACCCCGACGACATGGAGTACGGCGCGGCGGCCGCCGTGGCCCGCTGGACGGGGCAGGGCAAGACCGTCGTCTACGCCATGGTCACCAGCGGCGAGGCCGGCATCGACTCGATCGACCCGGCGCAGTGCGGGCCGCTGCGCGAGGCGGAGCAGCTCGCCTCGGCCGCGCTGGTCGGCGTGGACACCGTGGAGTTCCTGCGCCACCCCGACGGCACGGTCGAGTACGGGCTGCCGCTCCGTCGCGACCTGGCCCGGCTGGTGCGCCTGCACCGCCCGGAGATCGTGATCACCACCAACTTCCGGGAGACCTACGGCGGAGTCTTCCCGAACCAGGCCGACCACATCGCCGCCGGGCGGGCCACCCTGGACGCGGTGCGGGACGCGGGCAACCGCTGGGTCTTCCGTGAACTGACCGCCGAGGGCCACCAGCCGTGGGACGGCGTGCGCCAGGTCTGGGCTGCCGGTTCTCCACAATCCGGGCACGGCGTGGACACCACCGACGCCTTCGAGGCCGGGGTAGCCTCTCTGGAGGCCCACGCGGCCTACCTGGCGGGCCTGGGCGGACAGATGGCGGACGCCCGCGGCTTCCTGGAGTCGATGGGCCGGGCCACCGGCACCCGGCTCGGGTCCCGGTTCGCCGCCGCCTTCGAAGTGATCGATCTGCATTTCTGAGGTCACTTCCGAGTCGGGGCCCGGCAGCGCGGGCAGGCTGCTGTGGCTAGGATGTGACTGGTTGTCAGATCGCGAGGGCGGCACCGGCTGCCACCCTCGGCGCAGCGCGCGATCCCCCGCGCTATCCCCCGGAGTGGAGAGAACGCAATGGCTGAGGAAGCGGCTTGCTGGGCGGCCTGGACCACCAAGAACGTGCGCTCGGGTCCGGGCGGTGTGCTCACCGCGGAGGGCGCCAAGCTCACCGGTGACCTGAGCGTGCACACCACCTGGACGGGCACCGAGGCGATCCTCACCGTCCAGTACACGGACGCCCTGGACTGGTTCACCCTGCAGGGCAGCCCGAAGACGGTGACCGACGAGCTGATGGCCCGCGACCTGCACCAGGCCGCGGTCAACGCCGTCAAGGCCGGCGGCGGCGCGGCCCTCGACTGAGACCGACCGGCGATCGGCGCTAGTGCCGGCGCCCCGTCAGTTCGCCGGGCTGGCCGCCGCCAGCAGCTCGCGCAGCAGCGGCTGCAGCTGCTCCGTCGGCACCGCGGCCAGTTCGGCGAAGGCGCCGCTGGAGCGGGCCAGCACCACCCCGGCGAAGGCGGCCGCCGCCAACTCGGCCCGCAGCCGCGGCCGGTCCGCGCCCTCCTCGGCGAACCGGTCCTGCAGTGGCCGCACCAGCCGCTCGTCGAGGTAGTCACGGGCGGCCTGCTGGACCTCGCTGCTGTCGCCCGGCAGCACCGCGGCCTGGAAGGACGGCCCCGGGCCGCGCCGGTCGAAGCGCTCCAGCAGGATCCGCAGCCGGTCGTTGTCGAGCAGGTCGGCCGGGGTGGCGTCGCCCAGTTCGAGCCGCACGGCGGCCAGGTACAGCTGCGTCTTGCCCCCGAAGTAGCGGGCGATCAGCGCCGGGTCGACACCCGCGCGCTCGCCGATCTCCCGGGTGGTGGTGCGCTCGAACCCGCGGTCGGCGAACAGCTCCACGGCAGCCTCGATCAGCAGTTCGCGGCTGCGGGCGGCGTCCCGGCGGCGAGCGGGCGCGGGCCCCGCCCCGGCGGCCGACGGCCCGTCAGCGGTCGCGCCGGCGGCGGCCGCGGTCACCGCTCGGTCCGGGCCTGGACGACGGGCACCTCGTCCTCACCGGGCGCGATATCGGCGATGCTCTCGTCCACCATCAGCTCCTCGTCCACCGTGGCGCGGTCCACTGCCACGGCGCCGCGCCGTGGCAGCACGATGGTAACCACCCCGGCCACCACCCACACCGCACAACTGATCAGCGCGGCGAACCGGTAGCCGTCATTGGTGGGCAGCAGCTGCCCGGGGGCGGTGTGGGCCTGCAGCACCGCGCCGCAGAGCGCACTGCCGGTGGAGTAGCCGACGTAACGCAGCACCTGGTTGAAACTGACGGCACTGCCGACTTCCCGGGCGGGCACCGAGCTGACGATCAGTCCGGGCATCACCGCGAACGTGCAGCCGACGCCGAGCCCGGCGATGCCCATCACCACCAGCAGCTCCCAGAGCTGACCGCGGGCGAAGAGGAAGAAGAGCACCGAGACCAGCGAGACCGCGCAGCCCAACGGCAGCACCAGCGCGGTGGAGGTGCGCCTGGCCAGCACCGGGACCACCTTGCTGGAGAGCACGCTGACCGCCGAGAACGGAAGCAGCACCAGGCCCGCGACCACCACCGACTCGCCGAGGCCGTAGCCGGTGGCGGTCGGGGTCTGCACGTAGCGGATCACCAGCGACATCAGCAGGTACATCCCGACGCCGGCGACCAGCCCCGCCACGTCGGCGGTCAGCACCACCCGGTGGGTCAGCGTGCGCAGCTCCACCAACGGGTGCTCGGTGCGCAGCTCGTGCCAGATCCAGCAGGCGAGCAGCAGCACCGCGCCCGCCGCCACCGCCCAGAGCCGGCCACTGGCCCAGCCCCAGTTCTCGCCTTCGCTGAGCACCAGCAGCAGTCCGGTCAGCGCCAGCCCGAGCAGCACGGCGCCCAGCGCGTCCAGCGGACGGGCGGTGCGGTGCGTGGTGGGGGGCAGCACCAGGGCGGCGAGCAGCAGGGCGAGGCCGCTGATCACGGCACCGAACCAGAAGCCCGCGTGGATGCCGAAGGACTCGGCGATCAGGCCGGTGAGCGGGTAGCCGAGGCCGACGCCCGCCACGGCGGTGATCGAGAGCAGCGCGACCGCCGAGCGCGAGCGGTCGGCGGGCAGGCTGTCACGGGCGGTGGCGATGGCGAGCGGGGTCAGGCCGAGTCCGATGCCCTGCAGCCCGCGCCCGACCACCAGCCAGCCGAAGCCCAGCGGCAGCGCGGCCAGCACGCTGCCGAGCACCACCACGGCGGCGGCGCCCAGGGTCACCGAGCGCCGCCGCGGTCCGTCGCCCAGGCGGCCGAGCACCGGGGTGGCGACGGCGCCGACCAGCATGGTGATGGTCAGCGACCACTGCGCGTCGGCGAGCGAGACGTGGTCGATGGTGGCGATGGTCGGGACCAGCGGCGCGCCGAGGCTGCTGATCACGGCCACCACCATGCCGAGAAAGACCAGCACCGGCACGAGTGCCCGCTGACGGAGCAGCGGCATGGCCGGTGGGGTCGGCGAAGTCGTGGTGAACGTCGCCATGGACGCGCCCTCCTGGAAGTCATCAACTGATGTCATCCGATGATGACATAATCATCGAGGCGCGAGAAGCCCCCGGCGAGCAGCCCGTACCAAGGCCCGGTGGCCGGAACCGGTCGCTGACCGGAAACCAGGTGCACTGGACCGGAACAGACCGTCCGTTTCGCGCGTTGCGGCTGGAGGGGATCGGGGCGATCGGGAGAGAGCAGGCGCGGCGATGGGCTCGTTGACCACCATGGTCCAGGCCGCCGGCGTCTGGGCGTACGCCCTGGTCTTCGTCCTCACCGCCGCCGAGACCAGTGCCTTCATCGGCGTGGTGCTGCCCAGCGAGACGCTGATCCTGTTCGCCGCCGCGCTGGCCGCACACGGCATGCTCGCCGCGCTGCCGCTGGCCGCTGTCGTGATCGCCGGGGGCGTCGTCGGCGACAGCATCGGCTACCTGCTCGGCCGCCGGCTGGGCCCCCGGGTCGCCGCCGAGCGCCGCTCCCGCCTGCTGCGTCCCGGCGGCCGGGTCGCCCGCGCGGGCGGCTACCTGCGCGAGCACGGCGGACCCGCGGTGTTCACCGGGCGCTTCATCGGGTTCGTCCGCTCCTTCGTCCCGTTCGCGGCCGGCGCCGCGCGGATGCCCTACCGCCGTTTCCTCGGCTTCAGCGCGGCCGCCTCGCTCGCCTGGGGGTTGGGCAATGTCGCGCTCGGCTACTTCCTCGGCGCCTCGGCCGAGCACCTGCCGCGCTCCGTCGACCTGGCCGGCGCGGCCGTGCTCGCCGGAGCGGTCGGCGCGGCCCTGCTCGCGCTGCGGGTGCGCCGTCGTCGGCGGGCCGCGGCGGAGCAGCCGGTCCGCCTTCCGCCGGCACCGCGCGGCGAGGAGTCCCCGGCACTGGCGCCCGCGTACCACACCGGCTCCGCCGAGTAGCGGATCACGGCCCAGGGACCCACTTTCGACTGAACCGCTTTCCGGCGGACCGCAACGGCCGACCGGCCGCCGCCATGCTGTCGCCATGACGGAAGACGCAGAGCACGTCCCCGCCTACCGGACCATCCGGATGTCGCCGCCGGACGCCCCCGTGGCTGTCCTGGCCGACCTGGAAGCCTGGCGGGCCAGGGATCCGTACCCGGAGTTGCGCGGCGCCGACGGGCCCGCGTTCGGCATCGCGCGCGAGCGGGAAGAGGGTGGCTGGCGGCTCGAACCGCACTTCGGCAACCCCGACCCGCAGGACGCCCGGGACTCCATGGCGGCCGTCTTCCGCCGCCAGGCACAGGAGGCCGAGGAGGCCGGCGACGAGGAGCGGCGCCAGGCCTTGCTCACCGCGGCGGAGCGGCTGGACTGGGAAGTGATCGACGAGCTGACGGTGCACGGCACCCGCTACCGGGTGGTGCGGTGCGAGCGGTTCATCCGGACCGGTCCGGACGGCCCCGAGCCGCCACGCCCCACCGACCCCGATCCGTCCCCGGCGGGCCTGTCGCACAAGGAGCGCGACCCGGCCGACGGTTTCGTGCTCGACCCGGTCTCGGTCACCGGGCTCTCCGAGGGAATCCTGAAGTTCGAACTACTCGGCCTGGTCCACCCGGTGGACCCGGTCGACCGGGACGTGCAGGAGGACGGCATCCGGGCCGCGCACACCCATCCCGGCGGGGTGCTGCTGCCGGCCGTCTTCATGGTCGCCGAACGGACCACCTTCGGCTGGCAGCCGAGCCTGCCGGCGGTCGCCACGTCACCCCAGGACGCGCGCGACTCGATCGCCTTCGGGCTGCGCGTGGTGGACCCGGTGCGGCGCCGGCTCGACCGGGCCCAGCGCGAGGAGTACGCGCGAGCCGCCCAGTGGCTCGACGACAACCGGACGAACGATCTGGAGGTCGCCGGACGCCACCTTCGGGTGGTCCGGGTCGAGCGGCTGGTCCGGATCGGCCCGGACGGCCCCGAGAGCCCGCGCCCCTCGGACCGCAGCCTGCAGCCGCCGTTCAGGGTGCACGACCAGCAGCTGCGCGCCAAGGGCCTGATCCCCGAGGACGAGGACGAGAACACCCCGATCGTGCTCAGCCCGGCCGCCGAGGAGATGCACCAGCTGATGGTCAAGGAGCAGGAACGCCGGGCCGCGCTGGCCGCCAAGGAGCAGCGGCGCAGGAGCGGCAAGAAGAAGCCGAAGCGGGGCGGCGGCCGCAGGTAGCCCCCGGCCACCTCAGCCGCCTGCCCCCGGCGCGGTGGCCGGGGGCAGGCGGCTGAGGGCGGATCAGGGGTGGGTCAGGAGGTACGGCGGACGTACGGCTCCCAGATCACCTTGATCGACCGCGTCTGCTGCGCGGGGCCCGGGCGGTGCTGCACCGCCACGCCGAAGGGCGGGGCGCCGGAGCGCCGTGGGGCGTTCGGCTGGGCGGTGATCGCGGTCCACGCGTTCGGGCAGGCCACCGGGGTGCTGTTGTCGGCTGTGGCGAAGTCGCAGGTGGTGCCGTAGATCACGCCGTTGGTGTCGCTCCCCTCCACGAAGATGTGGTTGCCCATGTCCGCGATGGTCACCCCGCAGGCGGGGGCGGCGCCGGCGGGGAATGCCTGGGTGGTCGTCCAGGCGACGCCGGTCGTCGGGCTGCTCGTCTTCGCGCTGCCGAGGTCGATGTGGCCGCTCTTGACCGCAGCGGTGTAGAGGATCGAGCCGTGGATGACGTTGGACAAGTCCGCGCACGGTCCGGCGGCGCCGGTGTTGCCCGTCGCACCGGTATTACCGGTCGCGCCCGTGTTCGAGCCGTTCAGCCGGTCCGGGTGAGCAGCACGTAGCCGTCCTCGTCGGCGACGTCGCGGTACCCGTGCGCGCGGTGCCAGTTGAGCCGGTTCTGCTCGATCTCGGTGGTCAGCGGCCAGCGCTTGTTCCACGGTGTCCAGGTGTCCACCAGGATCCACTGCGGGTCGGGCCGGCTGGGTTCCCAGCCGAAGAGGGCGACGGTGGTGCGGTTGGTGAGCTGGGGCACCAGCAGGGTGGAGGCCTGGACCGTGGCGCCGTCCGGGATGCGGTCCATCAGCCGGTGGGCGACGGCGAGCCGGGGGTCGGTCCGCCAGGTGGCCGGCTGGACCAGTTGCCAGAAGGGGAACTGCGGCACCAGCAGCAGGCAGACCGCCGCCGCGCCCAGCAGGTATCGCCGCACGCTGCCCTCCTGCGCGCGCCGAGCCGCCAGCGCCTCGACGAAGGCGGCGAAGACGATCGGCATCAGCACCAGCGAGTAGTGGTAAGCGGTGCCCCAGTGGACCGAGTTGGTCGAGACGAACCGCCATACCAGCGTCGGCACCGCGACCCACACCAGCGAGGAACGCAACGCCAGGAAGAGCGTGGGGGCCAGCACCAGCACCAGCGTCGTCGCCTTGGCCTCGGGGGTGACCAACCCGACCGTGCCCTTGTACAGCAGGCCCGCCAGCACGGTGCCCGCGCTCGCGCCGTCGCCCGACCCGCCGCCTGAGCCGCCGCCCGGGCCGCCGAGGTACGACCAGTAGGCGAAGTCCCCGCTCGGGTTGAAGGCCGGCAGGACCACCAGGACGGCCAGCAGCGACCCGGCCGCACCGGCCGCGGCCGTGCCGAGCCCCAGCCTCCGGCTCCCCCGCCGGGCGATCACCAGACCGATGGCCGCCACCGTGAGCCCGAGGTCCTCCTTCACGAGCAGCAGCGGCAGCGCCCAGTACGCGGCGGCGCGCAGCCTGCCGTCGCCGAGCGCGGCCAGCGAGAGGGCCAGCAGCGGGACGGCGAAGGCCACCTCGTGGAAGTCGAAACCGATCGCGCTGGCGACCCCCCAGGACAGGCCGTAGCAGGTGGCGATCACCGCGGCGGGCCCCGAGCCCAGCGCGCGCCGGGCCCAGAAGGTCAGCGGCAGCATGCCGGCGGTGACCAGCGCGGCCTGCACCACGAGCAGCGTCACCGGGGTGCGCCAGACCCAGTAGAACGGGGCCACCAAGGCCAGCACGGGCGAGAAGTGGTCCCCCAGCACGGGGAAGCCGGGCGCCTTCAGCTCGGAGACCGGCAGGTGCCCGTCCGCGTAGGAGCGGACCACCTGTTCGAAAATGCCCAGGTCATAGCTGTTGGAGAGGATCCGCTGATGGATCCGCACGGACAGCGTCGCGTAGACGATGAAGAACGCTCCCGCCAGGCCCCAGACCCACCACGCGCTGCCCACGCTGGGCGGCAGCAGGTACGGCTGCGGCACCCGCCTTTCGGGGCCGGACTGCTGCGGTGGACGCCTGGTGGTGCTGCCGGTGGGGGGTGCCTGCATGTCCACACCTTCCGGAAGTCGCTCTCGAAGCCGATGCCGATGCCGATGCATCACGGGCGATGCATCAGGCCGATGCCGATCACGATGGCAGCAACGGTCCGGCCCCCTGGGGGAAGGGAATTTTCGGCAGCGCAGAATCAACCGAATGGCCGCAGAATCCGCTGCGGGTGCGGGTCTGTCGGTGATGCGCCAGGGTCAGTGGTCACTGGTCCTGCCGCCACTGGATCGGCAGTTGCTTGAGCCCGTTCTGGAAGTTCGATACGAGGCGGGTGGGTGAGGCGCCGGGGACCGCTTCCAGGCCGGGCAACTCGGCGATGACCCGCTGAAGCATCGCCCTCAGCTGGATTCGAGCCAGTTGCGCCCCGATACAGAAATGCGGGCCATAGCCGAAACTGACATGGTCGTTCGGCGTTCGCGTGATGTCGAAACGGTCGGGGACCGGAAAAACGGTCTCGTCGCGATTCGCGGCCGCGTGGTGGACGACCACCTTCTCACCGCGCCGGATCCGCACACCCGCCAGCTCGAGGTCCCGGGTGGCGGTGCGCCGAAAATGCAGCACCGGCGGCCAGAACCGCAGCATCTCCTCGACCGCCGAGCCGATCAACTCGGGTCGCTCCACCAGCAGTCGGTACTGAGCTGGGTGGCTGAGCAGCGTGTACAGACCGCCCGGCAAGGAATTGCGTACCGTCTCGTTTCCGGCGACCGCGAAGAGGAAGAACGCGGTCTCGAACTCCTCCGTACTCAGTCCGCCGTCCCTCATCCGGGCGAGCACGCTGCCGGGACGGGGTCGTTCGGCCAGCGCGTGGGCGTAGGCGAACATGTCGGCCAGGGCGGCGCGCGAGCGCGGGTTGACGGGCCTGCCGTCCGGCGTGCTCGGGGCGGTGCTGGGGCGACGGGCGAGCGCGGCGCGGCCGAGGGCGGTCAGCCGACCCGGATCGGCCGTGCTGGAGTGGGCGTAGTCGGCGTCCTGGTAGCCGATCACCCGGTTCGCCCAGTCCACCAGCAACTGCCGGTCCTGCTCCGGAACGCCCATGATCCCGGCCAGCGTCCGCGCCGGCAGGTCCGCCGCCAACTGCACGAAGTCCGCCGCACCGTGCTCCCGGACCGAGCCCACCAGTTCGGCCGCATGACGCTCGACGGCGCTGGCCAACTCGCCCAGCGCACGCGGCGTGAAAGCCCCCGCGGCGATGCGGCGCAGCCGGGAATGGTCCGGTGGATCCTGGTTGAGCATCATCGTGCGGGCGAACTCCAGCTCTGCCGGGGAGTCCGGGTCCCGGAGCTGGGTCGCGCCCAGGTGTGAGGAGAACAACTCCGGCGTGCGCAGCACGTGTTTGACATCGGCATGCCGCAGCACCGCCCAGTACCCGGGCCCGGCGGGCCAGTTGCCCACTCGGGGCTCCTCGACCCAGCAGACCGGCGCCGCCGCGCGCAACTGCGCGAACAGCTCGTACGGCACCCCCTCGGCATAGGTCTCGGGCAGGTAGATCCGATTCACCCGCGCCTGATCGAGGATCACAACGACCGACCGTACGACAGAAGCGACGGGCTGTCAGCTCCTGGTCGCGAGGCGGCCGTTCCTGGAGACTGGCGCCATGCCTCTCACCTGTGCCGAAGCGGACCAGATCCTCGCCGACAACTTCGCGCCCTGGGTACGGGCGCTCCGGCTCCAGGTGGTCGAGACCGGCGAGCGCTCGGCGCTGCTGCGGCTGCCCTGGTCGCCCGAGCTGGCCCGGGAGGGCGGCGGGCTGTCCGGGCAGGCGCTGATGGCGGCGGCGGACACCGCGACCGTGATCGCGCTGTCGGCGGCGCTCGGCGGCTTCGGCCCGATGACCACGATCCAGCAGTCGACCAGCTTCCAGCGCGCCGTCGTCGGGGCGGACGTCCTGGTGGCGGCCCGGGTGACCAAGCTGGGCCGCCGCCTCGCCTTCACCGAGGTCGTTCTGACCGCCGAGGGCGAGCAGGAGCCGGCCGCCCAGGCGAGCACGGTCTACGCCTTTCCCGGCTAGCGATCCGATTCGCCGCGCCGACCTCGGTGTGGCCACGACGAAATCGACCGTATTTTGTTGTGATGATCTGATCTGCGGCGTAGTGGCCATGCCAAAATGGGATTGAACGGCGGATTGTTGGGCAGACGCTGAGGGATCGGCCCGGACGGCGGTCCGGGCCACCCGGTTCGCCGGTCTTGAGGAGGTCCGATCGTGGAACCCGTCCAGCGCTATGCAGTCTCCCTGCCAGGCCAGGCCGGTCGGCACGGGCCCACCACCGTGGTCGTGGTGCACTGGACACCGAGGACCACGGCCGGTCATGCCGTCTATACCGACAGCTCCGGGGATTTCGAGGTCACCATCGACGCAGGCGGCGTGGCCAGCCTGCTCGATGCCGACGCGGGGCACCAGCACCAGTGCCTGCACGCGGTACCGCTGCCACAGGCCCGCTCCTCTGCGGTCTCGCCCTTCCGGGAGGCCTGGGGCGGCCCGGTGAGCTGACCTGGGTGCAACGGGATGACGGTGGGTCCCGGAGCGTGTTCGCTCCGGGACCCACCGTCATCGGCGCCCTGGCGGGCCGCCGTCGCACTGACGGCCCGCCGGTCGGTGCGCTCGGGTGGCCCGACACGAAGACGTTTGTCCGGCCTTGCGCGCCTTGTCCGCTCTGGTGAGCGATGCTCGAACAGACGAGTCGGCCCACCCGAAGGACATCACGTCATGGAACCACCCCGCCGCTGGCTGCTCGGCACGCTCGCGCTGCTGCTGAGCGGCTGCGCCCCGGCCGCGCCGCCGCGCGCGACGGCGGCCGGACCCTCCGCCGCCTCCGCCGGGTCACCCTCCGCCACCAAGCCGTCCCCCGCCGGGTCGCCCTCCGCCGCACCCTCGCTCGCCCCGCCCGCCTCGCTGACCTCGACCGCCGCACCCGCCCTGACCTCCGATCAGCTGGCCGGCCAACGCGTCGTCTACTCCTACCCCGGTCCCACCGTGCCGGAGTCGCTGATCACCGCCGTGCGCTCCGGGCGGGCCGCCGGGGTGATCTTCTTCGAGTCCAACACCGCCGACCCCGAGGCGTTCCGCAACTCGGTCGAGGCGTTGCGCCAAGCGCAGCAGCAGAGCCCGATCCGGCTGCCGCTGCTGCTGATGACCGATCAGGAGGGCGGCCGGATCCGACGGTTGCCCGGGGCGCCGGAGCTGTCGGCACGCGCCGTCGGCCAGTCGGCGGAGCCGCTGGCGGCCGCGCGCGCGGCCGGCACCGCCGCCGCCCGGAACCTCGCCGCCGCCGGCCTGAACGTCAACCTCGCCCCGGTGCTGGACGTCTACGCCCAGGACGGCGACTTCATCGACGCCACCCAGCGCTCCTACAGCCATGACCCGACGGCCGTGGCCGCGCTCGGCGCCGCCTTCATCAGTGCCCAGCGGCAGGCCGGGGTGGCCGCGACCGCCAAGCACTTCCCGGGCCTGGGCACCGCACCCGCCGGCGCCGACACGGACAGCGGGCCGGCCACCCTGGCCGCCTCGCGGACCCGGCTGGCCGAGGCCGACGAGACCCCCTACCCCGCCGCGATCGCCGCCGGGGTCGACCTGGTGATGGTCTCCTGGGCCGTCTACCCCGCGCTCGACCCGGACCACCCGGCCGGCCTGTCACCGACCGTGGTCGGCGGCGAACTGCGCGACCGCCTCGGCTTCCACGGCGTGACCGTCACCGACGCCCTCGAAGCCGGCGCCCTGCACCCCTACGGCACCACCGGCCAACGGGCCGTCTCCGCCGCCCTGGCGGGCATGGACCTGCTGCTCTGCTCCGCCCAGAACCCCACCCAGGGCCAGGACGCCACCACCGCCCTCGCCGACGCCCTCACCACCGGCCGCCTGGACCGGGCCGACTTCACCGCAGCCATCACCCGGATCACCAACCTGCGCGCGGGCCTGCACTAGGCCGCGTCAGGCAACCTTTGCCCGTCAAGGAGCGGCGCCCGGGCGAACGAAGGGGGTTTGACGACAGGACCAAGGGTCCGCTCCCCCACCGCCGGAAAACGGGCTGCTCCCGCGCGCCCGTCCCACGTACGGTGTCCGGATGCGACGTGACGATCAGGTCCTGGTGTTCGATGCCGACGACACGCTCTGGGAGAACAACATCCGCTTCGAGCGGGCGATCGAGGCCTTCCTGGACGAGGTGGTCCCGCCCGCAGCCGACCGGGCCGCCGCCCGCTCGGTGCTGGACGCGATCGAGGCGGCGAACGCGGCCGTCCACGGGTACGGGTCGCAGGTCTTCCTGCGCAGTCTCGGCGAGTGCTTCGAGCGGCTGCACGGGCGTCCTGCCAGCCCGGCCGAGCGGGCGCGCTGCGAGGCGCTGGCCGCCACGGTCAGCAGAGCCGAGGTGGAGCTGATCCCGGGCGTGGCCGAGACGCTGGGCGCGCTCGCCGAGCGGCATGAGTTGCTGCTGCTCACCAAGGGCGACCGCGCCGAGCAGCAGGCCAAGATCGAGGCCTCGGGGCTGGCGGGGCGGTTCCGGGCGGTGCACATCGTGCCGGAGAAGGATGTTGCGGCCTACCGGCGGCTGGCCGAACAGCACGGGCTCGTGCCGGAGCGCAGTTGGATGATCGGCAACTCGCCGAAGTCCGACATCGTGCCCGCCCGGCGCGCCGGGCTGAACGCGGTGTTCATCCCGCACCAGCACACCTGGGTGCTGGAGAACGACGTCGAGCTCGACCCGCACGACACCGGGGTGCTGCGGCTGGCCGCCTTCACCGAGCTCGGCGAGCACTTCTGATGGGTGATCAGCAGAAGCGGATCGGCGTGTCCTGCGTCTTCGTCTGCCACGACGGCGCCGGGCGGCTGCTGCTCGCCCGGCGGGCGGCCGGGGCGCGCGACGAACCGGGGCGCTGGGACTGCGGGGCGGGCGCGCTGGAGTTCGGCGAGAGCTTCGAGGCGGCGGTGACCCGCGAGGTGCGCGAGGAGTACGCGACCGAGGCGCTGGCGATCAGCGTGCTCGGAGTGCGGAACGTGCTGCGCGGCGAGCCGGTCGACTCGCACTGGGTCGCGGTGGTCTGCGCGGTGCGGGTCGACCCGGCGGCGGTGGCGATCGGCGAGCCGCACAAGTTCGACGCGCTCGGCTGGTTCGCCCCGGCCGAGCTCCCGACGCCTCGCCACACCCAACTCGACGCCACCCTCGCCCTGGTCGACCTACGGCGTTTCTGACGGTCCGTCAAGCAAGCTGCCCGTCAGCCCTTGGACGCGGCGGCGAAACCGGCGGGCAGGTCGGTGAAGGTGACCGCGGCCTCCGGCGAGTAGAGCGCGAAGGTCAGCGACTCCTGCAGGTAGAGCCGCACCGAGTCGGCGTCGTGGCCGAGGTAGCCGATCGAGAGGTCCTGGCCCAGGTACAGCTCGAAGTCACCGCCTCGGGTGGAGAGCACCACCGCGCCCTTCAGCGCCGGCGCCCAGATGATCTCGCCGGTGACCACCCGGGCCAGGTGCTGGCGCACCGGGTAGCCGTGGTTGGAGGTCTCGTTCACCGCCGTGTAGGCGTCGGCGCCGAGCAGCAGCGAGTAGGGGCCGTCCACGCCGGCCAGCCGCAGCGTGCTGAGCGCCCGGCTGACCGCGTCCGGGTAGTCGACCACCTCGGCGGGCAGCGAGAGCGACGGGTTCTGCGAACCGGCGCGCACCCCGGTGATGCCGGCGGCCGACCAGCCGTCGAAGATCGCGGTGTCCTCGGCCAGCGCGATGGTGCGGGCGGCGTCCTTGACCGGCTGCCAGTCGGAGTCCTTGGCGCCGCGCTCCACGGCGTCGACGGCCTCCCGGCTCAGGGTGAACGGCGCCCGCAGCTCGACCACCGGGCGCGACTGGCGCGCGTACGCCTCGGTCCCCGGCACCAGCGCGGCGATCTCGCTCCGGTGGCCGTTGCCGACCGCCGCCAGCCCGGGACCGGCCGGTCCGGCCAGGTCGACCACCCGGCGCCCGGCCAGGTGCAGGGTGAAGGTGCGCCGGGCCTCCTCCTCGATCTCCGCCCAGGCCTCGGCGGAGACCGGGGCCAGCTCGCGGTGCAGGTTGTTCATGGGGTGGTACTCCTCTTCAGGCTGCCGATCTCGAGACTGCCGGTCTTGAAGCTGTCGGTCTTGAAGCTGCCGGTGCTGACACTGCCGGTGCTGACGCTGTCGGTGCTGACGCTGTCGGTCACGCCAGCGGCCGGCGCGGGCGCGGGCGGGTCGTCCAGCAGGTCGGCGGCCGGGACGAAGAACAACCCCCCGGTCACCGCGGTGGAGAAGTCGAGCAGCCGGTCATGGGTCGCCGGCGGCCGCCCGAGGAACATGTTCTCCAGCATCTCCTCGGTCACCGCGGGCGTGCGGCAGTAGCCGATGAAGTAGGTGCCGAACTCACCGCTCGCGTACGAGCCGAACGGCATGTTCAGCCGCAGGATCTGCCGCTCGGTACCGTCCGGGGCCGGGTCCAGACTGGTGAGCGCCACGTGCGAGTCGGCCGGCTGCTCGGCGGCGGGCAGTTCGACGTCGGCGAGCTTGGTGCGGCCCACCGCGCACTCCTGCTGCTCGACCGGCAGCGCCTGCCAGGCCGTCAGGTCGTGCAGGTACTTCTGGACGATGACGTAACTGCCGCCCGCGAACGCGGGATCCGCCGCGCCGATCAGCGCGGCGGCGTCGGCCTCGGTGCCCTCCGGGTTCTCGGTGCCGTCGACGAAACCGAGCAGGTCGCGCCGGTCGAAGTAGCCGAAGCCGGCCACCTCGTCCACCACGTCGGCGGCGCCCGCGAGCCGCTCCAGCAGCTGCCCGGCCAGCTCGAAGCAGGCGTCCTGGTGCTCGGCGCGCAGATGCAGCAGCAGGTCGCCGGGGGTGGCGGGGGCGGTGTGCGCGGGACCGCGCAGCTCGCGGAAGGGGTGCAGTTCGGCGGGGCGGGGGCCGGCGAAGAGGCGGTCCCAGAGCTGAGAGCCGATCCCGGCCACGCAGCTCAGCCGCGCCTGCGGTCGCCGGAAGCCCACCGAGCGGCGCAGCGGCGCCAGTTCGGGCAGCAGCTCGCGGACGGCCGGCTCGCCGCCGGGGCGCACCGTGAGCACCAGGAAGAGCGCGGCTTCGGTCAGCGGGTCTCGGACGGCTTGCGGCCGCGGGGCCGGCCCGGTCTGGGCCGCCCCCGCGGTGTCGTGCTCGGTGGTCACGGTCGGTCAGTGCTCCTGCTCGCTGCGGTCCCCGGCCCAGAGCGTGTGGAAGACGCCCTCCCGGTCGGTGCGACGGTAGGTGTGCGCGCCGAAGAAGTCGCGCTGGCCCTGGATCAGCGCGGCCGGCAGCCGGCCGGCCCGCAGCGAGTCGTAGTAGGCCAGCGCGGTGGCGAACCCGGGTACTGGCACGCCGAGTTGGGCCGCGGTCGAGACCACCCGGCGCCAGGCCGCCTGGGCGTCGCCGAGCGCCTCCCTGAAGTACTCGTCGGCGAGCAGCGTGGGCAGCTGCGGATCCGCCTGGTAGGCGGCCGTGATCCGGTTCAGGAACCGGGCCCGGATGATGCAGCCGCCGCGCCAGATCGAGGCCATCGCGCCGGGGGCGATCTGCCAGCCGTATTCGGCGCTGCCGGCCTGGATCTGGTTGAAGCCCTGCGCGTAGGCGACGATCTTCGAGGCGTACAGCGCCTTCTCCACGTCGGCCGCGAAGGTGTCGGCCGCCGCGCTGTCCAGCCAGGTCTCGGTCGGCCCCGGCAGGTCGCGGGCCGCCTCGCGCAGCGCCGTGCTGCCGGAGAGCGAGCGGGCGAAGACGGCCTCGGCGATGCCGCTGACCGGCACGCCGAGTTCGAGCGCGGTCTGCACGGTCCAGCGCCCGGTGCCCTTCTGCTCGGCCCGGTCCTGGACGATGTCGACGAACGGCTGCCCGGTGGCGGCGTCGGTGTGGCCGAGCACCTCGGCGGTGATCTCGACCAGGTAGGACTCCAGGCGGCCCCCGTTCCAGGACCGGAAGATCTTGGCGATCTCGGCGGGCTGGCGGCCACCGCCGTGCCGCAGCAGGTCGTAGGCCTCGGCGATCAGCTGCATGTCGGCGTATTCGATGCCGTTGTGCACCATCTTGACGAAGTGTCCGGCGCCGTCGGGGCCGACGTGGGTGCAGCAGGGCTGCCCGTCCACCTTGGCGGAGATCGACTCCAGCAGCGGTCCGAGCGACTTGTAGGCCTCGGCGGTGCCGCCGGGCATGATGCTCGGGCCCTCCAGCGCGCCCTCCTCGCCGCCGGAGATGCCGGTGCCGACGAAGTGCAGACCGTGCTCGCGCAGCGCGGCCTCGCGCCGCCGGGTGTCCAGGAAGTGCGCGTTGCCGCCGTCCACCACGATGTCGCCCGGTTCGAGCAGCGGGACCAGCTCGTCGATCACCGCGTCGGTGGGCTCACCGGCCTTGACCATGATGACGATCCGTCGGGGGCGTACCAGCGCGGCGACGAACTGCTCCATCGTCTCGTTCGGGACGAACGCACCCTCGTGGCCGAACTCGGCCATCAACGCGGTGGTGCGCGCGGTGCTGCGGTTGTGCAGCGCGACCCGGTGGCCGTGCCGGGCGAAGTTCCGCGCCAGGTTGCGGCCCATGACGGCCAGGCCGGTGACGCCGATGTCGGCTGACTTCTGCACGCTCATTCAGGTGACTCCAGTCGCTGGTCCGGAACGGTGACACGGTCGAGGAGGCGTGATGACGGTGAACAGTCCTTAGCCTGCCGTGCCGACCCCCGCTAACGCACCCCGGCACGCGGGACGGGAGGTACAGCGTCAGCTGGCGCTCCAGCCGCGCGGCGCCGTGGTCGATGCCCGACCTGACCCCGCCGAGCCGGGCGGCCGAGCGCCGCGCGCCACGCCCTGTCGAGGCGCGGTGCGCGGCGCTACCGTGGAGGGAGTCGTCAGCGTCGGCCCGAGGGGATGGTGGCCGTGTTCGCACTGCTCGCGTTCAACCTGCTGTTCGGCGGCGTGCTCGCCTACCTCGCCGGGGCCGCCGGGCTGGCCCAGAACCGGCGACTGCGGCAGACCGGGATAGCGGCCACGGCCCTGGTCAAGCGCCGGCCCGAGGGCCGTCCACTGCTGCAGTTCGCCACCCGGGAGGGGCTGGTGATGGAGGTCTTCTCCCCCGTCGAGCTGCGCGGCGGCCCCGAGGTGCCGGTCCGCTACGACCCGGCGGACCCTCGCCTGGTGCTGGTCCAGGGGCGGGAGCGGCGCGCCGTCGAGTACGGCTTCCTGGGCGCTGGTGCGGCCATCGTCCTGACCGCCCTCACCCTGGCCGTGTTGTCACTCTGATCGACCGGCCCGGCCGCCACGCGCAGTGCCTCGTACCGCCGTTGCACGTCCGCCCGGTCCGCCGGCTCGGGCACCGTCGCCTCGCAGAGCCGCCAGATCATCGCGCCCTGCTCCAGCAGCACCGCACGCCGCTCGGGCCGCGCGGTCTGCTCCATCACCTTGCTCAGCGCGTCCAGTTGACGGATCATCACGGCCGGCATCGCGCCGGAGCACTGGCGGATCTTCTCGAAGGCGCGCTGGACCAGCCGGTCGTAGTCCGCCTGGTAGGCGATCAGCCGGATCCGGCCGCTGCGGTCGCGGTGCACGCGCTGCGGGTGCCAGCTCTGGTCGATCCGGCACAGGCAGTCGCTGAGCCAGTCGATGCAGGTCAGAGCGGTGAAGGTGTCGTTGACGGCGGGCGACAGGGCCCGGATGGCGATCTCCACCAGCTGGTCGACGCCGAACGAGATGTCCTGGGTGAGCGTGCGGTAGGGGCCGGTGATCTGGCCGCGGCGCAGCTCGCGGGCCACCCGCTCGGCGTGCTCGGCCGGCCAGACCACCATCAGCGGGTGGCCCTGGACCAGGAAGTGCCCCGGCCGGTGCGGCAGGTGGATCACCACGTCGGCCTCGGTGGCGATCCGCAGCAGGTGCTGGTGGCTGATGTACTGCAGGTAGCCGCTGGCCGCGGTCGGGATCGCCGCGCCGCGGGAGGTGACCAGGGCGAGCAGCCGCTCCCGGTCGAGGCCGCAGTCGCCGCGCACGGGAGCCGGCTGGTCCTCGCCGCCCTGGGCCTCTATCGCGCGGGCCAGGTCGGCGGCGATGGCGGCGATCACCTGCGGCAGTTGGATCATGGTGGCGATGTGGTTGATGAAGTAGATCAGCACCGCGAGATCGAGCCCGGTCAGGCCGAGCGCGATGGTGATCGACAGGTGCGGGACGAAGTCGCCGTGCGGCCCGGGGCTGATCACCACCAGCACCAGCACGCTGTAGCAGAAGGTGGCGACGAACGCGCCGAGCGCCAGCTGGGTGCCCCGGTCCCGGATGAAGTTGCGCAGCATCCGGGGGCCGAACTGGGTGGAGGCCAGGGTGAGCGCCACGATGGTGATCGAGAAGACCAGGCCGACCACGGTGATGATGGCCGCCGCGATCGTGGTGAGGATCTGCCGGGCGCCGTCGGCCGTGCCACTCAGCACCCAGGTGGCCAGCTTGAACCGCCCGTCGTAGGCGGCCCGGTCCAGCGCGGTGGTGGCCGCGAAGAGCAGCACGGCCAGCAGCGCCTGGATCGCCGGGACCAGCCACAGGTTGGTCCGCAGCCGCTCGCGCCGCCAGTCCGCCGACCGGAACACCCTGCCGCGCATCAGCGCGCCACCCGAACCCGCGGCCGGTCCGTGGCGGAGGGCATGGGGGTGGGACTGCTGGCGAGCACGAAGGCCTCCTGGCAACACGGGACGCCGCACGGCGAAACCGCGCGGAGATCAGAGCTGTCTCCTGTTGCCGACCAGACTTCCCGGCGCACCAGCCGATGAGCCTAGCCCACCGGCGCCGGGGGTGTTACCGCCGCGTCAAGATCTGCCGTCGCCGCCGACGACGAGGTGCCCTCCGACACCCTGCGGGCATGCCGGAGCCCGGCGCCGGTGGCACTCGGCGCCGGGCGGCCCAGGGGCGGGCTACTGGTTGGCCTTGCGGCCGTGGTTGGCCTTCTTCTTGCGCCGGGCCCGCTTCTTCCTCGCTCGCTTGGACATGGTGTGCGCCGTGCTTTCTCTGGTCGGGGCTTCCTCTTGTCTGGATACTGCTCAGGTGGTTACCGGGCCCGCGGTTCAGGCGCGGGTGACCAGCAGGTCGGTGAGCTTGGCCAGCCGGCGCTGCGAGCGCTCCTCCTGGGCGGCCGCGGCGGTGGCCGCGATGTCGCCGCCGTCGTAGTAGGCGCCCGGCGTGAGGCGGAAGTCCGGCAGGCAGAGCCGGACCACAGCCGCCGCGCCCTCGGCGGCGGGCGCGCCGACCCGGCCGTAGAGCGGGAGCAGCGCGGTGTCGCACAGGCCCGGGTTGACGCTGACGGCGGTGATGCCGGAGTCCGCCGGGGCCATGTCGCCGGTGGCCATCGTCAGGGCCAGCTGGGACTGGGCGTAGGCGGCGACCCGGGAGTACTTCTTGGTCCGGTTCGGGTCGTTCCAGTTCATCGAGGCGGTGCGGTGCAGCGAGGAGGAGACGTTGACGATCCGGGCCTGCCCGGCGGCGGTCAGCGGGGCTCGCAGCAGCTTGGCGAGCAGGTGCGCGGCCAGGAAGTTCACCTGGAACGAGACCTCGTTGCCGTCCGCGGAGAGGGTGCAGCGCTCGGGCGCCATCACGGCGGCGTTGTTGATCAGCAGGTCGAGCGCCGGAACGGCGGTGGACACCGCCTCGGCCAGCCCGGCGACCTCGGCCAGGCTGGTGAAGTCGGCCGCGTAGCTGCGGAGTTGCTCGCTCGGCAGGCCTGCCTCGTGGACCAGCCGGTCGACGGCCCGCTCGCCGTCCTCGACGGTGCGCGCGTGCAGCAGCACGGTCGCGCCCTGCTCGGCGAGCAGTCGGGCGCTCTCCCAGCCGATGCCGGAGGAGGCTCCGGTGACCAGGGCGGTGCGACCGGCGAGGACGGACTGGTTGTTCAGGACTGCGGACATGACCCATCCAAAGGGTGCTGGGCACAACCCGGGGTGCCGAGACGCGGTGAGACCGCGCCGCGGGGGCCGGGCGTGCGGGGAAACGCGCCGGAGCGCGTGGCGAAGACGCCGCTCGGCCGATCGCGACAGGCCGACCCGAGGCGGATCGGCAGCGCGAGTCGCAGCCGTGGAGCGGGGGTGAAGCGGTGCTCACGGTGTGCGCGTGGGCCGCTGAGCGATCACGAGGACGCGGTCGGGCCGCCGGCACAGCCGGAGAGCAGAGAGCGCGGGTGAGCCGGTATCGACCCACCCGCCGCGCGACCAGGCTCAGCTACGGGGAGGCAGCACTACCGAGCGGCGCGAACAGGCGCGCCGGGCCGACCCGCGCGCGGATGCGGCGGTCGGTCGTGGTGGCGGATCGGCCTGTTCATGACGTTCATTCAAGCCAACCCGATCGCGCCGGGCAAGCCCGTTCACTCGCTCTGATGAATCCTTGATGTCCGCCGCCCCCAGGTTTCACCGAAGTTCCGGGCCAGTTCCGGCCGAGTTACGGCCATCGCCGGAGCGGCGATGACCGAGGCCGCCCTGGCCATGTCAAGCTTGACGGGCCATCAGGTCCCGCCCCGAGCCGCTCCGGCTACGGGCGCCCGATCCAGGAGGCCGCGTGGGCACCTTCGCCAAGCAGTCGTCGCAGTCGTTCGCCAAGCACTCCTTCACCAAGCACTCCTTCGAGTCGATCTACCAGCAGCCGCTGCCGCGCGGCTACTTCCATCGGCTGGCGCCGCTGCGCTATCGGACCCCGGACTTCGCGCGCGGGCTGCTCCCGGAGACGATCGCCCGGCTGCGCCGCCGCACCGGCCGGCAGCGGCTCAAGATCATCGATCTGGCCTGCGGCTACGGCATCAACAGCGCACTGCTCAAGTTCGGGGTGGACTTCGCGACCTTCGCCAGGCGCTATCCGGCGTCGGCCACGCCGCCCGGGTGGGCCGCTTCGCACCTCGCTCCGGCCGCCGAACGGTCAGTCGCCGAGCGGTCAGCTGCCGGACGGCTCGACCCGGTGGACGCCGACGGTGACGGCACCCACCAGGCCGTCGCCCGCGACAGCGCGTTCCTGCGGGCCAGGCCGCGGGACACCGAACTCACCGTCGTCGGGCTGGACGTCTCGCGCCCCGCGACCGAGTACGCCCTCGCCACCGGCCTGCTCGACGCCGTCGTCAACACCGACCTGGAGCACGAGGACCCCACCACGGCCGACCGGGTCGCGCTGGCCGGAGCCGATCTGGTGCTGGCCACCGGGGCGTTCAGCTACCTCGGCACCGCCACCCTGGACCGGGTCCTGGCCCTGCAGAGCACACCGCCGGTGGTGCTGGGCTGGCCGCTCTACGGCCAGCCCACGGAGTCGCTGGCCCGCTGCCTGGCGGCCCACCGCCTCACCGTCACCCGACCCGACTCGACCCCGCGCCACCAGCGGCACTTCGCCGACCCCCGGGAGCGCGAGGCCTACCACTACTCGCTGCGCCGGCTGCGGCTGCCGTTCATCGGCTCGGCGGCCGAGGCCAGCCTCTGCGTCACCTCGCTGCTGGCTCATCCTGCTTGATCCGCCGTACAGGCCCTCGCATCAGCTCTGGCGTCACACGGCCCGGCTGAGCGACGCCTGCGCCCGTCGCCCCACCGGCGCCGCGTGGCGCCCCCGCTTGCGGCTCACCCGTCGCGGCCCGCGGCCACGACGGGTGAGGCCGAGGGCCGACCCGGTCGCCCGGGCGCGCGCTCGGCCGGCGTCGCGGCGAGCCGGGTCGGTCAGGCTGAGCAGCAGGGCCAGCAGCGGCGGAACGGTCAGCAGCAGCATGGTCAGCGTCATGGCGGACACCTCTTCCGATCGTCAACGAACGGCCCGAGAGCAGTCTCACCGCTCCGCGCCACCGGTAACCGCCCGTCACACAATCGCCAGGGCCCTTCACCCAGCGGGCCGCGTCGGCGCTGCGGCGTCCGGCTGCAGGCCGATCCCGTCCGAGTGATCACCCGTAACCGGCCGCCCCGCAGCCGGGCGGACGTAGGCTGGAGCCATCGCCGCCCAGCAGCACGGGCACGGCAGCACCAGCACGGCAACACCCGCGCAGCGATGACCCGATGAGCGAAGAGAAGAGGAACCGCCCGATGCCCACCGCGTACTGGAACGGCCAGGTGATCGCCGAGAGCGACGACACCGTGGTCGTCGAGCAGAACCACTACTTCCCGCTGAGCGCCGTCCGGGCCGAGTTCCTGGCCGACTCGGCGACCACCAGCAGCTGCCCGTGGAAGGGCACCGCGAACTACTACACGCTGGTGGTGGACGGCGAGCGCAACGAGGACGCGGTCTGGTACTACGCCGATCCCAGCGCCGAGGCCGAACAGGTCCGCGACCGGGTCGCCTTCTGGCGCGGCGTCGAGGTCCGCGCCTGACCCGCCGCGCGGGGCCGCCCGGCCCCGCGCACCTGACGCAGTCTCACCCCGTTCATCCCGCCTCCTCGCCCCGGCGCGAACCTCCGCACACCATCGGCCCAGGTATTCCCGCCGCCCGGGTGGTCAACGTCACGCTCCGCCACCCCACACCTACGGTGGCGTAGGTCACTTGAGACAGTGAACTATTCTGCCCATGGCTGACCATCTGGAGACCCTTGACCCCATCAGCTCCTACGCGGCCCTCGGCGACAGTTTCACCGAGGGCCTGAACGACCCCCGCCCGGACGGCGGTTTCGCCGGCTGGGCCGATCGCCTGGCCGAGCTGCTGGCCGACCGGCGACCGGCGGGCGAGTTCCGCTACGCCAACCTCGCGGTGCGCGGACGGCTGCTCGACCAGGTCGTCACCGAACAGGTCCCCCAGGTCCGGCGGATCCAGCCGGACCTGGTGACCTTCTGCGCCGGCGGCAACGACATCCTGCGTCCGGGCAGCGACCCGGACGAGGTGGCCGAGCGCTTCGAGGCGGCCGTCTCGCAACTGCGCGAATCGGCGCGGACGGTGCTGATCAGCACCGGCTTCGACACCCGGAGCATGCCGGTGCTCAAGCACCTGCGCGGCAAGATCGCGACGTACAACGGGCACCTGCGGGCGATCGCGGACCGCAACGACTGCGCGGTGGCCGACCTCTGGTCGCTGCGCACGCTGCAGAACCGTCAGGCGTGGAGCGAGGACCGCCTGCACCTCTCCCCCGAGGGGCACCAGCGCGTCGCACTGCTCACCGCCCGGGCGCTCGGCCTGACCACCGAGGAGGACCCGGCCGCGCCGTGGCCCGCCGAGCAGTCGCACACCGCCGCCGAGCAGCGCCGGGAGAACCTGCAGTGGGCGAAGGACTACCTGCTGCCCTGGGTCGGCCGGCGGCTGCGCGGCGAGTCCTCTGGCGACCACGTGGCGGCCAAGCGGCCCGACCTCCTGCCGCTGTGAACGTCTGAACAGCACCGTGCCCGGGCGCCCTGCGGAGGGGGCGTCCGGGCACGGTCATGAGCGGTGCCGGGCAAGCTGACTGACGGAGCGTCAGCCGATCTGCCAGATCGATCCGTGGCTGCCGGCCAGCGTCACCGCGAGCACGATCAGGTCGCCCGCGCCGAGCGCGAGGCCGAGCAGCGCGCGGCCACGCCGGGCCGTGCCGCGCACCAGCGCGAGCGAGCCGAGCACCAGGGCCAGCGGCCCGAAGACCACGTTGAAGAGCAGCAGGCCGATCAGGCCGACGACGAACGAGGCGACGGCCATCCCGTCCGCCTCACTGGTCAGCGTCCGAGTTTCCATCGGATTCCCCTTTCGGATGACAGAACGAGTGGTGACAGAACGAGTCGTGATTGAACGGGTGGTGATTGAACGGGTGGTGACGGAGCGGAGAGCGGCCTCCGTCGCCTGACGGTGCGTCAGCGCTGGCGCAGCCGGGCGAGGCCTTCGCGGGCCCCGAAGACCAGCAGCCAGGTGCCGATGGCCGCGGCGGCGATCAGGAAGTGCGCCAACGTGGTGTGCGCGGCGGCGCCCAGCAGGACACCGGCGACGGCGAGTGCGGCAAAGAGGAAGATCATGGTCGGACCCTTCAACTGGCAGGAAGCCCCGGGCACCGCCGGCGGACACCGCGCCCAGTCGAGCTTGAGCTAACAAGTGTTCGCCGACATCCCCACTCTACGCTGGCGGAAGTCGGCAAACAGTTGTTTACTGAATGATGTGAGTCACATCGTCGGAGTCAGAGCCGCCCAGAAGGAGCAGAGCCGCCGCGCCCTGCTGGACGCGGGCCTGCGGCTGCTCGAACACCAGAACCTGAGCGGCCTCGGCGTCCGGGAGGTGACCCGGGCGGCCGGGCTCTCCCCGGCCGGCTTCTACCGGCACTTCCGCGATCTGGACGAACTCGGCGTGGTGCTGGTCACCGAGTCGCTGCAGAGCCTGCATCTGATGATCCGGAAGATCCTGGCCGAACAGGGCGATGCCGAGGAGCTGATCGACGGCGCGATCGCGGTGATCGCCCGGCACGTGCGCGAGCACCGGGCCCACATCCGGTTCCTGACCCGTGAACGGCACGGCGGGGTACGGCGGGTGCGCGAGGCGATCGCGGCCGAGCTGGCCACCTTCACGGCGGAGACCGCCGCCGCGCTCGGCACCCAGCCGCAGAGCGCCGGCTGGAGCGCCGAGGACCTGCGGATGCTCGCCGGCCTCTACGTGGAGCACCTGGTGGCCACGGCCGCCGCGTTCCTGGAGGCGCCCGACGCGCCCCCCGCCGCCGCACGCGCCGCCGAGCGCCGGATCGCGGCGCTGGCCCGTGACCAGCTGCGCCTGATCAGCCTGGGCCGCCGGCACTGGCCGACCGCGCCGCGCACCTGACAGACCCGCGCCGGGCCCAGCCGGACAGCGCCGCTCCCGCCCAGGTCAGCCGCCGACCGCTCCGGACGGGTGAGTCCGCCGGCCTGCCAGTGTCCTCTCCCGGACCCGGGCGTTGAACGCCACGTCGCGACCAACGTTCGGACACCGGCGCGCGGTCCGCTCAGCACCGCCCGCGCCGGTCATTGTCGAGAGGATATGACTCATGCTCAAGAAGGTTCTGGCGGGCACCGGGATCGCCGTCGCTTCGCTGGCCACGCTGGCCGCGCCCGCGATGGCGATCGGCGACGCGGACGGCTCGGCGACCTCGGTCTCCGGCAACGGCGGCACCAACGCCACCGGCACCATGGGCAACCACAGCCCGTCGTACCACGCCGCCGACAACCTGAACCTCTGCCTGCCCGAGGTGCACCACGTGCAGGTCGGCGTGCTGGTCCCGGTCCAGGTCGACGTGCCGATCGCCAACCAGCAGCAGCACCAGATCTGCAACGTGGGCGAGACCACCCAGGGCAACGGCGACGGCCCGCTGCTCTCGCACGCGATCGGCTGACCTCGCCGCTGCCGCAGCACGCAGCACGCAGCACGCAGAGGCCCGCGCGGGCGTCCCCGCGGGCCTCTGGTCGGCCAGTCGGGCAGGTCAGAAGTTGATCATGTGCCCGGCCAGGCCGTGGATGGCCTCCTTGACCGCCTCGCCCAGGGTCGGGTGGGCGTGCACGTTGCGGGCCACCTCATGCACCGTCAGGTCCCACTGCTGGGCCAGGGTCAGCTCCGGCAGCAGCTCGGTGACCTCGGGGCCGATCAGGTGGGCGCCCAGCAGCTCGCCGTACTTGGCGTCGCTGATGATCTTCACGAACCCGATCGGGTGGCCCAGGCCGTGCGCCTTGCCGTTCGCGGTGAACGGGAACTTGGCGACCTTGACGTCGTATCCCTGCTCGCGGGCCTGCGCCTCGGTCCAGCCGAAGCTGGCCACCTGCGGCTGGCAGTAGGTGGCACGCGGGATCATCACGAAGTCCACCTCCATGGTCTCGACGCCGCCGATGGTCTCGGCGGCGATCACGGCCATGGTCTCGGCGGCGTGCGCCAGCATCAGCTGGGCGGTGACGTCACCGATCGCGAAGATGTGCGGCACGTTGGTGCGGCCGCGCCCGTCCACCGCGATCGCGCCGCGCTCGGTCAGCGCGACGCCGGTGGCCTCCAGGCCGTAGCCCTGCACCCGGGGCGCGAACCCGATCGCCTGGAGCACCTTGTCGGCCTCCAGCACCTCCTGCTGCCCACCCCGGGTGACCGTGACCCTGACCTTGGCGTTCGGGTCACTGTCGTCGATCGAGTCGACCCGGGTCGAGGTGAGGACCTGGATGCCGAGCTTCTTGTACTGCTTGGCCAGCTCGGCCGAGATGTCGGCGTCCTCCAGCGGGACCATCCGGTCCAGGAACTCGACGATGGTCACCTTGACGCCGTAGCTGTTCAGCACGTAGGCGAACTCGACGCCGATCGCGCCGGCACCGGCGATGATGATGCTCTCCGGCAGCGCGTCGGTGAGGATCTGCTCCTCGTAGGTCACCACCCGCTCGCTCAGCGAGGTGCCGGGCAGCAGGCGGGTGGTGGCACCGGCCGCGATGATCACGTGGTCGAAGGTGACGGTGGCGAAGCCGCCCGCGGTCAGCGCGACCTGCAAGGTGTGGTCGTCGATGAAGGTGCCGCGGCCGTCGAACTCGTCGATGGCGTTCTTCTTCATCAGGTAGTGGATGCCGGCGACCCGGCCGTCGGCCACCTTGCGGCTGCGCAGGAACGCCTCGCGGTAGTCGAAGGTGACCTGGCCCTCGACCTTGATGCCGAAGGTCTTGGCCTCCCGGGTGAAGATGGTGGCCAGCTCGGCGTTGCGCAGCAGCGCCTTGGAGGGGATGCAGCCGACGTTGAGGCAGACACCGCCCCAGTACTTCTCCTCGATCACCGCGGTCTTCAGTCCGAGCTGGGCCGAGCGGACGGCCGCGGTGTAACCGCCGGGGCCGGCTCCCAGGACTACGACGTCGTAGTGGTTGCTGCTCATGATTCTCGTTCCGGTCCTTCGGTGCGACGTTCGGTGGAGGCACCCGGTGGGGCGCTCCATGAGATGGTGCCGCAGCCGACTGTATTCCCAGCGCTCCACGTCGACCACGTGTACCCACCTGCTGACTACAGCCGCAAGTGATCCAGGAAGGCCAGCAGCTCGGCGTTGACCTCCGTCGGGCGCTCCTGCTGCGTCCAGTGCCCGCAGCCCGGCAGGATCACGCTGCGGAACAGCTTCGGCGCGATGCTCGGCAGGCTCGCCACCAGCTTGTCCACCCCGTACATCGCACTCACCAGGTCACGGTCGCCGCCCACGTACAGGGCGGGCACGGTGATGCCCAGGCCCTGGAAGGCCGACAGCAACTCCTGGTTGCGGTCGATGTTGCGGTACCAGTTCAGCGGCCCGGTGAACGCGTGCTCGCCGTGCGGGGCGTAGTCCGCGGCGAAGGCGGCGATGTCCTCCTCGGTCAGCCAGTGCGGCAGTTCCTTCGGCTCGGGCAGCGAGTCCAGCAGCGTCTGGCCGTCCGGGACGATCCACGGGGCGGGCTGGCTCGGGTTGTCGCCCGACGCGCCGTACAGCGTCCGGCGGAAGGTGGTCGGCAGGTCCCGCGCCATCTCGGCGTCGGCCACCCCGGGCTGCTGGAAGTAGTGCTGGTAGAAGCCGTCCCCGTAGCGGCGCCGGCTCAGCTCCACCGGCACCAGGCCTGCGGGCAGCCGCGGCGGCACGCTCAACCCGGCGACCGCGCTCACCAGGTCGGGCCGGAGCATCGCGGTGATCCAGGCCACCGGCGCGCCCCAGTCATGGCCCACCACCACCGCCTGCTCGGCGCCCAGCTCCCGGATCAGGCCCACCACGTCGCCGACCAGGTGCGGCAGCGTGTAGGCGTCCACCGCGCTCGGCCGCTCGCTGCGCGCGTAGCCGCGCTGGTCGGGCGCCACCACGCGGTAGCCGGCCTCGGCGAGCGGCGCGAACTGGTGCCGCCAGGAGTACCAGCTCTCCGGGAAGCCGTGCAGCAGCAGGACCAGCGGGCCCTCGCCCTGCTCGGCGATGTGCAGGCGGACGCCGTTGACCTCGACATGGCTGTGCTTGACCGCATGGACCACGATGACTCCCTCGGCAGACACTGAACGTCAGGAGACAGCCTAATCAGTCAACTTACCGAAGAGTAGCGAGGGTTCGGACAACTTCCGGCCGCGCCCGGACTCACGGCCGGCGCGGGTTACGGCCAGAGCAGCTCGCGCCGCCAGCCGTCGTCCCGCGAGCCGCGCCGGTAGACCAGCCGCAGGTGCCGTCGGTCCGCCGCGCCCTGCCAGAACTCGACCTCCCGCGCCCGCACTCCGTACTGCGTGTAGCCCTGCGCCACCAGGCCCGGCTCCGCCGCCAGCTCCCGTTCGGCCGCACCCCAGGCCGCCCAGAACTCCTGCGCCGTGCCCAGCCGCTCGCTCTGCCGCCCCACCAGCGCGGCCGCCCGCGACTTCGGGCTCAGCAGCCGGAACACCTCACCGGCCGCCGCCGCGTCGCCGGGGGTCACCTCTCCCCGCACCCGCACCTGCCGCCCCAGCGCCGGCCAGTACCAGGTGAGCGCGGCCCGCGGCTCGGCCGCCAGCTGGCGGCCCTTGGGGCTGCGGGCGTCCCCGGCGAACCACCACACCCCGAGCTCGGGGTCCACATCACGCAGCACCACGATCCGCGCGTCCGGTGCGCCGTCGAGCCCGACCGTGCTCAGCGTGACCACCTGGGCGTCCGGCGACTCCACCCGCAGCGCGTCGAGCAACCAGCTCACGAACAGCTCACCCGGCCCGGCCGGCGCCGCCTCGGGAACGAACCCGGGCAGTTCGCGCGCCATCGCCGGCCGGCCGAGCAGCAGTTCCCGCAGCGCGGCCAGGTCGGCAGCGGGTGCCTCGCCCCCGGTCATCCCGCCGCCGCTCATGCTGCCGCCGCCCAGGCCGCCAGCGCCCGGCGCGAGCGCAGCCGCACCGGCTGCCCGCTGACCGGATCGGTGAACGCCAGGCCGGCGGCCAGCAGTTGCAGGGGCGTGCCGAAGTCGTCCGGCGCCGCCTCGGGCAGCACCCGCGGGTAGACCGGGTCGCCGAGGATCGGGATGCCCAGGCCGCTCATGTGAAGCCGCAGCTGGTGGGTGCGACCGGTCAGCGGGGTGAGGCGGTAGCGGGCCAGCTCGCCGCGCCGCTCGATCAGCTCGATCCGGCTCTCCGCGTTCACCGGCCCGGGCACCTCGCGGGCGGCGATCACGCCGCGCTCCTTCACGATCCGGCTGCGCACCACCCGGGGCAGCGCCAACCCGGCGTCGTAGCGCGCCACGGCCTCGTACTCCTTGGTCACCAACCGGTCCCGGAACATGGTCTGGTACGCGCCGCGCGTGTGCGCCGTCGCCACGAACATCACCAGCCCGGCGGTCAGCCGGTCCAGCCGGTGCGCGGGAATCAGCTCGGGCAGCTCCAGGTCGCGCCGCAGCCGGGAGAGCGCGGTCTGCACCACGTGGCTGCCGCGCGGGGTGGTCGCCAGGAAGTGCGGCTTGTCGACCACCACCAGGTGCTCGTCCCGGTGCACCACCTCGAGCTCGAACGGCACCGGGACCTCCTCGGGCAGGTCGCGGTGGAACCAGACGCTCGCGCCGGGCTCGAACGGCGTGCCGTGGTCGACCGGGCCGTGCGCGCCGACGATCTCCCCGGCGCGCAGCATCTGTGCCAGCCGCTCGGCCACCCCGTCCGGCAGCCGGTGGGCCAGGTAGTCGGCCACCGTCGGCCAGGGACCCTGCTCGGGCAGCCGGACCCGGACCGGATCCACCCCGTCGCGCTGCGGCAGCGGAGCGGGGGCGGGCTTCGTCCTGCGTCTCATGCCGCAGAGCCTACGGGGGTTCACCCGCGCCCCGACAGCTACGCCGCAGACGCATGAAGCGACCGCTGCCCTGGTCAGCCCGGCAGTACCTGCGTGATCCGCCAGAGGCGGCGCGGCAGTTCGCCCTCCTCGAACGGGTGGACGTCGACCGACCGCCACCCCGCGCCGAGCGCCTCGACCAGCTCACGGGAGAAGAAGTGGACGGCGAAACCGCCGTGCTCCCAAGTGTCGTCGCCATGGCCGATGCCCGCTCCGTAGTGGGCGTCGCCGGTGTGCCGCACCGTGTAGACGAAGACGCCGCCCGGGCGCAGCACCCGCCGCACCTCGGCGACCAGGGCGTGGATCTCCTCGGTGGAGAGCGCCATGCAGAGCAGCATGTGCGCGAAGACCGCGTCCACCGAAGCGGCTGCCGGCGGCAACGGCTGGCGCACGTCGTGCACCGCCGTGGTGACCCGCCCGGCCACCTGCCGGGCCTCGGCCGCCGCGCGCAGTTGGGCCAGGCCCACCGGGCTGAAGTCGGTGGCGAGCACCGAGAACCCCTCGCGCGCGAAGTAGAGCGCGTCACGGCCGTGCCCGGCGCCGAGTTCCAGCACCTCGCGGGCGCCGGCCGCCCGGAAGGCGGCGGCCGCGTGCACCGCGGGCTCGGAAGGCGCGGCTCCGTACATGCCGGGGTTCTGGTCGTAGGTGCGCTGCCAGTGCTCGCGCTGCGTTCGAGCCAGTTCCCGCTCGTCGTGCGACACGCTGCCGTCCTTCCGCTCGATCCGCGCTGACCAGCGTAGACGGCAGTGGACGTCAAGGATCCCGCCGCCGGCGCGGCCGGGAGGTCAGCTCAGCTCTTGCGCCCGACCCCCGCGTACATCCACCGGGTACTGGCCTCCGTCGGACCCTCCGCGCGCCAGAGCGGCACGAAGTCCACTCCGGGCTCCAGCAGTTCCCAGCCGTCGAACAGGTCGGCCACCTGTGTGCGGGTCCGCAGCCGGATGCCCGAGGTGGTCTTGTCCCAGGTCTTGGCCACCTCCGCGGCCCGCTCGGGATTGCCCTCGTGGGTGCTGTGCGAGAGCAGCAGATAGCTGCCGGGCGCCACTCGCTCGCGCACCCGCCGAACCGCCTCGCGTGCCTCCTCGTCCGTGACGAAGTGCAGCACCGCCAGCAGCAGCACGGCCACCGGCTGCCCCAGATCGATCAGCGCGGCCAGCTCCGGACGCTCGAAGAGCTCGTCCAGCTCCCGCACGTCCCCGGTCAGCACCGTGGTGGTGCGGTTGTCCGCCAGCAGCGCGCGGCCGTGGGTGAGCACGATCGGGTCGTTGTCCACGTACGCCACCCGGGCGTCCGGGTCGATCGACTGTGCCACCTGGTGGACGTTGCCGGGCGAGGGCAGGCCGGCACCGATGTCGACGAACTGCCGGACCCCCGCCTGCGCGGCCAGCTGGACCGCCCGGCGCAGGAAGGCGCGGTTCTCCCGGGCGGCTGCCGGGATGTCCGCCGACGCGCTGATCGCGTGCTCGGCCGCCTGCCGGTCGGGCGCGAAGTTGTCCTTGCCGCCGAGCCAGTAGTCGTAGATCCGCGCGGGGTGCGGCCGGTCGGTATGAAGATCCGTCAGATAGCTTCCGTGCTCGGACTGCTGCACCGTCTCCCCCTTGCTCCACGCCCGTTCGTGGGCGGCCCGGTGCAGCATAGCGGTCGCGTTCGAATCGGTACGGCGGCGGGTGCGGGCGCAGACGCGAACCGGTACGGCGGCGGGTGCGGGGCGCGGACGCGGTTCGCCGCTCCGATTTAATGCCGGGCCACGCCTGGTGGGCCCGGGTAAGGTCGAGCGATCCGATCCCCGCGCCGACACCCCCGGCCGCCTTGCGAATGCGAGATCAGATGACCGACCCGGCTGCCGAGTTGCCGTACAACGAGCAGCGAGCCGACGAACTGTCACCCCCCGCCCTGCCGGTGCCCGACCTGCTGCCGGAGACCGTGCGGGCGCTGCGACACCGCCTCGCCGTCGGACAGGCCGAGGGCCGCACACCCTCCCTGGTCGGCGCGGTGGTCCGCGACGGGCGGCTGGTGTGGACCGACGCCCGCAGCATGATCGAGGGCCACGCGCCGGACGAGAACGTCCAGTACCGGATCGGCTCCATCTCCAAGACCTTCACGGCCGTCCTGGTCATGCGCCTGCGGGACGAGGGTCTGATCGACCTGGCCGACCCGCTGGAGCAGCACCTGCCCGACACCGCCGCGGGCGGCGCCACGATTCGCCAACTGCTCAGCCACACGGCCGGCCTGGCCGCCGAGACGCCCGGCCCCTGGTGGGAGCGCACCTCCGGCGAGCTACGCCCCGAGCTGGGGCACCTGCTGGAGGACCAGCCGTTCCGGCACTCCGGCGGGGAGCGCTTCCACTACTCCAACCCCGGCTTCGCGCTGCTCGGGGCGCTGGTGGCCAAGATCCGCCGGATGCCCTGGATCGACGCGCTGCGCCAGGAGGTGCTGGAGCCGCTCGGCATGACCCGCACCACCCTGCTGCCCCAGGCCCCGCACGCCGGCGGGTTCGCGGTGCACCCGTGGGCGGACGTGATGCTGCCCGAGCCGCTCACCGACACCGGCCTGATGGCGCCGGCCGGCCAGCTCTGGTCGACCGCCGCCGACCTCGCCCGCTGGGCCGCCTTCCTTGCCGGCGCCACCCCGGGCGGCACCGGCAAGGTGCTCTCCCGCGACACCCTCGCCGAGATGCGCCGGCCCGCCGCCGCGCCGGAGGGCGACTGGAGCTCGAGCTACGGGCTCGGCCTGCAGCTGCTGCGCCAGGACGGACGCCTACTGATCGGCCACGGCGGCTCGATGCCGGGGTTCCTGGCCGGCCTCTGGGTGAGCCCGGCGGACGACGTGGCCGTCGTCACACTGACCAATGCGACGTCGAGTCCCTCGTTCTGGCCGGTGGCCGGCGAGTTGCTCGCGATCGTGGCCGAGCGCGAGCCCCGGTTCCCCGAACCGTGGCGCCCGTTCACCGACGCCGATCCCGAGCTGCTGGCGCTGACCGGCCCCTGGTACTGGGGGCCCACCGCGCTGGCCCTGCAGCTGCGGGCCGACCGCACCCTGGAGCTCAGCTGGCTCGCCACCGGCGCCCGCCGCGCCCGCTTCCGTCCCGAGCCCGACGGTTCCTGGACCGGCCTGGACGGCTACGACGCGGGCGAGTCGCTGCGCGTGGTGCTCGCCGCCGACGGCTCGGTGAGCCACCTCGACCTGGGCACCTTCGTGCTGACCCGCACCCCGTACGACCCGGCCGCGGCCGTGCCGGGCGGGGTCGACCCGCAGGGCTGGCACGCGGGCTGACGGAATCTCAAATCACGCGGAGATAACAACGCCCATTGTGAGGGGAATCACGCGAGGAATCCTCCGCTGGATGCTTGACGTTTTTCTGACTCTCTCCCAGGTCGAACATGAGACACCTCACATTGGCTTGTGATAGGACCTTCGACCTGATTACGGTGCATCTCGTTCGTCTTCACACGAACCCCGCTCCCCGGAACGCCGAATCCTGCCGCCGGACGGAGTGGGCACGTGCATACACAGCACCACGGCAGGGGCGGGGGACCCAAAGGTAAGTCGCCTCACCCGGATTCTCCGGGCGGGGCTTGGGGTGAAGCCGCGCAACTGCGCGGCCGGGCAACTCCAGCCCGAATCCGACAGCTCACCTCGCAGGCGTGGGAGAGGAAACGCTTTTCATGCTGTCCGTCAACGGTCGCTCCAGCCTGCCCAACCGCGCCGCCCTCAAGCGCGCCATCGCCGTCACCGTCCTCGCCGGTGTCGGCGCCGGTCTGCCGCTGATCGCCGCGACCGGCGCCAGCGCGGCGCCGCTCCACCAGGCCGGCTACGGCCACCACCACACCGCCGAGCAGGGTTACGGCTACACCGCCCACCAGGCCGCCGCCCCGCAGGCCGCCGCCGCTCCGGCTGCCGCCCCGCAGGCCGCCCCGGCCCCCGCCGCCGCTCCGGCCGCGCCCGCCGGCTACACCGTGCAGAGCGGCGACTGGCTGTCCAAGATCGCCACCAGCCACAACGTGCAGGGCGGCTGGCAGAAGCTGTACGAGCTGAACAAGTCCACCCTGACCCACGGTCCGGACGTGCTCTACCCCGGCCAGCACCTGGCGCTGGGCGCTGCCCAGACCGCCCCGGCCCAGGCCCCGGCCGCCACCCAGGCCCCGGCTCCGGCCGCGCCGGCCGCCGCGCCGAAGGCCGCTGCCGCGGTCGTCGCCGCCCCGGCTGCCGCGCCCGTCGCCGTGAACGTCAGCAGCCCGAGCTCGCTGCAGGCGCTGGCCGCCTCCATCGTCCCGGCCGACCAGCTGGCCTCGTTCGACCAGATCATCACCCACGAGAGCGGCTGGAACGTCAGCGCCACCAACCCGAGCTCCGGTGCCTACGGTCTGCCGCAGGCGCTGCCCGGCAACAAGATGGCCGCCGCCGGTGCCGACTGGGCGACCAACCCCGCCACCCAGATCAAGTGGGCGCTGCAGTACATGGACACCACCTACGGCAGCCCGAACCAGGCCTGGGCCTTCTGGCAGGTCCACCAGGCGTACTGATCACCCCGTGATCAGCAGCCACAGCTGCAGCCGTAGCTGAACCGGCCGGCCGGTCGACAGGTCCTCGCACCTGACGACCGGCCGGTCGGCTTTTCACGCCGCGGGTCGGATCAGTCCGCGGCGCCGTAGCGGACCAGGTAGCCCGCCAGCCGCGCGACATCGTCGTCCGTCCAGTCGGTGAACCGCTCGGTGAACGACTGCCGCCGCATCTCGTACGCCTCCCGCAGCAGCGCCAGGCCCTGCTCGCTCGGGCGCAGGATCTGACCGCGCTGATCCTCCGGGTCCACCTCGCGACTCAGCAGCCCCAGCTTCTCCAGTGCGCCCACCTGCCGGCTCACCGTCGACTTGTCGAGCAGGAAGTACGCCGCCACGTCCGCCGCCCGGCAGCCGCCGCGCTCGTTCATCAGGTCGAGAATGCTGTAGGTCACCAGCGACAACCCCGGATGCAGCTGCGAGGCCTTGTGCCGGGCGCGGCGCGCGAAGGCGGTCAGCTCGCGCTGGATGGTCTCGATCGATTCGTCCCGACCCGACACGCTCGTCTCTCTTCTCCCGCGCCGGAATCTCCCGCGCCGACCTCTCCGATACTGGTTGCGCAGTACAACATAGCGGCCGACGGTGGTCCGAGGCGCTCATCACAGCCGGTAACCTTTCGTTGACAGATCCGACAGATCCGACAGGCCGTCAGTGGAGTGACAGATGGATCGGCATCCACCGACGGACCCGCCCGTCCGCTCCGCCACCACCTCGCCCCAGGAGTTCGGCGCGGAGCTGCGCCGGCTGCGGACCGCGCGTGGGCTCTCGCTCAGTGCGCTGTCCCGACTCCTGCACTACAGCAAGGGCTATCTCAGCAAGATCGAGAACGGCAGCAAGCCGGCCGGCCCGGACCTGGCCCGCCGCTGCGACCAGCTGCTGGACGCCGACGGCGCTCTGGTCCGGCTCGCCGACCCCGAGCCGGCGCCCGAACGCGCGCCCGGCGGCCTGCCCGCGCCCGCCGCGACGGACCGTGCGCCTACGCTGCCCTGCCCCTATCCCGGCCTGGCCGCCTTCGGTCCGCAGGACGCCCGCTGGTTCGCCGGCCGCGAGAGCGCGCTGACCGCCCTGCTCGATCGCCTGGCCGAGCGCGCCGGCCACGGCCCGCTCGCCCTGGTCGCGCCGTCGGGCGCCGGCAAGTCCTCCCTGCTGCGGGCCGGTCTGCTGCCGGCGCTGCGCCGCGGCGCGCTGCCCACCACTCGCCCCGGGCCCCAGCGGGTGGTGGTCTGTACACCCACCGGCCGGCCGCTGACCGCGCTCCGCCGGGCCCTGGAAGCCGAGCCACCCACCGCCGACAGTCCCCACGCCGAGGCCCTTGTCCCCCGGCCGACCGGCGACGGCGGCGGCAGCGGCCTGGTGCTGGTGGTGGACCAGTTCGAGGAGGTGTTCACCCTCTGCCCGGATCCCGCCGAGCGGCGCGCGTTCATCCAGGCCCTCTGCGAGCTCGCCGCCGATCCGGGGCCCTCCCCCACGCTGGTGGTGCTCGGCGTCCGCGCCGACTTCTGCGGCCGCTGCCTCGAACACCCCGAGCTGGTCCCCGTCTTCACCCGCGGCGTACTCGCCCTCGGCCCGATGACCGCCGCCGAGCTGCACCAGGCGATCACCGGTCCGGCTGCGGAGGCCGATCTGCTGCTGGAACCCGGCCTGGTCGAGGTCCTGCTCCGCGACCTCGGCCTCGCGGGCATCCCGCACCCGGCCGGCTCGCCGGAGGACCCGGCCACCGCGATCGCCGCACCGCTCCAGGCCGGGCTGGCCGGCGTCCTGCCGCTGCTCTCGCACGCGCTCCTCGCCACCTGGCAGCAGCGCGAGGGGCGCACCCTGACCGTCGCGGGCTACCTGCGCACCGGCGGCATCCAGGGCGCGATCGCCGCGACCGCCGAGAACCTCTTCGCCGGCCTGACCGGCGAGGGCCGCCAGACGGCCCGTCAACTGCTGCTCCGCCTGGTCCACGTCGCCGAGGACAGCGAGGCCACCCGCCACCCGGTTCCGCTCGACCAACTCCGCACCCCTGCCGCCGCCCCCGTCCCCAGTCCCGGCGCCGCTGCGGCCCTCGCCAGTGGCTCGACCAGCGGGTCCAGCGCCGGCGACCAGGTCGGCCCCGTTCTCGATGCGTTCGTGCAGGCCCGGTTGCTGACCGTCGACAGCGAGACCGTGCTGATCACCCACGAGGCCCTGATCCGGGCCTGGCCCCGGCTGCGCGGCTGGCTGCACGCGGACCGGGCCGGTCTGCTGGTCCGTCAGCAACTGGCCGAGGCCGCCGCCGAATGGGAGCGCGAGGGCCACGACCCGGCCCTGCTCTATCGGGGGACCAAGCTCGCCGCCGCCTACGAGTACCTGCGCGATCCGCGCCGACGCGCCGAACTGAGCCCGGGCGAGGCCGCTTTCCTGACCACCGGGCACGACCAGGAAGCGGCGCGCGAGCGGACCGTGCGACGCCAGACCCGCCGCCGGCGGCAGTTGCTGGTCACCCTCGCGGTGCTGCTGGTGCTGGCCGTCACCGCGGGTGGCGTCGCCTACCGGCAGCGGGCCGAGGCGTTCGCCGGGCGCCGGACCGCGCTCTCCAAGGCGCTGGCCGCCGAATCGGCCGCGCTGGCGGCCGGCAGACCGGAGGCCTCGATGCTGCTGGCCGACGAGGCCTTCCGCACCGCCCCCACCACGGAGGCCCGCAGCGCGCTGCTCAGCAGCCAGTCCCAGGCCTTCGCCGGTCGGCTCTTCGGACACACCGGGCCGATCAACGCCGTCGCCTTCAGTCCGGACTCGACCCGGCTCGCCACGGCCAGTGCGGACGGCACGCTGAAGGTGTGGCAGGTGACGAGCCGCCAGCTCGACACCACGCTCACCGGACACGGCGGGTCGGTGCGCACGGTCGCGTTCAGTCCCGACGGCCAGACCCTGGCCTCCGGCAGTGCCGACGGCACGGTCCGCCTGTGGGACATGGCGGGCCGCCGGCTGCCGGTCACCCTCTTCGGCAACGGCGGCGGGGTCCGCTCGGTGGCGTTCAGCCCGGACGGCCGGACCCTGGTCTCCGGCGGGGCCGACCGCAACGTCCGGCTCTGGGACACCACCAGCCACACCCTCACCGCCACCCTCACCGGACACACCGACGAGGTCCTCGGCGTCGCCTACAGCCCGGACGGCCGGCTGGTCGCCTCGGCCGCCGCAGATCACACCATCCGCCTCTGGGACACCACCGGCCACACCCTCACCGCCATCCTCACTGGACACAGCGACGAGGTCCTCGGCGTGGCCTTCAGCCCGGACGGGCACGCCCTGGCCTCCGGCTCCGCCGACCGCACCGTCCGACTCTGGGACACCACCAGCCACAGCCTGATCACCACCCTCACCGGACACAGCGACGACGTGAACGGCGTGGTCTACACCGACGGCGGCGCCACCCTGGTGAGCGCGAGCGGCGACGGCACCGTGCGGCTCTGGGACCTGGCCACCCGCCGGATCATCGCCACCCTCTGCGGCCACACCGACTACGTTCAGGGCGTCGCCGTCAGCCCGGACGGCGCGGTGATCGCCGCCGCCGGATTCGACCAGACCGCCGCGCTCTGGCAGTTGGGGGCGTCCGCGCTCACCGTGCACCCGTTCACCGAGATCTGGCAGACCGCCTTCAGCACCGACGGGCGCACCGTCGCGGCCGCCGACGCCGCACATACCGTGCGGCTCTGGGATGTCGCGCGCCACACCCTGGTCGGCACGCTGGACGGCCACAGCGGCTCGGTCTTCGGCATCGCCTTCAGTCCGGACGGCCGGTTGCTCGCCTCGGCGGGAGCCGATCAGACCATCCGACTGTGGGACCTCGCCGCACACGCCCAGGTCGCCGTCCTGACCGGCCATCAGGACTCCGTCTTCGCCGTGGCGTTCAGCCCGGACGGACAGTTGCTCGCCTCGGCCGGCGAGGATCGCACCGTGCGCTTCTGGGACGTCCGAACCCGGCGGCAGGTCGGCGTGCTGACCGGCCACACCGACTTCGTGAACACGGTCGCCTTCAGCCACGACGGGCGGACCCTCGCCTCCGGGAGCGACGATCTGACGGTCCGGCTCTGGGACGTCACCGCCCAGCGCCTGTCGGCCACCTTGACCGGGCACACCGGCTCGGTGCGCGCGGTGGCCTTCGCCCCCGACGGCCAGACCCTGGCCAGCGCCGGCAACGACGGCACCGTCCGCACCTGGGACACCCACGACCACACCCTCACCGCCAC
>NZ_JARZAG010000026.1 GCF_029892155.1 Kitasatospora sp. GAS204B | reverse complement strand
GCCGGGAGCCGGGAGCCGGGAGCCGGGAGCCGGGAGCCGGGAGCCGGGAGCCGGGAGCCGGGAGCCGGGAGCCGGGAGCCGGGAGCCGGGAGCCGACGTTCGGGCTGTCGGCCGAGTGGCTCCTGGCGGACGGCGAGCCGTTCGTCGACGGACTCGTGCTGTCCCACCCCGAGCAGGTGGAACGATTGCGCCGGACGTGCCCGGAGGCCGAGGACACGGCAGTGCTCGGCGGCGACCCGTGTTTCGACAGGCTGCTCGCTGCCCGCCCGTACCGCGAACGGTTCCGACGAGCCTTGGGCGTACGCGAGGGCCAACGGCTCCTCGTACTGAACTCGACCTGGAACCCCGAGGGATTCTTCGGGAACCGCGGCGGCCAGGATCTCCTGCCCGCGCTACTCCCCCGGCTCGCCGCCGAGTTGCCGGCGGACGACTACCGGCTCGCGGCCGTCCTTCACCCGAACATCTGGTACGGACACGGTCCCGGGCAGATCCGGGCCTGGCTGAACCGAGCCCGCCTCAACGGCCTCACCCTGGTCGATCCCGTCCATGCGTGGCGCCAGGCACTCCTCGCGGCGGACGTCGTCCTGGGGGACTTCGGGGCGGTGACGTACTACGCCGCCGCGCTCGGCACTCCGGTGCTGCTCGCAGCCGACGGCCAGGACCGGCTGGACCCTGAAGCACCAGTCGCACGGTTCGTCGCGGAAGCACCACGGCTGGACCCGCACCAGCCCCTGCGGGCCCAGTTCGACGACCTGATCGCGGCCCACCGTCCACTCCCCGGCCCGACAGAGTTCGTCACCTCCGCACCGGGCGCGTCGGCGGCCCTCCTGCGACGGCACTTCTACGCGTTGCTCGAGCTGCCGGAACCAGAGGGCCGAGCCCTGTTCGAACCGCTGCCGCTGCCACCGTACGATCCGCCGCGGCGGACGGCCCCGATGCAGGTCCGGACGGTCGTCGACGGCACGGACATCACGATCGAGCGATCCGCCGTGCTGCCGTACGGGGCGGACGGCGACGTGCACCTCGCCGTGCACGAGGCCACCCGGGACAGCGGCGTGCTGGAGCTGGCCGACGTGATCACGCGGGAAGCGGATCCGAACGATCCGCGGCTCGGGGGCCCACCGTCGTGGACGGCGGACGTACTGCGCCGGCATCCGCAGTGCGCGGTCGCCGCGTTCATCGTCGGCCCGGATCTGTGTTTCGTGCGGACACGAGCCCACGGGAGCTTCCGGTTGGCCGCCGGTCCGGGCGCGGACGCCGACCCCACAGCCTACGCCTCGGCGCTCTTCGCCTGGCTGGCAGCCGGCGGAACGATCCCGGCGGACGGGACCGCCACCCTCCGCATGCACACGGCCTCCGGTCCCCATCCGATGGTCGTGGAGAGCCGGCGGGCATCGCAGGGATGACGCCCGGCCGCCGCCCAGGCCCTACCCCGCGGCGACCTCGCAGCGCAGCCGCAACGCGGCGAGGTACTGCAGGTGCGGCACAGCCTGCGGCGGAAGCAGCTGCTCCGCCTCGGCGACCTTCGCGAGAGCCACGGCGTTCTGGCCCGCATCGTGCAGGGTTTCCGCCAGGTCGGTCAGCGCACGGCCCTGGTTGTAGGCCTCACCCTGCGCGGCGAAGAACTCCGCCGCGGACTCCAGGAGCCGCTGCGCCTGCGCCAGGTCTCCCGTGCCGCGCAGAGCGCGTCCCTGGTGCCGCGCGGACAGGGCGAGGGCTCGCGGGAGATCCGCCGCCCCTTCCTGACCGGAACCGATCTGCCGGTAGAGCCGCTCGGACTCGACGAACCGCTCGTGTGCCTGCTCGTACTGCCACCGGTGCAGGTTCAACAGGCCCAGCAGTTCCACCGAGGACGCCTCTCCCCTCAGGTGACCGGCCGCGCGCTCGCTCGCCACAGCCGCCAGCGCCGCAGCCTCGGCGTCGTCCATGCGGCCCATCTCGCCCAGGCAGTGGGCAAGTTGGAACTGCAGGGCACCGGCCGTCCGCGGATCCGCGTCGCCGTCCTCGGCGCAGCGGACCGCGACGAGCAGAGCGGGGAGCACCTCGTCCCAGTACCCGGCCTTCAGCTGGAGCGGCCACAGCGCGCGAGCCAGCCGCAGCGACGTCGTCGTGTGGCCGTACTCGTCGGCCACGGACACCGCCCGGACCACGTTCCCCAGCTCGGCGGCCAGAACCGCCACGCCCTGCGCCTCACCGCGGGAGGTCTCCCCGTTCTCCGGAGCGGGTTCGGTGCGCCAGCTCTGCGGCAGCGCGGCATGGGCGGCGTGCAGGACCCGGGCGAGCAGGGCATCGAGTACGCGGCGGACGCCCGCGGCGCACTCGGCGATGCCGAGCTCGATCGCGGCGGCATCCGCCAGGTGACGGCGCACCTGAGGGCGGTAGCGGTAGCGGCCGTCGCCCAGTGCATCGACTAACCGGGCCTCCGCGGCCTCGGCGAGCATCCGGGCCGCCTCGCCGGGAGCAGTGCGCGCGGCAGCCGCGGCCAGCCCGGCGTCGATCGAGGGCAGCCCGACCAGCGCGGTGAGCTGGCACAGTCGCTTCACCTCGGGCCGCACTCCGCCGCAGATCTGCCGGACCATGTCCCTCAGTGGATCGGTGCCCGCCGGTGCGGTCGCCAACTCCTGCTCCGGGCCCGCCTCGTTCAGCAGGCACACCGTCCGCGAGCGCAGTGCCAGCGCGTTGCCCGCGCACCGCTCCAGGAGCTCCTTCATGTGCGGACCGAGCTGGGCGGATGCCTGCTTTCCCGCCGTGCTCCGAACGAGCTTCGCAGCGTGGCGGTCGGTCAGGGGAGCAACCTCCACCCGCTCCGCCTCCAGTTGGAAGGGCCGACCCGATACGACGACGAGAAGGAAGACGTCGGGCGTCGCGGGGACGAGGCCGCGCACCTGGGCGGGCGACGACACGTGGTCCACCACCACCAGCACCCTGCGCCCGTCGACCAGACGCCGGTAGAGGCGCTCCCGGCCCGCTTCCGTGGCCGGCAGCTGATCGGGCTCGACCCCCATCGCGCGCAGCAGGCGCAGCAGGACCACGGACGATCCGAGCCCGCCCTCGCCGGCTCCGTCCCGCATATCGACGTAGAAGCGGCCGTCGGGGAACCGGGCGAGGAGAGTGGCGCCCAGGTGCAGAGCCACCGACGTGGTGCCGATCCCCGGCGGCCCGTGCAGCAGGGCGACCCGCGGCCGACCAGCTGCGGGCCGAGTGGCTTCACGCCGCACCCTGCGAAGCACAGCCTTGTGGTTGGTGAAGTCGCGTGGTGCGGGAGGGAGTCCACCGTCCAGCCGGAGGCCCTCGACCTGCTCCGGAAGGCTCCTGGCCAGGGCCGCCCACTCAGCTGCCTGCTGCGGATCGTGCTCCATGCGTGCATGGAGCTGCGCCGCGAGGCTCTCCCGTTCCTCCTGAGTGCGTGGCAGCGGCGTTTCACGCCCCAAGGTCCTGCGCGTGAGCGCCCCCGTGGAGACGACGAGTTGCTTGCCCATCTCACCGGCGGCGCCGTTGCCCACCGCGGTGATGAACGCGGTGAGTGCGCTCACCGCCATGATCTCCAACACGTCGGCCTCCCCCTGGCGCCCGATCCGGCCACAGCCGGACTGTATCCCGCAGTACCGCTCCGGGGAATCCTTCCAGACCGCTACCGAGGTGGGCGTCATGGCGCGGGCAGCGCGTCCCGCTCCCCGGACCGGACGCCGCCGTGATGGAGTGAGAGGCATGACCTCCGCCTCCCCCGCCCCGTACCGCGTCGCCCTGATCGGCTACGGCCTGGCCGGCTCCGCCTTCCACGCCCCGCTGATCGCCACCACCCCGGGACTGCGCCTGGACGCCGTGGTCACCGCGAACCCCGACCGCCGTGCCCAGCTGGCGAGGGAGCACCCGGACGCCCGCGCGCTGGACACCCCCGAGCAACTCTTCGTCGGGGCCGCGGAGTTCGACCTGGTGGTGATCGCCAGCCCGAACCGCACCCACGTGCCGCTGGCCAGGGCCGCGCTGCACGCCGGACTGGCCACCGTGGTGGACAAGCCGCTGGCCGCCACCGCCGAGGAGGCGTTGGCCCTGTGCGGCCTGGCCCAGTCGCGCGGCGCGCTGCTGACGGTCTTCCAGAACCGTCGCTGGGACAACGACTTCCGCACCGCCCGCCGGCTGATCGAGGCGGGGACGCTGGGCCGGGTGCACCGCTTCGAATCGCGCTTCGAGCGGTTCCGGCCCAAGCCCAAGGCCGGCTGGCGCGAACTGGCCGACCCCGCCGAGGCCGGCGGCACCCTCTACGACCTGGGCAGCCATCTGGTGGACCAGGCGCTCACCCTGTTCGGCCCGGTCAGCACGGTGTACGCGGAGATCGACACCCGGCGCGACGGCGCGGCGGTGGACGACGACGCCTTCCTCGCCCTCACCCACGCCGGCGGCGTCCGCTCGCACCTGTGGACCAGCGCGATCGCCCCGCTGGGCGGCCCCCGGCTGCGGGTGCTGGGCGATCGGGCGGGCTACGTGAAGTTCGGCATGGACCCGCAGGAGGCGGACCTGCGAGCCGGCCGCCGGCCCGGGGACGGACGCCCCTGGGGCACCGAGGACGCCGCACTGCACGGCACGCTCGGCACCGACGAGCAGGCGGCCCCGGTCGCCACCGACCCCGGCGACTACCCAGCCTTCTACGCGAGCCTGGCACACGCGCTGGCCACCGGCACCCCGCCGCCGGTCGACCCGCTGGACGCGGTCGCCACCCTCACCGTGCTGGAGGCGGCCCGGCGCAGCGCGGCGACGGGGCAGACCGTGGCACTGGTCTGAGCCCGCTCAGACCGCGATCACCTCGACCGCCCGTTCCAGGCCCCGGAAGTCGGCGGCGTTGCGGGTGAAGAGCGGCAGCCCGTTGGCCGAGGCGACGGCGGCGATCATCAGGTCCATCCGGCGCGGGCGCGGATCGCGCCCCGCCGCGATGGTCAGCGCGACCAGCGTCCCGTACCGCGCCGACGCCGGCCCGTCGAACGGCAACGGTTCGAAATCGGCGACCGCCGCGCCGAGCTTCTCCAACCGCCCCGCCCTGGACGCCGCGTCTCTGGCCATCGCGACGCCCTGCTGCAGCTCGGCCAGGCTGATGGCGGTCAGCTCCGGGAGGACCGGCAGGCTCGCCGGATCGAGCAGGTCCAGGTCGATGTAGGTGCACGTGTCCAGTACGCCCGAGGGCCGGCGCTCAGCCACGCCGTCGCTCGAACGGGTCGCCGTCCTCGCCAACACGGTCCTCGGTGCCGAAGAACTCGTCGGCCTCCTGGCGCATCAGCGCGTAGTCGACCCGAGGCAGCCGCGCATGGCGGGCCACCAGTTCCTCCGCGCTCAGCCGGCGCCGCCGGGCGACCGGGCGCAGCTCGGCCACCTCGACGCCGTTGCGGGTGATGAGGTAGCTCTCACCCGCCTCCACCGCGTCCATCACCGTCGCGGAGTGATTGCGGAACTCGCGCTGGGTAATCGTCTTCATACAGCCATCGTAGCTCTGTGAGACACACAGGACTACGCCCGTTTTCCTGCCGGCTCCGTCCCTTGTTCCCGTACCATCGGTGGTCGTGGCCCGACGCTCCCGAGGAGGCTCAGCAGTGCATCCACTCGTCCTGCTCCTCGGCGTGCTCCGCCTGCTGACCGGTGACGTGCTGCCCGGCGGCACCACCGGACTGACCGCGCTGGCCGCGGCCGCGACCCTGATGGTGCTGGCCGGGGTGGCCACGACCACCTTCGTGCTGACCCGGCTGCTCGGCGCCCGCGCCCCGCACGCCGTGCGGGACGGCACCCTGCGGCGCCAAGCCCTGCGCACCGCCTTCCTGCCGCAACGCGATCCGGATGCCCGGGGCCGCCGCCGGCCCAGGGCACCGGGCGCGGCCCTGGCGGCCGCGCAAGCCCTGGTGTAGTCCCACCGCGCCCGCTGCGCGGCCGTCCGCCGTCTCACAGTCCGTCAGACGCCGGAGGGCCACCCTCGCATGTCGCTTTTCTCGATCTTCGACCCCGCCATCGGCCTCGCGCACAGCGTGGTCGGCGCGCTCGCCCACTACCTGCCGGCCGCCGCCGCGATCGTGCTGTTCACCATCTGCGTGCGCCTCGTGCTGCACCCGTTGGCCCGCGCCGCCGCGCGCGGCGAGAAGGCCCGCACCCGGCTCGCGCCGCAGGTGGCGGAGCTGAACAAGAAGCACAAGGGCAGCCCCGAGCGGCTGCAGGCGGCGCTGGCCGAGCTCTACAAGAAGGAGCAGGCCTCGCCGTTCGCCGGCTGCCTGCCGATGCTGGTGCAGATCCCGTTCTTCTCGGTGATGTACCGGCTCTTCACGCTGCCCACCGTGGACGGCGTGCACAACGACCTGCTCGGCCACACCCTCTTCGGCGTCCCGCTCGGCACCCACCTGGGCGCCGCGCACGGGCCCGGGCAGCTGGCCGTCTTCGCCGGGCTCTACCTGGCGCTGGCCGGTGTCGGGTACGCCGGCTTCCGCCGGGCCCGCGCCGCCGCCCAGGCGGCCCCGCAGCAGGCACCCGGCGCCGCGATCGCGCCGTACCTCTCGTTCCTGACCGTGCTCTTCGCGGCGCTCGTCCCGCTGGCGGCCGCGCTCTACCTGCTCACCACCACCGGCTGGACCACCGCCGAGCGGGCCTGGCTGCACCGCACCCCGCGGCCGCAGAGCGAGCCGGCGAAGGCTCTGGTGAAGGCCTCGGCAAAGGCAGCCGCGAAGGCGGTCGAAGCACCCGCCACCCCCGCCCTGCCCGCACCCCGGCCCGCCACCCCCGCCCGCAAGCCGCGCCCCAGGCGCAGCAGCCGCGCCGCAGCGGCAGCGGGAACAGCAACGGGAGCAACAGCAGCCGCACCAGCAAGCCGACCGGCCGCGCGCGGCGCGCCCGCGCCGCCGGCTAGGGCGTGTTTCATCATTCGCGTCGGATCAGCGCGCGGCGGTGGGCGCCCGGCTGGGCGTGCCGGCGAAGCGTCCTCGTACTGGGTCGTACTTGGACGTTTCGCCGGTGCGTCCAGGCGGAATGCCCGGCGTCGCGCGCCCGGCGGGAATGATGAAAGACGCCCTAGGGCCGCTGCCACCCCGCGAGATAGTCGTCGATCTCGCCGGCGATCCGCGTCTTGCCCGCCTGGTCCAGGAACGAGGCCTCCACCGAGTTCTTGGCCAGCGCGGCCACGCCCGCCTCGTCCAGCCCCAGCAGCTCGGCCGCCACCCGGTACTCGGTGTTCAGGTCGGTGCCGAACATCGGCGGGTCGTCGCTGTTCACCGTCACCAGCAGTCCGGCGTCGACGAAGCGCTTGATCGGGTGCTCCTCGATCCGCTCCACCACCCGGGTCGCCAGGTTGGAGGTGGGGCAGACCTCCAACGGGATCCGGTGCTCGCCCAGGTAGTCGAGCAGCGCCGGGTCCCGCCAGGACTGCGTGCCGTGCCCGATCCGCTCGGCGCCCAGCTCGCGGATCGCGTCCCAGACCGTCTCGGGCCCGGTCGACTCGCCGGCGTGCGGGACGCTGTGCAGACCGGCCGCCCGGGCCCGGTCGAAGTACGGCTTGAACTGCGGACGCGGCACGCCGATCTCCGGGCCGCCCAGGCCGAAACTGACCAGCCCGTCCGCGCCCACCTCCAGCGCGAGGCGGGCGGTCTCCTCGGCCGAGGCCAGCCCCGCCTCACCCGGGATGTCGAAGCACCAGCGCAGCACCAGGCCGAAGTCCCGCTCGGCGCTCTTGCGGGCGTCCTCGATCGCCTCCATGAACGCCACGTCCGGGATGCCCCGGCGCACCGAGCTGTACGGCGTGACGGTCAGCTCGGCGTAGCGGATCTGCTGGCGGGCCATGTCCCGGGCCACGCCGTAGGTCAGCGAGCGGACGTCCTCGGCGTCCCGGACCAGGTCGACCACCGAGAGGTAGACCTGGATGAAGTGAGCGAAGTCGGTGAAGGTGAAGTACTCGGCGAGTTCGGCCGGGTCGGCCGGCACCTCGGTCCTCCCCTCGTACCGGGCGGCCAGCTCGGCCACCACGCGCGGCGAGGCGGAGCCGACGTGGTGCACGTGCAGCTCGGCCTTGGGCAGCCCGGCGATGAACGCCTCGATCCCGCGGGACATCCTCTACTCCTCCGTCGTCCTCGAACAGACCTCGCATCATCGCACGGCTCGGCAACGCCGAATCGCACGGCTCAGCCGGCGGATCGGAGGGCTCAGCCGCCGACCGCGGTCGCCACCGTGTGGATCAGCAGACCGGCCAGGGCGCCGACCACGGTGCCGTTGATCCGGATGAACTGCAGGTCGCGCCCGACGTTGGCCTCGATCTTGCGGGAGGCGTCGTCGGCGTCCCAGCCCGCCACGGTGTCGGAGATCAGCGAGGTGATCTCGGCCCGGTAGGTCTCCACCACGTACTGCGCGGCGTCCTGCAGCCAGCCGTCGGTCTTCACCTGCAGCCGCTCGTCGGTGGCCAGCTTCTGCCCGAAGGAGCGCACGCCCACCTGGATCCGGCGGCGCAGCTCGCTCTGCTCGTCCTCGGCGGCGGCCAGCACCAGGGCGCGCACCGCGCTCCACGAGGAGGCGATCAGCTCCTGCACCTCGTCCCGGGCCAGCAGCTCCGCCTTGGCCCGCTCGACCCGTTCCTTGGTCGCCGGGTCGGTCTGCAGCTCGACGGCGAAGTCGGCCAGGAAGGTGTCGATCGCGCCCCGGGCCGGGTGGTGCGGGTCGTCCCGGATCGCGGTGACGAAGCGCATCAGCTCCTTGTAGACCCGCTCACCGACCTGATGGTCGATGAACTTCGGGGTCCAGCCGGGCGACTTTATGGCCACCTTGGTCACCACGTCCGCATGGTGCTGGGCCAGCCAGTCGTGCGCCCGGACGGTGACCAGGTCGACCACGCCGTGGTGACCGCCGTCCGCCACCACCTTGCCGAGCAGCCGCCCGATCGGCTCGGCGACCTGGGTGGCGGCCGCCCGCCGGGTGACCGCCTCGCCGACCACGGCCTGCACGTCCTCGTCGCGCAGCACCGCGAGCACCCCGCGCAGCGCGGCCGCCGCCTCGCTGGTGACCCGCTCGGCGTTGGCCGGCACCGCGAGCCACTCGCCGAGCCGGCGGGCGATGCCGAGCGCGGCCAGCCGGCTGCGCACCACCTGCGCGGAGAGGAAGTTCTCGCCGACGAACTGGCCGAGCGAGCGGCCGAAGGCGTCCTTCTTCGTCGGGATGATCGCGGTGTGCGGGATCGGCAGGCCGAACGGACGGCGGAACAGCGCGGTGACCGCGAACCAGTCGGCCAGCGCGCCGACCATGCCGGCCTCGGCGGCGGCCGAGACGTAGCCGGTCCAGCTGCCCCAGCCGGCCGAACCGGCCCAGGTGGCCAGGGCGTAGACCAGGGTGGCGAAGGCCAGCAGGCCGGTCGCGATGATCTTCATCCGGCGCACGCCTTGGCGCTTCTCCTCGTCGGCGGCGGTGAACCGGACGCCGGTCGCAGCCGTCTGGGCCGTACTCTCGCTCTCCACTCGACCAGTGTCACCGATCATCGGGCCATTACACCGCTGTCACGTCCCTGAGCTCCCCCTGACTCGGACCCTGGCCCCAGCGCGCGTACGCCCGGTTCATCAGGCCGCGCCAGGCCGGCCGGCGCCGCAGCCGGCGGCGCACCTGGGCCGGCACCAGGCCGCGCCAGACCTGCAGCACCAGCGAGGGCCCCAGCTGCGCCGGCAGCACCGCCACCGGCCGCTCCTCGCCCGCGACCCGGTAGCCGACCGGCTCCCCGTACGCCGCCTGATAGCGGATCAGCCGCCGCAGCGCCGCCGCCCGCCCGCGCCGGGCCAGGTCGAGGCGCAGCCGGTCGCGGGGCGCCAGCGCCTGGTACTCGGCCGCCGGGCAGTACCGTTCGACCAGCCGCCCGACGCCGGCGCAGAGCCGGCGCTGGGCCGCCACCTCCAGCGTCAGGAAGTCCGGGCGCAGCAGCCGCGGCAGCTCCCAACCGAACGCCCAGTCGCGCAGCGCCGCCGCCTCCGCACCCGGTTCGGCCAGCCGCTCGGCCACCACCAGGGCTGCGGCCAGCGCGCGCAGCCGCTCCTCGTGCCGGGGCCGGTCCGGCGCCTCGGGCGCCGCCGCGAGCAGGCAGTCCACCCCGCCCAGCACCGCGACCCGCCGCGAGCGCAGGCAGGTCTCCACCGCGAACGGCAGCGCGAACCGCAGGTCGCACGACGGGTCGAGGCCGAGCGTCGGCAGCCCGTGGTACTCCAGTGCCGCGCGCCGGAACAGCCGGGCCTGCGGGAGCGCGTAGGCGAGCGCGCTGTCGGTGAAGCCGACCTGCTCCCTGGTCCGTTCGAAGAGCTCGCGTTCGAACGCCGGTTGCTCGGCGCCCGCCGTCCGCCCGAGCACGACGTCCGCCCCCGCCCGGTCGGCGAGCCCGACCAGCCGCTCCAGCGCCTGCTCGGCGAGCCGCTCCCCCGTGCCGAGGAAGAACAGGTAGCGCCCGCGCACCCGCTGCCGATCGCCGAACAGTTCGACACACCCGGCCACGGCCGCCCCGCCCGTCCCGGCGGCCAGCAACTGCAACGCCCCGGGCCGACGGAGCCAGATCGACTGAGCCAGTAGCGAGTCCAGCGCCGGCGACGGGCCGGTCCGTGGCGGCGGGCCGACCAGCACCACGGTCACCTCCGGGTCACCCGCCCGCCCACTGCCCGTCACGCCATCACCTCGTCGCCGATCCACCTGGCTCAACGGCGCGGGGCGGGCCGGGGTCACTCACCGTCAGCCGATCGTCGCCCCCGCGTACATCCGTGCGATCACGTCCTCGATCACCGGTTCGCGCACCGACAGGTCGAGCAGCGGATAACGGTCGGCGACCGCGGCCACGATCGGGGCCGCGCTGCGGGCGGCTGGAAAGGCCAGCCACTGCCGGTTGCCCTCGACCTTGACCACCCGCACGCCGGGCAGGTCGATCGGCGCCCCCTCGCGGACCAGGTCGACGACCAGGGTGCGCTCACTCTCGCCCTGCGCGTGCAGCCCCGGCAGGTCCCCGTCGTAGACCACCCGGCCGTGGTCGATCACCATCACCCGGCGGCAGAGCTGCTCGATGTCGGTGAGGTCATGGGTGGTCAGCAGCACGGTCGTGCCGGCCTCGTTCACCTCGCGCAGGAACTCCCGCACCCGCGCCTTGCTCAGCACGTCCAGGCCGATGGTCGGCTCGTCCAGGTAGAGCACCTGGGGGTCGTGCAGCAGGGCGGCGGCCAGGTCGCCGCGCATCCGCTGGCCGAGCGAGAGCTGGCGCACCGGGGTGTCCAAAAGGTCGCCCAGGCGCAGCAGTTCGACGCAGCGGGCCAGGTTGGCCCGGTAGCGAGGGGGCGGGACCCGGTAGAGCCGGCGGACCAGCTCGAAGGAGTCGCGCAGCGGCAGGTCCCACCAGAGCGTGGTGCGCTGCCCGAACACCACCCCGATCCGGCGGGCCAGCCGGGCCCGCTCCCGCGCCGGGTCCACGCCCGCGACCCGCAGCCGGCCACCGCTCGGCACCAGGATCCCGGTCAGCATCTTGATCGTGGTGGACTTGCCGGCGCCGTTCGGCCCGATGTAGCCGACGCACTCGCCGGGCGCGACGGTGAAGCTCAGCCCCTGCACGGCGCGCACCTCACGCCGCTCGCGGCGCAGCCGGCCGACCCTGGTGCGCACGGTGAAGGTGCGGGAGACGTTGTCGAGCTCGATCAGGTTCACTTCTGGTACTCCTTCTGATGACGGATCGGCTGATGAGGGCTGACAGGGAGTCAACTTCCGGTGCCCCGGTAGGCCCGCAGCCCGGCCCGCCACGCCAGCGCGGCGCCGAGCACGCTGAGCGCGGCCACCAGCGGGGAGGCCAGCTCGAAGGCCGGCGGCAGTCCGAGCGGGTCGGGGCGGCCCAGCAGGTACAGCAGCGGCAGCCAGTTGACGAAGGCCAGCGGCACCCCGAAGGTCACCCCGGCGAGCAGCTGCTTGCCGTAGATGCCCGGCGGGTGGCTGAGCAGGGTGGCTCCGCCGTAGGTGAAGGCGTTCTGGAACTCGCGGCTCTCGCCCCACCAGAACTGCACGGTCGCACCGGCCACGAAGATCGCCCCGAAGATCACCGTGCCGCTGACCAGCAGCGCGGCCAGCAACAGCAGCTTCGGCCAGGTCCAGGCGATCGGCAGCGCACCCATCGACCAGCCGAGCACCAGCAGCCCCTGCAACGGCCGGCCGAGCCGGCGCAGCGTGAAGCGCTCGGCGCAGACCATGGACAGCGCCGGGGCGGGCCGGATCAGCAGCACGTCCAGCGTCCCGGAGGCGATCCGCTGGCCGAGCCCCTCCACGCTGCCGACCAGCACATCGGCGACGCCCAGCGCGAAGCTCGACGTGCCGTAGAGCAGGCCGATCTCGGGCAGCGTCCAACCGCCGAGCCGGCCGGTGTGACGGAGCATCAGCACCAGGACCAGGAAGTCCAGGAAGGTGGCCAGCAGGCTGCCCACCGAGGTGAGCAGGAAGTTCGCCCGGTAGGACATCGCGGCCCGCATCCACATGGCGGCCGCCAGGCGCCAGGAGACCACCGCCCAGCGCAGCCGGGCCACCGGCGACTCGGCCGGCAGTGGCTCGACCGACAGCCGCTCGGCCGGCGGCGACGCGATCAGCGACGATTCAGCCACCCTGGACCACCACCTTGCGGGTGGCCAGCGACTGCGCCACCCGGCCGGCCGCGAACAGCAGCACCGCCCAGACCAGTTGGAAGCCCAGCGCGGCCACCGCCGCCCGTCCGGTCCGGTGCTCGAGGAAGAGGTCGCACGGCACCTGGACCAGCGACGCCCAGGGCAGCGCCTGGGCCGCCTGCCGCAGCCCGTCCGGAAAGAGCCCGAGCGGCAGCAGCATCCCGGACAGGAACATCGAGACCACCAGCATCAGCGACCGCAGCCCCTCGGAGTCGTCCAGCCAGAAGCCGGTCACCGAGACCAGGAACCGCAGCCCGAAGCTGACCGTGATCGCCAGCAGCACCGAGCAGAGGAAGAGCGTCCAGGTCAGCACCGAGTGCGGCAGCCGGGCATGGAAGAGGAGCACCCCGGCGACCAGCGGGACGGCACCGCGGGTGAGCAGCTGAAAAGCCGCCCGGCCCAGGTCGGCCGCCAGCCACCAGCCGAGGAAGTCCACCGGACGGTAGAGGTCGACGGCGATGTCGCCGGTGCGCAACCGCGCCTGCAGGTCGTCCTGGAACCCGCCGCCCCACGCGGCGACGGCGACCAGCAGCGCCTGGCTGACCCAGATGTAGGTGACGGCCTGGGTGGTGTCGTAACCGCCCAGGCCGGGCCTGGCCCGCCACAGGGCCAGGAAGGTGGCGGCCAGGATGCAGCCGAAGACGGTGTTGGTGAAGGCCCCCGCCAGCGTCGCCACCCGGTAGGTGGAGTACCGGCGGAAGGAGCCGCGGGCCATGGCCAGGTAGAGCCCGGCCGACGTGTCCATCAAATATCTCCTTGTCGACTTTTTGCCAGTGCCACTCCCGCACGGCAGGAACGGCCCAGCGCCCGACAGCCCCGATCGACGGACCCCCGGGGGTGGGGGCGTCGTTCGGGGCTGAGTGATATATGAGGTTGTGTCAGACCACCGTAGCGGCAAGCCGCTTGGCCCGGCAGCCGTTTTCCGGCAGAGACACCGGTACCCCCGGCGCCGGGTGGCGCCGGGGGTACCGGTGTCCGCGGGTTCGACCTGAGGGCGAGCCCTAGTGGCTGTTCGACTGCATGCTCGACCCGAGGGCGGGCAGGCTGGGCAGAGACGGCAGCGTGACGGGCAGCCCAAGCCCGGCCAGCAGATTCTGGATGGTCGAGAGCAGAGTGCTCAGCAACTGCGTCAGCACACCGAGGTCCGGCAGACTCGGCAACGTCGTCGGCAAGCTCGGGACACTCGGGACACTTGGGACGCTCGGCAGCGACGGTGTGCTCGGCAGCGACGGCGTCGTCGGCAGACTGGGCGTCGTCGGCAACGACGGCGTGGTCGGCAGGCTCGGCGACGTCGGCAGAGTCGGCGTCGTCGGCAGAGTCGGCGTCGTCGGCAAGGTCGGTGACGGCGCGGTCACCGCCGGCCGCAGCGGCAACGCCGACACCGGCATCACCCGCGACGCGTCCGGGTCACGGAGCGGGACGGCCGCGGCCGCCGCGGTCACCGAGGTGAGGCTGATCGCCGCGGTCAACGCGGCAGCCGTCCATATGGCACGCATGAGGGTCTCTTCCTGTTCGATGGTTAACGGGCGAAACGTTCCGTCATCGCCTCGCTCCAAACAGTGAGCCGACCGTGCCGCCCCGGCCACCGCACCTACGCCGAACGACTGAGGGCCCGCCTCCACCGGAGACGGGCCCTCACACAACGTCAGAAAACCTACAGATAGAGCCCGGTCGACCCATCCGAATCGGTCAGCCGCTCGGCGGCCACCGCGTGCAGGTCGCGCTCGCGCAGCAGCACGTACGTCGCGCCACGCACCTCGACCTCGAGCTTGTCCTCCGGGTCGTACAGCACCCGGTCCCCCGGCTCCACCGACCGCACGCTCTGCCCCACCGCGACCGCCTCGGCCCAGGTGCACCTTCTGCTCAGCTCGGCGGTCGCGGGGATCAGGATTCCGCCGGTCGAGCGGCGCTCACCCTCACCGCCCTCGGGACGCACCAGCACCCGGTCGTGCAGCATCCGGATGGGCAGCTTCTCGCCCAGCCGGTCGTGTCGGCCGTGTTCGGGCAGCCCGGCGGGCGCCGGCTGCTCGGGCTGCTTGCTCTGCTCGTCGTTCACACTCACGCCCAGACCGTACCTGTCGCGGGCCCGCGCCGTGGCGCCAGCCCGCGATCCATCCGATCCGCCCGGCCCGATCAGTGGGCCCGATCAGTCCTTCTTGCGCTTAGAGGGTCCGCCGGTAGGGGGCCGGATCAAGGAGCGGCGTCCGGGCCGAGTCTGGGCGGTGCCGACGAAGGAGTCCATGCGGAGCATCGGCGACTGAGGAGAAGCCGTCCAGGCGACAGCCCGGGCGTCGCGACGCCGGCCCCCTACTGGCGGACCCTCTTACGAGCCGAGGCGAGCAGCAGCACCACCCCGCCGCCGACCAGCACCGCGGGCACGATCCGCTCCTTGCGCGGCTGCCCCTTCTCGTCCACGAACTGCGCCTTCAGCTGCTCCACGCCACGGCTGGCGCCGACGTAGAGCCGGCCCAGCCGCTGCTCCACCGAAGCCAGCGCCTTCGCCCGCACCTGCGCGGCCACCGTGGACGGGTGCACCCGCATCGCCAGCTCGTCCAGCGTGTCGGCCAGCTGGTCACGGGTCCGCGCGATGTTCGCCTCGATCTCGGCGGTGGTCCGCCCGGCGTCATCCCGCGCGGCGTCCTTCGTCTTCCCCTTGCCCACCCGGGCCACCTCACTCACCTCGCGTCACGGTCTGCTGCCGTTCAGTCTGTCAGTTCGGCTGCCGAGCCGCGCAGTCCCACCCACCATCAGAGGTAGGTTTGCGATGGCACGACCGCCAGTCCAGCACGAGGAGATCCCACCGTGACCGAGCGTCTCCAGGCCGGGGACACCGCCCCCGCCTTCTCCCTGCCCGACGCCGACGGCAAGCAGGTGTCCCTGGCGGACCACCTGGGCCGCAAGGTGATCGTCTACTTCTACCCGGCCGCGATGACCCCCGGCTGCACCACCCAGGCCTGCGACTTCACCGACAACCTGGAGGTCTTCGCGGGCGCCGGGTACGACGTGATCGGCATCTCGCCGGACAAGCCGGAGAAGCTCGGCAAGTTCCGCGAGACCGAGGACCTCAGGGTCACCCTGCTCTCCGACGAGGACCGGGCCGTGCTGGAGGCCTACGGCGCCTACGGCGAGAAGAGCCTGTACGGCAAGACCGTGGTCGGCGTGATCCGCTCCACCGTGATCGTCGACGAGCAGGGCAAGGTCGAGCGGGCCCTGTACAACGTCAAGGCCACCGGCCACGTCGCCAAGCTGCTGCGCGACCTCAAGGTCGAGGCGTAGACCCCGAGCACAGCGGCCCCGGCTCCCCCCACACAGGGGGCCGGGGCCGCCGCCTTTTCGCGACGCCGGGTCAGGCGGGCAGCCCCACTGCCCGTTCGCCGCTGCGCCGCTGCTGGATCACCACAGCGACGACCAGCAGCGCACCCTGCGCCACGTTCTGCCAGAACGAGTTGATCCCCTGGACGGTCAACCCGTTCTCCAGCGCACCGAGCAGCGCCACCGCGAGCAGCGTGCCGCCGATGCCGCCCTTGCCGCCGCGCAGGGCGCAGCCGCCCAGGGCCGCGGCGGTGATCGACTGCAGCTCCAGGCCCTCGCTGCCGGAGACCGGCTGGCCGGAGCCGGTGCGCGCGGTCAGCAGGATGCCGGCCACCGCCGCGACCACGCCCAGCAGGCCGTACACCGCGATCAGGTACTTGTTGATGTTGATACCGGCCAGCCGGGCGGCGGTGTCGTTGCCGCCGATGGCGTAGATGTTGCGGCCGATGTCGGTGTACTTGAGCATCACGTGCACTGCCAGCGCCACCACGATCAGCAGCCAGACCATCACCGGCAGCCCGGCGATCTTGCCCCGGCTGAGGAAGATGAAGATGCTGTCGTTGAGCACGTAGCCCTGCGCCGAGCCGTTGGAGATCAGCTGCGCGACACCCTTGTAGGCCGCCAGGCCCGCCAGGGTGGCGATGGTGGCGTTGACCCGGCCGTAGACGATGATCAGGCCGTTCAGCCCGCCGATCACCACGCCCACGCCGATCGCCGCCGCCATGCCCAGCAGCGCGTTCGAGCCGGTGGAGGTGAAGGCCATCGCGCTGACCACCGAGGCCAGGCCGGCCTGCGAGCCGACCGAGATGTCCAGGCCGCCGCAGATGATCACGACGGTCTGCACCACGGCCAGCAGGCCGCTGATGGTCACCGCCTCGGCGATCACCTGGATGTTGTCCCAGCTCAGGTAGTTGCCGTTGAGCGAGCCGAACAGCACCAGCAGGAACACCAGGCCACCGGCCAGGCTCAGGTTCTGCCCGCCGATCGAGGCCAGCAGGCCGACGACCCCGCCGCGCTTGGCCGGCGGCACGCTCCCGGTCGGCGTGCTCTCGGAAACGGTCGTGGTGGTCATGCGGTCCTTCCTTCGTCGCTCGCAGCAGCCGCCAGGTCAGGGCCTGACGCCAGGTCATCGGCCATCGCCAGGGCGAGAATCCGCTCCTCGGTGGCCTCGGCCCGGTCCAACTCGCCGGTGATCCGGCCGTTCTGCATCACCACCACCCGGTCCGCCAGCCCGAGCACCTCGGGCAGCTCGGAGGAGATCACCAGCAGCGCGACCCCCTCCTTGGCCAGGTCGGCGATGATCTGGTAGATCTCCGCCTTCGCACCCACGTCGATGCCGCGGGTCGGCTCGTCCAGGATCAGCACCTTGGGCTTGCGGGCCAGCCAGCGGGCCAGCACCACCTTCTGCTGGTTGCCGCCGGACAGCTTGCGCACCTCGTGCTCGATCGAAGGCGCCCGCACCCGCAGCCGGTCCGCGTACTGCTGGGCCAGCTCGCGCTCGGCCGTGCGCCTGACGAACCGCCAGCGCCGCAACCGCTCCAGCACCACCAACGAGGTGTTGTCCCGGATCGTGCGCTGCAGGAACAGCGCCTGGGCCTTGCGCTCCTCCGGTGCCAGGCCGAGCCCGGCCCGGATCACCGCACCCGGGTGGCCCGAGCGCAGTTCCTGACCGTCCAGGTGGACCGTGCCCGAGCGCACCGGCAGGTCGCCGGCCAGCGCCAGCGCCAGCTCGGAGCGGCCCGCGCCGATCAGCCCGGCCAGGCCCACCACCTCGCCCGCCCGCACGGTCAGGCTGATGTCCGTCACGTCGTCGGTGCTCAAGTGCTGGACGTCCAGCACCACCTGGTCGGTCGCGACGTTCTGCCGGACGAACATCGCCGACAGATCGCGGCCCACCATCAGCCGCACCAGCTCGCCCTCGGAAGCCTGCGCCGCGTCCAGCACCCCGGCCAGCGTGCCGTCGCGCAGCACCGCGATCCGGTCGGCCAGCTGGAAGATCTCCTTCATCCGGTGCGAGACGTAGATCACCGCCACGCCCGCGTCGCGCAGCCGGCGGATCAGCCCGAAGAGCGCCTCCACCTCCTGCTCGGAGAGCGAGCTGGTCGGCTCGTCGAAGGCGATCACCTTCGCCTCACCGGTCAGCGCCCGCAGGATCTCCACCAGCTGACGCTGCGCCGGGGTCAGTTCGGACCCCAGCAGGTCCGGGTCGAGCACCCGGGAGAAGCCCAGCCGGTCCAGATCGGCTTCGATCCGGCGGCGCAGCTCGGCCCGGTCCAGCCGGCGCCCCGCCTTGCGGGGCAGCGCGCCGGCGTAGACGTTCTCGGCGACCGAGACGTGCGGGATGATCTCCGGCTCCTGCGGGATGATCCGGATGCCGACCGCCCGGGCTCTGGCCGGCGAGTGCAGCTCCACCTCGGCGCCGTCCAGCAGCACCGAACCCTCGGTGGGCTGGTGATCGCCGGTCAGGATCTTCAGCAGGGTGGACTTGCCGGCCCCGTTCTCCCCCATCAGGGCGGTGACCTGGCCGGCCGGGAAGTCCAGGGTCACCCCGCCCAGCGCCCGGACCTCGCCGAAGCGCTTGCCGAGCTCGCGGACACCGGCGCCCGCGTTCGTCGTCTTGGTCGTCAAGGTGCTACCTCAGGTTCCTCACAGTGCCGGGGTGCGTGGTGCTCAGCTGCACTGGACGCCGGAGGACTGCCAGTTGGAGGCGTCCACCATGGCGGTCGGCGCGAAGGCCTCCTGCGGGAAGTCCTTGCCGTTCTTGAGCTTGTCGTACATGGTCTGCACCGCGAGCGCGCCCACGTCGGAGCCGTTGATGAAGAGCGCGGCCTTCATCCCGCTCGGCTTGCCGCTGCCCCAGTCCTTGCAGGCCAGGTAGGCACCGAGACCGACGCCGATCACGTTGTCGGGCGTGATGTTGGCGTTCTGCATGGCGGTGATGCCGCCCTGCACGTTCTCGTCGTTGCAGCCCCAGATGATCCAGTGCTTGACGCCGGGGTTGGCGGTCAGCGTCGCGGCCACCTTGTCCTGCGCACCGGTGGGCGTGTTGTCGGTGGAGACCTCGATGTCCTGGATGCTCGCACCGGCGCCCGTGTCGAAGGCGGCCTTGGCAGCCTTGACCCGGTCACCGCAGACCGTCACGTCCTGCTGCCAGGCGGAGATGATCCGGGTGTCGGCCGGCGCCCAGCCGGTCTTCTTGAACTCCTCGGCCGCGCGCTGGCCGACCTGCTGGCCCATCTGCTGGCCGCTGAAGCCGATCCGCGGCAGCAGGTCCTTCGGGTTGCAGTTGGCCGGCGCCGGGCCGGTGGCGCAGACCTGGTCGTCCGAGGTCAGCAGCGCCACCTTGGCATCCTTGGCCGTCTGCACGACCTGCGGCCCGACCGCCGGGTCCGGCGGCACGATGATGATGCCGTTGCTCTTCTGCGCGATGGCCGACTGCACGTCACTGACCGTCTGGTTGGCGTCGTTGCCCAGGTTGACCACGTTCAGCTTCACACCCAGCTGCGCGGCCTTCGCCTTGGCACCGGCCGCCTCACCGATGAAGTACTGCTGATCGCCCTGCTTCTGCAGGTACGTGATCGAGATCTGCCCGCTGACCGGAGCGGCGTTGCCGCCGGCGGAGCTGGAACTCGACTGGCCGGTCGAACAGGCCGTCAGGCCCAGGGTGACGATCAAGCCGACGGTGGCGGCGGCTGCGCGACGGCGGTGGCGCACGGTGGTCATGGGTGGAGGGCTCCTTTGGATCACAATCGATCAGAACCGAACAGGTTCCAACGTGACGTGCCATATGACATCCCCTCTGACCACGTGCGTCAAGGGGTTTCGCACAGATACGCACAGGTCGCAACGGAACTGTTGTCAGATCGTGTGAAGAGTGGCAGAGCGTGACGGTAGCCCGTGCGGCCCGGCGGAGGAAGAGGGCCGATGATGAGGGGGGTTCGCTGACAGCCCGTAACCCCAGGGCGTCCAGCAGTCGGACAACCGGCCCGACGATCCGCGGCCGCAACGGGAGTGGTGGATCAACGCACGCCGCACCAAGCGAATTGACGGTGCCCCCGCCATCGCAAAGGCTCTAGACTGAGCGCATGCGGCCGTGGCGGAACAGGCAGTCGCGCTGGCTTTAGGTGCCAGTGAGGGAAACCTCGTGAGGGTTCGATTCCCTCCGGCCGCACTAGCCTTGCAATCGAAGGCCCGTCAGAGAACTGACGGGCCTTCAGCTTTTCCGCTACCCCACCAACTCCCGCACCAGCGGCACCAGCGCGCGGAACGCCTCGCCGCGGTGGCTGATCGCGTTCTTCTCCTCGGCCGTCAGCTCCGCGCAGGTCCGGGTCTCGCCCAGGGGCTGCAGGATCGGGTCGTAGCCGAACCCGCCATCCCCCGCGGGCTCGTGGCGCAGGGTGCCGAGCAGGCGGCCCTCGACCACGCGCTCGGTGCCGTCCGGCAGGGCCAGGGCGGCCGCGCAGGCGAAGTGGGCGGTGCGGTGAGGGGCGGCGATGTCGGAGAGTTGGGCCAGCAGGAGTTCGAGGTTGGCCCGGTCGTCGCCGTGCTTGCCGGCCCAGCGGGCGGAGAAGATGCCGGGGGCGCCGCCCAGCACGTCGACGCAGAGGCCCGAGTCGTCGGCGACGGCCGGCAGGCCGGTGGCCTGGGCCAGGGCATGTGCCTTCAGCAGGGCGTTCTCGGCGAAGGTGACGCCGGTCTCGCGGACGTCGGGGATCTCGGGGTAGGCGTCGGCGCCGACCAGGTCGACGTCGAGGCCGGCGGCGCCGAGGATGGCGTGCAGTTCACCGACCTTGTGCTGGTTGCGGGTGGCGAGGACGAGGCGTCGAGGGGTGCTCATGACGCCTCAGTATTCCCTCTCGAGCACCTCCGTCAGCCGGTGCACACCTTGGTCAGGTTGCCGGCCGCGTCGCCCAGCGGGCCGAGGTCCGGGACCTGCTTGGCGTCCATCGCCTGTTGGGCCTTGTCGGCCTGCGTCCGCATGTCGGTGACGGCCTTGGAGACATCGGTGTTGCCGGCGTTCTTGCCGAGCTTGTCGAGGTCGGTCTTGAGCTTGGACATCGCCCGCCCGGCGGCGGCCGGGTCGTTGGTGGAGTTGTTGTAGGCGCTGCCGAGCTGGCTGAGGTCGGTGCCGACCGAGACCGCCGTGTTGCCGCAGTCGATCGCCTTCTGGGTGGCCGAGCAACTGACCGCGCTGAGCGGGAGGACGGCGATCAGCGCGGCTACGGCCAGGCCGGCGGGGCGGGTGAGGCTGGGCGGCATCGCGGTCCTCCGATGCGGTGAGCTGTTGCGGGAACGGTACGGTCTGCACCGCTTCGCTGTACAGCCCACCGCGGCCCGGCGGTTCAGCCTTCCAGTGCCTTGCGCTGGATCTCGTCCAGCTCGGCGCAGCCCAGGGTGCCCAGGTCCAGCAGCTGGTTGAGCAGGTCGCGGTCGAACGGGGCGCCCTCGGCGGTGCCCTGGACCTCGACGAAGCGCCCGTCGGAGGTGCAGACGATGTTCATGTCGGTCTCGGCGCGGACGTCCTCCTCGTACCGGAGGTCGAGCATCGGGACGCCGTCGATGATGCCGACGCTCACCGCACTGACGCCGCCGGTGATCGGCTGGCCCTTGGCGCGCAGCAGCTTCTTCTCGCGGGCCCAGGAGACGGCGTCGACCAGCGCGACGTAGGCGCCGGTGATGGCCGCGGTGCGGGTGCCGCCGTCGGCCTGCAGGACGTCGCAGTCGAGCACGATGGTGTTCTCGGCCAGCGCGCGGTGGTCGATCACGGCGCGCAGCGAGCGGCCGATCAGGCGGCTGATCTCGTGGGTGCGGCCGCCGATCTTGCCGCGGACGGACTCGCGGTCGCCGCGGGTGTTGGTGGCGCGCGGCAGCATGGCGTACTCGGCGGTGACCCAGCCCTCGCCGCTGCCCTTGCGCCAGCGCGGGACGCCCTCGGTGACACTGGCGGTGCAGAGCACCTTGGTGTCGCCGTAGGAGACGAGGACGGAGCCTTCGGCGTGCTTGCTCCAGCCGCGTTCGATGGTGATCGGGCGGAGCTGGTCTGGGGTGCGGCCGTCGATGCGTGACATAGCGCCTGAGCGTAGTCGGTTCCGGCATACCGGACGTACCCGTCGCGGGACGCCGGTGGGCACGCCGACGGCCCGCCACCGTTCGCCGGTGACAGGCCGTCGGGCGGGCCTCGGGCGGGCCTCAGGTGAGACTCACATCATGTCTTCGATCTCGGCGGCGATCGGGTCGGCGTCGGTGCCGATCACGACCTGGATCGCGGTGCCCATCTTGACGACGCCGTGGGCGCCGGCGGCCTTCAGGGCGGCTTCGTCGATGAGGGAGGGGTCGATGACCTCGGTCCGCAGGCGGGTGATGCAGCCTTCGACCTCTTCGATGTTGGCGATACCGCCCAGACCGGCGACGATCTTCTCAGCCTTGGTGGCCATTGTCTTTCTCCCTCTGTCTCGGCGTTCCGGCTGCCTTGCCGGAGGCCGTCCTGCGGTGTGCCGTGCGAAGTGGCCGGGGTGACGGGGGCTCAGGCCCGCCGTGTGCTCCGGCGCGACCAGGATCACCCGGTTCAGGGTGTTCCGCCACGCTGGCGCACGTTCGGCCCAGCACCGCGCGCGTACCGTGGATCTTCCTCCAGGACGACCAGGATGACGACGGGCGGGGCTCGGGTCCACAGCGGTGGCGCCACACCGCAACTGGTCTACACCAATGTGGGTGTACTTCCCAAACGCGCGGGGCCAGGTCTGCGTTCCCCGACCGACCCCGCCGGGCGCCGAGGCTTCTTCCTGTCCGGAAGATGACCAAATACCCTGGTTCGGCGACGCCTTTCCGGCCCCCGTCCGCGTCGTGTCAGGCTGGGCTGATCCCCGAACTGGCGTAGACCAATAGCGTCTGCTCTGGCCGTCCGGGCAACGCCGCCCGCCGTCCACCGAAGGAAGCCCATGAGTACGACGACCGCTCCCGCGGCCGCCCCGCCTGCCAGGAAGCCCGGCGCCGGCCTGCTGCAGGGTCTGCAGAAGATCGGCCGCAGCCTGCAGCTTCCGGTGGCCGTGCTGCCCGCCGCCGGCATCCTGCTGCGACTCGGTCAGGACGACGTCTTCGGCAAGGACGGCCTGGGCTGGAACAAGGTGGCCGCCGTCTTCGCGACGGCGGGCGATGCGGTCTTCGGCAACCTGGCGCTGCTCTTCTGCGTCGGCGTGGCGATCGGCTTCGCCAAGAAGGCGGACGGCTCGACCGCGCTGGCGGCGCTGGTCGGCTACCTGGTCTTCCACAACGTGCTGACCGTCTTCCCGGTGGCCGGCAGCATCACCGCCGCCCTGCCGGCCGGCAAGCCGCAGGACCCGGGGGTCTTCGGCGGCATCGTGGTGGGCCTGCTGAGCGCGCTGATCTGGCAGAAGTACCACCGCACCAAGCTGGTCGACTGGCTCGGCTTCTTCAACGGCCGGCGGCTGGTGCCGATCATCATGGCCTTCGTCGGCACCCTGCTCGGCATCGTCTTCGGCCTGGCCTGGGCGCCGATCGGCAGCGGGCTGACCCACGCGAGCGACTGGCTGACGGGCCTCGGCTCGGCCGGTGCGGGCATCTACGGCGTGGCCAACCGGCTGCTGATCCCGATCGGCATGCACCAGTTCCTGAACACCTTCTTCCAGCAGCAGGTCGGCAGCTTCACCGACGCGACCGGCAAGGTGTGGAGCGGTGACATCCCGCGCTTCTTCCACGGCGACCCGACGGCCGGCCAGTTCATGTCCGGCTTCTTCCCGATCATGATGTTCGGCCTGCCCGCGGCCGCCATCGCGATCGCGCACTGCGCCCGGCCCGAGCGGCGCAAGGCCGTCCTGGGGATGATGATCTCGGTCGCGCTGACCAGCTTCATCACCGGGGTGACCGAGCCGATCGAGTTCTCCTTCATGTTCATCGCCCCGGTGCTGTACGGGATCCACGCGCTGCTCACCGGCCTGTCGATGGCGGTCACCTGGGGGCTGGGGGTGCACGACGGCTTCGGCTTCTCGGCCGGCCTGATCGACTACCTGCTGAACTGGCACCTGGCCACCAAGCCGTGGCTGATCGTTCCGATCGGGCTGGTCTTCGCGGCGCTGTACTACTCGCTCTTCCGCTTCGCGATCATCCGGTTCGACCTGCCGACCCTGGGGCGCGAACCGGAGGACGAGATCGAGGATGTCACCAAGGCGTGACCGCGGGTGAGCACGGCAGAAGATCGTTAATCCTCAACAAGGTTTCGATTTCATAGCGCTTCCCACCTGCGAGGCTGCCGGACCTTCCGGCTCTCCTCGTGGCGTGCTAGAAAACTGGTCTACACCACTAGTGGTGTAGACCAGTTCGCGTATCGGCCCCGGCCGCACCCCGCCCGGTACGCCCTGCCGTGAGGAACCACCCCCATGAGTACGACTGCGCAGGCACCGGCGCCCGCCGCACCCTCGCCCCTCAAGCAGTTCGGGCAGAACGCTCTGCAGAGCCTGCAGAAGATCGGCCGCAGCCTCCAGCTGCCGATCGCGGTCCTGCCGGCCGCCGGAATCCTGCTGCGGCTGGGGCAGCCGGACGTCCAGGAGAAGCTGCACCTGCCGGCCAAGCTGGTCGCCACCTTCGCCGCGGCCGGGAACGCGGTGTTCAGCAACATGCCGCTGCTCTTCTGCGTCGGCATCGCCATCGGCCTGGCCAAGAAGGCGGACGGCTCCACCGCACTGGCCGCGCTGGTCGGCTACCTGGTCTTCCACAACGTGCTGACCGTCTTCCCGATGGCCGGCACAGTCACCGCCGCCAACCCGGCCGGCACCCCGCAGAACCCCGGTGTGCTCGGCGGTGTGGTCATCGGTCTGCTCAGTGCGACCCTGTGGCAGCGCTACCACCGCACCAAGCTGCCCGACTGGCTCGGCTTCTTCAACGGCCGCCGCCTGGTGCCGCTCATCATGGCCTTCGTCGGCACCTTCCTCGGCATCGCCTTCGGCCTGGCCTGGGGCCCGGTCGGCGACGCCTTGAACAGCTTCAGCAACTGGGCGATCGGCCTGGGCGCGGTCGGCTCCGGCGTCTTCGGCCTGATCAACCGCGCGCTGCTCCCGGTCGGCATGCACCAGTTCGCCAACACCTTCTTCTGGCAGCAGGCGGGCACCTTCCACGACGCCACCGGCAAGCTGGTCCAGGGTGACCTCAACCGCTTCTTCGCCGGCGACCCGACCGCCGGGCAGTTCATGTCCGGCTTCTTCCCGGTGATGATGTTCGGCCTGCCGGCCGCCGCGCTGGCGATCGCGCACTGCGCCCGCCCGGAGCGCCGCAAGGCCGTCCTCGGAATGATGATGTCGCTGGCCCTGACCTCCTTCATGACCGGCATCACCGAGCCGATCGAGTTCTCCTTCCTCTTCATCGCCCCGGTCCTCTACGGCATCCACGCGGTGCTCACCGCGCTGTCGATGATGATCACCTGGGCGCTGGGCGTGCACGACGGCTTCACCTTCTCGGCCGGTGCGATCGACTACGTCTTCAACTGGCACTTCGCCACCAAGCCCTGGCTGATCATCCCGATCGGCCTGGTCTTCGCGGTGATCTACTACGTGGTCTTCCGCTTCGCGATCACGAAGTTCGACCTCAAGACTCCCGGTCGCGAGACCGACGAGGAGCTCGAGGACGTCACCAAGGCGTGACCGCCGCCTGACGCAGCGAAGAGGGGGCACCGGCCGCAGCCGGTGCCCCCTCTTCGTGATGTTACGTCAGATCTCGTACACCGCACCGGCCTTGGCCAGCTCCACCGGCCCCTGGTAGGCCTTCTCGGCGTCCCGCAGATTGCGCTGCGGGTCGGTCCACGGCGGGATGTGGGTGAGCACCAGGCGGCGGGCTCCGGCGGCGGTGGCGTGCTCGCCGGCCTCGCGGCCGTTGAGGTGGATCGAACGGTAGGTCTCCCGGCCGTCGGTGTAGGCGGCCTCGCAGAGGAAGAGGTCGGCGTCCCTGGCCAGTTCGACCAGTGCCGGGCTCTCGCCGGTGTCGCCGGAGTAGACCAGCGAGCGGCCGTCGTGCTCGATCCGGAAGGCGTAGGCCTCGACCGGGTGGTTGACCTGGACGGCGGTGACGGTCAGCGGGCCAAGCTCGAATCGGCCGGGGGTGAGGGTGTGGAAGTCGAAGACCTCGGTCATCCCCGGGCGCTCGGGCATGTCGTAGGCGCGGGCCAGCCGGCCCGGCGTGTCCAGCGGGCCGTAGACCGGCAGCGGGTCGGGGCAGCCCTCCTGGCGGTAGTTGCGGGCCACCCAGTAGGCGCACAGGTCGATGCAGTGGTCGGCGTGCAGGTGGCTGAGCGCGACCGCGTCCACGTCGTAGAGGCCGACGTGGTTCTGCAGCGCGCCGAGCGCGCCGTTGCCGAGGTCGACCACCAGGTGGTAGCCGTCGGCCTCGACCAGGTAGCTGGAGCAGGGCGAGTCGGGCGACGGGAAGCTCCCCGAGCACCCCACCACAGTCAGTTTCATCCCGAGCCCCTCCGCCGGATCCAGGTCCCCCCGCACGCCGATGACCGCCGGGTCACACCGGCGGGTAACTGCAGCGGTCGCGTGTCGAGGGTAAGGGCGGAGCGGCACTTTGCCCCCGTCCCCGTGCCGGGCTGTGGCTGGAATCACCAGAACGGGGCGGCGCGGGGACGCCGGCGCGCGCTCGGTTCACGCGCGGGCCGGCGGGGGTGCGCGCGAGCGACTGAGCAGCCCACCAAGCGGCCCTGTGACCGGGTCAGCGGTGGCCGGGGCGGCGGCGCGCCCAGGCGCGGATGGTGTCGGCGTACCAGCGGGGGTGGCCGCTCTGATCGACGAAGTCGGGATCGGGGAGCAGGCCGTGGCGGCGATAGTTGCGGACGGTGTCGGTCTGCACTCCGATGTGGTGGGCGATCTCGGCGTAGGACCACACTTCGCCGCGACTGTGCTGACTGCTCATCTGGCGCCACCTCCGGGTGTGCCGTGGGCTGATCTCGGGCTTGCGTGGATCAGCCTTTCGGCCACGGTGCGGCACAGGGCCGCACGGCTGGCTCCGTAGTCATTCCGTGACAGAGCGGAAGCAGTGAACGGATAAATCCTCAACTGTCACAGCCGGTACGGTCAGCACATGAATCGCTCGCTTGCCGTACTGGCCGTAGTGGCTGCCCTGGTACTGCTGGCCCTGATCGCCTTCGCCATCACCCGGCTGCGCGATCGGCGCCCGACCGACCCCGCCACCCCCGCCCCGCGCACCACGCCGGCGCCGCGCCGGGCGGCCTCCGGCAGCCCGGCGCCCCGGGAGATCTGGTGGGCCGAGGTCCCCTTCGAGGACGGCCCCGGCGCCAAGGACCGCCCCTGCCTGGTCCTGCGGGTGCACGGCGGCACCGCCACCGTCGCGAAGATCACCAGCAAGCACCACGTCGAGCTGTCCGGTCTGGTCGAGCTGCCGGCCGTCGCAGTCGGCGACCGGCAGGGGCGGACCAGTTGGCTGGAGACCGGGGAGCGGCGAGAGGTGGCACTGAGCGCCTTCCGTCGCCGGGTCGGTCCGCTGGACGCGCCGACCTGGGGGCGGGTGCTGCGGGCCATGGAACAGCACGACGGCCGGCGCTGACCCCCGCGATCGGGGGCCGGCGCCAACCGCCGGTGCCGGTGCCGGCGTCGGCGTCGGTGTCGGTCGGGCCCTAGGCCCAGAGCTGGCCGTGCAGCAGCTCGACCGCTTCCTCGGTGCTGGCGGCGGTGTAGATGCCGGTGGAGAGGTACTTCCAGCCGCCGTCCGGCACCACGAAGACGATGTCCGCGCGCTCGCCGGCCTCGGCCGCGCGGCGGCCGACGCCGAGGGCCGCGTGCAGGATCGCGCCGGTCGAGACGCCGGCGAAGATGCCCTCCTCGGCGAGGAGTTCACGGGTGCGGCGGACCGAGTCGGCCGAACCGACGCTGAACCGGGTGCTGAGCACGGTGGCGTCGTACAGCTCGGGCACGAAGCCCTCGTCCAGGTTGCGCAGCCCGTAGACCACGTCGTCGTAGCGCGGCTCGGCGGCGACGATCTGCACGCCGGGCACCTTCTCGCGCAGGTAGCGGCCGACGCCCATCAGGGTGCCGGTGGTGCCCAGGCCCGCGACGAAGTGGGTGACGGTGGGCAGGTCGGCCAGGATCTCCGGGCCGGTGGTGGCGTAGTGCGCGCCCGCGTTGTCGGGGTTGCCGTACTGATAGAGCATCACCCAGTCGGGGTGCTCGGCGGCCAGCTCCTTGGCCACCCGGACCGCCGTGTTGGAGCCGCCGGCGGCGGGTGAGGAGATGATCTCCGCGCCCCACATCCGGAGCAGCTCGCGCCGCTCCTCGCTGGTGTTCTCCGGCATCACGCAGACGATCCGGTAGCCCTTGAGCTTGGCCGCCATCGCCAGCGAGATGCCGGTGTTCCCGCTGGTCGGCTCCAGCACGGTGCACCCGGGGGTGAGCCGACCGTCCGCCTCGGCCCGCTCGATCATGTGCAACGCCGGGCGGTCCTTGATCGACCCGGTCGGGTTGCGGTCCTCCAGCTTCGCCCAGAGCGTGACCAGGCCCTGCCCGTTGCCGGGCACGGCCGCGGAGAGCCGGGGCAACCGCACCAGCGGGGTGTTGCCGACGGCTTCGAGCGGGCTGTCGTAACGCATTAGTTGGAGCCACCGGCGACGGCCGGGAGGATGGTGACGCTGTCGCCGTCCTTGACGTCGGTGGTGATGCCGGCCAGGAAGCGGACGTCCTCGTCGTTCAGGTAGACGTTGACGAAGCGGCGCAGCTCGCCCTTGTCCAGCAGTCGGTCGGCGATGCCCGGGTGACGGACGTCGAGGTCGGCGATGAGCTCCTGGAGGTTGTCCCCGGCGCCCTCGACGGCCTTGGCGCCGTCGGTGTAGGTACGGAGGATGGTCGGGATGCGGACCTCGATGGCCATGGCTGCGCTCCTGGCAGGTGGTGGTGGGGCCGCGGGCGCGCGGCTGGGGCGGTACTTGCTTCGTGGCTTGCTTCGTCAGGTACGAAGGGGCGTGGTGCGCGACTCGCCGACCGGGGCCGGGCGAGCAGGGCTCAGGCGTCGGGACAGATCGCCGCGGCGTGCCGGCACAGGTCGATGTGCAGGCGCGCCACGAGGCGGGTGCCCGGGGCCTGGATGCTCACATCGACGGAACGCATGGACTCATCGTATAGATTCCCGTCCCGGTTCCTCCATGCCCGTCTCGCAGGTCGGATGCTTTCGTGTCGCCCTGTGAGACCGGCCGGGAAGCCGGCCCGACCCGCCGCCCGCCCGGCGGCCAGCCGGTCAGCCGGCGGGGACGTCGACGACCTCGACGTCTTCCTCCGTGATCACGCCATCCACGATGCGGAACGAGCGGAACTGGAACGGGTCCTCGGCGCCGGTGCCCTCGGCGGTGGAGACCAGCACGTAATGGGCGTTCGGCTCGGAGGCGTAGCTGACGTCGGTGCGCGAGGGGTAGGCCTCGGTGGCGGTGTGCGAGTGGTAGACGATCACCGGCTCCTCGTCCCGGTCGTCCATCTCGCGGTAGAGCTTGAACAGGTCCGCCGAGTCGAACTCGTAGAAGGTGGGCGAGCGGGCCGCGTTGAGCATCGGGATGAAGCGCTCCGGGCGGCCGCTGCCGGCCGGGCCGGCGACGACGCCGCAGGCCTCGTCCGGATGGTCGGCGCGGGCGTGGGCGACGATCGCGTCGTGCAGCTCTCGGGTGATGGTCAGCATGCGGCCAGGATAGGGCCCGTCCCGGCGCCGCCCGGGTCACTGTCCGAGCTCTGGGCGCCGCGCTGGACAGGCACCCCGGCCGTGCCGAGCGCGGCCCGCGGCCCGGGCTCAGCCCGTCATCGCCTCCAGCAGCGACTCCTGCATCGCACCCAGCCAGAGGTAGGCCATCACCAGCGGCTTGCGCTCGTCGGTGTCCGGCAGGTCGTACAGGCCCTGCTCGTCCTCCTCGGACACCTCCAGCCGCACGCCCAGGGTCAGCCGCAGGTCGTTGAGCGCGCCCAGCCAGCGCGGGCACTCGTCGGCACCGGGGCGCACCACCCCGCCGCCACCGCCCAGGGTGTCCAGCGAGCGGATCACCAGCAGCGCGTCCTCGCGCTTGCGGGTGCGCATGTCCGGCTCGGTGTACCGGCGGAACTCACCGGCGGCCGCCTTGGTCTGCGGGTCCGCCGCCTGCCCGGGCTCGCCGTAGGCGTCGGGGAAGAGCCGGGCGACCGCGGGGTCGCTGGGCGCCTCGGTGGGCCCCTCGGCGAAGAGCGCGGCGAACGGGTCGGTCTCCGCGCCCGGTGCGGCGCCCGGGCCGGGGCCGATCAGCTCCAGCATCTGCACTTCGAGGGAGCGGAGGATGGCGGCCTCCACGTCCTCCAGGGCGATCGCCACGCTGCCGTCGCCGGTCCGCTCGAACAACCCAGCCATCGTCAGGTAACCGTCCGGTTCTCGTAGGTGTCGAATGGTCAGCCGGACTCTGCCGCCGGCTGACGGATGATCAGTGGATCAGTCGTGCTGGAGGGTGGCCCAGAGGCCGTACCCGTGCATCGCCTGGACGTCGCGCTCCATCTCCTCGCGGGTGCCGCTGGAGACCACCGCGCGGCCGCGGGTGTGCACGTCCATCATCAGCTTGCGCGCCTTCTCCTTCGGGTAGCCGAAGTAGGCCTGGAAGACATAGAGGACATAGCTCATCAGGTTGACCGGATCGTTGTGCACGATGGTCACCCAGGGAGTGTCCGGCTCCGCCACCGGGAGGCTTTCGGCCTCGGTGCGTTCGATCTCGGCCGGCGCGACACTCACGACTGGCTCTCCTCACAGCGATGGCTCGACGAGGGCCGGGAGCGGCCCACGGGGGAACACCGGCCGCAGGCCGGCAAGGCTCCCCTGACCTCCCATGCTGCCATCCGGGGGACCTCGGAGCGATTCCGACCCGGCCGCCACGCGACAGCTCCGGTCCGGCACCAGACCCGCTGCGGCGGAAATCGTCAAACTGACGCTAAGTGGTAGTAGCATCATCTTCATGGACGCCCAGGCAATCGTGGCGGCGCAGCCCGCCATGCTCACCTCGCCGGCAGCCGGCTCGACCGCGCTGCTCACCGACCGCTACGAGCTGACCATGCTGCAGGCCGCGCTGCGCAGCGGCGCCGCGCACCGCCGCTCGGTCTTCGAGGTCTTCACCCGCCGGCTGCCCGACGGCCGCCGCTACGGCGTGCTGGCCGGCACCGGCCGGGTGCTGGACGCGGTGGAGAACTTCCGCTTCAGCACGGCCCAGTTGGACTGGCTGGCCGACCAGCGGGTGGTCGACGAGCCGACCCTGCGGTGGCTGGCCGACTACCGCTTCCGGGGCGACATCCACGGCTACCCGGAGGGCGAGGTCTACTTCCCGGGCTCGCCGCTGCTCACCGTGGAGGGCAGCTTCGCCGAGGGCGTGATCCTGGAGACGGTGATCCTCTCCATCCTCAACCACGACTCGGCGATCGCCGCCGCAGCCTCCCGGATGACGGCCGCCGCAGGGGAGCGGCCGTGCATCGAGATGGGAGCCCGGCGAGCCCACGAGAGCGCCGCCGTCGCGGCCGCCCGCGCCGCCTACATCGCGGGCTTCGCCGCCACCTCCGACCTGGAGGCCGGCTTCACCCACGGCATCCCGACCACCGGCACCGCCGCGCACGCCTTCACCCTGCTGCACGACAGCGAACGGGACGCCTTCACCGCCCAGCTCGCCTCGATGGGCACCGGCACCACGCTGCTGGTGGACACCTTCGACCTGGCCGAGGCGGTGCGCACCGCCATCGAGGTGGCCGGGCCCGAACTCGGCGCGGTGCGGATCGACTCCGGCGACCTGACCCTGCTCGCCCACCGGGTCCGCCGCCAGCTGGACGAGCTGGGCGCCCGGAAGACCCGGATCATCGTCACCTCCGATCTCGACGAGTACGCGATCGCCGCGCTCGCCGCCGCCCCGGTGGACGGCTACGGGGTCGGCACCAGCCTGGTCACCGGCAGCGGGCAGCCGACCTGCGCGATGGTCTACAAGCTGGTCGCCCGGGCCGGCTCGGCCGATCCCGACGCGCCGCTGGTCCCGGTGGCCAAGCGCTCGGCGGGCGCCAAGTCGAGCGTGGGCGGGCGCAAGTGGGCGGCTCGGCGGCCCGACGCGGACGGCGTGGCCGAGGCCGAGGTGGTGGGCACCGGGCCGCTGCCGGAGCAGCTCGCGCCGTACGCGCTGCACGTCCCGCTGGTGCGCGGGGGCGAGGTGGTCGGGCGCGAGCCGCTGACCGCCGCGCGGGAGCGGCACCTGCGGGCGCGGGCGGCGCTGCCGCTGTCGGCCACCCAGCTGTCCAAGGGCGAGCCGGTGCTGGGCACCGAGCTGCAGCTGGTCTGAGCTGCTGCCGGGCCAGCAGCTGGTCTGAGCTGCTGCCGGGCCGTGGACCTGTCTGCCGCGCCCGCGCGCGTTCGGGGGCACGGATCCCCGGCGGCAACCCTTCCGCCCTTCACCGCCACTCCCTAGAGTGGCCACACTCCACTCCCCCACCCCCACCGACCCCAAACCCCCCACCGACCGCCAGCGAGGAAGCCAGCCATGCAACGGGCCCTGATCGTCATCGATGTGCAGAACGACTTCTGCGAGGGCGGCAGCCTCCCGGTCGCCGGCGGCGCTGAGGTGGCGGCCGCGATCACCGAACTGATCGCCACCGCCCGGGACGAGTACAGCCACATCCTGGCCACCCGTGACCACCACCACGACCCGGGGGCGCACTTCTCCGCCGACCCCGACTTCGTGGACAGCTGGCCGCCGCACTGCGTGGCCGGGACCGAAGGGGTCGGCTTCCACCCCAACTTCGCGCCCTCGGTGACCTCGGGCGCGATCGAGGCGGTCTTCGACAAGGGCGCGTACGCGGCCGCGTACAGCGGCTTCGAGGGATTCGACGAGAACGGCAGCACGCTCGCGCAGTGGCTGCGCGCGCGGTCCGTCGAGGCGGTGGACCTGGTCGGCATCGCCACCGACCACTGTGTCCGGGCCACGGCGCTGGACGCCGTGCGGGAGGGGTTCGCCACCCGGGTGCTGCTCGACCTGACGGCGGGGGTGGCGCCGGCGACCACGGCCGCCGCGCTCGACCAGTTGCGCGAGGCCGGGGTGGAGCTGATCGGGGCACCGGTCCTGGACTGAGCACCGGCCGCGACCTGGTTGGGCTGGCTGGGCTGGGCTGGGCTGGGCTGGGCTGGGCTGGGCTGCCCTAGCCTTCCGTCAGCATCAGCTCCACCACGTCCGCGCCGCCGGCCAGGAAGGCCTGCCGCAGCTCCTCGGCCACCGCCGCGGGCTCGGCGGCCAGCCGGCCGCCGGTCAGGTAGACCACCCGCACCCCCAGGTACTCCATCCGGTGCTGGCCGGACCGCATCCAGGCCTGCTCGCCCTCGCTGACGCAGCGCAGCTCGGAGTCCACCTCGACCGCCACCCCGGCCTGCGGCCAGTAGAGGTCGGGCACCGCGACGAACGTGCCGCCGCGCATCCGCAGTTCGGGCCCGACCAGCGGCGCCGGCAGCAGCTCGGCGGCGGCCAGCTCGATGACCCCGCCGATCGCCGACTCCCGCTCGGCTGCGAGCAGTTCGTCCAGCGCGGCGCGGATCCGCGGCAGCTCGAGGAGCTTCGCCTCGCGCAGTTCGGCGATCAACTCGGCGGTGGTGCAGGCCGGGTGCCCGCCCGGGGCGACGGCGACCGCCTCGCGCAGCAGCGAGCGCAGCGTGCGCGGGCCGATCAGCGCCCGCTCCGCGGCCGGCTCGAGCTCGGCGCCGTCGTCCGAGGCCGCACCGCTCTCCGTGTCGCCGTTCACGCTGTCGCCGTTCGCGGTGTCACCGTTCGCGGTGTCACCGAGCCACTCGCGCAGCGCGTCCGCCACCGCCCTGGCCACCGGTGCGCAGGCCAGTCCGTGCACCTCGCTGGCCACCAACTCGCGGGCCGTGCGTTGGATCCGCACCTCGCCCACGTCCCGCAACCGGCGCTGCCTGGGCACCAGCACCTGCACCCCGGTGACGGCCGGCAGCCGGGGCACCGCGCTGAAGCCGTAGAGCGCGAGCGCGGCCGCACCGGTGATCAGCGCGCCTTCTCGACTGCCCGCCTCACGGCCGTTCTGCGCCGCGTACAGCAGCGCCGCCCACATCCGCTGTTCGGGCGTCGGGGTCCCGGTCTGCAGCAGGTAGACCCGGGGCAGCAGGCGCTGCCAGGGACCGCCGCGCCGGCAGTGCTCGCTGACCACACGGGACGGAACTCCCCGGGCGCGCAGCTGACTTGCGGTGATCACGTTCTGCTGACGCCGGGCCAGCTCTTCCAGCGAAGGGACCGAGGAGGGGATCTGGTAGCTCATGCGACAACCCTCCCCTGTCACCCGGTCGCCGCATTCCTAACCTGACGCACCGTTACATAACCGTCGTCAAATCGGGACAGCCCCGCACTAAAGTCGCCATACCCTCACTCAAACGGAGTAATTGGACGCAAAGCGCTTGCGGAATATGTCGGCTGCTGATTGGTCGCAGCCCGGCGGTGGTTCGCGCGGTGGTTCGCCATGACATCCGTCATGCGGAAGGGATGACCGGATCCGCTGGTCCGGGCCCTGGTCCGACCGGCAGAATCGTGATCACCGGCGGGCGAACCACGCGAGGCCGGACGACTCCGGGGGATCAGACCATGTTCAAGACCGCGTTCAGGACCACGTTCAGGACCGCCACCGAGCCTGATGTCACCGATGCGTCTGCTGTCGAGGCGGCCGCCGCCGGGAAGCCGAAGGGGCTCGCCGCCGTCACGGAGCCGGTCAGCGAGCTGCGGTTGCCGGTCTGGTTCTTCGGCTTCGAGGCCGTCTTCGCCAGCGCCTTCGACCTGTTCAAGGCCTTCCCCGTGGTGCTGCCGCTGCTCGGCGTGCTGGTGGTCGCCAACATCGCCCTCTCGCTGACGCTGATGCGCAAGCGCCTGCGGCTGGCCAGGGCCCTGTGGCGCGGCAAGGAGACCCGCAAGGTGGCCATCGGCCTGGTGGCCCTGCGGATCGGCAGCCACTTCGCGCTCAACGCCATCGGCGTCACGGTCACCTCGACCGCCGCGCACGTGGCCTACGCCGTCGTGCTGGGCGCCATCACCGTCGGCCTGCTCGCCTTCACCCAGGAGACCGCCCTGCGCGCCCTGGAGCGGTCCCGGGCCGCCGACGCGGTGTCCGTTCCCGCAGCGGCGGTGTGAGCCGCGCGGTGTGACCCGGGCCACGCGCCCCGGATGCTCCCTCGGAACAAGTGCTCCGGAGGCATTGCCTACCATCAGGGCATGCCATATGACGAGACATCAGGTCTGAGCGCGGCACAGCTGCGCCTGGGCCGGCTACCCGGATACGTCCGGCAGCCCGACCCCGCCCGCCGGGCCGGCGAGCGGGGTTCGACGTACAAGAAGGGCTGGGAGGTACGTTTCACGGCCCGCAGCGAGGCGGAGATAGCGGAGATCCGCGAGCTGCTCATCGCAGCCGGGTTCGCGCCCGCCCGTCCGTTCTTCAAAGGCCAACAGCTGATCCAGCCGGTGTACGGCATGGCGGTGGTGCGGACCTACCTGGAGGCCCGCGAACTGGTCGCCTGAGCGAGCCCCTCCCCGTCGCACCGCGCCGCCGCACTCTCCGGGCGCTGGTCGGCACCCGTGGCACGAGCCCGGGCGGCGTCCAGCTGGTCCAGATCCTCCCCGGCCCACGCGCAGGCGGCATCCATCGGACCGAACAGCGAGTGGCCCAGCGGGGTCGACTCGTACTCCACGCGGGGCGGGTTCTCCTCGAACTCGGTCCGGGTCAGCAGCCCGTCCCGCTCCAGCGCGCGCAGTGTCTGCGCCAGCACCTCGGCAACCCGCGAACACACCCACCGCCGCTGGCCGCTACTCCGACTCCCGCTGCCGGTCCGGCTGAGCTTCAGGGTGCGGCTCCATGAACTCGAGCCGGTTGCCGAACTTGTCGAAGGCGTAGAACCGGTCGTGACCGGGGAACTCCCCGTCCCACTGCACCGGATGGCCGTGCGCCTCCAGCCGCGCCGCCAGCGCGGGCAGCCCGTTCACCAGGATCCCCGGGTGCGCCTTGCGGGCCGGCGCGAAGTCCTGCTCCACCCCCAGGTGAACCTCCAACCCGCCACCCCGGAACCAGCAGCCGCCCCGGGCCGCCAGCGCCGCCGGCTTGGCCAACTCGGTCATCCCGAGCACCTCGCCCCAGAACTCCCGGCAGAGCGCCTCACTGCCTGCGGGGATGGCGAGTTGGACGTGGTGCAGGCCGGCGAAGAAACCATCAGATACGGTCATGCGCCGACCCTATCTGCGGGTATACGGATTGTCAGGAGTCCGGCCCGCCTCGGTACCGCCGTCAGTTCCGGGGGTCTTGGGGGTACTGAGGGGGCTGGTACTGCTGCTGGGGCGGGTGCGGGTAGGCGGCGGGGCCCGCAGGGGCTGCGGCGGGCCGACGACTGCCGCGGCGCACCAGGAAGGTGACGCCGAGCACGATCAGCACGAGCACCCCGCCGCCGGCCCCATAGAGCCAGACCGGCGTCCCGCTGCCACCGCTGCCCGTACCGGCCGCCGGCGGTGCCGGCACCGGAGAGGAGGTGTCCGGTGCGCCCTGGGACTCGACGCGGGTGAGCAGCGGATTGTCCTTCGGCCCGTTGTCCACGGCCGGGTTGGCGGCGAGGGACTTGGAGGGCGAGGCGATGCCGTAGCCGTAGTGGTCGTTGGGCACCTTGCTGTGATCGGGGGGCGCGGCGGCGCTGGTGATCATGCGTCGGATCACCTGGCCGGCGGTGAGGGAGGGGTACTTGGAGCGGACCAGGGCGGCGATGGCGGAGACGTAGGCGGTGGCGTCGGAGGTGCCGGTCGCAAAACGGTAGTCGGTGCTCGACTTGTTGCCCGAGCTGTAGATGCCGACACCGGGTGCTGCAAGGGTCACCTCGGGGCCGTAGTTGGAGTGGTCCCACACGTTGCCCTGGCGATCGATCGCACCGACCGCGACCACACCGGGGAAAGCTGCGGGATAGGACACCACTGAACCCAAGTTGCCGGTTCCGGCGACCAGGACGACATCGTGCGCGACCGCGTAGGCTACAGCGGCTCGATCATCTGGGCTGGTGCGCATCGCCGCGGCGAACGACATGTTGACAACCTTCGCCCCATGATCGACTGCATAGCGGAGCGCATCTGAGAACTTGAAGTCCGGGCCCCCTTGCATGTCCCCAGAATCTTGAAGACCTACCCGTACTGGCAAGATCTTCGCCTTCGGTGCCAGGCCCATGACCCCGGCCTGGTCTCCATGGCCATGACCAGCAATGATGCTGGCCATCCCGGTGCCGTGCCCATCGTTGTCAACCCGGCCGTCGGTTTGAGCACCCGAGAAGTCCGCGCCTGGCAAGACCTGGCCCGTCAGATCCTGTTGATCGGAATACACCCCTGTGTCGATCACAGCGACCGTCACACCATCACCCTGGCTGATCGGCCACACATCCGTCGCAGCCTTGTACGCCTGCAACGCCCACTGCTGATCACGGATGTTGTCCGCGAGGGCCTGCCCAGCAGCCAACCCCCACACCAGCGCCCCCGCGGCGAGGACGGCCATCCCCCGCACCGGCCGACGACTCGCCACTGTCGGTCACCCCATTCCTCAGAACCGTCACTCCGGACAGTGACTCATTCCACCACGTCGGGATTGGCGGCCTCATCCGCCATCCAGGTCTCCTCGTCCTCCACGAGATACTCGGCCCGCTTGCCCTCACGACGCTTCTTGCGGCGGGCCTGCTGCGTCCCGCCCGGCAGGAGCCCGGTACCGCGCTCCGTCTCCTCCGCACCAGGCTCAGCGGGCACCCGCCCCCGCGCACCGAGCCCGGTACCACCCTCGGTGAAGGACTCGCGGGGACCACTCGCGGCCCGACCACCGACCATCTCGTCCTCACCGATCACACCGCCACTGCCCTCGCGGGCCGCGCGACCACGCGCGAAGCCGCCCGCACGAGCGCCTGACGGCCTCTCACCCACGGCCCCGCCCACCATGCCGCCGCGGGCGAAACCACCCGCCCGGCCAGCGGCAGACTCTCCCGCCCCCTCACCAGCGGAGACGGATTCGCTCGCTCCCGCGCTCGCCCGCTGTCCCATCTCAGCTTCACCAGGCGCGATGCCGGCAGACGCCGGTGGACCCATCGCGAAGGACCGCCCAGGCGTACCGCCGAATCCCATCGACAGAGAGCTGCTGTTGGCGGCGCCGCCACCGACAGGACTGCCCGGGATCCCTGTCGAGCCGGCCAGCGGTGCCTTGCCTCCGATCACGCCAGTACTGTCCAGCCCCGTGCCACCGCCCACGGTTTGCGGCTGCGCGGGAGGAGTTGACGGCCCAGCGGTCGGGCTCACGCTCTGCGAACTCGCCGGCGCATCCGCACCGACGGCAACCGACTTCAGAGGCTTGGGCGCCGGGTTCGCAAGGCCGCCCTTGATTCCCGAGTCGCTGGGAGCAACTGCCTCAACCGTCCGGGCGCGAGGCGCTGCGACCGCTGGAGCCGTACGGCCGTCCGTTACCCGAGAGACCACCTGTGTGTTCTCAGGCGCGGTGACATAGCCACCGACCGCACCGAGGCCAGCGCCCATGACGAAGGCGGTCAGGGCCGCTGATGGAGTGGGATCAGGCGGCGGCACGTCCTGCTCATCGATTGCCATGGCTGGCGGCTTCAACACCGGCGTCGCCGTCCGGTACTTGTTGGCCAGCGTCTGCATCACCGCGACCGCTTCGGCCTTCTTCTGGTCCTTGATCGGCGTCTGCGTGCTGTCGTCCTGGATCCCCACCGCGTTCTGCGCCGTGTCGGAGATCGCGTTGCCGACCTGCGACCAGAACCCGGGCTCCTCGGGCATGTCGTGCTTGGCCTGGTCGATCGCCTCGGACATCATCTGCAGCGTGTTGGCCGCGTCGTTCGCGTACGAGGCGGTGTTGTTGACGCTGTTGGCCAGCTTGGTCATCTTGTCGTAGAAGGCGTTGCTGCTGGCGCCCTGCCAGCTGTCGGTGGCGCTGTTCGAAGCGGTGTCCAGCGCGGTGCGGATCTGCTTGAGGGTCTCCGACGCCCGACGCCAGGGGTCGCTGGCGGCCATCACGTCGCCGGAGTTCAGCCCTTGGACCATCTTCCGCAGGGCGGAGTGGCTGTACGTGTTGAAGTCGGTGATGTCCGAGCTCATGACCTCAAGCCTCCAGTCCCCTGAACGATCGTCCTCACCATGTGGGCTGCTCCACCGTTCCGTCGGTCCCGTCGTCCTGCTGCGTGGTCACCGTCCCGGGCCGCGAGGGGCTTCCGGGGACGTCCGCGCCCGGCACCGCCGGCATCCCGCCGGCCGGGAGCACCACGGACTGGTCGACCGGCTGGTCGGGCTGACCTGCTGTCCTGCTCTTCGGCGCCCCCGGGCCACCGGACCCGGCGGCCGCCTTGCGCCCCGTCACGGCGCCGGCGGTGACACCGGCGGCCGCAGCGCCGTAGGTGGCGACCGACGAGGAGGATGCCGGTGTGCCGATCGACCAGCCGTCCGAGGAGACCTGGAGGCTGCGAGCGGTCTCGTGCTCCTGGTTCTCGTAGTTGCTGGCGGTCAGGTCGGCCTTGTGCTGGGCGTCGTCGATCGCCCCGTGGAGCATGCTGAGCACGTCACGCAGGCCGTCGCGCATCAGGTCGTACTGGTTGTGCAGGGCCGTCGCCTCGGCGAAGTCGCCGAACGAGGTGCCGCCCACGCCGGTTCTGGCGTGCGTGGTCGGCCCGTCGGCGCTCTGCTGGAACTCGGCCAGCAGGCCGCGCACCTGGCCGGCGAACGCCCGCAGGCTGTCCACCTCGACCTGGTAGCCCGACCCCGCTCCGCTCGATGTCCCGGCCCCGCTGCTCCCGTTGTCGGCCACGGTTCGCGCCTCCCCGTCGTGTTCCCGTCAGCCCTGACCGGGCCCAGCTTCCCAAGTATTGAACTCAACTCCAACCCCCCTGTCCAACCCCGGGCTCGCCATCAGTCGCCCACCCACCATCCCCGGACGGCCCGTCAGGAGGCCGCCAGCGTCCGGCGGCAGAGCGAATCGGCGTGCCGGGTGGTCTCCGGCAGCCGGTAACGGGGTGTCAGTGCGAGGACACAGGAGACCGCTTCGGTCAGCCCGATCCGGTGACCCACCGACACGAAGACCGGCTTCACCCCCGCGCGGGTGCGCAGCGCGCGGCCGACCTCCTCGCCGGTCTCCTGGTCGAGCAGCGGGGCCCAGGAACCGCGCTCGGGGGCCGGGTCCCGGTGGGTGAAGCTGAACGGGGTCTTGGCGACGCCCAGGGTGCGCAGGCCGGTCAGCACGCCGAGGTGGCTGGCCAGGCCGAGGCGGCGCGGGTGGGCCAGACCGTAGCCGTCGCAGACCACCAGGTCGGGCCGGCGTCGAAGGCCGGCCAGGGCGTCGATCACGGCGGGGAGTTCGCGGAAGGCCAGCAGGCCGGGCAGGTAGGGGAAGGCGACCGGGCCGACGGCGGTGGACTCCTCGACCACCTCCATGGTGGCCAGGTCGAGCAGCACGGCCGCGGCGGCGACGGTGTTCCGTTCGTCGTCGTACGCGACGTCCACGCCGGCGACCAGTGCGCCCGGGGCGGGGGCCGGGCCGTGCGGTTCGACCAGCGGGCGCAGGCGTTGCTGTTCGGCGAGCGCCGCCGCCTCGGTACGCGGCCAACTCGCCAGCTCGACGGGCACGATCGCGCTCTGCGGCACGCTCACACATTCCCCCTGGGTCGGTACGGTCGTCGCGGCCCACGCTATCGAGCCACCCGGCCCGCGCGCCGAGCCCCCCGCCTCGCGCCCCGCAACGCCGCTCAGTTCGTCGAGACCACCACGGTCTTCGCCGCCTTGTCGTGCACGCACTGGCGGTACGGCTTGTCGAAGACTCCGAACATGCCGTCGACAATCCACCAGAGCCCGCAGCAGATCACCGCGGGCAGGGTGTAGACAGCGGCACGGGTCCAGGCGGCCGAACTGGTGGGGCTGCTGCCGTCGGACAGCATCGCGGCCCGGACCTTCATCGCCTTCTTGCCGAGGGTCTGGCCGTCGCGCGAGATCATCACGCCGTCGTAGACGAAGTAGAGGACGTAGTAGACCCAGATGCCGTCGGTCCAGCCGTTCCGGTTGGTGAAGCCGGTGAACGGCAGGACCACCACGAACGCGAGCACCTGGATCAGCAGGTAGTCGATCAGCCGGGCCAGGATCCGGTGCGGCCAGGTGCCGAGCGGTGGCATACCGGCGATCGGAGCGGGCCCGCCGACCGGGGCGCCGGACGGCGAGCCGCCGTACGGACCACCGCCCCCGTAGGGACCATCACCCCCGTAAGGGCCACCGCCGCCGTACCCACCGCCGCCCCCGTACGGGCTGCCGTCGTACGGGGAGCCGTTGGCGGGCGGCGGGCTGTCCTGGGGCGGGTCCGACTTCGGCGGCTGCTTGTCGAAGGAGGGCTTGCCGCCCCCTTCCGGCTCAGGGCTCGAAGGGTCGTAGCTGCTCATACGGAGAGTAGAACACCGCAAATCGTGGCTTCTATGGATATTGGACCCGTTTTGCCGCCCTTCTGACGGACCGTACGGCCCCTGGGGAGCGGTCTCAGGCCTTGACCACCCGGGTGCGCGCCGCCCGGTCCGCCCAGCCGCGCCGCCGCTGACGGTCGGTCAGCGGCGCCAGTGGGCCCAGCACCGTCAGCACGGTCAGCTGCCCGACCAGGCAGCGGACCAGCGCGCGGCCGAACCCGGGCGGCCGACCGGCGCGCCCCGCCCCCGTGCTGCCCACCACCCGCACGCCGGCCAGCCGCTTGCCCAGGGTGCGGCCGGTCCGGGCGGTGGGCAGCACCTCGTAGAGCAGGCCGACCAGCAGCAGGACGCCGAGCAGCAGCGCCACCCTCCCGAGGACGGTGCCGTCGAGCAGCCAGACCTGCACCTCGCGGCCCGTCAGGTGACTGGCCGTCCGGGCCTGGTCGAGCTTCTGCTGCAGGTACGCCGTGGTGTCGACGGCCAGCGGGACGCCGACCGCGGCCACCACCGCGCCGACCACCGCGAGATCCACCAGCCGGGCCACCAGCCGCCGCCCGAGGCCGGCGGTCACCAGCGCGGGAACCGGCCTGGACGCACGGGGCACCCGCGCCGGCACGGGAGCGGAAGGCCTGGAAGGCCCGGAAGGCCCAGAAGACGTGGCAGAGGCTGCGGATCTGGAAGTCGACGGAGCCGACTTCCGCGTCCGCACGGGTACGGGCGCAGGCGGCGCGACAGCACGCACCGGAAGCACCTCTGCCGCAGGCACGGGAGCAGGCGGAGGCAGAGGCGCAGGAACGGGCGCGGGAACAGGAACGAGAGGCGCAGCGGCCGCCACCGGCTCCTCCTCCGCCACCCCCCACGACACCCAGCGCGGCGCTGTCCCGGTCTCCATCAGCCCTCGCTGCTCCTGCGGGTTCGCCTGCCAGCCGTTCCCCGTGACCGCCGCATCGGCAGGCTCCTCCCCCACCGCCGGCGCCGTGCTGAAGACGGCACCCGCCAGGGTCTCGTCCAGGAACACCGGCCCGGTCTCGACCAGCGGCTCCAACTCCGGTTCCGGGCAGGCCGCCTGCCGCACCGGCTCCGGCATCGCCGGTGGCGGGATGTACCGCGCGTTGGGGCGCACGGCGGGGCGGGCCGCGAACGCCGGGGCGGCCAGCACCTCGCCGTCGGCGGGGGCTGGGCGGCTGGTCCCGGGCACCCAGGCACCGCCGTTCCAGTAGCGGACGAAGCCCGGCACCGAGGGGTCCGGGTAGTAACCGGGCGCGGGGACCACGGCGGTGTCCACGCTGACGCCCAACGGCTGGTCCGACATGCAGATCTACTCTCCTGTGGGCCTCCGGCGGGGCGCACGCCACGTCGCCGGACAGTCACCAAGGGTAGTACTTCCGCAATCGCTCCGACGGAAGTTGCCGATTCCCGGGACAGCCGGAACCCGGACCCGGTTGGCTGATCCCTGTGCTCTGCCCGCACGACCTCCCGCACGACCCTGGCGTGCGCTCGCGCCCTCGCGCCCCGTCTCGCCGCCGCGCTCCGTGACGCCGCCCACACCCGCGAAAGTGTGCGAGGAACCCGTGTAAGAACCGTGCGGCCACCCGCTCTCTCCAGGTGTCCGGACCCACCGGGGCCCGGCACGACCGAGAGGATCAGCGGCATGGACAGCAGCCCGAGCGTGGTGGAGCACGAACTGGAGCTCAACCTGGTGCTCTCCCCCGAGCGCAGCGTCCCCGTCCCGGCCCGCCTGTCGTACGGCAGCCACGACCCGTACGCGGTGCACATCACCTTCCACCTGGACACCGGCACGCCGGTGACCTGGGTGTTCGCCCGTGAACTGCTGGTGGAGGGGACCTTCCGCCCGTGCGGCCACGGCGACGTGCGGATCTGGCCCACCCGGGCCGGGCGGCAGAGCGTGCTCTGTCTCGCGCTCACCTCGCCGGGCGGCGACGCGCTGCTGGAGGCCCCGCTGGCGGCGGTGGCCGCCTGGCTGGAGCGGGCGCACCGGCTGGTGCCGCCGGGCAGCGAGCTGAGCGTGCTCGACCTGGACAGCTCGCTCGCCGAGTTGCTGGCCTGAGCGCGTGCGGACCGCGCGGAGCGGGGCCGTCGGGTGCTGTCAGCGCACCGCGGGGGTGCGCTGCTGCCCGGCGGTGACGACGTCGTCCGCACCGGCGGGACGCTGTTCGGGCACGCGCAGCGGCACCAGCGGCTGGCCGGCCGCCTGCCGCCGCGAGCGCACCCGCAGCGCGGCGACCACCAGGAAGCAGAGCCCGATCCACGGGTACATCCCGGCCGGCACCTGCTTGAACAGGTTCATCTGCAGGTTGGTGATGCCCTTGTGCGGCACCAGCCACATCGAGAAGGAGCAGAAGCCGGCCACCGTCAGCCAGAAGATCACCCGCCAGCGCCGGCGGCGCACCGCCGCGGGACGCGACCGCTCATGGTCCGCCTCGGCGGCAAGCAGCACCAGCATCGGCAGGCACCAGATCCAGTGGTGGGTCCAGCTGATCGGCGAGATCAGCAGTGCGGTGACGGCGGCGCAGCAGACACCCCAGGCCTCGGCGCGCGGCAGCCAGCGGTCACTGCGGTAGGCCCAGACGGCGATGGCCAGACCCACGACGGCGATCAGCGCGGCGGCCGCGGTGGCGGGCAGGCCCGGATTGGCGTGGTGCAGGAAGCGGGCGGCGACGCCGCGCAGCGACTGGTTGTCGACGATCTCGGTCTTGCCGACCCGGGAGGAGTCGTAGAGGTACTTGGTCCAGAAACCCCAGGTGGCGCTCGGCAGCACGGCGGCGCCGATCAGGAAGGTGGCCAGGAAGGTGAATCCGGCCACGAACGCGGCCCGCACCCGCCCGGTGAGCAGCAGGTAGACCGCGAAGAGCCCTGGGGTGAGCTTCATCCCGGCGGCGATGCCGATGCCGATGCCCTTCCACTTGCGGTGGTCGGGCGTGGTCAGGTCCCAGAGCACCAGGCAGATCAGGATCAGGTTGATCTGGCCGTAGCGCAGCGTGGTGAAGACCGGCTCCAGCCACACCCCGAGCCCGGCGACCAGCACCACCCCCACCGGCCGCAGCTCCCGCTTGGGCCACCCCACCAGCCGGAACGCCAGCAGCGCGGCCAGCGCCAGCAGCCCGAGGTTGCCCGCCGTGACCGCCACCCGCAGCAGGGGCACCGGCAGGAAGGCGGTCAGCACGAAGAGCATCGCGGCGAACGGCGGATAGGTCGCCGGCAGGTTCCACTTGGTGACCCGGATCGCGTACAGGTCGTGCCCGTGGGCCACGGCGGACCCCTCGGCCCGGTAGACGATCATGTCGACCATCGACGTGCCGATGAAGTGACGGACCACCGCGTAGGCGAGCAGCGAGACGAACGCCGTGATCACGGCCTTGCGCATCCGCTCGCGCGGCGCCTCCCGGACCGCGCGTATCGGCGCGTCCACCCAGCGGCGCCAGGCCGGGGCATCGGAGGGGAGCGAGCCGGGCCCGGCCTGCGCCGCCACCCGCTTGTCCTGCTGCACCGCTGTCACTGCCCGCTCCATCCGCCGGTCGGTCGGTCGACCAGTCATCGACAATAACGGACGGGCCTCAGCATGCCCCGGTTCGAACGAGCCCGCCCCTCACCGCCCACCCGCCGGCAACGCAGCAGCCGTCCGGTCGCTCTGCGCGCAGAGCGACCGGACGGCTGGGACGCACCGCCGAACTCAGCCGGTGTAGGCCCCCAGCGCCTTCGCGAAGTCCAGCGGCTGCTGCGCCACGCTGCTGCAGGTCGCGTCGGCGTAGGTCTTCGCACCGCCCGCACAGGGCTGGTCGCGGGTGGCGGACCACATCGCCAGCCAGGCCAGGTGCTTGCTGCTCGCGAAGGCGGCCAGCTGCTGGGCGTCGGCGACCGTGAACACCTCGGAGGAGACGTCGTTGACGCCGATCATCGGGGTGACCGCGACCTTGGCCCAGGCCTGCGCATCGGTCAGCCCCAGCACGCTCTTGACCTGGGCCTGGGTGGCGGTGGCCGCGTCGATGGCGTACTTGCCCATCTGGCCGTTCGGGTTGGGGGCCACGCCGTCGCCGAAGTCCATCGCCATGATGTTGACGGCGCCGATCTTCACGCCGCTGCTCTGGGCGCCGGTGACCAGGTTGATGCCGTCCTGGGTCAGGCCGGTGGGCAGCGCGGGCAGGGTGAAGGAGACGTCCAGGCTCTTGCCCTTGGCGGCGGCGGTCTGCTGGAGCTGGGCGATCGCCTGGTCGCGGCGGGTGTTGGCGGCGGAGTCGGCGAGTGCGCCGCCCTCCACGTCGAAGTCGATCCTGGTCAGGCCGTAGGCGTCGACGGCCTGCTGGTAGGCGGCGGCCAGGTCGCTCGCCGAGGAGCAGGCGGTGGCCAGCTCGCTGCCGTTGGCGCCGCCGAAGGAGACTCGGACGTCACCGCCGATCGCCCGCAGCGCGCCGATCTGTGCGGCCACCGGGTCGGCGGCGAGGTCGCTGACGCCGCCCCACTTGGGGACGCAGCCGCCGCCCGACACGATGAACGCCAGGTTGAAGTTCTTCACGCCACTGGCCTTGGCGTTGGCCACCAGGTCGTAGGGCGGGTAGAGCGAGGTGTCGACGTACGGGGCGAAGCCCGCGCCGGCCCCCGCCGGGACGCCGGTCGGTGCCGGGGTGGGCGTCGAGGGGATCGAGGTGGGCGTCGGCTTGGGGGTCGGTGTGGGCGTGGGCGCGGCGCTGCTGGCCGGCGCGGTCGGCCGCGCGCTGCTCGGCGCCGCCGTCGGACTCCCGCTGGGCGCGGCACCTGACGGCGTGTCCGACGGCGCGCCGGAGGGCGTCCCGGTCGGCCGGCCCGAGGGCACCGGGGTCGGGCCGTCGCCCACCTTGCACGAGGCGTTGTCGATCAGGCAGTTCCCCGGCTCGGCCTGGGCCGCGCCGGCACCGTCGACCACGAAGCCCACGTCGACGCTCTGCCCGGCCGCCAGATGGCTGTTCCACGCCGCCGGCTTGACGGTGACGTGCTGCCCGGCGGCGCTGAAGGTCGCGTTCCACAGCGAGTCGATCTTGGCGCCGGCCGGCAGGTCGAAGCTGAGCGTCCAGTCGGCCATCGCGCCACCGCCCGGGTTGCTGATCAGGTACTGGCCGGTGTAGCCGCTGTCCCAGACGCTGGTGCGGCTGTAGACCGCGCCGAGCGAGGCCGCGCTGGCGCTGGAGGCCATGACCGCCACGCCGCCGGCCACCACGGCCGCGGCCACGACGCTCGCCCCGATCACGGTGCCCTTGCGACCGCGGCGCCGGTGGGCGGCGCGGCGGGTGGTCTGGTTCGTCATGGGACTCCTCGACTGCTGGACGGAGGAAGCGGAGCGGATGGGGTGCCGGGAGCCCTCACTCCCGGCGCCGCCGACGCTAGCGCGCCGCCACGGCCTCAAATCGCCTGCTCAGACAGGGGTATCCGTCCCTTAGGGGCCTGTTAAGAAAGAGGCCGGGCCCGCTACCTGTTTCCGTGCCCGCCCCGCCCGCCGCGCCCGCCCCGCCGTCCCCGCCCGAGGCGCCGCGGCGACGCGCCGGCCCAGCTCGCGCCGTCCGCGCCCAGCCGCAGCCGGATCTCCGCGCCGCCCAGCACCGCCGAGCGACCCAGCGCGAGGTCCCCGCCGGTCGCCTCGGCCAGTTTGCGGACGATGTCGAGGCCGATCCCGGTGGACCCCTCGCCGCCGTGCCCCTCACCGCGCCGCAGGGCCGCTGACGGATCGTCGATGCCCGGTCCGGCGTCGCCCACCAGCACGATCACGGCGCGCTCGGTCGCCAGCACGTCCACCGAGAAGGCGGTGCCGACGGCGGTGTGCCGGAAGACGTTTCCGAGCAGCGCGTCGACGGCGGCGGCCAGGTCGCCGGGCGGCACCGGCACGGGGGCGGGGGTGTCGGCGCCGTGCAGGTGCCAGCGCCGTCCCTCGTCCTCGGCCAGCGCGGACCAGAAGCCGACCCGCTCGCGGATCACCTCGGCGGCGTCGCAGCCGACCGTGACGACGGGCGGCTCGCCGGGGGTGCGGCGGGCCGAGCGGATGATCTGGTCGACCTCGCGCTCCAGTTGGGCCACCGCGTGCCGGGTGGCGTCGGCGGCGTCGCCCTCGCCCAGCGAGGCGGTGTTCAGGCGCAGCACGGTGAGCGGGGTGCGCAGCCGGTGCGACAGGTCGGCGGCCAACTCCCGCTCGGCGGCCAGCAGGTGCACCACCCGGTCGGCCATCGCGTTGAACGCGGCGGCGGCCTCGCGCAGTTCGGCGGGGCTGCCGTCGGCCTGCGGGCCTTCGACCGGGATCCGCACGGCGAGGTCGCCGGCACCGAGCGCGCGGGCGGCACCGGCCAGCCGGCGGGCCGCGCCGACCAGCCGGGCGCCCATCCGGTCGGCGGTCAGCACGGCGATCGCGACCAGGCCGAGGGCGACCAGCGAGAGCACCAGCCACGCGGTGTCGACGCCGCGGGTGAGATCGGCGTCGGCGACGTAGACCTCGACCACCGCGACCCGGGCGGGGGCCACCGCGACGGGCTGCAGCCGGGCGTAGCCACCGGGCACCTGGACGGTGAGCACCCGGCCCTGGGCGGCGAGCGCGATCTCGTCCGGTGTGGCCCGGGCGGTGCCGATGACCTGGCCCTGACCGGTCGTCGGATCAGCCGCCTGCCCGGTGCCCTGCCCCGGCACGGCGGCGGCCGGCAGGTGGACGGCGATCCGCCCCTGGGCGCCCGCGTCGGTGCTGGCCACCGCGCGGGCCAGGGCGTCCTGGTCGGTGGTGATCGCCAGCGCGGGGCCGAGGGCGGCGGCCTGCCGGTCGGCGGCGGTGAACGCGTGGTCCCGGGCGGTCTTCTGCACCACCAGGCCGAGCGGGATCAGGAAGGCCAGCGCGACCATCGTGGTGCCGGCCACCGCGGCCCGGACCAGCACCCAGCGCAGCGACCGCCCGTACCTGCCGGACGCCGACCGACCCGCCCCGGACCGGTCGCCGCCCGGTGTCACGGCCGCTGCTCCGACACGTGCGCCGGCGCGGGCGCGCCCGAGGGCGCCTCCAGGCGTACCCCGACCCCGCGCACGGTGTGCAGGTAGCGCGGGTCGGCGGCGGTCTCGCCGAGCTTGCGGCGCAGCCAGGACAGGTGCACGTCGATCGTCTGGTCGCCGCCGTAGGTCTGCCGCCACACCTCGGCCAGGATCTCCCGGCGCGGCACCACCACGCCGGGCCGGGCCGCCAGGAAGGCCAGCAGGTCGAATTCGCGACGGGTCAGGTCCAGCGCCCGCCCGTCCAGCACCGCCTCGCGCCGCTGCACGTCGATCGCCAGGCCGCCGACCCGCAGCACCGGGGCGACCGGGGCCAGCCCGCCGCCGAGCCGGCGCAGCACGGCGGCCATCCGCGCGGTCAGGTGCTCACCGGAGAAGGGCTTGACCAGGTAGTCGTCGGCGCCGTCGTTGAGCAGCCGGACGATCTCCGCCTCGTCGTCACGGGCGGTGGAGATGATCACCGGGACGTTGGTCAGGCCCCGGATCATCTTGAGTGCCTCGCTGCCGTCCAGGTCGGGCAGGCCGAGGTCGAGGATCACCAGGTCGCAGCCGACCTGGGCGACCTCGCGCAGCGCCTCCAATGCGGTGCCGACGCTGCGCACCGCGTGCCCGGACTCGGACAGGTGCCGGATCAGGGCCGAACGGACGAACGGGTCGTCCTCGACCACCAGGACTGTTGCCATGGGCCAGCACGCTAATGCATCTCATAATTTCGCAAGCACCCTGCTCAATCCCGGCTGGCCGATCCCGGCTGGCCGAACCCGCACACCGCCGTCGCCCGCTGACCGGGCCCGCGACGGCGTACGGCAGGATGGCGGGCGATGCGAAGCGGACTGGTTCACACGGGCGCCTGGGCGCTGGCCACCACGGCGGGGGTGGTGCTGTCCTGGCTGGGTGTCAGCAGCGTGCTCGCCGAGTCCGCCTTCGATCCGCCGCGCGCCCTGCCGCTGCCGGTCAGCTCGGCCGCCCTGCCGGCCAGCACCTTGGGCAGCCCGCCGACCCAGCCCGCGAACGCCGACCCGAGCCCGACACCGAACCAGCCGACCCAGGCCGCCGCCCCCGGCGCCACGCAGTCCGCACCGGCGAGCCCACCGGCCCGCCCGGCGGCACCCGTCGCCGCCTCGACCGGCCCCGCCGCACCGGCCGACGACACCGGCTCGGTGCACAGCTACCTGGTCCCCGGCGGCCGGGTGGCGCTGGACATGCAACCGGACAGCGCCGAACTGGTCTCCGCCACCCCGGACCCCGGCTGGCAGATGCAGATGTGGAACGGCGACCAGTGGCTGCGGATCGACTTCTCCCGGGGCGGCGCCACCAACTCGGTCTTCGTCACCTGGAACGGACACCCACCGGACGTCCAGACGGTGGTCCGCTGAGCTGGGGCAACCCGTGACCGGGACGCGACGCGGCCCCGGATCGGACGGGATCCGGGGCCACGGGTCGCGAGCGGCTACCGACTACAGGTTGCCGCGCCGCTCCTGCTCACGCTCGATCGCCTCGAAGAGCGCCTTGAAGTTGCCCTTCCCGAAGCCCATCGAGCCGTGCCGCTCGATCATCTCGAAGAAGACCGTCGGCCGGTCCTGCACCGGCTTGGTGAAGATCTGCAGCAGGTAGCCGTCCTCGTCGCGGTCGGCCAGGATCTTCAGCTCGCGCAGCTGCTCGAGCGGCACCCGGGTGTCGCCCACCCACTCGCCGAGCGTGTCGTAGTAGCTGTCGGGGGTGTCCAGGAACTCCACGCCGGCCGCCCGCATCTGGCGCACGGTGTGCACGATGTCGTTGGTGGCCAGCGCGATGTGCTGCACGCCGGGGCCGCCGTAGAACTCCAGGTACTCGTCGATCTGCGACTTCTTCTTGGCGACGGCCGGCTCGTTGAGCGGGAACTTCACCTTGCGGGTGCCGTCGGCGACCACCTTGGACATCAGCGCGGAGTACTCGGTGGCGATGTCGTCGCCGACGAACTCCTTCATGTTGGTGAAGCCCATCACCCGGTTGTAGAACGCGACCCACTCGTTCATCTTGCCGAGCTCGACGTTGCCCACGCAGTGGTCGATGGCCTGGAAGTTGCGCTTCTTGGGCGCCTCGACGATCGGCTCGCGGGCGACGTAGCCGGGCAGGTAGGGGCCGGCGTAGCCGGAGCGGTCGACCAGGGTGTGCCGGGTCTGCCCGTAGGTGGCGATCGCGGCCAGCACCACGGTGCCGTGCTCGTCGCGCAGCTCGTGCGGCTCGGTCAGCCCGGTGGCGCCGTGCTCGGTGGCGTAGGCGTAGGCGGCGTAGACGTCCGGCACCTCGATGGCCAGGTCCACCACGCCGTCGCCGTGCTCGGCCACGTGCTGCTCGAGGAACTTGCCGTGCTCGGTGGCGGCCTTCACCACGGAGGTGAGGACGAACCGCGCGCCGCCCGACTCCAGCACGTAGCTGGCGGTCTCCCGGCTTCCGGTCTCCGGGCCGCGGTAGGCCACGCAGCGCATCCCGAAGGCGGAGGAGTAGTAGTGCGCGGCCTGCTTGGCGTTGCCGACGGCGAACTCGACGGCGTCCATCCCCCGCACCGGGAAGGGGTCGACCTGACCCGCGTGCGTGGGGACGGACTCAGCGGCGATATCGGTCATGACGGCCTCCCTGTAGGGCGTTGGACCTCGACGCGCCCCGAGGGTGTGGGGCGGGGGAACCCCGCGGCGCGGTGTGGGGCCCTGCCCACGGGGTTGTGCTGGGAGCGTGGCCCCGATCACAGCATTAAGCAACTGTTCCCATTTGCCCTGGTCAAGCTGTGGCATTCGGCGGGACAATTCCGACGTCCGCTGTACAGACTGCCCACCGCCGTGCGGCCTGTCCTCGAAGGTGACCCTGTGCTGAACTCCCCGATCGACGCGCTGGACGGCCGGTTGATCGCCCTGCTGGCCGAAGAACCCCGGATCGGGGTGCTGGAGTGCTCGCGCCGCCTCCAGGTGGCCCGCGGCACGGTGCAGGCACGGCTGGACCGGCTGCGCACCCGTGGCGTGATCGGCGGCTTCGGGCCCGAGGTGGAACCGGCGGCGCTGGGCTATCCGGTGACGGCCTTCGCCACCCTGGAGATCTCCCAGGGGCAGGGCGCGGACGTCCGGGCCCACCTGGCCGGCGTCCCCGAGGTGCTGGAACTGCACACGATCACCGGGCAGGGCGACATGCTCTGCCGGATCGTGGCGCGCTCCAACGCCGATCTGCAGCGGGTGATCGACCGGGTGGTGGGATTCGACGGCATCGTCCGGGCCTCGACCGCCATCGCGCTGGAGAACCCGGTGCCCTACCGGGTGCTGCCGCTGGTGGCACAGGCCGCGGCCCAGGGCGCGGCCGAGCTGCCGTAGCGGGGTCGAAGGGCCTGGATCACCGGGTTGGGCTCAGCAACTGGGCAGCGCGCCGCCGCTGTTCAGCGCCTGCAGCGCGGACAGCGAGTCCGCCAGCGTGTTCACCGGGATCAGCCGCAGCCCCGGCGGGGTGTTCACCTTGGCGTCCGAGCACTCGCCGCGCGGCAGCAGGAAGACCGTCGCCCCGGCCTGGACCGCGCCCCAGGTCTTCAGCGCCACGCCACCGACCGGGCCGATGGTGCCGTCGTCGGCGATGGTGCCGGTCCCCGCGATGTTGCGCCCGCCGGTCAGGTCGCCGCCCTTGCCGTCGCCCTTGAGCTTGTCGATGATCGCCAGGCTCAGCATCTGCCCGCCGCTGGGGCCGCCGATCTGGCCGAGGTCGACCTTCACCTTGACCTGGTCCGGCGAGAGGTGCAGGTAGTCCAGGGCGGCCACGGTGGCGCTGTCCTGCGCCTGCGTCATCTCCTGGGCGGCCGCGCTCGGGTTTCTGGGCGGGTAGACGGCGTCCCGGGGCAGGATCGCCACCTTGGGCTCGGCCCAGCCCTCGACCGCCTGCACCAGGCTGATCGACTCGCTCGGCCCGGTGGCGGTGATCGTGGTGACCCGCAGCGAGCCGCTGGTCTGGCGCACCGGCGCACCGGTGATGGTGATCACCTGCTGGCCGTCGAAGCTGTCCAGGGCGTCGGCGGTCTCCCCGGGCGTGGTCTTGGTGTACGGCAGCGGCGCCAGCGCGGCGACCGCCAGGAAGGCGGCCACCACCACGGCACAGAGCAGCACGGCCCGGCGCTTGGGGGTCAGCAGCCGGGTCGCGAGCGGTGGGGTCGGGTCAGTGGTGACGGCAGGCACGTAGTGCATCCAAACACACCGACGGCCCCGCGCTCTCCGCCCGGTCGCGCCGCGCGTCAACACAGCGCGTCAAGGCAGGGCGTCAACGCAGCGCGTCGGCCACCTCGGTGGCGGCCTCCACCACCCGGGGGCCGACCCGCTCGGGCACCAGGCCGTTGAGCATCACCACACCGACACTGCCCTCGATGCCGCTCAACCCGACCAGCGCGGCGGCCGCCCCGCTGGCACCGGACTGCTCCTCCGCCCGGGTGATCACGAAGCCCTGCTCGGGCCGGCGTTGACCGGGGAACTTGCGAGCCTCCAGGATCGCCTTGCCGGCCGCGCTCTCGTCCAGCGGGTGCCGCAGGCCGGTCCGATAGGCGACGTGGAAGTCGGTCCAGCTGGGCTCGACCACGGCCACGGCGAGCGCCTCGGTGCCGTCCACCAGAGTCAGGTGGGCGGTCGCGCCGAGGTCCTCGGCCAGGCTGCGCAGCGCGGGCAACGCGGCCTCGCGCAGCAGCGGATGCACCCGGTGGGCCAGGCGCAGCACGCCCAGGCCCACCCGTGCGCGGCCGCCTATGTCACGTCTGACCAGCCCGTGCTGCTCCAGGGTGGCCAGCAGGCGGTAGACGACGGTGCGGTTGACGGCGAGCCGGGCGGCCAGCTCGGTCACGGTGAGCCCGCGCTCGGAGTCGGCGAGCAGTTTGAGGACCCGCACTCCGCGGTCGAGGGTCTGGGAGGTCTCGGCGGTCACGACACGCTTTCCTTTCCGCGGCGATGGGCGACTCCGGCACCGGGCCGGGCCGCTCTGGTGGTGTCGCGCGCAGGTGTGGTGGATACGCGGCCGGGCCGACCGCGTCGTCATCGTCGCGGTGGCCCTGCGCGCTCCGGTCGGAGGTCGTGCCTACGAGAGAGCGTGGGGGAAAGGTAGTAACTGATTCGCCGGGACGGAAGTGGTTGTCCAAAATTCGGTCATGATCGTTTTCTGCGATCCGGACCAATCCGGGCAACTGGTGATATTTCCCGGGCGCTTCGCGGGCGGAGGGGCGCCCCGGGTCCGGACTCCGGACAGCGGGGGTCCTCAGCCGCCCTTCAGCCAATTCCCAGCGAGCTGTTAACCGAGCCGTTGCGCCGAACCGCCCACCGGGACCCGACCGGGCACCGGTCGGCCCGCGGCGAAACGGTTCAGCGGGCCCACTCCTTGACCATGGCGATCCGCGCCTTCAGCTGGTTGGCCGTCGCCTGCGCGGTGAGCGGACCGCCGCACTGCCGGCGCAGCTCGTTGTGGATGGTGCCGTGCGGCTGGTTGGTCCGGTGGTGCCAGGCGGCGACCAGCCCGTTCAGCTCCTTGCGCAGGTCGCGCAGTTCCTGATGGGTGATCACCGGGCGCTGCTCGGCCGGGAGTTCGATCAGGTTGGCCTCCTCGGCCGGCTTGGCCTTGGAGCGCTGGATCTGCCGGGTCTGGCGCTTCTGCAGCAGCAGGTGCACCTGGTCCGGCTCCAGCAGGCCCGGGATGCCGAGGTACTCCTCCTCCTCCTCGCTGCCCGGGTGCGCCTGCATGCCGAATTCCATGGCGTTGTAGAGCACCCGGTCGAAGACCGCGTCCGAACCGAGTGCCTCGTAGGAGAGTTCCTCGCCGCCGGCCCCGTCCGGCCCGTCGTTGGCCCGCTCGGCCTCGGCGAGCAGCCGGTCCTCCTCGTCGAAGAGGCCCTCGCCCTCCTTCTTCGGGCGATCCAGCACGTGGTCGCGCTGCAGCTCCATCTCGTTGGCGAAGCCGAGCAGCATCGGCACCGAGGGCAGGAAGACCGAGGCGGTCTCGCCGCGCTTGCGGGCCCGCACGAAACGGCCGACCGCCTGGGCGAAGAAGAGCGGGGTGGAGATCGAGGTGGCGTAGACGCCGACCGCCAGGCGCGGCACGTCGACGCCCTCGGAGACCATCCGGACCGCGACCATCCAGCGGTCGTCGCTCGCCGAGAAGTCGGAGATCCGCTGGGAGGCCTCGGTCTCGTCGGAGAGCACCAGGGTGGCCTTGCGCCCGGTGATCTCGCGGATCATCTTGGCGTAGGCGCGGGCCGCGTTCTGGTCGGTGGCGATCACCAGCCCGCCGGCGTCCGGGATCGCCTTGCGCACCTCGGTCAGCCGCTTGTCGGCGGCCCGCAGCACGTTCGGGATCCACTCGCCCTGCGGGGCCAGCGCCGTGCGCCAGGCCTGGGCGATCAGGTCCTTGGTCATCGGCTCGCCGAGCCGGGCCTCCAGCTCGTCACCCGACTTGGTGCGCCAGCGCATGTTGCCGCTGTACGAGAGGAAGATCACCGGGCGCACCACGTGGTCGGCCAGCGCGTGCCCGTACCCGTAGGTGTAGTCGGCCACCGACTTGCGCAGCCCGTCGGTGTCCGCCTCGTACTGGACGAACGGGATCGGGTTGGTGTCCGAACGGAACGGCGTCCCGGTCAGCGCGAGACGCCGGGCGGCCGGCTCGAACGCCTCGAAGCAGGCCTCGCCCCAGGACTTGGAGTCGCCGGCGTGATGGATCTCGTCCATGATCACCAGCGTCTTGCGGGCCTCGGTGCGGTTGCGGTGCAGCATCGGGTTGACGCCCACGCCCGCGTAGGTGACCACGATGCCGTGGTACTCCTTCGACAGCGGCCCCGAGGAGTACGCCGGATCGAGCTTGATGCCTATCCGCGCGGCGGCCTCGGCCCACTGCTTCTTCAGGTGCTCGGTCGGCGCGACCACGGTGATCTGCTGCACCAGGTGGTTGTGCAGCAGGTAGGAGGCCAGCGTGAGGGCGAAGGTGGTCTTACCGGCGCCGGGGGTCGCGACGGCCATGAAGTCCCGGGGCTGCTTCTCGATGTACCGGTCCAGCGCCCCCTGCTGCCAGGCCCGCAGCTTGCCGGCCGTCCCCCAGGGGGCACGGCCGGGAAACGCCGGCGACAGGTGGTGCGCTCCCGCCGCGGCGCCCGACGACCGGGCCGGCTGATGCGGCTCGGCGGCGTCGGAGAACAGCGGCGACATGTCGGAAGAAGCGGCAGTACTCACGGTCTCCGAGGGGGATCATCGCAGGTCAGGGCGGTGGAGCGGCCATGCCCTGCGGTCGGCAGGCGATCGGACAACCCGCCTAGCCTACCGGGCCGCGCGGGGCCCGCAGGCCCGACACGGAGGGATCAGGGACGCTCCTGGTGGAGCGCACGCAGCCCTTGGGAGATCGTCTTGACCTCCTCCAGCTCGCCCGTCGCGACGGCGATCACCAGGTCCTCGGCGGCATCGATGTCCGGCACCAGCTCGACTCCGTTGATCGCCAGGAAGGTGACGCAGGAGAGCCAGGCGGTGCGCTTGTTGCCGTCGAAGAGCGGATGGTTGATCGCAAGCGACTGCAGCAGGGCCGCCGCCTTGTCGAAGAGGTCCGGGTAGGCCTCCTCGCCGAACATCTCGGCGGACGGCCGGTGCGCCGCCGACTCCAGCAGACCGATGTCCCGCACGACGATCTGCATGTCGTCGCAGGCGGCCGCCGCGACCGCCAGGACGTCCTCGGCGGAAAGGTACAGGCAGCTCACTTGAGCCGCTCCATCAGCTCACGCCACTTCGCGGCCTGCTTGAGCGCGGTCTCGCGCACCAGGGCCTGCTGGGCGGTCCGGGCCAGGTAGTCGTCCACCGCCTTGACCACTATGGCATTCATGCTGGTCCCCTCCTGCTCGGCTCGCTGCTTCAGGGCCTCTGCCTGGTCGTCCCGGAGACGAAGGTTCATTGCCATGCCTTCGAGACTACTCGCATGGGGCCAATCTGGTACCAGGATTCCAGCGGACCTGTGTGACCCAGATCACCCGTTCGCCCCACCCGACCCGAGTAATCCCCCGCCCCCACCCCACTCTCTCCTCATGCAGCCCCGTCCCCACGCCGAGGAGCCCCCGATGCGCAGCGCCACCGTCGAGCACACCGTCCACGCCCGCCTGATCCTCTCCGGCCACTGCTCCACCGGCCTGGGCGCGGAACTGCGCTACCGGGCCGACGACCCGCTCGCGGTGCGGATGGCCTTCCCCAGCGAGTACTCGCTGGACGAGCGGCTCGACCCGCGGCCCGGGGCCGAGGTGGTCTGGGTGTTCGCCCGGCAGTTGCTGGCCACCGGGCTGAACCTGCCGACGGGCCTCGGGGACGTGCACATCCGGCCCTCCCGCGGGCCGTACACCATGGTCGAGCTGCGGGCCCCCGAGGGCATCGCGCTGCTCCGGTTCGAGGCCGGCGACCTGCGGCGGTTCCTGTCGGCCAGCTACCGGTGCGTGCCGGACGGCGCGGAGGCCCGCCACCTGGACGCGGACCGGGCGCTGGCCGAGCTGCTGCGGTGACCGCCGCGGCGTGTCACGCCACTCCCCGATGGCCCGTCAGGTGCGCGTACACCACGACGTTGCCCTGGTAGCCCCGCCCCTTGCTGAAGCCGCCGCCGCAGGTGATCAGCCGCAGCTGCGCGTCGGGGGCCCGGCCGTAGACCCGGTGGTCCGGGAAGGCGGACTTGTCGTAGACGTCGATGGCGTCGACCACGAACCAGGCGGTGCCGCCGTCGGCCCGGACCACGTCGATCCGCTCGCCGCGACGCAGGGCCCCCAGGCCGTAGAAGACCGCGGGTCCGGCGGCGGTGTCCACATGGCCGACCAGCAGTGCGGTGCCGCGCTGACCGGGCGTCACCCCGTCCTGGTACCAGCCGGCCAGGTTGCGCTCGTGGTCCGGCGGAGTGGCCAGATGGCTGGCGCCGTCCAGGCCGACCCCGGTCACCGGGGCGTTCAGCCCGATCGCCGGGATGCTGATCCGCACCGGCACCGAGCGGGCCATCGGGGTGCCGCTGAGCGCGGCCGGGTGGATCGCCCCGTCGGCGAGCGCCTGCGCGGGGGACGGGGCGGGCGGCAGCGTGCCGTGCGTGCCGTCCTGCACCAGCCAGGCCCCCACCACCACCGTCGCCCCCAGCGCCACCGCCCCCGACCAGGGACTCCTCCGCCCGCTCACGCCGGCTCCCGTTCGCTGATCGGCCATCACCTGCGCTCAGCCAATCCGGCGCCCCGCTCCCCCGCACCGGTTGCGCCGCCGGACGAGTGAGGTGCGCCGCCGCGCCGCCGCGAGCCCACGCCCAGCAACCTGGGCCGGACCAGGAAGCCCTCGGCCAACCCGTTGGCGACCGCGATGGTGGGCAGCTCGGAGGACTTCTCGTAGAGCACGAAGCGCGGCTCCCAGGCCGGCTGGTACTTGGCGTTGGCCCGGTACAGCGACTCCAGCTGCCACCAGCGGGAGAGGAAGCGCAGCACCGCCCGGTTGAGCCGCAGCACCGGCCCGGCGCCCAGTTTGGCGCCCTGCTCGAAGACGTAGCGGAACATCGCGAAGTTCAGCGAGACCCGGGTCACCGGCAGCCGACCGGCCGCGCCGCCCAGCAGCAGCTCGGTGACCAGGAACTCGACCAGCCCGTTCTCCGACTCCCGGTCCCGGCGCATCAGGTCGAGCGAGAGGCCGTGCGCACCCCAGGGCACGAAGCTGAGCAGCGCGCAGGTGCGGTCGTTCTCGTCCCGGCACTCGGCCAGCACGCACTCGCCGTCGGCCGGATCGCCGAGCCGGCCCAGCGCCATCGAGAAGCCGCGCTCGGTGCGCCCGTGCCGCCAGGCGTCGGCCAGGTGCACCAGCTCGGCGAGTTCCGCCTCGGGGATCTCGCGGTGCCGGCGGATCACCGCGCGGTAGCCGGCCTTGCGGACCCGGTTGTGGGTCTGGCGCAGGGTGCGCATGCTGCGGCCCTCCAGGCTGAAGTCGGCCACCTCGACGATCGCCTCGTCACCGAACTCCAGCGCCTTGAGGCCGACCCGCCGGTAGATCGTGCCGGCCTGCTCGCCGGCACCGGTGACGGCCGGCACCCAGGCGTTCACCCGGGCCAGCTCCCGCCAGCCCTCGATCGCCTGCGGCCAGGCCTCCGGGTCGCCGATCGGGTCGCCGGAGGCCAGCGCCACGCCGTTGACCACCCGGTAGAGCACGGCGGCCTTGCCGGACGGCGACCAGCAGACCGACTTGTCGCGGCGCAGCGCGAAGTAGCCGAGCGAGTCGCGCGCGCCGTGCGCCTCCAGCAGCGCGCGCAGCCGCCGCTCGTCGTCCGGCTCCAGGTGCACCCGCCCTTGCGGGGAGCGGAAGAAGACCCGCAGCACCAGCAGGAAGAGCGCGGCCCCGAGCACGTTGATGGTCAGGTCGGCCCAGCGGTCGACGGCGACCCGCGAGGTCACCTGGCCGAAGCCGGAGACGGTGAACAGGCGCACCAGCGCGTACCCGAAGGAGTCGCCCCAGCCTGCCTCGGGCTCGGTGCCGACCCGCACCAGCAGCGCGCCCAGCGCGGTGACCAGCGCGCCGCCGATCAGCAGCACGGACAGGCCCAGCGGCAGGTTGCCGCGCGCGCCCCTGGCGTGGAAGGCCCGCCTGCTCGCCAGCAGCGCGGCCAGCAGCAGCACGGTGAGCGCGGCCGAGACCCAGTTGAACGGGTGCGCCCGGTCCTCCGGCTGGATCGCCAGGGCCAGCCCGAAGGCCACCGTGTAGAGCGCGACCACCGCGGTGGCCACGATCCAGGCGGCCCGCTTGCGGCGGCGCAGCATCACGGCCAGCAGCGCGGCGAAGAGCGCGGCGGTGAAGCCGGCGGTGACCAGCACGGGGGTGAAGAGGTCGCCGGTGTTGGCCCGGTGCACCCGCTCCCGGAACGGGGCGATCAGCCCGGCCGACAGGTTGATCAGGGCGGCGATCCGCAGGTACCACTCGGCGAAGACGGCGCAGCGGCGGCGCCACGGGGGCAGCGGCCGCGCGCGGGCCGGCTCCGCCGCAGCGGCGGCCGGGCCGGGGCGCGGTGCGGCAGCGGGCGCCGGCTCCACCACCGGTTCGGCGGCCGGCGCCTGGTCCGGGGTGCCGGCCAGCAGGTTGTAGGCGCCCACCTTGAACGCCGTCACCCGGCGGTGCACCCGCGCTTCGCGCCGCTCGGCCCTGGCCATCCGCTTGGGCCGGCTGCGGTAGCGCCAGCGGGCCCACGGGCTGCCGGGCCGGGCCAGCCGGATCGCACCGACCACCGCCAGCACCGGCAGCATGACGCCGATCAGCCCGGTCCACAGCTTGCCCTTGAGCAGGCTGACCACCACCAGGACCAGCAGGACCGCGGCCCCGGCCGCTTGCCCGACCGAGGGCTTGCCGGTGAACCCGCCGAGCGGCAGCTGGCCGAGCAGCAGCAGCGCGATCACGGAGATGGCCAGGATCACCGCGTCCACCGACTTGCGGCCCTGCTCGCTCCAGTAGACGTCCTCCAGGTGCAGCACCAGGGCGAACTCGTCCAGCACCAGCCCGCAGCCCGCCCCGAAGGTGAAGCCCAGCGCGTCGCGCAGCCCGCCCTGGGCGCCGTGGTAGGTGAAGCCGCCGATCCCGGCGACCAGCATCATGGCCTGCCCGAAGACCACGTGGTGGATGTGCAGGCCGCCCGGGGCCACGTTGCCCGGCCACCAGGGGGTGCCGCGCCGGATCATCCGGGTGCTGAACCGGATGAGGAGGAAGGCCGCGATCAGGCCGACCAGCAGCAGGAAGAGCGGCTCCCGTCCGGGTTCGACGATGCGGGAGTGGTAGGCGTCCTGCACCGAGTCCCACATGGCCCCGTTCTCCTCCCGCCGCGCTCCCCGTGGCCCGCGTCCAATCTGATGATCTTTCGGGGCCCGGCGCACCTCGACACGCCGCTCCGCTCCGTCCGACAGGCGTTGCGCCGCCGCCATCCCGCTGGCGCGGAGAGTACCGTGCCATCCTGGTGGACAAATCGCCCATAACGGCATTTCAGCGGACTCTTCGCCACAATTCATACGCCGCCTCGCCGTTGGGCCCTCGCCGCCGCGACCCGCGCGGCAGCCCGCACCGCCCACCGGCGCAGACCGGGTCTGCTCCGACCGAACCGCTCGAACTGGAGTGATGTATGGACGCGCTGTCCCGCCGGACCCTGCTCACCGCCGGTGCCGCCACCGCCGCGACGGTGGCGGCCGGCTGTGCCCGCCCCGGTACCACCGGCAAGGCCGACGCTGCGGGGGCCGCGCCGGTCCCGAGCACCGGCGCCTCGCCCTCCGCCTCCGCCGCCGCCCCGAGCACCCCGGCCAAGCCCCCCGCCACGGTGATCGGCGACGGTTCCACCTCCGACACCGGCCCGCAGCCCGGGCAGCCGCAGCCGGTCCCGCTCGAACTGGGCGAAAGACCGCCGCAGTTCGTGGTCTTCTCGTGGGACGGCGCGGGCGAGCTGGACGACCGGCTGTTCTCCCGGTTCCGGCAGCTGGCCAAGGACCACCAGGCCTCGATGACCTTCTTCCTGAGCGGGATCTACACCCTGCCGGAGTCCAAGAAGGAGCTCTACCACCCGCCGCAGCACCACGTCGGCGCCTCCGACATCGGCTACCTGAGCGACCAGCACATCCACGACACGCTGACCCAGATCAGCGCCGCCTGGCTGGACGGCCACGAGATCGGCACCCACTTCAACGGCCACTTCTGCGGCCCGACCGGCGGCGGCAAGTGGTCCCCCGACGACTGGGACAGCGAGATCGAGCAGGCGATGTCCTTCGTCATGAACTGGCGGACCAACACCGGCTTCACCGACCTGCCCGCACTGCCCTTCGACTACCGCAAGGAGCTGATCGGCGGCCGCACCCCCTGCCTGGAGGGCCAGCGCGGCCTGCTGCCGACGGCGGCGGCCCGCGGCTGGAAGTACGACACCAGCGGGCCCGGCGGGCTGCAGATCTGGCCGCAGAAGATCCAGGGCGGCGCGCTGTGGGACATGCCGCTGCAGTCCATCCCGTTCCCCGGGCACACCTTCCAGGTGCTCTCGATGGACTACAACATCATGTACAACCAGTCCGGCGACAACACCAAGGGCAACCCGGCGATGCGCGCCGCCTGGCAGAAGCAGGCCCGGGACTCCTACCTGGCGGGCTTCGAGCGCGCCTACAGCACCAACCGCGCGCCGATGTACATCGGCAACCACTTCGAGCAGTGGAACGGCGGCATCTACATGAACGCGGTGGAGGAGGTGCTGCGGACCATCGCGGACCGGCCCGAGGTGCGGCTGGTCTCCTTCCGCCAGCTGGTGCAGTGGCTGGAGGCGCAGGACCCGGTGGTGCTGCGCAAGCTGCAGTCGCTGGCGGTCGGCGAGGCGCCGGCCGGCGGCTGGTCGAGTTTCCTCGGCGCGACCCGCTGACCCCCCGTTCGGCGCTACCCCGGGTGAGCCTGCATCACCCCAGGTAGCCGCCGGTTTTCGGCCCCCCGCACCGACTTGGTGCGGATGCGCACCATCGGCCGGAATCGTCCCCTGGATCCCAGGACACGGTTTCTCCTACTCCCCTGCGGGGCCAGCCCCGCGGCCGCGTCCTCGGAGATGCACCATGCGCGCTCGTCACTTCGCCGCCACCGGGCTGCTGGCCCTGGCCCTCGGCCTCAGCGGCGCCGGCCCGGCCGCCGCCAACCCGGTCATCATCGAACCGGACCCGGTCTCCCCCGGCGGCCAGTTCGCGGTCTTCGACGGAGGCAACTGCGACAGTGCGGGCGGCCAGGCGGTCTTCCGCTCGCACGAGCAGGGTGCCGCGGAGGGTCAGGACATCCCGAGCGTCAAGCTCGGCTCGCTGCGCGGCCTGATGGGCGCCATGGCACAGGTGCCGGACCACGCCAGGCCCGGCGTCTACGACGTCACGATCCAGTGCACGACGGTCAGCAAGAGCCAGGTGACCAGCACCCTGACCGTGCACGACAGCGGCCACGCCGACCACCAGCCGCAGCCCGACCAGCAGACCCAGCCGGACCACCAGCCGCCCGCCCACGCCGAGCAGCCCGGCGGGCCCGCCGGTCCGGGCGGCGCGGGCGGTCCGGGCGGCCCCGGCCCGCAGGGCCCCACGCACGCGGGCCTCGGCGGCAGCACCGGCCCGAACGTCCCCGAGATGGTGGCCGGCGCCACCCTGCTGGCCACCGCGGTCGCCGCCAGCTACCACCAGCTGCGGCGCCGGCGCTCGGACTCCTGACGGACCGTCACCCGGGAGCCGACCCGACAGGGCCGACCTCGCGCAGGACCAGCACCAGCCGCCACCGGCGCGGCGCTGCTCCCCGCGGGTCGGCCCTCTCGCCGTCCGGAGCCCCGGTCAGCCGCGCGGACGCACCCGCCCGGCCAGTGCCGCGCCGATCAGCGCGACGGCCGTCATGGTCAGGAAGATCGCGGCGAGCCCGGCCCGCGCTCCGCCGCCCGCGCCGGCCGCGTCCGCGGCCGCCACCGCGCCGCCGCCGAGCGCGGTGAAGAGCACCCCGGCCAGGCCGACCAGCAGCACGTTGCCGAGCGCGTCGGACATCTGCAGCGAGGCCGAGTTGGTGCCGGCCGCCTCGGGCGGGGAGAGCTTCATCATCAGCACGCTGATGCTGGCGATCGACAGGCCCATGCCGATCCCGCCGAACGCCCAGGCCACGGCGGCGGTCCAGGTGGGCACGGCCGGGATCAGGACGAGGGCGGCGCCGGCTATCGCCAGGGCGGTCAGCAGGAAGCCGAGCCTGATCAGCCGCTCCCGGTGGCGCTCGGCGCCCGGGCGGCCCTGCAGCCAGGAGCCGAGCGCCCAGGAGAGTCCGCCGCTGGTCAGGGTCAGCCCGGCCAGGGTCGGCGAGAGGTGCCGCTGGGTCACCATCATCAGCGGGATGAACGCCTCGGCGGCGAAGAAGGCCCCGGCCGCCACCCCGCGCAGCAGGATCAGCGTCGGCAGCCCCCGGGCGGCCCGCAAGGTGCCGTCCGGCAGCAGCCGCAGTACGGCCGGCACCAGCAGACCCGCGCCCGCCACCGCCGGCAGCAGCCCCAGCAGGTCGAGACGCTCCCCCGCGTACTGCAGCAGTCCGGCGCCGAGCGCGGCCATCGCGGCCAGCCCGATCCGCCGCCGGTTCCACGCGCCACCCGCCGCCGCGGGCCGGCCCCGCTCGGCCCGCCGCAGCGCAGGCCCCATCACCGCCAATGGCAGCACCACCAGGACCGGCACGGCCAGGAACACCCAGCGCCACCCCAGGTGCTGGGTCACCGCCCCCGACACCAGCGGACCCACGATCGAGGGCAGCACCCAGGCCGCCGAGAACGCCGCGAAGACGGCCGGCCGCAACCGCTCGGGAAACGCCCGCCCGACCACCACGTAGAGCGCGACGATCACCAGCCCGCCGCCCAGCCCCTGGATCGCCCGCCCGCCGACGAAGAGCCACATGCTCCCCGCCGTCCCCGCCACGACCAGGCCGCCCGCGAACACCCCGATCCCCGCGAACAGCGGCAGCACCGGACCGCGCCGGTCGCACCACTGACCGGAGAGCACCATCGCGAAGAGCGTGCTGGTGAAGTAGCCGGAGAAGGCGAACGCGTACAGCCCCAGCCCGTGCAGCTCGCGGGCCGCCACCGGCATCGCGGTGTTGACCGCCGTCGCCTCGAAGGCGAGCAGCAGCACCACCGAGACGATCCCCAGCGTGAGCGCCCGGTAGCGGGCGCCGAGCACGCCTTCGGTGCCGTCGTCGGCCGCCGCGGCCAGGGTCGTCGAGGTCTGCTCGGCTGTGGTCATGCCTGCCATGGTAAGTGCCGAATAACCAGTTGACTCCTGACCTGCGGTCCCGTCCGAGCTCCGCCGCCGGTCGTAGGACTTCCCGCGAGACTTCATCCGCCCGTCACAATCGGCTATTGACGGGCCGTCAACCGGCCGACAGACTGAATGATGAAAGCACGACGGAAATGACCGACAAACCGAGAGGAGCCCGCGATGACCAGCCCCGCCACGTACACCGCCCGCTCCTGTTGTCGACCCTGCCAGGTGTGAGCCGAGGGGCCGTCAGCGGCCCGTCGCCCGGCCATGTGCCCGAGTGGCTCAGGGAACCGTCTGCAAAGCGGTGTACACGGGTTCGAATCCCGTCATGGCCTCCCCGCACGATTGCACAGCTGGAAACGACCGGTCCGCGATGATTCGCCGACCGGCCGTTTCTGTTTTTCGAATTCCTGGGATTCCCGGGTATTCCCGGTGGAACGGCCGGAATACCCGCCGCCCCCGGTCCGGTCAGACCGGCAGGACCACCACCGCGTCCTCCGGCAGGATCGGCAGGCGGCCGATCGGGAGGTTGGTGGCGGCCCGCACGGCGGCGGCCACGGCGGCCGGGGCGACCACGGCGGGGGCGGCGCTGACCGCCTTGGCCCCGAAGGTGGCCACCACGTCGCGCTCCTCGAGCAGGGTGGCGATCCGGACCTCGGGGGTGTCGAGGGCGGTGGGCAGGCGGTAGCCGGTGAACGAGGGGTTGGCCAGCAGGCCGCCGGTGCTGCGCAGGTCCTCCAGCAGCGCCAGGCCCACGCCCTGGGCGACCCCCGCCTCGATCCGGTCCTCGATCTGTCCCGGGTTCAGCGCGCGGCCCACGTCCTGGGCCACGGTCACGTCGACCACCCTCACCGCGCCGAGCTCGATGTCCACGTCCACCACCGCACGCATCGCGCAGAAGGCGATCGAGACGAAGGCGTCGCCCTGACCGGCCTCGTCCAGCGGCTCGGTGGGGTGCGGACGGCACTGGGCGGTGGCCCAGAGCTCCTTGCCCTCCAGCGCCTCGGTGACCGGCATGCCGAGCACCCCGTCGTACGAGGTGATCTTGCCTTCGGCGATCGAGAGCAGCTCCACCGACATGCCGAAATCGGCGGCGATCGGCGCGAGCAGCTGGTGACGGACCATCAGCGCGGCCTTCTCCACCGCGCCGCCCGACACCCAGGTGTGCCGGCCGCGGGCCGAGGGGCCGGCGATCGACTGGTCGCTGTCCACCGGGGCGACGTAGACCTCGGTCACCCCGAGCACCGACTGGACGATCTGGCGGGCCAGCGTGGCGAAGCCCTGCCCGGCGTCCACGGCCGCGCAGATCACCGTCGCGTGGTCGCCGCTGACCCGGACGGTGGCCGTGGAGACCTCGTCCGTGCCCTCGGCGCCGAGCATGTGCGCCATGCCCACCGCGTAGCCGATGCCGCGGCGCACCGCCGCGGGGTCACCCGCGCCGCCGGGGCCGCCGGGCAGCAGCCACTCGGTGTCGGGCGCGTCCAGCGGGAGGGCGGGCAGCGGCACCTCGGCCACCGCATCGAGCAGCGCGGCCACCGGGGCCGGGCAGGTGATGGCCTGTCCGGTGGGCAGCGCGTCGCCGGTGGCCAGCACGTTGCGGCGGCGGATCTCCAACGGGTCCAGGCCCAGCCGGGCGGCCAGCAGGTCGAGCTGCGACTCGGTCGCGAAGCAGGACTGCAGCGTGCCCTCGCCGCGCATCCGCCCGGCGGGCGGGTTGTTGGTGCGCACCGCCCAGGCGTCCACGAAGACGTTCGGGCAGACGTACGGCCCGACCGAGAAGGCGGTCGCGGCGGCCAGCACCTCGGCCGACACGTCGGCGTAGGCGCCGCCGTCCAGCAGGATCTGCGCCTCGACCTTGACCAGCTTGCCCTGCGCGTCGGCGTGGTGGCGGTACCTCAGCAGCGCCGGGTGCCGGGCCGCGTGGCCCTGGAAGGACTCCTCGCGGGTCAGCGTCATCTTCACCGGGCGGCCGGTGCGCAGCGCCAACAGCGCCAGGGTGGCCTGGAAGGAGCGGTCCTCGCGGTCGGCGGTGGCGCCGGGCACACCGGTGACCACCAGGCGCACCCGGTCCGTCTCCAGGCCCAGGCAGGCGGCGGTGCGCTCGCGGTCGCCGTGCGGGTCGGTGGAGGACAGGTGCAGCTCGACGCCGCCGTCCGGGCGCGGCACGGCCAGGCCCGCCTCGGCCCCGATCGGCGCCGGGTCCTGACGGCCCACCTGGTAGAGGCCCTCGACCACCACCTCGCCGACCGCCTCCGGGTCGCCGGTGCGCAGCGGCAGGTGGCGCAGCAGGTTGCCGTCGGGGTGCAGGGCGGGGCCGTGGAAGGCCTGCTCGGGGTCGGTGAGCGCGTCGAGCAGCTGGTACTCGACCACGATCGCGGCGGCGGCCAGCCGGGCGGTGTCGGGGTGGTCGGCGGCCACGGCGGCCACCGGCTCGCCCTGGTGGCGGACCACCTCGGCGGCCAGCACCGGGCGGTCGCTGGGCACGGTGGGCGCGGGCAGGTCGGCCGCGGTCAGCACGGCGTGCACGCCGGGGACGGTCAGCGCGGCCGAGGTGTCGATCGAGACGATCCGGGCGTGCGGGTGCGGCGAGCGCAGCACGGCGCCCCAGAGCAGCCCCTCGGCCCACAGGTCGGCGGCGTACGGGTAGATGCCGAGCGCCTTGGGCAGCGCGTCGGTGCGCAGCGGCGAGCTGCCCAGGCCGAACGGGCGCTCGGCCGGCTCGGCGGTGGGGGCGGTGCCGGTGCCGGTCGAGTCGGCGGTGGCGGTCGAATCGGTGGGCGCGGTCATGCGTGGTCGTCCTCGGGGAGGCGGAGGCCGTGCGCGGGGGTACCCGCCTCGGGCATGCCGGGGGCGGTCTCGTAGACCGTGCCGTCGAACGGGGTGGCCGGGGCCGGGATGCCGTGCGCCGGGGTGCCCTGGTAGGCGACACCGTCGTAGGCCGTGCCCGGGTAGGGCGCGGCGGCGTACGGGCCGGCGGCGTAGGGCGGCGCGGCCGGGTAGTCGGTGCCGTGGGCAGGCGTGGCGTCGTACGGGACGCCGTGCGCGGGCGTCGGCTCGTACGGCGTGCCGTGGGCCGGGGTGCCCTCGTACGGCGCGCCGGGGGCGGCGGTGCCGTGCGCCGGGGTGGGCTCGTAGTTCACGCCCCCGTCGTACACCGTGCCGGGGCCGTAGGCGGTCGGGTCGTAGCCGGCGTAGCCCTGGGCGGGCATCGCCCCGAGGCCGGTGCCGGCGGCGGTCGGCTGTTCACCGGAGTGCCCAGAGGGGTACTCCGCAGTCGCGGGCATCGGGTCGGCGCTGATCCAGCCGCTGTCGGCGCCGAACAGCGGCACCTCGCCGGCGGTCGCGGTCCCGGCCCAGGCGTCCTGGTAGACCGGCGGGTCGAGCGGCTCGGCGGCCCGACCGGGCTCGGCCCGGTCGCCGGCGTCCGCTCCGGCGGCGGGAGCCGCCGGCTGCGGCTGCTCCGACTGCGCGTCGGCCCCCGCCTGCTCGGCCTCCAGCAGCGCCGCCCCGCGCGCGTCGGCGACCGTCTGCACGGCGGCCAGCACGCTGCGGTAGCCGGTGCACCGGCAGAGGTTGCCGCAGAGCGCCTGGCGGGCCTCCACCTCGCTCGGCCGGTGGTTGCGCTGCAGCAGGTCGTGCACCGCCATCGCCATCCCGGGCGTGCAGTAGCCGCACTGCACGGCGCCCGACTCGGCGAGCGCCTGCTGGACGTCGCTGGCCGCCCCGCCGGCCGACAGGCCCTCCACGGTGCTGATCTCGCTGTCCGCCGCGAGCGCCGCCGGCACCAGGCAGCCGGCCACCAGCTGGCCGTCCACCTGCACCGAGCAGGCCCCGCACTCGCCCTGCTCGCAGCCGTTCTTGGCACCGGCCAGGCCGAGCCGCTCGCGCAGCACGTAGAGCAGGCTCTCCCCGATCCAGGCATCGGTGACGGGCCGTTCGAAGCCGTTCACCCGCAGCGTGTAGGACGTGGTGGGACGTCCGTCGCCCAGGTGGACGGGATGGTTCGTCGGTTCGTGCGCCATGTCGGCGGTCACCTCGGCCGTCACTTCAGTGCCCTTCCCAGTGCCCGGCGGGCCAGCACGGCCACGGTACGCCGTAGCCGGACGGCGGCCGCCGTCGGCCCCTCGGCCAGCAGCGCCGACGACGCGTCAGCTCCGTAGGCGTCGGGCACGCACGCGGCCGCGACGTACTCGCCGAAGGCGGCGGCCGCGGCCGGGTCGATCGCCTGCGCGCCCTCCTCGCCCCGGGCGTCCCAGTCGACGCAGCCGGCCACCCAGGCCTCGGCCTCCAGCGGCCGCAGCGGCACCGGCGCCACCGCGCCGACCGCGCAGCGCACCGCGCGCCGGGCCGGGTCGAGCACCAGCGCCACCGAGGCGACCGCGCGGGACGGGCCACTGCGCCCGGTCGCCTTGAGGAAGACCTGCGGGGCGTGCAGCAGCGGAACCCGGACCCAGCTGAGCAGTTCGCCCGGGCGCATCGGGTCGACGCCGGTGAGCAGGTGGCTGACCGGGACCTCGCGGGTGCCGCTGTCACCGGCCCGCGGGGCCCGGGCCAGGGTGGCCACGGCCTCCAGCGCGGCCAGCACCGGCAGGGTGTCTCCGGTCGCGGCGGCGGTGGCGATGTTGCCGCCCAGCGTGCCGACGTTGCGGGTCTGCGGGGGGCCCGCGGTGCGGGCGGCGTCGGCCAGCGCCGGGATCAGCGCGGCGAAGTCGGGGCGGTCCATCCGGGCCAGCGTGAGGCCCGCGCCGAGCACGGCGGTGCCGCCGTCCTCGTAGCGCCAGCCGCGTAGTTCGGTGATCCGGCCCAGGCCCACCAGCGCACCGGGGCGCAGCCGTCCGGCGTTGACGGCCTCCATCAGGTCGGTCCCGCCGGCCACCGGGACGGCGGCGGGACTGGCGCCCAGAGCCTCGACGGCCTCGTCGAGGGAGGTCGGCAGCATGATCGTCCGGTTCACCAGGATCCCACCGTGCTCCAGATTCTTGGGTGGTTCTCGGGCCTACTCCCGAGCCTGCGCTCGGGGCCCGCGCTCAGCCGCGTCGGCCGACGCCGGGCCGGCCCGTTCCTCCCGCACCACGGGTCTGCGGTGCCGCCCGTAGCGTACGGGTCCGGGCTGCCGAACAGAAGCAGCCCACCGGGTCGGGCAACTCTGGCACATCGAGCACCGTGATCGCCCTCGGGGTCCCGGACGATCCGGTCGCTTTTCGGGCAGATCCCCCACAAAAGAGACCGGATGTTCACCTGGTTTTGACGCCGCACGCCAGGCAAAGGTTCCCGGATGATCACATTGTTCGACTGACGACTCGTCAGCGCTGCGGCGGCGGTCCCGGCAGCGGGCGACCGGCCACCCCCGGGCGCCGCTGCCACGGGTGCGGGCCGGCCGGCGGGCGATAGGCGACGCCGAGCGCGTCGAGCCGCGCGTAGTGGGTGCGCATCCGCCGCTCGAAGTCGGCCAGGTCGCGGGCGGCCGGATCGCGCGGCAGCGGCGACCAGGCGACCTCGGCGAAGGCGGCGAGCCGGGGGAAGGCCCGGTAGTCGAGGTCGCGGGCGTCGTCGGCGAACTCGCTCCACAGGTTGGCCTGGGTGCCGATCACCTGACGGGCGCTCACCTCATCCAGTGACGCGGGCACCGGCTCGAAGCGGTAGACGTCGGCCAGCGAACGCTTGAAGCCGATCGGGATCGGCTCGTCGGGCCCGCCGTCCTGCCGGTGGTCGAGGTAGACGTGCTGCTCCGGGCACATCACCACCGGATGCCCCGCCCGCGCGGCGGCGACCCCACCCGCATAGCCCCGCCAGGACGCAACCGCAGCGTGCTCGGCCAGCCCGCCCTCCAGGATCTCGTCCCAGCCGATCAGCCGGCGGCCGCGGGCGGTCAGCCAGCCGTCGAAGTGGCCGATGACCCAGCTCTGCAGCTCGTGCTCGTCGGCCAGGCCCAGCTCCTTGATCCGCGCCTGCGCCGCCGGGCTGGTCCGCCACTGCTCCTTGGGGCACTCGTCGCCGCCCAGGTGCACGTACTTCGACGGGAAGACCTCCAGCAGCTCCTCCAGCACCCCCTCGAAGAAGGCCAGCGTGGCGTCCGAGGCGTTCAGCACGTTGGGACTGACCCCCCAGTCCGTCCACACCCCGAGCTCGCCGGTGTCCAGCACATCGGTGTTGCCCAGCTCGGGGTGGGCCGCGATCGCCGCCTGGGTGTGGCCGGGCAGGTCGATCTCGGGCACCACGGTGATCCCGCGGTCGGCCGCGTAGGCGACCAGCTCGCGCAGGTCGTCCTGGGTGTAGTAGCCGCCGTGCGGCCGGTCGTCGCGCCGGCCACCGGTGCGGTAGCCCACCATCGAGCGCTCGCGCCAGCCGCCGACCTCTGTGAGCCGGGGGTAGCGCCTGACCTCGAAGCGCCAGCCCTGGTCGTCGGTGAGGTGCAGGTGCAGCACGTTGAGCTTGTGCGCGGCCAGCAGGTCCACGTACCGCAGCAGGCCGGCGAGCGGCAGGAAGTGCCGGGCGACGTCGAGCAGCACCCCGCGCCAGCCGAACCGGGGCGCGTCGGTGATCTCGCAGCCGGGCAGCCGCCAGCCGGTGCGGCGCAGCGGGGCCCGCCGGTAGGCCTCGGGTCCGAGCAACTGGCGCAGCGTCTGGGCGCCCCAGTGCGCACCGGCCGGACCGCCCGCGGTGATCCGGGCGCGCTCGCCGTCGACCGTGAGCCGGTACCCCTCGGGTGCCAGCGCCGGGTCGAGGCGCAGCCCGATCACCGGGTCGGCGGCCGGCGGCAGCGCCAGGCCGGTGGCCGCGCCGAGCGTCGAGCGCAGCCAGCGCTCGGCGTCCTCGGTCCCGGCCGCACCGGCCAGCGTGCTCGCGGGGCCCAGCGGCAGGCCCGGGGCGTCCTCGGTGGCGGCGCGGCGGATGGCGATCGGCGCGGGGATCAGGTCCATGCGGCCCATCCTGCCCCGGCGCCCCCGATTGGCATAGACCACTGCACAGGCCTGCAGCGGCCCCGGGCCTACTTCTTCTTGTTCTTGTCGTCCCCGCCGGCCGGCTCGATGCCGTCGAAGATCTCCTTGCACATCGGACAGACCGGGTACTTCTTCGGGTCGCGCCCGGGCACCCAGACCTTGCCGCAGAGCGCGACCACCGGGGAGCCGGAGAGCGCGCTCTCCATGATCTTGTCCTTCTGGACGTAGTGCGCGAAGCGCTCGTGGTCGCCGTCGCCGTTGGACACCTGCGGGACGGGCTCGACCAGGGTGCCGGTGCCGAGGCCGCGCTCGGGCTCAAGAGTGCTCATAGGCGCCAAGTCTATGGGGGCCTCGCCCGAAACGGGCCCCACCCCGCACGGACCCCACCACGTCGACGCCGACGACCCGCTCGACGCCGCGGCCCGGCGGGCCCCGGCCGGACCGCCGGAGGTCAGTTGAGCGTGGGGTCCTCCGGGTAGGTGGCGAGCATCGCCAGGGCGCCGCGCTGGCGGCGCAGCACCGCGCGCCAGAGCTGCTCGGGGTCCGGGCAGGAGATGTCGCCCGGCTCGGCGTCCACCAGGTACCAGGCGCCCTCGGCGATCTCGGCCTCCAGCTGGCCGGGCGTCCAGCCCGAGTAGCCGGCGAAGACCCGCAGGCCGCCCAGCTCGCCGGCCAGCACCTGCGGCGGTGCCTCCAGGTCGACCAGCCCGATCGCGCCGTGCACCCGGCGCCAGCCGAGCGGGTCCTGGGGCCCGGGTTCGCCCGGCACCACGGCCACCGCGAGCGCCGAGTCCAGGCCCACCGGGCCGCCCTGGAAGACCACGCGGGGAGCACCGGTGAGCTCGGCCCAGCTGTCCAGGACGTCCCCGACCTCGACCGAGGTCGGCCGGTTGAGGACGACGCCGAGCGCGCCTTGCACGTCGTGGTCCAGCAGCAGCACCACCGACCGGGCGAAGTTCGGATCGGTGAGCACCGGAGTCGCCACGAGCAGCCGGCCGGTGTGTGAGAGGGCCGCGGTCATGCCACACATGATCCCGCAGCGGGCGGCGAAACCTCCACAGCGCCGCGCCTCACCCGCTCGGCGGACAGCTCGACGGGCTTCCACCCTAAGAGAGCATGATCACGACGAGAACGACAGGGAACCGTTCAAGCGGCTACTACCATCTACCAAAGGTGGCGCCCGTGCGGCCCCAGCCGTACGTCCGCCGGTCCTACCTCTCTGCCCCCAGTCGCGGCGCGCCCCCGTTGCCGCGGCTGCGAACCCCGGATTGCGAGAACGATGACCGACGACGTCCTGCTGGTGCACGGCGGAAACCCGCTGGAAGGCGAGATCCGTGTCCGCGGCGCCAAGAACCTGGTGCCCAAGGCGATGGTGGCCGCCCTGCTCGGTCAGGGCCCCAGCAGACTGCGCAACGTTCCGGACATCCGCGACGTCAAGGTGGTCCGCGGCCTGCTCCAGCTGCACGGCGTCACGGTGCGCAGCGGCGAGGAGGAGGGGGAGCTGATCCTGGACCCCTCGCACGTGGAGAGCGCCAACGTCGCCGACATCGACGCGCACGCCGGCTCCTCGCGGATCCCGATCCTGTTCTGCGGCCCGCTGCTGCACCGCCTCGGCCACGCCTTCATCCCCGGCCTGGGCGGCTGCGACATCGGCGGCCGCCCGGTCGACTTCCACTTCGAGGTGCTGCGCCAGTTCGGCGCCAGCATCGAGAAGCACCCGCAGGGCACCTACCTGGTGGCCGCGCAGCGCCTGCGCGGCACCAAGATCGAGCTGCCCTACCCCTCGGTCGGCGCCACCGAGCAGGTGCTGCTCACCGCCGTGCTCGCCGAGGGCGACACCGAGCTGCGCAACGCGGCCATCGAGCCGGAGATCGTCGACCTGATCTGCGTACTGCAGAAGATGGGCGCGATCATCTCGATGGGCACCGACCGGACCATCCTGATCACCGGGGTGGACGAGCTCGGCGGCTACAACCACCGGGCGCTGCCGGACCGCCTGGAGGCGGCCTCGTGGGCCTGCGCGGCGCTGGCCACCAAGGGGAACATCTACGTCCACGGCGCCCGCCAGCTGGAGATGATGACCTTCCTCAACACCTTCCGGAAGGTCGGCGGCGCCTTCGCGGTGGACGACGAGGGCATCCGCTTCTGGCACCCGGGCGGCGAGCTGAACGCGATCGCCCTGGAGACCGACGTGCACCCCGGTTTCCAGACCGACTGGCAGCAGCCGCTGGTGGTCGCGCTGACCCAGGCGGCCGGCCTGTCGATCGTGCACGAGACGGTCTACGAGTCGCGGCTCGGCTTCACCTCCGCGCTCAACCAGATGGGCGCGCACATCCAGCTCTACCGCGAGTGCCTGGGCGGCACGCCGTGCCGCTTCGGGCAGCGCAACTTCCTGCACTCCGCGGTGGTCTCCGGGCCGTCCAAGCTGCTCGGCGGCGAGCTGGTGATCCCCGACCTGCGCGGTGGCTTCTCGTACCTGATCGCGGCGCTGGCCGCCGAGGGGACCTCGACCGTGCACGGGATCTCGCTGATCAACCGCGGTTACGAGAACTTCCTGGCCAAGCTGCGTGACCTCGGGGCCCACGTGGAGATGCCCAGCGAGCAGGAGCTGCTCGCGGCGGTCTGACACCGCCGGCGGTCCGCTGGAGCCGCCGCAGGACGTTCAAGGGGCCGCCCCGCCAGGGGTGGCCCCTTCGCGTGGCGGACGCCCCGCCAGGCGACGGGGCCGCCCCGGAAAACGACGGAGCGGGGGCGGTCCGGCGAACCGGACCGCCCCCGCTCCACGAAGGATCAGGCGCCCTTGGCGGCTTCCTTGAGCTTGGAGCCGGCGCTCACCTTGGCGCTGTAGCCGGCCGCGATCTGGATCGGCTCGCCGGTCTGCGGGTTGCGAGCGGTCCGGGCGGCACGGTGGGTGCGCTCGAAGGTCAGAAAACCGGGGATGGTGACCTTCTCGTCACCCTTGGCCACGACCTCGCCCACGACCTCGGCGAAAGCCGCCAGAACGGCGTCGGCGTCCTTACGGGTCACCTCGGCGCGGTCGGCCAGAGCGGCCACCAGCTCACTGCGGTTCATGTGTACTCCTGTGGTCTGTTCGTTGCGGTGTGCGGGGGCCCATCGGTCGTCCCTCCGGAGGCACCCGGCTGGGCCGCTGGTCCGCACACAGTGCTCGTTCAGGCGGCTGGTGGTAGGGGCCCGGCTCGTGTCCCGGGCCGCGCACCGTGTCAGTCCTGCCACGTGCCTGCCTGGGAACGAATCCTGCCCTTACCGGCCCTGAGAAAGCTAATCGGGCCTCGACCGTCCACCCCGAACGGCGCCCTCCCCACGCAGCTGTGACGCTCCGTCGGCGCCGGCGGACCGACGCGGGCGGCGGTCGGGAACGACTCGCCGAGTGGTTGGGGGACGTTCCGTACTTGTCGGACACGCCTGCCCCGTGCAGGGCTACCGTACGCCCTGACGGGGGCAAGCCCAAACACGCCCTTCCCCTTGTGTCGCAAGGGTTCGGACCGGGTCGGCACCGAGAGGGGCGGTATTCGGCCAGCTGATCGACCGGATACCGCCCCAGGACCCCTCCGTTGACCGGAGTTGATCAGAGTTTGACGACCGGGAAAGCCGCGGTGTCGAGGGTCCCGACGATGCCCGGGGTGGGCCGGGAAGGGGCCCGCTCGGCCGTATCGGCGGCGGCCAGCGCGGCCTCCCGCACGGCGGCGGCGACCGTCTTGGCCACGTCCGGGTGGAAGACGCTGGGGATGATGTAGTTCGCGTTCAGCTGGTCGTCGAGCACGGTGGCGGCCAGCGCCCGGGCCGCGGCGATCATCATCTCGGTGTTCACCGTGCGGCTCTGCGCGTCCAGCAGGCCGCGGAAGACACCCGGGAAGACCAACACGTTGTTGATCTGATTGGGGAAGTCGCTGCGCCCGGTGGCGACCACGGCGGCGGTCTGCCGGGCCACCGCCGGGTCGACCTCCGGGTCCGGGTTGGCCAGCGCGAAGACGATCGCGTTGTCGGCCATCGAGGCGATGTCGTCGCCGTCCAGCACGTTCGGGGCGGAGACGCCGATGAAGACGTCGGCGCCGGCCACCGCCTCCTTCAGGCTGCCGGTGCGGCCCGAACGGTTGGTGTGCTCGGCGATCCAGCGCAGCGAGTCGTTGAGGTCCGCCCGGCCGCCGTGCACCACGCCGTGCACGTCCGCCACGGTGGCGTGCGCGACGCCGGCGGCCAGCAGCAGCTTCAGGATCGCGGTACCGGCCGCGCCGGCCCCGGACATCACCACCCGGATGTCGCCGATCTCCTTGCCGACCACCCGCAGCGCGTTGGTCAGCGCGGCCAGCACCACGATCGCGGTGCCGTGCTGGTCGTCGTGGAAGACCGGGATGTCCAGCGCCTCGCGCAGCCGGGCCTCGATCTCGAAGCAGCGCGGCGCGGAGATGTCCTCCAGGTTGATGCCGGCGAAGCCCGGGGCGATCGCCTTGACGATGGCCACGATCTCGTCGGCGTCCTGGGTGTCCAGGCAGATCGGCCAGGCGTCGATGCCGGCGAAGCGCTTGAACAGGGCCGCCTTGCCCTCCATCACGGGCAGCGCGGCCTGCGGGCCGATGTTGCCCAGGCCCAGCACCGCAGAGCCGTCGGTGACCACCGCGACGCTGTTGCGCTTGATGGTCAGGCGGCGGGCGTCCTCGGGGTTCTCGGCGATCGCCATGCAGACCCGGGCCACGCCGGGGGTGTAGATCATGCTGAGGTCGTCACGGTTGCGGATCGGCAGCTTCGAGGACATCTCGATCTTGCCGCCGAGGTGCATCAGGAAGGTGCGGTCCGAGACCTTGCCGATCGTCACGCCCTCGATGGCCCGCAGCTTCTCGACGATCTCCTCGCCGTGCGCCACCGAGGCGGCGGCCACCGTCACGTCGATCCGCAGCGCCTCCAGGCCCGAGGCCGTGACGTCGAGACCGGTCACCGACCCGCCGGAGGACTCCACGGCGGTGGTGATGTTGCTGACCGCGTTGCCGCTGGCCGGGACCTCCAGCCGCACCGTGATCGAGTTGGAGACACTGGGCACCGTCGCCATCGACGTCCTTCTTCCGTCCACTGAGAGGTGAGAGCTGGCCAGGCCGTCTTCAACAGCTGTCGGCTACTTCAACAGTTTGTTGATGCTGCGCCTCGCGCATCTTAGGCCTCGATCGTCGCACCTACCAGGGGCTTGTCAGAAATATCGGCCGTTGATTGCGGGGAACCGACAACAAGACATCCGGTGAACCTGATCCGGGACCGAAAATCCGCCGCATGACCTTGCCTGGCGGGGCCCATGGGTTACATTGGACGAGACACCGGCTCGATCCAAGCCCCCGGGCCCAACCTTAGTCGCTTCGAGCGACCACTTGCCGCGAGGCGAGCATGGCGGGTCGGTGTCACCAACGTAGGACTGTGGCCCCCACCTCCGGTGGGGGCCACAGTCGTTGACGGCGCCTCAGCGCTACCGCAGCAGCGCGGGGACGCCCGCGCCGTCGGGCAGGTCGTCGGGCCCGGAGAGCACCGTCAGGCGCTGGGTGGCCCGGGTCAACGCGACGTAGAGGACCCGCAGCCCGGCCTCGGACTCGCCAGCAATGCCGGTCGGGTCGGCGACCACCGTCGCGTCGTACTCCAGGCCCTTGGCCTCCAGGCTGCCCAGCGCGACCACCCGCTCGCCCAGGTCCGCGATCCAGCCGGCCGCCTCGGCCCGGCGTTCCATCGGGACAACCACCGCGACCGTGCCGTCCACCTCGCCCAGCAGGCGCCGCAGTTCGGCGCGGGCGGCGGCGCCGAACGCGGCCGGCTCGGCGGCGGTGACGGCCGCGAAGCGCGGCTGGACGCCGGTGGAGCGCACCGCGCTGGGCGAGGGGGTGCCCGGGGCGGCCAGCGCCAGCACCTTCGCCGCGACCTCGGCGATCTCGGCGGGGTTGCGGTAGTTGACGGTCAGCGTGTGACGGCGGCGCGGCTTGCCGGCCAGCACCTCGTCGAGCGCCGCCTGGGCCTCCGCCGGGAACGGCCAGGAGCTCTGCGCCGGATCGCCCACGATGGTCCAGGTCGCCGAGCGGGAGCGGCGGCCGATCATCCGCCACTGCATCGGCGTCAGGTCCTGGGCCTCGTCCACGATCACGTGCGCGTACTCGGTGCGCTCCACCGGGGTGCGGTCGCGCTGGCGGGAGCTGCGGTCGGCGAAGGTGGTCACCTCGTCGAGGCCGGTGAGCAGGTCCACCGCGTCCACCTCGCGCGCCCTGGGCCTGGCCGGCTCACCGAGCAGCAGGTGCAGTTCGTCGATCAGCGCCACGTCGTGCGCCGACAGCTGCCCATCGCCGCGCTCGCCCAGCTGCCGCCAGGAGGCGGCCAGCAGGCGGGCCTCCTCGGGGCTGACGACGTTCCGGGCGATCCGGTTGATGTGCCTGGCCTGCCGCAGCGTGGCCAGGACCTGACGCGGGGTCAGGGTCGGCCACCAGGCGTCCAGGAAGTCGAGGAACGGCGCCTCGTCCGAGACGTACTCGTCGAAGGACTCCTTCTCCTCCTGGCGCTGCTCGCGGGAGAAGTGGTCGGTGGGCTTGGGCAGGTGCTTGGTGGCCTCGACCCAGAGCGCGTCCAGCAGCAGCCTGCGGGCCCGGGGGCGCAGCAGGTTGAGCGGGGTGCCGCCGCTGCCGACCACGTTGCCGCGCACCGCGCGCAGCCGTCCGGCGTCCAGCCGCAGCACCTCGCCGCGCGCCACCACCTTCAGCTCGGTGGGCGCGGTCAGCTCCAGCGCGGCCCGCGCGGTGCGGCGCAGCAGCTGCACCATCCGGGCCGAGCCCTTGATCCGCGCCGTCTCGGGCGTGTCGTAGCGCTCGGCCTCGATGCCGTCCACCAGGCTGCCGACCGCGCGGATCGCCACCTGGCCCTCCTCGCCGAGCGAGGGCAGCACGCCCTCGGTGTAGGAGACCAGCAGCGGGGTCGGGCTGACCACCAGGATCCCGCCGGCGTAGCGGCGGCGGTCCTGGTAGAGCAGGAAGGCCGCGCGGTGCAGCGCGACGGCGGTCTTGCCGGTGCCGGGACCGCCGGTGACCAGGGTGGCGCCGGCGGCGGGCGCCCGGATCACCTCGTCCTGCTCCTTCTGGATCGAGGAGACGATGTCACGCATGGTGTGGCTGCGGGCCCGGCCGAGCGAGGCCATCAGCGCGCCGTCGCCGATCACGGCCAGCTCCCGGCCGTCCAGCACCGGGGTCAGGTCCGGGCGCAGCAGGTCGTCCTCGACCCCGATCACCTTGCGGCCCTTGGAACGGATCACCCGGCGGCGCAGCACCCGGCCCGGCTCCAGCGGGGTGGCCCGGTAGAAGGGGGCGGCGGCGGGGGCCCGCCAGTCGATCACCAGCGGGCCGTACTCGGCGTCCAGCACGCCGAGCCGGCCGATGTGCAGGGTCTGCGCGACCTTCTCGTCGCTCGGATCCAGCGGGGTGAAGGAGGGGATGCCGTGCTCTTCGGGGGCGTCCGCCTGCTGCAGGTCGATCCGGCCGAACAGGAAGTCCTCGAACTCGTTGTTCAACCGGGTGAGGTGGGCGCCGGCCCGGTAGACCTGCGCGTCCCGCTCGGCGAGCGCGCCGGGCGTGCCGACCTGGACCCGCTTGGCGGCGTCCTCCAGGACGTACTCGGCCTCGGCGAGCTTCTCCTCCAGCCGCCGGTAGACGGTGTCGAGATGCCGTTGCTCGCCCGCGATCTCACGCTCGCGCAGCCCCTCGGCCGTGGCCGTGGGGCTGTCTGCTGATGCCGTGCCGGCCTCGGTGGTTGCGGCCGCGTGCTGCCTGCCGTGCGCGCCCAAGGAGTCCCCTTGTCGTACGTCTGCTGGTGGGAGATAAGTCGCCGCCCAAAGTCGGCGGACGGACGATCCTACTCCCGGAGTCGCCGCGCGGGCACTCAGGGGCGAAGCGGCCCCGCCCGAAGCAGCACGACCGAAGCAGCACGACCGGACCCGACGCCGGGAAACACGAAGGCCGCCCTCCGAGGACGGAAGGCGGCCCGCATGCACATGGGATGGTGGAGATGCCGGGAATCGAACCCGGGTCCAGTGGAGTGGATTCAGGACTTCTCCGAGCGCAGTCCGCTGTGCTTTTCTCGGCCCTGGCAGTCACACGGACAAGCCGCCAACAGGCCCAGCTGCTGTTTGTTGTCCCGCCCACCCGCGCAGCCCGGGTGGACAGTTGAGTTCCCTAGATTATGCCAGGGTCCGGGTCGGGAACTCCCCGGTCTGACACCCTACTGTCGCTACTTAGGCAGCGAGAGCGAGGGAATCGCGCTTGACATTGGCGATTATTTTTTTGCGGCAGATGGTTAACGAGATCATTGCCGCGTTCCTCGGCTCGCTTCTCCTGTTTCGACGTCCCCTGTCGAAACCGATCATCCCCATGTGTTTTTAAGAAGGTGCAGCTTGAGAAAAAGCTCCGGCTGGGTGACCCCACCCGGTGTTGCTTGGACCATGGTACGCGCCCCGCCAGGGGCGGTCCAGCCGATTAGGCCGTGGCGGGAACCGGCTCGGTGGCCGGCGCGGGGGTGGCGGTCGGGGCGGCGGGCTTCGGCAGCGGCTTGACCGGCGTCGCCTTGGCCTGGTGCGGCCCGGGGGTGCCGAGCTGCTGGGCCAGCCAGGGCAGCGCGTCGGCGAACGCCTGGGCACCGAACTGCCAGACGTGCTTGCCGGGCTGGACGTCCAACTGGCACTTGATGCCGTCCTTGCGGGCGGCGGCGGCCAGCTGCTTCCCCTGCGTGATGTGGTTGGCCTCCTGGTCGCCGCTCTCGAACCAGCCGGAGGTGTCGCGGTACTTGGCGTGCCCCGCCAGCACGGTCAGCGGGTCGTGCGCCGCCCAGGCCGCCGAATCGCCGCCGTAGAGCTTGTCGATGGTCTGCTGCTTGTCCCCGGTGTTCGGCCCGAGGTCACCGGAGATGTCCTCGAAGTGCGAGAAGACCTGGGGGTGTTCGACCGTCAGGTCGATCGCGCAGGTACCGCCCATCGACCAGCCCACCACGCCCCACTTGCGCGGATCGCCGGAGGTGCCGAAAGTCTTCTCGACGTACGGCGGAATGTCCTTCACCAGATGGTCCTCGGCTTTCCCGTTCGGACCGTCCACGCACTCGGTGTCGACCTTGAACCCGCCGGTCGCGTCCGCGAAGACCAGCACCGGCGCGTAGCCGCCGTGCTGCGCGGCATAGGCGTCGGCGGTCTGCACCGCGTCGCCGGCCCGCACCCAGTTGTCGGGCGCCGCGTACTCCCCGCCGATCATCTCCAGCACCGGCAGCTTGGGCCGGGTCTTGCTGCGGAACCAGGCCGGCGGCAGGTAGACCAGCTCCTGGCGGTGGGCGAAACCGCTGGCGGTGTCGGGTATGTCCACCTGGACGATCCGGCCGGTGCCGGTCTTGCCGGTCAGCGAGCCGAGTTGGTCGAGCGTCACCTGTTGCGGCAGCGGGGCACCGGTCAGCTCGCCGAGCGCGTCGTCCAGGGTCGGGAAGTAACCGGTGGACGCGTTCAGCACGTTGGCGCCGGCCAGCAGGGCGAGCAGCGCGGCCAGCGGCGCCAGCGAGCGCCGCCACCAGCGCGCCGAGCGCCAGCCGGCCACCAGCACCGCGAGCGCCACCACCGCCGCGCCCAGCCAGAGCCAGAGCGCGAACGGCAGCGGGTCGGTGACCCCGCCGACGGTGACCGCGAGCAGCCCGGCCAGCGCGGTCAGCGCGATCGCGGCACCGATCGCGATCGGCGCCCGGCGCAGCCGCCAACGGCGGTCCCGCCACCCGACCGCGGCCAGCAGCGCGACACCGGCCGCGAGCTGGACGGTCCACGGGAACCAGCCATCCAACAGGGAGACGTTCATGCTCGGATCGTACTGATCGAATCTTCGGCATCAGGCCGTTGACCAGGTGGGATCACCCGGTTGGGACGAACCTGCTACAGGACGACCACAATCAGCCCATCCGACGACGGGCGGCGGCCACCGCGCGCGCGGTCTCCCGGGTGTCCTGCTGCTCGCGCAGCGTCTGCCGCTTGTCGTAGAGCTTCTTGCCGACCGCCAGGGCCAGCTCCAGCTTGACCCGGCCGTCCTTGAAGTACAGGGAGAGCGGCACCAGGGTGTGCCCGGTCTCCTTGGTCTTCGCCTCCAGCTTGCGGATCTCCATCTTGTGCAGCAGCAGCTTGCGCTTGCGCCGCGCCGAGTGGTTGGTCCAAGTCCCCTGGGTGTACTCGGGGATGAAGACGTTGTCGATCCACACCTCGCCGGCCTGGGTGTAGGCGTAGCCGTCGACCAGGTTGGCCCGGCCCTCGCGCAGCGACTTGACCTCGGTGCCGGTCAGCACCATCCCGCACTCGTAGGTGTCGAGGATCGTGTACTCGTGTCGCGCCTTCTTGTTCTGCGCGATCAGCTTCTGTCCCTTTTCCTTTGCCATAGCACCGGACATTCTCGCACCTCGGCGGCCCGCCCGGCAGCCGCTTTATGGTCGAGCGCCCGCCCCGCCCAGCCCGCTGAGCACCCGCAGGGCCAGCGCGTCGGCGGTGGCCGGGTCGGCGGCGGGCACGTCGGGGAGCAGACCGACGCCGTCCGGGGAGCGGCCGGCGGGGGTGAAGTAGCGGCCCACGGTGCGCTCCAGGACCGATCCGTCGGCCAGCCGGCTGGGCTGCTGCACGGTGCCCTTGCCGAAGGTCCGGCTGCCCACCAGCACCGCCCGGCAGCGGTCCTGCAGCGCGCCGGCCAGCAGTTCGGCCGCGCTCATCGTGCCGCCGTCCACCAGCACCACCAGCGGGGTGCGCGGATCGCCGCCGGGGGCCGCGGCCAACTGCCGCGACTGGTCGCCGACCTGGTAGGAGGCGACCGGGCCGCCGTCCAGGAAGACCGAGGCGGTGGCGACCGCCTCCGCCACCAGGCCACCGGAGTTGCCGCGCAGGTCGAGCACCACGCCGTGCTCGGGCGCGCGCCGCGCGGCCGCGGCGATCTCGGCGCCGACGCCGGTGGTGAAGGCCCGCGCGGTGATCCACAGCACCCCGGGCGCCGGATGGTCCACCGCGACGTCCTGGGCGGCGAGCACGGTCCGACGCAGGGTCACCTCGCGCGCGGCGACGCCGGCCCGCCGCAGGGTCAGCCGCACCGGCGAGCCGGGCTCCGCCGGCCGCCCGCCCGCGCCCTGGCCGTCGGGGCGACCGCGCAGCCTGGCCACCACCTCGGTCACCGGCAGCCGGTCCACCGGGGCGCCGTCCACCGCGATCAGCCGGTCACCCACCGCGATTCCGGCCGCGGCGGCCGGCGAGCCCGGGGGCACGGCGCTGACCAGCGTCGAGCCGTCGTCGGCCCGGTCCACGAAGACCCCGACGCCCAGGTACTCGCCGTCCAGGCCCTGGGCGAACTCGGCGTAGTCCTGCGGGCTGTAGTACGCGGCCCAGCGGTCGCCGCCGTCCGCCACCAGCCGCTGCGCCTGCTCCGGGGAGAGCGTCGCGACCTCGGGGCCGCCAACTCTGGCGTCCGCCGAGGCGGCCCGACGCGGCGGCGCGGCGGGCGGCCCGCCACCCCAGGCGCCCAGGACCGCGCCGCCGAGCAGCACCGTGCCGAACACCAGGCTGAGGGTGGCGCCATGGCGCGCCTGCCGCGCGGTTGCGGTCATGGGAACGGAGTGTAGGCGCCCGATGCGCTCCGTGGCCGCAGAACGGCCGAATCTCACCGGGCGTGACGAAATCCTGCGGACCGGACGACCGCTGGGAGTTAGACCTTCAGGTACTTGCGCAGCGTCAGGAAGGCCGCCACCGCCGCCATCGCCATACCGGCCACGATCAGCAGCGGGATCACCTGCAGCACCGAGGAGAGCCCGATGAACTGGATGAACTGCACCTTCTTGGCCAGCCAGGCGTGCACGCCGTAGTTGCCGAGCAGCAACAGCCCGGAGGCCAGCACCGCGCCCAGCAAGGCGGCGAACGCCGCCTCGGCGATGAACGGCATCTGCACGTAGAAGTTGGAGGCACCGACCAGTCTCATGATCCCGGTCTCCCGCCTCCGGCTGAACGCCGAGACGCGGACCGTGTTCACGATCAGCAGCAGCGCCACCGAGAGCATCAACACCATGATCACGAAGGCCGCGGTCTGCAGGCCGTTGAGCAACCCGAAGAGGTTGTCCAGGATCTGCCGTTCGTCCTCCACCGAGCGCACCCCTGGATGCCCGGCGAAGGCGCTCTGGATCACGTCGTAACGGGTCGGATCGCTCAGCTTCACCCGCCAGGAGGACGGGATCGCGTCGGCACCGAGGACGGAGACCAGGGCGTTGTCCGGGTTCATGTCCTTCCAGTGCGTGTAGGCCTCCGCCTGGCTCTCGAAGGTGGAGTTCTGCACCAGCGGCTTCATCTTGTCAAGGCCGGCCTTGACGTCGTCGATCTGGTCCTGGGTGGCCGCACCGTTCGCACACTGCGGGGCGTTCTTGGCGTCCGCCTTGGTGCAGAAGTAGATGCTGACCTCGACCTTGTCGTACCAGTACCCCTTCATCGAGTTGACCTGGTCACGGACCAGCAGACTGGCCCCGGCCAGGGCGAGCGAGAGCGCGACGCTGACCACCACCGCGATGGTCATGGTCAGGTTGCGGCGGAGACCGACACCGATCTCCGACAGGATGAACTGGGCGCGCATGAGCTTCTTCTACTCCAAGATCAAGGCTGATGGACCGGAGGCGGCGACGCGGTAGCCGGCTAGTGCTGGTACCCGTAGACACCGCGGGCCTGGTCGCGGACCAGCAACCCCTTGTCGAGCTCGATCACGCGCTTGCGCATCTGGTCGACGATGGCCTGGTCGTGGGTGGCCATCAGCACCGTGGTCCCGGTGCGGTTGATCCGGTCCAGCAACTTCATGATGCCGACCGAGTTCTGCGGGTCCAGGTTTCCGGTCGGCTCGTCCGCGATCAGCAGCATCGGACGGTTGACGAAGGCCCGGGCGATCGCCACGCGCTGCTGCTCACCACCGGAGAGCTCGCCGGGCATCCGGTCCTCCTTGCCGCCGAGACCGACCAGGTCGAGCACCTCGGGGACCACCTTGTTGATGGCACTCTTCGGCTTGCCGATGACCTCCAGCGCGAACGCCACGTTCTGCGCCACGGTCTTGTTCGGCAGCAGGCGGAAGTCCTGGAAGACGGTGCCCAGTTGACGCCGCATGTGCGGCACCTTCCAGTTGGACAGCTTGCCCAGGTCCTTGCCGAGCACGTGCACCTCGCCGGTGCTGGGGCGCTCCTCGCGCAGGCACAGCCGCAGGAAGGTGGACTTGCCCGAGCCGGAGGAACCGACCAGGAAGACGAACTCGCCCTTCTCGATCTCCAGCGAGACCTCCGACAGGGCGGGGCGGTTCTGCTTGGGATAGGTCTTGGAAACGTTGTCGAATCTGATCACGGCTGCATCACGGAGGCCATCCTAGGCGGAACAGCTGACGGCTCGAACAACTTCCGTGACCCGATCGTTACTTCAGGCCGGTAGCCGACGTCGGTCGCACTGTTCCTGGGTCGGACCCACCCCCGCGATCCGGTCGGGGAGGGCGGCGGGAGCGACCCTGGCCACTCCCCCGGCTTGGGACCATACGCGACCCGTCGGCGGCCGCGCAGGGCGGTCCGGCGAACGATCCTGACGGATTGTCCGCTCTTGGACTGGAATGCCCGGAAAATTGCGAGCCATTTCACAGCCGTTCCAGGGTTTCGCGCCACGAATGCCGGCCGTGCTGATCGACCGGGTGGCGGCCGCCCCGGGTTTTCCCGGCCAGGGAGCCGGACGCCGCGGAACCTGGCAGAGTAGAGGGCAAACCGCACTGCCGCGGTCCGCTCCGATCCCCCGCCCGGGGCAGGTACGGGAACCATTCGGCCGCCCGGTGCGTTGGCAGTAGCAGGCAAGGAGGAGATCGCATGACGTGCGACCATCTGGTGTGCGCCAACTGCGCCGGCCGCGTGAGCGAGGGCCGCTGCCCGGTCTGCCGCGCCGAGCGCGCCCGGCTGCAACAGCAGCAGGGTCCTCTCGCCACGCTCTCCCCGGCCACTCTGATCGCCCTGCTGGCCGCGTTGCTGGCGGTGGCGATGATCTGCCGGCAGGCGCTGGCATAACCCACCGACACGGACGAAGGGGCCCCGGACACTGTCCGGGGCCCCTTCTCGGTTCGTCAGCGGCTGGTGCTACTGCTCCTGGTTCTCGCTCTGCTTGCGCCAGCGGATACCAGCCTCGATGAAGGCGTCGATATCGCCGTCCAGCACCGCCTGCGGGTTGCCCACCTCGTACTCGGTGCGCAGGTCCTTGACCATCTGGTACGGGTGCAGCACGTACGAGCGCATCTGGTTGCCCCAGGAGCTGCCGCCGTCCTTCAGCGAGTCCATCCGGGCCTTCTCCTCCTGGCGGCGGCGCTCCAGCAGCTTGGCCTGCAGCACGTTCATCGCCGAGGCCTTGTTCTGGATCTGCGAGCGCTCGTTCTGGCAGGAGACCACGATGCCGGTCGGCAGGTGGGTGATCCGCACCGCCGAGTCGGTGGTGTTGACGCCCTGGCCACCGGGGCCGGAGGCGCGGTAGACGTCGATCCGCAGCTCGCCCTCGTCGATGTCGACGTGGTCGCTCTGCTCGACGACCGGGAGCACCTCGACGCCCGCGAAGGAGGTCTGCCGGCGGCCCTGGTTGTCGAACGGCGAGATCCGCACCAGGCGGTGGGTGCCCTGCTCGACCGAGAGCGTGCCGTAGGCGTACGGGGTCTTCACGCTGAAGGTCGCGGACTTGATGCCCGCCTCCTCCGCGTAGGAGGTGTCGTAGACCTCGGTCGGGTAGCCGTGCCGCTCGGCCCAGCGCAGGTACATCCGCATCAGCTGCTCGGCGAAGTCGGCGGCGTCCACGCCACCCGCCTCGGCCCGGATGTTGACCAGCGCCTCGCGGGCGTCGTACTCGCCGGAGAGCAGGGTGCGCACCTCCAGCTCCTCGACGGCCTTCTTGACCGAGGCCAGCTCGGTCTCGGCCTCGGCCCGGGTGTCCGCGTCGCCCTCGTCCTCGGCCAGCTCGAAGAGCACGGCCACGTCCTCGATCCGGCTGCGCAGGGTGGCGACCCGGCGCAGCTCGCCCTGCAGGAAGGAGAGCCGGCTGGTGACCTTCTGGGCGTTCACGACGTCGTCCCAGAGGGCGGGGGCGGCTGCCTCCTCCTCCAGACGTTCGACGTCGGCCCGGATCTTGTCCAGGTCGAGGACGGCCTCGATCGACCCCATGGTCGTTTCGAGGTTCTTGAGCTCTTCGGAAGGATCGACGGCTGCCACGCCTCCAGCCTAATGGTTGGCGCGGGGCCCTGGGACCGGCCGGTAGCCGTCGAGCCGCGCGACGGCGGCGCGCGGGGCCCGGCCGGCATGCCCGCCGGGGCCGTGGTCGTGGCCGCCGCCCCCGAAGGCGGCGAACGCCGCCACGGCGCCGGCCAGCAGCAGCACCACGGCGAGCAGCACCGCGAGCAGCCGGCGCCGGCGCACCAGAGCCGTCCGGCGCCCGCCCCGGTGGCCGGGCGCGGGGGTGGCCCGCTGGGCGCGCGACTCGGCGGCGTAGCCGGCCAGCTCCTGGGCGGAGGGGCGGCGCAGGCTGGTGTGGGTGTCCCGGGTGGAGTCCGGGGCCGGGGCGGCGACCAGCGGGACGGCGGGGCCGCGCCGGCGGCGGTGCGCGCCGGTGCCGGTGTCCGCCTCGGCGTAGACGGCCTCGGCCGGGGTCACCGGCTCCTCGGCGGGCTGCCGGTCCTGGGCGGGCAGCGCCAGCGGCGGCAGGCCGGCCAGCGCGGGCAGTTGCTCACGCAGGCGCTCGGCCAGCTCGGCGGCGCGCAGCCGGGAGGCGGGCGCCTTGGCCAGGCACTCGGAGATGATCCGCCACAGGCCGTCCGGCAGCCCGGGGATCGGCGGCACGCTCTCGGTGACGTGCCGGCGCAGCACCGCCCCGGTGTGGCCGCCGCCGAACGGCGTGAAGCCGGCCAGCAGCTCGTAGCAGACCGTGGCCAGCGCGTAGATGTCGACGGCGGCCCGCGGTTCCAGGCCCTCGATGATCTCGGGAGCCAGGTAGTCGGGGGTGCCGATGATCCGGCTCGCCCTGGTCCGGCGCGGGGCGTCGACCAGCCGGGCGATGCCGAAGTCGGTCAGCTTGGCGCGCGGCACCCCGCCGGGTCCGGGCGGCGCGGCGAGGTCGAGCATCACGTTCTCCGGCTTGACGTCCCGGTGCACGATGCCGGCCGCGTGCGCGGCGGCCAGGCCGTCGGCCACGTCGGCGATCACCGAGGCGGCGGCCTGCGGGGCGAGCACGCCCTCGCGCTCCAGCCGGGAGCGCAGGTCGGTGCCGTGCACCAGCTCCATCACCAGCGCGAGGTCCTCGCCGTCCACCACCATGTCGCGCACCCCGACCACCCGGGGGTGGTCCAGGCCGGTGAGCGCGGCCCGCTCCTGGATGAAGCGCCCGACCAGCACCTGGTCGGTGGCCAGATCCTCGCGCAGCAGCTTGACGGCCACCGGCCCATCGGGGCCCTCGCCCAGCCACACGGTTCCGGCGGACCCCCGGCCGATCACCTGGTGCACGGTGTACCGGCTGCCGATCTTGCGTGCCAATGCTGCTCCGTAGGCGGCGGGGAGCGCTCCCGGGGCCGCCGCGGGGGCCCGGAAGCGCTCATGAGGTCGGTGCGTCACCGACCAACCTACGCGCCTCGGGGCCCTGTGCGGGACCTCCGGCCGGACAATGTCGACAAAGCGTCAACGCTGACCGCCTGGTGGCGGACCGTCAGTTCCCGGTGACGGAGTGCCAGGTGCTGCTGATCCAGCCGGTGGTGCTGTCCCACCACTGGTGCACGTTGTCCCAGTAGTGCGGCAGCGGGGTGAAGTTCCACAGCGCCACGGCCGCCACCGCCAGGATCAGCAGCACCATCAGGCAGCCCTTGAGGCAGCCGAGGCCCGGGATGTACATCCGGTTGCGGCTGCGCGGGCGCGGCTCGCGGCGCGGCCTGGACTCGCGCTCCGGCTCGGGCTCCCGGGTCGGCGGCTGCGGGCGGTGCGGCGCGGGCTCAGTGCGGCGGGCCGGCGCGGGGGCCGGCGGGGCGGGGCGCTGGGACGGCTCGCGGTAGGCCTGGTAGCCCTGCTCCGGGTACGGCCGATCGGACTCGGCGTAGCCCTGGTCGCGGTAGCCCTGGTCGTGGGAGCCGGGCCCGCCGGGCCGTCCGCGCTGCGACTGGTACGGCGGCGGCGCGACCGGCGGGCGCTCGGCCCGGCCGTAGCCGGGGCGCGGCTCGCCCTGGCCGGGTCGGCCGCCCTGCTGGGGGTAGCCGTTCGGCGGCGGGTAGCCGGGGCCCGGGTAGCCGGCACCGCCATGGTAGGGCTGCGGGGCCCGCTGCGGCGGCTCGGCGAAGTCCTCGGCCGCGAAGACCTGGGTCTGCTGGTTGCGGTCCCGGGCGGCGCGCAGCTGGGTCTGCCACGGGTGCGCCGGCTCGGGCTGCTGCTGCGCCGCGGGCGCCGGTCCTGCCGGGCTCGGCGGGGCGGCGAACGGGCCACCGGGCGGGGTGGGCAGCAGCCGGGTCGAGTCGGCACCCGGCCCGCCGGGGCCGCCGCCGTTCGGCAGCACCTGGGTGGCGGCGGCCGGGTCGTAGTGGGCGGCCGCCAGGTCGGGCTGGGTCGCCCCGGTGCCCGGCACCTCGGCCGGCTGCGGCTCCGGCAGCAGCAGCACGGCCACCCCGAGCGCGGCGTCCACCGCGGCCGGTGAGGCGTGCACGCCGATCCCGGCGGCCACCACGCGCAGCGCGTGGGCCAGCGAGGTGGCGCTGGGGCGCTGCGCCGGGTCCTTGCGCAGGCAGCGCTCGACCACGGTCCAGAGCGGCTCGGGCATCCCGGGCGGGCGCGGCGGCTCCTGGGTCAGGTGGGCCTGGAGCACCTGGAGGGCGCCGTCGCCCTGGAACGGCGGACGGCCGGTGACCAGCTCGTAGAGCATGATCCCGGCGCCGTAGACGTCCACGGCCGAGGTCTGCGGACGGCCGCTGGCCGACTCGGGGGCGACATAGGCGGGGGTGCCGACGAACTCACTGGCGCGGGTGATGCCCGGGGAGTCGGCGAGCCGGGCGATGCCGAAGTCGGTGAGCATCGGGTGCAGCTGCTCGCCCTGGCGCCCGTCACCGGGGACGGTGGCGAGCAGCACGTTGGCGGGCTTGAGGTCGCGGTGCACCACGCCGTCGGCGTGGCTGACCGCGAGCGCGTCGGCGATCTGGGCCATCAGCAGCGCCGCCGCGATCGGGCTGAGCGGGCCGTTGGCGCGCAGGTAGCGGTAGAGGTCGGGGCCGTCCACCAGGTCCATCACCAGGGCGAGCAGCTCACCCTCGACCACCAGGTCGCGGACCCGGACGATGTTGGGGTGGCTCAGCCGCAGCAGCACCGAGCGCTCGCGCAGGAAGCGCAGCACGATGTCCTGGTCGGCGGCCAGCTCCTCCTTGAGGACCTTGACCGCGACCTGCTGGCCCGGCACCAGGTCCGGCAGCCCGGCGTCCTCGCGCACCCGCCCCCGCCAGACGGTACCCATGGCACCGCGCCCGAGCGTCTCCTCGAGCAGATACTTGCTGCCTACCGGCCGCACCTGGTGCACTCCTTGCCCTACCGAGGCCCACTGTCGCCTGCGGGCGATAGTCCGTGTGTGCGGCAACTCTAACGGTGTCCGGCAAGCCCCAGCCGGATGAGCGCGCGCCGTGGTCGGCGAGCTGCCCGGGCCCGCCTTGACCTGATGGCCCGTCCGCTCCACCATGGCGATGATCACAAGATCGTCAAATCCGGTACGGTGCACGGGCTGTCAGTCCCGGGTGGCAGGATGACGCCTAGGGCCGCGCCCGGCAAGATCCGCCGGACAGGCCCCAGCGGCACTCCTGCGGTCCAACACTCATCACGAGCAGAGGGGAACCCCGGGCGAGATGCAGATCCGGCTGACGGTCCTCCGACCCCGTGCGGGCGCGGGCGTGCCCGCGCCCGCCACCGATGTCCAGGTCACCGCCCCCGTCGGCACGGCGCTCGGATCGCTCGCGGTGGCGCTGGCCGGCGCGGTGGGCGTGCGGGGCGCGCGCAGCGCGACCCATGTGCATCTCTACGCCGGGTCCCAGCGGATCGACGAACGCACTCCGCTCGGCCACCCCCCGCTGCTGGACGGCGCGGTGCTCGCGCTCGGCGAACCCGACCCGGACGCGGACGCCCCGCTGGACGACGCCGGGGGCGCGGCCGCCGTCGAGCTGCGGGTGCTGGGCGGCCCGGACGCCGGCGGCGTGCACCGCCTGCACGGCCACCAGGTGCGGGTCGGCCGCTCCAGCGAGGCCGACGTCCCGCTCGACGACCCAGACGTCTCCCGGCTGCACCTCTCCCTGCACCTGGCCGCCGACGGCAGCGTCACGGTGCACGACCTCGGCTCCACCAACGGCACCGCCCTGGACGGCCGCCCGCTCACCGAGGAGCCCCGGGCGCTGCCCGAGGGCGCCCTGCTGCGCCTGGGCGAGTCCACCGTGACGCTGGCCACCGCCCCGGCCGCCGAGCAGGCCTGCCCCACCACGCCGGACGGCCTGGGCCACCTCCAGGTCAGCCGGCCCCGCCCGGTCCGCCCCAGCGCCCCCGCCGCCGAACGGCCCGAGGCACCCGCCCCCAGCGGCGCGGGCCGCACCCGCTCGCTGCTCGCCCGCCGGCTCGGCCGCTCTCCCGCGCCCGCCACCGCCGTGCCGGCCGCGGCGCGTGATGCCGCCCAGCAGCACGCCAGGGTCCGTGATCGCCAGGCCGCCGGGCTGCGGGAGCGCTTCCCCGACCCGGCGGCGCTGCTGCTCAGCGCGCTCGGCCCCGGCCCGCGGCTCTGGGAGCGGATCCCGGCCCACCCGGACGCGCTCACCCTGCGCCTCGGCACCGCCGACCTGCCCGGCGGCCCCGGCACCGCCCCGGGCATGATGCTGCCGGCCGTCCCCGTCACCGTCGACCTGCGCACGGCCGGCAGCCTCGGCGTCGCCGGACCGCGCCGGCGGCTGCTCGGCCTGGCCCGGGCCCTGCTCGCCCAGCTGGCCGTGCTGCACCCGCCGAGCGGCCTGAGCCTGGTGGTGGTCAGCGCCGACCAGGAGCAGCCCGTCGAGCAGCGCACCGCCGACTGGGCCTGGTCGCTCTGGCTGCCGCAGCTGCGTCCGGGCCAGGGCCAGGACTGCCGGCTGCTGGTCGGTCTGGACGAGGCCCAGGCCCGCCAGCGCCTGACCGAGCTGGTCGAGCGCCCGGCCGACGAGGCCGCCCAGCAGCTCACCGTGCTGCTGGTGGACGGCGATCCGGGCTCCGAGCCGGCCCGGCAGGTGCTGGCCCGGCTGCTGCGCGAGGGCCCTGCGGTCGGCGTCTTCCCGCTCTGCCTGGCCGAGCGCCCCGAGCTGCTGCCGGCCGGCCTGGGCGCCACCGCCACGGTGACCGGCGAGGTCGCCACCCGGCTGACCGTGGCCATGGGCGACCAGCGCACCGAGGAGGTCGCGCTCGACGCCGTCTCGGCCGCCTGGGCCGAACGGCTGGCCCGGGCACTGGCCCCGCTGCGCGAGGCCGCGCCGGTCTCCCGGGGACCGCTGCCGGAGGCGCTACGGCTGCTCGACCTGCTGGAGCTGGACACCGTCACCCCCGCCAAGCTCTCCGCCCGCTGGGAGGGGCTGCCCAGCACGGCCGGCACCGCCACCGCGCTGCTCGGCAACACCCGGGACGACCTGTGCACCGTCGACCTGGCCGGCACCGAGCTGACCGACCCGCAGCACCTGCTGGTCGGCGGCGCCCGCGGGGCGGGCAAGAGCGAGCTGCTGCGCACCCTGGTCGCCTCGCTGGCGGTCGGCGAGCGCCCCGACCGGCTGCAGGTGCTGCTGATCGGCGGGCGCGACGGGGGGCTGGCCGGCTGCGCCGAGCTGCCGCACGTCACCGGTCAGCTGGACGCCGCCGCCGAGCCGCGGCAGGCGCTGCTGACCGCCGAGTCGCTGCACGAGGAGCTGGACCGGCGCGAGGAGCTGTTCCGCAACCGGTCCTTCCCCGCCTGGTTCGCCGAGCGGGCGCTCGCCGCCCGCCCGGCCGTGATCGGGCAGCCGCGCGGCGGTGAGCCGGTCGCCGCCCGCGCCGCCGTCGTCTCCGTGGCCGGCGCCGCGACCGCCGCCGGCAGCGCGACCGTGGTGACCGACCCGCCGCCCGCCCGCCTGATCGTCGTGGTGGACGACTACGACGCGCTGCTCGCCCCCACCTCCCCCGCCGGCCGGCCGCTGGCCCGCGCGCTGGCCGCCGTGGCGCAGCGCGGCGGGCGCCTGGGCGTGCATCTGGTGGCCGCCACCGGCCGGCCCGAGCTGAGCGCGGGCAGCGAGCTGGACGAGGCCGCGCTGTGGCGGATCGCGCTGCGCACCGACCACCAGGGCGACTCCGAACTGCTGGTCCATGTGGACGACGCGGCGGCGCTGCCCGAGCAGACCCCGGGGCGCGGCTACCTGCGCCGTCCCGACGGCGCGGTGCTGGCCTTCCAGACCGCCCGGGTCAGCGGCCGGATCCCACGCACCGCGACGCTGCGCCCCACCGTGGTCGCGATCGACCCCGCCCAGCTGGGTGCACCGCCGACCAGCCGCCCGGTGCGCGAGCTGGGCAACGGGCCGACCGACCTGGCGCTGCTGGCCAGCGCGCTGCAGCGGGCAGCCCAGGCATAGGGCCTCCCGCCAACGAGGCACCGGCAGTGCTCGGAAGGCGACAAGCAGAACGGCGGGGCCGCACCCGAAGGCGCGGCCCCGCCGTTCCACGCTCCCCGCGTCAGCGCATCGAACCCGTGCGCAGCAGCGTGCGGATCACCCGCATGGCCACCGAGAGGCTGGACAGCGCGTAGGTGTCCGAACCCCTTATGTCGTCCAGCGTGGTCTGCGCCCGGCTGAGCAGCGTGCTGTTGAGCTCGGCCCAGGCCTTGAAGCGCTCCTCGCTGGTCGCGTTCTGCGGACCGCAGGCCAGCACGTCCTCGGTGAGCTGGGCGTGCGCCGCGAAGAGGTCCTCGCGGATGGAGGTGCGGGCCATCGAGGACCAGCGGTCGATCCGCGGCAGCTCGATGATCCGGTCCAGCAGGTGGCTGATCCGCAGTCGGTCGCCCAGGTCGTAGTAGAGGTCGGCGACCTCGGCCACGTCCTTGCCGGAGCGGTCCGCGACCTCGGTGATGTCCAGGGTCGGGAAGGCGGAGGAGAGCCCGGAGACCCGGGTGACCAGCGCCTCGGGGACCCCGGCCTCGAGCAGCTCGGCCTGGATCTTCTCGTACCACTCCAGGTCCTCGCCGCGCAGCGGCTTGGGCAGGCTGGTCCAGACCTGGTCCACCCGCTGCTGGAAGAACGCGATGGTGTCGGCGATGTCCAGCGGCTGGCGGCGGTTGTTGAGCATCCACCGGGTGGCCCGCTCGACCAGCCGGCGCGAGTGCAGGCGCATCCGGGTGGCGATCTCGGCCGGGATCCGGTTGTCCAGGCCCTCGACCTCGTCCCAGATCCGCTCCAGGCCGAAGACCGCGCGGGCCGCGGTGTGGCTGCGGGCGATCTCCTCGTAGGTCGCGCCGGTCTCCTCGCGCAGCCGGAAGGCGAAGGTGCAACCACCGCGGTTGATCGTGTCGTTGACGATCAGGGTGGTGATGATCTCCCGGCGCAGCGCGTGGTTGCCGATCGCGTCGGCGAACTTCTCGCGCAGCGCGGTCGGGAAGTAGAGGTGCAGCGTGTCGCGGAAGTACGGGTCGTCGGGCAGCCCGGTGGCGAGCAGCTCGTCGGCCAGGGTGATCTTGGTGTAGGCGAGCAGCACCGACAGCTCGGGCTGGGAGAGCCCGAAGCCGGTGGCCTGACGGTCCTTCAGCTGCTTCTCGCTCGGCAGGAACTCCAGCGCGCGGTCCAGCTGGCCGTCCGCCTCCAGCCGGTTGAGCATCCGCGAGTGGACGTTGATCATGCTGTGCGCCTGCGCCACCGCGTTGGCCAGCACCACGTTCTGCGCGTAGTTGTTGCGCAGGACGAGCTTGCCGACCTCCTCGGTCATGTCGGCGAGCAGGGTGTTGCGCTGCTTGACCGTCATGTCGCCCTCGGCGACCACCTGGTTGAGCAGGATCTTGATGTTGACCTCGTGGTCCGAGGTGTCCACCCCGGCCGAGTTGTCGATCGCGTCGGTGTTGATCCAGCCGCCGGTGCCGTTCGGGCCGCCGACCTGGGCGTACTCGATCCGGCCCAGCTGGGTGCAGCCGAGGTTGCCGCCCTCGCCGATCACCCGGGCGCGGATCTGACTGCCGTTGACCCGGATCGCGTCGTTGGCCTTGTCGCCGACGTCCGCGTTGGTCTCCCGCTCGGCCTTGACGTAGGTGCCGATGCCGCCGTTCCAGAACAGGTCCACCGGGGCCTGCAGGATCGCCTTCATCAGCTCGGCCGGGGTGAGCTTGCCGGTCTCCAGGCCGAGCGCCTCGCGGACCTGTGGGGTCAGCTGGATCGACTTCGCGCTGCGCGGGAAGACGCCGCCGCCCGCCGAGATCAGCGACTTGTCGTAGTCGTCCCAGGAACTGCGCGGCAGGTCGAAGAGCCGGCGGCGCTCGGCGTAGGAGCTCGCCGCCTCCGGGTTCGGGTCCAGGAAGATGTGCCGGTGGTCGAAGGCGGCCACCAGGCGGATGTGCTCGCTGAGCAGCATGCCGTTGCCGAAGACGTCACCGGACATGTCGCCGATGCCGACCACGCTGAAGTCCTCGGACTGGGTGTCCACACCCAGCTCGCGGAAGTTGCGCTTGACCGACTCCCAGGCGCCGCGGGCGGTGATGCCCATGCCCTTGTGGTCGTAGCCGGCCGAGCCGCCGGAGGCGAAGGCGTCGCCGAGCCAGAAGCCGTACTCCTCGGCCACGCCGTTGGCGATGTCCGAGAAGGTCGCGGTGCCCTTGTCGGCGGCGACCACCAGGTAGGTGTCGTCCTCGTCGTGCCGGACCACGTCGACCGGGTGGACGACCTCGCCGCCCTTGAGGTTGTCGGTGATGTCCAGCAGCGCGGAGATGAAGGTCTTGTAGGACGAGATGCCCTCGGCCAGCCAGGCGTCGCGGTCCACCGCCGGGTCCGGCAGCTGCTTGGCGACGAAGCCGCCCTTGGCGCCGACCGGGACGATCACGGTGTTCTTCACCATCTGGGCCTTGACCAGGCCGAGGATCTCGGTCCGGAAGTCCTCGCGCCGGTCGGACCAGCGCAGGCCACCGCGGGCGACCTTGCCGAAGCGCAGGTGCACGCCCTCGACCTGGGGCGAGTAGACCCAGATCTCGAAGGCCGGGCGGGGGGCCGGCAGGTCCGGGATGGCGTGCGGGTCGAACTTCATCGACACGTACGGGTGCCACTGGCCGTCCGCCGCGCGTTGGAAGAAGTTGGTCCGCAGGGTGGCCTTGATCAGGTGCAGGAAGGAGCGCAGGATGCGGTCCTCGTCCAGCGAGACGACCTCGTCCAGCGCGCCGTCCAGCTCCTCCAGGATGGCCTCGCCCAGCTCGCCCGCGCCCAGCTGGTGGCTGGGGCTCAGGCGGGACTCGAAGAGGTTCACCAGCAGGCGGGTGGTGTGCGCGTTGTTGCGGAGCGCGTCCTCCATGTAGTCCTGCGAGAAGGTGCTGCCGGCCTGGCGCAGGTACTTGGCGAGCGCGCGCAGCACGACCGCCTGACGCCAGTTCAGACCGGCGGTCAGGATCAGGCCGTTGAAGCCGTCGTTCTCGGCCAGCCCCTGCCAGGTGGCGGCGAAGGCCTCCTGGAAGCGCTCGCGGGCCTCGTCGGTCAACTCGCTGGCCTCGCGCAGCCGCAGGCCGAAGTCGTAGACCCAGGCGGTGGTGTGGTCCGAGCGGCGCAGCGCGTACGGGTGCTCGTCCAGCACCTCGACACCCAGGCGCTGCAGCACCGGGAGCACCTCGGTCAGCGAGATCGGGCCGCCGACCCGGTAGATCTTGAAGCGGCGCTCGTCCTCGCCCGCGCCGACCGGCTGGTAGAGGTTGAGCCGGAAGTCGCCCTCGGCGTGCAGCGACTCGATCTGCTTGAGGTCGGCCACGGCGGTGCGCGCGGTGAAGTCGGCGCGGTAGCCGTCGGGGAAGGCGTTGGCGTACTTGTGCGACAGCTCGGCGGCCTTCTCCTCGCCCAGCTCCAGCAGCAGCTGGTCGTTGAAGCCGTCCATCCAGAAGCGGGCGGCCTCGGCCAGCTTGGCCTCGATCCGCTCGATCTCGGCCTCGGTCAGCTCGCTCAGCTCGCTGCCCGGGGCGACCCGGACCACGAAGTGCAGGCGGGTCAGCACCGACTCGGTGGACCAGACCGTGTAGTCGATGGTCGCGCCGTTCAGCTCCTGCATCAGGATGTCCATCAGGCGCAGCCGGATGCGGGTGGTGTAGCGGTCGCGCGGCAGGTAGACCAGCGCGGAGAAGTACCGCCCGTACTCGTCCTGGCGCAGGTACAGCCGCAGCTTGCGGCGCTCCTGCAGGTACAGGACGCTGGTGGCGATCTGCTGGAGCTCCTCGGCGGCGGTCTGGAAGATCTCGTCGCGCGGGAAGGTCTCCAGGATCTGGAGCAGGTCGCGGCCGTCGTGGCTCTCGGCGGAGAAGCCGGAGGCGTTCACCACCTCCTGGACCTTGCGGCGCACCACCGGGATCCGGGTGACCGACTCGGTGTAGGCGGCCGAGGAGAAGAGGCCGAGGAAGCGGCGCTCACCGATCACGTTGCCGTCGGCGTCGAACTTCTTCACGCCGACGTAGTCCAGGTAGGACGGACGGTGCACGGTGGAGCGGGAGTTGGCCTTGGTCAGCACCAGCAGCTTCTTCTCGTGCGCCTTGGCCCGCACCGGGGCGGAGAGGCGGCCGAAGGACTCGCTGACCGGGTGGTGGTCGGTGTCGTGGCTGAGCGGGTCGGAGCGCAGGATGCCCAGGCCCGTGCCGGGGATGGCGCGCAGCACCTCCTCGCCCTCGTGCTCGACCAGGTCGTACTCGCGGTAGCCGAGGAACGTGAAGTGGTCGTCGGCCAGCCAGCGCATCAACTCCCAGGACTCGCCGACCTCCTGCTCCGGCAGGTGGGCCGGGGGCTGCTCGGCGAGCTCGTCGGCCAGGCGGAGCGCGGAGGTGCGCATCTTCGCCCAGTCCTCGACCACCTCGCGCACGTCGCCCAGCACCCGGCGCAGGTCGGACTCGATCTGCCGCAGGTCGGCGCGGTCGCTCTCCCGGTCGATCTCGACGTGCATCCAGGACTCGACGGTGGCGTCGGCCGGCCACTCGGCGCCGCCGGCCTGGCTGCGCGCGCAGGCGTCGATGTCGAGGATCTCCAGCAGCTTGCCGGTGATGTCACGGCGCACGACCAGCTGGGGGTGGATCACCAGGTGGATCGACCGGTTCTGCCGGGACAGCTCGTTGGTGACCGAGTCGACCAGGAACGGCATGTCGTCGGTGACCACCTCGACCACGGTGTGGCCGCTGGACCAGCCGTTCTCGTCGACGGTCGGGGTCGAGACCCGGACCTCGGCGGTGCCCTGGGGCCGCTTCAGCCCCAGCCGGTAGTGCGAGGCGGCCGCGCCGTAGACGTCGACCTGGTCACGGTCGATCAGGTCCTCGGGGGCGGTGTGGAGGTAGTAGTGGTTCAGGTACGCGGTCAGAGCGCCATTGCTCAGACCCTCTCCGGGCGCCGCTCCCCCTACCTGGCTGTGCTCCGCGGCCGCGGCCGCCTTGACGAGCAGTTCGGCCTTCGCCGCGTCCAGCTTGGTCTGCATGGCTGTTTGGCTCCTGTCGCGCGCCGTTGCGTGACTCGGTGGTGGTCAGGGTCACCGCCGGGCCGCTCCGCAATCCTCCCGCACGATCCTGGCCAGAGGCGCTCAAGGCACGCTTAAAGAACCCCTCGCCTGGGTACGACAGATTGTTCACCTGCGGGACGCGCCCCGACGACGCCAGCCAGCCTAACGGGCCGAAACGAAGGTGTCAGGGGACAGGGAGGCGCAAAGACGCAGGGAGAACCCCTGTTCCTGGACAGCTTGTCCAAGTCTGCTGAGGCTCTGCTGAGGGTCCCCCGAGGTCAGCTCATGTGCGGGTAGCCGACCGTGGTCGGCGGCAGGAAGGTTTCTTTGAGCGAGCGGCTGGAGACCCAGCGCCGCAGGTTCTGCGCGGCACCGGCCTTGTCGTTCGTCCCGGAGGCGCGGCCGCCGCCGAAGGGCTGCTGGCCGACCACCGCGCCGGTCGGCTTGTCGTTGACGTAGAAGTTGCCGGCCGCGAAGCGCAGCGCCTCGATGGCCTCGGCGATGGCCTGCCGGTCCTGCGCGATCACCGCGCCGGTCAGCCCGTACGGCGCGTCGCCGTCCACGCCGGCCAGCGCCTCGCGCCAGCGGCGGTCCTCGTAGAGCTGGACGGAGAGGATCGGGCCGAAGTACTCGGTGGAGAAGATCTCGTTGCGGCTCTCGTTGCTGACCAGCACGGTCGGGCGGACGAAGTAGCCGATCGCGTCGTCGTACTGGCCGCCCGCGACCAGCTCGACCTGCGGATCGCGCTGGGCCCGGTCGATCGCCTGCCGGTTCCTGGCGAAGGCCTTGGCGTCGATCAGCGCGCCCATGAAGTTGCTCAGGTCGGTGACGTCACCCACCGTCAAGGCGTCGATCCGGGCCAGCAGGTCGTCCTTGATCCGCTCCCAGAGGCTGCGCGGCAGGTAGGCGCGGGAGAGCGCCGAGCACTTCTGGCCCTGGTACTCGAAGGCGCCGCGGATCAGCGCGGTGGTCAGGATCTCCGGGTCGGCCGAGGGGTGCGCGATCAGGAAGTCCTTGCCGCCGGTCTCCCCGACGATCCGCGGATAGCCGCGGTAGCCGGCCAGGTTGGCGCCGATGGTCTGCCAGAGCGAGCGGAACGTCGCGCTCGAGCCGGTGAAGTGCAGGCCGGCCAGGTGCGGGCTGGCCAGTGCCACCTGGGAGAGCGCCTGGCCGTCCCCGGTGACCAGGTTGATCACCCCGGGCGGCAGCCCGGCCGCCTCCAGCAGCAGCATCAGCTGGTGGGCGGCGAACGTCTGGGTGGGCGCGGGCTTCCAGACCACGGTGTTGCCGAGCAGCGCCGGGGCGGTGGGCAGGTTGCCGGCGATGGCGGTGAAGTTGAACGGGGTGACGGCGTAGACGAAGCCCTCCAGTGGGCGGTGGTCGGTGCGGTTCCACACGCCGGGCGAGGACTCGGGCTGCTCGGCCAGCAGCTCGCGGGCGAAGTGCACGTTGAAGCGCCAGAAGTCGACCAGCTCGCAGGGCGCGTCGATCTCGGCCTGCTGGACGGTCTTGGACTGGCCGAGCATGGTGGCCGCCGCCAGGGTCTCCCGCCACGGACCGGCCAGCAGCTCGGCGGCGCGCAGGAAGACCGCCGCGCGGTCGTCGAAGGAGAGCCTGCGCCAGCCGGACCCCGCCGCCAGCGCGGCGTTCACCGCGAGCTCGGCGTCCTGGGTGGTGGCGTTGCCCAGCACGCCCAGTTTGGCCGCGTGGTGGTGCGGCTGGACCACGTCGATCCGCTCGCCGGAGCCGAACCGCCGCTCGCCGCCGATGGTCATCGGCAGCGGGATCGGCTCGGCGGTCAGCTCGTCCAGCCGCCGCAGCAGGCGGGCGCGCTCCGGGCTGCCGGGGCCGTAGCCGTGCACCGGCTCGTTGACCGGGACGGGCACCTTGGTGACGGCGTCGATCGGCATGGCGCGGCTCCGCTCTGCTCTGGTGGTGTCGATCGCCCCAGCTTGACCACAGCCGGGCGGCCGCCAGGGCGGCGACACACCGGTCAGCCGGTGATCCGCCGGGCCAGCTCCACGGCCTCCGCCAGGGTGTCCACCACCGGGACACCGACCGGCTCCAGGCTCGCCCGGGCGTGCGAGCCGCCGGTGTAGAGCACGGCGTGCGCGCCGACCTGGTGGGCCGCCAGCGCGTCGTCGGCCGCGTCACCGATCACCACGGTGCGGGCCGGGTCCGCGGCGGGCCCGAGCGCCGCGAGGTGGCGGACCAGCGAGGCGGCCTTCTGGCCGTGCGAGGGGCCGGTGCGGCCGTCCACCCGCAGGAAGTGCCGCTGGATGCCGAAGGACTCCACCGCCGGGACCAGGCGCCGGTGCTCGTACATCGACAGCAGCGACTGGGTGTGGCCCTCGGCCGCCCAGGCGGCGAGCAACTCGGTGACGCCCTCGGTCAGCACGCAGTCGACGCTGAGCTCGCTGTAGCGCTGCTGGAAGGCGGCGTCCAGCCGCTCCCACTCGGCACCGCTCGGCTGGAAGCCCAGCGCCCGCTGGTAGAAGCGCGGGATCGGGATCTCGTACATCTCGCGGTACTGCTCGAGCGTCAGCGGCGCGCCGCCGACCACCTCGAACGCGGCATTGCTCGCCCCGACCACCGCCGCCATGTCGTGCAGCAGGGTTCCGTTCCAGTCCCAGACGATATGAGTTCGCACCCGGGCACGGTAGCGGCTGTCGCCGACAACGGGGTGTCGGACAGTGGACCTGGACGTTATCGATCGACTCAACCGATCAGGCCCGGGATCTCCTGGGTGGCGTACCAGAGCAGCTCGTGGTCCTCCGCGCCGTCCACGCTGAACTGCGCGTCGGCGTCCCCGGCATCGGCGGCGGTGACGGCGGCCGCGGCGGCGCTGACGTCCTCGACCACCTCCTCGTCGTCGGCGTCCGCGTGCACCGCGGCGGCCTTGGCCAGCTGGACGGGCGCGGCCAGCACGACCCGGCCGAGCGAGGCCTGGTCCTGGTACTCGTCGCCGGCGAACCGCTGGACGGCGGCGTCCGGCACGTCCAGCGCCACCACCACCCGGCGGCGCGGCGCCGCCGGGTCGACGGCCAGCAACCGCAGCGAGGACTGGGCGGCCCGGACCAGTGCGGCGTACTCCAGCTCCTCCAGGTCGTCGCTGACGTACCACTCGCGCAGCGCGGGGGTGACCGCGTAGGCCGCGGACTGCTCCAGCGCGCCGCCTCGGTGCGCCTGGGCGAGGGCGGCCAGGGTGGTGGGCACGTAGACACGCATCGGGGCACGCTCGCTTCCTGGGGTGCTGCGGGACCTCCACAGAATACGGCCCGGACGATCACCGCGGTGTCCCCCTTCGAGCGCATCGTGGAACGCATCGCCGGGCGGGCCGGGCGGCGCGGTGGGCCCGGGGTGCCTGGCCGACGGGGTCGTCAAGCCGCCGTTCGGGCGACCCGGTGGCGGGGTCGGGCGGCCCTCGGAACCCGGTGACCCAGCACCGATAACAGAGGCAGACCCGTTCCGTGAACCTGATGTGGGGGCACCGCTCATGGCCGAGACCGCTATCCGCTCCACCGCCGGCACCACTGCCACCGCCACCGGGGCCGCCTGCGGCACCGGGCCGATGATCCACCAGCTGACCGGGACCCGGCGCCCCGCGCCGCACCGGGTGCCCGGCCGGCGTCCCGCGCCCGCCCACCGGCCCGCCCCGCCGCGCCCGCCGCGCCACCCGCGCGGCGCCTGCGACGGCAGCGGCGACAGCAGCGGGCTGGCCGCCCGCTTCGCCCTGCGCCTGGTCGAGGTGCTGGCGGGGCTGCGCCCGGTCGGCCAGCTCGCCCGCCACACCACCCACGACGGCTACCGACAGCTGGCCCGGCTGGCCGGCGACGGGCCGCTGCGCCGGGCCGGCCAGGCGGCCCGCCCCAGGCTCGCCCGGGTTCACGAGTCCGCGCCCGGTCCCGGCGTGCTGGAGGTCTGCGTCCGGGTCGAGACGGGCGAGCGGCACCGGATGGTGGCGTTCCGGCTGGAGCGGCACTGGCGCACCGAGCAGTGGCAGTGCGCCGCGGTGGAGGCCAGGTGACAGATCGCCGGACGAAGCGGCGGGGCGCCGCCCGGATGTTCCCGAGCGGCGCCCCGACCGACCTACCTCACCGACCGACCGGTGTCACTTGCGGCGGCGGCCCTTGGTGGCCTTGGCGGCCTTGCGGCGCTCGGCGCGGGTCAGACCGTCGCCCTCCACCTCGTCCGACACGCCGTCCTCGAAGTCGCCCTCGATCACGGTGTCGTCGCCGTCCACCATCGGCGCGGTGTAGTGCAGCCGCTGCGGCTTGGGCGCCTCCAGGCCCTTGGCCTTGATCTCCGGGCGCGCGGTCTTCTCCAGCGAGACCTCGGCCGCCTCCGCAGCGTCGAGCAGCGGGACCTCCTCGACCTGCTGCTCGACCTGGACCTCCAGGTTGAACAGGTAGCCGACGGACTCCTCCTTGATGCCCTCCATCATGGCGCCGAACATGTCGAAGCCCTCGCGCTGGTACTCGACCAGCGGGTCGCGCTGCGCCATCGCGCGCAGGCCGATGCCCTCCTGGAGGTAGTCCATCTCGTAGAGGTGCTCGCGCCAGCGCCGGTCCAGCACCGACAGCACGACCCGGCGCTCCAGCTCACGCATGACCTGCTCGCCGAGCTGGTCCTCACGGGAGCCGTACTGGGCCTGGATGTCCTCCTGGATCACCTTGGTCAGGAAGTCGGTGGTCAGCCCCGCGGCGCCGCCGGCCTCCTCCTCCAGGGTCTCCAGGTCGAGGGTGATCGGGTAGAGCTGCTTGAGCGCGGTCCAGAGCTTCTCCAGATCCCAGTCGTCCTCGAAGCCCTCACCGGTGGCGGCGGTGACGTACGCCTCCACGGTGTCGTCCATGAAGTGGCCGATCTGCTCCTGGAGGTCCTCGCCCTCCAGCACCCGGCGGCGCTCGCCGTAGATGACCTCGCGCTGGCGGTTGAGCACCTCGTCGTACTTGAGGACGTTCTTGCGGATCTCGAAGTTCTGCTGCTCGACCTGGGTCTGCGCGGAGGCGATCGCGCGGGTCACCATCTTGGACTCGATCGGCACGTCCTCGGGGACGTTGGCCATCGACAGCACGCGCTCGACCATGCCGGCCTTGAACAGGCGCATCAGGTCGTCACCCAGCGAGAGGTAGAAGCGGGACTCGCCCGGGTCGCCCTGGCGGCCGGAGCGGCCGCGCAGCTGGTTGTCGATCCGGCGCGACTCGTGCCGCTCGGTGCCGAGCACGTACAGGCCGCCGATCCCCTGCACCTCCTCCTGCTCGGTCTTGACCGCCGTCTTGGCCTTCTCCAGCGCGGCCGGGAAGGCGTCCTCGTACTCGTCCGGGGTGTCCACCGGGTTCAGGCCGCGCTGCGCCAGCTCCGCGGTGGCCAGGTGGTCGGGGTTGCCGCCGAGCATGATGTCGGTGCCACGGCCGGCCATGTTGGTGGCCACGGTGACCGCGCCCTTGCGCCCGGCCTGCGCGACGATCTGCGCCTCGCGCTCGTGGTGCTTGGCGTTCAGCACCTCGTGCGGGATGCCGCGCTTGCGCAGCTCCTGGGAGAGGTACTCGGACTTCTCGACCGAGACGGTGCCGACCAGGACCGGCTGGCCCTTCTCGTGCTTCTCGGCGATGTCCTCGACCACGGCGGCGAACTTGGCCGGCTCCGACTTGTAGATCAGGTCGGGCTGGTCGATCCGCAGCGGGTTCTTGTTGGTCGGGATCGGGACCACGCCGAGCTTGTAGATCTGGTGGAACTCGGCCGCCTCGGTGGTGGCGGTACCGGTCATGCCGGAGAGCTTGTCGTACAGCCGGAAGAAGTTCTGCAGGGTGATGGTGGCCAGCGTCTGGTTCTCGTTCTGGACCTCCACCCCCTCCTTGGCCTCGATCGCCTGGTGCATGCCCTCGTTGTAGCGGCGGCCGGCCAGGATACGGCCGGTGTGCTCATCAACGATCATGACTTCGCCGTTCATGACGACGTAGTCCTTGTCGTTCTTGTAGAGCTCCTTGGCCTTGATGGCGTTGTTCAGGAACCCGACGAGCGGGGTGTTCACCGACTCGTAGAGGTTGTCGATGCCGAGGTAGTCCTCGACCCGGCCGACACCCTCCTCCAGCACGCCGACGGTGCGCTTCTTCTCGTCGACCTCGTAGTCGCGGTCGCGCTTGAGGCGCAGCACCAGCTTGGCGAAGTCGGCGTACCACTTGGTCGCCTGGTCGGCCGGGCCGGAGATGATCAGCGGGGTGCGGGCCTCGTCGATCAGGATCGAGTCGACCTCGTCGACGATCGCGAAGTTGTGGCCGCGCTGCACCAACTCGTCCTGCGACCAGGCCATGTTGTCGCGCAGGTAGTCGAAGCCGAACTCGTTGTTGGTGCCGTACGTGATGTCCATCCCGTACTGGCGCTGCCGCTCGGCGGGCGGCATGTTGCCGAGGATCACGCCGACCTCGAGGCCGAGGAAGCGGTGCACCCGGCCCATCCACTCCGAGTCGCGCTCGGCGAGGTAGTCGTTGACCGTGATCAGGTGCACGCCCTTGCCGGTGAGCGCGTTGAGGTACGCGGGCAGCGTGCCGACCAGGGTCTTGCCCTCGCCGGTGCGCATCTCGGCGACGTAGCCCAGGTGCAGGGCCGCGCCTCCCATCAGCTGCACGTCGTAGTGGCGCTGGCCGAGCACGCGCTTCGCGGCCTCGCGGACCGTGGCGAAGGCCTCGGGGAGGATGTCGTCCAGGGTCTCGCCGTCGGCCAGCCGCTGCTTGTACTCGTCGGTCAGCGCACGCAGCTCGTCGTCCGTGAGGTTGACGAAGTCCTCTTCGATGGAGTTGACCTGGGCAGCAATCCGCTGCAGCTTGCGAAGGATCTTGCCCTCGCCGGCGCGCAGGATCTTGTCGAAGACGGACACTTGAGCGGGCTCCTCGCCTGGATTGGCACTGGACTGAGCAACAACTGCGCGGCGGGATCCACCCCACCGCACGGGCCATCGTATGCGAGGAGGCCAACTCGCCGGGAGGTGCGTCAGCACGCCATTCCGGTGTCACCCCTGGGGGCGGATCCCGCGATACGCGCCAGTAACGGGACAAATCGGGCATGAGAAAGTCGTTTTGGGCTTTCCTGCGGCGCCAGCAGCGTTGTCAGCGCCACCGCCTACGCTGCCCGCATGACCGCAGCGCCGCCGCCCAGCATGACCATCAGCGCCGACCAGGCCCGCCGGATCGCCCTGCGCGCCCAGGGGCTGCTCGGCGCGCCCGATCGCCGGGCCGGCGTGCGCGGGGTGCTGCGCCACCTGGGCGCCGTGCAGTTGGACACCATCTCGGTGCTGGCCCGCTCGCACGAGCTGGTTCCCTACGCCCGGCTCGGCGCGGTCGGCCGCCCGGCCGTCGAGCAGGCGCTGTGGGGGGCCGGGACCAGCTTCGAGTACTGGTCGCACGCGGCCTGCGTGCTGCCGATCGAGGAGTGGCCGCTGTTCGCCTTCCGCCGCCGCGCCTATCGCGACCGCGGCCACCTGTGGGGTCACCAGGTGAGCCCGCAGGCCTACCGGGGCGTGCTGGACCGGCTGCGCGCCGAGGGCTCGCTGACCAGCACCGAGCTGGGCGGCGCGAAGAAGACGGCCGAGTGGTGGGACTGGTCCGACACCAAGATCGCGGTCGAGCGGGCGCTGGCCTTCGGCGACGTGGTCTGCACCGAGCGCCGGAGCTGGAAGCGGGTCTACTCGCTGGCCGAACAGGCCGTGCCCGCCGAGCTCTACCAGCAGGAGCTGACCGACCGGGAGTGCCTGATCCGCCTGGTACGCCAGGCCGGGCAGGCGCTCGGCGTGGCCACCCGGGCCGACCTGCTGGACTACCACCGGCTCAAATCCGCCCAACTCGACGCGGTGCTGGCCGAGTCCGGCCTGCAACCGGTCGCGGTGGCCGGCTGGGGCCCCGGCGGCGGCACCGCCACGGCGGCGGCCTGGGCCGACCCGGCGGCGCTGGCCCACGAGCCGCGCGGGCGCCACCGCACCACGCTGCTCTCGCCGTTCGACTCGCTGATCTGGGACCGCGCCAGGACCGAGCGGATCTTCGACATGGCGCACCGCCTGGAGGCCTACACCCCCAAGCAGAAGCGGGTGCACGGGTACTTCGCGATGCCGCTGCTGGCCGGCGGCCGGCTGGCCGGCCGGGTCGACCCGGCCCGCGAGGGCACCGTCCTGGTGGCCCGGCGGGTCTCGCTCGACGCACCCCGCCAACTGCCCGCCCTGGCCGAGGCGCTGCGCGAGGCGGCGGCCTGGGTGGGTTGCACCGAGGTCCGCGTCGAGGAACTGACCGTCGGGTCGGCGGCTGCCGAGTCGCTGCGCCCCGCGCTCGACAAGCTGCTCGGATGACCCGCCCGATTCGGGTGAGTCACCCTATTTCGAGGATCTTCTCCCGCATCGCGTAGACCACGGCCTCCATCCGGGAGTGCAGTTGCAGCTTCTCCAGGATGTTGCGGACGTGGTTCTTCACGGTGTTCTCGCTGATGAACAACTCCTTGGCGATCTCCCGGTTGTTCATCCCGGTCGCCACCAGCTTCAACACCTCCAGCTCACGGTCCGTCAGCCGTGGCGCGGGGACCAACTCCCGGTCGTCGGAGCGGCGCTGGATCATGGACTTGAACTCGGTCAGCAGCTTGGCCGCCATCGAGGGGCTGATCTGCGACTGGCCGTCGGCGACCGCGCGGATCGCGGTGGCCACCTCGTCGGTGGAGATCTCCTTGAGCAGGTAGCCGGTGGCCCCCGCCTTGATCGCCTCGTAGAGGTCGGCCTCCTCGTCGCTTATCGTCAGCATGATGATCTTGGTGCTGGGGGCCACTTCCTTGATCGCGGTGCAGGCCTCGATGCCGCTGCGGCGCGGCATCCGCACATCCATCAGGATGATGTCGGGCAGCAGGTCGGCGGCCTTCAGCACCGCCTCGGCGCCGTCCCCCGCCTCGCCGACCACCTTGATGTCCGGCTCCTCGGCCAGCACGATCTCCAGCCCCCGCCGGAACAGTGCGTGGTCGTCCACCACCAGGACCCGGATGGGCTCGCCGCCGCGTGGCATGTACGCAGGCTCCAGACCGTCGTCGCCGCCGCCTTCGAAACGGTCCGTCATCCGCCCTCCCCGTCACCGAACGCTGTGAGCCACATCATTCCACGCCCACGGCGGGCGGATTTAACCACCGATCGGCGGGGTCGCTCCAACGGGTGCGTCGGCACACGCGAACCGGCGGCCGGTACAGGACCGGCCGCCGGAGGTACGAAACGGGAATTGACGTCGGGTCAGCGGTCGGCCGCGGCGTTGATCGCGCCGCCGGCACCGCCGATCTCGCCGTCCGGCTCGAGGCCGTCCGCCTTCAGGTGGATGACGCCGTAGTCGTAGCCGCGGCGCCGGTACACCACGCTGGGCAGCCCGCTGTCCTTCTCCACGAAGAGGTAGAAGTCGTGGGCGACCAGCTCCATCGCGTGCAGCGCCTGGGCCAGCGTCATCGGGTGGGCGCTGTGCGTCTTCTCCCGGACCACCAGCGGTCCTTCGCCCTCGACCTCGAGCGAGGTGGCCACGGTCTTGCGCACCGGCGCCTCGTCCAGCTCCTCCATGGTCGCCGTGCCCGGCAGCGCCGCGATCCGCGCGGTCGCCTCGGCCACGCTCAGCGGCGTGGTGCGCGCCCCGTGGTGCACCCGGCGCCGGTCGGCGGACTTGCGCAGCTGTGCGTCGAGCTTCGCCGAGGCCAGATCGAGCGCCGCGTAGGGGTCGGCGGCGGCGGCCTCGGCCCGGATCACCGGGCCACGGGTACGGACGGTGATCTCCACCCGGTCGGACCGGTCGGCCTGACGCGGGTTGTGTTCCTTGGACACCTCGACGTCAAGGCTGATCACCTTGCCGTCGAACTTCTGGACCTTCTCCAGCTTCTCGGCCACGTGCTCGCGGAACCTCTGGGGCACCTCGGTCTTGCGGCCCTTGACGACGATGTCCACGCAGAACTCCGATCCCTCGTGCTGTCACCGATCCGGACTACCGGACCGGGCTGAGACCCAGCCTGACCAGCCGAACTGCCGCCGGACCCACCGCCGGTCAACCGACCTGGCGAGCTGGGCCTTCACCCACTTCCTCCCCAGCGGAGGCGCTTGAAACCCCTTGGAGCCTCATGAGACACCCAGAAGGGGCTTTTCGCCTCCGCAACGGAGGGTAGGTGGCGCGGGTTCCGGCTGGACCGCTGTTCACCCCTGTCTACCCTCTATCGAGTGAAGTGAGGGTAAATATCTGGACAACTCCGCCCAGACGGCCCACCCTGGCCCCACCACACAGCGTCACCGAGTCACCGGGAGGGGTCGTGTCGGCGCTCCTGCTCGATCTGCTGCTACCCACCGCGTGCGCCGGCTGCGGCGCGCCGGGCGGCCAGCTCTGCCCCGTCTGCCGCACGCTGCTCGCAGGGCTGCGCGGGCACCGGGCCGGGCCCGACCCGGCGCCGCCCGGCCTGCCGCCGCTCTACTCCTGTGCCGTCTACCGGGATCCGCTGCGCGGCCTGCTGATCGCGCACAAGGAGCGCGGCGCGCTGCCGCTGGTCGGCCCGCTCGGCACGGTGCTCGCCGAGGCCGTCCGGTCAGCGCTGGAAGCCACCCCGGCCAACGAGGCCGATCCGGCCGCGCCGACCGTGCGCGCCGCAGAGCGCCCGCTGCTGCTGGTGCCCGTGCCCTCCGCCCGCCGCGCGGTGCGGGCCCGCGGCCACGACGCGACCAGACGCCTGGCCCGTTGCGCCGCCCGCCGGCTCAGCCGGGCCGGGCTGCCCTGCCGGGTCGCCCCGGTGCTGCGCCAGCGCCGCCAGGTCGCCGACCAGGCCGGCCTCGGCGCCGAGCAGCGGCAGACCAACCTGCACCAGGCGCTGACCGTCCCGTACCTCCTCCAGCAGGCCCTGAGCGGCCGTCAGCTGATCCTGGTGGACGACCTGGTGACCACCGGCGCGAGCCTCGGCGAGGCGGCCCGGGCGCTGCGCGCGGTCGGCGCGCCGCCGCTGGCCGCCGCCACGGTGGCCGCCACCGCCCGCCGCGAGCCGCCGCCGGCGCACGAGTCGGCGTCCCACCCGGAACCGCGCACGGTCCACCGGCGTGGCCGCGCCTCGCGCTCTCAGCCCGGGTAGGCGGGCAGCACGGCACCGCTGTGGTTGTACGACCGCCAGGTCGGCGGCGCGGAGCCGGCGAGCTGGTAGATGGTGTCCCCGTCCTTGGGGTCCTGCTCCTTGGAGTCGGCGAGCACCTGGTCGGCGCGGTCCTCGGAGGCGGCCACCACGGTCATCCCGTCCACCGCCTGCAGCGCGGTGTCGGTGGCGCTGCCCGAGCCGTCGGTCGGCACGTAGTGCAGTTGCTGCACCCCGCCGTTCTCCTTGCCGAGCGCTAGCAGCGTGTCCGGGTCCGCCCAGGAGACCGAGGTGACGTCGGAGAGCTGCGGCGCGATCGCCCGCAGGTCGATGATCGCGGCGGCCGACTGCACCCCGCTGACCCGCACCACCAGCCCGATCTGCAGGCTGCGGGTCTTGGTCACGGGATCGAGGAGCAGCAGCGCCGCCCTGGTTCCGTCGGAGGAGATCCGGATGCTGTCCACCGTCAGGCCGGTCGGCAGGTCCACCGGGACGGCGACGCGGCTGTTGTTGCCCCGGATCAGCCAGACCTGCGGGTTCGCCGGATCGCGGTCCACCACCCAGAGCCCGCCGAAGCCGTCCCAGCTGGGTGTGGAGAGTCCCTGACCGGGACTGGGCGCCTGGCTGGTGACCAGCGCGGCGCCGAGCTGCTTTGCGCTGTCGTCCAGCGGCGCCTCGTAGAGCCCCTTGCCGTCGGCGCTGACCACGGCGGCCTTCTGCCCGTCGCGGCGGACGGCGAACGGTCCCAGCTGCCCGCCGGCCGGGCGCAGCGTCGCGGGCAGGTTGGCGCTCCCCAGCACGCCGGCCACCGCGGCGTTGCTGTCCAGTCGGATCAGCTGCCCGGTGGCCGCGTTGCGGCCGTACGGCACGCCGCCACCGTTGGCCGCCGAGGTCAGGCTGCCCGGCGCCCAGGAGAGCGTCTTGGCCTGGGCCGAGCCGAGGTAGCAGGTCCCGTGCTCACCGGTCAGCGTCACCTTGTCGATGGAACCGGGCCCGTTCAGGCTGACCAGCGTGAAGTAGAGCTGCGCGGCCAGCTGGCCGCACTGCGACTCGTTGGCCTGGAAGTTCGCCCCGTTGACCTGCACCCGGACGGCGCCGGAGGTGTCGGTGCTGACGTTGCCGACCGAGTCGGCGCCGTCGAAGGCCGAGCGGACAGCCGGCTTGAGCCAGTCCGAGGGGCCCTCGGCGAGGGCCGCGGCCGCAGTGGAGGCCGGGTCTATTCGGCGCCGCACGAAGATCGGGTCGGGGACCAGCACCGACTGGTCGGCGCCCGGCGAACCGGGCGGCAGCGACGGGTCGGGGAGCGTGAAGAAGTACCGGTCCGCCTGCTGGTAGGCGTTGCGGAAGTTGGTCTGGTTGAGGATCAGCACCGGCGGCAGGTCGGTGATCCGCCACTGCGCCTTGGTGGCCGCGTCCTTGGGGTCCTTGCCGGTGTCCTTGGCCACGTTGATCAGGGTGAAGCTGGCCGAGTAGTGCGGCTCGGGCCTGGCCCGGTAGGTGCGCTTGGCGTCCAGCGTCGCGATCTGCTGCGACTGCAGGACCACCGTGGCGTGGTCGGGGTCCCCGTCACCGCTCGACGCGTCGGGATTGGTGGCCGCGAGGATCACCGCGCCGGTGTCCGGCTGCCAGGTCTTGACCGCCTCGGGAGTCAGGTACTCCCGCGCGGTCTGGTAGTCGTGCTCGTCGGCGATCGAGGCGTCCAGGAAGTTCTGCAGTACCTGGCGCGGCGACTGCCCGTCCCGCGGCGGCACCGGGATCACCCGGACCTGAACGCCCTGGTCGGCGCCCGAAGGCGGGTCGACCGGTTCGGGCGAGCCGCTGTCCGGCATGGTGGCACAGCCCGCCGTGACCAGCACGGTGAGCGCGACCAGGCCACTGCCCGCCCAGCGCCGACTAGTCCTGCTGCTCCCCACCCCGCGCCCCCTTAGCGCTCGTGCCACCGGCGCCGCTCGCCGATCCGCCCCCCGGCTCACCCTCCTGCGGCCGCAACCGCCCGGGCTCCACCACCACCTGGGCACCAGTGGCACCGTACCCGCCGCTCATCGCTCGCACGTCGGACGGGTCGGCGACCACCGGGGCCTGCGGCAGCCGTCGCGCCCCGAGCCCCGCTCCGCCGATGCTCAGCACCCCGCCGAGCCCGGGGCCGAGCCCGCCGCCCACACCGCCCGGCGTCTCCGGTATCACGGTCGGCTCGCCGCTGGCCGTCAGCGCGGTCGCCCCGGCCGGCAGCGCCCGCCGGTACGGGGCGCCCTGCGCGCGCAGCCCCCGGTTGTAGCGCGAGTCCTCGGGCTCCAGCCGGAACGGCGCCCGGCCGATCTCGCCGCCGCGGGTGCGCGGCAGGGTGAGCCGGAAGTGCGAGCCACCACCGGGCTCGCCCCAGGCCTGCAGCCAGCCGCCGTGCAGGTGGGCGTCCTCCACCGCGATCGACAGGCCCAGACCGGTACCGCCGGTGGTCCGCACCCGGGACGGGTCGGCCCGCCAGAAGCGGTGGAAGACCCGGGAGGCCTCGCCGGGCTTGAGCCCGATGCCGTAGTCCCGCACGCCGACCGCGACCGCGCCGTCGCCCGAGCCGACCCGCACCACCACGTCCCGGCCCTCGCCGTGCTCCAGCGCGTTGACCACCAGGTTGCGCAGGATCCGCTCGATCCGGCGCGGGTCGACCTCGGCCACCACCGGCTCGTCGGCGCCGGCCAGCAGCACCTTGCTGCCCTTGAGCCGGGCCAGCGGGTCGGCCGCCTCGACCACTCGCTGCACGACGTCGCGCAGGTCCACCGGCTCGGCGTCCAGCACCGCGGCGCCCGCGTCGAACCGGCTGATCTCCAGCAGGTCGGCGAGCAGCGACTCGAAGCGGTCCAGCTGGCCCTGCAGCAGCTCCGCCGAGCGGGCCGCCATCGGATCCAGGTCCTCGCGGCTGTCGTAGATCAGGTCGGCGGCCATCCGCACCGTGGTCAGCGGGGTGCGCAGCTCGTGCGAGACGTCCGAGACGAACCGCCGCTGCACCCGGGAGAGCTCCTCCAGCTGCCGGATCTGGGTCTGCAGCGCGTCCGCCATCCGGTTGAAGGACTCGCCGAGCCGGGCGATGTCGTCGGTGCCGGTGACCTTCATCCGCTCTTCGAGGTGGCCGTCGGCCAGCCGCTCGGCGATCCCGGCGGCCATCCGCACCGGGGTGACCACCTGGCGCACCACCAGCCAGGCGGTGCAGCTGACCAGGACCACGATGAAGACGCCGGCGGTGGCCACCGTGCCGGTGACCAGGCTCAGCGTGTTGTCCTCCTGGGCGAAGGAGAACGCGAAGTACAGCTGGTAGTCCACGCTGTCCGGCCCGTGCAGCTGCCGGCCGATCACCAGGCCGGGCTCGGAGCGCGCTTGGGACCCGGTGCCGCGGTGGATCGTGGTGGTCTGCTCGTGCGGCACGCTCGGGTTCTGCGCGACCTGTGCCTCCAGCTCCTGCGAGATGCTGTTGTAGCTCACGTCGCCAGAAGCCCGGATCACGCTCGGCGGGGCACCGCCGTCGGAGGGCCGCAGGCCGATCACCGAGTAGACGCCCTGCCCGCCGCTGGCCAGGTTGGCGACCTGGTCGGAGATCCAGGTACCGGGCTCGCTCGGGCTCGGGTCGCCGGCACCGGCCTTGGCGCGCTGCTCGTTGAGCGCGTCGCTCTGCTGCTGCGCGGTGGTGAAGGCGCCACTGGCCTGGTTCTCGGCGGCGTGCTTCTTGGTGTCCAGCAGCCCGGTGCGGACCTGCGCCATCACCACGACGCCGAGCACCACCACCAGCGCGACCGAGAGCAGCATGGTCGCCGCCACCACGCGCAGCTGGATCGAACGCCGGTAGAGCGCCGAGGCCCGCAGGAACGGGCTGCGCAGCCGGCGGCCGAGCAGCCCCATCGGCGAGGCCGACCGCCGCGCGGCGGCGGCCTCCCCGTACTGCGCCTCCCCGTCGACGGCCTGGCCGGACGGGGAGGGGTGAATCTGGTAGGTCACGTCAGCTGGGTCCAGCCTTGTAGCCGACACCGCGGACGGTGACCACGATCTCCGGGCGCTCCGGATCCTTCTCGATCTTCGAGCGCAGGCGCTGCACGTGCACGTTCACCAGCCGGGTGTCAGCCGCGTGCCGGTAGCCCCAGACCTGCTCGAGCAGCACCTCGCGGGTGAAGACCTGCCAGGGCTTGCGGGCCAGCGCGACCAGCAGGTCGAACTCCAGCGGGGTGAGCGGGATGCCCCGCCCGTCCCGCTTGACCGAGTGCCCGGCCACGTCGATCACCAGATCGCCGATGGTCAGCTGCTCGGGCGTGGGCTCCTCGACCCGGCGCAGCCGGGCTCGGACCCGGGCCACCAGCTCCTTGGGCTTGAACGGCTTGACCACGTAGTCGTCGGCGCCGGACTCCAGGCCCACCACGATGTCGACCGTGTCGGTCTTCGCGGTGAGCATCACGATCGGGACCCCGGACTCCGACCTGATCTGCCGGCAGACGTCGATCCCGTCCCGGCCGGGCAGCATCAGGTCGAGCAGCACCAGATCCGGCTTGGTCTCGCGGAACGCGGCGAGCGCCTTGTCCCCGTCCGCGACGAAATACGGCTCAAAACCCTCACCACGCAGCACAATGCCGAGCATCTCGGCGAGTGCGGTGTCGTCATCTACGACGAGGACGCGACCTTTCATGCGCCCATCCTCTCATTACCGGATTGTGACCTGCCGCACACCCGTGCCCATTGCCCGGTCGACACACCGGCATTACCGCCCATATCCACCCAAACTCCAAAGTTCTTCGGCCCGGCCGACTCCGTTGTCGATCAGCAACCAGGCACCCCTGGGGTGCCTGCCGCCACCATGGCACGATGGGCGGCACGAATTGCGCCGCACCACCATCCTGGGGCACCGCCCCGCGCCGAGGAGCAGTGATGACCGACACTCCGGGCTGGGTCTCCCCCAGCGCCTCCGGGACCGATCCCGAGGACGTCCGGCCGTCGGCCCCCGCTCCCGCTCCGGCCGTCCCCGGGCCGGCCGCGCCGAGCGATGCCGCGCCCGGCGACGCGGCACCGGCCGCCGCCGCACCCACGACATCCGCCGCGACACCCGCCACACCGAGCGCCCCCGCCGCGCCGCCGTACCCCGGCGCCTACGGCCAGGCGCCCGCCGCCCAGACGCCGCCGCCCGTCCAGGGCTGGGGCGGTGCCCAGCCCGGCTGGGGCCAGCAGCCCGGCTGGGGCGCGCAGGCGGGCTGGGGCCACCAACCCGGCGGCGGCGGTTGGAGCTTCCCGGCGCCCAGCCCGAAGCCCGGCGTGATCCCGCTGCGCCCGCTGGGTGTCGGCGAGATCCTGGACGGCTCGATCTCCACCGTCCGCAAGCACTGGCGCACCGCCCTCGGCCTCTCGCTGGTGGTCGCGGTGCTCAGCCAGCTCGTCCTCGGCCTGGTCGACTGGTGGAGCCAGCACGACGCGCAGAGCACCACCACCCTGGTCGTCGCCGGCGTGGGCCTGCTGGTCAGCGCGGTGGCCGGGCTGGTGATGAGCGCGCTGCTGACCGTGGTGGTCAGCCGGGCCGTGCTGGGCCAAGCCGTCTCGATCGGCGACGCCTGGCGCTCCGCCCGTCCGCAGCTGTGGCGGCTGGCCGGGCTGAGCGTGCTGATCTTCCTGATCATCGCCGGCATCCTGGCGGTCGCCTCCCTACCGGCGATCGTGGTCGGCGTGGCCACCGGAAGCGGCACGGATGCCGCGCTGGTCCTGCTGCCGCTGATGCTGGCCGGGTTCGTCGTCGCGATCTGGACGTACTTCCGGCTCTGCCTGGCCGCCCCGGCCCTGATGCTGGAGAAGCAGGGCATCAAGGCCGCGCTCTCCCGCTCCCGCAAGCTGGTGCGCGGCTCCTGGTGGCGGATCTTCGGCGTCAGCCTGCTCAGCCTGGTGCTGACCACCATCCTGGCCTCGATCGTCGCCATCCCGTTCCGCATCCTGGCCGGACTGGTGAGCGGCTCGATGATCAGCGGGCTGGGCGGCGACCCGCTGCACCCGCAGTCGGCCGCCGCGCTGGTGGTGATCGGGATCGGCGGGGTGATCGGCTCGATGATCACCGCCCCGGTCCAGGCCGGGATCAACGTGCTGCTCTACGTCGACCAGCGGATCCGCCGCGAGGCCCTCGACCTCGAGCTGGCCCGGGCGGCCGGCCTGCCCGAGTACGGCGGCACCGGCTGGGCGCGCCAGGGCGGCGGGGCGGCCTGACCCGATGCCGACCTGGGGGGACTGGGTCACCGCCGTCGCCGACGGCGCGCCCGTGACCACACCGCGCGACCCGGCCCGCGAGGCCGCGCGCGAGGAGCTGCTCAAGCCCGAGTACCACCGGCAGGACCCGAGCCTGCTGCAGCGGATCATCAGCTGGCTCTGGGACCGGCTGGACCAGTTGCTCGGGCAGCTCGGCAGTGCCGCCGGCAACGGGACCACCGGTCTGATCCTCTTCCTGGTGATCGCGGTGCTGGTCGGCGCCGCACTCTGGTGGCGGCTCGGCCGCCCCGGCCGGGCCGCCACCAGCGCCGCCGCCCTGTTCAGCGCCGCCGGGCCGCGCACCGCCGAGCAGCACCGCGCGGCGGCTCGCCGGCACGCCGCCGAAGGCGACTTCGCGGCAGCCGTCCGCGAGCAGATGCGCGCCCTGGTGCGAGCGCTGGAGGAGCGCGCCCTGCTCGACCCGCGCCCGGGACGGACCGCCGACGAGGCGGCCGCCGAAGCCGGCCGCCAACTGCCCCGGCACGCCGCCGCGCTGCGCGAGGCCGCCCGGCTCTTCGACGACATCGCCTTCGGCGAGCGCGCCGCCGACCGGGCCGCCTACCAGCGACTCGCCGAGCTGGACGATGCCCTGCGGCAGACCCGCCCCACCGCGCCGATCCCGGCGGGTGCCGCGTGACCACCACCGCCGCCCCCGCCGCCCCCGCCGCTGAGGCCGCGTCGCTGACCCCGACGCTCCGTCAACTCTGGCACCGCGCCCGCTGGTTCCTGGCCGCCGCAGCCGTGCTGCTGGTCGCCGGCCTGCTGATCGCCGGCCTCGGCGACAGCACCGCCTATCCCTCACTCGACCCGCGCTCCGCCGCTCCGGACGGCACCAAGGCCGTCGCCCAACTGCTGCGTGCCCAGGACATCACGGTCGACACCACCGCCGACGCCGACCGGCTCGCCACGCCGGGCGGCGCCGACACCGTCGTGCTGCCGCTGCCCGACCTGCTGACGACCGATCAACTGCGTGCCCTGGCCGCCGCCGGCCACCGCCGCCTGGTGCTGATCTCGCCCGACAGCACCGCGCTCGACCTGCTGGCCCCCGGCCTGCACACCGCCGGCACCGCCGACCTGCCGCTGGCCGTCAGCTCCGCGAGCGCCGTCCCGCTGTGCGACCTGCCCGAGGCCCAGCGGGCCGGCAGCGCCGAACTCGGCGGCCGGCTCTACCAGGTCGACGCCGACTCCGGCGCCACCGGCTGCTACCCGCGCCAGGGCTACCCCGCGCTCGCCCGCACCAGCACCACCCAGGGCACCGAGGTGCTCGTGGTCGGCTCCGGGCGCTTCCTGACCAACCAGCGCCTGGCCAACGACGGCAACGCCGCACTCGCCCTCGGTCTGCTCGGCACCCAGCCCCACCTCACCTGGTACCTGCCCGACTACCAGGCGCTGCCCGCCGGCACCGCCGCGCCGCAGAAGTCATTCACCGATCTGATCCCCGACGGCTGGCGCTGGGCTGCCCTGCAACTGGCCGTCGCCACCGTGCTGGCCGCCCTCTGGCGGGCCCGCCGGCTCGGCCCGGTGGTCAGCGAGCAGCTCCCGGTGGTGGTCCGCGCCGCCGAGACCACCGAGGGCCGGGCCCGGCTCTACCACCGCGCCAAGGCCCGCGACCGGGCCGCCGAGGCGCTGCGCCGCGCCGTCCGGCACCGGTTGGCGCCCGTCCTCGGCGTCCCGCTCGGCGGCGGCGACCCGGACCCCACCACGCTGCTGGCCGCCTTGGGCGAGCGGCTGACCGGCCACCGCGACCCCGCCGGACCGCGCGACCTGCTCTACGGCCCACCGCCCAGCGACGACGCCGCGCTGCTGCGGCTCGCCGACGACCTCGATGCCCTGGAAAGGCAGGTACGACAGCCGTGACCGACCAGACCGCCCCCGCCCAGCTCGCCGAGCGGGCCGCCGCCGCGCCCGACCCCCGGCAGGCGCTCGGCGCCCTGCGCGCCGAGATCGGCAAGGCCGTGGTCGGCCAGGACGCCGCCGTCACCGGGCTGGTGGTCGCCCTGCTCTGCGGCGGCCACGTGCTGCTCGAAGGCGTCCCCGGCGTGGCCAAGACCCTGCTGGTCCGCGCCCTGTCCGCCGCGCTCAGCCTGGAGACCAAGCGGATCCAGTTCACCCCCGACCTGATGCCCGGCGACGTCACCGGCTCGCTGGTCTACGACGCGCGCACGGCCGAGTTCTCCTTCCAGCCGGGCCCGGTCTTCACCAACCTGCTGCTCGCCGACGAGATCAACCGCACCCCGCCGAAGACCCAGGCCTCGCTGCTGGAGGCGATGGAGGAGCGCCAGGTCACCGTCGACGGCGAGCCGCGCCCGCTGCCCGAGCCCTTCCTGGTCGCCGCGACCCAGAACCCGCTCGAGTACGAGGGCACCTACCCGCTGCCCGAGGCCCAGCTGGACCGCTTCCTGCTCAAGCTGGTGCTGCCGCTGCCCGACCGCGAGCAGGAGTTCCAGGTGCTCAGCCGGCACGCCGCCGGCTTCGACCCGCGCGACCTGCACGCGGCCGGGGTGCGCCCGGTAGCCGGCCCCGCCGACCTGGCCGCCGCCCGCGCGGCGATCGCCGAGCTCACCGTCTCCCCCGAGGTGCTCGCCTACATCGTCGACCTCTGCCGGGCCACCCGGCAGTCGCCCTCGCTCTCGATGGGCGTCTCCCCGCGTGGCGCGACCGGACTGCTGAACGCCTCCCGGGCCTGGGCCTGGCTGGCCGGGCGCGACTACGTCACCCCCGACGACGTGAAGGCGCTGGCCCTGCCCACCCTGCGACACCGGGTGCAGCTGCGCGCCGAGGCGGAGATGGAGGGCGTCACCGCGGACACGGTGATCCAGGCCGTGCTCGCCCAGACACCCGCTCCCCGCTGATCACCCGCACCTCTTCCTAGGAGTCCACCGTGGCCCTCACCGGCCGTACCGCCCTCCTCGCCGCCCTCGGCAGCCTGGTGGTCGGACTCCTGCTGCCCTCCTGGACCGGGATCGGCGTGGTCGGCGGCACCGTACTGCTCGGCGTGCTCGCCGACCTGCTGCTCGCGGCCCCGGTCCGCACCCTCCAGCTGGCCAGGACGGGCGACGGCGCGGTGCGCCTGGGCGAGCCGGCCACCGTCACGCTGACCGTCGGCAACCCGTCCGGGCGACCGCTGCGGGCCCGGCTGCGGGACGCCTGGCCGCCTTCGGTGTTCCGGCCCGGCACCGAGCTGACGGCCTCCCGCCGACGCCTGCTGGTCCCGCCGGGCGAGCGCCGCCGGGTCGACGTCGAGCTGCTGCCCACCCGCCGCGGCGACCACCGGGCGCACCGGGTGACGATCCGTTCGCTGGGTCCGCTCGGCCTGGCGGGCCGTCAGGGCTCGCACCTGGTCCCCTGGACGCTGCGCGCGCTGCCGCCCTTCACCAGCCGCAAGCACCTGCCGTCCCGCCTCGCCCGGCTGCGCGAACTGGACGGCCGCACCTCGCTGTTGACCCGTGGTCAGGGAACCGAGTTCGACAGCCTGCGCGAGTACCTGCCGGGCGACGACGTACGCTCGATCGACTGGCGGGCCAGTGCCCGCCGCAACACCGTCGCCGTGCGCACCTGGCGCCCCGAACGCGACCGGCACATCCTGATCGTGCTCGACACCGGCCGTACGTCGGCCGGCCGGGTCGGCGACGCTCCTCGACTGGACGCGGCCCTGGACGCGGCACTGCTGCTCACCGCGCTGGCCACCAAGGCCGGCGACCGGGTCGACCTGCTCGCCCACGACGTGCGCCCGCGCGGCACGGTGCTGGGCCGCTCCGCCACCGAGGTGCTGCCCGCCGTCACCAACGCGATGGCGCTGCTGGAGCCGGCGCTGGTCGAGACCGACCTGCGGGCCCTCACCGCGGCGGCCCTGCGGCTCGCGCCGCACCGCTCCCTGATCGTCCTGCTCACGGGCCTGGACGCCGGCCCCGCCGAGGACGGCCTGCTGCCGCTGCTGCCCCAGCTCACCAAGCGCCACGAGGTGGTGATCGCGGCGGTGGCCGACCCGCTGCTGGCCGAGCTGGCCACGGGTCGCGGCACGCTGCCGGCCGTCTACGCCGCGGCGGCCGCCGAACAGACCCAGGCCGACCGCCGCGCCATCGCCGAGCGGCTCACCCGGCTCGGCGCCACCGTCCTGGACGCCCCGCCCACGGCCCTGCCGCCGGCCCTCGCCGACACCTACCTGGCGCTGAAGGCGGCGGGGCGGCTGTAGCTGTGGAGCCCGCTCAGTCGTGCTGCGGCTTGACCCACACGTGTGCGGTGGCCGTCTCGGCGTCCGCGGTGCCCTCGTCCTCGGTGCCCTCATCGGAGCCCTCATCGACCGATGCGGGCACCTCGGCCACCGCCTTCATCCACTCGACGATCCCCTGGGACAGCGCGGCGGCGGACGACTTGTCGCCATGGAACGCCTCACGCGCCGCCTGGTAGGCGAACCAGCGCTCGACATGCGCGAGCCAGGCCTCCTCGGAGGGCGCGAAGTGCATCGTCACCCGCGGGTGGGCCCGCAGCCAGTTCACCACCGTGGGCGACTTGTGGGTGAAGTAGTTGTCGCAGATCAGGTGCAGCTCGCCGCTCTCCGGCAACTCCCGCTCCAGCTGCGACAGGAAGCGTCGGAACTCCACCCCGCGCCGCCGGCGGTGCAGCGTACCGAGCACCTTCTCCCGGGTGCTGTCGAGACTGGCCAGCAGCGCCTGCACGGTCGCCGGCAGCGGATCCCCGCTGCGCTCCCGAAGCTCCTCCCGAAGCTTGGGCCGCAGCATCGTGTCGGCGTCCACCCGGAGCACCAACACCCGCTCCGGCGGCGCCAGGTACATCGCGGCCACCTCGTGCGAGGTCTCCATCGCAAAAGGATCGGTCGACAAGCCGAACGGCTCGGGACGCGGTTGGGGTTCGGGGTGGGCCTTGGGGCCGGGACGTGCCATGCGTCGATCGTAACGGCCAATCGCACGCGTCATGAACGCAGAGAAGCCCCCTTCCCGAAGGAAGAGGGCTTCTCTAGAAGAATTGTTCGGCGGCGTCCTACTCTCCCACAGGGTCCCCCCTGCAGTA
>NZ_JARZAG010000025.1 GCF_029892155.1 Kitasatospora sp. GAS204B | reverse complement strand
CCGCCGGCCGGGCCACCGAAGGTGGCGTCCCAACTACTCCAACCACCATTCGGCGCGGTCTGCCAGATGTGCGAGATGTTCGCGCCACCAGGGGCGAGAGCGAACACCTCCAGTCGGCCGTCGGCATTCTGACCGACCGTCAGGCCGGCGGCCGGCCCGCCGAAGTTGGGGTCCCAACTGCTCCAGCCACCGCCCGGCGCCGTCTGCCAGATGTGCTGGATGCTGCTCTTGCCGGGGCCGAGGACGAACAGTTCCAAGCGTCCGTCGGGGTCCCTGCCGACGACCGGCAAGCCGCCGACCGCACCGCCGAGTTGCTGCCAGGTGCCCCAGCCGCCGTTCGGGGCCGACTGCTCGCGGTAGTACAGCCCCTGCTGGTCCGGCGAGACCGCGAAGGCGATCATCGCGCCGTTGGCCTCCCGACCGATCGCGGGGTTCTGGCGGCCGTCGCCGAAGTCGTCCCAGCCGCTGCCCGGGCCTGCCTGCTGGACGTCGAGGTAGTCGGAGTCGATGCCGAGCGAGATGCCGCCGTAGGTCTCGGTGATGTCACCGGCGTACTGGTGGATCCGCTGGTGGTTCGCCCACTCGTTGTCCGGGATCGTCGGGTCCGAGGTGCTGGTACTGCCGCTGCCCGGCCAGATGGCGAAGTCGATGAGGTCCGGCATGGTGGCGGAACCGTAGTTGGCGACGAGGTCGGAGATCACGCCGCTGCCGTTGCCGTAGACGCCCGACAGGTAGCCGCGGGCGTGCAACTGCGTGGTCCAGGCGGACAGGTAGCCCATCACCAGGCTCGAGTACGAGGCCGGGGAGTACGGCTCGATGTCCATGTAGACCGGGGAGCCGGCCGGGAAGCCGAGTGCCGAGAGCTGCGCGATCGCGTCCTCGGCGTCGGCGGTGCCCTGGGACGGCGACGGGATCGCGGTGCAGGTGTTCTGGCAGGCGCCCGGGGCCTGGTAGCCGACGTACAGCGGGATGAAGTGCCAGCCGATCGAGGCTTGTTGGGCGACCCAGCCGGAGGTCAGGTTCGGCTGGTCGCAGGTACGGTTGACGCCGCCGAGGTAGATGCCGATCGCGCCGTAGGGCGAGGAGGCCTTCCAGGTGCCCATGGTGGACGAGTCCGGCGCCTGGCACAGGTCGAAGCCCTTGCCGGTGTAGGAGGTCGTGCTCGCACTGATCGCGGCGGCGGCCACTGCGGGGGCGGCCGGGGTGGCGCTCCTCGGCTGCGTCCGACGAACCCTCGGCAGCCCGGCGCTGTCCAGGACCGCCTGCACCGTCGCCCGGTCGGTGCCGTAGCTCGCGGTGACGGTCAACTCCGCCGTGCTGACGGTGATTTCGCGGGCCGAGGTGTTCTCCTGGGCCGCCGGGGCGGCGCCGTGGCCGGCCGGCTGGACCAGGATCGCCTCCGTTCGTCCCATCAGGTGGGCCGGGCAGTCCTGCCGGGCCCCGGAGCGGCCCAGGTAGACGGCGTGCCGGTCGAACCGCACGCAGGTGTTCGGCGCCCGGTCCAGGTCGACCACCGGCCAGGACGCCGGAACCCTGAACGTCGCGCCCTGGTAGTGGATCGTCCTGTCGGCGCCCGCGGTCGCCGCCGCGCTTGCCGGACTCGCCGCCGCAAGGCCGGCGGACAGGAACATCAGTACGCCGACCAGCGCGCTGGTGAGGATCCTTGGTTTCACGAGGACTCCCCTCCCTACGGGTTGATGCCGTCGAACTGGAGCACCCGGTAGGCGCCTTGCGGGGTCCACTGCGAGACGATCAGGGTCAGCGAGGTGGCGCTCGCGCTGCCGGGGTGGATGTATCCGCCGTACGGGCTGTCGACCTGCGGGCGGCCCCAGTGGTTCGGCGGCCAGGTGTTGTTGGCGACGATCTGCGGGGTCGGCGCGGACCAGGCGGCATCGGGCCGGGGCGCGGTGCGGGTGCAGATCGAACCGTCCGTCACGTCGAGGTAGCTCATGCAGTACGTGCCGTTGATCCGCTTGACGGAGAACTCGCCGATGTTGTTTCCGGGCGCGAACAGCAGTGACGGCGGGGTCCCGTCGGTGGCCCAGCGCCAGTTGCTGCCGTCGTAGATCCAGTTCTGCTGGGCACCGAAGTTGCCGGCGCGGAACTCGTCCGGGTTGATCCGGAACAGCTGGATCGCGCCCTGGTCCGCGGTGTTCTTGTGGCTGCCGTTCCAGCGCTTGGAGAAGATGTAGAGCCAGCCGTCGGGGTCGATGCCGGCGAAGGACCACATCCCGTACATCGACTGGTTCACTCCCCGGTACTGGCCGTCCCAGTGCCACGGGTAGTCGGTCCAGGTCACACCGAAGTCGTCGGACCAGGCCACGCCCGACATCAGCGAGCCGTCGTCGCCGGCCGGCAGCGGATCGCCGCCGATGCCGTGCACCACCGAGGTGTACTGGAGGTAGGTGCGGCCGCCGAACTCGATGCAGTCGTTCGGGATCCGGGTGCTCTCCACGCCGTAGCCGTTGTCGACGCCGTGCGCGTAGTTGAACAACTGCGCGGCGGTGCCGTTGGGCATGGCGTAGCTGAACGAGATCGGTGCCGCGCCGGAGCTGTCGAAGCTCGCCTGGTTCAGCATCACCGGGGAGCCGAGGTAGGTGTTCCCGGCGTTGAACGAGTCGCCGAAGACGTAGCCCCAGCTCCGGTCGTGCTCCCGGTAGTACGGGATGCCCAGGTCGCCACTGCCCAGCCCGTGTTGGCTCGCCGAGTCGCCGGGCAACTGGCAGAGCGGCGCGCCGGTCTGGCCGATGCCGTTGGTCGCGGCGGCGGGCGTGGCACGGAGCAGGCCGGCGCCTGCGGCGATGGTGGTGCCCAGGGCCACCCCCGTGCCGGTCCTGAGCAGCGATCGTCGGGTGAACTCGCGGCCCGGCAGCGGTGAATCGGACATGGTTGTCTCCATTCGACGTTCGGCATTCGACGTTCGGCATTCGACGTTCGACGTTCGACGTTCGACGTTCGAGTGCGTTGAGTTGAGGTGTGGAACTGGACGGCTGGTGCCGTGGGCGGGGCCGCCCGGCGGTGGCCGGACGGCCCCGCTCCCCCCTGGTCAGGCGGTCTCGGTCAGGCGGTCTCGGGCGGGCCGTCTCGGTCAGGCGGTCGCCGGGTACCAGACGATCCCGTTGGCGCCGTCCTTGCCGATGGTCTGCGTCATGATGTTGCCGTCCTTCCAGTACTGCGGGTGCTGCTGGAGGAAGCCGTTGAACGAGTCCAGCGACGTCGCGTCGCAGACGCCGTCGGTGTGGATGCAGAAGCGCTGGACCGGGATGCCGGGGAAGTCGACCGGCCCGGTGCCGGGGGACACCGCGACCAGCGGCAGCGGAACGCCCGCGGGGAGCAGGTGCCAGAGGCCGGTGCCGGGCTGCATCGGGTCGGAGTAGAGCAGCCCGTCGACCTGCGAGCGCGGGACGTCGGTGCCGTTGTTCGCGATCTTCTGAAGCGTCAGGTCGCCGACCCAGGCGCCCTGGGAGTAGCCGACGATCGTGAAGCGCGCCGTGGGGTCGGCGTGGTAGGTGTTCTCCAGCGTGGTGATGGTGTTCTGGTAGCCCTGGTTCACGCTGTCGCCGAAGCTCGGCGCGAACAGGGCCGGCACCTCGTTGTGCCCCCCGATGAACGGGCCGCCGCTGGCCGGGTAGCAGACCGGAACCGGAATGCCGCCGTTCAGATGCTGGTTCGCGAAGCCGTAGCTCGTGGTGCAGGTGGGCGAGTCCGCCGCCGAGCCGGTGCCGCCGATCTCGATGTAGTAGTGGTGCGGCGCGGCGGCGTGGGCGGCGGTCGGCACGGCGGCCGCCGTGGCGGCGAGCGCCAGCGCGGCGGCGCCGAGGACGGCCTTGCAGCGACGGACGAAGGCGTTCGGGCTCGGGTTGGACATGTCGGGCATGCTTGTCGACTCCCTTGGGCGGAACGGGTGGGCCGAGCGGAGCGGGCGACCGTGTCGGCCGGTCGATCTCCGGTCTCGGTGACGCAGCCTGTTGCTCCGTCAGCTGCCGCGTCGGCATCGCCGCGCTGCCTGCTGCCGGTTGTGGCTGCTGCTGCCCATCCTGGTGTTCGGCCTGGTCACCGGGCCATGCCATGGACCGGCCAAATATGGCCGGTCTTCCGGATACCGTGGTCCGCCACGCATGGCGGCGCCCCGCGCAAGGCGTGCGGCACCGAGTTGACCGGTCAGGCCGGCGCAGCGCATGGGTCAGCGCGTCACGGCTCGAGGTGCCGGAGTGCCGGCGCTCAACCGCGCTTGAAGAACTCCACCTCGGCCAAGGCGATGTCGCGTCCGGCTCCCGTGCCGGCCGCGGCGCGGACGGTGAGGGTCACTCGCACCACGTCGCTGACTCCGGTCAGCACCGTCTGCGGGCCCGGCTTGTCGTTCAGGGACACGGTCTGCTCGTGCACCTTTCCGTCCGACGCCGTGATCTGCAGATCCAGGGTCGTGGCGCGGGCCTCCTGCTGGAACTGCTGCGGATCGGTGGAGTCACCGGTGTGGATGATCAGGTCCACCAGGCGGAAGGGGGCGCGGAAGGTGAAGGTGATCGAGTCACCGAGCTTCGGCGCTGCCCAGTAGGTGTTCGTGAGGCCGTCGTCGGCGGCGGAGGCGGGATGGCCGGGGTCCGCGGCGCTCGCCGCGACCGCCGTGGGACTGATCGCCGAGGCGCTGCGGAGCTTGTCCAGCACGTCCTCGTAGGCGTTGCGGAGCGCCGGGTAGCAGATGATCCCCGCGACCACCAGTGCCACCACCACGAGCAGCGCGATGATCCGGCGCATGGCGTTGCCGGTGCCACCGATGCGCACCCGGCGCCGGAACGGCCAGCGGGTGCGCCACCACGGCAGGGCCGCCACGGGTTCGACGACGGTCAGCGGTGCCGCGCAGCGCCGGCAGAACCGCCGGTCGGGCCGGTTGGGCGTGCCGCACCGGGGGCACGGGGGGCCGTCCTGGGCGTCGTCGGCCACGGACTGCCGTACGACGGGGCGTTGCGCGATGGGCTTGGCAGGCTGCACGGCCACCGGGTCGGGCGCAGACGTTCGATCGGCCTCCACCTCTCGGCCGGCCTCGGGCTCGGGTTGTGCACGACGCGGGCGCGGGGGCGCCGCCTCGGTGGCAGGCGGACTCGGCGGCTCGGCGGCCGGCACGGGGTTCTGCGGCTCCGCCGGCGCGCCGCTCGGCGGAGCCGCAGGCGCGGCCCGCTCCTCGGTGGCGGCGGTCGCCCCTGCGGTGGACGTCGCCTGCCAGCCGAGGTACGCACCGCAGTTGCCGCAGAAGTCGTCCCCGTCCTCGTTGACCGTTCCGCACTCGGGGCATGCACGCATCCGTCAGCTCTCCGCTCTCCCGGGTGGGCCGGGCAGGATCTGCACCCGGCAGGTGAGGTGGACCGGGCAGGACGCCCTGACGACGGCCAGCACCTGGTCCATGTCCACCGGTGCGGTGCGCTCGGCCCAGACCAGGACCAGCAGCTCCCCGGAGGGCGCGGGCGGCAGGGCGGCGTCCGCGGCCGTGGACCAGGCCACGCCGCCGCCGTCGACGATCTGCGAACCGACCCCCAGGATCAGCCGCAGCCGGTCCTCGAGTCCCCGCCGGGTTCCGCGCCGCCGGTGCAGCTCCAGGGCGCGCTCGACCACGCTGCGGCGCACCTCCTCGGGCCAGGCCGGGTCCCACTCCACGGCGACCCAGGACGCCAGCCAGGCGAGGAAGTCCGGCGGCGCCAGGCGTGGTTCGAAGTAGGCGGGCAGGTTGTCGAGGGTGGCGAACACCGGGGCGAGGACGGTGTCCAGACCGGCGGTGAACCGCTGGGCGAAGTCGTCGTCGGCGTAGAGCGCCGGCAGCAGCTCGCCGATCGGATGGGGGCTGGGCAGGCCCGGAACAGCCGCCCTGCTCATGACGTACCACCCGGGGAGACCGCGACCTGGTGCTGGTGGGAGAAGACGAGGGCGTCCGGTGCGACGTCGACCCGTTCGGCGGGCGCGCCCCGGCGTCCGGTGACGGGGTCCGCCGGGAACAGGCGCAACTCCTCGACGGCCGCCACGCCGTCCACCCGCTGGAGCACGGCGAACATCTCCCCGTACTGCACCGCCCGGCCGAACGGCCAGCCCGATCCGTCGGGACCGCCGCGCAGCGGGTTGAGGTAGCCGAACAGCGCCGCCAGCGCCGCCTCCCGCACCCGCTCGGCGTCCGGGGACCGGGTGGTGAGCCGGGCCACCACCGTCACGCCCTGGTAGTCGGGGGGCTGCACGACCAGCCGGGTGCCGATCAGCCGCCGTTCGTCGAGGGCCGCCGCGATGGCGGCCAACATCCGCTCACCCGGGATCAGTTGCTCGAACCGCAGGCGGTCGCCCTCGTCCGCCACCGCGTCCGGTACCACCAGCACCCGCACCGCGCCCGCTTCCCCGGCGACGGCCGGCACGCACGCGACCCGGGCGGCGGCGGGGGCGGCCTGCCGGGCGATCAGCTCGAAGTCCTCGGCCGTGACGGCACGTTCCTGCAAGCGCAGCAGCTGGGGGGCGCGCAGTTTGGCGTTCTCCACCGTCTCGCCGTCGACCCCGCCCCTGGCCGCCTCGCGGTTGTCGACCCTGGCCAGGTACGGGACCGAGCTGCGCAGCACCGAGATCGTGCCGCGGGCGACGTTTCCCGCGCTCCCGCCGCCGGTGCGGTACCGCGCCACGCGCAGTTGCGCGCCCTTGGGCGGCACGGCGCCGAAGGCGCGCAGGCTCCCGTCGGGTTCCCGGACCGCGGGCGGGAAGGCGAACTCGCCCGTGGTCGCGTCGATCACCACGTGCCGGTCGGTCGGTGCCGAGTCCCCGAAGTGCTCGACGGCCGTCCACCGCTCCCAGCCCTCGCCCGCCGAGGCCTCGACCACGGGGGGCTCGCCGTCGAGCAGGACGGGCGGCCGCGCGAGGCGGAAGCGTTGGCCCGCGATCCCTTCCGAGGTGCCCAGCGGCGCGTCGGTCACGGTCTGCGCGTGGACGACGGTGGCGCTGGCGCCGACCGTGAACACCTCGGCCCGGCGGATCGTGGGGGACTCGGCGTAGAACGGCTGGCCCGGTTCCGGCTCGGTCGTCCGACAGCGCAGCCAGCCCGCCCGCCGTCCGGCGACCACCGAGGCGACGTGCCCGGCGGGGACGAACACCACCACCTCGCCCGGCCGGTTGAGGCCACCGGTGGTGTCGGAGCCGGTCTCGCAGGCGATCCACCGCGCCCCGTCCCACACCTCCCACACCAGGGGCGGCTGCCGCGGGTCGACGCCGACGCCCTCCACCCGGCTGTCCAGCCGGACGACCAGGATGCAGCGCGGGACGACGGCCGGCAGCGCGAACAGCATGGCGTCCCCGACCGCGGGCCGCGGTTGGAAGCACGGCACGTCCACGCCGTCGGCCAGTCGTGCCGTGCGGTCGGTCTGCTCCCCCGAGACGGAGACCGTGACCAGGAGTTCGAGCGAGCTGGGGACGACGGGGAGGTCCTCGACGGTGGAGAACACCACCGCCTCCTCGGTCTCGGTCCGCAGCGTGGAGACCTCGGTGCCCGCCCGCAGGACGACGGTCTCGGGCTGGGGAGCCGACAGCCAGAAGTCGACCGCCGCCCGCGCCGCGGCCGGCGGGAAGAGCCGGATGCCCAGCAGGTCGAGGAAGGCGGAGTAGTTCTTCTCCGGCACCCGGTTCAGCCGGTAGAGCAGCTGGTCCACCAGGTACGCGAAGGTCTCGATGAGGGTGACTCCCGGATCGGACACGTTGTGGTCGGTCCACTCCGGTGCGCGCTGCTGCACGTACCGCTTCGCCTCGTCGACGAGTTGCTGGAACCGGCGGTCGTCCAGGTTCGGGGAGGGCAGCGCCATCAGCTCGCGCCCCCGTCCGAGGCCGGCGGGGCGTCCGGGGAGTCCGGGATCGTGTAGAAGGGGAAGACGAGGTTGCGGCGGTCGTTGGTGGACCGCACCGTGTAGTGCACGTCGATGTAGAGGGTGCCCGCGTCCACGGTGTCGAAGGCGATCACCACGTCGTCGACCTCGATGCGGGGCTCCCAGCGTTCCAGCGCGGTGCGCACCTCGCGCTCGATGCGGCCGGCGGTGGTGTTGTCGCCCGGCGCGAAGACGTACTCGTGGATGCCGCAGCCGAACTCCGGGCGCATCGGCCGCTCTCCGGGCGCGGTGCCGAGGACGAGCCGGATGGCCTCCGCGATCTCCCGGTCCCGGTCGACCATGCCGATGCCGCCGGTGGCGTTCACCCGCAGCGGGAAGGCCCAGCCCCGGCCGATGAATCCGCCGCTCATACAGAGCCTCCGATCAGCACGTTGAACGCACCGGTCGAGATGGTGGCGCCGCAGGCCGTGTCGTCCCCCATCCGCGCCGCGGGCAACCCGCCGATCAGGACCTCTCCCCCGGCGGCCGCCCCGAGGTTGGGCAGCACGAGGTTGGCGGGCCCGAGTTCCACGTGGGGGACGCAGGCGTGCAGGCTGCCGGCGACCGCGGCCGGCCGGCCACCGATCAGCACGGTCTCCACCGCGACGGCGCCTGGCGGCGGGGTGGTGATCACGCCGCCGTGGTCGGTGGCATCGCCGGTCCGGGCTGCGGGGGGCATCTGCGGTCTCCAATCGGGTGGTTCGAACTCCGGTCGTTCAGTTGATCCGGACGAGGTCGGCCTTGAGCACCGCCGTCGCCCCGCCGTCCACGGTGACCGCCGCCGGGCTCTCGACGGTCACCGCCGTCTCGCCGTGGACGGTCACCGATCCCCCTTGCAACTTCACCTCTCCCGTACCGGCGTCGATGGTGATGCCGGACGAGGTGAGGCGTACCGAACTCGCCGCCGCACCGTCGGCGTCGAAGACGGTCAGCACGATCTCACCGCCCTCCCGCTCGTCCAGCCGAACCTCCAACTTCCGGTTGCCGCTGGCCAGCCGGACGCCGGACGGGCCGCCCGGCACGTCCAGCAGCTCCAGCCGGTTCCCCGAACGGGAGACCAGCGAACGGCGGTTGACCTTGCCGGCGGCCGCGTCGATCAGTGGCACATCGTGCGGCGAGGGTTGGTCGACACCGTTGTAGAGGCCGCCCAGCACGTAGGGGCTGTCCAGGCAGCCCTGCTCGAAGCCCACCAGTACCTCGTCATTGACCTCGGGGCTGAACACGCCGCCGCCGCCCTGCCCGCCCCACTGCACCGTGCGCACCCAGTCGGAGACATAAGTGTCGTCCAGCCACGGGAACTTCAGCCGCACCCAGCCGCGCTTCCCGTTCTCCGGTTCCCGCACATCGGTGACCACGGCGACGGCCAGCCCCGGCATCCGCGGCCCGCGCGGCGGCGCGTTGCCGCCGGTGACGAGCCCGGCCAGCGAGCGGTCCGCCGCCGCACTCACCACCACCGTGGTCCGGTAGCCGCGGTACGGCTCCAGGAGGTGGCGCACCGCGGTGGCGGTGTAGCGGCCGGAGAAGGCGGCACCGACGTTGCCCAGGGCGATGGGTGTGCCCGCTCGCAGCCGCGGGTCGCCCTCCACGACCGCCTCCAACTCGCCCAGTCCGGCGGCGATCTCGGCGGCGATCGACTGGGCGGCGGCGGTGGTCTCCGCCTGGGTGCGGTACGGGGTGTCGGCGACGGTCAGCCGGGTGCCGCGGTTGAAGGCATCGGCCACCGCCGAGGGACTCAGCCCCGGTCGCACGGTCTGACTGGCCACCGACGGTTCGGTGGCGACCAGCGCCGTCCTGGTGGTGACGTTCCAGCCGCGCACCTCGACCGTGTCCGCCCCGGCGGCGCCCGTCAGGACACCGCGCAGCTCCAGCAGGTTGCGCCCGTACTCCAGCACCATCGGGTTCTGCGGCGCGGGGGTGCTGGGGGCCGGGGCCGAGGCTGCCGGCTCGGGCTTGACGAACTCCAGCATCGCGTCCTGGTCCAGGCGCACCAGCGCGCCGCTCTCCCGCGCCAGGTACTGGAGGAACTCCCAGTCCGAGACGTTGGCCTGCGAGAGCTGCTGGTGCACGACGGGGAACGGGTCGACGCGACCGATCTGCAGCCTCGCGCCCGCGGCGACCTTGCGGACGATGTCCGAGGTCGTCATGTTGTGGAACGCCTTCACCCGGCGCCCGCGCATCAGCCGATGGGTCACCGCCGAGGCCCGGACCACGGTGAACGAGCCCGTGGTGTCCACCTCCAGCTCCAGCGCGACCACCTCGCCGATGAACAGCCGCACCTGCGCGTGCCCCTGCACGGTGACGGCGGAGACCCGCAACCGGGTGCCGATGGTGATCCCGGTGGCGGCGAGGAAGGTGTGGTTCGGGTCGCGGTACATCAGCACGGCGGTGTCGGGCAGGCCGACGCTCTGCTCGACGTCGCAGGAGACCAACTCCGAGACCCAGACCGGCGGCAGCGGGCCCGGCGCCTCGACGACGGGGTCCGCGGCGAACGCCCGGCCGCCTCGGGACTCGGGAGTCGTCATGGCCGCCCCCTTTCTGACTGTTCGTCAATTCTCGGCACGATCAACTCGGTTCCGGGAGCCAACGCCATGGGGTCGTCGATGCCGTTGGCCTCGGCGATGGTGCGCCAGACCGTCGCGTCGCCGTACTCGCGCCAGGCGAGCATGGGCAGGCTGTCACCGGCGATCACCCGGTGGGTGCTGCGCGCCTCCAGCGATCCTGAGGTCGGGTTCTGGCCCGGCGGATCGACACTGGCCTCCTGGATGGCGAGCGAGCAGGTGGCCCGCAGCGGCTTGCCGTCCACGTCGAAGAGCGTGTAGGTGACCTGGAGAGCGGTCAGCACCCCGTTGAACGACGTCGTCGTGGAGGAGCCCCAGTCCAGCCGGATCCACGGGCTCGCCGGGGTCTTGCGCGCCAGGCTGCTGGGCGTGGGGACGCACGCCGTCATCAGCTGCTTCACCGCCCGCTCCACCGAGTTGTCATGGGTCGCCGTCGCGTCGAGGAACACGTCGAGGCTGAGCGAGCGCGGTCCGCTGCCGACGAACTCGGGCAGCGCGGACTGGCCGGCCATCCGGGACGGGGTGCGGCGCCACTCCGTGGTCTTGCGCAGCACGAGACTTGCCGGGTTGAACTGGAGCGGCAGCTTGGCAAGCTCCCCGCCCGGCTCGGCGCCGACCGTCGAAGGTGGCTCCATGATGGTCAGTTGGGCGCGGGTGACACTCTTGGGGACAGCCGTGGACATTCCTCACCTCCTTCCTGGAGGCTCTGTCGGGTGGGGTGTGCCATGGTGGCGGGTCGTGCGCGGCGGTGGGTCATGACGGGCGCAGGCCCATGTGGGCGATTTCCAGCGTCTCCAGGGCGACTTGGGAGTTCGAGGGGTCGAACGACGGGCCCTGCCACCGCACCGGCACGATGCCGAGCACCTGCCAGCTGACGATGGTGCTCAAGTCAGGCCGCAGCACGACGATTTCACCGTTCTTGGGCTCCACCCGGCGGATGATCTCGTCCAGCCAGCGCGCGATCTTGGTGGTGTCCGCGGTGACCGCGCGGGTCAACGTGATGTTCGACCAGGTGATGCGGCCCGGGAGTTGCCAGGCGAAGCCGTTGTTCCCGCCCTCCGCGTACTGCTGGATCTCGACCTGGGCGCCGAGTCCCGAGCAGGTCGAGAACTGCCCCAGGTCGTTGCCGCCGATCGTGAGCCTGAAGAAGACGCTCGTCGCGAAAGTGTTGTCGGTCATCGCTGCCTCCGTCGCCGGTCCACCGCTGCCTGTACCTGTACTGCCGCTGCGTCGCTCACTCAGCGGCGGCCGTCGTACGGCCGTCCGGCGCGCTCCCTTCCCCTGCGCAGTTCGGTGCGCAGCAGCCGCCCGACGGGTTCGACCAGGCTGCGGGCCAGTTCGTCGAGGTCGGGGGCGGCGGGGGCCTCGGTCTGGGTGCCGGTGCTCGTCGTTGTGGTGCTCGCGGTTGTGGCGGTGCTCGCGGTTGTGGCGGTGCTGGTCGTGGCGGTGCTCGCAGTCGTGGCGGTGCTCGCTTGCGCGGGCACTGCGGTCAACGGCACCCCGGAGAGCCCCTCTTCCTCGGCCACCCGCTGCAGTACCCGCGCCGTGGCGGCAGACGGCCGCGACCACGAGAGCGGCGCCGGAGAGAGGGGAGCCGCCGTGGTGGGCGCCGTCCAGGTACCGTCGCTCGCCGGCTGCCCCGGGGACGGCCGCGCGGACCGGGCGCCGACGGGCAGCCGCTGGACTGCCGCCGCTCCTTGCGGTGGTGCGAGGCGTACCCGGGGCACGCTCGGTCCCGGTCCACCCCGTGCGGCGCGCGCGGGCGCGGTAGCGCTGAGGGGCATGGCAGTTGTCGGGGTGGCGACGGACGGCGCGGTCCGGCGCCCGCGTCGCACGCGCTGCGCAGGGACCGCTGCGGGCCCGGGGGCGGGTCCGGGCAGCGGTGGCCGGGCAGTCGGCTCGGTGGGGCGAGAGCCGGTCGGCGGCACCGGCCGCGCATCCGCCTCGGTCCGGCGCGAACCGCCGGACACCGAGCGCTGCACGCTCGGACGCCCCGCACGAGCTCCCGCACGAGTTCCCGAAGGGACAGCGCCGCGCTCCGGAGACTGCGAGCGCCGGGCCGCCGCGCCCGACGGGCTGACCGGTGTCGACGGAGGCGAGGCGGGCGCGGCAGCGGGCGCGGCCCGGGACTGCCGGGCCCTCACCTCACCACCGTCGGCGCCGAGTTCCGCCGGTGGCGCCGGGTGCCGGGCGTCGGGTCGGCGGGCAGCTTCGCGCCGTTGGAGCCGTAGGGCGGCGGTGACACGGCGCCGCCAAGTCCCAGGCGCCGCCGGCTCCGCGCCCGGCCGGGTGTCGGTGCGCGCGGGAGGGTCGGGCGGGTCCTGCCGCCAGGCGGCCTTGACGACGGGCGCGGCGGACGCGGCGGACGCCGGTGCGGGGCCGGTACCGGCCGCGGGCGCCGCCGCCACGGGTGTGGCGGCGAGAGCGAGCCCCATCCGGCGCTCGCCGAGCAGTCCCCGAGTGCGGTGGCCGGGCTCGGCCGCACGCGCCGGGCCACCTCCCCCCGGGCCACCTCCGATCGGCGGGCGCACCGGTACCGTCGGCCCGTACTCGCCCGGCGCAACGGCCGTCTGCACGCTCGGGGCGGCGCCGGCGCTGCGGGGGTGCCGGGTCTGTTCCGGGGCAGCGGCCGGCTGCGGTGGCCTGGGACCGGTGGTCGGCGCGCCGTTCCCGCGCGCGGATCCACTCCCGTCCCCCGTGCCGCGCCGCACCGGGGCGCGCCTGCCGGAAGACGCGGCAGTGCCGGTCGGCGACCCTGCGGTCGGCGGCAGCGCATCGAGGGGTGCGCCCAGTCCCCCGCGCGTGCGTGCGGCGGGCGCTGCCGTCGGCGGAACGACGGTGGACCCGCCACCCCGGTCGGGCTCGGGCTGTGCGTTGGCGGGGCGCGACCGTACCTGACCGCCCACTTGGGGGACGGCCGACGGTCCCGGCCCGCCGGGCGCGCCCGTCACCGGGTCGGCAGGGCCGACCGGCCGGGCGGAGGAGGGGACGATCGGCATCGGCGCGGACACCGGACCCGACCTGCCCTCGGTGCCGCTGCGACCGTCGGCGGCGGGCCGTGGCGAGGCGCTCGCGGGCAGCGACGTCAGCGGCGCGCCGAGAAGTGGCCGGCCTGCTACGGCACTTCGCTGCACGGTCGGGTCGGTCGGTCGGGCCGAGGCGGTCGGCGTGGGCGACTCGGGAATCGCGGGAGTCACGGGAGTACCGGGAGTCACGGGCGAGCGGGTGCCGGCGGGCGGCGCCTCGCCCGGCCCGGGTTGCGCCCCGGCAACTCGCCCGGGCGTCGACGTCGCCCCCGCCACGCGTGCCGCACCGGCGGGCGGGACCACGGCCACCGTCCGCACGGGCAGCGACCGGGGCCGCGGCGCCACGGTCAGCGGCTCGCCGACCGAACGCGGGAGAACCGGGCGCGAAGCAACCGCGCGCGGCCGATCCTCCCGTCCCGCCGCCGGCGCACCCCCGCCGTCAGGAGCCCTGCCAGCACGCGCTCCGGCGAGGCGGTCCCCGGGAACCACCGGCGTCACCGGCGTCACCGACCTGACGGGCAGCCGTCGCTGGACGGCTCCGGACCGCCGCACCTGCCGCCCCGCCCCGCTCCGCGTCCCGCCGAGCCGCGCGGGCTGGGCGACCTGCGCGGCCTGCTCCAGCGCCGCGTCCGCCGCCGGCGCAACGTACGCCGGCGCGACGTCCGGCAGCGGCACCACGTACGGCAGCGCGGGCCCGGACGCACCGGCCACCGTCGCCGGGCCCAGCGGCCGTCCCACCACCCGCAGGATCCCTGCCGGAGCCGACGGGAGCAGCGCATGCCCGATGGCGCCGCACCGGCACGGGTCCTGCCAGGCCGCGAGCCGGGACCGGAACCGCAGGCCGTCGCTGACCCCGGTCACCGCCCGCGCGATGGTCGGCGTCAACGGCGCGACCGCACGCCAGCCCCCGTCCCACCCCGCGCCGCGACGCTCCGGTGCCCGCTCCTCGGCCTGCGGAGCCCGCACCTCGCCCGGCGTGTCGCGAACCTCGCCCGCCGCGCCGTCGGTCCCCCGGCGGGTGAGCCGGTCCCAGAAGCCCATGCCGCTCACCCGCCCTCGTTGACGCGCGTGTTGATCCGCGCGATCTCCCGTACCCACTCCCGGCGTTCGCGGTGGGTCAGGTCGAGGATCGACTCACGCTGCCAGTGGAAGTGGTAGGCGACGTACGCGATCTCCTCGTACAGCCGAGCAGGCGCGTACGTCACGATTCCCCCAGGCGCCCACCGGCGAGGTCCACCTCGAACGTGCCGTCGCAGTGCGGGCAGGTGACCGCCGCGCGGGTGTGGCCTTCGCTGTTGATCCGCTCGTAGAAGTCCTGGAGGAACGCCACGTCGGTCGCGTACATCTGCTCGACCACACCGGCGTGCACGTCGGTCACGGTGCCGAGCCTGGTGATCACGTGGCTGAGCAGCACCACGCTCAGGTAGGCCGGGTTCTCCTTGACCCGCAGGTCGATCTGGGGCATCAGCTCGTCCCGCGCGGTGGCCAGGCGCATGGCGCCGTACCGGTGCACCGTGCCGTCGTCGTCCACGTACCCCCGCGGCAGCTCGAACTCGAACTCCGTGTGCGGCTCCCGCTGCTGGCCGGGTGCGGCGGTCGACTGCTCCGCACCCGGTACCTGCGCCAGGACTTCGTCAAGGCCGATCCGACGCCTCATTCGACCGTGATCTCTTCGAACACGATGGTCACCGTCTCGGTCGCGGGCCCCGAGTCGCCCGCGCTGAAGGTCGGGCCCTCCCAGCGGCTGACCCAGGCGTTCGTCAGCTGGATGCGGCGCGCGGTGCGGGTCTCGGTGTTCTTGACCTCGATGGTGAGGTTCTGCCGCGCGCTGTTGATCGCACCCTTGTTGAGGGTCTCCTTGATCCACTTCGTGAAGGCCGAACTCGAGTCGAGACCGCGCTTGATGGTCACCTCGCCCGGCCGCCGCGCTCCCGGCTGCTTGCGGACGATCAGCTTGCCCTGCTGGCTCACCTGCCGGTACTCGATCACGTCCTGTTCGACGACGAGGTTGCTGACCTCCTGGAGGTACTCGACGTTGTAGCCGCCGAGTTGGACGCCGAACGTATGTGTGACGAGCGGATCGCCTTGTGCCATGACTTCCTGTCACCTTCCCGTGTGTGTGCCGACTCTGCTGGTCACTGGCTGGTCACTGGCTGGTCACTGGCTGGTCAGTCGCGGGTCAGCCGCCGGTCACTCGTTGACGAGGCTCGTGCTGTCGGAGAACTGGGCCAGCCGGAACACCACGAACTCCGCGGGCTTCACCGGAGCGACCCCGATCTCGCACACCACCTGCCCGAGGTCGATGGACTCCTGCGGGTTGTTGTCGCCGTCGCACTTGACGTAGAAGGCCTGGTCGGCGGTCTGGCCGAAGAGCGCACCGCGCCGCCACTCCTCGGTCAGGAACGCGGTGATGTTGCGGCGGATGCTGGACCAGAGCCGGTCGTCGTTGGGCTCGAACACCACCCACTGGGTGCCCAACAGGATGGACTCCTCCAGGTAGTTGAAGAGCCGGCGCACGTTGAGGTAGCGCCAGGCGGGGTCCGAGGAGAGGGTCCGGGCGCCCCAGATCCGGATGCCGCGCCCGGGGAACGTACGCACGCAGTTGACGCCGATCGGGTTCAGCAGGTCCTGCTCGCCCTTGCTGATCCGGATCTCCAGGTCCACCGCGCCGCGGATGACCTCGTTGGCCGGCGCCTTGTGCACGCCGCGCTCGGCATCGCTGCGCGCCCACACCCCGGCGACGTGCCCGCTCGGCGGGACCAGCACGTTCCGGCCGCTCGCCGGGTCGAACACCTTGATCCACGGGTAGTAGAGGGTGGCGTAGCGGGAGTCGAAACCCGCCTCGTCCATCCGCCAGCCGCGCACCCGTTGGGCGTTCATGCTCGGCGGGGTGTCCAGGACGGCGATCCGGTCGCCCATCTGCTCGCAGTGCGACATCACCGCCAGTTGGACGGTCCGCACCCCTTCCGCGTCGAGGTCGCCGCGCTGGAAGGCGCTCATCAGGTCGGGCGCCGCGACCATGGTGATCTCGTCGATCGCCTCCAACCCCGCGAATCCGGTGCGGGCCGCGGCATCGCCCACGTACTCGGCCGGGTCGAGCCGGGTGCCGGGGGGCACCGGCGCCGGCGCGGCCGCGGGCGTCTCGGCGAGGGCGACGGTCTGGCGCTCCGGGCGGCTCGGCGCGGTGCCGGGCTGCTCGGTGACCGCGACGAGCTTCGACTCGCGCAGCTGGGTGACCAGATAGCCCTTGTTGTTCCGGCGGGTCGACACGTCGTACGTCTCGGCCACCTCGGTGCCCTTGCGGACCAGCAGCCGGAACCGGTCCTCCGGGACGTTCTCGCCCTCGGCGTCGGCGATCTCGACGGACACGTCGCCGCCCGCACCGGGCAGCGCCGAGAAGAGGAATCCCGCGACCGCGGTGGGCTCGGGTGCCCTGCCGACGGGGGCCGGCCCGCCGCCGACCGCCGCCCCGCCGACCCGGACGACGTAGGCGGAGCCGCCGCCGTTGGCGAAGAAGCCGTACACGGCATGGGGCAGGTACGTGCCTTCGGTGAAGCCGCCGAACGTCTGCACGTACTGGTCCCAGCTGGTCACCAGGGTGGGCTCGTGGAAGGGACCGGTCTCGGCGAAGCCGACCAGCGCGGCGACGGCCGTGCCGACTCCCTCGATCGGCCGGGCACCGGACTGGACCTCCTCCACGTACACGCCCGGGGTGAGGTACGACGGCATACTCGCTCCTTCGGTCGCCCGATCATCCGCCACCGAGTCTGCGGCCGAGCCGCCGCCGCCGACATGTCCCGTGGTCCCGGACCAGGGGCAAGAACGCTGCCCCGGCGGGCAGTACGGCGCGTACCCGGCGTCCGGCGGCGGTGCCCTCCGGTCAGTTGCCTCCCAGCCACGGCCCGAACTCGCTCTCCAGCACCAGGCGGCCGAGTTTGCGGTACTCCCGCACCACCGCGGAGACCACCTGTGCCATGCTCAGCGGCCGCCCGGTCTCGGCGGCCAGGTAGGCCGCGGTCACCGCGCACGCGCGGATGGAGCCGCCGGCGAGCTCGAAGCGCCGCGCGCAGAACTCCAGGTCGAGGTCGTCCGCGCGCGGGATCCGGGGGCCCAGGCAGCGCTCCCACAGGGCGCGTCGCCGTTCCTCGTCCGGCACGGGGAACTCCGCGATGACGTCCAGTCGCCGGGTGAACGCCTCGTCCAGGTTGGCGCGCAGATTCGTCGTCAGCACCGCGATCCCGTCGAAGGACTCCATGCGCTGCAGCAGGTAGGCCGACTCCACGTTCGCGTGGCGGTCGTGGGCGTCCTTGACCTGCGACCGCTTCCCGAAGATCGCGTCGGCCTCGTCGAACAGCAGGACGCCGTTCACCTGCGACGCCTCGGTGAAGACGCGCTCGAGGTTCTTCTCCGTCTCACCGATGTACTTGTCCACGACGGTGGAGAGGTCCACGACGTACAGCTCCATGCCGAGGTCGGCGGCGACCACCTCGGCCGACATCGTCTTGCCGGTGCCCGACGCGCCGGCGAACAGGGCGATCACCCCGCGCCCCCGACCGCCGCCCGGCCGCATCCGCCACTGGCCGAGCACCCGGTCGCGGTGCTTCGCGCGCAGGGCGAGTTCGCGCAGCTGGCGCGCGGTGGGTTCGGGCAGCACCAGGTCGTCCCACCCGACCGCCGGCTCGATCCGCCGGGCCAGGCGCGCGAGTCCGGCCCCGTTCTGCGCCCGCACCGCGGCCCGCAGGTCGTCCGCGCTCACCGAACGGCGCTCGGCCGCCGCCGTCCTGGCCGCCACATCGGCGGCTCTGGCCACCTGGTCCGCGTCCAGCTGGTACGGCGCGAGGGCCTCAACCAGCTCGCCGCTCAGCGCGGCGTGCGCGCCCTCGCCGGTCCCTTCTCGCGAGCCGCTCAACGCGCGCGCCCACTGCTCGGCGCGCTGCCCCGGGTCCGGCGGCGGGACCGCGATCACGACCGGGCTCTCCGGTGCCCAGGCCGGATCCCACGCGTGGCTGCCGTACGTGATCAGCGGAACGCCGGCGAGCTCCACGCACAGCTCGCGCAACAGCCGTGCGCGCTCGGGGCGTTCGGGTTCGATCCGGTCCAGCGGGCCCAGCACCACGCCGCTGCCGCTCAGCCGCGCCTCGCGGGCCAGCGCGCGCACGGTGGCCTCCGGGGGGCGGGTGGCGAGCGCGGCGACGTCGAGGACCAGCGGGCGGCAACCGGTGCCCGCGAGGGCGTCGACCGCCAGCCGGCCGGCGTTGCCGCCCTGGTCCAGCAGGTGCACCAGTCCGCCACCGTTCGACGCGGCGGCGCCGATGCGGCGGGCCGGCTCTTCGGGCAGGCCGGCGCCGGCCCGGCTGACCCGGACCAACCCGCGCAACGCGCTGTCGAGTTCGTCGTCGCCGAGCAGGTGGGCCGTCACCCGGTCGGGCACCCGCAGGCCCCGGGAGAGCAGCGGGCGCTCCGGCTCGGTGATCTCCAGGAGTCCGCCAGCGATCAGCGGAGCCTGCGCGGAGAACCGGAAGCGGCCGGCGCCCGCCCCCGGCAGGCCGCACAGTTCGAGCGCCAGCCCGATGGTCGGCCGGCGCAGCGTCAGGTCGTCGTTGAGGTAGCCGTAGAGCCGTTCGAACCGGCTGTCGAGGTCGGGGGCGATCGACACCAGCAGGAGTTCGAGGTCCACCGGGAGCAGGCCGAAGGCGCCGGCGAGCCGCTCGGTCCGCGACCCGGGCGGCGGTTCCGGCGGGTCCCCGAGACCTGCGCCGGCGTAGCCCGTCGCGGCAGGGGCCGCCAGGATCCGCTCCACCGCCTCCGGGGTGAGGTACTGGCCGCGGTACGGGTCGTCCGGGTCCGGATCGTCGGCCCTGCGCTCGCGGACGGCGGCCCGCACCCGCTGCTCGACGCGGCGCAGCCGGTCCCACAGGTGATCGAGGTCGAGCGCCGGCGCGCTCTCGACCACCCCGACGTGCGGGGTCACCGCTGCGGACCGCCGCGCCGCCGGCGACCGGGCGGCAGCGGACGGTCCCGGGGCGCCGCGAAGCCCTCCGGGCCGGGATCCGTCCCGCCGCCGCGAAAGCGCAACCGACGGCTGTCGCCGGCTGCGTCGCCCTCTGACTGGCCGTCTGCGTGGTCCTCGCCGGGCCCGCCGCTCGCCCCGCTCGTGTCGGTGGCGCGCAGTGCCAGCCCCTCGGTGACCGCGGGCCCGGCCGGGCTGCGCTCGCCGGCCAGCGGGGCGAGCACCCTGAGGTCGATCGAAGGCCTCAACTCCCCGCCCAGGCCTGACCAGACGTCGGACACCGACGGCAGGCCCTCGCCGCGCCCGGAGGTCTCGAGCCGGACGCCGAGCCCGAGTTGGGCCAGGGTGCCGGTGAGCAGCCGGGCGGGCAGCTCGGGCGCGGCGGTCAGGCAGCGCAGCACCTCCGAGAGCAACCGGTGCTCGTCCTGCGGTCGGTTGGTCCACGCCGTCACCAGGTAGGCCAGCTCGAACCAGCGGGGCGCGGTGCGCCAGGCCGCGACCAGGCCGTCCGCGTCGTACTCGGCGGCGGCACCGGACTGCCGGCGGGCCACCTGCTCGCGGATCGCGTAGAGGAAGACGCTGACCGTCGGAGCGTTGCGCCGCGCGGCCCAGTCCCGGCTGGGCGAGTCGAAGACCAGCTCGACCCCGCCCTCCTCCAGGCCGCTCTCGGCGAGCAGCAGCCGCAGTGCCTCGTCGACCTCGTGGATCACCGCCGTTCCACCTCCCCCGGCGGGCCGATGCTGCCGGCCACCACGAGGAAGGGGCAGGTCACCGGCGAGAACCCGGGACCGCTCGCGGTGATGGTCCGTGGACCCGTCTCGTCCTTGGGCAGGATGAGCAGTTGGCCCGCGAAGGTGCCGTCGGCGGCCGGGTGGGTGGGCGCCGCGGCGGCGGTGATGCCGGGTTGCCAGGTGAACGTCACCGGCGCGCCCGGTGGGAAGTCCACGCCGCGCACCGAGGTCACGAACCCGGGCCTGCCGATCGGCGGCACCGCGACGATGCGGGGCTGCAGGATGCGCAGCGGGGTCCGCGCCACGTGGTCGCCCGGGTGGGCGTCCGTGCCGGTGGTGGTCAGGACCGCGGTGATCGTGGTCTGCAGGGCCGCGACGGGTGACAGCACCACCTGCACGACTTCGCTGCCGCCCGGGGACAGGTCGCCCAGCACGCAGGCACCGCCCGAACAGCCGGCAGGCAGCGGCTCGTTGGGGACACCCGCGGGCAGGCCGAGCGACAGGCGCAGACCGGTCGCGGGCGCCTGGCCGCTGTTGCGCACCGTGTAGGTCAGGGTCACGTGGCCGCCGACGTATCCCGGGTTCGGCTGGGCGCCGATCGACACTCCCGGGCCGGCCTGCGGCAGGGGTGGCAAGGGCTGCGGGGACGGCGAGGGCTGCGGTGGCGGGGAGGAGGGCGGTGGCGATGTGGGCGGCGGCGACGTGGGCGGCGGTGCGGCCACGACGGGGACGACGGTCTGCGCCGCCTCGTCGCCGGGGTTCGGGTTGACGACCGTCCCGGCGACCGACCAGCCGAACGGTTGATCGCCGACCTGCGTGCCGATGACCGTGGCGGTCACCTGGACGCTCTGACCCGGCGTCAGGGTGCCCAGGTCGCAGCGCAGGGCCCCGGCATCGCACTGCCCGACCGAGGCGGTCAGCCCGCCGAGCCGGGCGCCGGTCGGCGCCGTCGCCGTCAGGACGGTGCCCGGCGAGGGAGCGGGTCCCTTGTCGGTCACGGTGATCGCCACGGTCGTGCCGCCACCGGGAGACACCGGGGGCGTGGTGGCCGGCGCGCTCAACTTCAGGTCCACCGACTGCTGGACGCTCGGCTCCTTCTGCCGCCCCGGCAGCCGCCAGTCGACGGGGGTGAGCTTGCCGGTGGCGAAGTCGTAGACCGACAGTCCCTCCGGCGAGTTCGGCGCCAGCGCCCGGCGGGAGGTGACCACCAGGTGCGAGCCGTCCGCCGTCCAGGCCGCGTCGCGGGGCTGGAACGGGCCGGTCTCGGAGGTGTCCGGCAGCGGGCGGCCGCAGGCGCCCGGGTCCTGGCTGAGCCCGGCGGGCAGGATCACCGTGCAGCCGGTGCCGGTCGACGAGGTGACCACGATGCCGTCCTGCTGGTTGAACCCGCCGTCACCGCCCTTGCGGTTGAACGCGATGTGCTGGCCGTCCGGCGAGACCACGGGGCTGTCGTCGATGACGTCGCAGGCGCCCGGACACGCCGTCAGGCTCAGGTCGGTCTGCTGGTCGAGCGCGGCGGCGGGCACGGTCCAGATGTGCTTGTTGCCGGCGTTGCCGTTGATCACCTCGGTCCTGGTGAAGGCGATCAGCTTGCCGTCCGGGGACCACGAGGGCTCGGCCTCGGACGCCTGCGGCTGGTCGGCCGGCGGTTCGACGGTGCCGACGATCGCTCCCGTCGACACCTGCGCGATCACGATCCGCCCCGGCCCGGACGCCGCTCCGACACCGCCGGGAGAGGTCCGGGTGAAGGCGATCAGTTTGCCGTCCGGTGAGAAGGCCGGGTCGGTGTCCCAGTCGTTCGGCCCGCGCCCGGCGAGGTTCATCGGCTGCGGATTCGAACCGTCGGCGCCCGCCAGCCAGATGCGTTCGATGCGGCCGGCCGGCGAATCCTCGAAGCGGGTCACCACGATCTGCCGACCGTCCGGCGTGTAGCTCTGCCGCTCGAACCACGGGTCGTACCCGGCATGGGGATTGAACAGCGGGTCGGCCGCAGGGTCGGGGTTGGTGTTGGTGTCGGCGGCCGGGTCCTCGCTGAGCACGCTGATGCCCAGGTCGCGCGGGTCCGTCCCGTCGGGAAGGACGTCCTCCACATCGGCCACGTGGGCGGTGGCCGCGGTCGTCTGTCCCACCACGGGCCCGCCGCCGGTCTGGGTGCCCAGCCAGGTCGGCGTCTCGATCAACCGGTCGTCGCTGTAGAGCGGTTGGGGCGGGGTGCAGGAACAGGTCGGGGCGCGGTACACGTGCTGGATCGCCGTCAGCGTGCCGTCGGACAGGTTGGGGCTCACGAAGAGCACCCCGCTGCCGTCGGGCAGCCAGGCAGCCGATCCGCTCTGCCAGGTGGAGCCGGTGCCGGGAAAGAACGCCCGGTCGCCGCCGGTGGGCGAGGTGAGGTGCAGCTGGGGACCGGTCTGGCCGCCCTGGTCCCAGGTGTAGACGATCTGGTTGCGGAGCGCGTCGCTGTTCACCGGATTCCACGCCGGGTCGATGGCGCTGCCGGTGGTCACGTCGGTGATCTGCCTCGCCGCACCACCGGCCAGCGGCATGACGAAGACCTGGATGTGCGCCGGGTCGGCGTCGCAGTCGTAGGCGACCCACTGGCCGTCGGGCGAGACCGTCGGATGCGTCTCATTGGACGAGGTGTCGGTCAGCCTGCGCAGCCCGGTGCCGTCGGCGTTGACCACCCACAGGTCCCGCTGGGGATTCCCGCCGCTTCCGCCGGGCTCCAGCGCGTCGAACACGACGGCCTTGCCGTCCGGGGTCAGCGTCGGGTCGGCGGTGTCCATGCCGGTGGTGAGCTCGTGCACCCCGCCGGACGCGTCGCGCAGGTACACCTGGGGCAGTGGGCTGTCCCGCAGGCTGGTGAAGACCAGCAGGCTGCCGCGGGCCGAGGGGTCCACGTCGAAGTGGACGGGACCGAGCCCGAACAGTGGTGTGCTCGACGTCGCACCCGTCACGCGCGCCAGGCTGCGGTGGTCCGTGCCGGCGAAGACGGTCCGCCCGGCGGCCGGCGCGGCCCCGGCGGCCACCGGGGCCCGGCCGTTGCCCGGCCCGCCGGGGTTCGCAGTGCCCAGCGTCAGCACGGCCGCCGCCACGGACAGCAGGACCGCGACGGCTGCTCGTGCCGAGCGCCGGATGGAGCGGGGAGTACCGGGGGCGGGAGTACCGGGGGCGCCGATCACGCTCAACCTCACAGACCGAGAAGGGCGTTGCTCCCGGCAGTCTCCCCGGCCCGGGTGGGCGGGGACAGGCCCCGGATACCCGAGCCGGGGGTAACGGGCGGTGTCCCTGAGGGCAATCCGCCGCTGCGCCACCGGCTCGGATACGGCTGCGCTGCGGGCTCAGATCAGGCCGTGGCGCATGGCGTACCCCACCGCGTGGGCGCGGTTGCGCAGTCCCAGCCGGGTGATGATCTCGTGCAGCACGTTCTTGACCGTGCGTTCGGAGTAGGCGGTCTGCGCGGCGATCTCGGCCGTGTCGAGACCGTCGGCGACCAGCCGGAGCATCTCCGCCTCGCGGGTCGACAGGGTCGACAGGGACAGGCCCCGCGGGTCGAGCATGCTGCGCTGGAGGCTCCCGACCCGGTCGAGCAGCGTGCCGAGCAGGTCCCCGGGCATCACGCCCTCACCGTTGGCCAGCGCGGTGATCAGATGCACCAGCCGGTCCTGGTCGGCCTCCGACCTGCGCAGGACGGCGGTGACGCCGCACTCGATGATGGTCTGCAGCCCGCCCGCCTCGAAGTGGCCCACCACCAGCCCGGTCCGGCTCGACGTGCTGAGGCGCAGCCGGCGCAGGCGTTCGGTCACCGCCTCGTTCAGCGTGTCGACCACCATCAGGGAGACCTGGGCCCGCCCGGCCTCGCCGTCGCTGAGCAGCTCCACCTCAGGGCGCTGCCGCAGCTGATGCACGACACCGGTCTGCAGGATGATGTCCTCCGCGTACAGCGCCACCGGCACCCGGCTCGGCTTGACGCGCACCTCGGCGGCCGCGGCGACCGCGGGGATTCGGGCATGGCCGATCCGCGTCGCCACGGCCGCCTCATGGGTTGTCTCGATCGACGTCATCAACTGTTCCGTTCTACCTGTGCGCCGCCGGTGGACTTGTGGTGCGGACGACTGGACCGCCACGTCACGGGGTCGGGCCTGAAGCGTGCCTGAGCGCGTGGCGACGGCGTCGCCGGGCAGCACCGGGTCTGCTCTCGCGGGCAAGGCGCGTGCCCACGGCTTGCCCGCGCGTCCCTCTGCGCGGGGTGTCCGGCGGTCCTACCGTCGCGGTATGACCACATCCGCCGAACTCGGCCTGCCCGCGCTGACGGTGTCGCCCGGAGGCGTGGTGACGACGACTCTGACGGTACGCAACGAGACCGACATCGTGGAGGCGTACGCGCTGGAAGTGGTCGGAGCCTGCGCCCCGTGGACGACGGTCGAGCCGGCCCGCGTCTCCCTCTACCCGGGCACCTCCGAGACGGTGACGGTGCGCCTCGCGCCGCCCCGCTCCCCCGACGTGCGGGCCGGCGAATTCCCGCTCGGCATCCGGGTGTTGCCCGCCGAGCGCCCCGAGCTCGTGACGGTTCCCGAGACCACGGTGACCGTCACGCCCTTCCACGAACTGCGCGCCGCGCTCGCACCCCGCCGCCGCCGCGGCTGGCTCCGCGCGCGCTACCGCGCCTCGGTGCGGAACCTGGGGAACGCGGTCACCACGGTGACGTTCACCCCCGGCCAGGCCGGCGAGGACCTGCGCTTCCGGGTCGCCCCGGACCGCGTGCGACTCGAACCCGGCGAGTCGGCTGAGGCCGGAGTCCGGGTCCGCACCCGCAGGTTGATCTGGTTCGGCAAGCCGGTCACCCGGGCCTTCGAGATCTCCGTCGGCCGGGCCGCGGCCGCCCCGGCGGGCGAGGCCACTGCCACTGCCACTGCCACTGCCACTGCCACTGCCACTGCCACTGCCGACGAGCAGGGCGGCCTCTCGTCGGCCGACCTGCGGCAGTCGCTGAACGGTGAGTTCGTCCAGCTCTCGATCTTCCCCAGGTGGCTGCTCGTGCTGCTCGCGGCGCTGATCGCGCTGCTGCTGGCCTGGTTCGCCCTGGTGCGGCCCACGGTGCAGAGCTCCGCGAAGCAGGCCGCCCAGCAGGCCGTCGATCAGAAGGCCTCGGCCTGGCCGAGTCCTCCCGCCGGCACAGCCCCGACGGGCTCGGCCGGCGGGAACACGGGCGGCAAGCCGGGATCCGGACAGCCGAGCGGCGGCACCGGCGGCGGCCCGGCGGCAGCCGGAGGTGGAGCCGGCCAGCAGAGCTCCGCCACGATCGACGTGCAGACCGCCGGCGGCGCCGCCGCGGTGGGCAGCTACCAGGTGCCGAAGGGCAAGGTCTTCGGCATCACCGACATCGTTGTCGCCAACTTCCAGGGCGACCAGGGGCTGATCACCATCAAGTTCGGCGATCAGACGATCACGACCATCGCCTTGGAAACCTTCCGCAACCAGGACTACCACTGGGTGACTCCCATCGAGGTCTCCGAGGACCAGACGGTGACGGCGAGCGTGACCTGCCAGCAGCCGGGCACGCCTGCCTCGGGGAAGCAGGCGTCCGGATGCCACGAACTGCTCAACGTCAGCGGAGAACTGATCGATACCAGGGGCTGATCCGAATCGGCGTCCAGGGCATCCCTCCCCCCTCCGGGCAAACGGGCAGCGATCGGCGAGCAGCGGGCAGCTGGTCCGCACGTCCCGGGCGCTCCTGGGGAGTCGCCCGGCCCCCTTCGGCGGGCGGTCGGTTCATCCGCGCAATCACCACTGCCCCTTCGCCCTCACCCTTACACCGAAGGCCTGCCGATACGTGGCCCGGTGACGTGGGACTGCCCGCGCGGGGCAGCCGGCGTGTCCTCTGCGAACAGCGAAGTCTGCCCTTTGGGCGCGTGGCTGACGTACAGTCATCCCAGGTGTAGCGTAACGATGTTGCCCGTCCAGGGCGGTCGCGAGAGCCGCACCGCACAGCGAGTCGTGCTGAGGACGGACGCGGAAGTCTGATCGGCGGTCAGGCCACCCGGGTCAACCGGCGTACGACCAGCGGAGCGGCAGGCCGAGCTCAGCGGCCAGGTGGTCGGTGATCCGCTCGTGCAGGTGCCGCATGTCGGTGAGCAGCGGGTCGAGCACGGTGGCGTCGGCGCCCTGCTTCGCGGCGGCGTCCAGGCGGCGGCCGAGGGTGCGCAGTTCCGCGAGTGCCATGCTCTGGTGGGGCTTCATCAACTGGTCCTCTCGATCAGGGCGGTCGTCTGCTGGTACCGGGAGCTGGTGCGCGTCCAGTCGGTGAGCGCCTGCCGGAACCGGTCGAGCGCGAGTGCGAACCTCACCGTGTCCGCAGACAGGGGCGCCGGATAGCGGCCTGCGAGGTCGGCGATGGCATCGGCGCGTACGGCCATGAGCAGCCACGCGAACCGGTGCTTCTCCGCTTCCAGTTGCTCGCGCACCCGCCGGCGGGCCTGCTCGGCGGACAGCCCCGTGGAGCGGGCCAGGGCGTCTTGCGCGGTGAAGGTGTCACCCTGGCCATTGGCCGCGAGGTCGTTGGTCAGGGTGCCGATCTCCGAGAAACAGCTGAGCAGCGAGTTCACCGGCAGGGATGTCCAGTCGGGAGTGACGCACTGCAAGGCGAGCTCGGTCCACATCGCCGCGAGCAACATGCCACCGTCGATCGGCCGCAACGTCACGTACTCCCGCAACGTCGGCGTACGGCACGGGCGGACATAGCCCTCCAACTTGTCCGCCGCCGCATGAAGCCACGCGTCCAACTCGGCCGTGTAGCGCGTCCACCAGCCCTCCGGCATCACCGCCCGAGTCCGCTCGACCAGGTCCGCGAGCGCCCGCACGGCGGGGTGGTCGCCTGGCTCGGCAGGCTCCCCGTCCAGCACATCGACCAGCCGCGCGACGAGCACGCTGACCACCTTCAGCGCCGCGTCGCGCAGTTCCGTGTCGAACACGTCATCGAGCCGCCACACCAACAGCCCCCAACACGCGGCCAACTCCAACGGCTCTCCGGTCGAACCCCGCCACCCGGCCAGGAACAGGGGTACGTAGCCGTGCTCCAGATATCCGAGCGGGTCATGGTGCAGCGCATGCCGCTCCAGGAAGGCATGGACGGCCCGGTGCAGGCCCGGATGCCGGGTGTCACTCTCAATCATGCCGCCACCGCCGCATACTCGGCGCATGCAACCACGGCCCACGCGAGCTGCCCTGGCCCGGATGGAGGCGTCACAGCATGGCTGGCAGGCACGAAGACACTGCCCTCCGCTCCACAGACGATGCAGGCCGCCGCATGCAGCTGAGCGAGGGTTACGAGCATCCGCTGAGGCGCTGAGCCCTCAGGGTGATACTCCGCCACAGCAGCGGTGCGCATCCGGTCCAGGGCACGCCGTAGCAGGCACGCATCCACCAGAGCGCCCGGATCGTCCGGATCGGGCGGGACGATCCAGAATGGCCCGGGCAGCCCCAGCGTCGTTCGGCCCGGCACCGTGACGAACGAACCAGCCGCCAGCAGGCGCTCATGGGTCCATGACAGCGGCGAGGAAAGTGGGATGAGGAAGTACATCCGGGGCCGGCCGGAGCTGTCCCAGATAACCGGGCCGAGGCGCGGTCTTGAAGGCTGGTCGAGGATTTCCAAGGCTGCAAGGCCGATGTACTGAGGGACGGCGACCGCGTCCCAGAACTGGCCGGCCGCAACGGCCTCAACCGTGCCCTCCGGAGGAATCCATCGCGCGGTGGCGCGCTCCATCACGTGCACTGCTGCTCCTGACTGGTGGTCTGCCAGTAGAAGCGTGCCGGGCTGCAAGGAAGCCAACTATCACGACTTGGTGATAGTGGGTCAGATCCCTAGCTCTGCCTCGTCCCGTTGCCCAGCGCGGGCGGCCAGGACCGCTGATCCGAGGTGCAGTTGCCCGGTCACGGCTTCCCTCTCAAGCCCGTCGGCGGCCTGAGTGGCGAGCTGTCTGCCGGCCTCCGCGATGCGCATCCCAGTGCGGTACTGGCCGGCCCGCAGGTAGGCCAGGGAGCGCAAGTATTGGCGAGTGCTGGCACTGACAGCATCGGATGCCCGTTCGGATGCCCAAGCCATGCGGTCCAGGGCGAGGGCCGAGAGGTCATGGAATCCGAGCTTATGGGCGATGTCATACGCGGAGCGGTAGGCGCTGGCTAGGGCCTGCCACAGGCGATCGTCTGGGGCCGTATAGGCGGCGCTCGTAATTTCGGCGATCAGGCCAGCGAGCTCTGCAGCGACAGTCCGCAGGTCGCCACCACGGATCAGGCCGCACATACGATCCGCATCCGCCGTCAGCTGCTGGATCGAGCGAATCGGCAGGTCAGCGTCGGCACCGAGGTCAAACAGGTCCAGGGCCTCGCGAATCGGCTGGATCAACCCGTCCAGCTGGTCTTGGCAGAGCGCGTCCAAGTATGGCTGACCGGTGAGATCAGCGACCGACACCGACAGCGCCCGTGCAAGCGTGGCGAGAACTGGAGGGCTCGCCGGCTTGTCGCCCTGCTCGATCTTGAACATGAGGCTGTAGCTGATGTTCGCTCTGTCGGCGAGGCCTCGCTGGGTGAAGTGGCGAACTTTGCGGAACGCGGCGATACGGGCGCCGACGCTGTCAGGATCTGGATTGGCCATGGCGGATCCCCTGGTCTGACTACCGAGCGCTCTGACGATACCCCTGAACGTGGTCGCCGTGATCCAAATCTCGTACTGTCAACAGCATGCCGACTGATCGAGTGCTCTATCTGTTGGGGTCCGCAGCACCGCCCGTGCTCGACCTCGCACCAGTTGTCGAGCAGGCCCAGGCCGATGGGTGGAGTGTGTGCCTGGGGTTGACGCCAACGGCGGCCGACTGGCTGGCTGGTGACCTCGCCGAGCTGGAGCGCCTCACCGGCCACCCTGTACGCAGCCGCCACCGACGCCCGGGCGAGCCCGATGTCTGGCCTCCGGCTACGGCCGCGCTGCTGGCACCGGCCACCTTCAACACCCTGAACTCGTGGGCGCTTGGCCTCACCTCCTCGTTCGTCGTCGGCTTCGCAGCCGAGGCCATCGGGAAGAGGATCCCGCTGGTGACCATGCCGTGCGTGAACTCTGCGCTCCTCGCGCATCCGCAGTTCGAACAGAGCATCGCCGTGCTCCGGTCCGCAGGCGTGCGCGTCCTGCTGGGCGACGACGGGTTCGTGCCGAACACGCCTGGCCAGGGCAACCCGCGCGCGTATCCATGGAACGCGGCACTGGCCGCGGTTCGTGATGCGATCATCTGATGCCATGGTCGAGGCAGGCGAGTGAATCGTCTGCCGGGAGGAGATCACGTGCCGATCGAGGCCGAACTGAAAGCCGTCGTCCGCGACCCCGAAGCGGTGATGGATCAGCTGGAGAGCTGATGGATGCGCCGAGAGTCCGGGCCGATCGCAGCTCCCTCGTAGGGGGTCTCACGAAGGCTGGCGGTAAGGCCCGCAGCCTCGGCGAGGTGCATGTGCGCGACACTGGCATCGCGCATCCGGCCCGCGACGACCGCAGCACGCATGTGGAGAGCCCCGATGGCCGCCTGCAGTGGTTCGGTGGCAGCCGGAGCCGCGTCTACGGCTCCCTGCAGCGCCCGCAAGCCGACCGGGAGTATCCCGCTCGCGAAGAACACCTCAGTCCGAACGTAGGCGGCCGTCGCTTCGAGGGCTCGGTCTTCGGAGCGTTGCTGCTCGGCCGCTGCCAGGATCGCCCGGTCCAGCTCCGGGTTTCTCGGCCGCCCTACAGGACGCGCTGTGACAGATCTCACTCCGTACCCTCCTGGCGGGCATCATATTCTGACGGTCCATCAGAAGGTAAACAACCCCAGGGACTTCCATGACCGCCGACTCGATCCCCTCGACCGCAGTCGTCCGCGTCTCACGCGGCAACTTCGATCCCGCCCGGTTCCCGGAAGTTCAGGCGGCGACCGCGGCGATCAGCGGCTTCCTGATTCCGGCCATCAAGGCACTGCCCGGCCTGATCAGCTACCACTGGGCGACCTCGCCCGACGGTTCCCTGGTCAACGTCAGCGTCTGGGAGTCCGAGGAGCACGCGGAGCAGATGAGCCGGCTCAAGGAGATGACCGTGGATGCCCGGGCGATAACCGAGAAGGCCGGCGTCACCTTCATCCCCATCGTCAACTACCCGATCGACTGGACCATCTGACCGCTCCCAGGGGGTATCGGGAACTGTCGCGCTGGGCACCGATCGGCTGACCGGCAACGCCTGCATACGGTGTCCGATAGGTCCGCGGGGTCCGACAGGTCCGCCACGACGGAGACCGTGCGGCCGCCGGGCCGTGCGGCGATCTCCGCCTCAACCGCGCGGAGCTTGTCCGGGTCGCGGCCGCCGAGCACGACCGTGCCGTGCTCGGCGAGCCGCTGGTGGGTGTGGTGTTGCTCATGCCTGCTTCTTCCTGACGTTCGGTCAGCTCGTGTTCGCTTCGGGACGGTGGTCCCGGCCAGCACGCGCCAGACGGCGGCGAAGGCAAGCCGATTGTGCGACTCGGCCTCGGCCGGTTCGCGGATCATGGCGTCGATGGCCTCTTCCGCTGTCGCGTTGGCCAGGGTCAGGTCAGGCAAGATGGCTGTCGTAGTGCTCCTGAGCGGCGAGGAGCTCGTCTCCGTGCCGGCCGAACCAGCGGATGAGATCGGTCAGCGGTCCGGCCAGGCTGGTGCCGAGTTCCGTCAGGCTGTAGGTGACCTGGGGCGGGTTGGTGGGCGCGACCTGGCGGGCGACAAGTCCGGCCCGGGCCAGCGCTTTGAGGTTCTGCGACAGCATCTTCTGGCTGATGCCACCGACTCGCGCGTGCAGCTGCGCGAAGCGGTGCGGGCCGGCGATGAGGGCCGACACGATCAGCGTCGCCCAGCGGCTCGTCGTCTGATCGATGATCGGCCTGAGCGGGCACTTGTTGTCGAAGGTGTCATGGGCCAGGAGCCTGGCGGCCGTCGCGACCTGCTCTGTTTCCAACATGCCAGCAGCTTACAAAAAAGTATGTACTTCCCAATAGTAATCAGCTTTCCTACGGTGACTTCTGCACGCACCAACGTTCCAAGGAGTCACTGTGAGCAGCAACAACGCACGTACGGCGATCGTCACAGGTGCATCGAAGGGCCTGGGCGCGGGGATCGCCCAGGCCCTGGCCGAGACCGGCACAGCCGTCGTGGTGAACTACCGGACGGATGCGCAGGGCGCCGAGCGAGTCGTCACGGGCATCACCGCCAACGGCGGCCGGGCGATGGCGGTCCAGGCGGACGTGGCCAGCAGCGACGACGTGCGCCGTCTGTTCGACCGGGCGCGCGAGGCGTACGGCCCGGTCGACGTGCTGGTGAACAATGCGGCCGTCGTCAACTTCGCACCGCTGTCGGACATCACCGAGGACGAGTTCCAGCGTGAGATGACCACGAACCTCCTGGGCACCATCCTCACCACCCAGGCCTTGGCCGCGCAGGACGACATCGCGGCCGCGTCGATCATCAACGTCTCGACGGCCGGCACGGTCACCCACCCTCCGTACGCCTCGCTCTACGTCGCGTCCAAGAGCGCCGTCAACGCCTTCACCATCGTTGCGGCCAAGGAACTGGGCCCGCGCGGCATCCGTGTCAACGCGATCATGCCCGGCCCGTCGGACACCGAGGGCAGCAGGGCCATGGGATACGCCGGGTCGGATCAAGAAGCGCAGGCGATCGCCGCCACTCCCCTGGGCCGCACGGGCACCCCCGACGACTACGGCCCGCTGGTGGCCTTCCTGGCCTCCGACGACGCGCGCTGGATCACCGGGGACGTCATCCTCGCTTCCGGTGGCATGCGCTGACGCCCTGTTCTTCAGGGGCGCCGTTCTTGTCCATGTCCATGTCCGCGTCCGCGTCCGCGTCCGCGTCCGCGTCCGCTACAGCGTGCCGCGCAGGCGGGTTGTCGCTGGCACAACCATGGTTGCGATCTGCAGACCTTCCTTGTTCTCCGCAACGCCCGACCGTAGGTTCATGCCTGCCCCGGATGGCCAGCCCGCGCCTCGCGCCACCGTCCGCCCAGAGCTACCGCGGGCCACTGAACATCTGATGACAAGGAACTGACATGGCAACGACGCCCGTCGGCGAACGAACGACCCCGCCCCAGCTCTCCGTTGCCGATCGCGACCGCAAGCGGCTACTGCTCAAGCTGAAGCTCGCCACCCAGATCGGTGAGGGCCTCGACGGCTACATCATCGGCGGCATCGGCATGGCCCTCGCCGCGCTGACCACCGCCCTGCACGTCTCCACGCTGTGGCAGGGCCTGATCGGCGCCTCCCCGCTGATCGGCATCTTCGTCGGCGGCCCGGTCTTCGGCTGGCTGGCCGACAAGCTCGGGCGGCGCCCGATCTTCCTCATCGACATGGTGGTCTTCCTCATCGGATCGATCGCCCAGTTCTTCGTCGTGGACGGCGTGCAACTGTTCGTGATCCGGCTGATCATGGGCATCGCCATCGGCGGCGAGTACGCGATCGGCGCCCCGCTGCTCTCCGAGTACGCCCCCAGCCGCAACCGCGGCCGCCTGCTGGCCAGTCTGGAAGTCAGCTGGTACGTCGGCTACATGGTCGCCACCATCGTCGGCGCGGCCCTGGCCGACGTGAACGGCGGCTGGCGCTGGACGCTCGGCAGCAGCGCGATCATCGCCGTGGCCTGTCTGGCGCTGCGCGGCGGCGTCCCGGAGTCGGCGCGCTGGCTGCTGAGCAAGGGCCGCCGCGCGGAGGCCGAGGAGCTGATCGCCAGGTACGGCATGGAGATCGACGTCGAGGCCGAGGTCGCCGACGGCGAGACCAAGGACAGCTTCCGCGCCCTGTTCAGTCGCGAGCACATCCGCAGCACCGTCTTCTCCAGCGCCTTCTGGGCCTTCCTGGTGCTGCCCTACTTCGCGATCGGCACGTTCTGGTCGAAGGTCTTCGACGCCCTCGGTCTGGGCAGCGACGCCACCATGGCGCTGCTGGTCTACTCGGTCACCGCCGTGCTGGGCGTCGCCCTCGGGACCGCGGTCGTCGACCGGATCGGCCGCCGCAAGCTGCTGATCCCGCCGTTCTGGATCACTGCGGCGAGCCTGGCGGTGGTCGCGCTGTGGCCGAGCTCCACCCCGGTCGTCGTCATCGGCTTCCTCTTCTTCATCTTCCTGAACGCCATGTCCAGTGCGCTGACGGCGGTTTACCCACTGGAGGTCTTCCCGACCTCCATCCGGACCACCGGCGTGGGCTTCGCCGCCGCCATGAGCCGCGTCGGCGCCGCCATCGGCACCTTCCTGCTGCCGATCGGCCTCAACCACTTCGGCGTCCAGTTCGTGATGTGGACGGGCGCCGGTGTCCTCGCCCTCGGCGGCCTGATCTCCCACTTCCTGGCCCCGGAGACCACCCACCTGGACCTCGCCCAGGCCGCCCGCACCGCGCGCTCGCACAGCTGACGCACGTACCGAACCGGGACGGCACGGACCGGGACGCCCGCCGTCGCGACAAGCCTTGTCGCGACGGCGGGCGTCGTTTCGCGCGAAGTCGTGGGCGGTGCCGCGGAGATGGCGGCCGGGGTCCGAGCCGGAGTATGAGGTCGCGCAGATTGGCGTGGCGATCTGCTTCGAGCTGGTGGTGAACTTCGGTCGCGCATCACCGACCTGATCGGCAGTCAGCCCGCGTCGGCCTCCGCCCTCCACATGGAGCGGAGCTGCCCGCCGAGATCGCCGGCCTGGCGGAGCCCCGCCCGGTAGGCCGGTTCCCAAGCCGCCAGGTCGCCCGGGTCCGAGCCGAAAGCGCGGACCGAGGCCGGATCGGGGCCGATGGTCACCACGCTGTCCGCCCCCACGGCCGCCAGTTGCTGGTCGAGTGCCTCGCGGGGAAACAGGTGCGCCATCGGCTCGACCACGACCAGTGTGCGGGCGCCGGCCGCGAGGTCGGCGTTGGTGCCCGACCGCAGCGCGCCGTCCATGTACCGCCGGCCGTCGATGGCAACGGGCGGCGCGGCCCCGGGGAAGGCGCTGCTCGCCGCCACCGCGTGCACCAACGGCACGCCACTGGCGCGGTCCCACACCGCGGGCTCACCGGTGGTCGCGTCCACGGCGGTGATCAGCAGTCGCCGCTCCGGCCACGCGTCCGCACCGATCAAGGCGGCGCGCCCCGCGATCAGCGCCTCATCGGCCTGGGGGTCGGTGCCGTCGAGCGCGAGCCGGCCGACACGGCGCCTGGCCTCGCCGGGATCCAGACTGCGGTCGCCCAGCACGGCGAACACCGCGCCCATCCGCGCGGGGTCCGCCTTGAGCCGGTGAGCGGGCTGGCGATGCGAGGTCGCGAGCCGCCCCGGGTCCTGGCCGGTGGCGAGCAGCGCGCCGACGATCGCGCCGGCCGACGTGCCGACGATCAGGTCGGCCTCGCCCAGATCCACGCCGTCGCGGCGCAACCCGTAAGCCAGCCCGGCCATCCAGGCCGTGCCGACGTGACTTCCGGGGCCCAGCACGAGTGCTCGGTCGAAGGTGTGCACAGTGGTCTCCCCTCGTTATTGAAACAGTCGTACCATATACTCGCTGACGCTGTTTCAATTCCGAGCCGCTGAGAGGAGATCCACCGTGGGGCGACCCGCAGATCCCGCCCGGCGCGAGCGCACGCTGGCACGGGCGACCGACTACGTGCTGACGCACGGGCTGGCCGGGCTGAGCCTGCGTCCGCTGGCCACAGCCCTCGACACCAGCCCCCGGATGCTGCTCTACGACTTCGGCAGCAAACAGGAGTTGGTCGCCGCGGTCCTCGCCGAGGCCCGCCGCCGAGGTGCGACACGCCTGGCCGAGCACCTTCCGGCGGCGACGGGCTCCGTGCAGGAGCGGCTGCGCGGCATCTGGGCGTGGATCAGCGCGGACGAACGTGCACCGTTCGTCCGGCTGTTCTTCGAGGTGCACGCCGACGGCCTGGTCCACCCCGAGAACTACCCCGACCAAGGCCAGGCGATCACCGACTGGTTCGACACTCTCGGTGCCACGTTCCGGGACGTCTCCACCGGTCCTGACGACACCGTCACGCCCACGTTGGTCATGGCCGTCATCCGGGGCCTGCTGTTCGATCTCACGGCCACCGGCGACCGCCACCGCACCGATCGTGCGCTGGACCGCTTCGCCGAACTCCTGGGGCACTGAACGAACGAGAGGCGCGGGGCCACGCCCGGCCGGCACCAGTCAGGCGGGGACGGACCGGTCCATCGCCAGGCACAAGACTGCGGGCTCTCTCGCCTTGAACCGATCAGTCAGTCGGCGAAGGTGCCGACCAGCCGCTGCGGGGTGATCCTGACGACCACCCGCACCACCTCCGGCGGCAGTTCCAGGTACTCTTCGCCCGCGCCAGGCCCCTCGTACTGCTCGGCCAGTGCGACGGCCAGCTTCCGGCCCAGGTCCTCGGCCACCGTCGCGGTACCGCGCACCTCCAGGTATCGCAGCGGGTCGGCCCGGTCGTAGACCGTCAGGCTGACCCGCGCATCGCGCTCCACGTTGGTGACCTTGCGGCGACCGGCTGCCGACGAGAGCAGCAGGTCGTCGCCGTCCCGGCCGACCCAGACCACCGAGGTCTGCGGGCTGCCGTCGGGGTTCACGGTGGCCAGCACCGCGGGATTCACATCGTCAAGAAGCCTGCGGGCGGCATCATTCAACTTGGTCGTCACGCCCGCGACCCTAGCCAGGTCGTCGGCCGGTGTCGACCGACATGAATCCCCTGCCGGCGCACACAGGACACCTCGCCGACCAAGAGCACAAACGGCAAGACCCGGGCTGCCGCCAAGCGGCTGTCAGCCGAGCAGCTCCGATAGATCGCAGGCGCCGTGGAAGGAAGTCCGGTCCGTCCAACTCCGCTACTGGGGGAGCTGGTTGGTGGCGCTCAGTACGTCGCCCTGGAGTGGTGACCGCGTCGCGCGTCGGAGCGCGCCGACCGCCGGGTCGGCGAGGGAGACGGTGAGCGTGTAGGGCGCCGGGCCGGTGATGGTGTTCGTCGAGTCGATCGGCGGGCTGAGGCGCTGCTGGACGGCGAGGGCGTCGATTCCCGGGCAGAGCGCCTGGGCGGGGAGCGTCACCTCGGCGGTTGCGCCGTCCGGCGACCCGATGTTGATCTTGCCCTGCGGGGTGTGCGCCGTGCCGTCGCCGAGCTTGACCGGCAGGTCGTACGCGCCGCCGACCAGCCCGTCGGGGCCCTCGATCTCCACGGCCACGCCCTGCGGACCCAGCGGCGGGGACAGCTCCAGCGACCGACTCGCGCCTGGTCCGAGCAGGAGATCGATGGTGAAGTGCCCGGGATCCCCGGGCGAGTCCTGGGAGAACCCGTAGGATCCGAGGGCGAGTTGCGGTCCCGCCGGCGGGGTGTCGGACCGCCCGTCGACGAAGGCGATGGCGGCGGGGCCGGCGGGCGCGGAGGTAACCGTCTGGGCGAAGCGGTGGAATCCCCGCATGCCGCACTTGCTGCCATCGGAGGTCCCGCCGCCGCTCAGCGCGACATCCGTCGACGGACGCGGTGAGCCCGGCGCGTGCGAGGGCAGAACGTCCTGCGGGGAGTCGCCGAGGGAGAGCAGGCCGCTGCCCGGCCCGATGCCGATGGCCACGACCGTGGCGGCGACGGCGACCGCGATCAGCACCCCTGAACCGAGCTTTGACGCGAACCCGGCCCGCTTCGTACGCGGGCGGGTCGGGCCGGGGGCATCGAGTGACCAGCGGCGGCCGCCCGGATCCACCGGCGGCTCCAGCCGCCAGCGCGCCGCGAGTATCCGGGTGCGTGCCGCCGGTTCCTTGACGTCGGCGCCGCGAACGAAGTCCTCGTCCAGGACGAGCCCGTCGAACGGGTCCGCGACTGTCGGCTCCGGCTCCTCGGAGGGGCGCGGGTCAGGGTCTTCAGCTATCGGCACCGCGTCAGTATGCCGGGCCGCCCTGACGCCCTGACCAGCGAGGTGCCCTGGTTCCGGTGCGCCGTGGCGGGTGCGGCATGATCAGTTGGCGACGACGAACAGGGGAGCGACGATGACCGTGGTGCTGTGATGCTGGCTTCGAACTCCTCCGGCGCCGCGTACTGCTCACCCCGTGACCGTCACGCTCCTGTGTCTACCGGGCCGCTGCCACCGCGTCGGTGTACAACTCGGTCGTGAGGTCGTCGTCACCAATCCCCAGGTCCTGGAGCGCCGCGCGCACGACGGTGAGCGCTGGCACCAGATCACGCTCATCCCCTGCCATGGTCTCCAACTCCAAGAAGGTCCCGTCGATTTCGGGCACCCGCACCAGGGTCGCCAGCAGCTCGCGGCCGTGCCGCGTGCTCGTGTAGTTCCTGCAACGCTTCTCGAACGCGATGCGTGATACGAACCCCAGGCCGCGGACGATCGCGTGGGCGGCGGCCTCGTCGTCGACACGAGTCTCGTGCTCAGGCTTTGATCCGGACGCGTCATCCACCCGGGCGCCCTTGTAGGTGAGGACAGTGTGCGTGTCACTGTCGCTGTGCACCGTGCGAATCCGCAACTCCCGGTCTGCTCGCATCAACGAGCCGTCCGGCGCGTCGTAGTAGGTGTCCCGGTAGACCTGCGCGCGCCCGTGCCCCCAGTCGCGTTCCAGCTGATCCATCACCGCTTCGGGGTCGCGGACGACGGCCTTCAGTTCGGCCTCGATCGGCACGTGATCTCCTCTCCTCAGACGATTCGCTCGCCTGCGTCGACCATGGCATCAAACATCCGGCGAGGTGGCAGACAGCCGGCGCCACCGTGCTCGATCCGCTGCTCGCCGACATGCGGCAGGTGAACGAGGGGATCACCGCCCACCTGGCCGCCGAGCTCGGCCAGCCGCCACGCCGGGCAGCCGCTGCGTGGACCGCGAAGGACAGTGGCCGCCGCGGCGCTCCGCCCCACTGGCTGACCAGCGGGGCGGAGCAAGAAGCCAACAGCGCCCGGGCTCGCGACAGTCGGGGGCGCGGGTGGCATCCTCGCCACGCGGCTGGGGGGTCAGGAGACCTCGGTCTCCTTGGCCAGCCGGAAGTCCTGGCCGGCGAGTTCCTCATAGAGCTTGACCGGGATCATCTCCCCGGACAGGTCGCCGTAGCGGGCCTTGGCGCGCCGGTAGATCTGCTCGACCAGCGCGGACAGCTCGGTGGAGACGCCGATGTCACGGCCCAGGTCGACGGCCAGGCCCAGGTCCTTGCAGGCCAGCACCATCGCGAACGACTCGTCGTAGTCGCCCGACTCGAGGATGCCCATCATGTCGTTCTCGAGGAAGTTGGACGCGGCGGGGCTGGCCAGCAAGGCGGAGCGCAGCACGCCGAGGTCGACACCGGCCTTGACGCCCATGGCCAGCACCTCGGAGGTGGCGACCAGGTGGGAGAACCACAGCTGATTGATCATCAACTTGACGGTGTAGCCAGCTCCTTGGCCACCCACGAGCATGACCTTCGGCGGGTCGCCCAGCACCTCGAAGAGCGGCAGCGCGCGGGCGAAGTCCGCCTCCTCGCCGCCGACGAATATCTGCAGGGTGCCGGTGCGGGCGCCCTTGGCCATCCCGCTGACGGGGGCGTCGAGCATCCGCAGACCGCGAGGGACGAGAACCTCCTCGATGACCCGCCGGGCTGCGGCCGGCGTGGAGGTCGACATGTCGATCCACAGCGCGCCGTCGGGCAGCGCGGCGGCGGCGCCACCGCGCAGCAGCACGTCCTCCACGATGCGCGGGTTGGGCAGCATGGTGATCAGCACATCGGCCTCGGCGGCGCAGGCGGCCGGGCTCGCCGCCCAGGTGGCGCCGAGGCCGACGTGCTGGGCGGCGCTCTCCTCGCGGGCGTCGTGCACGACGACCGGATAGCCGGCCTCGATGAGGTTGCGGGCCATGTGACCGCCCATGTTCCCGAGTCCGATGAATCCGATCCGCATGGTGTTTCCTCGCTGCTGTGTGAATGGCTACTGCTGCGTGAATGGCTGGTGCTGCATGACGGGTGGTACTGCGTGACGGCTGGCTCAGCGGCCTGCCCCGTCAGGGGCCGAGGCCGCCAGCTGCTCGGCGCTCGGGGTGTAGAACGGGTTGGCGGGGCCCGACTTGGCGGCCGCGAGCACCTCGTCGACGCTCGGCAGCGACCGCACCGCGGCGACGACCGCCTGGTAGGCGGCGGTCCGCTGGTTGCGGAAGGACTCGTCCAGGTCGTCGACCTGCGGGTTGACCCAGATCGCCGCGATGATCAGCAGCTCCTCGACCTCGGCCGCGGGGATCAGCCCCTGCGCGACGGCGTCGCTGACGCCGGCGGCCAGCCCGGCCTGGGCGGAGCCCCAGGTGGCGTGCTGGTGCAGTTCGCCGGCGGCCTCCGCCTTGTTCACGAACAGGGTGAAGGGCTTGACCGGGACGGAGGGGCGGACCACGGTGACGAACGGCGCGTAGCCGGCGCTGGGCGAGGCCAGCGCGGTGGCCCAGGCGCCCTCGACGGGACCGCCACGACGGCCGAGCACGATGTTGGTGTGGGCCGCGTTGTTTCCCTGGCCGACGAAGGACTCGCCGATGAGGGCGGTGCGGGCGAAGGTCATGCCGGAGCTCCTAGACAGACGGGCGGTACGGGCGGTACGGGCGGTACGGGTGGCATCCGCGTGGCGCGGGCAGGCCCGCGCGGGGCGTACCCGACCCGGTCGCGGGACGGGCAGCCGAAGTCGGCCGGGGGTCGGCCCAGTTCAGCCGAGGTCAGCCCACGTCAGCCGGCGTCGGCCAAGGGCACCCCGCAGGACCGGTCGGCGCCGGCCGCGCAACCGTGGTTCGGACGTGCTCTGGAATCTAGGTCCGCCCGGAATCGACCGGCAAGGCTGCGCGGGCAATCGCAACCACGGTTGTGCTGGCGACAACCGGAACCGTCACGGTCGCCCAGGGACGGTGACCGACGGAGCCGCCTACCCTTGGCCTGTGCAGCCATCTCCCACCCCCAGCGACGCGAGCGAGGGCGGCGACCTCGAGAGCCTGCCCGCGCCCCGACCGCCCGCGCCCCGACCGTCCGCGCCCCGACCGTCCGCGCCCTCAGCCGCGCCGTCACCCTCGCCCGCAGCCTCGCCCCCGCCGTCGGCCGCCCCCGATTCGCGCGGGCCGGCGAGCGCCGGGCATGGGCGCGGTCTTCGCCGTGACGTCGAACTGCTGGAGGCGCTGGCCTCCGACGAGGCCCGCGCGAACGGCGGCGGTCTGGGCGTCGTCAAGATCGCCCAGCTGGTCGGCCGGGACAAGGGCCAGGTGTCGCGGGCACTGCGGTCCCTGGCGGAGGACGGCATCGTGGAGCGTGACCCCCTCACCCTGGAGTACCGGGTGGGCTGGCGGCTGTTCTCACTGGCCGGGCGGACCTACGAGCAGCGCCTGTTCAGGGTGGCCCAACCGCTGGTGCAGGGCCTGGCGGTGGACCTGGAGGAGACCGCGCACCTGTGCGTGCTGCGCGACCGGCAGGTGCTCACCCTGCTCTCGCTCTCGGGGCACTCCTACCGCGCCCACGACTGGGAGGGGCAGTGGGTGCCGGCCGCCTGCACCTCCTCGGGGCGCGCGCTGCTGGTGGACGCCACCCCGGACGAGCTGTTCGTGCGCTTCGGTACCGAGCCGGACCTCTCCCCGGGGCGACCCGCCTCGCCCGTGCACACCCTGCCGCAACTGTGGGCGGAGCTCCAGGTGGTGCGCCGGCGCGGTTGGGCCGAGGAGCACGAGGAGTTCGAGCCCGGGCTGGTCGGAGTCTCCGCGCCGGTGCGGGACTTCCGCGGCCGGGTCATCGCCGCGGTCAACGTCTCGGGGCCGAGCGAGCGGCTGGGCCCTCGGCTGACCGAGGCGGGCCAGGCCACCGCCCGGACCGCCGCCGAGCTCTCGACCCAGTTGGGCTGGCTCCCGGACGACCGGCGGACGACCTACACCCGGTGAGGCGGGCCCGCCTCACCGGGCAGTCGTCGCATGGGTGGTTGTCGGAGAAGCAACCATTGTTGCGATCTTGGATGTTGCCTTGTCCGCTTCGTCGCGCCCCTCGTAGATTCGGCCTGACACGCGAGCCCGCCGTACCGCGCCGACCAGCCCCTGGGCCGAGCGGACGCGGCGACTGGGCCGCCCGGGACGCGGCGACGGCGCCGCGGCTGCGAGCCCCGACGCGGCACCGCCGCCGCGTCCGCTCGGCCCAAGCAAACACTGGGCCCAAGCAAACACCGGGCCCAAGCGAACACCCGGCCCAAGCAACCAGACGAGGAACACCGCCATGGAATCCACCAACGTCGTCACAGCGCCCACCGGTGTCCGCGATCTGTACATCGACGGGGCGAGGACGGCAGCGATCGACGGCCGCAGCTACCCGGTCGTCGACCCGGCCACCGCGAAGGTGCTGTGTGACGTCTCCTCCGGTGGAGCCGCCGACGCCGCGGCAGCGGTGGACGCCGCCGCTGCGGCGTTCCCCCGCTGGCGCACGGTGGCGCCCCGGCAGCGGGCGGAGATCCTGCGCCGTGCCTACGACCTGATGCTGAGCCGGTCCGACCCGCTGGCGCGGCTGATGGTCTCCGAGAACGGCAAGTCCCTGCGCGACGCCAAGGGCGAGATCGGCTACGCCGCCGAGTTCTTCCGCTGGTACTCCGAGGAGGCCGTGCGGATCGGCTCGGGCTTCGGCGACTCCCCGGCCGGCGGTTTCCGGCACGTGATCCGCCGGCAACCGGTCGGCGTCACCGCCCATGTGACCCCGTGGAACCTGCCCGCCGCCATGGTCGCCCGCAAGGTCGCGCCGGCGCTGGCCGCCGGCTGCACGGTCGTGCTCAAGCCGGCCCCGGAGACTCCGCTGACCGCGCTCGCGATCGCCGAGATCCTGGCCGAGGCCGGGCTGCCGGCCGGCGCGCTCAACGTGGTGCCCACCGACCGCGCGCCGGAGGTGGTCGGCGTCTGGATGGACGACGAGCGGGTGCGCAAGTTCTCCTTCACCGGCTCGACCGGCACCGGCAGGCTGCTGCTGGAGCAGGCCGCGAGGACGGTCAAGAACACCACGATGGAGCTGGGCGGCAACGCGCCCTTCATCGTGCTGGCCGACGCCGACGTCGACGCGGCGGTGCGCGGCGCGATGGACGCCAAGATGCGCGGCGGCGGCGAGGTCTGCATCGCGGCCAACCGCTTCTACGTGCACGAGGACGTGGCCGAGGAGTTCACCCGCAAGTTCGGCGAGGCGATGGCGGCGGTCCGGATCGGTCCGGGCCTGGCGGAGGGTGTGGAGCTGGGCGCGATGGTGAACCAGGCCGCGATCGACAGGATCGGCGCGCTGGTGGCCGACGCCGTCGAGCGTGGTGCGTCCATCGCGGCCCAGGGCCCGACTCCGGAGGGGCCGGGCTACTTCCACCCGGCCACCGTGCTGACCGGTGTCACGCCGGACGCCCGGATCATGCACGAGGAGGTCTTCGGGCCGGTCGCCCCGATCGCGGTGTTCCGCGACGAGGAGGAGGTGCTGGCCGCCGCCAACAACACCCCCTTCGGCCTGGCCGCCTACGTGTTCTCAGGTGACCTCGGCCGCGCGCTGCGGCTGGCCGAGCGGATCGAGTCCGGCATGGTCGGCGTGAACCGGGGCCTGCTGTCCGACCCCGCCGCCCCGTTCGGCGGCGTCAAGCAGTCGGGCCTGGGCCGCGAGGGCGCGCAGGCCGGGATCGAGGCGTTCCTGGAGACGCAGTACCTGGCCGTGGAGTGGCCCGCGGGCTGACCCACGCCCCCAACTCATCCACCACCAACGGACCGTCACGTAGCCAACCAAGGTGCAGCACTCATGGACATCACCGAATTCTCCCGCGACTTCTTCTCCCTGGACGGCAGGAACGCGATCGTCACCGGGGGCAACACCGGCCTCGGCCAGGCGTTCTCGCTCGCGCTCGCCAAGGCCGGCGCGAACGTCTTCGTGCCGGCGCTGGTCGAGGACGACGGCGAGACCCGCCGGCTGATCGAGGCCGAGGGGCGCCGGATGGAGTTCCTCGAGGCCGACATCACCGCGCCCGGCGCCGCCGAGCAGATCGTCCAGGGCTGCGTGGACGCCTTCGGATCGCTCGACATCCTGGTGAACTCCGCCGGGATCTGCAAGCTCGCCACGGTCGAGGAGTTCGGCCGCGCCGAGTGGGACCCGATGGTCGCGGTCAACCTCACCGCCGCGTTCGAGCTGTCCCACCAGGCCGTCGCCCGGATGATCCCGCAGCGCTCCGGGAAGATCATCAACATCGCGTCGATGTTCTCCTTCCTCGGCGGCAAGTGGTCACCCGCCTACGCCGCGACCAAGCACGGCATCGTCGGCTTCACCAAGGCGTACTGCGACGAGTTGGCCCAGCACAACATCCAGGTCAACGCGATCGCCCCGGGCTACTTCGCCACGAAGATCACCGAGGCCACCCGGGCCGACCCCGAGGCCGACCAGCGCGTGCTGGACCACATCCCGGCCGGTCGCTGGGGCGACGTCGCCGACCTGATGGGCGCGACCGTCTTCCTGGCAAGCCGCGCCTCCGACTACGTGAACGGCCATGTGCTGGCCGTCGACGGCGGATACCTGGTCCGCTGAGCGACCCTGCCGTTCCCACCGACCTTCCCCCAGAGTTCCCCCGCAAGAACGAGGTAGATCCAGATGCTCCAGTCCGTATCGAAGCTGAGCCGCGCGGAGATCGTCGCGCGCCTCACCGAGCTGGTAGACGCCGCTCAAGTGGTCACCGACGAAGAGCAGTTGCGGCTGGCGAGCGTCGACCGGTTCAAGAAGTACCAGTCGGTGCACGGCATCTTCGACGGGCCGGTGCCGGCCGCGATCGTCAACGCGACCAGCACCGCGGACGTCGCCGCCGTCCTGGCGTTCGCCAACGAGAACCGCATCAACGTGGTGGCGCGCACCGGCCGCACCGGCACCGAGGGCGGCCTGGAGACGATCGTCGAGGACACCATCGTCCTGGACGGCTCCGGCCTGGACCGCATCCTGTCCATCGACACGGAGAACATGCAGGTGACCGCCGAGTGCGGAGTGCCGCTCCAACTGCTGGAGGACACGCTGCGCGCCCAGGGCTTCACCACCGGGCACTCCCCGCAGTCCAAGCCGCTGGCCCAGCTGGGCGGCCTGGTCTCGACCCGTTCCATCGGCCAGTTCTCCACCCTCTACGGCGCGATCGAGGACATGGTCGTCGGCCTGGAGGCGGTCTTCCCGGACGGCACGGTCAGCCGGATCAAGAACGTCCCGCGCCGCTCCACCGGACCGGACATCCGGCACATCGTCATCGGCAACGAGGGCGCGCTGTGCTACATCACCGAAGTCACCGTCAAGATCTTCAAGTTCCTGCCGGAGAACAACGAGTTCCACGGCTTCCTGGTCGACGACATGGCCACCGGCCTCGCGGTGATCCGCGAGGTCGTCACCAATGGCTTCAAGCCGTCGGTGGTCCGGCTCTACTCGCCCGAGGACGCCCGCCAGCACTTCGCCCACTTCTACCAGGGCAAGTGCGTGGTGGTCTTCGTCGCCGAGGGCCCCAAGGGCATCGTCCGTGCCACCAGCGACGAGATCGGGCGCGTGATCGCCCAGTACCCGCACGCGAGGGTCGACCCGGAGCTGATCCGCGCCTGGTTCGACCACCTCAACTGGGGCACCGACAAGATCGAGGCCGAGAAGGCGACCATGCTGGCCGACCGGCACCTCGGCTACACCACCGAGGTCTCCGCCGACTGGTCGCGCACCGTCGAGCTCTACGACAACGTGATGCACCGCATCCGCACCGAGTACCCCCATGCCGGGGACCTGACGATGCTCGGCGCGCACTCCTCGCACAGCTACCAGACCGGGACGAACCTCTACTTCGTCTACGACTACCGGATCGACTGCGAGCCCCGCGAGGAGATCGAGAAGTACCACCTCCCGCTCAACGCGATCATCGTCGAAGAAGCCCTCAAGGTCGGCGGCTCGATGGTCCACCACCACGGCATCGGCAAGTACCGCACCGCGTGGACCGAGCAGGAGCACGGCACGGCCTACCACCTGCTGGCCAAGCTCAAGTCCGCGTTCGACCCCAACGGGATCATGAACAAGGGCACGATCTTCCCGCTCGGCTCCTGACCGCAGGGCCTCCGCCTCCCCATCGGCCCCGGCGATCCGGACCGGCCGCGAACAGCACACCTCGGAGCAGGCATGACGCGCTACCTGATCGGCATCGACAACGGCTCCCAGAGCTCGAAGGTCACCGTCTTCGACGAGCTCGGGAACGTGGTCTGCGAAGGACGGCAGGCGCTGCGCCCCTACGACACCCCCCGCCCCGGCGTCGTCGAGCACCCGCAGGACGACCTCTGGGACTCCATCGGCGAGGCCAGCCGCCGCGCCATGGCCGCCTTCCCCGGCGCCCCGGCCGAGATCGTCGGCGTCGGTCTCTGCACGATCCGGTTCTGCCGCGCCCTGTTGCTCGCCGACGGCACCTTGGCGGGTCCGGTGCTGAGCTGGATGGACGAGCGCGTCTCGCGCCCCTACGAGCACACCGACCCGCGCGTGCGCCACGTCACCACCTCCTCCGGCTACCTCACCCGCCGGATGACAGGCCGGTGCACGGACACCGCCGCCAACTACGCCGGCATGTGGCCCATCGACTCCGACACCGGCCGATGGACGACGGACGAAGCGGAGTTCGCCGAGTACGGCATCCCGCGCGAGCTGCTATTCGAGACCGTGCAGCCCGGCGAGATCCTCGGCCACCTCACTGCCGAGGCCGCCGCGCACACCGGCCTTCCGGTCGGCCTGCCGGTGGTCGCCACCGCCAACGACAAGGCCGTCGAGGCGCTCGGCTGCGGCCTGAGCAGGCCCGACACGCTGCTGGTCTCGCTCGGCACCTACGTGGCCGGGATGACCACCGGGGCGCGCAACGTCAAGGACGCGACCGGCTTCTGGACCAACTACGCCAGCCGCCCCCACGCGTACCTCTACGAGAGCCTCGGCGTGCGGCGCGGCATGTGGACCGTCAGCTGGTTCCGCGACCTGCTCGGCGAGGAGGCCGCGCAGGCCGCCGCCCGCGAGGGGCTCACCGTCGAGGACGTCCTCAACCGCGGCGCCGCCGCCGTCCCGGCCGGCTCGGACGGGCTGATGACCGTCCTGGACTGGCTCGCCCCCACGGACGCGCCCTACCGCAAGGGCTCGATCCTCGGCTTCGACGGCCGCCAGGGCCGGTTCCACATCTACCGCTCGATCCTCGAGGCGCTCGCCCTGACCGTCTACGGCCACGGCACGACGATGGCCGCCGAACTCGGCACCCGGTACCGGCAGACCATCGTCTCCGGGGGCGGCGCCAACTCCGACCTGATCATGCAGATCTTCGCCGACGTCTTCGGCATCCCGGCGCTGCGCTCCGCGGTCAACAACGCCGCCGGACTCGGCGCCGCGATCTGCGCGGCGGTCGGCCTCGGCCTGCATCCGAGCTTCGACGACGCCGTCGCCGCCATGGTCCACCCGGGCGCCGCCTTCGCGCCCGACCCCGACAACCACCGCCTCTACCAACGCCTGCACGCGGTGCGCCAGGACATCGCCGCGCGCACGGATCCGGTCTACCGCGCCTCGTATCAGCTCTTCGGCTGACCCGGCGCGCGGGGAGCCGGCATCCTCGAAACGGTGCCCCCGAGAATCGGGGACGGTGAACTCCCGCAAAGCAGTCGCGATGTGATCTAGCATCATAATTTGCTACTTCTTCGGATCGCCTTTTCCCCCTAGCTCGACGCCTTTTCCATAGCTAATCTGAGATCAGGCCAACCGCACTCGCGTGCGGCGCCCGATCGGCATGGAAGGGGCTTTCCCCATGGCCAACGAATCTCCCGACATTCCAGTCGCTCCCACCTCAGGCGTCGATCTGCAGCAGCTGACGGCTGCGGCGGCGCAGACTTCCGCAGTCTTCACGCCCCAGGAGGTCGGCTCCGTTCAAGGATCCGTCCGCGAAGAACGCTCCGGCACCATCGCCGTCGTCGAGGAACCGACGGCGGCGGAGCAGACGGGCACCGGCCCGGCTGTCCGGCGGCAGCCGACCGGATCCGGGACCTGAGGGGCGGGGCAGATGCTGCGTTTCGAGAACGGCTATTCCCAGACCATCAACGTCATGATCGAGCGGCTCGACCAGAACTGTCAGCCGAGGCCCTGGCGCAGGACCGGCTGGTGGGTCATCGCACCCGGCGCCTCCGCGGTCGCCTACGGCGGGAATCTCGCCGCCGTCAACCGGTACTGGTACTGGTACGCATTCGCCGTGGACAACACGCAATGGTCAGGGCCGTACCCCGAGAATGTGCCCGAGTCGGTCTTCGACTGGTGCCCGGACACCGCCAGCGACCCCTCGATCAACATCGGCATGCGCGAGTTGGACGTCAACGGCGCAGCCGACTGGACCCTGCGCCTGATTCTCTGACGCGGCAACTCCGAACGCAGCAACTCCGAGCACGACAGCGGCGGGGGGGGGGGCCCCCCCCCGGGGGGGGGCCCCCCCCCCCGGGGGGGGGCCCCCCCGGGGGGGGGGGGCCCCCCGGCCGCTGCGGCGTTCCCGCGATGTCTGAAAGGCGAGTACCCACTCCCCACCACTCTCAATGTATATCGCACCGGGGGGCTTGCGGCAAGGCCCCGGTCGTGCCGCAGAATCGTCGACCGAAGCCGGAATCCGCGGAACCGGCTGCCAGGAATTCAGCGTTGCCGAACGTTGCCGAAACCTGCCGAAAATGGGGATTGTGATGATCGACGTGATCGTGGTCGGCGGTGGACCGACCGGCCTGATGCTGGCCGCCGAGTTGCGGCTGCACGGCGTGCGGGCGCTCGTGTTGGAGAAGGAGGCGGAGCCGACCAAGGTGGTCCGCGCGCTCGGCCTGCACGCGCGCAGCATCGAGGTGATGGACCAGCGCGGTCTGCTGGAGCGCTTCCTCGCACTCGGCAAGCAGCATCCGGTCGGCGGTTTCTTCGCCGGCATCGCCAAGCCGTCCCCGGAGCGGCTGGACACCGCGCACCCGTACGTCCTCGGCATCCCGCAGCCGACCATCGATCGCCTGCTGGCCGAGCACGCCACCGAGGTCGGCGCCGAGATCCGGCGGGGCTACGAGCTGGTCCGGCTGAGCCAGGACGAGGACGGGGTGACCGTCGAGTTGACCGATGGTACTCAGCTGCGCTCGCGCTACCTGGTCGGCTGCGACGGCGGCCGCAGCACGGTGCGCAAGCTGCTCGGCGTCGGCTTCCCCGGCGAACCCAGCAGGGTCGAGACGCTGCTGGGCGAGATGGAACTGACCGCGCCGCCGCAGACGCTGGCCGCCGTGATGGCCGAAGTCCGCAAGACCCAGCTGCGGTTCGGCGCCATGCCCCTCGCGGACGGGGTGTACCGCGTCGTCGTGCCCGCCGAAGGGGTGGCCGAGGACCGCACGGTCCCGCCGACCCTCGAGGAGTTCAAGCAGCAGCTGCGGCTGGTCGCCGGCACCGACTTCGGCGTGCACTCACCGCGCTGGCTCTCCCGCTTCGGCGACGGCACCCGGCTGGCCGAGCGCTACCGGACCGGCCGGGTGCTGCTGGCCGGCGACGCGGCGCACATCCACCCGCCGGCCGGCGGGCAGGGGCTCAACCTCGGCGTGCAGGACGCGTTCAACCTCGGCTGGAAGCTGGCCGCCGCCGTCAACGGCTGGGCACCGGAGGGCCTGCTGGACAGCTACCACACCGAACGGCACCCCGTGGCGGCCGACGTGCTGGACAACACCCGCGCGCAGATGCAGCTGATGGCGCTCGATCCGGGGGCTCAGGCCGTGCGCCGGCTGCTGTCGGAGCTGATGGCCTTCGACGACGTGAACCGGTACCTGACCGAGAAGATCACGGCGATCGGCGTCCGCTACGACTTCGGCGAGGGCCACGAACTGCTCGGCCGGCGACTGCGGGACGTGGGGCTGAAGCAGGGGCGCCTCTACGGGCTGATGCACGGTGGCCGCGGGCTGCTGCTCGACCAGACAGGGCGGCTGTCGGTGGCGGGTTGGGCGGATCGGGTCGACCACGTCGTCGACGTCAGCGAGGAACTGGACGTGCCGGCGGTGCTGCTGCGGCCGGACGGCCACGTGGCGTGGGTCGGTGAGGATCAGCAGGAGCTGCTCAGCCGGCTGCCGAGGTGGTTCGGCGCTGCCGCGAGCTGAGCGCGCCGGCCCGGCGACAAGTACCGAGCACGACCAAGGGATAGCCGAGCCGTCCTCCAGGTTCGTAGGCTTCTGCTCAAGTCGAGGATCCAGCAGCAGAGACCGCGAGACCGAGGTGCGGTATGACGCGCAGCCCATCCCCCCGCCCACCCACCCCCGGCGCGGTCGCGCTGTCCGGGGTCAGCAAGGCGTTCGGCGCGGTACGCGCCGTGGACGGCATCGATCTGGAGGTCAGGCCGGGCGAGTTCTTCTCGATGCTCGGCCCCTCCGGCTCGGGCAAGACCACCGTGCTGCGCATGATCGCGGGCTTCGAGGCGCCGAGTGCCGGGCGGGTCCTGCTCGGTGGGATCGATGTCACCCGTCTGGCGGCATTCGACCGCGACGTCAACACGGTGTTCCAGGACTACGCCCTCTTTCCGCATCTGTCGGTGCGTCAGAACATCGAGTACGGCCTGAAGGTGAAGCGGGTGCCCCGGGCGGAGCGGGCCGAGCGGGCCGCCGAGGCGCTGGCGACCGTTCGGCTGCACTCCTTCGGCGACCGGCGCCCCGCCGAACTGTCCGGCGGACAGCGCCAACGCGTCGCGCTGGCCCGCGCCCTGGTCAACCGCCCGTCCGTGCTGCTGCTCGACGAGCCGCTCGGCGCCCTCGACCTGAAGCTCCGTCAGGAGATGCAGCTGGAACTCAAGCAGATCCAGCGCGAGGCCGGCATCACCTTCGTCCTCGTCACCCACGACCAGGACGAGGCGCTCACCATGAGCGACCGGATCGCGGTCTTCAACGCCGGGCGGATCGAGCAGGTCGGCACGCCGGCCGAGGTGTACGAGCGGCCGGCCACCGCGTTCGTGGCGGGCTTCGTCGGCACCTCCAACCTGCTCCAAGGCCCCTGTGCCGTACAGGTGTTCGGCGAGTCCGGGACGTACTCGGTGCGTCCCGAGAAGATCCGCGTCGCCCACCCCGACGACCCGACCGGGCCCGACGAGCACGCCGTCACCGGGACGATCGGCGAGGTCGTCTACGCGGGCGCGCAGACCCGCTTCCTGGTGGACCTGGAAGCGGGCGGCCAACTGGTCGCCGTCCGGCAGAATTTCGAGGAGTCCGGCGCCGACGCCGCCCGGCACCGGGGGTCGGCCGTCCTGCTGGCCTGGCAGCGACAGCACACCGTCCGCATCAACCCCTGATCACCGTGAGGACGTTCATGAGCATCCGTCACCCGCTCCGCACCCTGGCGGCCGCCGCCGCCCTGCTGCTGGCCGCCGCGTGCGGCTCGAACGCCGGTGGCAACAGTGCGAGTACGGGGTTCGCCGCGCCGAACATCCCCGCGCAGAAGTCCCTCGGCCCGGGCGAGGGCACCGTCAACATCGTCGCCTGGGCCGGCTACGTCGAGTCCGGGCAGGACAGCAAGACCGTCGACTGGGTCACCCCGTTCACCAAGCAGACCGGCTGCAAGGTGAACCTCAAGGTGGCGGGCACCTCCGACGAGATGGTCGCGCTGATGAAGACGGGCCAGTACGACACCGTCTCGGCCTCCGGCGACGCGACGCTGCGGCTGATCGCCGGGGGCGACGTCGCGCCCGTCAACACCGCACTGGTGCCCAACTACGCCGACATCTACCCCGGTCTCAAGAACCAGCCGTGGAACTCGGTCAACGGCGTGGCCTACGGGATCCCGCACGGGCGCGGCGCCAACCTGCTGATGTACAACACCGACAAGGTCGCCCCCGCCCCGACCTCCTGGGGCTCGGTCTTCGCCGCCGACTCCCCCTACGCCGGGCACCTCACCGCGTACGACAGCCCGATCTACATCGCCGACGCCGCGCTCTACCTGATGAAGACCAAGCCCGAGCTCGGCATCAAGAACCCCTACGCCCTCACCACCTCGCAGCTGGACGCCGCGGTGGCCCTGCTCAAGGTCCAGAAGAAGCAGATCGGCTCCTACTGGAGCGACTACACCAAGGAGCAGGCCGCGTTCGACTCCGGCGACGACCTGATCGGCACCACCTGGGAGGTGATCCACCAGGCGGTCGCCGCCGACGGCAAGGTGAGGACCCAGGCGATCCTGCCCAGCGAGGGCTCCACCGGCTGGTCCGACACCTGGATGATCTCGGCGCACGCCCAGCACCCCGACTGCGCGTACCAGTGGATGAACTACATCGTCTCGCCGTCGGTCAACGCCCAGGTCGCCGAGTACTTCGGCGAGGCCCCGGCCAATTCCAAGGCCTGCGCGCAGATCACCGACAACCCGAACTTCTGCACCGACTACCACGCCACCGACGAGAGTTGGTGGAAGAACGTCTACTACTGGACCACGCCCACCGCGCAGTGCGCCGACGGCGGCGGTCGCAACGACTGCACCACGTACGCCCAGTGGGTCACCGCCTGGAACGGGATCAAGAGCTGATGACCGCCCCCGCCGCGACCCGTGCGCCGGACCGTACACCGGACCGGCTGCCGGCCCGTACGCCGGTGCGCAGGCTGGCCGGGGCGCTGCACCGGCGCCCCGGCCTGCGGTTGGCGGCGCTGCTGGCCGCGCCGATGACCTGGCTGGTGCTGGCGTACCTGGGGTCGCTGACGGTGCTGCTGCTGTCGGCCTTCTGGACCACCAACGAGTTCACCTCCAACATCGAGTACCGCTGGACCGCCGACAACTTCCGCTCGCTGCTGACCGATCCGCAGTACCGGACGGTCGCGCTGCGCACGCTGGGCATCGCGGCGTCGGTGACGGTGATCGACGCGGTGATCGCGCTTCCGATGGCCTTCTACATCGGCCGGGTGGCCAGACCCGGCAGCCGGCGCCTGCTGCTGGTGGCGGTGCTGACGCCGCTGTGGGCCGGCTACCTGGTGAAGGCCTACGCGTGGTGGGTGATGCTCAGTCACGGCGGCGTCCTGGACTGGGTCACCGCCCCCTTCGGCGGGCACTCCCCCGGTTTCGGGGTGCCGGCGGTGGTCATGGTGCTCGGGTACCTGTGGCTGCCCTACATGGTGCTGCCGCTCTGCACCGCGTTCGAGCAGCTGCCCGACAGCCTGCTCGCCGCCGCGGCCGACCTCGGTGCCGGACCCTGGCGGACCCTGCGCACCGTGGTGCTGCCGATGGTCAGGCCGGCGCTCATCGCCGGGTCGATCTTCACCTTCTCACTCAGCCTCGGCGACTACCTGGCGGTGCAGATCGTCGGCGGCACCACGTCCATGCTCGGCAACGTCATCGCGTCCAACGTGACGCTCAACCTGCCCCTGGCGGCGGCGGTGTCCTGCGTGCCGGTGCTGCTGATCATCGGCTACCTGCTCGCCGTGCGCCGCACCGGTGCGCTGGACAGCTTGTGAGGGCCTGATGCAACTCTCCCGCACCGCCCGGATCCTGCTCCGCCTGGCGACGGCACTGGGGCTCGCCGTGATCTACGCCCCGCTGCTGCTGGTCCTGGTGAACTCCTTCAACGCCTCGCGCTCCTTCGCCTGGCCGCCGTCCGGTTTCAGCACCCGCTGGTGGGCGGCGGCCTGGCAGGAGACCGGGCTGCGCGCGGCGCTGGCCACCTCGCTGAAGGCCGGGCTCGGCGCGACCGCGGTGGCGCTGGTGCTCGGCACCATGGCGGCCTTCGCCGCGACCCGCTACCGGTTCTACGGCCGACAGTCGGTCTCCTTCCTGCTGATCCTGCCGATCGCCCTGCCCGGCATCGTCACCGGCATCGCGCTCAACGCCGCGTTCCGCACCGTGCTGACTCCGCTCGGGGTGGGCTTCGGCCTGTTCACCGTCGTGGTCGGACACGCCACCTTCTGCATCGTGGTGGTCTTCAACAACGTCGCGGCGCGGCTGCGACGGATAGCGCCGTCGGCCGAGGAGGCGTCGGCGGACCTGGGGGCGCACACGTTCCAGACCTTCTGGTACGTCACGCTCCCGGCCGTGCGCAGCGCGCTGCTCGCCGGCGCGCTGCTGGCCTTCGCGCTCTCCTTCGACGAGATCGTGGTGACCACCTTCACCGCGGGCCCCGGCACCCAGACGCTGCCGCTGTGGATCTTCGACAACCTGGCCCGCCCCAACCAGGGCCCGGTGGTGGACGTCGTGGCCGCGGTGCTGATCGTCCTGGCGGTGCTGCCGGTCTACCTGGCCCAACGCCTCTCCGGCGAGCCGCTGCGCTAGGGCCTGTCCGCTGCCCCCCGGGGGTCAGTCACTGAGGTGGCGGGCGAACCGTTCGTGAGCGGCCTGCCGGCTGCAGCCGAGCGCCTTGCCGATCGCCTCCCAGGACACGAGGTTCGCGCGGGCGGCCCGGACGGCGCCGATGCCGTAGCCCGGGACCGCCTTCTCGACACGGGCCACCACCCGCAGCGCGGTGACCGACTGACGCTCCGACAGCTGCCCGATCCGCTTCTCCAGCGCGGCGAGCAACTGCTCCACATCGCGCGGCACCATCCCCTCGGCCTGGTCGACGTGGTACTCCCAGTCCGCGTACGGGCCGGTGCGCTGCTCCACGCCCTCGGTCGCCTCGTCATCCCCGAAGTCGATCGGATGCGTCTCGGCGCCGCGCCAGCCGCACTCGCAGGCTCCCCGGACCCCCACCGCGCGCGGGCCGTCCGCCCCGTTGTAGAGCCACCAGGTCGTGCGTCCGTCCGCCACCGGTCCCGGTTCGCTCCCGTCCGCCAGCACCGCTGCCAGATACCCCTCGTGACGACCGGTCTCATCAACCCAGCGCATACCGCACCTCTTCCGCCGCCGAAAACGTGTGTCAAGGTTCCTTGACAACGACGACGCGTGTCAAGGAACCGGGGTGGCCGAACCGATCAGGAATCGAGAAGCGCGGGTCACGGAGCCGCACCTAGCATGACCGCCATGGACATCACCATTCACATGAGCGCCCTCCCGCACGACGACCCGGACGCGTCCCTGGCCTTCTACCGCGACGTCCTCGGCTTCGAGGTCCGCAGCGACGTCGGACAGGGCAAGATGCGCTGGATCACGGTCGGCCCCGCCGGCCAGCCCGACACCTCCATCCTGCTGGCGCCGCCGGCCGCCGACCCCGGGATCACCGAGGACGAGCGCCGCACCATCGCCGAGATGATGGCCAAGGGCACCTACGGCTGGATCCTGCTGGCCACCCGGGACCTCGACGGCACCTTCGAGAAGGTCCAGGCCGGCGACACCGAGGTCGTCCAGGAGCCGACCGAGCAGCCGTACGGCGTCCGCGACTGCGCCTTCCGCGATCCCGCGGGCAACCTGGTCCGCATCCAGGAGCTCCGCTGACCCGTCCGGCCGGCGAGGTGAGGAGTCCACACATGTGCCACCCCTCGTGGGGCCCCGCACGCATCGCGGCGCAGCACCTGCACGACCTCGCACGGCTGCGCCGCGTCCGCGACCGGATCGACCGGGAGTACGCGCAGCCGCTGGACGTCGAGGCACTCGCCCGCGGCGCACACATGTCGGCCGGGCACCTCAGCCGCCAGTTCCGGCTCGCCTACGGCGAATCGCCGTACGCGTACCTGATGACGCGGCGCATCGAGCGCGCGGCGGCGCTGCTGCGTCGCGGCGACCTCAGCGTCACCGAGGTCTGCTTCGCGGTCGGTTGCTCCTCGCTGGGCACCTTCAGCACCCGCTTCACTGAACTGGTCGGCGTGCCGCCCAGCGTCTACCGCAGCGACGCGGCGCGCACGACGGCTGGGATGCCGGCGTGCGTGGCGAAACAGGTGACCAGACCGGTCAGGAATCAAGAAGCACCGGTCACCGAGCCGCAACTAGCGTGAGGGCCATGGCAACCATCGAATCCATCATCCTCGACGTGGCCAACCCCACGGCCGCCGACCACTTCTACACCACCGCCTTCGGCCTGGACACCCAGCTGCGCCTGCGCTCCTCGCAGGAACCGACGACCGGCTTCCGCGGGTTCACCCTCTCGCTCACGGTCTCCCAGCCGGCCACCGTCAACGGCTTCATCGACGCCGCGCTCGACGCCGGAGCCACGGTGTTGAAGCCCGCCGCGAAGTCGCTCTGGGGCTACGGCGGCACCGTCCAGGCCCCGGACGGGGCGATCTGGAAGGTCGCGACCTCGGCGAAGAAGGACACCGGCCCGGCCACCCGGCAGTTCGACGATCTCGTGCTCCTGCTGGGCGTCGCGGACGTGGCCGCGAGCAAGCGGTTCTACGTCGACCGGGGCCTCACCGTGGCGAAGAGCTTCGGCCGGATGTACGTCGAGTTCGCCGCCGGATCGAGCCCCGTCAAGCTGGGGCTGTACCGGCGCCGCGCCCTCGCCAAGGACGCCGGCGTCTCTCCCGAGGGCACCGGCTCGCACCGCCTCGCGATCAACAGCACCACCGGGCCGTTCACCGACCCGGACGGCTTCACCTGGGAGGCCGCAGCGGCACCGTCGGCGCTCACGCCCTGAGGCGTTACTGCTGCCTGCCTGCCCTGGCCGCCGAGCCGCCCTCCCCCAGTCGAGCCCCACAACGGCGTGGCTCGCCGAGAACCTCGCCGCCCTGCCAATGCGCACCGAGCGACCCGGGCGCGCGGCCGTGCTGCTACGGCGCTGCGGCCGCAGGCCCGGGTCTCGATCGGGGGATCGTCGTCGGTCCAGCACTCGGCGGCACGTGCTCCGGGTACTGTCGCTCAGGAGGCCGAGCCGTCAGGTACGGACGGCGTCATTGCGGACCGGTGGGGAGGGCCACGGTGCTTGAGGAACGCGAGTCGATCGGGAAGCGCATCCGACGTCAACGACTCCGACTGGGCATGCCGCAAGCCGACTTCGCGGCGGCGGTGGGCAGGACGCAGGGATGGGTGTCGAAGGTCGAGCGTGGGCTGATCGAGCTTGATCGCGCCGCCGTCATCAACGAGGTTGCGGCGGCGTTGCACTGCCACCCGAACGACCTGATCGAACGACCCTTCGTCGCGGGGAAGGCATCCGAGAACCAGTGGCAGGTGGCTGCGGCATCGATCCTCCGGGAGTTGCGCCGCTACGACCTGGTGCCCGTGTTCGACGGCGTCCCTCGTCCCTCTGCGACTCTGTGGCAAGAGACCGCGCGGCTTCACCGGCTCCGCGACGCGGCCGCGAACGTCGCGATTCTGCGTGTGCTGCCTGACCTCCTGCGCGAGGCCCGCGCTCTGGCGGAGACCGCCACGGGCCACGAACGGGAAGAGGCGTTCGGAATCTACGCGGTCTGCTGCAAGTTCGCCCACACGGCAGCGCACACCCTCGGCCACCCCGAGCTGATCGCCATGGCCTGCGAGCGTGCGGCATGGGCCGCCGGTCGATCTGGGGACACGGTGCTGCCGGCCGTGGCCGACTGGATGCGGGTCTGGGACATGTGGGCCACCGCCGACTGGGAGGATTCCCTGGCGCTCTCGAACAAGGCACTCAGGTCGATCGACGCGGAGTATGAGGCCGGCCAACCCCTCGCCGTCCGGGCCTGGGGGACCCTGCAACTTCGCGCAGCCGTTTCGGCCGCTCGCGCCGGCAGCCCCGGGGAGACCGAAGACCGGATTTCCCATGCACGGGCAGCAGCAGCCAGGTTGGCGGCCACGGATGTTCCCGTGTTCGATCGGCACTCGCTGACCTTCTCCTCCGGGAACGTTCAAATCCACTCCGTCTCAGTCCAGTTGGAGATGGGAGACCACTCCAAGGCCCTGATGCTGCACGAGCGCGCAGACCCCGCGCAGGTCGCCACGCTCCCCAACTCCCGACGTGGTCACCACCGGATGGACCTGGCCCGCGCTTGGCTGTGGGACGGCAACCGGGACAAGGCACTCGCCGAACTGGAGGAAGCCGAGCGCATCGCCCCCCAACTCGTCCGGAACCACCCGATAGCACGGGCCACCCTGCGCAAGATCGTGTACGCCGAGCGAAGCAGCACCCGGGAGAAACTGCGGCGCATGTCGGACCGCTTCCACCTGGACGGATAGCTGTATTCCGCTGATTCATATTCAGCTGTAGTCGGCCGCCTACTGTCTGTTCCATGAGCGGACGACGTATCAAACCCGCAGACGCGAACGGCCCCGCATCGAGCTGGACGCCCCGGTTGGGAGACCTGGCACGGGACTCGCTCGTTGAGCGCATTGGCGTTGTGGTCGATGTCCCCGGCGAGGGTGTCTACTCCTACCACCTTCGACCCCCGGGCGGTGGAGCGGAGTGGACGGCCCCACGTGACGGCTCCACCCTCCACCCGACCGATGGCCGGCGGCCACGGCGTACCGCAGGCCAGCAGCGCCGGCGGAGTGAGCTGCTGAACGCCTCCTCTGCCCGGGACGCCCCACCCTCCGCGACCGCCTTCGAATGCAGCCCCCAACCAGAGACGGGGGCGCGCTGATGAGCCCGTTGAATACGGCGTCGTTCCCAGTCCCGTACGAGTGGGGTGTTGAGCCTGACGCGGCTGCTGTTCCGCCGGCCCGGCGCTTGATCGTCGACATCGCCCGGTTCTGGAAGGTCCCGTTGTCGGACGACGCGTTGCGGGATGTGGAGTTGTGCGCGGGCGAGTTGTTGGCCAACGCCGTGGAGCACACGAAGGCCCGGTGCATGGTGACCGTTCGCTGGACGGGCCTGCGATTGCGGGTGGAGGTGGCGGACACCAGCCTGCACCTGCCCGATCCGGCGACCACGCAGGACATGGTCACCGGTGGCCGGGGGCTGCTGCTGGTCGCCGGACTGGCGCACTCGTGGGGCTGGGCCCCGGCGGGTGCGGGCAAGGTGGTGTGGTTCGAGGTCGCGTCCGACCAAGTGGTGACCGGCGACCGGCGCTTGGCCGTCCTGGTGGACGCCGCGAAAGCCCAGGTCCTCGACCGCCTCTCGGGCTGACGGCCCGGGGAGCGATGCGCACGAGCCTCCGGCGCCTGGACAGGCCTGCCACAGGCCGACCCGGTAGCAGCCGCACGTCAGGGTGCGGGCCGCTCCATCGACTGGCCCCGGTCACCAGGGCGACCTTGCCGGCGAACGTGTCGGTCCCGGACATGATCAGACCTTCCGATAGAGGATCGGCATCGCCGTCGTGTCGTTGGCGCGCAGGTTCGCCAGGACGTAGCTGCGGAACGAGCTCTTGCTGAACTGCTTGGCCGCGAACCCCAGCAGGCCAGTGTCCCAGCGCGCGTGGTTGACGAACACGTAGTCGGCCGGGCCGATGGGTGCGAGCAGCGTGGAGTTGTCCAGGCCGGTCTCCGTGACGTACCAGCCGGCGAGGTGCTCCCACAGCCGGGTGGCGACCTCGGCGTCCTCGGCCGCGAAGTAGTTGAACAGGAACAGCCCCTGGCGGCTCTTGTCGACATCGCCCAGGTAGCGCAGGCACTTCGCCGCCATCTCGTGGGTGTCGCTCGCGACCTCGGTGACCTCGGCGACCATCCGCTGGTAGGGCTCCGACGACCGGATCTCGTCGAGAACGTCCGTCGAGGCCGCCTCCACGAGCACCACCACGTCGAAGCGCGCCGGGTGCGCGGCGGCCGCCGGCGCCGGTGGGAGCAGGACGGCTCGGAAGACGGTGGCCTTTCGCACCGTGTCCAGCTGCTCCAGCTCCGCTGTCAGCACCTTCAGCCGGTTCAGCAGCGCCGCCTTGCGCGTGCCGCCCCCGGGGAACGGGGTCCGCCCGCGCGCCGGCTCTACGGCGGCGGCGAGGTGGAGGTACCCGGTGGGCGGGGGTTCGAGGAACGAGGGCGGCGCGTACTCGCGCCGCGGGTTGACGATTCGCAGTTCCATGACGTTGCCTCCTTCAGCGGCAACGTTAGGCCTCTAACGCTTCTACGTCAAACGCTTCGACATCTATTGATTGTGCTACCATCGAGCCATGCCACGACCCGCCCACACCCCGCTCGGCCTGCACCTCGCCCGCACCGCCAGGAACGTCGGCCGCGCTTTCGACGACGCACTGGCCGAGGTCGGCGGGTCGATGCCGACCTGGCTGATCCTGATCTCGCTGAAGACGCACCAGCTCGGCAACCAGCGCGAACTGGCCGACGCGGTGGGCATCCGCGGCGCGACGCTCACCCACCACCTGAACGCGATGGAGGCCGACGGACTCGTCACGCGCCGGCGCGACCCCGCCAACCGCCGCATCCACCAGGTGGAGCTGACCGAGAAGGGCGAGTCCGCGTTCGACTCGATGCGCGGCGCCGCGCTGGCCTTCGACCAGCGGCTGCGCCGCGGCCTGTCCGAGCAGGAGACCGCCGTCTTCGAAGAGGTGCTCGGCAAGCTCCAGGGCAACATCGCAGAAGCCTGAGCGCCGCCGGCACGGGTGCGGATCCGCCCGTGCCGACAGCGTGGGTTCAACGGTGGATCCGCAGGTGCCGACAGCGCGGGTTCAACGCCGGTGCAGGACCAGGCGGGTGGCGAGGCCGCCGCCCACGCCGGCGACTACGGCCACCGGTAGCCACCAGGCGGGCCAGGCCAGCAGCCCGAGCGGCGCGTCGAGCGACCAGCGGCCGGGGCCGGTGGCGGACAGCACCGCGCCGATCGTGATCAGCACCAGCGGGTACTCGAACCCGTCGTTCTGCACCCAGATCCCGTGCGGCCACTTGACGGTCATCGCCACCGTCATCACACCCATCGTGCCGGCGGCGGCCAGCGGCGTGAGCAGGCCCGCCGCGAGCAGCAGCCCCGCCCCGACCTGGGTGCCTCCCGCGGTGAGCGCGGTGAACACCCCGCCGCGAAATCCGTCACCGCGGAACTCCTCGGTACCGCCGGCCAACCCCCGACCGCCCAGGTGGAAGCTGACCTTCTGGACTCCGTGCCCCGCGACCAGCAGTCCGGCGACCAGCCGGAGCAGCAGGAGACCTGTGTTCACTGACGAACTCCCTTTTCCTGATGCCCGGTTGCCGGTCAGCCGGCCGCGTGCTCGTTGATCATGGTCTGCGCGTAGACCACGCCCAGGCCGTAGGCGCCGGCGTGCTCCTTGATCACGTCCATGACCGGCAGGTAGGTCCCGGTGCGGGCCCAGTCGCGCTGCAGCTCCAGCAGCACCTGGATCCAGGTCACCGGCACCGCACCGGCCGCCGTCATCCGGTGCAGGGCGTGCTCGTGGGCCAGCGGACTGACGCCGCCGGAGGCGTCCGAGACCACGTACACCTCGTAGCCCTGGTCCAGCGCCGAGAGGGCCGGCAGCACCAGGCACACCTCGGTCCACAGGCCGGAAAGGATGATCTTGCTGCGCCCGGTGGCCTTGACCGCCTCGACCAGCGCCGCGTCCTCCCAGGCGTTCATCGACGTCCGGTCGACCACCTCGTGGTCGGGGAAGACCGCCTTCAGCTGCGGCAGGATCGGGCCGGAGAAGGACTCGGCGGCCACCGTGGACAGCACCACCGGGACGTCGAAGACCCGGGCGGACTTGGCCAGGCCGACGGTGGCGTTGATGATCGCCGTGCGGTCGCCGCTGCCGGTGCCGAAGAACATCTGCGGCTGGTGGTCGACGAACAGCATCATCGAGTTGTCCGGCGTCAGCAGGTCCGAGCTGGGGGCGGCGTGCACGAAGTCGAAGTCGACCATGGCGGTTCTCTCTTTCGGCTGATGAGGTGTCACGGGGACGTCTGCGCGGACGTCGCAAGGCGTGGAAGGCTCGGAACCCGAGCGGTGCCGCAGGCGCTCCGGCACAGCCACGACGCTAGCCAGTGGCGTCCGAACATCTCTTCTCCCGCCGCGCCCAGGGCTGTTCCCACACTGCACGGCACCGCGCTCCACCACGTCCAGGTGTCCCTGCTCGCGCAGGACAGAGCCGGTGCGTGCAGAGGAAAGTCGCGGCTCGAGGCCTCCCTAGATTGGCTCCGAATGACGCCGCCCGGCCTCCTGAGAGCGAGACCCCATGTCGACCATGCCCGTTGCCGGGCTCCACGCCGGCCATCCCGACCACGCCGCCGACCTGGTGGTGCGCAACGCCAAGGTGTACACCGGCGACCCGTCGCGCCCGGCGGCGAGCGCGGTGGCGATCCGCGCGGGCCTGATCACCGCCGTCGGCGACGACGCGGACGTCATACCGCAGATCGGCCCGCGGACCCGGGTCGTCGACGCACTCGGCCGACGCGCCGTCCCCGGCCTGAACGACGCCCACCTGCACGTGATCCGAGGCGGTCTCAACTACGTGCTGGAGCTGCGCTGGGACGGCGTGCCGACGCTGCGTCAGGCGCTGGCCATGCTCCGCATCCAGGCCGAGCGCACCCCGCCGGGCCAGTGGGTACGGGTGGTCGGCGGCTGGTCCGCGGATCAGTTCGCCGAGCGCCGGCTGCCCACCTTGGCCGAGCTGAACGCCGCCGCCCCCGACACCCCCGTCTTCGTGCTGCACCTGTACCAGTCGGCGCTGCTCAACAAGGCGGCGCTGCGGGCCGCCGGGTTCGACCGCGACACCCCGGACCCGCGGGGCGGGCAGATCGTGCGCGGCCACGACGGGCAGCCGACCGGCATGCTGCTGGCCGCCCCCGGCGCCCTGCTGCTCTACTCCACGCTCGCCAAGGCGCCGACCCTGGACGAGGCCGACAAGGCCGCCTCCACCCGGCACTTCCTGCGCGAGCTCAACCGCTTCGGCCTCACCTCGGCGATCGACGCGGCCGGCGGCTTCCAGAGCTTCCCGGAGAACTACGGCACCGTCATGCAGCTCGCGCAGGCAGGCGAGTTGACCCTGCGGATCGCCTACCACCTCTTCCCGCAGACCGCCGGACAGGAACTCGACGACCTGGCGCGCTGGGTGGCCACCGTCCGGCCGGGCGACGGGGACGAGTGGCTGCGCCTCAACGGCGCCGGCGAGAACCTCACCTGGGCGGCCGCCGACTTCGAGAACTTCACCGAGCCACGGCCCGAACTCGGCCCGTACGAACCCGGGTTCGAGCAGGCCGTGCGGCTGCTGATGGAGAACGGCTGGGGCTTTCGGCTGCACGCCAGCTACGACGAGACGATCCGCCGCCACCTGGCCGTCTTCGAGAAGCTCGCCGCCGAGGGCCTCTTCCCGGGCGGGAACCGCTGGCTCTTCGACCACGCCGAGACCGTCTCCCCCGCGAGCCTGGACCGGATCGCCGCACTCGGCGGCGGCATCTCGGTGCAGAACCGGATGTCCTTCCAGGGCGAGGCCTTCGTGAACCGCTACGGCGCCGCCGCGGCGGCCACCGCGCCGCCGGTGCGGGCGATGCTGGAGCGCGGACTGGCGCTCAGCGGGGGCACCGACGCCACCCGGGTCTCCTCCTACAACCCGTGGGTGGCACTGCACTGGCTGGTCTCCGGGCGGGCCGTCAGCGGACGCACGCTGTACCCGTCCGGCAACCGGCTCAGCCGCGAGGAGGCCCTGGAGCTCTACACCCTGGGCGGCGCCCGGCTCACCGGCGAGCAGGAGCTCAAGGGCCGCCTGCGGGTGGGAAGTTACGCCGACCTGGCGGTGCTCAGCGCCGACTACCTGACGGTGGACGAGGCCGACATCCCGCACATCGAGTCCGTCCTCACCGTGGTCGGCGGCCGCATCGTGCACAGCGCCCAGGAACACGAGGGCCTCGCCCCCGAGTTGCCCGCCGTGGTCCCGCTGTGGAGCCCGGTGGCGCGCTTCGGCGGCTACCAGGCCACCCCCGCACCCAGCCTGACCGGCGTCCGCCAGGCCGAGCTGGTGGTCGAGGCGGCCGCCGCCTCCGACGAGCAGCGCGACTGGCGCCAGGCCCGCGGGCAGTTCGTCCCCGGCCACGGCGGACCGACTTTCGACGACCCCTGCTTCTTCTGACCGCCTTCCGTCTCCGCCGTCTCCACCCTCTCCACCGCGCGCCGCCCGGCGGCGCGCGGTGCCGGGCCGCCCTGAAAGGACGCCTTGATGACGCCACCTCAGCCCGAGAGCACCGTGGCCGCCGCACCCGCAGCCGCCGCACCCGTGGCCGCCGGACAGATCCGCGACCGCCACCCGCTGGCCCTGGCCCTGTTCGCGCTGACCGTGGTGAGCGGCCTGATCGACGCGGTCAGCTACCTGGGGCTCGGCCACGTCTTCACCGCGAACATGACCGGGAACGTCGTCGTGGTCGCCTTCGCCCTCGTCGGCACGCCCGGCTTCTCGCTCGCCGGCTCGCTGACCTCGCTCGCGGCCTTCCTGCTGGGCTCGGTGCTGGCCGGCCGGCTGGCCCTGCGGCACCGCGAGGGCCGCCGGTCGCGCTGGCTGCGCACCGCGCTGCTGGCCGAGACGGCGCTGCAGGCCGCGGCGACCGTCATCGCGTTCACCGCGAGCGGGCGGACGCAGCAGGAGGCGCTGATCGCGCTGCTGGCCGTGGCCATGGGCCTGCGCAACGGCACGGTCCGCAAGCTGGGCGTGCCGGACCTGACCACGACGGTGCTCACCCTCACCCTGACCGGCCTCGCCGCGGACTCCTCGCTCGCCGGCGGCACCAACCCCCGCCTGGGCCGGCGCCTCTACGCGGTCCTGGCGATGCTCGCGGGCGCCGCGCCCGGAGCCGCGCTCGTCATCCACGGGCACCTCGCGTGGGCGCTGCTCACCAGCACTCTCCTGGTCGCCGCGATCGCGATCGGCTACCGCGAACGCGACTGAGGCGTTCGCCCTCCCGCACTCTCTCCGTCAACTCCCTCCCCCGGAAGGACACTTCAGATGACCATGCGCCTGCCCCTGCGACTGCTGACGACGGTCACCGCCGTCACCGCCCTGGCCTTCGCCACCGCGCCGTCGGTCCCTGCGGCCCCCGACTCGGCACGTCCCTCCCTCGCCGTCGGCCCCCAGTACGACACGGCACACGTCTACGTGACGCCCGGCACGATGGACTCCTTCGTCGGCAGCTGGGAGTCGACCTTCGGCGGCACCAACACCCCGCAGGCCACCGTCGACGTCACCCCGACCCCCAGCCTGACCAAGTCCGAACTCATCCTCTCCCCGGTCGGCACGCTCTCCGTCTTCGACTACCAGACGCCGGCCCCCTACCCGTTCGGCGCCGAGCGCACCGGCTGGCTCGTCACGGACCTGGACCGCGGCGTGCACAAGGCCGAGTCGGACGGGGCGAACACGGTCGTCACGCCGTTCGCCGACCCGATCGGCCGCGACGCGGTCGTGCAGTTCCCCGGCGGCATCGACGCGCAGCTGTACTGGCACACCAAGGCACCCTCGTACCCGGCGCTGGCCTCCGTGCCGGAGAACCGGCTGTACCTGCCGAGCAGCGCCGCCCGCTCCTTCCTGCACGCCTACCTGGCCTTCACCGGTGGCCGGGTGGTCTCCGACGACCGGCAGGCACCGGGCGCCGAACTCGGCCTGCCCGGCACCAGCTACCGGCGGATCCGGATCAGCTCACCGTTCGGCGACACCTCCGTCGCGGTCACCGACGGGCACCTGCCCTACCCCTTCGGACGCGAGAGCACCGGCTACGCCGTGAACGACCTCGCCACCACCCTGACCAAGGCCCGGGCCGCCGGCGCGACCGTGCTCTGGGGCCCGTACGCCTCCCCGCAGCGCGACAGCGCGATGGTGCAGTTCCCCGGCGGCTACATCGCCGAGATCCACGACGGCGGCTCGCGGTCGTAACCGCGTGCTTGATCACCATCTTGTTGAATGATAAATTAAATGCGGCGCCCGGGCCCCCGGCGCGCCGCCCCACAGCAGGAGGCGTGGAACGATGACGACCACCGTGACGGACAACCCCGACCGCTCGCGCTTCGAGATCACGGACGACGGTGAACTCGCCGGCTTCGCCGAGTACTTCCGGCACGAGAACGAACTCGCCTTCATCCACACCGAGATCGACCCCGCGTTCGGGGGTCGCGGCCTCGGCGGTGTGCTGGCCCGCGCCGCCCTCGACTCCGCCCGGGAGCAGGGCGCGGACGTTCTCCCGTACTGCCCCTTCATCCGCGCCTGGCTGACCAAGCACCCCGACTACGTCGACCTGGTCCCCCCGGCCCAGCGCACCCGCTTCGGCCTGTGAGCACCACCGCCGCCGCCGCTGCCGCCGAGGAGTTCGTCCGGTCCGCCGCCGCCCTGGTCACCAGCACGGGCGAGGACCACCGGGTGGACATCCGCTCGGGGCACCACCGCCTGGCCGCCGACGAGCCCGCCTCGCTCGGCGGCGCCGACACCGCCACCACGCCGACCGGGCTGCTGCTGTCGGCGCTCGGCTCCTGCACCGCGATCACGCTGCGGATGTACGCGCAGCGCAAGCAGTGGCCGCTGGAGACCGTCCGGGTGCACCTCGGCTACGAGAAGGGCCCGGACCACACGGCGCGGATCACCCGGCGCATCGACCTGGTCGGCGAGCTGGACGAGGCGCAGCGCGCCCGGCTGTTGGAGATCGCCGAGCGGACCCCGGTCAGCCGGGCGGTGTCCGGCGGCACGCCGATCATGGAGGAACCGGCCCACCATGAGTGAACTCGACCAGGCCTCCCCCACCCTGCGCGGCGGACGCGAGGACGTGCCGGCCGGCCCCGTCCGGGAACTGCTCGCACCCCGCGAGACCGCGCTGGGCGGCAGCACCGTCGTGCGCCGCCTGCTGCCCAACCTGGGGCGGCGGATGGTCGGCGGATGGTGCTTCGTCGACCACTACGGCCCCGACGACATCGCCGACGAGCCCGGCATGCAGGTCCCGCCGCACCCGCACATCGGCCTGCAAACGGTCAGTTGGCTGCACCAGGGCGAAGTCCTGCACCGCGACAGCCTCGGCAACCTGCAGACCGTGCGACCACGCGAACTGGGCCTGATGACCGCCGGCCGCGCCATCTCGCACTCCGAGGAATCCCCGCGCCCGCACGCCCGCCTCCTGCACGGCGCCCAACTCTGGGTCGCCCTCCCCGACACCCACCGCCACACCACCCCCACCTTCGAACACCACGCCCAACTCCCCGAGATCACCGCACCCGGCCTGCACGGCACCGTGATCCTCGGCTCGCTCGACGGCACCACCTCCCCGGGCACCACGTACACCCCGCTGGCCGGCGTCGACCTGACGCTCCGTCAGGATGCAGAGGCCAGCCTCCCGCTGGAGCCCGACTTCGAGTACGCCGTGCTCACCATGTCCGGCCTCACCGAGGTGGACGGCGTCCGCCTGGACCCCGGCTCGATGCTCTACCTCGGCAGCGGCCGGCGCGAGTTGCCCCTGCGCGCACTGGCAGACGGCTCCCTGCTGCTGCTCGGCGGCGAGCCCTTCGACGAGAAGCTCGTCATGTGGTGGAACTTCATCGGCCGCTCGTCGCAGGAGATCACCCAGGCCCGCGAGGACTGGATGACAGGGTCCCGGTTCGGCCAGGTACGCGGCTACGACGGCGACCCGCTGGCCGCTCCCGAGCTGCCCCAACTACCCCTGAAGCCACGGGGAAGGGTGCGCTGACCTGGGACTACGTGGTCATGAGGCGGTGCGCCGAGTCGCGGTGGATCGGGGTCCGGGAGGTCTGCGATCCACCGCTCCGGGGTCTCCTCACCGATCCCACCCAACTGGTCACGATTTCACGCCGATGCTCACCGCAGCAGCCCCGTGCCTACGCTGCGGCCGGTGATCTGGTCGGGCTCGACTCGGATCCACAGTGGACGGTCTCCGCCGGCCCACGGCTCGGTGCCCGGGAGCCCGGCCAGCCGCCGGACCGTGTCGGGGTCGGTGACGTGGCGGGCGGTACCCACGATCAGGACGCTCCAACCCCGGCTCAGGTGGTCGTCGACGCGGTCGACCTGGAAGGACACCGCGGTACCCGCCTCAGCGGCGGCGCCTCCCGACGGGTTGGTGCGGTAGAGCACGGTTTCAGCGTCCACCGCGTAGTTGACGGGGAAGACCAGCGGGCTGGGCACTGCTGGTAGGACGATCCGGCCCACGCCATGCGTGCCGAGCTTGTCCCAGCACTCGGGGATGGTGAGGCGGAGCAGGACCGGACGCGAGGGCGCTCCGCTGTGGCCCGGGGCCGGGTCGCGGCGGCCTTCGAGCAGCTCCTGGTAGGTGAGGTGCAGGGCGGCGGCGACGCGGAGTAGGCCGTTCGGGTCGAAATCGGTGCCGGCGTCGAGCAGTTGCCGCAGGTACCGCGGGGCCATGCCTGCTTGCTTGGCCAGTTGGTCCTCGCTCAGGCCGAGCTGGGCGGACCGTTCGGCGATCCGGCGCGCCACCTCGGTGGCGGGATGCGTGGTCACGGCGGCTCCTCCTCGGCAACGCAGGTGCGGTTCACTCCAGCGTCCGCCCGAGGCGCCCGGAGCGCATGGGCCGAACGGTCCCGATGCGAGGTCTGACGGCCCTCGGAACGCCGCCCCCCGAAGGCGCGCCTGGGCGTGGACCCAGCTGGCAAGCCGCTCTTCGACGAGGACGAGTCGGCGCCGCTGGCGGGCTTCGCCGGGCAGGCGGCGGTCGCGATGCAGCTGGCCGAGCGGCGCCGCGACTCCGAGCAGGTCACCCTGCTCGAGGAGCGCGACCGGATCGCCCGGGACCTGCACGACCTGGCCGTCCAGCGCCTGTTCGCCACCGGCATGACCCTGCAGAGCGCGGACTGCCGGCGGACGGCCGGCGCAGCGGGCTGGCCAACCTCGTCGAGCGGGCCGCCGCCCACGGAGGCAGGTTCCGGGCGCAGGCCCGGCCGGAGGGCGCGACGGAGCTGAGCTGGCGGGTGCCGCTACCGGCCGACTGACTCCTCGGCTGGCTCTGCGGCGTCCACCACGTCGGAGACCGCCAGTCGCGGGGTCGCCGTCCCCTCTCGGCCGTATCCGAGCCGCAGCACCATCTGCACGAAGCCCGGCCGGAGTTCGGGATCCCGCGCCTCCCAGCGAAGCGAGGGCCATTCCAGGGCCTGGTGGAGCAGCGAGGCCCGCACGTCGTGGACGGTCGCCATCAGCAGCACGTGCTCCAGGGCCAGCCCGGCGCGCAACCAGTCCACGGGACGGTCGTGCTCGGTGGCCAGGACGGCCAGGCAGGGCTCGGCCTCGAACTCGGCGGGCGGCAGGTGTTCGGCGGGGCGGATGGCGGAGAAGTCCCGCATCGGGAGGTGGCCGGTGGCGTCCTGCGGTCCGAGGGCGGCGGACGGGATGCCGTACGGCGCGGCGTCGGGCCCCTGGATCCAGGCGCGGCTCTCGGCGCGGCGCTCGGGGTCGGTGGTGCTGCGGCGTTCGGCCTCGGCGGTCAGGCTCAGCAGCCGTTCACGCTCCGCGTGGTCGGGGAAGACGAGCAGCGCTTCCTCGATGCGGGCGGCCTCGGCCAGTTGGTCGAGGACGGTGGCCGGTATCGGGGCTCCGCTGAACGGTGTGCGGATCGTGTGCCGGTGCCAGATCGCGTCGTAGAGCGCGCTGGTGGGGGCGAGGTGGACCTGGGAGGGCTGGTCGAGTTCGACGGTGGCCAGCAGGTCCGGCTCGCCCGGGTCCGGCAGCAGCCGCACCTCGGGTGCCCAGCCCAGGTGGCGGGCGGCGGTGCGCAGGTTGAGCACGGCGGCGCCCACCGAGATGTGCAGGGCCCGGCCCTGCGGGTCGGTGGCCGGCACCGCGCGCTCGCGGGCGGCGCGCACCTCCAGGGTGGAAGTCTCGGGGCACAGCCGGAAGCGCCAGGGCTGGCTGTTGTGCAGCGACGGCGCCGCGACCGCGGCCGAGATCAGCTTCTCCAGTGCGGCGGCGTCGAGGGTGATGGTGAACATGGTGCACTCCCTGACTGACGCGTCAGCCCGCGGCGAGCCGCAGCGCGGAGCTGGGACGGTCCGACGCTCCTCGCCGCTGTGCCGGTGGGCTGTCGGTTCTGGGCTCTCACCTCCCACGGTGCACCGACGGCGACCGCCCGCGCATGGGCCGATCGGCTCCGTCGAGCGGGCCGGACGGGCTCAGTGGTGCCGGGCGGAGTGCCCCTGTTCGGTCTCGACGTGCGCGGCGAGCACGGCCGCCTGGAGCCGGCGTTCAACGCCCAGCTTGGCGAGCAGGCGCGAAACGTGGTTCTTGACCGTCTTCTCCGCCAGGTACAGCTCCTGGCCGATCTGCCGGTTGGTCTTGCCCTCACCGACCAGGACGAGGATCTCGCGCTCGCGCGGGGTCAGTTGGCCCAGTGCCGCCTCGGTGTCGCTCTCCTCGTGGTGGCGCAGGCTCTCCATCAGCTTGCGGGTGGTGGCGGGGTCCAGCATCGACTGACCGGAGGCGACCGTGCGCACGGCGGCCACCAGGTCCTCGCCCTTGACCTGTTTGAGCACGTACCCGGCCGCACCGGCCATGATCGCGTCCAGCAGGGCGTCGTCGTCATCGAACGAGGTGAGCATCAGGCAGGCCAGCTCGGGCAGCCGGTCCCGCAGCTCGCGACAGACGGTCACCCCGTCCCCGTCGGGCAGCCGCACGTCGAGCACCGCCACCCGCGGCCGCAGCGCGGGGATCCGGGCCAGCGCCTGGGCACACGTGCCGGCCTCGCCGACCACGTCGATGTCCGGCTCGGCCTCCAGCAGGTCGCGCACTCCCCGCCGGACCACCTCGTGGTCGTCGAGGAGGAAGACGCGCAGGGGTTGCTCGGGCTCGGGGGATTCGGTGGCCATCGCTGCTCTCCTGGACCGGACGGCTGATCTCTGCCTCGATTCTGCGCGCCTTCGGGCCACCGTGCGCGCATGGTGGAGGACGGAGGTGGACGAGATGGCCGTAGACCGGCAGACGCGCACGCGGCGGCTGGTCGCCGAGGGAGTGGGTACCTTCTTCCTGGTCCTGGTCGCCGCCGGCGCGGGCGTCGTCGATGCCGTCACCGGCGGCCGGGTCACACCGGCGGCCCAGGCCATCGCACCTGGCTTGATGGTCCTCGCCCTCATCTACACCCTCGGCGTGACCTCCGGTGCCCACCTCAATCCGGCGGTGACGCTGGCGTTCGCCGCGCGCGGCCACTTCCCGTGGCGGCGGGTACCGGCCTACCTCGGCGCGCAGCTGCTCGGGGCCGTCACGGCGGCAGCGGTGCTGCGGGCCCTGTTCGGCACCGTGGGCCAGTTGGGGGCCAGCCGGCCGGGGCCCGGCGTCGGTGCGGGCGCGGCCTTCGGCCTGGAAGTGCTGCTGTCGCTCGGCCTGATGACCGTCATCCTCGGCACCTCCACCGGAGCGCGGAACATCGGCCACAACTCGGCCATCGCGATCGGCGGCTACATCGCGCTGGCCGGGCTGTGGGCCGGACCCGCCTCGGGGGCGTCGATGAACCCGGCGCGGAGCCTGGCCCCGGTGCTGCTCGGCGGGCACGGCGGCCCGCTGTGGATCTACCTGCTCGGGCCACTGATCGGCGCCGGCCTCGCGGTGCCACTGGCCTGGCTGCTGCGCGGCCCGCCCAGCCCGGCGGCCACCCAGGCCGCGCAAGGCACCGACCTGGACGGCGGCCAGGGCACGGGCAGCACACATACACCTGGTGGTGGGACCACATGATCCGATGCCGGGTGGGTGCCTCACACCGTGTGCTCGGTCAGCGCTGCCCGGTGCCGAAGGCATGCGGATGCTCCACTTGGAGCTGCATGTCGTCCTCGCTCCAGTCCAGGGTCTGGTGGACCGCCACCACGCCGTCCACCGCCCGGCACAGCTGCTCCGCGATCGGGATCAGGCTCTTTCGCGGGAGGCGACCGGTCAGCGTGACCACCCCGTCGTGCACGGCTACGCGCACGTCACCGGGGGCCAGCCACAGCGTCTGGCCGAGCACGTCGTGGTTGATCTCCTCACGGATCGCCGAGTCGTGCCGCAGGAACACCTGCAGCAGGTCGCTGCGGCTGACGATGCCGACCAGCCGGCCCACCTCGTCCACCACCGGCAAGCGCTTGACCTTGTGCTTGTCCATCGCCCGGGCCGCCTCGGCGATGGTCCAGCCGGCGCGGGCGGTGACGGCCGGGCTGGTCATCAGGCCACCGGCCGTCTCCGCCTCGGCGCGAGCCCGGTCGTGCGCGTCCAGCCAGCGGCCCGGATCGCGGCCCTCGGGATCGGGCAGCACCGCCTCCTTGCGGATCAGGTCGGCCTCGGAGACCACGCCGATCGGACGGCCCTGGTCGTCGACGACCGGGATGGCGGTGACGTCGTTGCGGTGGAACAGCGCCGCGACCTCCTTGAACGGTGTGTCGGGCCGCGCCGTGACGACCTCCCGGGTCATCACCTCGTGGACACTGCGGTGCTGCATGGTCCTCACTCCTCACAGCTCTGGTTTCCCACCACCACTGTGCGCCCGCCCGGCCGCACTCCCCAGGGCCGTTCGGCCCCCGCACCGGGGCCGGCCCGGCCATGACATCAGGGGAGCGCGGGCTCACGATGGAAGGGCGCTCCCCAGCATCGGAGACGATCATGGACTACGGAATCAGCGTCTGGCTCGACGTCTCGTTCAATGACGCGGTCGAGCGCGTGCGCGCCGCGCTCGCCGCAGAGGGGTTCGGCGTCCTGACCGAGATCGACGTGCGGGCGACGCTGCGGGCCAAGCTCGGCGAGGCGATGGAGGACTACCTGATCCTCGGCGCCTGCAACCCCCCGCTCGCTCACCGTGCCCTCGGCGTCGACCGCCGGATCGGCCTGCTCCTGCCGTGCAACGTCGTGGTGCGCTCCGCCGACGGCGGAACGGTGGTGGAGGCCATGGACCCGCAGGTGATGGTCCAGGTCAGCGGCCAGGCGGAGCTGACACCCGTGGCCGACGAGGCCGCCGCCCGGCTGCGTTCGGCGCTGGACGCCCTGCACGAGTGAGGAAGCCGGGAGGACCTGCGCCCCGAGGCCGGAGTGAGACCGGAGGATCACCGTGAGCAGACTGATCATCGCCGGATTCGACGTGTCGACCGAGAGCACGGCCGCCACCGACTGGGCCGCGCGCGAAGCACGGCGGCGCGGGTTGCCGCTGGAGCTCATCCAGGCCTGGCCCGGGTCGCCGAGCAGGCCCCTGGGCACCGGGCAGGCCGAGCGCTGGGGGCGCCAGCGGCTGGCTGATCAGGCGGACGCCATCCGCGCCCGCTTCCCCGAACTCGACGTGCGGGCGGCGTACGTTCCGGACGACCCGGTGGCCGTACTGGAGGCAGCGGCCGACCGGGCCACGATGCTGGTGCTCGGCTCTCGCGGGCTCGGCACGCTGCGCGGTTTCGTCGTCGGCTCGGTGAGCCAGCAGGTGCTAGGCCGGGCCAACTGCCCGGTCGTCCTGGTCCGGGCCGAACCCGCGGCGGCCGCCCCTGGTCGCCAAGCCGACGAACCACCGCCGGCCGCCACCGGGGAGCCGGGCGTCACCGTGGGGCTGGACCTGGAGCACCCCTACGAGAAGGCGCTCGCCTTCGCCTTCGAGGCCGCCTCGCTGCACCGGGTCCCGCTGACCGCAGTGCGCGTCTGGGAACCGCCGCCCGGCAGCGAGTACCTGACGTTCGGCGCGATCGCGAGCATGGACGAGGAGTTGGAGGCCGACGAACGGCGCCGCCTGGACGCGGCGCTCGCCCCCTGGCGTGAGCGCTACCCCGACCTGCCGGCGGCGACCGAACTGCTCCGCGGCCACGCCGGCATCGCCCTGGTGGAGGCCGCCGCGCACGCGGGGCTGCTGGTCATCGGCGCCCGCCACCGCAGCAGTCCGCTGGGGGCGCACCTGGGGCCGGTGGCCCACGCGGTGATCCACCACGTGCGATGCCCGGTCGCGGTCGTCCCGTTCAGCTGACCCACGCTCGGTCAGCCGCCCCAGCGGACCACCGAGGCCGGGATCGGCGAAGGACTCGGTGGAAGTGCCGTCGAGCACGCCGCGGTTCATGGCTCTCGCTCCTGAGCGGCGGCCGGGCGGCGCAGCCGTCGCAGGTACGGGTCGAAGGCGGGCCGCGGTTCCAGGCGGACCCGGGCGTCCACGCAGAGCAGTCCGCCCGGGCGGGCGATCAGCGGGTTGAGGTCGACCTCGGCCAGCTGCGGGAGGTCGGTGGCCAGCCGGGAGAGTCCGGCGAGCACCCGGCGCAGGGCAGTCAGGTCGACCGGCGGTGTGCCGGGGCGGCCCAGGAGCAGCGGGGCGGAGCGCAGTTCGGTGACCATGGTGGTCAGGTCGCGTTCGGTGAGCGGGGCGAGCCGGGCCGTGCGGTCGTCCAGCAGGTCGGTGGCGGTGCCGCCCAGACCGAGCATGACCAGCGGCCCGAAGACCTGGTCCTGGACGACGCCGGCGAGCAGTTCGAGCCCGGGGGCGGCCATCGGCTGCACCACGACACCGGCCATCGACTCGCCGAAGCGCGCCTCGAACTCGCGGTAGGCGGCGCGGACCTCGTCGGTGCCGCCGAGTCCGGTGCGCACGGCGTCGGCCGCGCTCTTGTGGAGCTGATCGGGCCAGTACGCCTTGAGCACCGACTTGCCCTCGTGGCCGAGTTGACCCAGCGTCCGGGCGGCGAGCAGCACGTCGTGCTCGCCGCGTGTCCAGATCGAGGTGGTGAGCGGCAGGTCGTAGCAGTCGAGCAGGTCGGCCGTCTGCTTCGGGTCGAGCCAACCGCCCCGCGGGTAGTCGGTGAGGAAGGCTGCCGCCAGGTGCCGGGCCACGGCGGTGTCGGCGGTGTCGGGCACCGCGGCGGCGGTGGGCGGCTCGGCGAGCCAGCGCGCGCGGTCCCGGGCGTGGGCGAGGGCTCGGGCGGCGCTGGCCGGATCGGCGTAGGCGGGGAGCCGGTCACCGTCCGTACAGGTCAGATACCGCACGGGCGCCTCCTGGTCGGGCAGCACGGCCAGCACCGGTACCCGCCGCCGGGCGGGCTCCGAGCGCAACGCCCGGTGCGGATCCTGCTCGCCTCCCGCGCCCAGCGCGGTCGGCACGATCGACACCAGCACCGCGTCGATCGACCGGCACTTCGTCAGTACTCGTATGCAGCGGGCGAGTTCAGCCGCTGCGACGGAGGCCGTGGTGTCCACCGGATTGCTCACCCCGGCGCCGTCCGGCAGCAGCTCCCGCAGCTCGGCGGCCGTGGCGGCGGGAAGCTCCGGCAGGCTCAGTCCGGCATCGGCGCAGGCGTCGGCGGCCAGGATGCCGATCCCACCGGCGTTGGAGACCACCGCGACCGCTCCCCGGGTGCCGGGCAGCGGTTGGGCGTGCAGCAGCGCGGCGGTCTCGACGAGTTCGGCGATGCTGCGGGTGGCGGTGATGCCCGCCTGGCGGAAGAGTGCCTCGCGGGTCACCGTCGGGGTGGCCGCGGCCGCGGTGTGCGAGGCGGCGCCACGGCGCCCGGCCGCCGAGCGTCCGGCGTCGACGGTGAGCACCGGCAGGCGGCGGGTGACCCGGCGGGCGGTGCGGGAGAAGGCACGTGGGTTGCCGAAGGACTCCAGGTGCAGCAGCGCCAGGTCGGTGCGGCCGTCACCCTCCCACCACTGCAGCAGGTCGTTGCCGCTGACGTCGTACTTGTCACCGAGCGAGACGAAGCTGGAGACGCCGATCCCGAGACGGGCCAACTGCCCCAGCAGCGCGATGCCGACGCCCCCGGACTGCACCGCGACCCCGGCCGTGCCGGGCCGGGCGGCAGCACCGCCGAACTCGGCGTCCAGCCGCACGGCCGGGTCCAGCTGCGCGATGCCCAGGCTGTTCGGGCCGACCAGCCGCATGCTGTGCCGGCGGCAGGCGTGCATCAGTTGCCTCGCCTGGTCGGCGTCCAGGCCGGCGGTGAGCACCACCAGCGCACGGACCCCGGCGACCCCGCACTCCTCGGCCGCGCCGGGCACCACTGCCGCCGGCACCGCCAGCACGGCGAGGTCGGGCGCGGCGGGCAGGGCGGCGAGCGACGGGTAGGCGGGCGCGTCCGCGATCCGCTCCGCGTAGGGGTTGACCGCCCACAGGTCCCCGGTGAACCCGTTGCCGCGGATCTTCAGCAGCACCGCCTGTCCGACCGAACCCGGCCGTCGGGAGGCGCCGACGACGGCGACCGAGCGCGGGCGCAGCAGCGCCGCGAGGCTGGCCACGTCAGCGGCCCGGCCGCGCTGCTCGACGGCCTCCTGGTAGTGCTCGGCCTCCTCGTTCAGGGGAACCAGGACCCTGACCTCGCCCTGCTCGAAGCGGCGGTGGACAGGCAGCCCGAGGTCGGTGAAGAGCCGGTGCACCGCGCGGTTGTCGGCGAGCGTGTCGGCTTCGAACGTGGCGATGCCGCGCTCGCGGGCGGCATGGACCAGGTGCTCGATGAGCAGGGTTCCGGCGCCACGGTGCTGCCAGGCGTCCGCGACGGCCAGCGCGAGCTCCGCGGTCTCGGGGTGGCCCTCCACCGGCTCGCAGTCCGCCTCCCCGACCAGCTCGCCGTCCACCCAGGCTCCGAGCGCCAGCAGCTCGGGTTGATGCCCGCCGCACAGCCGGTCGGCGGCCAGTTGCGGTGCGCGGCGGCTGGCGCCGAAGAACCGCAGCCGGCGGCTTCCCTCGGACATCCGCTCGCCGTGCAGATCGAGCACGGCGGCGTGGTCGCCCGGGCGCAGCGGGCGGATCGTGGCGGTGGTCCCGTCGGCCAGCAGCGCCTCAACGGCGTGCGGCAGGTACTGGACGGTGGACATCTCGGCTCCCTCGATCGGTCCCTGCCTCCACACTCCTGCCGAACGTCGCCTGCGGACAGGGCCGGACGGCCCTCCCCGAAGAGCCCGGCCGGCCCTCGCGACACCCGCCGATCCGGCCGACGATGAAGGGAACGAGCCTCGCTGAGAGGGCATGAGAGGGCAGGTGACGGGAGATGTTCATGAACTCCGAGCAGCGCGATCCCGCCCGAGCGGGCCCCGCCGAGGTCCGCCCGGGACATCCTGGAGACCTCGGCCGCCGGGTCACCCAGCGCCGCGAGAAGCTCGGCCTCAGCCGAGCCCGGCTGGCGGCCGAGGCCGGGCTTTCCGCCTCCTGCCTCGCGTACCTGGAGTCCTCCCCCGGCGTGGTCGAGCTGGCGACGCTCACCCGGCTGGCGAATGCTCTCAGCACCACGGTCTGGTTCCTGCTCGGCGTCAGCACCGACCCGCTGGCCGGCCAGCCCCTGCCCACTGTCACCGGGCGACCGGTCCGCACGCCCGACCCGCTGCCGTGAACGACCCGGACCGGCCGGACGACGCCTGGCACCTGCGCTTCGAGGGCTTCGAGGCGGCCGAGGAGGGCGTGCGCGAGGTGCTGTGCGCGGTGGGCAACGGCTACCTGGTCAGCCGGGCCGCCGCGCCCGAGTCGTCGGCGGACGGTGTGCACTACCCCGGCACCTACCTGGCCGGCGTCTACGACCGGGCCGTCTCGGTCGGCGGCGGCCGCACCGTCGAGAACGAGGACCTGGTCAACTGCCCGAACTGGCAGGCCTTCACCTTCCGCCCCGCCGACGGCGAGTGGTTCACCGGCCCGCCGGACGAACAACGGCTCGAGCTCGACCTGCGCCGGGGCGTGCTGACCCGGCACGCGCTGGTCGTCGACCGGGACGGGCGCCGCACCCGCCTGCTACAGCGCCGCATCGCCAGCCAGGCCCAGCCCCACCTGGTCGTGCTGGAGACCGAGCTGACGGCGGAGAACTGGTCCGGCCCGCTCGAAGTCCGCTCCGCCCTGGACGGCACCGTCGCCAACACCGGGGTCGCCCGCTACCAGGGTCTGACCAGCCGTCACCTCGCCCCCGCTGGGCAGGGGTTGAAAGAGGAGGGCACGCTGTGGCTCCAGGTCACCACCGCGGGCTCAGCCCTGCACATCGCAGTCGCCGCCCGCGCCCGCGCCACCCCGCCCGCGACGCACCGCTCCACCGAGCTGCGCGAGGGCTGGGCTGCCGAGCTGCTCACGCTGGACCTCACCGAGGGCCGCCCCGTCACCGTCGAGAAGACCGTGGCGGTGTACACCTCCCGCGACCCCGCCATCGAAGCGCCCCTGCCGGCAGCCCAGCGCCTGGCCGCCCGAGCCCCCGACTTCGACCACCTGCTGCACGAACACGGCCTGCGCTGGGCCGAACTGTGGCGGCGCTGCCGGATCGAGGCCGACTTCGACGGCGAACTCGCCCTCCACCTGAACCTGTTCCACCTCCTGCAGACCTACTCCGAGAACTCGGTGGACCTGGATGTCGGCATCCCCGCCCGGGGCCTGCACGGCGAGGGCTACCGCGGCCACGTCTTCTGGGACGAGCTGTTCGTCCTGCGCCTGCTCAACCTGCGCTTCCCCGAACTGGCCCGCGCCGTGATCGGCTACCGCCACCGCCGCCTGGACGCCGCCCGGCAGACCGCCCGCGAGGCCGGCCTGCGCGGCGCGATGTACCCGTGGCAGAGCGCGAGCGACGGCCGCGAGGAGTCCCAGCAGTTGCACCTCAACCCGCTCTCCGGCCGCTGGCTCCCGGACCACAGCCGCCTGCAGCGACACGTCGGCTCGGCCGTCGCCTACAACATCTGGCAGCACTACCAGGCCACCGGCGACCTCGACTTCCTCGCCACCACCGGCGCCGAGATGCTGCTGGAGATCGCGCGCTTCTGGTCCTCCCTCGCCGCTCACGACCCGGCCCGCGAGCGGTACTCGATCCGCGGCGTGCTCGGCCCCGACGAGTACCACGACGCCTACCCCTGGGCCGACCAGCCCGGCCTGGACGACAACGCCTACACCAACGTCCTCGCCTCCTGGGTACTGGCCCGCGCCCTGGACACCGTCGAACTCCTGCCCGACTACCGGCGGGACGAACTGCTGGAACGCCTGGCGATCGACCGGGCCGAGCTCGACCGCTGGCAGGAGGTCGGCCGCCGCCTGCACGTCCCGTTCCACGCGGGCGTGATCAGCCAGTTCGAGGGCTACGAGCGGCTGGCCGAACTGGACTGGACGGCCTACCGGCGGCGCTACCCGGACCTGAGGCGCCTCGACCGGATCCTGGAGGCCGAAGGCGACAGCGTCAACCGCTACCAGGCGTCCAAGCAGGCGGACGTCCTGATGCTCTGCTACCTCTTCTCCCCGCGTGAACTGCGCGACCTGCTGCGCCGACTCGGCTACCGGGCCGGACACGAACTGCTGCGCCACACCACCGACTACTACCTGCGCCGCACCGTCCACGGTTCGACCCTCAGCGCGGTCGTGCACGCCTGGGTCCTCACCCGCGCCGACCGCCGAAGGTCCTGGCGGTTCTTCCGCGACGCCCTGCGCAGCGACCTGCTCGACCTCCAGCACGGCACCACCGCCGAGGGCGTCCACCTGGGCGCGATGGCCGGCGCCGTCGACCTCCTCCAGCGCTGCTACACCGGCCTGGAGATCCGCGAGGACACCCTGTGGCTGGACCCGCGCCTGCCCTCCGCCCTCGGCCGCCTAGAACTCGACCTGCGCTACCGGGGCCACTGGGGCGTACGGATCACCGTCGACCGCCACACCGCCACCGTGAGCCTCCCCGAGAGCCATCAGCCGCCGATCCAGGTCTCCGTGCGGGGCTCGACGACGGCGATCCACCCCGGTGAGAGCCGCAGCTTCACGCTCTGACGGCTGCTCGTGCCGACCCGCGCGCCGGACCCCGAGCAAGTCGACGCCGAAGCCCACCGCGCCGAACTCGATCACCGGAGCCCGATCCGCCACGGGACTACTCCTGCTCGCCGGCGCGCAGTTCCTCGCCCACCTGGTGGGCCCAGCGCCGGATGGCCTCCGAATCGCGGAAGGGCCGCTCGCCCCATGTCGTGGGGACCGAGCCGCCCCTTCCATGCCGGGCTTCAGGAGCCGCTTTCGCCCCGCTCGACGGTGAGGTCGAGGAAGTGGGCCGAGCAGGAGATGCACGGATCGTGGTTGCGGATCGCCCGTTCGCACAGGGCGGTCAACTCCGCGTCGCCGGGATCGCCGGCCCGCAGCCGGTCCCGCACGATCCGGCGCAGGTCCTCCTCGATCGCCCCCTGGTTCTGCGCGGTGGGCGGGACCAGGACGGCGTCGGTGACCGTGCCGTCCTCGTCGAGGGTGTAGCGGTGGTAGAGCAGGCCTCGCGGCGCCTCGGTGGCGCCGTGGCCCGTACCGGCCCGCGCGGGCACGTCGACATACGGGCGCGGTGCGGGTTCGTAGGCGTCGATGATGCGCACTGCCTCGTCGAGGGCGTGGAGCACCTCGACCGCGCGGACGACGATGCTGCGGAAGGGGTTTCGGCAGACGGTGCCCTGCCGGGGGTCGCCGAGTCCGGCGTCCTGGGCGGCCTGGAGGGCGATCGGGGAGAGCCAGCGGCCGCTGATCGCGTAGCGGGCGAGCGTGCCGGTCAGGTGGCGGCGTCCGTCCAGCCGGGAGTGCAGCGCGGTGGAGTGGGGCACCTGGCGTTCCACGACGTGGCCGCCGAACGTGTGGAGTTCGAAGGTGCGGATGGGCAGCGCCCGGTCGGAGCCGGCGGGCAGGCCCGCGGTGGTCGGGGCGGGCATGACCGCCGGGGTGCCGGACTCGATGGCGTAGGTGCCCGGTTCGGCCAGCGCGAGCAGGTCGTGGTCGCAGCCGGCGTCGGGAAACTCGAAGCCGGCCACCCAGCGCACGGTCTCCTGCGCGTCGTCCCGGGCCCGGCGCAACTTCTCGGCCAGTGGCCGCAGTTCGGCCACGCTCGGGATCCGGTGGAAGCCGCCGAGCCGGACGTTGACCGGGTGGATGGCCCGGCCGCCGAGCAGTTCGACGATCGCGTTGCCGGCTTGCTTGAGTCGCAGGCCGCGCTCCACGTCGGCGCGCCGGGTGCGGGCCAGCTCGACGGCGCCGGCGCAGCCGAGGAAGTCCGGCGCGTGGAGCAGGTGGACGTGCAGCGTCTGGCTCTCGATCCACTCGCCGCAGTACAGCAGCCTGCGCAGCGCTGCCAGTTGCCCGTCCACGGTGACGCCGCAGGCGTCCTCGAGTGCTCGGCAGGCGCTCAACTGGTAGGCGACCGGGCAGATCCCGCAGATCCGGGAGGTGATGTCGGGCGGCTCGGTGTAGGAGCGTCCGCGCAGGAACGCCTCGAAGAAGCGCGGGGGTTCGTAGATCGCCAGCCGGGCCTCGGTGACCTCGCCGCCGTCCACGAGCAGGTGCAGCGCGCTCTCGCCCTCGACTCGGGCGAGCGATCCGACGTGCAGCACCCGGGAGCCGCGGTGGGTCACTGGTCGAGTTCCTTCCGGGAGGCGTCGTCGAACTCCGGGGCGGCCGTGTTGAAGGTTCGCAGCACCCGCACGATGTCCAGGGTGTCCATGCCGTCGCGGCGCAGCAGCGGGATGAAGGAGGGGAAGTTGGTGGAGTCGGACGGACCGAAGCAGCCGTAGCAGCCCCGCCCGTACGCGGGGCAGAGCGCGCCGCATCCGGCGTGGGTGACCGGGCCCAGGCAGGGCGTGCCGTGCGCCACCGTGACGCAGGTCGTGCCGCGCTGCTTGCACTCGAAGCAGACGCTGTGCGCGGGCACGTCCGGTCTGCGCCCGGCCAGGTAGGCGGTGATGACCTCCACGAGCTGGCCACGGTCGATCGGGCAGCCCCGCAGTTCGAAGTCGACGGCGACGTGCGCGCTGATCGGCGTGGAGGTGGCGAGCGTGTCGATGTAGTCCGGCCGGGCGTAGACGACGGCCTGGAACTCGGCGACGTCCGCGTAGTTGCGCAGCGCCTGGACGCCGCCGGCGGTCGCGCAGGCGCCGATGGTCACCAGCCGCTTGGAGACGGCGCGGACGTGCTGGATCCGCTCGGCGTCCTGCGGTGTGGTCACCGAGCCCTCCACCAGCGACAGGTCGAACGGGCCGGGATCGGTCGCGCTGGACGCCTCCAGGAAGTGGGAGATCTCGATCCGCTCGGCGATGCCGAGGAGTTCGTCCTCGCAGTCGAGCAGCGTGAGCTGGCAGCCGTCGCAGGAGGCGAACTTCCACACGGCGAGCTTCGGGCGATCGCTGGCGGTCATGTCACAGCTCCCGGACCATGAGGAGGGGTCGGGCACGGGCCCAGGTGACGACCGGGCCGTCACGGCAGAGCAGCAACGGGCCCAGCTGGCAGTGGCCGCAGTGGCCGGTCGCGCAGTGCATGGTGCGCTCCAGCGAGACCCGGATCCGGTCCGGGTCGACGCCTCGGTGCACCAGCTCACCGGCGGTGGCCCGGATCATCGGCTCGGGGCCGCAGATGAACGCCGCCGTGCCCGGCGGGTCGAAAGCGGCACGGTCGAGCAGGGTCGTCACGACGCCGACCTCGCCCCGCCACCGCGCGTCGGGCCGGTCCACGGTGGTCAACGCCGCAGGCCAGCCGCCGACCTCCGCGGCGTACAGCAGCTCGCGGGGCTCGCGCGCGCCGATCAGGACGTTCAGCCGCCCGTACCGCCCGGGGGCGGCGAGCGCCTCGCACACCAGCGGGCGCAGCGGCGCCAGCCCGATGCCGCCGGCCACCACCAGCAGGTCGAGCCCGGCCGCGCCGGCCAGCTGCCAGCCGGTACCGAACGGGCCGCGCACCGCGACGCTCGCACCGGGGCGCAGCGCGTGCAGCGCACCGGAGATCGCCCCGACCGCGCGCACCGTGTGCGTCAGCCGCAGGCCGTCGATCGCGCAGACCGACAGCGGGATGTCGCCGACGCCGAAGGCGTACACCATCGCGAACTGCCCCGGCGCGAAAGGCCGCAGGGCCTGGCGGACCGGTTCCAGGGTGAGGGTGGCGGTGTCGTGGGTCTCGACCGCGCGGTCCACCACCCGGTACGGCAGGGGAACGGTCATGCGGGCGGCCCGTACAGGTCGAGCAGGCGGGTACGGGTGGCCTTCAGCCGACGGGCGATCACCTGGGCGACGCAGTGGGTCACCGCCAGGCCGAAGGCGGGATCCGCCGCGCAGGCGGCACGCACCCGCTGCGCGTCGAACTCGGACGCCGACACGGCGGCGCGGGTCAGAGCGCCCAGCTGCCAGTGGTAGGGCTCGAACAGCCAGGACCAGCCGAGCAGATCACCCTCGCCGAGGGTCTCCACGACGGCCGCGCGCCGACCCGGAACATGGACGTCGAGCGCGACGAGGCCGGAGCGGACGATCCAGAACCGGTCGGCGACGCCGTCCTCCTCGAAGATCCGGGTGCCTGCGGGGAACGAGACGTCCTGGGCGAACGCGAGCAGGCGGTCACCGTGACCGGGCGCCAGTGCGCCGAGGAAGCCATGCCTGCCGGCGGTCACGGCGTTCCCTTCCGGTCGGCGCCCTCGCGTTCGCGGTTCAGCGCGTGGGCCTCCTCGGTGATGTCGATGCCGACCGGGCACCACACGATGCAGCGACCGCAGCCCACGCACCCCGAGCTGCCGAACTGGTCGTACCAGGTGCCGAGCTTGTGGGTGGCCCACTGCCGGTAGCGGCTGTGCGAGGAGTCGCGGACCGGGCCCGTCGGCAGGTGGGAGAAGTCCCGGTCGAAGCAGGACTCCCAGCGCCGCCAGCGCTCGGCGTGGTCGCCGGTGAGGTCGGTGACGTCCTCCGCCGTGGTGCAGAAGCAGGTCGGACAGACCATCGTGCAGTTGCCGCAGGTCAGGCAGCGGGCCGCGACGTCGTCCCAGCGCTCGGCCGTGAGGCTCTCGCGCATCAGCACCTGCAGGTCCACCAGCGGCATGCTGCGGCCCATCCGGTCCGCCGCCTCGGCGACCCGCTCCTGGGCGGCGGTCCTGGTGGCGGTGTCGGCGGCCCGGCGCGGTAGCTCGGCCAGCACCGCCTCCCCCTGTTCGCTGCCGGCCCGCACGAGGAAGCGGTGGCCGTCCGCGTCGAGCACCTCGGTCAGCGCCAGGTCGTAGCCAGGGCCCACGGCCGGCCCGGTCCCCATGGACACGCAGAAGCAGGTGGCGCCCGGTTCGGTGCACTCCACCGCCACCAGGAAGGCCCGCTCCCGCCGCCCGCGGTAGGCGGGATCGGTGTACAACCCGCCGGTCAGCACCCGGTCCTGGATCGCGATGGCCCGCAGGTCGCAGGGGCGCACCCCGAGGAACGCGTACGAGGGGGCCGGCGTCCGGTCCTCGGTCACCACCAGCTCACCGTCGGCGTCCCGGTCAGCGCTCCACTGCCGCTCGCGCGGCGGGTGCAGGAAGGTCTTCCAGGACTGCGGGCCCGCGCTGTGCGCGAACGCGGCGCCGTCCTCGCGGGCGCGCAGCCGATAGCTGCCGGCCGCCAGCTCGACGCCCCAGCCGTAGGGCAGATCGTCGCCGCCGGAGATCTCGGCCAGCACGATCGCCCCGTCGCGGACCGTCGGCCCCACGACCGTTCGGCCGCGCGCGACGAGCACCGCGATCAGCGTGTCCAGCCCGCCTTTGTCGATCACCGCTGCGCCGTCCGCCACCGTCGACCTCCCGCGCCCGCGCTGCTGTCCGGGCCAGTATCGGCAGCGGTCCGCCGTCGGGGTGGAAGGACTGGCCCGGTTCTGCTCCAGGTGGCCCTGTCTGTGACCCGTGCGGCCCACGTGACACCCGCGAGCGACTGACCGGCACGACAGCCGGGGAGAGCGAGGCACATGAACCTCGCGTCGCGGATCGTCGTCATCGGTGTCGGCAACGAGTACCGCCGCGACGACGGGGTGGGCCGGACCGTCGTGGCCCGACTGGCCGAACGGGCCGTGGCCCGGCCGCTGCCGGACGGCACCACACTCCGGGTGTGCGACGGGGACCCGGCCCGGCTGCTCACCCTGTGGGAGGCCGCCGACCTGGCCGTGGTGGTGGACGCCGCGCACGCGCACCCCGGACATCCGGGTCGGGTACACCGCCTGGAACTAGGCAGTGAACGCCTTTCCCCCTCCGACGGCCCGACGAGCTCCCACGGACTCGGCCTCGGCGAAGCCGTCGAACTCGCCCGCGCCCTGGACCGCCTCCCGGGAACACTCGTCGTCTACGCCGTCGAGGGAGCGAACACCACCATGGGCACCGGCCTGTCGGCACCCGTCGCGGCCGCCGTGGATCCACTGGTCGCTCGGATCGCCGACGACCTGCGCGCGGCCACGGCGGACACCTCGACCCGGGCGGCGGCCGGACCGGCGGCCACCGCGTGAGGCCGGGCCTGCTCGCGCCTGCCCCGGTGCCGCACCGAGGCAGGCGCAACGCACGTGCGTCGGTACGGCGTTGTGCGAGGACGGTCGACGCCGGGAGTCGCTACGGCGTGGTGCTGAGTGTCAGGATCTGTCCGGGGGCGGAGCTGCACCCCGCCAGGTCGAACAGTGGGCCCGGGTATCCGTTCGGCGTCGGGTACACCTGGATGCAGTCGGCGGTGGGGTAGCCGGACGTGCCAGGGGCGACGAACTGGTACCGGTTACCACCCGTGCCGACCGGGTGGAGTGTCCATTCGGTGTAGCTGCTGCAGGCCGCCTGCCGGACGCCCAGGCGGTACTTCTCGATGCACAGACCATTGGCCTGGCTGACGATCTGGTAGGTCGCGGTCGTGCCGGTGACCGCCTGGAAGGCGAAGTTCTGGGTCGTGGACCCGTTGCAGGCGTGGCCGTAGGTGTCGAGGAAGTAGTGAGCGGGGTCGGTCGTGCTGGTGTCCAGACAGGTGTTCTGCGCTGCCGAGTAGATGGTGCTGATCGGCGCTGCCTGCGCGGCGGCCGCCTGGGGGACCACGATCGCGCCCGCGCCCGCGGCCGCGGCTGCTGTCGCCGCGATGAGGAGGGACTTGCTGATCACGAGGAGTTCTCCTGTTCCCCGCCCGCCGTCGGTTCGCGAGCGGCTCGTACCCGCCGGCCCGTCGGCCGGCACCGGCGTCCGTCGTCGAGCTGCCGCGGTGCCGCTGGTGACGATCGCCACCGTGCCGGTTCGGTCAGCGGGTGGTGGAACTGCTGGGCACACGCCGTCCCACGGCGGCCTGCGTCGTCCTGAGGGCAGCCAGCAGGATGGTGGCGGCCGTGATCAGGAGGGTGCCCTCCACGGCGACGCTGATGAGGCCGAGGGGTTCGGTCCAGTTGCCCTTGTCGTCGCTGTAGTCGGGCAGGCCGGGGCCCCGGGAGAGGATGAAGCCGAGCAGCGGGCCGAGGGCGACTCCCGCGGCGAGCAGCCAGTCGACGGGGTAGGCGTCGCGGGGCACGCGTCGCCGGGTGCCGGCGAGGAGCAGTACCGCGCAGAGCACGCCGGTGGCCTCCAGCAGGTAGTAGCCGATGCCGACGTAGTGCGGTGTCTTGTCGCCGGGGAAGCCTCCCTGGTCCTGGACGTGGATCCAGGACACCGCGAGGCAGAGCAGCGCGGCGACCACTCTGGGGAGTAAGCGGGCACGGTCGAGCGAGGGCATGGACATCAGAGCCTCCGGGGCAAGAGCGCGTCGGACAGCCGCTGGGAGCGGACTTGGCGCTGTGCCTTCAATGCTGACGAGATGTCAGCTGAGTTGCCATGTTCCTGACCTCTGAGGATCCTCTGAGTCCCGCCCTGGCCGGGGGCCAGCGTGGCGAGCGAAGAGGCTGCGGTCCCCCGGAGGATGGCTGTGACGACTCGTGCCGGAGGTCCTGACGGCATGTCCTTCCTCGACCAGCTGTATCCGCACCCGGAGCCGGCGGGTCACTCGGCCCACCGGGTGAAGCGCGGTAGCGCCTCGACCACGACGGAACACCCACACGCGACACTCAGCCGTGGGCGCTACGCCGAAGGCCTGACGAAGCCTCACCGCCGTGGTGCGCTCCCTTCGGCCGGTGCTTTCGGGTTCCGGCCCGGGAGTGTCGAGCCCCAGTCAGTCCATCTGATCCAGAGAGTCAGGGGCCCGTGACCGGATCCGGATACCAGTTCACCCGCACGCTCGCCGCGCCGATCGACCTCAACGGCACCGGGCACTACGTCCACTGGGGCGTCGTGCAGATCTCCGTCGCCAATCTCGTGGTGATCGCCCTGATGGTGCTCGTCTTCGTGCTCGCCCTGCTGCTGCCCTTCCCGCGTGGACGGAAGCGCGGATGAGCAGCGCCGCCCCGGCCCCCGAGCGCGGCTGGACCGCGGCAGTGCGTCGCCGGCTGGTCACGGCGCTGCCGCCGGAGAAGCTGCTGCCCGACAGCCAGCCGGCCTACATGGCCTCGTGGGTGTACGTCTTCGGCGTCCTGACGGTCTCCTCGCTGATCGTGGTGCTGGTCAGCGGGGGGTTGCTGGCCCTGAAGGGGCCCGCGTGGTGGCACGTCTCCACGGTCGGGAAGTACGTCAACAGCCTGCACCTGTGGAGCGTCGAGCTGTTCATGTTCGTCCTGGTGCTCCACCTGTGGGCGAAGTTCTTCATGGCGGCCTGGCGCGGCCGACGGGCCCTGACCTGGATGACCGGCGTGGTCGCGTTCCTCACCGCCATCGGCACGGCGTTCTCCGGCTACCTGGTCCAGCAGAACTTCGACTCGCAGTGGATCGCGGACCAGGCCAAGGACGGCATGAACGCGGTCGGCATCGGCGCGTTCTGGAACGTCCTCGACTTCGGCCAGATGCTGATGTGGCACATCGTGCTGTTCCCCGTCGTGATCTGCCTGCTGAGCGCGTGGCACGTGCTGCTGGTACGGCTGCGCGGCATCGTGCCACCCATCGACGCCCCGCTGACCGACGCCGAGCAGGTCCCGCCCGGACAGGAGGGCCAGGCGTGAGGCGCGGAACCCGCCGGGCCGGCACGCCGGAGTCGTCCGCGTTCCCGACCCGGCCCTACGACCTGATCAAAGAGGTCACCATCGCGCTGGTCCTGGTCGCCGCACTGACCGCCGGCCTCGCCGCGCTGTTCTCCTCCCCCGACGAGCCTCCCGTCACCCTGGGCTCGTGGTCACGCGCCGACTCGGCCGACTTCACCGCCACCGCGGTGTCCGAGCTCGGCGGCACCAGCACCACCGCCCAGTACGGCCCCCCGTACAACCACACACCGGGAGCCGGACAGAAGATCGGACCAGTCGGCCTCCAGCGCTTCGCCGGCGTGCGCATCCCGATCGACACAGCGAACGACTTCGTGATCCAACCCCTGCGCCAGGCCCCCGAACCGGCCCCCGTCACCGCCGCCCTCACCACCTGGAACACCGCACCCGCGAACCAGCAGCAGGCGTGGACCTCCGCCTACGCCGACGCCCTCGGCAAAGCCCCGAACGGCGACCTCGCCCAGGTGCCCCCCGGCGACTACGGCCCGGTCCCGGTCCTCACCGCACGCCTGCTGGAACTGGCCCAGTCGGGTGCGCTGGACGGCGAACTGCTCACCGAGGGAACCCAGTTCTACCAGACCGACTACACCCGCCCGCTGCTCTTCCTCGGCGACGGAACCTACTTCGCCGGCCTCGCCCAGGACCAGCACCTGGCGGGCGACCAGTGGGGCATGATGAACGAGACCGGCAACTACCCAGGCCAGGCCTGGCTGTGGCTCTACACCTTCTGGTACCAGATCGAGCCGTTCAAGAGTTCCCACAACGCCGACGCCCTGGTCTGGGCACTGATGGCCCTGCTCAGCCTGGTCCTGGCCCTGGTGCCCTTCCTCCCCGGCATCCGGTCGATTCCGCGCTGGACCAGGGTGCACCGGCTCATCTGGCGCGACTACTACCGCACCCAGCAGCCGCCCCGCTGACCCGGTGCGCGGGGCGGCCCCGTGCGCGGGGCTGTGATGACTGGCAGGTGCCCGGAACTGTTCGCGCCCCGCTGCCGTCGGTGGTTGAACCGAGGGCAACGGGGCGCGGCGGGTGGCGGCCCGGTCAGGTGGTCGTGGCGCGCACGGCTTCGACGATCAGCCCGGCCACCTTCTTGGGGTGGGCCGGCATCACCAGGTGCGAGGAGTGGACCTCGACCTGGACGCATCAGCGAACCGCCGTGCACCAGCACGACGGTCGGGGAAGCCGGCCCGTGGCTGGTGCGAGCGGACGTCAGGCGCCGTGCAGCGCGTCGCGCAGCGTCTGCGCCGCCAGCGTGATGGCGGCCTGGGCCGCATGCGTCTCGCGCAGCGCGTTGAGCATCACGAAGTCGTGGATGATGCCCTGGTAGCGCACGGCGGTGACCGGGACGCCCGCCGCACGCAGCTTGTTGGCGTAGGCCTCGCCCTCGTCGCGCAGCACGTCGGCCTCGCCGGTGATGACCAGGGCGGCGGGCAGGCCGGTGAGCTGGGCGGTTGTGGCGCGCAGCGGGGAGGCGGTGATCTCGGCGCGCTGGGCGGAGTCGGTGGTGTACTGGTCCCAGAACCACTGCATGCCGTCACGGCGCAGGAAGTAGCCGGTGGCGAACTGGTGGTACGAGTCGGTGTCGAAGGCGGCGTCCGTCACCGGATAGAAGAGCACCTGGTGACGGAGCGTCACATCGCCGCGCTCCTTGGCCATCAGGGTCAGCGCGGCGCTCATGTTCCCGCCGACCGAGTCGCCCGCGACGGCGAGCCGGGTGCCGTCCAGCTCCTTGGTGGCGCCCTCCCGCACGATCCACTGGGCGACGGCGTAGTTCTGCTCGATGGCGACGGGGTAGCGGGCCTCCGGCGACAGGGCGTACTCGGGGAACACCACCGCCGCGTCCGCGCCGATGGCCAGCTCCCGCACCAGGCGGTCGTGGGTGTGCGCGTTGCCGAAGACCCAGCCCGCGCCGTGGATGTAGAGGACCACCGGCAGGGTCCCGGTGGCACCGGCCGGGCGCACGATCCGGGCCCGGACGCTGCCGGTCGGGCCGCCCGCCACGGTGATCCACTCCTCGTCGACCGCCGGCAGCTCGACCGGGCCCGACTGGACCTCGTCGACCGCCTTGCGGCCCTCGGCGGGCGCGAGATCGAACAGGAACGGGGGCTCGGCCGTGGCCTGCGCGAACGCCTGGGCCGCCGTCTCCAGTACGGGCTGGACCGGCTTGAAGTCGTGCGTCATTTCCGTCTCCTAATAGTGCGAGTGGTCCCGCCTCGGCGGGAGCCGGCCGGCCTCGGTACCCCGAGGCGCGATCGCCACCGTAGGACCACTCGGCCGGGCCGCGTTTGCCGACAGCGACTCGGCTCTGGCCTGTCCGCGCATGCACCGGGGCGGCCCATCCGAGCCTAGGTCAGTCGACGGGTCGGTCGGTGGACAGCACGTCGTCCAGCGCGTCGCGCAGTTGGGCCCGCGTGGTGATGCCCAGCTTGGGAAATATCTTGTGCAGGTGGAAGCCGATGGTGCGCGGGGAGAGCAGCAGCTTCGCGCCGATCTCCCGGTTGGTCAGCCCGGCGGCCGCCGCCTGGGCGATCTGCAGCTGTTGCGGCGTCAGTTCGGCGGCGTGGTGGGCGGGTTCGGTTCGCGCGGTCGGCACGCCGGCGGCCCGCAGCTCCGAGGCGGCGCGCTCGGTCCACGGGCGCGCGTCCAGTCGCTCGAAGACGCCGAGGGCGGCGCTCAGCAGCGTGCGGGCCTCGGTGACCCGGCGGCGTCGGCGTAGCCACTCGCCGAACTCCAGTCGTGCCAGGGCCCGTTCGAAGGGCCACTGGTCCCCGGCGGGGTCGGCGAGGGCGGCGCGGAAGTGCGGTTCCGCCTCGTCCGGCTCGCTGAGCAGCGCGGTCGCCCGGTGCGCCACCGCGTCCAGGCGCGCGGAGCGGTGCTCGCCGAGCGAGCGGACGGCGACCTGCACGACGGACCGGGCGTCGTCCGTCTGGCCGGCCCGGACCGATGCCGCGGCGAGGTCGGCGAGGTAGTAGTACGACGCGTGGTAGTGGACCGGGACGGGGTGGAAGTCGCGCGAGAAGACGGCTCGCAGGTGCCGGTACGCCGCGAGGTGGTCGCCCTCGACGAAGGCGGCCAGGCCCAGCGCGTGGCAGGACCGCACGAACAGGCTGGGCGAGCAGGACAGGTCCACCCCGGCGACGGCTGTCTCGGTGAGCCGGCGCGCCCCGGCCGCGTCGCCGTGCAGCGCCAGCAGCGTGGCTTGCAGGATCGGCGATCCCGCCACCACGTTCTCCGCCCCGACCTCGACGGCGATCCGGTAGGCCTCCTGCGCGGTGGACCGGGCCGCGGACCACGCGCCGCTCTCGAACAGCGCGAACGCGAGTGCCTGCGCGGCCACGGCGTCGCCACCGGCCGTGGCGGTGCGGCGCAGGTGGTCGATCACCTGCCCGAGGATCCGCACGGCCGTCGCGGTCTCGTCGAGGATCCAGGCGGCACCGCCGAGTTGGGTCAGCTGGAGGAGCGAGTCCTCGGGCGCCTCGGCCAGTGTCCGGTGCAGGGCGGGCACCGCCCATGCGCGGTCCGCGAGCGGTTCGGTGGCCGCCCGCAGCCAGACCCGGGCCGGTTCGTCGGGCTGCGGCACCAGGTCGGCGAGGCGGCGCAACTCCGCGCGGTAGAAGGCGGATCCGACGTTGTACGCCGGGGTCGCCGCCGTCCCCAGGGCGTTCATGGCGAGCTCGGGGGCCGGAGCCACCATGGACTGCGCGACGGGCACCAGGAATCCCAGCGCCTCCTCGTGCCGGGTGGTCACGGCCAGGGACCAGCCGGCCCGGATGGACGCCTCGGCGAGCAGTTCCGGGTCGTCCGCGGTGGCGCAGACCTTGACGGCCAGCTCGCCGACCCACTGGGGGCAGCCGCCGAGCATCGCCATGGTGGCGGCCTCGAGCAGCCTGCGCGCCCGCAGGTCCGCGTCCGGGGTCAGTGCGGCCGCGCGCTCCAGGGTGGCCGCGGCGGCAGCGTAGCCGCTGCCTCGGCGGGTCCGCTCCGCGCTGGCGGCCAGTGCCTTGGCCACCTCGTCGTCCGGTCCGAGGGTGGCCGCGGCGAGGTGCCACGCGTGCCGGTCGGAGTCGTCGACCAGTGCCTCGGCCAGCGCCTGGTGGGCGGCCCGCCGCTCCTCGAAGGAGGCCGCCCGGTAGACGGCGGAGCGCACCAGCGGATGGCGCAGCCGGACCTGCCCCGAGTCCAGCCGCACCAGGCCCGCCTGTTCGGCGGGCAACCAGACCTGCGGGTCACCCGCGTCGGGCGTGGCCCGCAGCACCTCGGAGAACTCGGCGGCGCCGGCCGCGGCCGCCAGCACCAGCACCTGCCGGGTGCGCTGCGGCAGGCCCGCGAGGTCCGCCGCGAAGATCCGCTCCAGCCGGGTGGTGAGCGGCAGCGATTCCGCCGCGTCCGCGCCTTGGCTGCCGGGCGTCAGCGCGACCGCACGAGCCAGCTCGATCAGCACCAGCGGATTGCCGGCCGCCTGCTCCAGGATCCGCAGCCGGGCCTGGCCGCGCGGCGGCTGCGGTTGGCGATCGAGCAGCATGCCCGCGTCCGCGCGGTCCAGCGGCGTGATGGCCAGGTGGGCGAAGTCCCGGTCGAACCAGGCCGGCAGCGCGTCCTCCCGCGCGGCCAGCAGGACGGCCATCGTCGTGCCGTCCAGGCGGCGCGCGACGAAGGCGAGGACCTCCACGGTGCCCGGGTCCAGCCACTGCGCGTCGTCGACCAGCAGCAGCAACCGCCGGTCGGTGGCCGCGTCGGCGAGCAGACTCAGCGCGGCACAGCGGATCAGCAGCGGATCGGGCTGTCGGCCGCCGGTCACCGCCTGCTGGCCGAAGGCGGCCAGCAGCGCGTCCCGTTGTGGGGCGGCCAGCCGGTCGACGGATCCGAGCAGCGGGCGCAGCAGCTGGTACAGCCCGGCGAATCCGAAGCCCGTCTCGCCCTCGCCGCCGCGCACTCGCAGCACCTGGTAGCCCCGGCTCGCCGCGAGGGCCGCGGACCGGTCGACCAGCGTGCTCTTGCCCGCTCCCGGTTCGGCGGTGAGCACGAGCACCTGGCCCCCGGCGCAGCTTCGGCCGTCCGCGGCGTCGAGCACGTCCGTGATCCGCGCCAGCTCGCGGTCCCGGCCGAGGATCGACGGGGCTGACGCGGACTCGAAGACGCTTTGCATGGCACCCCTTGCTCGATGGTGTTCGGCGCTGTCCACGGTGTTCGACGCCGTCCACCGGCACGAGACCGGTCATCTGACAGAAGCGCGGTCACCCGGACCATGGGAAAGATGGTGCCAGGTCAGCACGGGGGATCAAGGCCGACCGACGACCGTGCCCTGCTCTCCACCCGGGGACCGGCACGGTCGGGAACAGACCTCTCCGCCGGCGAAGGGAGCCTCGTGTCGACCACGGTGTCCACCGAATCGCTGTCCCCCGCCGAGCGTGCCGAGTTCTGGCGGGAGACCGTCTCGCGGGCCTACGTGCCGCTTCAGGTCGACTTGCTGGAGCAGCGTCCGTCCGTCGCGGTCCTCAGCAGCGACCAGCTGGGAGCCGTGCAGATCTCCCGGGTGTCGGCCGGACCGCAGACCGTCAGCCGCAACCGGCGGACCATCGCGATGGGCGGTGAGGGCTGGGTGTCGGTGGCGCTGCAGCACCGGGGCCGCGCGAGGATCTCCCAGGACGGGCGGGAGATCACGCAGGGCCCGGGCGAGCTCGTCGTGTCCGAGTCCAGCCGCCCGTTCACCAAGGAGTTCCCGGACGCCTTCGACTTCACGGCGATCCGCCTGCCTCGCGCCGCTCTCCAGGTCCACGACAACGACCTGAAGGCGGCCACCGCCACGGCGTTCGCTCCCGGGTCCGGAGCCACCGACGTGGTCGCCGCCTACCTTCGCCAACTGGCCGCTCAAGCGCCGCAGCTCGACCCCTACACCGGGGGCCGGCTCGCCGACGCGGCCATCGATCTGCTCGCCCTGCTCATCCAGGAGCGCACCGGCGCCCTGAACCCGACGGCGCCGGAGACCGCTCCGGCCATGCTCGCGCGGATCAAGGACTACGCCATCCACCACCTCGGCGACCCGTCGCTCTCACCCGAGCAGATCGCCACCGCGCACCACGTCTCGGTCCGCTACCTCCACAAGCTCTTCCAGAGCGAGGAGACCACGGTGGCCCGCTGGATCCAGCGCCGCCGCCTGGAGATGTGCGCCCGGGACCTGTCCCGGCGCGCCGCGGCCTCGCCGACCGTGTCCTGCGTGGCCCGGCGCTGGGGATTCGTCAGCCCCGCGCACTTCAGCCGCGTCTTCCGCGCCGCCTACGGCGCCACGCCCCGCGAGTGGCGCGCCCGGGCGAACGCCGGCTGAGGGCAGCGCGCCCCGGGGCCGCACTCGCCTCGGCCACCGTCGAGCAGCGTCAGCGGCCGACGTCCTCGGAGACGGCCTCCCGGTCGCGGGCCAGCTGTTCCTCCAGCTTCTCGCCCTCGATGTCGGGGTTCGGCACGTACTTGGAGAACCACTGCGGGTGGTACCAGACCTTCGCGCGGACGATCGCCAGCACCGCGGGCACCAGGGTCAGCCGGACCACGAAGGCGTCGAGGAAGACGCCCGCCGCGAAGCTGAAGCCGATGGCCTTGATGGTGGGGTCCTTGCTGAACATGAACGCCACGAAGATGAAGAACATGATCAACGCGGCGGCGGTCACCACCCGGGCCGACAGGCCGGTGCCGCGCTGGACGGCGCCGCGGGCGTCGCCGGTCTTCGTGAAGTCCTCCTTGATCCGGGAGACGACGAAGACCTCGTAGTCGCTGGAGAGGCCGAAGATGATGGCGAGCATGATGATCGGCAGGAAGCTGATCGTCTCGGCCTTGGTGATACCGAAGACGCTCTGGCCCCAGCCCCACTGGAACAGTGCGACCGTCAGGCCGAACGCGGCCGAGACCGACAGCAGGAAGCCGATGATCGACTTGATCGGCACCAGGATCGTCCGGAACGCGAACGTCAGCAGGAGGAACGCCAGCCCGACCACGACCGCCAGGAACACCGGCAGCGCGGCGGACAGCTTGGCGGACACGTCGATGTTCGAGGCCGTGACGCCGCCGATCAGCACCTTCGCCCCGCTGGACCCCTCGATCGCGGCCCGGTTGTCGCGCAGGGCGTGAACCAGGTCGGCGGTGGCCGGGTCGCTCGGGCCGGTCGTGGGGACGACGCGGATGACCCCGACGCCGTTGGTCAGGGCCAGCTGGGTGACCGCCGTGACGCCGGGGACCTTGCTCAGCGTGGCCGCCATGGCCGCCACCGCCTGCGGGGTGGTGACGCCGTCCGCGACGACCTGGAGCGGGCCGTTGAAGCCGGGACCGAAGGCCGCCGTCGTCAGGTCGTAGGCCCGGCGGGAGGTGTCGGAGGTCGGCTTGGAGGAGCCGCTGGGCAGCCCCAGCTGCACGTCCAGCGCCGGCACCGCGCACAGCAGGAGCAGCGCGACGCCGCCGATCAGGGTGGGGATGCGGTAGCGGACCACGAAGCGGGCCCAGGCCGCCCCGAAGGTCTTCTGTGGCGCGGTGGCCGCCGTCATCGCGACCTCCTCGTGGTGGCCCCGGCGCAGCGGCGAGCTGATGAAGTTGGTCACCTTCTCGCCCGCGAAGCCGAGCATGGCGGGGAGCAGGGTGAGCGAGATCAGCAGCGCGATGGCCACCGCGGCGGCCGCGGCCAGGCCCATGATCGTCAGGAACGGGATGCCGACGACGGACAGCCCGCAGAGCGCGATGATGACGGTCAGTCCGGCGAACACCACCGAGCTGCCGGCCGTGCCGGCGGCCAGGCTGACCGACTGCTCCACCTCGCGGCCCTGCAGCAGGTGGTTGCGGTGCCGGGAGAGGATGAACAGGCCGTAGTCGATGCCACAGGACAGGCCGAGCATCAGGGCGACGGTCGTCGAGGCCGAGGCGATGGTGACGACCGAGGCGATGGCGGTGACGCCGGTCAGGGTGATGGCCACGCCGATGACCGCGGTGAGGATCGGCAGACCGGCGGCCACGAACGCGCCGAAGGTGATCAGCAGGATGATGAACGCGACCACCAGGCCGATGAGTTCCGGGAGCTCCGAGGGGACGAGCCGCCAGCCCGGGTAGACGCTGCCGGAGTACTCGACCTGGACGCCCGCGTCCCGGGCCGGTGTGACGGCGGCCTGCACCGCGTTCAGCGTGGCGTCCTTCACATCGGCCGGCTGCGCGGTGTACTGCACCTGGCCGAGCGCGACCTGGCCGTTCGGGGAGGTCGCCTTCGCCACGAACGGGTTCGAGACCGAGGCGACCTGCGGGACCTTCGCCAGGTTCGCGACCGCGGCCTCGATCCCGGCCCGCGGCACCGGATCGGTGACCTTGACCGCCCCGTGGGTGGCGAAGACGACCTGCGTCTGACCACCCGCCAGGGCCGGCAGCTTCGCCTTGAGCAGGTCTGCGGCCTGCTGCGACTCGGTGCCGGGGATGGTGAAGTTGTCGTTGGTCTTACCGCCACTGGCGACCGAGACGGTGATCGTGACGACGGCGACCAGGAGCCAGCTGCTCAGCACCAGTCGCCGTCGCCGAAACGCCCACTGGGCCAGGCGGAACAAGTAAATTGACACTCGCTCACGGTCACACGCCACGCCCCCGGCCGGCCCGCCGGGCTGCGCCGTCCGGGGCGAGTGCGCCGGCAGCGGGTCAGGAGTCGAAGCCGAGCCCGAGGCGGTCCATCGTCTTGAGCCAGAGGTTGCGCCGGCCCGCGTTGCGGTCGGCGTGGTCGAGGGAGCGCTTGGTCAGCTCGATGCCGGCCCAGCGCACGGGCTCGGGCGGGAAGGGGAGCGGCTTGCGGCGCACCATCTCCAGCGCCGTCCGCTCGGTGCGCTCGCCGGCCAGCAGGTCGAGCATCACTTCGGCGCCGAAGCGGGTGGCGCCGACACCGAGGCCGGTGTAGCCGGCGGCCAGGGCGACCTTGCCCCGGTAGGCGGTGTCGAAGAAGGCGGAGAAGCGCGTGCAGGTGTCGATCGCGCCGCCCCAGGCGTGGGTGAAGCGCAGGCCCTCAAGCTGCGGGAAGGTCTGGAAGAAGTGCGTGGCCAGCGTCTGATAGGTCTGCGGGCGGTGGTCGTACTCGGCCCGGACCCGGCCTCCGTAGTGGTAGACGGCGTCGTAGCCGCCCCAGAGGATCCGGTTGTCGGCGGAGAGCCGGTAGTAGTGGAACTGGTTGGCGCTGTCCCCCAGCCCCTGCCGGTTTCGCCAGCCGATCGAGGCGAGTTGCTCGGCGCTCAGCGGCTCGGTCATCAGCGCGTAGTCGTAGACCGGAACGGTGTAGGCACGGGTGCGGCGGACCAGCGAGGGGAAGACGTTCGTCCCGAGGGCGACGCGGCCGGCGAAGATCCGGCCGTACGCCGTGCGCACGGCAAGGCCCGCACCGGATTCGGCGAGCGCGGTCGCCTCGGTGTGTTCGTAGACCCGCACGCCCAGGTCCAGGCAGGCCTGCTTCAGGCCCCAGGCGAGCTTGGCCGGGTTGACCATGCCCACGCCGTCCTTGTCCCAGAACCCGCCGAGATAGGTCGGGGAGTTGACCTCGGCGCGCACCGCGTCGGCGTCCAGGACGGCGAAGTCGCCGCCGAACTCGGCTGCCATTTCGGCGAGTTCGTGCAGGTCGTCGACCTGGTGGGGCTCGGTCGCCACGTCGATCTCACCGGTGCGCTCCCAGTCGCAGTCGATCGCGTAGCGCTTGATGCTGTCCTCGACGGCCTGGAGGTTGCGCGCGCCCAGCTTCTCGAGCTGGGCCAACTCGCCGGGCCAGCGCTGCTGGCCGTTGCCGAGGCCGTGGGTGAGGCTGGCGGCGCAGAAGCCGCCGTTGCGCCCGGAGGCCGCCCAGCCGATCCGCTGCCCCTCGATCAGGACCACGTCCAGCGAGGGGTCGCGCTCCTTGGCGATCAACGCCGTCCACAGGCCGCTGTAGCCGCCGCCGACCACGAGCAGGTCGCAGTGGACGTCGCCGACCAGCGCGGAACCGGCCTCGGGGCGCGCGGGATCGTCCAGCCAGAACGGGACCGGCTTGACGTCCTGCAGGGAGGCGACGGGATCCATCAGGGTGTTCCTTCGTGCGAGGGGGTGGGGGCGGGGCTGGCCGGGGATCAGGCGAGGTCGCGGAGTGTGATGGCGTAGGCCTTGCGCAGCGTCTCGTGCACGGTCCAGGTCGTCCGGTCACCGTGGTTCAGGACGGCGGCGTCGCCTGGTCCCACCTCCAGGGTGGGGCCGCCGGCGATCTCGACGGTGGCTCGACCGCTGACCACCACGAAGAGCTCGTCGGCCTCGGTGTCCGTCACCACGCCGGGGGTGATCTGCCAGATCCCGCGAAGTTGCCGGCCGTCCGGGGACTCCCAGAGCACCCGACCGGTGACCTGGGGCGTTCCGGAGACGACCTGCGACGGATCCAGCGGCTCCGGTTCGAGGTCGGCGTCGGGTATGTGCAGGGCGAAGCTGTTGGTCATGGAGCGACGCTATCCGCCCGTGGCAGAACCGGGGGGAGGCAGAGTGTGTCGCTCCCGCGTTCCGGGGTGACATCCCGTAAGAGGGTCCCCCCGTCGGTGGGCTGTGCTGGGATCATCCCGCCCGGACCCCGCACCGTCCCACTGCCAGATCAGCAGACCTTCTGTTGCGCCTTTTACAAGGTGTAGGTGGCCAAGCGGGGGCCTTATCACGCAGGGTGATCAACGATGCGGAAGTCGTTGCAGAACGCTCAATGTTGGTAACGATTCCGCTGTCATCCGAGGTCTGAGCAGGGGGAATCCGTTGTTCCCGCCCTAATCTCTGACCCCATCCGCTGTCCCCGCAGCGCAATTCCCCCACCACCGCTGGAAAGGACCATCGACCAGCACCCCGCGTTCTGCAGAAAGGCCACTCCATCCCCATGACGGGCCCCAGTTTTGCCGATCTGGTGCGGTTCACCAACCGAACCCGCTCTCATTCGGCGGCCGCCGCGATAAGCCGCCGTTCCCTGCTCCGTGGTGTGACAGCGGGAGGGCTGGCCGTGGCCGGCACCGGACTGCTGTCGGCCTGCGGCGTGCCGGGCCATGTCGTTCCGCCCGGTGGCAAGGAGGTGGGGCAGGCCGGCAAGGACTACTCCGCCACCGAACGGACGGTCGACTTCGCGACCTGGCCGGCGTACATCGACGTCGATCCGAAGGACCCCAACAAGCGGCCCACGCTGGACGCCTTCGTCAAGCAGAGCGGCATCCAGGTCAACTACCTGGAGATCATCAACGACAACAACGACTGGTACACGAAGGTCGACCCGTCGTTGGTCAAGGGCGTCGACACCGGCTACGACCTGATGGTCGTCAGCGACTACATGGTGGCCAAGTACCGGGCGTACGACTACATCCAGGAACTCGACCTGGCGAACATCCCCAACCACGCGAAGATGCTGCCCAGCGTCATCAAGGACGCGACCGATCCGGGCCGCCGCTTCTCCGTGCCGTGGGCCTACGGGTACACCACCTTCGCCTACAACACCGACCTGGTGAAGCAGCCGATCACCTCGATCGCGGAGGTCTTCACCCGGGCGGACCTGCGGGGAAAGGTCTCGCTCTTCAGCGAGATGGAGGACACCGTCGCGGTCTCGCTGCTGGCGCTGGGATTCGATCCGGAGAACTTCACCGAGGCCCAGTTCAACCAGGCACTGGAGTACGTCCGCCGGGCCAAGGACTCGGGCCAGATCCGCTCCTTCACCGGGAACGACTACCTGAGCGCCTTCCAGCAGGGCAACACGGCCGTGACGATGGCCTATTCGGGCGATGTGGCGCAGCTCGGCAAGCCCAACCTGGTCACCGTCGACCTGCCCACCGAGGGCATGCTCTCCTGGTCCGACAACTGCGTCATCCCCAACTTCGCGCGGCACAAGACCAATGCCGAGAAGCTGCTGAACTACTACCTGGAGCCGGACGTCGCCGCCGCCCTGGACGACTTCATCAACTACATCCCCTCGGTGGACGGCGCGGTGGCGTCGCTCCAGCAGCTGGACCCCACCGCCGCCGCCGTGCCGCTCATCGTCCCCAGCCAGGAGATGCAGGACAAGGCCCGTGGCTTCATGGCCCTCAGCATCGCCCAACTGGACGACTACACCAGCCGATTCCAGCAGGTCACCGGCCAGTAGCGGACCCGTCTCCTCAGCGAAAGAAGTATCGATGAGCTCCAACGACGTACTGGGCCGCATTGAGGGCGGGGACCTCCGCCTGGTCGGCCTCACCAAGCGCTTCGGCGCCTTCACCGCCGTCGACAATCTCGACCTGACCATCCCGCAGGGCTCGTTCTTCGCCCTGCTGGGCGCGTCGGGCTGCGGCAAGACCACCACCCTGCGGATGGTCTCCGGGCTGGAGGACCCGACGGCGGGTCAGATCTTCCTGGGCGACGCCGAGGTCACCGACACCAAGCCCTACCGGCGCCCGGTCAACACCGTCTTCCAGAACTACGCGCTCTTCCCGCACCTGGACATCTTCGAGAACGTCGCCTTCGGCCTGCGCCGGCGCGGTTTCAAGAGTGTCCGGCCCCAGGTGGAGGAGATGCTGGAGCTGGTCGAGCTGGGCCACCTGGCCAAGCGCAAGCCCAACCAGCTGTCCGGCGGCCAGCAGCAGCGCATCGCGCTCGCCCGCGCCCTGATCAACCAGCCGCAGGTGCTGCTGCTGGACGAGCCGTTGGGCGCGCTGGACCTCAAGCTGCGCCGCCAGATGCAGATCGAGCTCAAGCGGATCCAGACCGAGGTCGGCCTGACCTTCGTCCACGTCACCCACGACCAGGAGGAGGCCATGACGATGGCCGACACCATCGCGGTGATGAACCAGGGCCGGATCGAGCAGTTGGGCTCCCCCGCGGAGCTGTACGAGAACCCGAGCACCACCTTCGTCGCCAACTTCCTGGGCCAGTCCAACCTGATACCCGGTGTGGTCGAGGGCGTCGACGGCGGTGTGGTCACCGTCCGCGCCCACGGCCGCGCGCTCACCCTGAAGGCCGACCGCGCCCGCGCCACCAGCGGTGCCGTGATCCTCGGCGTCCGCCCGGAGAAGGTGCAGATCGCCGGGTCCGAGGACGAGGTGCCCAGCGGTTTCAACTGCCTGACCGGCACCGTGGTCGACACCTCGTTCATCGGTGTCTCCACCCAGTACCTGGTCAAGCTGGCCTCCGGCGAGGAGATCTCGGTGTTCGAGCAGAACACCGGCCGCGCCATCCAGCGCCCGGGCAACGAGGTCGCCGTCTACTGGGACCCGAGCCAGGGCTTCGGCCTGGACGGCACCCAGGACATCGAGGCCGGCGCCGTCCTGGACGAGGAGGGCGCCGCGTGACCGCTGTCGCCGACCCCACGGCCGGAGCGACGCAGCGCAAGCCGGCCCCGCCGGATCACAAGCCGCGCCGCAACCTGACCCCCTGGATCCTGCTGCTGCCGGGTCTGCTCTGGCTGACCGTCTTCTTCCTGCTGCCGATCCTCACCTCGGTCTCGGCCTCGGTGCAGACGGGCAACTACGACGACGGCTTCAAGCTGACCTGGCACTGGGCCAACTACGGGCACGCGATCTCCGACTACGGGACGCAGTACTGGCATTCGGGCCTGTACTCGACCCTCACGACGGTCCTCTGCCTGGCGCTGGGCTACCCGGTGGCCTACTTCATCGCCTTCAAGGGCGGCAAGTGGAAGTCACTGCTGATGGCCCTGGTGATCGTGCCGTCGTTCACCAGCTTCCTGATCCGCACCATCGCCTGGGAGACCATCCTCGCCGACCAGGGCCCGGTCGTTCACGTGCTGCGCAGCGCGCACGTCCTCGGGCTGACCGAGGCGCTCGGCTGGACCACCGGCGGCCATGTGATCAACACCCCGGCGGCGGTGGTCTGCGGCATGGTCTACAACTTCCTGCCGTTCACGATCCTGCCGCTCTACACCTCGCTGGAGAAGATCGACCCCCGGCTGCTGGAGGCGGGCAGCGACCTCTACTGCAGCACCTTCACCACCTGGCGGCGGATCACCCTGCCGCTGTCGATGCCCGGCGTCGTCGGCGGCACCCTGCTGACCTTCATCCCGGCGATCGGCGACTACATCAACGCCCAGCTGCTGGGCAACCCGAACACCGGCGTGGTCGGCCAGAAGATCGAGGACCTGTTCCTGCGGCAGACCTCCGGTTACCCGGTCGGTTCGGCGATCTCGGTCGTGATGATGGTCGGCACGCTCGTCCTGGTGATGAGCTACATCCGCAAGGCCGGTACGGAGGATCTGCTCTGATGACGACTCTGACTGCTCCCCCCGCGGCCGGCGCCGGTGCCCCGGCGGTCCGCCGCCGCAGCCCGCTGAGCTGGGCCCGCGAGCACATCCTGCTGGTCGTCACGGTGGCGATCTTCGTCTTCATGCTGCTGCCCAACGCGGTCATCCTGTGGATGTCGTTCAACCAGCCGGTGGGCAAGTTCAACTACGTCTGGAACCACTTCTCCACGGCGGCCTGGGCCAACCCGTGCGCCAACCCCGCGATGTGCCACAGCATCGGGCTCTCGCTGGAGATCGGCGCCGTCGCCACCGTGGTGGCGACGATCCTGGGCACGATGATCGCCTTCGCGATGGTGCGCCACCGCTTCAAGGCCCGCTCCGGCATCAACGCCCTGCTGTTCCTGCCGATGGCCGCCCCCGAGGTGGTGATGGGCGCGACGCTGGCCGCGATGTTCTTCAACACCGTCGGCCCCGGCGGGCTCGGCTTCTGGACCATCACGATCGCGCATGTGATGTTCTGCGTCAGCTATGTCGTGGTGACGGTCAAGGCCCGGCTCGCGGGGATGGACCCGACCCTGGAGCGGGCGGCCCAGGACCTCTACGCCACGCCGTTCCAGACCTTCACCAAGGTCACCCTGCCGCTGGTGGCCCCCGGTATCGCGGCGGCGGCGCTGCTCGCCTTCGCGCTGTCGGTGGACGACTACATCATCACCGTCTTCACCGCCGGCAACCTGGAGACCTTCCCCATGTACATCTGGGGATCGGTGCAGCGCGCCTACCCGGCGCAGATCGACGTCATCGGTTCGATGATGCTGCTGGGCACCATGGCGGTCATCGCGCTCTCGACGATCCTCGGTCGGGTGCGAGCCGCCCGGAAGTAGCCTGATCGCGACAAGGCCCCCGACCGCAGCACAGCGGTCGGGGGCCTTGTCGTGCTCAGGTTGCCGCAGTTCCCCGCCTACACCCCCACCGTCCAGCCCGGCACCGGCACGGCCTCGCGCAGCGCCCGGGTGTACTCCTCGGCCGGCGCGTCGAGCACCCGCGCGCAGTCGCCCTGCTCGACCACCCGACCGCCGCGCAGCACCAGCACCGTGTCGCAGAGCTGCCGCACGACCGCCAGGTCGTGCGAGATCAGCAGGTAGGTCAGCCCGGTCTCGGCGCGGATGTCCGCGAGCAGGTTGAGGATCTGCGCCTGGATCGAGACGTCCAGCGCCGAGACCGCCTCGTCCAGCACCAGCACCCGCGGCCGGGCCGCCAGCGCCCTGGCGATCGCCACCCGCTGGCGCTGGCCGCCGGAGAGATCGCGCGGCCGGGCCAGGGCCTGGCGCTCGGTCAGGCCCACCTGGTCGACCAGTTCGTCGAGTCGCTTCGCGCGCTGCTCCGCCGTCAGCCCGCCGTGGTGGCGCAGCACCTCCGCCACCGCGGCCCGCGCGCTCTGCCTCGGGTCGAGCGAGGTGTACGGGTCCTGGAAGACGATCTGCAACTCCCGCGCCCGGGCACCGCGCTCCACGCCCCGGCGCGCCGGTCGGCTGCGGTCGCGCCCGAGGACCGCGATGCGGCCGCTGGTCGGGCGTTCCAGCCCGACCAGCATCCGGGCGATGGTGGTCTTGCCCGATCCCGACTCGCCGACGATGCCGAGCGAGCCGCCGACCGGGACGTCGAACGAGACGTCCGCCACGGCCTGGTGCCGGACCCCGCGCGCGCCCTTGAACACCTTGGTCAGTTCCCGTACCTCGACCGCCTGCGCGGTGTCGGTCCCTGCTGTGCTCATACGCTCGCCTCCTTGCTCGGCCGCGCCGGGCGGATCTCGGTCACCCGCGCGCAGCGCACCAACCCGCCGTCGAACTCGGTGAGTTCCGGCGGCCGCTGCTCGCAGGCCGGCCGCGCGTGCGCGCAGCGCGGCGCGAACGCGCAGCCCTGGCCCGACTCGAACGCCGAGACGGGACGGCCTGGAATGGCCGCCAGGCGCTCGGCCCGCCGGTCGATCGCGGGGCGCGAGCCGAGCAGCCCGGCCGTGTACGGGTGGGCGGCGCGCTCGTGCAGCGTGTCGGCGGACCGCAGTTCGACGATCCGCCCCGCGTACATCACCGCGACCCGGCCGCAGACAGCCAGCGCGAGGTCGAGGTCGTGGGTGATGAAGACCATGCCCATGCCGCGCTCACGGCGCAGCCGGTCCAGGATGGCGACGACCTCCTGCTGGATCGTCACGTCGAGCGCGGTGGTCGGCTCGTCGGCCAGGATCAGCCGGGGCTCGGCGAGCAGCACCGAGGCGATCATGACGCGCTGCAGCATGCCGCCGGAGATCTCGTGCGGGTACTGCCGCAGTCGCCGGGCCGGGTCGTCGATGCCGACCTCGGCCAGCACCGCCGCCGCCCTGGCCAGCGCCTCGCGTCTGGGCACCTTTCGGTTGCGGACCAGCGCCTCGATCAGGAACGCGCCGATCCGGCGGGTCGGGTTGATGTGCGCACGGGGGTCCTGGAAGACCAGGCCCACACCGCCGTCGCGGTAGGCGCGCAGGGCGGACCCGTCCATCGCGCCGACGTCGGCGCCCTCGAAGCGGATCGTGCCCGAGGCCCGCGCCGCGGCCGGCAGCAGCCGGGTGATCGCGCGCACGGTCATCGACTTGCCCGAGCCGGACTCGCCGACCAGGCCCAGCGCCTCGCCGCGGGCGAGGGTCAGGTCGATGCCGTCGAGCAGCGTGCGCGGGGCGCCGTCCTCGGTGGCGATGTCGACCGTGAGACCCGACAGTTCCAGCAGTGGCCCGCTCATCCGACGGCTCCCACGGTCGTCTCCTTCTGGTTCGGCGTCCCCACGGGCGCCGTGTTCGGCACTCGCCGGTCGCCGGTGCGCTTCGCGCGGCGCAGGTAGCGCGGCGGTTTCTCGCCGCTGATCCGCGCGCCGAGCACGGTCAGTGCCAGGACGGTGAGCACGATCAGCACGCCCGGTGCGATCACCGGCAGCCAGTACCCCTTCAGCAGCGCGTCGGTGTCGCTGACCATGACGCCCCAGTCGGGCGTCGGGGCCTGGACGGCGAGGCCGAGGTAGGAGAGCGAGGCGAGGTCGAGCAGCGCGTAGCCGAAGGCGATCGCTGCCTGGCCGACCACCGTGGGCGCGATGTTGCGCAGCACGTGGCCGACCGAGATCCGCAGCACGCCGAAGCCCTGCACCGACAGGGCGTCGACATACGGGCTGACCCGCTGCTGGCGCGCCGCCGCCCGCACGATCCGGGCCAGGAACGGCACGTAGGCGATCGAGAGCGCGGCGACGGCCGGTGTCAGGCCGGGCCCGAACAGGGCCACCGTCAGCACCGCGAGCAGCAGCCCGGGCAGCGCGTAGATCAGGTCGAAGACCCGGGCCACCACCGCGTCGACCCAGCCGCCGTACCAACTGGCCAGCAGCGCCAGCGGGATGCCGACCAGCAGCGAGACGCCGACGACCAGCGCCGGGCCGAGCAGGCTGGTGCGCGCACCGAACATCAGCCGGGACAGGATGTCGCGGCCGATGCCGTCCGCGCCGAGCAGGTGCGCGGCGGACGGACCGGTGTAGGCGTCCAGCAGGCTCTGCCGGTTGGGGTCGGCCGGGGCGAGCAGCGGCGCGGCGAGCGCGATCAGCAGCACGACCAGCAGGAACACCGCCGAGGCGGTGCCGGCCAGGCCCAGCCTGCCGGTCGTCGTTCTCAGCTTCTCTCTCACGAGGTGCTCCCGGCCGTGCGCAGTCGCGGGTCGACCAGGGCCTGGATCAGGTCGCTCGCCGCGTTGCAGACCACGAACGCGGCGACCAGCAGCAGGGCCACGGCCTGGACCACCGGGAAGTCCTTCTGGGCCACCGACTGGATCGTCAACTGCCCGATCCCCGGCACCGCGAAGGCGGACTCGACGACCAGCGTCGAAGCGAAGGTGCCGGCGGTCAGCAGGCCGATGGCGGTGATGATCGGCGGCAGTGCGTTGCGCAGCACGTGGCCGCGGAGCACCACGAGCCGGGGCAGGCCGCGCACCAGCGAGGTCTGCACGTGCTCGCGCGCCAGCTCCTCGCGGACCGCGTTGCGGGTGACCCGGGCCAGGAAGCCGCAGGAGATCACCGCCAGCGCGCAGGCGGGCAGCACCAGCGCGTCGATCTTCCCGCCCAGTCCTTGGCCGACGCCGGAGGCCGGGAACCAGCCCATCCTGATCGCGAAGACCGAGATCAGCAGCGTGGACGCGACGAACGGCGGCACGCTCACCGAGACCGAGGTGAACGCGCTGACCGCGCCGTCGACGCGGCCGGGCCGCACGGCCGCGGCCAGCCCGAGGCCCAGGCCCAGGACCACCACCAGCACCATGGTCATCAGCACCAGCAGCAGCGTGGTGCCGAGCCCGGCGCTGATCCGGTCGGCGACCGGCTGACCGGTGACCATCGAGGTGCCCAGGTCACCGTGGAGCACGCCGGTCAGCCAGTCCCAGTAGCGGACCGGCAGCGGCTGGTCCAGGTGCAGCCGGTGCCGCACCGCCACGCGGGCGGCGGCGCTCGGCATCCGGCTGCCGAAGAGCACGTTCTCCGGGCTGCCGGGCGCGAGGTAGAGGCTGCCGAAGATCAGCACGCTGGACAGCAGCAGCGTGGTGAGCAGCCCGCCGAGGCGGTGCAGCAGCAGACGGGTCATCAGGGCGCCCCGATCGCGGTCACCCAGGCGTTGTCCATGTAGGAGAAGGTCAGCGGCGCACCGGTGACGTCGTGGCTCTGGAAGAGCAGCGCGCGCGGCGCGACGATCGGGATCCAGGGCAGGTCCTGCCCCAGCACCGTCTGTGCCTTCAGCACGGCCTGGGCCCGGGCGGTCGGGTCGTCGGTGGCCTGGGCCGCGTCCAGATCCTGCTGGACGGCCGCGCTGTCGTAGCCGTTGAAGTTCTGCGCGCCGGTCGCGGTGGCGTAACTCGCGTACATGGTCTGCGCTTCCGGGTACTCCATGTAGTTGATCGTCAGGAACCCGTCGTAGGCGGCCCGGGCCTTCGGGTCGGTGAACAGGCTGCCGTACTGCTGGTCCGGCAGGCCGACGATCTTGATGTCGAGGCCGATCGCCTGGCCGGTCTGCTGGAGCACCTGGGCCAGCTGCGCGGAGGACGGAGTGCCGGCCGCGTACGCGATGGTCACCGGCTTGCCGCTCGCGCCGGCCTGCTTGACCAGGGCGGTCGCGCCCGCGAGGTCCGGGCCCTTGGCGAGCTTGTCGTAGGCCGTGCGGTAGACCGACTCGGCGGGGTTGCCCTGCCAGAAGCCCGGCCCCGCGACGGCGTAGAGCGGGTCGGCGGCGCCGCTGTAGATGGTCTTGGCGATGCCGGCCCGGTCGATCGCCATGCTCAGCGCCTGCCGGGTGCGGGCGTCGGCGAGGCCGCCGCTGAAGCTGGAGACGACCAGGTCGACGTTCTGCGTGGTCGAGCCCTCGCCGCCGATGTAGAGCTTGCCGCCGGCCGCCCGGCTCAACTGGCTGATGGTCGAGGCCTGCAGGTCGAACGCGCCCTGCACGGCGTTCGAGGCGAGCGCGTTGGCGAGCGCGGACGGGTCGCCGAGGAACTTGAAGGTGACCGTGTCCGCCTTGCCCGCGTGGCTCGGGTCCCAGTAGTTCGGGTCGCGCTTGAGCACCATCTGGTTGGTGCCGTCGAACGACTGGACGGTGTAGGGCCCGGCGCAGACCACGCCGACGTCGGCGTTGCCGAAGTCGGTGCCGGCCTTGACCGCGAAGGCCTGCTCCACGACCGCCGCGCCCAGGGTGCCGAGGGTGCGGACGAAGACGTAGTCGGGCTTGGACAGCGTGACGGTCACCTGCGAGGGCCCGGTGGCCTTGATCGAGGCGACGTCGTTGTAGGAGTCGGCGTAGTTGCTGGCGACCTGCGGGTCCATGTTGCGAGTCAGGCTGTAGACCACGTCGTCGGCGGTGACCGGCTTTCCGTCGCTGAACCGCGCCCGCGGGTCGAGCTCGAGCACCACGTGCTCGGCGTCGGGCTGGCTCCAGGACTTGGCGATGCCGGGGTGGACCGAGTAGTCGGCGGCCACCCGGAGCACCGGCTCGCAGACGTTGCCGAGGATGGTCTCCTCGGGATAGTCGGCCGTCTTCACCGGGTCCTCCGCGTACGGCGCGCGGTAGTCCCCGGACCAGGTCAGCGAGTTGATCGGCTTGGTACCCGGCGCGGTGGTGACCTGCGCGGTGGAGAAGTTGCTGTTCGCGTGCGGCGAGGCGGCGCTGCCGCCCGAACCGCACCCGGTGGCGAGCAGGGCCACCGTCACGGCGCAGAGGGCGGCACGTGGGACTCTCGTGTTCACGGTTCCGGTGTTCATGGTGCTGACTCCTCGGCTCACTCGAACTCGGCGTAGTGGACCAGGTCGCCCTGGACGTAGGTGCGCAGCACCCGGGTCTCGGCGATGGCCTGGCTGGGGCCGGCGAAGGGGTTGCGGTCGAGCACCACCAGGTCGGCGAACTTGCCGGTCTGCACCGAACCGGTGCACTCGTCGAGGTGGTTCACGCGGGCGGTGCCGGCCGTGTAGGCGGCGAGCGCGGTGGCCAGGTCGATCCGTTCCTCGGGGACCAGCGCCCGGTCGGGGTCCTCCTCGCCGGTGCGGTTGACGGCCACGTGGACGCCGGCCAGCACGTCGGGGGTGCTCACCGACCAGTCGCTGCCGGCCGCGAGCATCGCGCCGGCTCGGACCAGCGAGCCGAACGGGTACTGCCAGCCGGCCCGGCGCTCGCCGAGGAACGGGATGGTCAACTCGTCCATCTGCGGCTCGTGGCAGGCCCAGAGCGGCTGGATGTTGGCGGTCGCGCCGAGCTCGCGGAAGCGGGCGATGTCGTCGGGGTGGACCACCTGGAGGTGCGCCAGGTGGTGCCGGTTGCCGCGGTCGCCGTTGCGGCGGATGGCCTCCTCGACGGCGTCCAGGGCGTTGCGCACAGCCCGGTCACCGAGCGCGTGGAAGTGCACCTGGAACCCGGCCGCGTCCAGTTCGGCGACGTAGCCGCCCAGTTCGGCGGGGTCGACGAAGTCCATGCCCGCGTTGGCCGAGGAGCAGCCGCAGCCGTCCAGGTAGGGCTCCAGCATCGCCGCGGTGTGGTTCTCCGCGACGCCGTCCAGCATGATCTTGACGGTGCCGGCCCGGAAGCGCTCGCCGTTGCGCTCGGCCTCGGCGCGGCGGTCCTGGAACCCCGGCAGCTGCTCCAGCCCGCCGTCCCGGTTCCACCACTGCGCGCCGCGGACCCGCGCGGTCAGCGTGCCCTCGCGGTCGGCCCGCAGGTAGGCGCCGTAGACGTCGCCGGGGCCGAAGTCGGCGCCGACACCGGCGTCCTGCCAGCCGGTGATGCCGAAGGAGTGCAGGTAGGCCTGGCCGGCCAGCAGGCCCTGGTAGAAGTCCTCGTCGGTGAGCGGCGGTATGTGCCGGGTCACCAGCTCGGCGGCGCCCTCCTGGAACATGCCGGTCGGGGTGCCGTCGGCGTCGCGCTCGATCCGGCCGTCGGCCGGGTCCGGCGTCTCGGCGGTGATGCCGGCGATCTCCAGCGCGCGGCTGTTGGCCCACAGGCCGTGGCCGTCACGGTTGGGCAGGGCGACCGGGCGGTCGGGGCAGACGGCGTCCAGCAGCGAGCGGTGCGGCGTGCCGCCCGGGAACGCCTCCATGCTCCAGCCGCCACCCGTGATCCAGGCGGCCTCGGGCCGCGCGGCGGCGTACTCGGCGACGGCCCGCTGGTACTGGTCGGCGGTGCTCAACTCGTGCAGGTCGCAGCTGCGCAGCGTGGTGCCGGCCAGCACGGGGTGCACGTGGGCGTCCTGGAAACCCGGCAGCAGCAGGCGTCCGGCGAGGTCCACGACTTCGGTGGCGGGGCCGATCAACGGCCGGACGTCGTGGTCCTGACCAACCGCGACGATGCGCCCGTCGCGCACGGCGACGGCGGTGGCCCAGGACCGGGCGGGGTCGACGGTATAGACCGGGCCGCCGTGGAAGACCAGGTCGGCGAACGGGGGATCGAGGTGCACGGGCGCTCCAGAGCAGTGGGGGGAGACAGGAGACGGCGGGACCTGAACGGCGGGCCACGGGGAGGGCACTGCCGGATGATGGGAGAAGAAAAGCTGATGACAATGGCGATGTCAATGGCATTGACACGGGCCCGCCGTTACGATCGAGTGAAGCGACCCGGCGTTTCGGCGCCGTCGTGGCGAAGCCGGAACCGAGCGAACGATGAGGAGCGGCCCGCGTGGAGGCCCAGGTGGCGGAAGAGTCCAAGGCGAAGCGACGCGCGGCGCTCACCAGAGAGTCGATCCTGGAGGCCGCGCTGCGCCTCTGCTCGCCCGAAGGCGGCGGCCAGCTCAGCTTCAGCCGCCTCGGCAAGGAGCTGGGCGCGGACCCGACGGCGGTCTACCGCCACTTCCGCGACAAGGACGAACTCATCCTCGCGCTCACGGATCTGACGATCCAGGAGGGGGTGCAACTGGCCCGGGCGGCGCTGCCCGACGGTCCGTCGGACGACTGGCGCGCCTGGCTCACCGTCACCGCGCGCAGCGTACGGAACGCCTACCTCGCCCGCCCGGCGGTGGCGGTGCTGGCCGCGGCCCGGACGACGGCGAGCCCGGCGGAGACGAGCAGCGTCGAGGAGCTGATCTCGGTGCTGCACCGGGCCGGCCTGCCGGTCATCGAAGCAGCCGAGTGCTACCGGCAACTCCTGGATCTGACACTGGCGATGACGCAGTACACGGCGGCGTTCTGCTCACTCGACCCGGCCACGCAGGCGAAGGACGACGCCGCCTGGGCGGTCAAGTACGGCATGCTGCAGGAGCGGGACTTCCCGCTCCTGCATGCGAGCGCCGCGCGGCTGACGGAGCTGTTCCGCAACGACGAGGAAGTATTCGAGCTGATCCTGGCGACGTTCCTGGACGGCATCGCCGTCCGGATCGAGCGCGCGCGGGGTGTCCGGGAGAGCGCTGACTGAGACAACGGTCCCACCGGCCCGCAGTACATGAGCGACACCTCGGAGTTCGCGGCCAGCTTCCACGTGTACCTGAACGAGAACGAGCTCTCGATGGACTCGTACACGGCGGCCGACCTCAACCGCGACACGTTCCGCTACATCGACGAGCTCGACCACAAGGAGAAGGAGTTCAGGACCTATTCGGACCTCTCCTGGAACGTGCTCCGGAAGGTGCTCGCGGACACGGCACTCGACTGACTCGACTACTGCGCCTTACTTGGATTCGACCCGCCCGAGCGGGTCGGGTCCGGCCGTCAGCGCGTCACATGCCGCCTGCCAAGCAGAATCCCCGGGGTAGAGCTCGCTGCGGAGGTAGGCCCAGGTGAGCCGCTGGACCACGGCGACGCGCTCGGGGTTCTCGTCCGTGGTCTCGGCGACGTCGTATCCGGAGACCCCGCCGAGCCCGTGCTCCGCGTCGAACAGCGTGAGCAGGGACTTGGGGCCCGGCGCGAGGACGTACGGATCGGCGTGCCACTGCGGGCCCCGGACCGTCAGGTGGGCGGAGGTGTCCTTGTCACCGGCGACCACGAGCGCGGGCGTCGTCATCGCGGAGAAGTCCGTGGTCGAGAGGAAGGGATAGTTCTCGGCCACGACGTCGGTGACGGCGTCGCCGCCCCTGCCGGGCGCGGCGAGCAGCACACCCGCTTTGATCCGGGGCTCGGCCAGGTTCGCTTCCGTTCCGTCCTCCGGATCGGTGAGCCGGGCGCCCAGCAGCAGGCTCGCGGTGTGCCCGCCCATCGAGTGCCCGGCGACGGCGACCCTGCCGCGGTCCAGGCGCCCGCGGAGCTGCGGCACGGCGGCCTCGATCACGTCGAACCGGTCGAGGACGCGCTTCATGTCCTCGGCCCGCGATCGCCAGTGGAGCGGCGCCCCGGGGGTGTCGGGAGCCAGGCGCAGCGTCGTCGAGCTCAGGTGGGTGGGCTGGATCACGACGAAGCCGTGCGCCGCCCAGAAGTTGACGAGGGGGGCGTAGCCGTTCAGCGAGGAGAGGTTGTTCGAGTAGCCCTGCCCGTGCGAGAGGAGGATGACCGGCAGGTCGCCCCCGGTCACGGGCGCGGAGACGCGCACCTCGAGGTCCACGGCTCGGCCCGGAGCCGGCAACACGACCGGACTGACCGAGAGGACTGGGGTGGGCGAGCCGAACGTGCCGGCTGGGTGAGTCGATTCACTCATGATGCGTACTTCCCTTCACTGACCCCTGCCGCCGGCCTCATGCGGGCGGCGGGGGTGAGGCGGTCAGGAGCGTTCCGCTTCCGCTACGCTTAAAGCGGATCGTTGTTCCGATTAATATACGGAACGCTGTTCCGCTTTGTCAACGGCCGTCGGACGTCGGAAGGAGAGCGTGGTGCCCACAACAGACCCGTCCGGGGAGGCGCCGACCCGAACCAAGCGGGCCGACGCGCTGCGCAACCGGCAGACGCTGCTCGACGCGGCCGCCGCAGTGTTCGTCACCTCCGGCGTCGACGCGCCGATCCGTGAGATCGCGGCCAGCGCGGGCGTCGGGGTGGGGACGATCTACCGCCACTTCCCGACCCGGGCGGACCTCGTCGTCGCCGTCTACCGCCACCAGGTCGAGGCCTGCGCCGAGGCCGGCCCGACCCTGCTGGCCGGGGCCGACTCGCCGTTCGCGGCACTGCGCCAGTGGGTCGACCTCTTCGTCGACTTCCTGGTCACGAAGCACGGGCTGGCCAACGCGCTGCAGTCCGACAGCAGCGGCTTCGACGCGCTGCACACCTACTTCATCGACCGCCTGGTACCCGTCTGCGCGCAGCTGCTCGACGCCGCGGTCGACGCCGGCGAGATCAACCCCGGTACGCACGCCCTCGAACTGATGCGCGGCATCGGCAACCTCTGCATCGGACGTGACAGCGACCCGCGCTATGACCCGCGCCGCTTGGTCGATCTGCTCCTCCGGGGACTACAGCGACTGCGGTGACGCGGCCCGGGTCCGTGCTGCCCGGGACTCTCGTGGGCCGCGGAACGGCAGCGTCCGGCTGAGGACCAGGTCGGTGGTCGTGCTCCCGAACTGGGCCAGCGCGTCGACGATCTCCTCCAGTTGGGCCATCGACGTGGCCGCCACCTTCAGGACGTAGCAGTCGTCCCCGGTGGTGCGCAGGCACTCCAGGATCTCCGAGCGCTCCCCGAGCAGCCGGCGAAGCGGCTCGTGCCGGGTTCCCGGGTACTTCAGCCGCACCACGGCCATCGCCAGGTACCCGGTCCGCTCCAGATCCACCTCGGCCCGGTACCCCGTGATCACCCCGGTCGCCTCCAGCCGCCGCACCCGCTCCGTCGTCGCCGACGCGCTCAGGTTCACCCGCCGCGCCAGCTCCGTGTACGCGATCCGGCCGTCCTGCTGGAGCTCATCCAGGATCGCCCAGTCCGTCGCGTCAAGATTCCCGGTCATCCGCCCAGATTACCGGTGAATCCACGGGCGAACCGCCCCTGAACAGGCAGGAATCCCTTCTGACGGCCCGTGACACCTGGCTAGGCTCGGCGGTGTGAAAATCGGCGTCAACGTCCCCAATTTCGGCCCCGGCACCGACCCGGGAGTCCTGCGCAGCTGGGCCCAGACCGTGGAGGGCCTGGGCTTCGACCTGCTGATGGTCTCCGACCACATCGCCATCACGCCCGACGTCGCCGAGCGGTACCCGGCGCCCTTCTACGAGCCCTTCACCACCTTGTCGTGGCTGGCCGGCCTCACCACCCGGGTCCGGCTCGGCACGACGGTCCTCATCGCTCCCTACCGGCACCCGCTGCTCACCGCCCGGATGGCGGCCAACCTGGACCAGCTGAGCGGCGGCCGGCTGGTCCTCGGCGTGGGAGTGGGTTGGGCACGGCAGGAGTTCGCCGCCCTCGGGATCCCCTTCGAATGGCGCGGACGGCTGACGGACGATCACCTGCATGCCATCCGGGCGGCCTGGTCGGACACCGCCGACCACGGCACCCGCAGGATCCCGGTCTGGGTCGGCGGCAACAGCGACGCGGGGCTGCGCCGGGCCGTCCGGCTCGGGGACGCCTGGCACCCGCTGCGCTGCACCATGCCGTGGCTGCGCGAAGCCGCGGTCAGGCTGCGGGCCGCCGCGGCCGAACAGCGCCTCCCCGTGCCCGCGCTGGCCCCCCGGATCGCCCTCAAGCTCACCGCGACGCCGGTCAGCGGACCGCAACGGCTCGCCGGGGAGGGCACGATCGACCAGGTCATGGACGACCTCGACCAACTGCGGCTGCTGGGCGCCGAGACCGTCGTCCTCGACCCCTACACCGGCGACCCCCGCGAGACGTGCCACCCGCAGCTGGGCCGGCAGGCACTCGCCACGGTGGCCGCACACTTCTACCCGCCCCGCGGCCGAACGGAGCTCTCATGACCACCCCCGACGACCACACCCTCCTCCGGCGAGCCATCGCGCTCGCGGCCGAGGCACACGCGAGCGGCAACCCGCCCTTCGGGTCGCTGCTGACCGGACCGGACGGAACGGTGCTGGCAGAGGAGCAGAACACCACCCTCACCGACCAGGACATCACCGCGCACCCGGAACTCAAGCTGGCGAGGTGGGCCGCGCGAGAGCTGGACCCGGCCACGGCTGCGGGGACCACGATGTACACCAGCTGCCAGCCGTGCGGGATGTGCGAGGCGGTCATCCAACGGGCGGGGCTACGCCGGGTGGTGTTCGCCCTGTCCAACGAGCAGCTCCTGGACATCCGGCCGGGCAGCGGCCAACCGCCCGTGCCGCAGGACGGCCCCGCGCTGCTCGACGAGGTCCGGGCCGTGGTCGCGGAGTACTACCGCTGATGGCGGCTCAACCGGCGTGATCTGCCTCGGGCGGCGTTCATCTCGTCTGTCAGACTGCTCGGATGATCGTCGAGGGAAGGGCCTGATGGCCACGACAACGCGAGCCGACGGCACCGCCCCCGCACGGCTGCGATCCCGGCCGCTGCTCGCCGCCGCGACCGGGGCCGGGGCCGCCTGCTACGGGGCCGCGATCTCCTGGATCCCTTCGCCGGATGATCCGCGCGTCTTCTGGGTGAGCAATCTCTTCGCCCCCTGGCTGGCGATCGCCTTCTTCGCCGGGCGCCTCCAACGGTCGTGGCACTGGGCCGTCGCCGCGGGGACGCTCGCCGAGTTCGCGTGCCTGATCGCCTTCTACGCCCGCCAGTTCGGATCCGGACTGAGCGTGGCGGGCTGGCTGCACTACATCTTCCGGGGCTCGCCGCCGTGGGGCCTGATCGCGCTGCCCGTCGGGGTGGTCTACGGCTTGCTGGGCAGCAGGTACGCCGGCACCCGATCGGTGGCAGCCGGGGCCTGCCTGAGCCTGGCACTGGTCGCTGAGCCCTGGGCCTGGCCGCTCTACGAGGGCTTCCGCCGAGGCCCGTTGGTCCTGTGGATCGTCGAGACCGCGGTCGGTGTCCTCGCCACCGGCTGGCTGTTCCTCGCCCGCCGACGATCCGCGTCGCCGGGCGGTCCCAGGGGCTGACGGAAGGGCGGCAAGGGCGTGCGGAGGTTCTGACCCGGTGTCAGGACAGCAGCAGGACACGGTCCCAGACGGGCTCGTCCTGCTCGTGGTCCGACGAACCGGGGCCGGGTAGCACCGAGAGGAGGGCGGCCGCGACGCCGGCCGCGCCCTCCAGGATCCCGGGGTTGTCCTCGGCGCTCGGCGGCCGGCCGGGCTGCCAGCCGCGGTCGCGGTGGGCCGGCGCCAGGTGCCGGTAGCCGTAGACGGCCTCCTGGTCGAAGGCCGCGGCCAGCCGGTCGGCCAGGCGCGCGCAGTGGTCGAGCAGGACCGGGTCCTCGGCCTGCCGCCCGAGCCGCCACAGGCTCTGCAGGAAGCCCGCCTCGCCGTGGCAGACGGTGGGGCCCTTCAGGTGGTCCAGAGTGCCGGGGCGGGCCAGCACGGCGTGGGCGCTGTCCAGGGCGAGCCGGTACCAGGCCTCCTCGCCGGTCACCCGAGCCGCGCGCAGCAGGGCGCCCGCGATGCTGACTGAGCCGTAACACCAGGCAGCGGCGGCGGTGGCGACGGGCGCGGCGGACGAGGTGGGCCCGCCGCAGGCCCGGGCGATCTCCTCGTCCAGCGGCAGCCTCGGCTGCCAGTACGGCCCGGACGCGTCGTGGTCCGCCCGCGCGGCCAGCCAGCCGCCGATCCGCCGCACGGCCGCCAGCTGCCCGTCGACCGTCACCTCCAGCTCGGCGCTGCGGGCGAGCAGCGCCAGCGGGCCCGCGATGCCGTGGGCCGTCCCGAGGTTGATGTCACCGCGCGGGAAACGTGCGCGGTCGGCGGCCGTTAGCTGGCGGTGACCCGGTACCCACCAGCCGGGCACCTGCCGGCCGCCCACCCGCACCGGCCGGCTGAGCGCGACGAGGTGGGCGAGGGTGGCGCGCAGCGCGGGCTCGGCCGCCGCCCGCTCCTCGGCGTCGCCGTCGGTGACCGCGGTGAGCAGCACCCGGCCGGTGCCGCTGGCGCCGGCGATGGCGTCGTAGGACGACCAGTCCACACCCGGTCCGGCCGGCTGGGCCGCGAGGCGGGCGAGCTGCTCGGTCGCGACGTGCGCGGTCAGGGTGTGGCGCAGGCGCGGATAGTGACCGCCGAGCCTCGCGGCCGCCTGAACGGCCACCAACACCGCGGCCGGACCGTGGTGCAGACCGACCGAGGCGGTGTTGGTCAGGGCCTTGGCCGCCACCGTGAGCCGGCCGTGCGCGGCGGGCAGCCGGCCCGAGTCGCGGCGGGCGAGCTCGGTGAGCAGGAGGGCGACGCCGGCCGCGCCGCCCAGTGCGGCCGCGGGGGCGGCGGGCCGGCCGGGGCCGTGCTGCCGCGGCTCCTCGGTGAGGGCGGCGGCCACCCGCTCGACGGCCGCCTCGATGCGCCCGGTGGTGCCGGGCGCCGCCGCCGTGGTCGCGACCGGTGTCGTCACCGGCTGCGTCACCGGTGTCGTCACCGGTTGCGTCACCGCCTCCGTGGTCACCGCCGTCACCGTCCCTGTCGCCGTGGTTACGGCTGCCGTGGTCGCTGTTGCCGTGGTCACCGCTGGTGCTTCCTTCGGTCGGCGTTTCCGGTCACGCAGGCGCGGGCGAGGGCGTGCGCGCGCAGCTCGGCCTCCCGGTCGGTCCCGAGCAGCCGGTTGCAGGACATGTGGAGCAGGCTCGCCACCACCGTGGGCAGTGGCGACCAATCGGCGCCGCGGGCGGCGAGTTCGTCCAGTTGCTCGCGGTAGGCACGCAGGTGTCCGGCCTGGTCGGCCAGTGCCTGCGCCACCTGGGCACCGAGCGGGTGTTCGGCCAGTGCGGGCCAACCGCCGGCCGGGTCGATCAGTCGCAGCCACTTGGCCCGGTTGGCCCGGTAGCCGGCCGGCAGCTCCTGGTCGACCGCGGTGCCGGCCAGCCAGGCGGCGGCCGGCTCCTGGTAGCGGGCCGGGGCGACGGCCTCCGGCGGCAGGCCGGCGGCGTGCGCGATGGAGGCGAGGGAGAGCGCGGCCAGCGTCTCCTTGTCCCACGGCACGTCACCGCGCCCACCGTCACTGGGCCCGCCGTCACCGCGCCCACCGTCACCGGGCATCGCGGCGGCCTGCCGGGCGGTCCGCAGCAGGGTGAGGGTCGTACGGCTGTCGGCGGCGAAGAAGCGTTCGGCGGCCGCCTGGGCCTCGGGGCCGCCGTAGCGCTCCCACTCGGGGTCGTAGCCGTCCAGCACGAACCGTCCGACCAGCCCCTGGGCCGTCCACTGCCGCACCGCGCCGCGCAGGGGCGGTAGCAGCTCCTGCCACAGGGTGTCCGCCGGCCCGTGGAAGCGCAGCCGCAGGTGGTCGTCCGGATCCCGGTAGCGGATGAAGAACCAGCGGTCGATCACCGCCTGGGCCGGGCCGGGCAGTTCGGCCAGGAACGGGTTCAGCCGCTCCTGGAGGAAGGCATCCGTGTGCCGGCCCGCGAGGTAGAGCTTCGCGTAGAGCCACTCGCCGCCGGGCTCGGCCAGCCGCGGGCCGGCCGGGCGCGCTGGTGGCACGAGGCGCGCGGCGGGCGCGGGCCGGCCGGTCACCGGTGGCTGGGTGGCCGGCTGCGGCTGGACCGCCTGCGGCCGGCGGGCGAAGGCCAGCGCCAGCTCGGAGCGGTGGGCCAGGCCCTCGGCGTCGCGCAGCCAGCCGTCGGTCCGCTGCTCGCCGCCGGGCAGCTCGACGGCCAGCAGGCCGGGGTCCTTGGCGAGCGCGTCGCGCAGCAACTCACGGTGCCAGGCGTCGGTCAGGTCCACCGGCAGGCGGTGGTCGTAGCGGGTCAGCACCAGCTGCCGTGGCACCTGCCAGCGCTCCCGCCAGCGCTGCACCGCCGCGCCCCAGCCGGCCGGGTCGAGTCCGGTGTGCTCGGCCAGCTCGTCCAGCCGCCAGGTGGCGGAGGCGAGCACCACCCGGCCGTAGCGCACCCGCGGCAGGAACGGCGCACCGGCGGCCGGTCCCCAGTCCCAGGGGGTGTAGGTCCGGTAGGCGTCCCGGCCCACGTCGAGCAGGAACCGGGCGACGTTCGGCGCCTGGCCTCGCACGTCGAGCGCGTGGTGGGCGTGCGGCAGCAGCAACCGGCCGGTGGGCAGGTGCACCGCGTACAGGTGGTCGACGGTGGCGGCCACGCCGATCTCCTCCAGGCGCACGGCGGTTGCGGCCGGGTCCGGCGGCAGCCCGATCGTCACCTCGTGGTCCGCGGTGCGCGGGCTGTTGGCGACGTTGAGCGCCCGGGTGTGCCGCGGCTGGTAGGCGACGGCGAGATGCAGCGCGTCCGGCTGCTCGGGGAAGGCGAAGGCGGCCAGCTCCTCGTTGACCGAGCCGGCCAGTCCGGCGAACCGCCCGAAGGTGGCGCCGGCCTCGGTCTGGCCCGGTCCACCGCCGCCGACCAGCAGGAAGTCGCCGTCGGACAGCGCCTGTTCGTCGGCGGCGACCAGCGTGCAGAACAGCTCGCAGGAGCGCGGTAGCCGCTCGGACCGCGGCTCTCCGGGGGCCAGCCGCGCCACCAGGGCGTCGTCCAGCACCACCTCCCGGGCGCCGTCGCGCACCGCCTCGGCGGCCAGCCGGCCCAGCAGCAGCTCCCGGTCCCGGGGCACCGACCGTGCCGGTTCCTCGGTGCGGGTCGAAGGCGGCCAGGCATAGCCGGCCGGCGCGCCGATGCCGACCGTGTCGTCCAGCGCCTCCAGCACCGGAACGACGCGGTCCACGCCGTAGCGCTCCAGGAAGTCCCGGTGGTAGCCGCGCAGCGGCGGCGTTCCCGGACCGGGCGCGGACAGTCGCCACAGCACGCCCAGCCCGCGGGCCGCCTCGTCGGCGACGGCCTGCGGCAGGCGCACCTCGGCGCCCAGCGCCATGTCGACGTGGATCAGCCGCTCGGCGTCGGCCAGTTGCCGCATCTTCCGCTCCAGTGCGGCGAGCGCCGCGCGGCGCTCGCCCGGGGCGGCGGCGTCGTACCGGTCGCGGTCGGCGGCGATCGCGCGCAGGGCGGCCAGCAGGGGCAGCGGCCGGCCTGCGGAGTGCTCCGCGGCGGCCAGCACGCCGATCACCCGGCCGAGCGGGTCGCCGCCGTCGAGCACCGGGCGCAGCCCCGTGATCAGGAACTCCTGGCGGACCAGGGTGGCCAGCAGCCTCGCGGCCGCACCGGCCGGGGCCGTGGGGAAGCGCCGCTCCAGCTCGGTGACGGCCGCCGTGGCGGTGGTGCCGGCGGCGGCCAGCTCCAAGGCGGCGGTGACCACCGGCGTGATCCGCACCGAGACCTCGCTTCGGGTGCTGTCGCCCGCGGTGGCACCGGGGTTGGAGGGTGCGGCCATCACCAGCCGGCCGCCGCGCGGGACGGTGCCGGCGTGGACGTGCAGGGTCAGGTGCGGGAGCAGCTCGGGGTCCTGCTCCAGCCGCTGGACCAGGCGCAGGAGCCAGTCGAGGTCGACCCTGGTCCGGCTGGTCGCCGGCTGCGACCAGGACACCTTCGCCGCCGGGCCGTCGGCCGTGGCGCCGACCCGGACCGGGGCGACGCCGGCGAAGAGCCCGAACGGGGTGCTGCGGGAGCGCAGCCGGATCTCGTAGCGCAGCACCGAGACCGCGGCGCGCCGCAGTTGGGCGTCGGTGCGGGTGGCGAGCCCGGTGGGCTGCATGCTCGCCTCCACCAGGTTGGCCAGCGTGGGGCTGGCGACCCGCAGCGCCTCCATGAAGAATCCGTCGCCGGCCGCGCCGCGCAGCAGCTGTTCGCAGGCCGCCCGGTCGGTGGGGTCCGAGGGGGTGGCCACGGCCCAGGCAGCGCGGCGGTCGTGGCCGCGGAGCGGCGCGCGCAACAGGGCGACGGGGGCGGCGCGGAAGAGCGGTGGGGTGGCGGGCGGCAGCGGCATCGGTGGCAGTCCCTCGGTGGCGGTCCCTCGGTGTGGACGGCGCGTCGGCGTGGTGGCCGGGCGCGCGGGTGGGCCCGGGACCGGCGGCGCGCGCCGCCGGTCCCGTGAGCCCTCAGCCGCCGGCTCCGCCGGGCGTGCGCCGTCGGCGGAGCCGGCCTGCGGCCGTCAGAAGCAGCAGAAGGATCCCGGTGGCCGTTACCAGCCGCAGCAGGCGGTCATGATGCAGGAGGCACAAGTGACGCTGCAGACGACGCTGGTGAACGCGGCCTCTGCGGCAGTCTCGCTCACCTCGATGCGCACGTCGAGGTCGAAGAGGTCCTCCAGCTCGGTCACGTCTACGGCGACCGGGAGAGTGGCAGTGCTCATGGGGTTCTCCTGTGGGTGGTGTGGGTGGGGCGGTAGCACGTGCACCGTCAGTGTCGGCCGGGCGCCTCGAATGGATCTGGAGCGGATCCGGTAGGCGTGCTGGATGCGCTGGCCAGGGGCCGGGCCGGCCGGCGGACGGGCCCGCGCCCACCCGGGCGGCTGAGCGTCAGCAGAGGAACGGGATCAGCCACTTGATGCCGCGACGGTGGGTCCTAGGGCCTGTACGGCGGATCTTTCCGGGCCCGCGACGCCGGGCATCCCGGCTGGACGCACGCCCGAATCGCCCAAGTACGTCCAGTACGAGGACGACTCGGGCGCACGCCCAGCCGGGCGCCCAACGCCGCGGGCTCATCCGAAAAGATCCGCCGTACAGGCCCTAGGCCTCTTACGCGTGTCGACCGAAGACGGCGATGTCCCGGCCGAACGCGCAGGCGAGCCATTCGACGTCGGACAGGGCCAGTGCCGAGCACTGGGCCGGCAGGTCGAGCACGTCCACCGGTGCCAGGCCGAGGAGGTCCCAGAACCGCACCGTGTGGTCGTCGGAGCCGGTGACGGCGACGGGGCGCCCGTCCAGCACCGCGCACGCCACCGCGGTCACCTTGCCGGTGTGACCGGTGAGCGGCCGGCCGATCGGCTTGCCGGCCGCCAGGTCCCACAGCCGCACCGTGTGGTCCTCGGAGCCGGTGACGGCCACCGGACGCCCGTCCAGCACCACGCACGCCACCGCGATCACCTTGCCGGTGTGACCGGTCAGCGGCCGGCCAACTGGCTTGCCAGCAGCCAGGTCCCACACCCGCACCGTGGCGTCCCAGGAACCGGTGACCGCCACGCGCCGCCCCTCCAGCACCGTGCACGCCAGCGCCGCCACCGCGTTGGTGTGACCGGTCAACGGCAGACCGATGGCTCGACCAGCTGTCAGGTCCCACACCCGCACCGTGGCGTCCCAGGAACCGGTGACGGCCACCGGACGCCCCTCCAGCACCGTGCACGCCACCGCCGCCACCGCGTTGGCGTGGCCGGTCAACGGCAGACCGATGGCTCGACCTGCCGCCAGATCCCACACCCGCAGGGAGGAGTCGATGGAGCCGGTGACCGCGACCGGCCTGCCGTCCAAGCTGGTGCACGCCGCCGCCGTCACCATGTCGGTGTGACCGGTGAGGGGTTGGCCGATCGGCCGGCCTGCGGCCAGGTCCCACACCCGCACCGTGCGGTCCCAGGAGCCGGTGACGGCCACCGGACGCCCGTCCAGGACGGTGCACGCCGCCGCGGTCACCGTGTCGGTGTGACCACTCAGCGGCTGCCCCAACGGCCGGTCCACGCCCAGGTCCCACACCCGCACCGTGCAGTCCTTGGAGCCGGTGACCGCCACCGGCCGCCCGTCCAGCACCGTGCACGCCACCGCGGTCACCGTGTCGGTATGGCCGTTCAGAGCCTGGCCCACGGGCTGACCAGCCGTCAGATCCCAGACCCGCACTGTGCAGTCCTCGGAGCCGGTGACCGCCACCGGGCGTCCGTCCAGCACCGTGCACGCCACCGCCGCCACGATGTCGGTGTGGCCGGTGAGGGGTTGGCCGATCGGCCGGCCGGCGACCAGGTCCCAGACCCGCACCGTGCGGCCCCCGGAACTGGTGACCGCCACCGGGCGCCCGTCCAGCACGGTGCACGCGACATCCACCATCCCCCTGGTCTGGCGCAGGGGTTGGCCGAGGGGTTCGGCGGTGGTCAGGTCCCACATGCACACGGCGTCATAGGAACCGGTGACGGCGACGACGACGGGGCGGCCGGCCAGTTCCGTGCACGCCACCGCCCGCACCCCACTGCCGTGCCCGCTCAACGGCTGCCCGACCGGCTGACCCGTCGCCAGATCCCACACCCGCACCGTGCCATCGTAAGAACCGGACACCGCCACAGGCCGCCCACCAAGTTCCGCACACACCACCGCCCGCACCCCACCACCGTGCCCACTCAACGGCTGCCCGACCGGCTGACCCGTCGCCAGATCCCACACCCACACCGTGCCATCGTAAGAACCGGACACCGCCACAGGCCGCCCACCAAG
>NZ_JARZAG010000024.1 GCF_029892155.1 Kitasatospora sp. GAS204B | reverse complement strand
CCGCCCCCGCCTACGGGGGCCCCGCCGCCGGGTGTTCTTCGCCCGCCACGGGGGGGGGGGCGGCGCGCGCCGCCCCCCCCCCCCTCTTCTCAGCTCGTCAGGCCGTCAGTTCCCGTCCAGGCCGAGCCCCGGGAGCAGCCCGGGGATCAGCGGGGGCAGGTTGAGCCCCTGCTCGGTCGCCGGGGTGCCGGCGCTCTGGCCGGGCGCGCCCGAGGCGGATCCCGGAGCGGGAGTGCTGCCCGGGGTCGGGGCGGCCGCCGGGTTGCCCGCAGGAGCCGACGGCGCGGCGGGGGTGCCACCGGAGCCGGTCAGCGGACCGGTCAGCCCGTTCACCAGACCGCTCACCGGGTTGCCGCCGCCGAGCGGACCGGCCGGCGCGCCACCGGACTTGGTGCCGCTCCCCGCCGCCGCACCGCCCGTCGAGGGCTGCCCGCTGCCCGCCTGGCCACCGCTGGGGTCCTGGCCGGCCGACGTTCCGCCACCCGTGTTCGGGGCGCCGGAGGCGGGCAGGCTGGCGCCCGACCGCCCGCCGGTGACGGGGGAGCCCGAGGCGTCGCGGGTCGCCGGGCCGCTGTGGCCGGGATCGAGGTGCAGCGGTGAGACCTCCTGGTTCAGATCGCCGAAGAGCTGGTCCACCTGACCGGCCACCGGCGTCAACTGCGCCGGCAGCTTGGGCTGCAGGGCGTTCCAGTGGCCGTCCTGGGCTTCGGCGAAGTCGGCCAGCTTGCGCATCGGGGCGAGCGAGCCGTTCGCCTGGTACACCGCGCGCAGCAGGTCGCGGCCCTTGGCGGCCTCGGCGTGCATGTCCCGCAGCGCGGAGTTGAGCCGCTGCACCGTGCTCTGGCTGAGACCGTCGGGCCCGCCGCCCTGGCCGACCAGCGAACGGGCCTCGGCCAACCGGGCGGAGGCCTGGTCGAGCAGCAGCGCGCCGCGCTCGGCGTCCGAGCCCGCCATGTCCAGACGCAGGCCCTCCAGGCCGCGCTTCATGCCGTACAGCGGGTCCCCGGGCAGTGCGCCCGAGCTCGCGGCCGAAACGCCCGCGAAGCTGCCGACGGTGACCCCGGCGACCAGACCGGTGATCGCGAACCGCCGTCCCCAGCGGCGCCGTTGGCCGACCCGCTCGGCGCGGTGGCGCCGTCGGCGCTCCCGGCCGGGGGATAGTGCAGCCAGCCCGCCTGCGGCGTGCTGCTCGAACGCGGCCAGCAGCGTGGCTCGTTGGACGGTTCTGACCTCTGCGTCCATGGCGGGCGCGGCGATGGCGGTCAACGCCTCCGCCGTGTCGAGGAGTTGCCCCAGGACCGCTCTGTTCGCCGGTTGTCCCGTCCGGTGGGCCTCCAGCGCCTCGGCGAAGGCCTTCGCCCGCCGGTGCTCCAGCACGTTTGCCGTCACGGGCCACACCTCCCTTCGTCGTTGTCGACTCCCGGGCCTGCCGGACGGTTGCCGCGGCGGGCCAAATCCACTCCTTCGGGTGACTGTTCGCGGCTTGGCTTGACCACGGCTCCCGAGGGGGTTTGCACGCTGGGAAACGAGCGGTGCGGGCGGTCGGTTACGCACGACTGATCATGTGACCGCATTCTCACCCGGACGTGTGGGAACGGCCTGGTGGGTGACTTGCCGTCAACTACCCTCAGAGAAGTTCAGCTGGGTTCACCGCGGGCAGGCGGGCCGGATCACCGGGCGTCCGGCGGCAGCAGTCGGGCCAGCGTGCGGACGGCCCGGTACTGCAGGGTCTTGATCGCGCCCTCGTTCTTGCCCATGATCCGCGCGGTCTCGGCGACCGAGAGGCCTTGCAGGAAGCGGAGCGTGACGCACTCCTGCTGCTGCGGGTTGAGCCGGCGGACCGCGTCCAGCAGGGCGGCGTTGGAGAGCGACTCCAGGACCGAGTCCTCGGGGCTGCGCTCGCACTCGTTGGAGTCGAGCATCTCCCCGGTGGTCACCTCCAGCCGGAACCGGCTGGACTTGAAGTGGTCGGCGACCAGGTTGCGCGCGATGGTCACCAGCCAGGCCCCGAAGTCCCGCCCCTGCCAGGTGAAGGTGCCGATCCGGCGCAGCGCGCGCAGGAAGGTCTCACTGGTCAGGTCCTCGGCGGTGGCCCGGCTGCCGACCCGGTAGTAGATGTACCGGTACACCGTGTCGCAGTAGTGGTCGTAGAGCCGGCCGAAGGCCTCGCTCTCGCCGGCCTGGGCCCGCTCGACCAGCTCCATGATCGGGTTCTGCTCGGTCTCGGTGCCCTGGTGCGGCAGCGTCCCGGTGCGGCCGCGCAGGCCGGTGCCACGGCTACGGGTGCCGGCGGCGGTGGAGCGCAGCGCAAGACCGGGGCCGTGGGCCGGGGTCGGCACGAACGCACCGCCGGCCAGCACCGGTTCGGCGCCGAGGAGTTCGGGCAGCACGGCCAGCTGGGCACGCAGCAGGGAGCGCAGCAGGCGCAGGTTGCGCTCGGCCGCACGGGGCAGGGTCCTGGTGACGGGGGGCGACGGGCGGGAGGGAGCAGGCGCGTCGTTCCGGACGGGTGGGTACACGGGACTCCCAGAGGCAGAACTGTGGACGGATCACCTCCGCCTGCGCGGAGAGCACGCCCACCCCAGGCGTCACCCCGTCCGGGGGACACCTGGGGTGGGCGTGCATCCCAGAGAGAATAACGCTTTGTGCAATGACAGCTACACCCTGTGGTGGAAGTGGTCGTTTCGGATCCACTTCACGTGGTATGTGAGCTGAAACCGACCGAACAGGGCGTCGAACCGCACGCTGCTGGTGTGCATATGACGGCGGAGTGTGACCGATTACGAGGTCGGACGGGCGGGTTCCCCGTCGTTGCGGCTGCCAATCCCAGACTTTCCGGGCCGTTCGAACGATCAGAACCGGTCAGTTGCCGCAACACGCCGACGGCACCGCAAAGTCCGCTGGTGACAGCGCGCCTGACGGCGTTTCGGGAGTGTCGCGGGCGATCCGCCCAGGGCCTGTCGCGCTCAGCGCCGCTTGCGGCGCAACGCGATCGCCGCCACCGTGGCGCCGGTTGCCGCCCCGAGCAGCACCGCGGCGGGCACGCCGATCCGGACCGCCTTGCGGCCGGTGCGGAAGTCCTGCACCCGCCAGCCGTGCGCCCGGGCGTACTTGCGCAGCCGGCCGTCGGGGTTGACCACGAAGGGGTGCCCGACCAGCGAGAGCATCGGGATGTCGTTGGCCGAGTCGCTGTACGCGGCGCACCGGCCGAGGTCCAACTGCTCGCGCCGGGCCAGCGCCCGCACCGCCGCCGCCTTGGCCGGGCCGTGCAGCATCTCGCCGACCAGCCGCCCGGTGTAGCGGCCGTCCACCGCCTCGGCCACGGTGCCGAGCGCGCCGGTCATGCCGAGCCGGCGGGCGATCACCCGGGCCACCTCCTGCGGGGCCGCGGTCACCAGCCAGACCCGCTGGCCGGCGTCCAGGTGCATCTGGACCAGCGCCCGGGTGCCCGGCCAGACCTTGGCGGCGACGATCTCCTCGAAGATCTCCTCGCAGATCGCCTCCAGGTCGGCGGTCCGCTTGCCGGCCACCAGCGAGAGCGCGGTGTGCTGGGCGTCGGCGATGTGACCGGGGTCCTCGGCGCCGTGCAGCCGGAACCAGGCCTGCTGCCAGGCGAACTTGGCCACGTCGCGCCGGGTGAAGAAGTTGCGCCGGTACAGCCCCACACCGAGGTAGAAGACCGCCGCGCCCTGCAGGATCGTGTTGTCGCAGTCGAAGAAGGCGGCGCCCTGCGGGTGGTCCACCGGCGGTCCGGCGGGCTCCTGTTCGGCGGTGGCCGGCAGCGGCGCGGCCTCGCGCAGCGCCTGCTCGGCGGCGTCGGCGGCGGCCTCGCCCGCGAGGGCGGCCCGCTCGGAGGGGGAACGCCTTGCCTTGGTGAGCCTTCGAAGCGCGGCCATGGCACCGAGCATAGTCAGCCATCATGACGGTGGAGGCGCCGGGCGGTGACGCGCAGGCGTCGCACAATGGGTCGGTGACTCCACTCCTGCGCCGTGCCAAGAACCCCGCCGACCGGACCGTGACGCTGATCGGCAAGCCCGACTGCCACCTCTGCGAGCAGGCCAGGGAGGTGATCGCGCGGGTCACCGCCGAACTGGGGGCCGGTTTCGAGGAGCGCGACATCACCCAGGACCAGGAGCTCTACCGCAAGTACTGGGAGCAGATCCCGGTCACCCTGGTGGACGGCCGCCAGCACGACTTCTGGCGGGTCGACGAGACCCGGCTGCGCGCCGCGCTCACCCGCTGACGGGCGACTCGGCACCGTTTCGGTTCGAACTTCTGGTCGGACGCGCCCCGGTGGGCGACGATGGTGCCGCCGGGGCGGCGTGCGGCGTGATGCGCGTCACTGTGGCGGGACAAAACGGACACCATCTTTGTGCACACGTTCACAAACGCATAACCTGGCAGCCAAAGCCCAGCTTCACCCACAGGAGCACCGTGGCAATCGGCCGATCAACCCCCAAATCCTCGCCCCCCAGCACTGCCGACGGAGGCTCCATGCGCCGCACCCCTGTGGGACGTCAGACCCGTGCCCGTGGCATCCCCGAGGCCACCGTGGCCCGCCTGCCGCTCTACCTGCGCGCGTTGACCGCGCTCTCCGAGCGCTCGGTGCCCACCGTCTCCTCGGAGGAGCTGGCCGCCGCGGCCGGGGTCAACTCGGCCAAGCTGCGCAAGGACTTCTCCTACCTCGGTTCCTACGGAACCCGGGGCGTCGGCTACGACGTCGAGTACCTCGTGTACCAGATCTCCCGTGAGCTGGGTCTCACCCAGGACTGGCCGGTCGTGATCGTCGGGATCGGGAACCTGGGGCACGCGCTGGCCAACTACGGAGGCTTCGCCTCCCGCGGATTCAGGGTGGCGGCCCTGCTGGACGCCGACCCGGCCGTGGTCGGCAGCAGCGCGGCGGGCCTCCCGGTGCGGCACATGGACGAACTGGAGTCCATCGTGGAGAGCCAGCAGGTCTCCATCGGTGTGATCACCACGCCGCCGGGCGCCGCCCAGCAGGTCTGCGACCGGCTGGTCGAGGCGGGCGTCACCAGCATCCTGAACTTCGCGCCGACCGTGCTGACCGTGCCGGACGGCGTGGACGTGCGCAAGGTGGACCTCTCGATAGAGCTGCAGATCCTGGCCTTCCACGAGCAGCGCAAGGCCGGCGAGGAGCCGGAGGACGAGCGCGAGGAGGAGCCGGCCCCCAGCCGCGCCGCCAACCCGGTGCGCGCCGCCGCGGCCAAGCTGCGCCGCGCGGCCGGCGGCAGCGCCAAGCCCGAGGCCAAGCCGGAGAAGACCGACAAGGCCCAGAAGTCGGCGGCGGGCAACGATCACGAGCGGCCCGCGGTGATGCCCGCATGAGTCTGCTCGTCGTCGGGCTGAGTCACCGCACCGCCCCCGTCACCGTCCTCGAGCGCGCCGCGCTGACCGGGGACGTCCCGACCCGCCTGCTGCACGACGCGGCCGCGACGGCCACCGTCTCGGAAGCGGCGCTGCTCAACACCTGCAACCGGATCGAGCTCTACGCGGACGTGGACAAGTTCCACGCGGGCGTGGCCGAGCTCTCGCTGCTGCTCGCCCAGCACAGCGGGGTGGACCTGGAGGAGCTCACCGCGCACCTCTACGTCCACTACGAGGACCGCGCCGTGCACCACCTCTTCTCGGTGGCCTGCGGGCTGGAGTCGATGGTGGTCGGCGAGGGCCAGATCCTCGGCCAGCTGCGCGACGCGCTGGCCCGCTCCCAGGAGGAGCACACCGCCGGTCGCGGCCTCAACGAGCTGTTCCAGCAGGCCCTGCGGGTCGGCAAGCGGGCGCACAGCGAGACCGGGATCGACAAGGCGGGCCAGTCGCTGGTCACCTTCGGTCTCGACCAGGTCGCCGCGGGCGCCGGTGAGATCGCCGGCAAGCGGGCGCTGGTGGTCGGCGCGGGCTCGATGAGCTCGCTGGCCGCCGCCACCCTGGCCCGGGCCGGGGTCGGCGACCTGGTGATCGCCAACCGCACCGCCGAGCGCGCCGAGCGGCTGGCCGCCACGCTGGGTGCCCGGACCGTGGACTTCGCCAAGGTGCCGCAGGCGCTGGCCGACGCGGACCTGGTGATCTCCTGCACCGGCTCGGCCGGCGTGGTGATCCAGGCCGCCGATGTGGCCGCCGCCGTCGCGGTGCGCGAGGCCGGCCGCCAGGGGCCGCTGGCCTTCCTCGACCTGGCGATGCCGCGCGATGTGGACCACGCGGTCCACGAGCTGCCCGGCGCGCTGCTGATCGACCTGGAGTCGCTCTCCCAGGTCGACGCCGCGCTGCCCGGCGCCGGCGACGTGGCCGCCGTCACCGACATCGTCGCCGACGAGGTGGCCGCCTTCGGCGCCGCCCAGCGCGCCGCGCGGATCGCACCCACCGTGGTGGCGCTGCGCGCGATGGCCTCCGAGGTGGTCGGCGCCGAGCTGGCCCGCCTCGAGTCCCGACTGCCCGACCTGGACGAACGCTCGCGCGCCGAGGTGGCGCAGACCGTCCGCCGGGTGGTCGACAAGCTGCTGCACGCACCGACGGTGCGGGTCAAGCAGCTGGCCGCCGAGCCGGGCGGCGCCTCCTACGCGGAGGCGCTGCGCGAGCTGTTCGACCTCGACCCGGGCGCGGTGCACGCCGTGTCCGGTACGCCGCTGGGTCCGCAGGCGCAGCCCAGCAGCGGTAGTCTCGCGGGCGGAGCGGCCCGATGACCCATCTTCTCGACCACCAGCACGACCGGGATGATCACGCTATGAATGGTCAACTGAGCACGCAGCAGGGCCAGTTGGACGCCGAAACGATACCGCTGCGGCTCGGCACCCGGCGCAGTGCGCTGGCCGTGGCCCAGTCCGGGATGGTCGCCCGCGAGGTCAGCCGGCGCACCGGCCGCGCGGTCGAACTGGTGGAGATCACCACCTACGGTGACACCTCCCGCGAGCAGCTCGCCCAGATCGGCGGCACCGGAGTCTTCGTCTCCGCGCTGCGCGACGCGCTGCTCGAGGGCCGGATCGACTTCGCCGTCCACTCGCTCAAGGACCTGCCGACCGCCGACCCCGAGGGCCTGACGCTGGCCGCCGTGCCCGAGCGCGAGGACGTCCGGGACGCCCTGGTGGCCCGCGAGGGGCTCGGCCTTGAGGCGCTGGTCGAGAAGTGCGCCGAGCGGCCCGCCCGGATCGGCACCGGCTCCCCGCGCCGGATGGCCCAGCTGAACGCCTGGGCCGCCGCCCAGGGCGTCGAGCTCGAGACGGTGCCGATCCGCGGCAACGTCGACACCCGGATCGGCTTCGTCGCCGGCGGCGAGCTGGACGCCGTGGTGCTCGCCACCGCCGGCCTCAACCGGCTGGGCCGGTCCGCCGAGATCAGCCAGCACCTGGAGCCCGAGCTGATGCTGCCGGCCCCCGGCCAGGGCGCCCTGGCGATCGAGTGCCGCTCGGACGCCCCCGACCTGGTCGCCGCCCTCGGCGCGCTCGACCACCCCGCCACCCGCGCCGCCGTCGTCGCGGAGCGCGCCCTGCTGGCCGCGCTGGAAGCCGGCTGCTCCGCCCCGGTGGCCGCGCTGGCCACGCTGAGCAGCGAGAACCACCTGCGGCTGGAGGGCGTCGTCGGTACGGTCGACGGCGCCACCCTGCTGACGATGTCCACCACTGGCCCGCTCGCGTTCGACGAGACGGCCGAACGGCAGGCGCGGGCCCTGGGCCACGCGCTGGCCGCCCGGCTGCTCGACGGCGGGGCGGCCGGTCTGATGGGGGAGCGAGTCTGATGAGCCCCACCAACACCGCCGACCGCTCCGGACGCTGCACCTTCCTCGGTGCCGGGCCCGGCGACCCCGGTCTGCTCACGCTGCGCGCGGTCGAGGTGCTGGCCTCGGCCGACCTGCTGATCGCCGATCCGCTGACCGCCGGCGCCGTGCGCAGCCACTGTCCCGAGAGCGTCCACCTGCACGCGCCGGGTGCGGTGGACGGCGAGAGCGCCGAGTTCGACGCCGCCGCGCTGACCCGGCTGATCGTGGACGCGGTCGCGGCCGGCAAGCACGTGGTCCGCACCGTCGACGGCGACCCGGGCCTGGACGGCCGGGCGGCCGAGGAGATGCTGCTCTGCGCCAAGGCCGGCACCGCCTTCGAGGTGATCCCGGGCGTCGCCCAGTCGGTCGGCGTCCCCGCCTACGCCGGCGTCCCGCTGCGCGGCAGCAACGGCGCCGACGTGCGCTTCGTGGACGGCTCCGCACTGCTGGCCGGTGCGGTGCTGGACCTCGGCGCCCCCGAGACCACCCTGGTGGTGCGCACCACCCTCGGCCAGCTGCCGGCCACCGCCAACGCGCTGGTCAGCAACGGCCGCAAGCCGGACGCCGCGCTCTGCGCGACGCTCTCGGGCACCACCACCCGCCAGCGCACCTTCACCTCCACCCTCGCCACCATCGCGGCCGACCTGAAGGCGGCCCGGGTGCTGCCCTCACCGGTCTCCGCCCCGGTCGACCCGGCCACCTCGGTGATAGCCGTGGTCGGCGAGCAGGTCGCGCACCGCGACTCGCACTCCTGGTTCGAGACCAAGCCGCTGTTCGGCTGGAACGTCCTGGTGCCGCGGACCAAGGAGCAGGCCACCGGCCTGTCCGAGCAGCTGCGCTCCTACGGCGCGGTGCCGCAGGAGGTGCCGACCATCGCGGTCGAGCCGCCGCGCACCCCGCAGCAGATGGAGCGGGCGATCAAGGGCCTGGTCACAGGCCGCTACGAGTGGATCGCCTTCACCTCGGTCAACGCGGTGCGCGCGGTGCGCGAGAAGTTCGAGGAGTACGGGCTGGACGCCCGGGCCTTCGCCGGGATCAAGGTCGCGGCGGTCGGCGAGACCACCGCCAAGGCGCTGGTGGACTTCGGCGTCAAGCCCGACCTGGTGCCCAGCGGCGAGCAGTCCGCCGCCGGCCTGCTGGAGGACTGGCCGCCGTTCGACCCGGTCTTCGACCCGATCGACCGGGTGCTGCTGCCGCGCGCCGACATCGCCACCGAGACCCTGGTGGCCGGCCTGGTCGAGCTCGGCTGGGAGGTGGACGACGTGACGGCCTACCGGACCGTGCGCGCCTCGCCGCCGCCGGCCGAGACCCGCGAGGCGATCAAGGGCGGCGGCTTCGACGCGGTGCTCTTCACCTCGTCCTCGACCGTGCGCAACCTGGTCGGCATCGCCGGCAAGCCGCACAACGTCACGATCATCGCCTGCATCGGCCCCGCCACCGCCAAGACCGCCGAGGAGCACGGCCTGCGGGTCGACGTGATGGCGCCGGCGCCGTCGGCCTCCGCGCTGGCCCAGGCCCTGGCAGAGTTCGGTGCGGGCCGTCGGGACGCCGCGACCTCGGCCGGCGAGCCGGTCTACCGGCCCAGCGAGCGCCGCCCCGGCTCCCGTCGCAAGGCGCGCTGACCACTGGAGGAGTCTTGTCCTACCCTGCCATCCGCCCCCGCCGGCTGCGCACCACCCCGGCGGTGCGCCGGCTGGTCGCGGAGACCCGGCTGCACCCGGCCGAGTTCATCCTGCCGGCCTTCGTCCGCGAGGGCATCGACCAGCCGGTGCCGGTGAGTTCGATGCCGGGCGTGGTCCAGCACACCCGCGACACGCTGCGCAAGGCGGCGGTGGAGGCGGCCGAGGCCGGGATCGGCGGCATCATGCTCTTCGGCGTGCCGCAGACCAAGGACGCGCTGGGCTCGGCGGGCACCGACCCGGACGGCATCCTGCAGCAGGCGATCCGCGACGTGGTCGCCGAGGTCGGTGACCAGCTGGTGGTGATGTCCGACCTGTGCCTGGACGAGTTCACCGACCACGGCCACTGCGGGGTGCTGGCCGCCGACGGCTCGGTGGACAACGACGCGACCCTGGAGCGCTACGCCGAGATGGCCGTGGTGCAGGCCGAGGCCGGGGTCCACATGGTCGGCCCGTCCGGCATGATGGACGGTCAGGTCGGCGTGGTCCGGCGGGCGTTGGACGCGGCGGGTCACCAGGACGTCGCCGTGCTCGCCTACACCGCGAAGTACGCCTCGGCCCTCTACGGCCCGTTCCGGGAGGCGGTCAGCTCCTCGCTGAAGGGCGACCGCAAGACCTACCAGCAGGACCTGGCCAACTCCCGTGAGGCGCTGCGCGAGTTGGAGCTCGACCTGGCGGAGGGGGCCGACCTGGTGATGGTCAAGCCGGCCATGCCCTGCCTGGACATCCTGCGCCAGGTGGCCGACCGCTCGCCGGTGCCGGTGGCGGCCTACCAGATCTCCGGTGAGTACTCGATGGTCGAGGCCGCCGCAGCGAACGGCTGGATCGACCGGGAGCGGACCATCCTGGAGAGCCTCACCTCGATCCGTCGGGCCGGGGCCGAGCAGATCCTGACCTACTGGGCCGTCGAGGCGGCCCGGATGCTGTAGCAGCAGATGACTGAGGGGGCGTCAGCACCGGCTGACGCCCCCTCAGTCATGTCCGGCTCAGTGGTGGTGCATGCCGTCGATCTCGACCCCACCGGCACCCTCGCCGCCGGTGGCCGTGTCGGTGGCCCAGCCGGCGCCCGAGGAAGCGGTGTGCACGTGGCTGGTGCCCGCGACGTGGTCGTGGAAGCCGGCCACGAAGACGGGGTGCGCGGTGGCCACGCCGCCGCCGTCACCGCCCTCGTAGACATGGGCGTAGGCGGGAGCGGCGATGCCGGCGATCATCAGCGCGCCGGCCGCGACGGCGGCGGCCCTGCCCAGCATTCTCTGCATGAGGTGGGTCCTCTCTTCGGTCCTGGACGATCTGTCACTCGAAACGTCTGTCGTTCAAACAACGGCGGGGCCTGGGAAGTTGTGCTCCACAGGCCCCGCAGGTCGTGCTCTGGAGGGTCAGGTACTGCTCTGGAGGGTCAGGTACCGCTGGGCCTTTCGAAGCGGACCGGCCGGGGCCGACCGGTCCGCCCGTGCAGGGGGCTTGATCAGCCGATCAGGTGCGACAGCGGGGCGTCGCCGTTGGACTGGGTGGTCTGGCCCACGTTGCAGATCTGGTGCTGCTGCTGGTTGAGGACCGGCACGTCGACCTGGACCGGCACGAGGCCGACCTGGACGTGGTGCACCTCGGGCAGGCAGATGTTCGGGTTGTCCAGGGTGTGGAAGTTCGGGCTGTGGTCGCCGTGGGTGCCCGTGGCGTTGGTGCCACCGTTGCCCTGGACCGAGGCGGCGGAGCCGTCCGCGTCGCCGATCGCCATCGAGGGGGCGGCGGACATCGCGATGGCGGCGGTGGCCAGGCCGGCGGTGGCGAGGACCTTCTTCAGCATGGGGTGCTCTCTCTTGCTACTGGGTTGGGACTGCAGACGGGTGGAACGGGTGAAACGGGTGGAGCGGATGGAACGGGGGCGAGCCGAGGGCTCGTCAGCCGATCAGGTGCGAGGCGGCGCCGTCGCCGTTCGTCTGGGTCGGCTGGCCGACGTTGCAGACCTGGTGCAGCTGCTGGTTGCCGACCGGGATGTCCGCCTGGACCGGCACGAGGCCGACCTGCACGTGGTGGATCTCCGGCAGGCAGATGTTCGGGTTGTCCAGGAAGTGGAAGTTCGGGCTGTGGTTGCCCCAGGTGCCGGTGTTGTTGGTGCCACCGTTGCCCTGCAGCGAAGCGCCGGAACCGTCCGCGTTGCCGATGGCCATCGCGGGCGTCACACCGGCGGCCATGGCGGCGGCCACCAGGCCGACGGAGGCCAGGGTCTTCTTGATCATGGGAATTCCTCTCTGGATTGCTGCGTCCGCTGCGTCTGGGTGCAATCCGTGCAACGAATTGACCTGGTCTGCTGGTCACCATGACTTGTGCGGCGTATTCAGGAATCGATCACATCCGGCAGTTCTCCGGCTGCGGAGCGATCGGGCGTCCGATCCGGCCGTTGTCGTGCTCGTCCTGCGGTGACACCGGTATCAAAGAACGGCGGGCAGGAAAGTTACGCGAGGCGTGCCGGGAAAAATTCGGTACGACCGGATGCCACAGCGTGTCGGTCTTATTAATACGCCGTTCCGGTTAATCCGTGCCCACTCCTGTGGTGCCGGGTCGTTGAAACGGATGACCCACTGCCTCAAGAGATCGGATCAGGGAAGACGATGAAGCTCTCCAAGCGGACCGGTGCACTGCTGCTGGCGGTTGGCGCCTCGGCGATCGCGGGCCAGGGGGTGGCGGCCGCGGCCGGCCCCCAGACGATGACGCCCGACCAGGTGGCCTCGCTGGAGAACGGGCTGGCGACCAAGACCGTGCCGCTCCGGGTCCCGCTGGAGACGGTCACCCAGCACGCGCCGATGCTCGGCGGCCTGGGCGGCGACGTGACCGGTGCGCTGCCCGCCTCGCCGGTGCTGCCCCCGGTGCCGACCGCGCAGGACAAGCACCAGCTGGTGCCGGACCGGGTGGTGCCGTCGCTCAACTTCAGCAAGGTCGGGCCGAGCCTGGACTCCAACGTGCCGGTGCCGGCGCTGGCCGACGGGGTGCGGCCCGGCAACCTGGACCTGACCGCGCCCGAGGCGCCGCTGAAGGCGGTCGGCCCGGCGGTGGGCCTCGGGCACCCGCTGGGCTTCGTGGAGGGCGCCGACGGCCAGCTGAAGGACGGCGCCCTGTCCACCGGCGACCTGGACCCGCGGATCGTGCCCGGCGCGGTCTCGGCGGTGCCTGGGGCCAAGGCCAGCCTCGGCGGTCCCGACCAGCACGCCCCGCTGACGAAGACCGCGCAGGACCTGCTCACCACCACCATGGCCACCACCGACGAGGCGCTGGGGAACAGCTCGCAGAGCTGAGGCGGGGCCGCCGGCCCGCGCTGCGCCGAGGCCCGGTGCGTTCACCCGCACCGGGCCTCGCGCTGTCCGCCTGCCGGCCTGACGGGTGCTCAGTGGCCCGGCACCGCGCCCATCAGCAGCTTCAGGACCGGCAGGTCCTTCGCCCCGCCGCCGTCGCTGAGCGCGCCGGTGACGGCCGAGGAACTGACCGGTCGCATGCCCGGGTTGTCGGGCTTGACGGCGACCGCGTTGTTCAACGGGTCGGCGCTGGACTGGGCGAACGGGTCCAGCCGCAGGTCCTTGACCGGCCCGGTGACGTAGCCGGTGGTGCTGCCCAGGGCGCCGATCGCAGGGGCGACGTCGGTCGGCTGCAACTGGGCGGTGGGTTCCTTGGCGGCGGCCGCGGCGGTGCCGGCGACGGCCGGGCTGAGCAGCAGCGCGGCCCCGAGCGCGGCCAGCGCGCCACTGGTGGTGGTGAGGCTCATGGGGGTCCTTCTCAGTCGAGAACCGGTCCGGTTCCGGGAAAGGCGTCGGCCCCCGGACGGGGAAGTCCGGGGGCCGACACTCACACGCGACTTCTTCTGCTCAGCAGTCGTCGTCGTGGTGGTGCTCGGGCTCGGCGTTGACGCAGGTGTTGCCGAACGCCGGGTTCAGCAGGCCGATCACGTTGACGCTGTTGCCGCAGAGGTTGACCGGGATGTGCACCGGCACCTGGATGGCGTTGCCGGAGCCGACGCCGGGGGAGTGGGCGGCGACACCCTCGGCACCCGCGCTGGCGTTGGCGGCACCCGCGGCACCGAGCACCAGGCCGGCGGCCGCGGTGGTCAGGATGGCGATCTTCTTGGTCTGCATGGAGGTCTCCTACTCAGCCGTGACTGGGGCTGTCAGCCGTTGTTGACGCAGGTGTTGCCGAACGCCGGGTTCAGCGCACCGATCACGTCGACGGTGTTGCCGCAGAGGTTGACCGGGACGTGCACCGGAACCTGGATCAGGTTGCCGGAGAGCACGCCGGGCGAACCGACCGCAGCACCCTCGGCACCCGAGCTGGCGGCAGCCAGGCCGGCGCCGCCGAGCAGCAGGCCAGCGGCGGCGGTGGTCAGGACGAGGGTCTTCGAGAGCTTGCGCATGGGTAATCCTCCGTTGATTTCTCGGGGCCGGTTCTGAACATCCCGGGGCACCCGGCGAAACAGGAATGGCGATCGGAAGGTTCCGGTCAACTGCCCGGAATCACTCCGCCGGGCGAAAGTCGGCCGAGCCGACCGAGCCCGCCGGATGGGTACTTCAGGCGGTACGTCAGACGTTGGCGCAGGTGTTGCCGAACGCCGGGTTCAGCAGGCCGATCACGTCGACGGTGTTGCCGCAGAGGTTGACCGGGATGTGCACGGGAACCTGGATCAGGTTGCCGGAGAGCACGCCGGGGGAGCCGGCCGCGACGCCCTCGGCACCAGCGTGGGCGGAGGCGATGGAGGCGCCACCGAGGATCAGGGCAGCGGCGGCGGCCGCGCCGAACGCGCTGTGGACGAGCTTGCGCATGACGGAATTCTCTTTCTGCCTACGGTTGCTGACGGTGTGAAGCGGCTTCCCGAGCTAGAACGACCGGCGGCACGGGCGGAAACGGGCACCCGGCGGGATCACCCGATCGCCTGGCGGCGCCAGGTGGCCGGGGGCGGGCCGGTGCCGGCCCGATGCGTACGAATGGGTGATTCGTGGCCGATGCCCACAACTGGTCGGCAAAGAGGTCGTTGCTGATCATGCACGCATCGTGCTCAGCAACAAGGAGACTCAATATGAGCGTCAAGAAGGCTGCCGCTGTCGGCGCCGCCGTGGTCGGCATCGTCGCCGCGGGTGCCGGGACCGCCCTGGCCAGCTCCGGCGCCGAGGGCGTCGCGGCCGGCTCCCCCGGTGTGCTCTCCGGCAACGCCATCCAGGTTCCGATCCACATCCCGGTCAACGCTTGCGGCAACAGCGTCGACGTGATCGGCCTGCTGAACCCGGCGTTCGGCAACACCTGCGTCAACGAGGGCTGATCACGCCCCGCGGAGCCGCCGTCCATCGCCTCTCCTCCTGGGGCGATCGGCGGCGGCTTCGGCATGCCTGGCGCCGCGTTGGCTGGACATCTTCGGCCCAGCGGGACGTGAGGATGACTCAAGTTTCGCTGTCACGAGCCTTGTTGCACTACTTGTCAGTACCTACGATGTGAACCCGCTCACCGCACCACTCCGCACCCCCCACCTAGGAGTCATGCGTGATCAGGAGACTCACCGCAGGTCCGCCCACCGCCCTGCTGGCCGTGGCCGCACTGGTCGCCACCCTCGGCCTGGCCGCCGGCGCCCCACCGGCGCACGCCGCCGCCGCGAGCCCGCGAGCCGCCCTGCCGGGCGCGATCGTCTCGCTCGGCGACAGCGCGATATCCGGCGAGGGCGCCGGGACCGACACCAACGACGGCTACTTCCCCGGCACCGACGGGCCGACGAACTACTGTCACCGCCACTCCCAGTCGGTGATCTTCGACACCGGCCTGTCCGGCCTCACCCCTGTCGACCTGGCCTGCTCCGGCGCCCAGACCGGCGACCTGACCAGCGACCCGACCCTGGCGAAGATCACCGGCGGCGGCTTCGGCGACTTCGGCGAGCCCAAGCAGGACGTCCAACTCGCCCAGACCGCGGCCAAGTACGACGTCAAGATGGTCGTCGTCACGATCGGCGCCAACGACGACTTCGACTTCAGCGGGATCATGGAGAGCTGCCTCGCTCAGTACTTCCCGATCCCCAAGTCCCAGGGCTGCCGGGACACCATCGGCAACGCCACGATCACCCAGCGGGCCGCCAAGATCATCCCCAAGGTGACCGCCGCGATCACCGACATCCGCCAGACCATGCGGGCCGCCGGCTACGCGGACGGCTCCTACCAGCTGGTCTACCAGTCGTACTACACGCCGATCACCCCCGACATCCGCAGCAACGACCCCGCGACCAAGCTGGCCCAGGGCTGCCCCGCGTTCCCCGAGGACCTCGCCTGGGGCCACAACTGGGTGGTGCCGACCTTCGACGACGCGCTGCGGCAGGCCGCCGAGGCCGTCCCCGGCGTGCGCTTCCTGGACCAGCGCCGGGTCTCCTACGGCCACGAGGTCTGCGCCGAGTGGACCAGCTCGCCGTACGAGTACACCAACGGCGACGTGATCGACCTCTCCGAGAACACCCGCAACGGCTGCGACTACTCGATCGGCATCCTCTCGCTCTGCGAGAACGAGATCCGGCAGTCGTACCACCCGCGGGTCGCCGGCTACCACGGCGAGGGGACCTGCCTCGGCGAGTTCTACAACGCGCCCGGCCAGCAGGAGGCGTACTGCACCCTCGACCAGGCCGACGGCACCACGATCATGCCGCTGACGGCCCATCAGCCCTTCGGTGACGTGCCGGAGGACGGCGCCTGGTACCAGCTGACCAACGCGGCCACCGGTCAGGTGCTCGACCTCTCCGGCGGCGGCACCTACGGTGACAGCACCAACGGCCGACCCGCCATCAACTATCCGGCGGACGGCAGCCTCAACCAGTCCTTCGTGCTGGAGGCCAAGTCCGGCGGCAGCTACGAGATGGACTTCACCGGCAACCGCGCCATGTGCCTGGACGCCACCGGCGCCGTCACCACCGCCGGCACCCAGCTTGAGCAGTGGAGCTGCAACGGCGGCGCCAACCAGCACTGGATCTTCGAGCCGGACGGCAACGGGCACTACAAGCTCGCCGACTCGCAGAGCACCGGCATGGTCGCCACCGCCGGCGCGGCCCACGACGCCCAGGGCAACCCGCTCGTCGAGCTGGCCGCCGACACCGGTGCGCCGGCCCAGCTCTGGCAGCTCACCAAGCTCGGGATCGTGTACCTGCACGGCTGATCAGTTCCCTTGCGCCGGTGGGAAGTCGGCTCGGCCGACTTCCCACCGGCGTCTGCGTGCTGTCCCGGATCACCGCACCGCCTCGACTTCCTCCTCTATGGATGACCTGTTCGAATTTGATTGACACGGTGATTGACAGTCTGAAAGATGGTCAGTCGAATGAGGGGTGTCGGCAGCGGGTGGCTAGCCGCCTGTCGGGCCGGCACCGGCGGCACCGCCGGGTCGCGAGCACGCGCCGCGGCCTGATGTCGCCCAGGGCGATCTGGAGCAGGGGGGACCATGTCATCCGTGCGAGCGCGGTGGAGCCGTGTGCCGAGCGGCTTGATCGACATCTCCGGAGCGCCGGCCGGCCGCCCGGTGATCCCGCACGGTCGTGGCCGCCCGCGAAGCCGCCGGACAGCTTACTGAAGAACTGACAAAGAGTCAGCAGGCAGGCCCGGGTGGACCGCCTGCGCGGCGCTGCCCGCCGGGCCGCTCCTCCTCGCGCTCGGCCGGGCCTTGGTCCGCCATGCGCCGAGCCCCGGCGCCGGCCGCCACCCTCCCCCCAGCCTCCGGCCGGCAGCGGGCCCACCCATCGACTGACGTCCCGTCAGCAGAGCGCCACGACCAGTCTCAGTAAGCGAAGGAGGGAACCTTGAACAGCACCCAGTTCAGCCCGCGAATACAGGACACCCACCTGGGCAGGAGCCTGCCCGACCTGCTCACCGAGCGGGCAGCGGTACAGCCCGACGCCATCGCGGTCAGCTTCGACGACCAGGACCTCTCGTACCAAGGGCTGGAGCAGGCCAGCAGACGGCTCGCCTGCTACCTCCACCGGCAGGGCGTCGGAGCCGACGACTGCGTGGGCCTGTACGTCGAACCGTCCCTGGACCTGATGGTCGGCGCGTGGGGCATCCTGCACGCGGGAGCCGCCTACCTGCCGCTCTCCCCGGAGTACCCGGAGGAGCGGCTGCGCTACATGCTCGAGGACAGCCGCACCCGGGTCGTCGTCACCCACGACCACCTGGTCTCCCGGCTCACCGAACTCGCCCCCCAGGGTACCCGGATCGTCACCCTGGCCGACTCGCACACCTGCGTCGAGGGCGGCTGTGACGAGGTGAGCCAGGAGTCGGTGAAGCCGGACGCGCTGGCCTACGTCATCTACACCTCGGGCAGCACGGGCCGGCCCAAGGGCGTGATGATCGAGCACCGCAGCATCATGTCCCAGATGCGCTGGATGCAGGACTGCGGGCACCTGGGCGTCGGTACCACGGTGCTGCAGAAGACGCCGATGAGCTTCGACGCGGCGCAGTGGGAGATCCTCGCGCCCGCGCTGGGCGGGCGGGTCGTGATGGGCGCGCCCGGCATCTTCCGGGACCCGGAGGCGCTGATCCAGACGGTCATCAAGCACGACGTCACCACGCTGCAGTGCGTCCCCACCCTGCTGCAGGCGATGCTGGACACCGAGGAGTTCCGCCGCTGCGACACGCTCACCCGGGTCTTCTCCGGTGGTGAGGCGCTGTCGCGGCAGCTGGCCCGGGCCATCCTGGACGAGCTGCCGTGGGTGTCGCTGGTCAACCTCTACGGACCGACCGAGTGCACCATCAACGCGACCGCCCACCTGGTCGATCCCGAGGCGATCGAGCAGGGCCCCGGGAGCATCCCGATCGGCGTTCCGGTCGACAACACCCAGTGCTACATCCTCGACGAGAACCGCGCGCCGGTGGGCATCGGGGAGACCGGCGAGCTCTACATCGGCGGCGTCCAGCTGGCCCGCGGCTACATGCACCGCGAGGAGCAGACCTGCGAGCGGTTCGTTCCCTCGCCCTTCGTGCCGACCGACCGGCTGTACCGGACCGGCGACCTCGCGCAGTGGAACCCGGACGGCTCGATCCAGTTCGCCGGCCGGGTGGACAACCAGATCAAGCTGCGCGGCTACCGCGTGGAGCTGGACGAGATCGCGCTGGCGATCGAGGAGCACAGCTGGGCCAAGCGGGCGGCGGCGATCGTCGTCGACGACCCGCGCACCGGCTTCCAGAACCTGGTGGCGTGCATCGAGCTGAACCCCAAGGAAGCCGCGCTGATGGACCAGGGGAACGCCGGCGGCCACCACCAGTCCAAGGCGAGCAAGCTCCAGGTGAAGGCCCAGCTGTCCAACCCCGGCCTGCGCGAACCCGAGGAGCTGGCCGGCCTGCCCGTGGTGGAGCTGGCCGGCAAGCAGGAGTCCGAGCGGCAGCGGCGCGAGACCTTCGCCCGCAAGACCTACCGCTTCTACGACGGCGGCCAGGTCAGCCGCGCCGACCTGCTGGAACTGCTCGCCCCCCAGCCGGTGAGCAGCCTCTCGCGCGGCCTCGACGAGCTGATGTCCGCCGAACTCGGCGAGATCCTGCGCTGGTTCGGCCAGTTCCACAGCGAGGAACGGCTGCTGCCCAAGTACTCCTACGCCTCGCCCGGCGCGTTGTACGCCACGCAGCTGTACCTGGAGACCGGCGGCATCGCCGGCCTGGAGTCGGGGGTGTACTACTACCACCCGCTGGAGCACACCCTGGTGCGGATCGGCCCGGCCACGGCCGGCTCAGGCCGGTACCTGGAGGCCCACTTCGTTGGCAAGAAGCGGGCGATCGAGCCGGTCTACAAGAACAACATCCAGGAGGTGCTGGAGTTCGAGACCGGCCACATGCTGGGCGTCTTCGAGGAGATCCTGCCCGAGTACGGACTGAACATCCGTCCCTCCGCCTACCACCCGTCCGTCAAGAGCAGCCTCGGCGTCGCCGAGGAGGACTACTACCTGGGCACGTTCGAGATCTACTCCAACGACGGCGACCCGCGGCCCGACCCGACCGAGGTCTACCTGCAGGCCCACCCCGGCCGGGTGGACGGCCTGTCCGCCGGCCTGTACCGCTATGCCGACGGCGAGTTGGAGCCCATCTCGCCCGACCTGCTGCAGCCCAAGCACGTGATCGCGATCAACCAGCAGGTCTACGACCGGTCGAGCTTCGGCATCAGCGCCGTCAGCCGGACCGACCAGGACTGGCTCGCCTATATCGACCTGGGCCGCAAGCTGCACCAGCTGCAGCGCAACGGCATCGGACTGGGCTTCATGTCCTCGGGCTACAGCTCGAAGACCGGCCACCCGCTGCCCGCCGCGCGCCGGCTCGACGAGATCCTGGCCTCGCGCGGGATCGCCACCGGCCCGTCGTACTTCTTCCTCGGCGGCAAGGTCAGCGAGGAGCAGATCCGCAGCGAGGGCATGTACGAGGACACGGTCCACATGAAGGGCCCCGCGGAGATCATCAAGGACGAACTCGCCCAGCTCCTGCCCGACTACATGCTCCCCAACCGGGTGCTGGTGCTCGACGCGCTGCCGCTGACCGCCAACGGGAAGGTCGACGCCAAGGCGCTGGCCGCCTCCGAGCAGGTGCGTTCGGCGAACACCGGCGGCACCTTCGTCGCGCCCGCCACGGCGACCGAACGCTGGCTCGCCGAGGTCTGGGGGCATGCGCTCAAGTACGAGGACGTGTCGGTGGAGGACGAGTTCTTCGCCTCCGGCGGCAACTCGCTGATCGCCGTCGCCCTGGTCAACCGGATCAACCGGGAGCGGGGCACCCAACTGCCGCTCCAGGTGCTCTTCGAGGCACCGAAGCTGGTCGACCTGGCGGCCCGGATCGACAGCGGCGGCACCGAGGCGGCCTCCCGGCTGGTGCTGCTGCACAACGGCGGCGCCGACACCCCGGTGTTCTGCTGGCCGGGTCTGGGCGGCTACCCGATGAACCTGCGGCTGCTCGGCCGTGAGATCGGCCTGGACCGGCCCTTCTACGGTGTCCAGGCGCACGGCATCAACGCCCAGGAGGTCCCCTACTCGACCATCCGGGAGATGGCCGCCGCCGACGTGGCGGAGATCCGGCGGGTGCAGCACGACGGCCCGTACATGCTGTGGGGCTACTCCTTCGGCGCCCGGGTCGCGTTCGAGGCGGCCTGGCAGCTGGAGCAGTTGGGCGAGCGGGTCGAGGACCTGCTGCTGATCTGCCCCGGGAACCCGAAGGTCCGCCAGGCCGACGGCGCGCAGTACGGCCGCGAGTCCTCGTACCGCAACCCGGCCTACGTGACGATCCTGTTCTCCGTCTTCGCCGGCTCCATCAGCGGCCCCGACCTGCAGCGCTGCCTCGAGGTGACGCGCGACGAGGACAGCTTCGTGGCCTTCGTGCACGCCCTGCTGCCCAGCCTCGGCGAGCCGATGATCCGCCGGATCACCCGGATCGTCCAGGAGACCTACGAATTCGAGTACAGCTTCCGTGAATTGTCGCAGCGTCAGCTCGACGCACCGGTCACCATGTTCAAGGCGACCGGTGACGACTACTCGTTCATCGAGGGCAGCTCCGGCTACTCCGCCACCCCGCCGACCGTGGTGACCCTGAAGGGCGACCACTACAGCGTGCTGAAGGAGGCCGGCGTCGCCGAACTGGTGGCCGCGATCCGCGAACGCCTGGCTCGCTGACAGTTCCGCATCCCGAGGTTCCGGGGCGGCCCGCCACACGGCGGGCCCCCGGAACCTCCCGGCATTTCCCGACAACTCGACACTGCTCCCGAACGAAGGACCGTCACCATGCTCGACCTTCCCACCCGCCCCGGCCCGGCCCCGGAGGTCTTCGGCCCCGCCCCGCACGCCCAGCGCTCGCAGACGGCCCCCGTGATGCTGCAGGAGGAGCTGTGGCAGCGCATGCGCGCCCTCTCCTACGTCTACATGGCGCCCACCCTGGTCTCCGTCTCGCACTCCCGCTCGCTCTTCCTGCCCGAAGGCATCGGCACCGGCCCGCGGGCCGCCTTCCAGAAGGGCCGGGAGTGGGCCCACATCCATCCCCACCACGACGGCAGCCTCCACCTCACGCTGCCCGAGCCGGCCAAGGACGACGTGGAGAAGGCCGGTTGGGGCGTCCGCCACCCCGAGCAGAACGTGATCATGGTCTACGGACCGCGCAACCGCGGCGAACTGGAGCTCGTCTGGCAGCTGGTCCAGCTCTCCTACGCCTACGCCCTGGGCGACCTGGTCTGACCCGCGACACGGCGGTGGCCGGTGCGCCAGGCACCGGCCACCGCCCAACCATCGCCCAACTACCGCCCGGCACGCGGTCGGTGGACCGGAACTCGGCGATCACCAGGCGATCGCTGCTGCTGCCCGCGCCGCTTCTCGCGCCGTTTCTCGCGCCGCTTCTCCAGGACATCGCGGACCGCGACGGCGATCAGTACGGTGGTGATGGCCGCGGCGAGCGCCAGTGGGGGCAGCAGACGGCCGGCCGGTACCAGGAGCGCGAGGGCCAGGACCGCCGCGACGCGGGACCGGGGCACGCGGCCGAGCATCACCCGCCGGTCCAGGGCGTTGCCGATCAGGAACAGCGCGGGTCCGGCGGTGAGCACCACCGCGGTCGTCGTGGCGGTATGGCCGGTGGGGTGCGCGATCACCAACTCGTCGCCGACCGCGCAGGCGATGACACCGGCGACGGTCACCACGTGGATGTAGGTGGCCAGCATGCCGAGCAATCCGGCGTCACTGGCCGACTCGACCGCGGCGTCCGCCGCCTCGATGCCCAGGCCGAAGTAGATCCACCACAGCGTGACCGCGCAGATGAACGCGACCACGAAGGCGGCCGTCCTGCCCGTGTCGAAGGCCCCGGCGCCGAACGTCGCGCCGGTGACCAGGATCGACTCGCCCAGGGCGATGATCAGGAAGAGCCGGAAGCGCTCCACCAGGTGTTCGCCGGAGATCGTCCACGCATCGGTACGGCCGCGGCCGAGACCGGGGACCGGAAAGCCCACCAGCACGGACCCGTACTCCAGGGCAAGCGCCAAGGCCCACAGGCCGGTTCGCGCCCAACCCGCCACCAGGGCCCCGGCGGTCCAGGGCACCGCGCTGAGACAGAACCAGACGAGCGCCCGTTCGAACTCCCGCGACAGCGACTGACCGCGCAGCGAGATCACCACGAACAGATGCCGCCCCATCTGGATGGCCAGGTACGCGACGACGAAGACCAGCCCCCGCTCGCCGAACGCCTGGGGCAGCGCCGCCGACATCACCAGACTGGCCAGCATGATCGTGACGAGCACGAGGCGCACCGCGGGATGGTCCGGGTCAAGGAAGTTGGTGAACCACGCCGTGTAGTTCCAGGCCCACCACACGGCCAGGAGCAGCAGGAACAGCTGCCCCGCGGTGGCCCAACTCAGGTGTTGGAGCAGCCCGTGCGAGAGCTGGGTGACGGCGAACACGTAGACCAGGTCGAAGAACAGCTCCAGGAACGACACGCGCTGCGCGCCACTGCGGTCGCGCAACAGCGCGGGGCCCGAGGGCGGTGTTGGCGGCCCGTCAGCTCTCCGCGCTGTCCTGGTGACCGGGTCATCGGCTGACACCTGTTCCTCCCAACCAACGTCACCAAGGAAGCGGATCACGCCGTACGGGTAGATGATCGCATGAGCGGCACGGCGCGAGTCAGGCCCGCGCCCCGTCCAGGACCAGGTCGACCAGGTGCCGGGAGCGCCGTGTCGCGGACGTACGTCGGAGAGCAGGACGACGTGCGATAACCACAGGCCACCGACCGGAACGGACGACCCCGCCATGGACCTCATGCGTGCCGCGCGGCTCCACCTCCCCTCCCACGCACTGACGATCGAGGACGTGCCACGGCCCGTGCCCGGCGTGGGGCAGGTGCTGGTGAAGGTCGAGGCGGCCGGCGTCTGCCTGTCCGACGTCCACCTGATCGACGGCACCCTCACGCCGACCTATCCGCCGGGCGACTGCGTCACCCTCGGGCACGAGGTCGCCGGGACGATCGCCGAGCTCGGACCGGAGGTGACCGGCTGGACGGCCGGGCAGCGGGTCGTGCTGCAGGCGGGCGAGGTCCGCGACGGCCGCCTCCTGACGCGAGGCGTCGACTACGACGGCGGCTGGGCCGAGTACGCGCTGGCCAGTGTCGGCACGCTGTTCGCGCTGCCCGACTCGATCCCGATCGAGCAGGCCGCGATCATCCCGGACGCGGTCTCCACCCCCTGGGGAGCCATCACCACCACCGCCCAGGTCCGGCCGGCCCAGGCCGTGGGTGTCTGGGGCATCGGCGGGCTCGGCGCCCACGGCGTCCAGCTGCTGCGCGCCGTCGGGGCCTGTCCGATCATCGCGGTCGACCCCGTCCCGGCCGCCCGCCGGCGCGCCCTGGACTTCGGCGCCGACCTGGCCCTGGACCCGGCCGATCCCCGGCTGCGCGAGCAGGTCCTGGCGGCCACCGGCAACCAGGGCCTGGCGGCCGCCTTCGACTTCGCCGGCGTCGCCGCCGTCCGCGAACAGGCGCTGACCGTCCTCGCCCCCAAGGGACGCCTCGTCCTGGTCGGACTGACCGACAAACCGCTGACCGTCACCGACGGCACCCGCTTCAGCTACCTCCGGCACCAGATCCTCGGCCACTACGGCTCCGAGGAGAACGCCGTCGCGCAGCTGGTCGCCCTGACCGAAGGCGGTCGGCTGGACTTCTCACGCTCGATCACCGACGTGCTGCCACTCGCCGACGCCGCCAAGGCCGTCCAGCGCCTGCACGCCAAGGAAGGCGACCCGATCCGCCTGATCCTGCGCCCCTGACCCCCCGTACGGCCTGCTGACGGACCCTCAGCAGGCCGTACGGCTGCCGCTCACGGCCACACCAGGCAGTACAGCTGGTGCCCCGCGTCGTGCAGCCGGTTCGCGAAGTCCTGCCACTCGTGCAGCATCGTGTAGATCACGAACGCGTCCCGCGGCCCCCGCCGGTCCGGCACGGTGGACCAGATGAACGCCGCCGCGCCCAGCTCGGTGTCGTCGGCCTTGCGCAGGGGTTCGACCACCGTGTGGGGGAGCTGGACGACCGCGTAGTCGGGGTGCAGGACGACGAGCTCCAGCGGCGGGACCTGGTGGAGGGGGACGCCCTCGATGCCGGTGAGCACCATGGCGCTCATGGTCTCGGGTTTGATCTTGGTGGAGAGGTGGCCGGTGGGGGAGCCGCTGGTCTCCATCAGGTCGCCGAGGCGGCCGAGCGAGCCGAGCTCGCCGGCGTCCAGGCCGAGACCGCCGGGGCCGAGAGCGGTGGGGACTCTCGCAGCGGTCGCGCGGTCGGGTGCGCCGAAGTACTTGTACGTCACCCCCACGCGTCCTTCACCCCGCCTTCCCCTTCCCGCGCGGGCAGCCTTGCGGCCGGCCCCCGTGGCCTCCTCGAAGCCGTCCTGCTCCTCGGACACTCGGACCATCCTCACCGGAATTCGCCGGAATCGACAGACCCCCGGACCTCCGGTGTCCCGCCGGATGTCCTGTATTACCGTTTTTGTCATCCTCAGTGCGGCCGCAATCGGCCAGGCTCGACCGAATCACGTCACCTTGAGCCCGTGTTGAGCCCGCGCCCGCACCGGGGCGCGCACCGCGCGCTCTCCAGTGTGCGGGATGAACGTACCCGTAGCCGCACACGGATCATCGTTCCAGATGATCGGGTCCGACATGCAGAGGTAAAGGACACGATTTGAGAGCGGAGCCGTTCGAGCCGTTTGAGAGGATGTGGTCTCGTGAGCTACCCCTATGAAGCACCCCAGTCCCAGTCGCTCTTCGAGCGCGCCTCGGCGGTCACCCCCGGCGGCGTGAACTCACCGGTGCGCGCCTTCCGTGCGGTGGGCGGCACCCCGCGCTTCATGGTCTCGGGCACCGGCCCGTACCTGACCGACGCCGACGGCCGCGAGTACGTCGACCTGGTCTGCTCGTGGGGCCCGATGATCCTCGGCCACGCGTACCCGGCCGTGCTGGACGCGGTCCGGGAGGCCGTCGGCCGCGGCACCTCCTTCGGCACCCCGGGGCAGGGCGAGGTGGAGCTGGCCGAGGAGATCGTCTCCCGGGTGGCCCCGGTCGAGCAGGTCCGGCTGGTCTCCTCCGGCACCGAGGCCACCATGTCCGCGATCCGGCTGGCCCGCGGCTTCACCGGCCGGGCCAAGGTGGTCAAGTTCGCCGGCTGCTACCACGGCCACGTGGACGCGCTGCTGGCCGCCGCCGGGTCGGGCGTGGCCACCTTCGCGCTGCCGGACACCCCGGGGGTGACGGGGGCTCAGGCCGGCGACACCATCGTGCTGCCGTACAACGACCTGGCGGCGGTCGAGGAGGCCTTCAAGCTGCACAGCGGCGAGATCGCCTGCGTGATCACCGAGGCGGCCCCCGGCAACATGGGCGTGGTGCCGCCGAAGCCCGGCTTCAACGCGGGCCTGGCCAAGCTCTGCCGGGAGAACGGCGCGCTCTTCGTCTCCGACGAGGTGATGACCGGCTTCCGGGTCTCCAAGGCGGGCTGGTACGGCCTGGAGGCGGCGCACGAGGGCTGGGCCCCGGACCTGCTGACCTTCGGCAAGGTGATGGGCGGCGGCTTCCCGGCCGCGGCCTTCGGCGGGCGGGCCGACGTGATGGCCCACCTCGCGCCGGCCGGCCCGGTCTACCAGGCGGGCACCCTGTCCGGGAACCCGGTCGCCACCGCCGCCGGCCTGGCCCAGCTGCGGGCCTGCACCGACGAGGTCTACGCGACCCTCGGCAAGGTGGCCGAGACCGTGTCGAGCCTGGTCGGCGACGCGCTGACCAAGGAGGGTGTGGCGCACCGGCTGCAGAAGGCGGGCACCATGTTCTCGGTCTTCTTCACCGACGAGCCGGTCACCGACTACGCCGCGGCCAAGCGCCAGGAGGCCTTCCGCTTCACCGACTTCTTCCACAGCCTGCTGGCCGACGGGGTCTACCTGCCGCCGTCCGCCTTCGAGTCCTGGTTCGTCTCGGCCGCGCACGACGAGCGCGCACTCGAGAAGATCGCGGCCGCACTGCCGGCCGCCGCCCGCGCCGCCGCGCTGGCCAAGCCCGCGGAGGAGCTGCGATGAGCACGAACACCCCGGGGACGACCCCCGAGATCACCGTCGTCCACCTGGTCCGGCACGGCGAGGTGCACAACCCGCAGGGCGTGCTCTACGGCCGGCTGCCCGACTACCACCTCTCCGAGCTGGGCCGGCAGATGGCCGACCGGGTCGCCGAGCACCTGGCCGACCGCGACATCACCTATGTGGTCGCCTCGCCGCTGGAGCGCGCCCAGGAGACGGCCGAGCCGACCGCCAAGGAGCACGGCCTGACCGTCGCGGTGGACGACCGGCTGATCGAGGCCGACAACGTCTTCGAGGGGAAGACCTTCGGGGTCGGCGACGGCTCGCTGCGCAACCCGCGCTACTGGAAGCACCTGACCAACCCGTTCCGCCCCTCCTGGGGCGAGCCGTACGTCGAGATCGCGGTGCGGATGATGGGCGCGCTGGCCGCCGCCCGGGACGCGGCGCGCGGGCACGAGGCCGTGGCGGTCAGCCACCAGCTGCCGGTCTGGACCGCCCGCTCGTTCGCCGAGAAGCGCCGGCTCTGGCACGACCCGCGCAAGCGGCAGTGCTCGCTCGCCTCGGTGACCAGCTTCACGTACGAGGGCGACAAGCTGGTCTCGGTCGGCTACCGCGAGCCGGCCCGCGACCTGCTGCCGGCCCACCTGCTGGGGCAGGGCAAGAAGGGCGACAAGCCGGTCGGAAAAAGCTTCGGGGCCTAACTTCTCATCTCCGCCGAGGCGTTTAAAGGATCTTTACAACGCCAGTTCAGCGGGGGGTCGACACGCAACTGCCGACCCCCCGCAAAGCCTCTGAACTGCCATGCGAAACTTTTCACATGTCTGGTACGCCCCGCTTCCGTCTGGCCGCGCTCCTCACCGCTGCGGCGGCCGTCCTCACGCTCGCCGGATGCAGTTCGACGGGGTCGGGCGGCAGCGGTGACGCCCAGGCCGGGTTCGTCACCGGCACCAGCGGGTTCGACACCGTGCCGACGGCCTCCCGCAAGCCGGCCCCGGCGATCGCGGGCAAGGACCTGGAGGGCCAGCAGGTCGGGCTCTCCGACTACGCGGGCAAGATCGTGGTGGTCAACATCTGGGGCTCCTGGTGCTCGCCGTGCCGCGAGGAGGCCAAGGGCCTGGAGCAGTCCTACGAGAAGTACAAGGACCAGGGCGTGCAGTTCCTGGGCATCAACACCCGGGACACCGACCCGACCAACGCCCGCCAGTTCGAGGTGAACCAGGGCATCAGCTACCCGAGCATCTACGACCCGGACGGCACCCAGATCCTCAAGTTCCCCAAGGGCAGCCTCAATCCGCAGTCCGTCCCGACCACGATGGTGATCGACCGCCAGGGCCGGCTGGCCGCCCGCGCGATGAAGCCGATGTCGGTCTACGACCTGGACACGATGCTCACGCCGCTGCTGGCGGAGCAGCACTCGTGACCAGCGCGCTGCTCGCCTTCGGGGAGAACAATCAGACGGTGCAGAGCGGCCCGCTGCTGCTCGCCGTTCCGGTGGCCGTCGCGGCCGGGCTGCTCTCCTTCTTCTCGCCCTGCGTGCTGCCGCTGGTGCCCGGCTACCTCTCCTACGTCACCGGTTTCTCAGCCGCCGACCTGGCGGACGCCCAGGGCCGGCAGCGCGGGCGGATCCTGGCCGGCTCGCTGCTCTTCATCCTCGGCTTCTCCGCCGTCTTCGTCTCCGGCGGCGCGCTCTTCGGCTACTTCGGCCGCACCATGCAGGAGCACAGCCGCGGCATCAGCGAGGTGCTCGGCGCGCTGACCGTGCTGATGGGCCTGGCCTTCATGGGCCTGCTGCCCGGCTTCAGTACCCGGGAGATCCGCTCGCACCGCCGTCCGGTGGTCGGGCTGCTCGGCGCCCCGGCACTGGGCGTGGTCTTCGGGATCGGCTGGACGCCGTGCATCGGACCGACCATGGGCTCGCTGCAGGCGCTCTCCTTCACCCAGGCCAGTGCCGGGCGCGGCGCGTTCCTGATGGCCGTGTACTGCTTCGGACTCGGCATACCGTTCGTGGTGGCGGCGCTGGCCTTCCGCCGGGCGATCGGCGCCTTCGGCTTCGTCAAGCGGCACTACCAGTGGGTGATGCGGATCGGTGGCGGCATGCTGGTCGCCGTCGGCGTGCTGCTGATCACCGGTGGCTGGACCTACCTGGTCAACCAGCTGCAGTACCTGACCGGCAACTTCTCGATCGGAATCTGACCGTGAGCGACACCGACCTCAAGGCCACCCCCGGAAACGGGCAGCCGCCGGCCGACGAGGCGTCAGCCGAGCGGCTCACCTCCGCTCCGGTCGAGTCCGAGGCGCCCACCGGCATAGGGGTGTTCGGCTGGCTGCGCTGGACCTGGCGCCAGCTCACCTCGATGCGGGTCGCGCTGATCCTGCTCTTCCTGCTCTCGGTCGCCGCGATTCCGGGCTCGCTGATCCCGCAGACCGCCGAGAACGCCTTCCAGGTGCAGACCTGGCAGGCGGCGCACAAGGACCTGACCCCGATCTACCAGAAGCTGCAGCTGTTCAACGTCTACAGCTCGGTCTGGTTCTCGGCGATCTACATCCTGCTCTTCGTCTCGCTGGCAGGCTGCATCATCCCGCGCACCTGGCAGTTCGTCGGCGTGCTGCGGGCCAAGCCGCCGGCCGCGCCCGCCAACCTGACCCGGATGCCGGTCTACGCGGCCTGGCACACCGACGCCGACCCGGCCACCGCGGTGGCGGCCGCGCAGCGGCTGCTGCGCCGGCGCCGGTTCCGGGTGCACGGCTCGGGCAGTGCGGTGGCCGGCGAGAAGGGCTACCTGCGCGAGGTCGGCAACCTGCTCTTCCACCTCTCGCTCTTCGCCCTGCTGGCCGGTTTCGCCTGGGCCAGCCTGGCCAGCGGCACCGGCGGCAAGCTGGTGATCGAGGGCGACGGCTACACCAACACGCTGACCCAGATGGACGACTTCAACGGCTCGGCCTTCTACGGGCCGAACGACCTGGACCCGTTCGGCTTCCACCTGGACAACTTCACCGCGACCTACCAGCTGACCGGTGACCAGATGGGCCAGCCGCGCACCTTCGACGCGAACGTCCACTACTGGACGGGCTCCGACCCGACCAGGACCAAGGGCGGCGTCATCTCGGTCAACCACCCGCTGGAGATCGGCGGCAGCAAGGTCTTCCTGATCGGCCACGGCTACGCCCCGGTGATCACGGTCAAGGACGGCAGCGGCAAGGTCGTCTACCACGACGCGGTGCCGTTCCTGCCGCAGGACCCCAACCTGACCTCGACCGGTGTGGTCAAGGTCGGCGACTACGGGCAGAAGGACGGCAAGAAGGTCCAGCTCGGCTTCTCGGGCTTCTTCCTGCCGACCGCACCGGACAGCTTCGGCCCGACCACCGGCCCGCGCTCGCTCTTCCCCGGCGACGCGAACCCGGCGATGGTGCTCACCGCCTACGAGGGCGACCTGGGCACCGACTCCGGTGTGCCGCAGAACATCTACCAGCTCGACCTCAGCCACCTGACCCAGCTGCAGCAGGACGGGCAGCCGGCCAGGACCAAGCTGACGCCGGGTCAGGGCTGGACGCTGCCGGACGGCTACGGCTCGATCAGCTTCGACGGCTACAAGCAGTGGGCCAGCTTCAGCGTCTCGCACCGCCCGGGCAACACGGTCGCGCTCACCGGCGCGATGCTGGCGATCCTGGGCCTGATCGGCTCGCTGCTGGTGCAGCGCCGCCGGATCTGGGTGCGCGCGGTCACCACGCCGGACGGCCGGACCCTGGTGGAGCTGGCGGGTCTGGCACGCAGCGAGTCGGCGAAGATCGCCGAGGAGCTGGCCGACCTCGCGGTCGACCTGCAGGACGACGCACCGGCCCTCGACGAACCCGAGGAGCCCGAGGAGACCGACGCCTCAGGCGCCTCAGCGGAACCGGACGAACCCGACGGCCCGTCAGAATCCGCCGCGCCTGACACCCCAGCAGACGCCACCCCTTCCGCCCCGGAAACCAAGGAGTAGACGGTGATTCTCGCCATCGGGGTCAATACCCAACTGTCGGGCCTGTCCGACAAGTTGATCTACTCGGCCATGTTCGTCTACGCGCTCGCCATGTTCGCGCACATGTTCGAGTGGACCTTCGGCAGCAAGGGCGGGGTCGCCCGCCGCTCCGCCGAGCAGGCCTCGCTGGCCGCCGCGGCGGCCCAGGTCAGCGTCACCGAGCAGGTGCGCGCGGCCAAGGAGGCGAAGGCGGCCAAGAAGGTGACCGTCACGGTCGCCTCGGCCGACGGCGGCACCACCACGCTGACCCGCACCGCGCTGGCCGGCGAGGGCGCCATCGTGGTCACCAGCGGCCGTGGCGAGGAGCGGGAGATCGACGGCCCGGGTGCGGCCGGCACCAGCGAGAAGGGCGACCTGGCGGGCCGGATCGCCATCTCGCTCACCATCCTCGGCTTCGCGTGCAACTTCGGCGGCGTGCTGCTGCGCGGCCTGTCGGTGATGCGGTTCCCGTGGGGGAACATGTACGAGTTCTCCTGCGCCTTCGGCGTCACCATGATCGGCACCTACCTGCTGCTGCTCGCGCTCGGCAAGCCGGTGCGCTGGATGGGCCTGCCGGCGGTGGTCGCCGCCACCCTGACCCTGGGCCTGGCCACCACGGTGCTCTACACCGCCGACGAGCAGCTGGTCCCGGCGCTGCACTCGTACTGGCTGGGGATCCACGTCACCACCGCGATCATCTGCGGCGGCGCCTTCTACGCGGCCTTCGCCTCCACCGCGCTCTACCTGGGCCGTGAGGCCTACGACAAGCGGCTGGCGGCCGGTCTGCCGGGCGGCCCGTTCCGGACCTCGGCCTCGGTCTGGGAGCGGCTGCCCGCCACCGCCACCCTGGACAAGCTCTCCTACCGGATCAACGCCCTGGTCTTCCCGCTCTGGACGTTCACCATCATCGCGGGCGCGATCTGGGCCGAGTCGGCCTGGGGCAAGTACTGGGAGTGGGACCCGAAGGAGACCTGGTCCTTCATCACCTGGGTGGTCTACGCCTGCTACCTGCACGCCCGGGCCACCGCCGGCTGGCGCGGCCGCAAGGCGGGGTACCTGGCGCTGCTGGCCTTCGCCTGCTTCCTCTTCAACTACTACGGCGTCAACATCTTCATCACCGGCAAGCACTCGTACGCCGGCGTGGGATAGCCGGGCCCGCAGCAAACGGCCCGCAGCAAACGGCCTGCGGCCGACGGCCGTTCGCGGGACGCCCCGCGAACGGCCCGAGCCCGACCTGACGTTGGCTGGATCACGTGTCCGGCGAGGTGTCATGACCCGCGCGGTGGGCAGGTGTCAGAGCGGGTGATCCGCTGTGACAAAGTAGGACGTACCAGTACCAAATCCGTTGTGCCGAAGGCGAGGAGGCCGCGTCATGGACAGCGAGGAGCTCATGCTGACGGTGCGCATCACGGTCGCCGAGCGCGCGCTGCTGCGGCGCCTGGCGCAGGGGCACCGCAGTGACCTCTCCGAGGTGGTCGCCGACGGGCTGCTCGACGTCCTGCCGACGCTGCAGGGCACCGCGCGGGCCTACCGGCTGCTGGCCGCGCTGGCCGAGCCGGCGCCCTGCGCGCTGACCGTCTGGCTGCCGGCGCCGCTGGCCGACCTGCTGGTGCCCGCCGCCGAGCAGGTGGCGCGGGCGACCGGGGTACGGCTCGGTTCGGGGTGCGCGATGCTCGGGGCCGCGCTGCGGCTCTGGCTGGCCCAGGACCCGCAGGTGCTGGCCGACCACCTGGACCTGATGCACGCCGGCCGATCCTCGGCCCTGGTGGCCGCGTAAGGCCGTCACGGCTGAGGCCTCCGGACCCGGGTAATTCAGGTGCCCGCCCGGCCCGTGGCGGCCACGATGGCCGGATGACCATCTGGACCTTCGAGGCCACCCCGATCGACCGGCCGGACGCCGTCGCGCTGCTCCGCGCCTACCGGGCCGAACTGATCAGCCGCTACCACCGCCGCCCGGCCACCGAGGCGGAGGTCGACCAACTCGGCGAGTGGGAGCCCGATACCGGCCTGGCCGCCTTCCTGGTGGCCCGTCGGCACGGCCTGCCGGTGGGCTGCGTCGGGTTGCGCCGACTGACGCCCGCCCTGGGCGAGCTGACCAAGGTCTACCTCGACCCGGCGGCCCGCGGCCAGGGCGGCGGGGCCAGGCTGATCACCGCCATCGAGGCGGCGGCCGCCGAGCTGGGGATGACCACCGTGCGCCTGGACACCCGCGCCGACCTGGTGGAGGCGCGGGCGCTCTACGCCCGGCAGGGCTACCGCGAGATCCCGCGGTACAACGACAGCGCGTTCTCGGACCACTGGTTCGAGAAGAGCCTGCCGGCGCGGACTACGCCGCCCACTGCCAGCTGACCGGCGAGTAGTACGCCGGGCGGCGCTCCAGGCGCTGCCAGCGGGCGATCGGCTCGACGGCCGGCAGTGCCGCGGTGGCCTGCTGGGCGGCGGCGCGGGCCAGCAGCACGGCGGTGAGGGCGGCCAGCTCCTCGTCGGACAGGGTGCCGCGGGTGACGCGGACGAGCGATTCGGTGGACCTGGTCATGATCGGGTTTCTCTCCCCCGGAAGCTGCGGATGACGAGTGGTCGGACGGCTGCGCGCAGCCGCTACATCGGCGGGTTGCCGTGCTTGCGGGAGGGCAGGTCGGCGTGCTTGGTGCGGAGCATGGCGAGCGCGGCGGCGAGCACGGAGCGGGTCTCGGCCGGGTCGATGACGTCGTCCACCAGGCCGCGCTCGGCCGCGTAGTACGGGTGCATCAGCTCGCTCTTGTACTCCTTGATCTTCTGCGCGCGCATCGCCTCGGGGTCCTCGGCCCCGTTGATGTCGCGGCGGAAGATCACGTTGGCGGCACCCTCGGCGCCCATCACGGCGATCTCGTTGGTGGGCCAGGCGTAGGTCAGGTCGGCGCCGATGGACTGGGAGTCCATCACGATGTAGGCGCCGCCGTAGGCCTTGCGCAGGATCAGCGAGATCCGCGGCACGGTGGCGTTGCAGTAGGCGTAGAGCAGCTTGGCGCCGTGCCGGATGATGCCGCCGTGCTCCTGGTCCACGCCGGGCAGGAAGCCGGGGACGTCGAGCAGGGTGACCAGCGGGATGTTGAAGGCGTCGCACATCTGCACGAAGCGGGCGGCCTTCTCCGACGCGTTGATGTCGAGCACGCCGGCCAGCGACTGCGGCTGGTTGGCGATCAGGCCGACCACGTGGCCGTCGATCCGGGCCAGCGCGACGATCACGTTGGTGGCCCAGCGCTCGTGGACCTCCAGGTACTCGCCGTGGTCGACGATCTCCTCGATCACCTTGCGCATGTCGTACGGGCGGTTGCCGTCGGCGGGCACCAGGTCGAGCAGCGAGTCGTTGCGCCGCTCGATCGGGTCGTCGCTCGGGGTGGCCGGCGGCATCTCGCGGTTGTTCTGCGGGAGCAGCGACAGCAGGAAGCGGACCTCCTCGATGCAGGACTGCTCGTCGTCGTAGGCGAAGTGGGAGACGCCCGAGACGGCGGAGTGGACGTCGGCGCCGCCCAGGCCGTTCTGGCTGATCTTCTCGCCGGTGACGGCCTGGACCACGTCGGGTCCCGTGATGAACATCTGCGAGGTCTCGCGGACCATGAAGATGAAGTCGGTCAGCGCGGGGCTGTAGGCGGCGCCGCCGGCGCACGGGCCGAGCATCACGGAGATCTGCGGGATCACGCCGGAGGCGCGGGTGTTGCGCTGGAAGATGCCGCCGTAGCCGGCCAGCGCGGTGACGCCCTCCTGGATCCGGGCGCCGGCGCCGTCGTTGAGCGAGACCAGCGGAGCGCCGGCCGCGATGGCCATGTCCATGATCTTGTGGATCTTCTGCGCGTGGGCCTCGCCCAGCGCGCCGCCGAAGATCCGGAAGTCGTGCGCGTAGGTGAAGACCGTGCGGCCGTGCACGGTGCCCCAGCCGACGATCACACCGTCGGTGTGCGGCTTCTTGGCCTCCAGGCCGAAGCCCTGCGCGCGGTGCCGGCGCAGCGGCTCCACCTCGTGGAACGAGCCCTCGTCCAGCAGCAGCTCGATCCGCTCGCGCGCGGTCAGCTTGCCCTTGGCGTGCTGCGCCTCGGTCGCCTTCTCGCTCGGACCGCGCCGCACCTGCTCGCGCAGTTCGTGCAGCTCCGCGACCCGGCCGCGCGCGTCGGCGGGTTCCCCCGCGGCCTGCTGCAACACCGTCATCTCGAACTCCCAGATAGATGAGCGACCGAGCAGTCGGTGTCGGCTGTGGGCTCCGGCTGCGATTTCCTGCTTCCCCTACGACACTACGAGGCCGGACCACTCGGTTTCGGCGTTGGTTCTGTACAAGGTCCTAGGGCTTTACCTGTCGAGGATGTACAGAAAATCGGCTCAGGGCCTGCTGGAGCCGGTGGCCGGACGCCCCGCCCTGCCCATCCGTGCCTGGAGCACGCCAAGATCGGCGCTGGGCCGTCCGGTCGGACGACTGCCCAGCTCAGCGTGGGTCTGCGGCGGTGCGCACTGAGGGGTTGTAGGGGGCCGCTAGGGGGTCTCGGCGGGTAGGCCGGTGATACCGACCACGGACCGTCAGTCGTAGGGATTTACCAAAAGGCAAAGTCCTAGGTCAGTGGCGGCAACCGGGGCCTGCTCAGGCGGATCCGTCCTCCGGCTCCTCGCGCCGGCGCCGCTCCATCTCGCGGCCGAGCGCGGCCAGGAACTCGGGGTCGTCGTCCGGCGCCACCGGCCGCCGGGGCGACTGGGGCTCGGCAGCGGACCGGGCGGTGGGCCGGGCGGGCCCGAGCGGCAGCAGGCTGCGGCGCCGGCCGACGAGCAGCCAGGCCAGCGGCCCGAGCAGCACCTCGCCGAAGAACAGGATGATCAGGATCCAGACCACCTTCGGCAGCAGCCTGACCTCGTGCTCCGGCGTGGTCAGGCAGTCGATGAACGCCCAGATCCAGAGCACCAGGACGAGAAGAACGGGCACGATATCCAGCACGGTGGCGATCTCCCCCAAGGCCGGGCGGCGGCCGGGCCGGCGCCGAGCGGGCTGCGGCGGGCCCTGTTGACCGGGCCAGGCTATCGGGTAGCCGATACTGACAGGCATGGCATACGACGATCTCCGCTCCTTCCTGCGGGCCCTCGAACGCGAAGGCGACCTCAAGCGCATCAAGGTCGAGGTCGACCCCCATCTGGAGATCGGCGAGATCGTCGACCGGGTGCAGAAGGCGAAGGGCCCGGCCCTGCTCTTCGAGAACGTCAAGGGCTGCGCGATGCCGCTGGCGATGAACGTCTTCGGCACCGAGCGCCGGCTGGCCAAGTCGCTCGGCCTCAAGTCGCCCGAGGACATCGCCGAGAAGATCGCGGGCCTGCTCAAGCCCGAGCTGCCGCACGGTTTCACCGGCGTCCGGGACGCCTTCGGCAAGCTCGCCTCGATGGCCCACGTGCCGCCGCGCAAGGTCAAGTCGACCGAGGCGCCGGTGCAGGAGGTGGTGCTCACCGGGGACCAGGTCGACCTGGAGCAGCTGCCCGCGCTCTTCACCTGGCCCAGGGACGGCGGCTCGTTCTTCAACCTGGGCCTGACCCACACCAAGGACCCCGACAGCGGGGTGCGCAACCTGGGCCTGTACCGCCTGCAGCGGCACGACAAGCGGACCATCGGCATGCACTGGCAGATCCACAAGGACAGCCGCAACCACGCCGCGGTGGCCGCCCGGCGCGGCGAGCGGCTGCCGGTCGCGATCGCCTTCGGCTGCCCGCCGGTGGTCACCTACGCCGCCACCGCCCCGCTGCCCGGCGACATCGACGAGTACCTGTTCGCGGGCTTCGTGGCCGGCGAGCGGGTCAGGATGGTCGACTGCAAGACCGTCCCGCTGCAGGTCCCGGCCGACGCCGAGGTGGTCCTGGAGGGCTGGCTGGAGCCCGACCAGCTGCTCCCGGAGGGCCCGTTCGGCGACCACACCGGCTTCTACACCCCGCAGGAGCTCTTCCCCGCCCTCACCATCGACTGCCTGACGATGCGTCGGCGCCCGCTGCTGCAGTCCATCGTGGTCGGCCGCCCGCCGACCGAGGACGGTCCGCTGGGCAAGTTCACCGAGCGCTTCTTCCTGCCGCTGCTCAAGGTGATCGTGCCGGACATCGTCGACTACGACCTGCCCGAGGCCGGCGGCTTCCACAACTGCGTGATCGTCTCGATCGACAAGAAGTACCCCAAGCACGCCCAGAAGGTGATGCACGCCATCTGGGGCGCCCACATGATGTCGCTGACCAAGCTGATCATCGTGGTGGACGCCGACTGCGACGTGCACGACTACCAGGAGGTCGCCTGGCGGGCCCTGGGCAACACCGACTACAGCCGCGACCTGAGCGTGGTCGAGGGCCCGGTGGACCACCTCGACCACGCCTCGTACCAGAAGTTCTGGGGCGGCAAGGCGGGCATCGACGCGACCCGTAAGCTCCCGGAGGAGGGCTACACCCGCGACGGCGGATGGCCCGAGATGATCACCTCGGACCCGGCCACCGCCGAACGGGTGACCAAGCGCTGGAAGGAATACGGGCTGTGACCACTGCCGCCGATCTCTTCGAGGCACCGCCCCCGAACCGGGTCAAGGCCTTCCTGCGCCTGGTCCTGATCGAGCACTCGGTCTTCGCCCTCCCGTTCGCGTACATCGCCACCCTCACCGCGATGTTCCTGGCCGACCGGCGGGTGCACTGGGGCGAGCTGCTGATCGTCACGATCGCCATGGTGAGCCTGCGCACCTTCGCGATGGCGGCGAACCGGATCATCGACCGCGAGATCGACGCCCGCAACCCGCGCACCGCGGGCCGCGAGCTGGTCACCGGCGCGGTCTCGCTGCGCACCGTCTACACCGGCTCGGCCCTCGCGCTGCTGGTCTTCCTCGGCGCCGCCGCCTCGCTCAACACGCTCTGCCTGGTGCTCGCGCCGGTCGCGGTGGTGCCGATGGTGGTCTATCCGTACGGCAAGCGGTTCACCGACTTCCCGCACGCGATCCTCGGGCTGGCCCAGGCGATGGGGCCGATCGGCGCCTGGCTGGCGGTCACCGGGAGCTGGTCGTGGGACGCCGTGGTGCTGGGCCTGGCGGTCGGGATCTGGATCGGCGGCTTCGACCTGATCTTCGGCTGCCAGGACGTGGCCGCCGACCGCGCCGAGGGGGTGCGCTCGGTGCCGGCCCGGTTCGGCATCGCCGGGGCGCTCTACGGAGCCCGGGTCTGCCACCTGCTCACCACCGGCCTGCTGGCCTGGTACGGCGTCCTGACCCACGCCGGTCCGGCCTTCTTCGTCGGCCTGGTCGTGGTCTGCGCCGCCTTCCTGTACGAGCACCGCATCGTCAGGCCGGGCGACCTCTCGCGCCTCAACCGCGCCTTCTTCACCACCAACGGGTTCGTCGGCGTCTCGCTCTTCGGCTTCGCGCTGCTCGACCTGATCCTGCGCGGGCTGCACTTCAGCTGAGGCCCACCGGCACCGGGGTGGCGCGCCCGGGGCGCCCGGGCGGCTGCGGGATGATCGGAGCCCCAGCCCGAAGCCGGCCCGAAGGAGGTGGCCACGATGCTCGGCACCCTGCAGTGCGTGGTCCTGGACTGTCACTACCCGGCCGCGCTGGCCCGCTTCTACGCGGTGCTGCTCGGCGGCGAGGTGGACCGTCCGGACCCGCGCTGGTCGCTGGACGAGGGGTGGTCCACCCTGCACACGCCGGGCGGCCTGGTGCTGGCCTTCCAGCGGGTCGAGGACTTCCACCCGCCGCAGTGGCCCGACCCGCTGCACCCGCAGCAGCTCCACCTGGACGTCGAGGTGGCGGACCTGGCCGCCGCCGAGCGCGAGGTGACGGCGCACGGAGCGGCCTTCCTGCGCCGCGAGGGCGGCTGGGCGATCTACGCCGACCCGGCCGGGCACCCGTTCTGCCTGCTGCCGGCCCACCAGCGGTCCTGACGTACCGTCAGAGCAGCCGCAGCCGGTCGCCGACCCGCAGCAGTCCGGGCGCGCTCACGGTCGCGAGCGCGTCCAGCCGGTTGGCGTGCTCCCCGGCCAGCACCCGCAGGATCTCGGGGGCGTACGGCAGGCCCGGCTGGGCCGCGGTGGCCATCACGCAGCGCTCGCTGGAGCGCACGAAGGCCAGCCGGGCGCCGGACTTCAGCTCGCCCTCCCGGCCGAACCAGTCGTCCTCGACGAACGGCCTGGTGCCCGGCGGGGTGCGCAGCAGGATGTTGGGGCGGAACCGCCGCTCGTCGACCAGCGCGGTCGGCACGGCCTCGCGGACCCAGTCCAGGGTGGCGGTGGTCAGCAGGCTGACCGGGAGCTGGTCGAAGTGCGAGACGGCGTCCTCGCGGGCCAGCGTGACGTCGTCCCGCTGCAGGTAGGCGCGGAGGAAGGCGGCGGGGTCGGCGACGGTCCGGCCGAGCGGGTCGAGCAGCTCGGGGCCGTCCAGCAGGTGCCCGAGCCGCGAGCCGAGCCGCAGCAGCCCGTCCATCCGCCGCAAGCGGCGGGTGTTCTTGCCCGAGCCGAGCCTGCCCTCCCCGTCCCGGACCGCGTAGAGCCGGTCCCCGGCCAGGCCGCGATCGTCGACGGCGACCTGGGTCAGGCGCTCCCCGGCGGTGGATTTCACGGGGTAGCGCCAGAGTCGCTCGACCACACCGACGATCTCTGCCATGGCCGGTCAGCCTATCGGGGGTGCCCGGGGATGGTCTAGACCAAGGTGCGAGCTGCGGCCGGGTCCGGCCTAGCGACGGCCGGAGCGCCGCTTGCGGTAGGCGAGCAACTGGTCACGCTCGGTGGCGTAGTCGGGGTTGGGGGACAGCGCGCTGTGCGTGGGGGCGGGCAGTGGGAAGCTGCGGCCGCCGGTCAGCTCGACCCGCAGCAGCCGGGTGCCGCCCCGCTGCTCGTCGCGGATCTCCTTGACCTGCTTCCAGTCGACGAGCTGCCGCGGGCCGAGCGGGCGCCGGATCTCGATGCCGGTGCGGCTCAGCGTGGTGCGGCCGCGCGCGGCGCCCAGCCAGAGCGTGACCAGCACCACGACGGCGCCGACCCCGGTGGCCACGGCGTTGTGCGTGACCAGGACGGTGACGCCGCAGACCACGGCCAGCAGCAGGATCAGACGAACCAGGTAGTTCGAGAGCTGGCGTCTCGACAAGCTGAAGATCACATTTTCCATCGGCAGTTTCTCCACCTGCGGACAGTACCTGCCCACTACCCCACCCGCGCCACCGCGCGCACCGGCGCCCCGTCCGCCGCCGCCAGCCGCAGCGGGAAGAGGCTCACGCTGATCGGCTTCTCCCGGGCCTGCGCCTCCAGCAGCGCGGTCAGGTCGGTCAGGTTCTCCGCGATCACACCGCCGCCCTCGGCGCCGAGCAGGATCCGGTGCGCGGCCAGCTCCGGCGCCGCGGCCGGCGGCTCGCCGTCGTGCTCGTCGCTCAGGCCCGCCAGCAGCGCCGCCACCGCCGGGTCGGCCGGACCGGGGTCGGGCGTGGGGTCCACGCTCAGCGCGTCCACCCCGACCGTGCGGACCCCGGCCGCGACGATCACCTCGGCCGCCGCCGCCGTCAGGTACGGGTGCGCCAGGTACCGCTCGGTGCCCCAGAACCGGGGCCAGCCGGTGGCCAGCAGCAGCACCGCGCCCGGCGTCAGGCGGGCCAGCGCGGGGGCCAGCTGATCGGGCGTCACCGCACTGCGGGCGGGCAGCGCGCGCAGGTCGGCGACCACGGCGGGGCCGGTGAACCGGTCCAGCGGCAGGCCGTCCAGGGTCGGCCAGGTGACGTCCACGTGGTAGGGCGCGTCCACGTGGGTGCCCGACTGCGAGCCCAGGTGCACCGAGAGCACGTTCACCCCGGCGGTGTCGGTGGTCAGCGCGGGGCGCAGGGCCACCTCGGGATCGCCGGGGTAGACGGGCATGCCGGTGGTGACCTGGTGGGTGAGGTCGATCATTATCGGCGCCATGCCGACCATCCTCCCGCGTCGCACGCTCTAGGGTGCGAGGTATGCGCAACGAACAACAGGCGGCGGTACGACGGCCCTGGGTGGTCGGGGTGACGGGAGCCTCCGGCACGCCGTACGCGGCCTCGGTGATCCGCGCCCTGCTGGCCGCCGGCGAGGCGGTCGACCTGGTGGTCAGCCGGGCGGCTCGGCTGACCATCCTGGACGAGACCGGGATCTCCTTCCGGGACGCGCGGTGGCGCGCCGACCTGGCCGACTGGCTGGGCTCCGAGGAGGGCCTGGCGGAGGTCAGGTACTGGCCGGCGGGCGACTTCGCGGCCGGCCCGTCCAGCGGCTCCTACCCGGCCAAGGGGATGCTGGTGGTGCCGGCCACCACCGGCGCGGTGGCCGGGATCGCGCTCGGATTGAGCAAGGACCTGATCCAGCGCGCCGCCGCCGTCACCCTCAAGGAGCGCCGCCCGCTGGTGGTCTGCGTCCGCGAGACACCGCTCGACGGGGTGACACTGCGTCACTTGGTGGAGCTGGACGCGGCCGGCGCCGTGGTGCTGCCCGCGGCCCCCGGTTTCTACGCGGGCGGCTCCACCGGCCAGGAGCTGGTGGACTTCGTCGCGGGGCGGGTCCTGGACGCCGCCGGGGTGCCGCACCGGCTCTACCGCCGCTGGGCGGGCGAGCTGGGCGCGGCCCGCGGTGCCGAGGGGGCGTAAGAAGGGTCCTCCCGGGAGAGTATGTTCTCTGCGATATCTGGCAGCCGACATCTGACGTCTGTGATTTCCGGGTTGCGCGGCAAGCGTGACCTTGGAACTGCGGATAATGCTCTCGGGGTCTGGCTCGGTTCGGAAGGACGCGGACGGTACATGGACACGGTGGACAGACAGCTCATCCAGGCACTGCGGGAGAACGGCCGCGCCTCCTACGCGGAACTCGGCCGCCTGGTGGGCCTGTCGGGGCCGAGCGTCACTGACCGGATCAACCGGCTGGAGCAGGCCGGGGTGATCACCGGCTATCGGGCCACCGTCAACCCGGCCTCGCTCGGCTTCGGGGTCACCGCGCTGATCGGCCTTCAGCTCACCGACGCCGCCGACCACGAGGACGTGGCGCACCGGTTGAAGGACCTCGGCGAGGTCGAGGACTGCTGGTTCATCGCGGGTGACGACTCGTACATGCTCAAGGCCCGGGTCTCCGACGTGGAGGGCCTGGAGTCGGTGGTGAAGCGGCTGTCGGGGACCAAGGGCGTGGCCCGGACCCGGACCACGGTCGTGCTCTCCACCAAGTGGGAGAACCGGGTCAGCGAACTGCCGCTGGGCACGGGGGAGTAGGCGATGGCACTGGTCGGGCTGGACGAGCTGCGCGCCGCCCAACGGCGGATAGCCGGCGTGGCGGTGCGCACGCCGCTGATGCCGGCGCCCTGGGCCGAGGACGGCCACCGCCGCCTCTGGCTCAAGCCCGAGAACCTCCAGCCGACCGGTGCCTTCAAGATCCGCGGCGCCCACAACCGGCTGGCCCAGCTGAGCGCCGCGGAGCGGGCCCGCGGCGTGGTCGCCCAGTCCAGCGGCAACCACGCCCAGGCGGTCGCCTACGCGGCCCGGCAGCTCGGCATCGAGGCCGTCATCGTGATGCCGGACACCTCGCCCGAGGTCAAGGTGGCGGCTACCCGCTCCTACGGCGCCGAGGTGCTGCTGGTGCCGGCCGAGGAGCGGGACAGCCGGCCGGCCGAGCTGGCCCGGCGGCACGGCTACGTCTGGGTACCGCCGTATGACGATCCGTTCATCATCGCCGGGCAGGGCACGGTCGGCCTGGAGATCGGCGAGGACGCCCCGGACGAGCTGGACACCGTGCTGGTGCCGGTCAGCGGCGGCGGGCTGATCAGCGGCACCGCGGCGGCGATCAAGCTGACCACCCCGGGCGTGCGGGTGATCGGCGTCGAGCCGGAACTCGCCGCCGACGCGCGCGACAGCCTGCGCTCCGGCGAACTGCGGCCGTGGTCGGTCGAGGAGCGGTACCGGACCGTCGCGGACGGCCTGCGCAGCCCGCTCGGAGTGCTCAACTTCGAGCACCTCCAGGCCTATGTGGACGACATCGTGACGGTCACCGAGCAGGAGATCCGGGACACCGTGGCGGTGCTCGCCCGGCGCGGGCGGCTGGTCGCCGAGCCCTCGGGCGCGGTGGCCACCGCCGCCTACCTGCACCGCGCGGGCGAGCTGCGCGGGAGGGTCTTCGCGGCCGTGGTGAGCGGCGGCAACCTGGAACCGAAGCTGCTGTCCGAACTCCTGATGTGAGACCGACCGTCGGATGATGGGCGGCGTCGCGACGCCCGGGCTGTCGCCTGGACGGCTTCTCCTTGACCCACCCATCATCCGACGGTCGGTCTTAGGCGTAGTCTCGGTTCCGGCGCGAAACGGCCATTGGATCGAAGACGTAGGAGGCGGTTCACCGCATGGACGCAGGGCTGAAGCGGGAGCTGGAGGCAAAGGTCTACGCGGGCGAGCGGCTCACCCGCGAGGACGGCATCGCGCTCTACGAGAGCGACGACCTGGCCTGGCTGGGCGGCCTGGCGCACCACGTGCGGACGCGCAAGAACGGCGACGTCGTCCACTTCAACGTGAACCGCCACCTCAACATGACCAACGTCTGCGCCGCCTCCTGCGCCTACTGCTCGTTCCAGCGCAAGCCGGGCGAGAAGGACGCGTACACCATGCGGATCGAGGAGGCGGTGCGCCTGGCCAAGACGATGGAGTCGGACTCGCTGACCGAGCTGCACATCGTCAACGGCCTGCACCCGACCCTGCCGTGGCGCTACTACCCGCGCTCGCTGCGCGAGTTGAAGGCCGCGCTGCCGAACGTCTCGCTGAAGGCCTTCACCGCCACCGAGATCCACTGGTTCGAGAAGATCAGCGGCCTGCCGGCCTCCGAGATCCTCGACGAGCTGATCGACGCCGGCCTGGAGTCGCTGACCGGCGGCGGCGCGGAGATCTTCGACTGGGAGGTCCGCCAGCACATCGTCGACCACGAGACCCACTGGGAGGACTGGTCGCGGATCCACCGCCTCGCGCACTCCAAGGGCCTCAAGACCCCGTGCACCATGCTGTACGGGCACATCGAGGAGCCCCGGCACCGGGTCGACCACGTGCTGCGGCTGCGCGAACTGCAGGACGAGACCGGCGGCTTCCAGGTCTTCATCCCGCTGCGCTACCAGCACGACTTCCACGACTCCAAGGACGGCGTGGTCCGCAACCGGCTGATGGCCCGCACCGAGATGGCCACCGGCGCCGAGGCGCTGAAGACCTTCGCGGTCTCCCGGCTGCTCTTCGACAACGTCCCGCACGTCAAGGTCTTCTGGGTGATGCACGGCGTCACCACCGCCCAGCTGGCGCTCAGCCACGGCGCGGACGACATGGACGGCTCGGTGGTCGAGTACAAGATCACCCACGACGCGGACAACTTCGGCACCCCGAACAAGCTCGGCCGCCAGGACCTGCTCGACCTGATCCGGGACGCCGGTTTCCGGCCGGTCGAGCGCAACACCCGCTACGAGGTCATCCGCGAGTACGACGGCCCGGACCCGCTGCGCCGCGAGACCCCGCAGGCGATGCGCCTGTGACGCTCAGGTCTGTCTGACGGGTCGGCCGCACCCGCTCCACCAGCCCTGACGCCTCTTCAGGCGGATTTAGGGTGGCCCGGGTTTACCGTCCGTGGCCGCCTTTGGCAGGATCGACCGCATGTCCGGATCCCATCGGGCCGTGCGAACCAAGCCGCCGCGGCCGACCAACGCGGAACCCAGCGCCGCCGGGCCCGCGTCCGGCGGCCGAGCCCAGGCCCGCCGTGGCCGGCGGCGCAAGGCGCGTCGCCGGCGCCGCGTGGCCAGCGCGGGCACCACGGTGCTGCTGATCGCCGCGGCCGTCGGCTGGCTCGGTTTCGGCCCCGGCGGCGCGTTCGCCGCGCACCGCGGCGCCGGCACGGCGCTGGGCCAGGACCTCGTCCCGCTGCCCGCCCCCGTGCCGTCCACCGCGGCCACACCGTCCGGCTCACCCCAGCCGAGTGGCAGTGCCGCCGCCGATCACACCGAGGCGCCCACCGCCGACCGCTCGGACCGGGCGGACGGCAGCTTCGCCGCGATACCCGGCCTCGGCCCCGGCTTCGCCGCCCGGATACCGGCCGGCAGCACCCAGGTGGTGCTGGCCACCGGCGCCGGCAAGGACGCCACCAGCTCCACCGTCACGCTGTGGAGCCGCACCCCCGACGGCCGCTGGCGCCCGGGCACCAGCTGGAGCGGGCACAACGGCGACGCGGGCTGGACCACCGACCACAGCTCGGGCGACCTGCGCAGCCCGATCGGCGTCTTCACGCTGAGTGACGCGGGCGGCCTCAAGCCGGACCCGGGCAGCAAGCTGCCGTACCACCAGGACAGCGGCTTCGTGGCGACCGGCACCGGGTTCAACGGCGAGCAGCTGGCCGGGTCCTTCGACTACGTGGTGGCGATCGACTACAACCGGGTGATCGGCAGCTCGCCGCTGGACACCCGGGAACCGCTCGGCGAGGCCAAGGGCGGCGGCATCTGGCTGCACGTCGACCACGGCGGCCCGACCCACGCCTGCGTCTCGGTCTCCGAGGACGACATGACCCAGCTGATCCGCACCCTGGACCCGGCCGCCCAGCCGGTGATCGTGATGGGCGACGCGGCCTCGCTGGCCACCTGAGGATCGGGGCCGGCTTGCGCTCGAACGTCCTGCCGTCAACCTGAGATTTCTCTTTATGTCACCAAATGGCGGCTGGTCCGCGTTGCGGCACAAGGGCTGTTGTTCGCCTCCTACAGCTTCGGAGGCCGGATCCTGTCACCGGTGGTGAGCAGTTGACGCACCGGTAACCGGGTTGAGTGGCAACATGACCGGTTCCCGCATCGTGGCGCTCGGCCACTACCAGCCTCCCAAGGTCCTCACCAACGACGACCTGAGCGCACTGGTCGACACTGACGACGAGTGGATCCGCAGCCGGGTGGGCATCCGGCAGCGGCACATCGCCGAAGACGAGACACTCGTCGACCTCGCCACCGAGGCGGCGCAGAAGGCGCTGGCCAACAGTGGTCTGGCGGCACGCGACATCGACCTGGTGGTGGTGGCCACCTGCACCGCGATCGAGCGCAGCCCCAACACCGCCTGCGCGGTCGCGGCCCGGCTCGGCATCCCCAGCCCCGCCGCCTACGACATCAACACCGTCTGCTCGGGCTTCTCCTACGCGCTGGCCACCGCCGACCACGCGATCCGGGCCGGTGCGGCGAGCCGGGCGCTGGTGATCGGCGCCGAGCGGATGTCCGACACCATCGACTGGACCGACCGGTCCACCTGCGTGATCTTCGCGGACGGCGCCGGGGCGGCCGTGGTCGAGGCCCAGCCGGAGGGCGCCGAGCCCGGCATCGGCCCGGTGGTCTGGGGATCGGAACCGGAGAAGACCGACGCGGTGACCATCACCGGCTGGAAGCCGGTGATCAGCCAGCAGGGCCAGGCGGTCTTCCGCTGGGCCACCACCCAGATCGCCCCGCTGGCCCGGCGGACCTGCGAGCGGGCCGGGATCGAGCCGAGCGAGCTCAAGGGCTTCGTCGCCCACCAGGCGAACCTGCGGATCATCGACGCGATCGCCGGCAAGCTGGGCGCCACCGACGCCGTCATCGCCCGCGACGTGGTCGACTCCGGCAACACCTCGGCCGCCTCGATCCCGCTGGCGCTCAGCAAGCTGGTCGAGCGCGGGGAGCTCGTCAGCGGCGACCCGGTGCTGCTCTTCGGCTTCGGCGGCGGGCTGGCCTACGCCGGCCAGGTGGTGCGCTGCCCCTGAGGGCAAGAAGAAACGGTGGGCGGGATCCCGATCGGGATCCCGCCCACCGTCATGTGTCGGCCAGCGCGCTGCGGTACGTCGGCGAACCTCCCCCGAGGACACGGCCGCCGCCCGACGTCCACCGGACAGGAGGCCGGGGCCACGCGCGAGCACACGATATGGAGAACTGCTGGGTGGAAGGACGGTCTACTTGGGAGGTTTCTTGCCGGTGACACCCAAGTACACCAGGGGAGCGAGGGTGGGCTTCAGGTCCTTGACCTTGACCCCCCACGAGGTGAAGGCCTTCTGATGCTCGGCCGCCGAGGCGAGCAACGAGATCAGCGAGCCGGCCACCGCCGCGGCGTCTTGCGCCTTGTCGGCCTGGCCCTTGGCCTGAAGGTCCTTGACGGCATCCGCGAGCGGCTTGGCCACCGAGTTGAGGACAGTCATGCGGATCTTGAAGAACCGCTTGTCCCCTTCCGCGGCGCCAAGCGTGACCACACGCAGAATGGCGTCGTTCTTGCGCCAGAAGGCGAGGAATCCGTCCACCAGTTCTTCAGACGTGGTGGCGCCGGACTTTCCTGCCCAGGACTTTCCGTCGATCAGCTCTTTGAGCTCGACGGAGTCCTTGGCCATTTCCTCGGCGATCTCGAGGACAGCGCCCTCGACATCCGGGAAGTACTGGTAGAAGGTCGCGGGGGAGGTACCCGCCATACGGGCGACGTCGATGACCTTGACGTCCCGGTACGGCGACGTGCTGAGCATCTCGCGGAGGCAGTCGAGCAGCTTCTGCCGCGTCTCCTGTCCGCGTCGCCCGGCGACGCGACCGTCGACGGTGCGAACTTGTCCTGTCATGCCGTCAGCTTACCGCGCACCGATCATGGCGCGATTCGGTGATGCGACTATTAGTCCGCACGGGCGGGTATTGAGGGCCGGGATAGCGATATTCGAAGCCCCCCCGTGTGCTGATGACGGCACAGAGTGACGGCGAGTGGGCTGAAGGCCTCTCGGGTCGCTCTGCGTAGCCCCACGCATGAATGCGGTGACTTCCGAGTCGGCGTCAGATCCGCTGGCCGGTCGCGGATTCGACGGGCCGTCGGGCTCGACGGGGGCCGCGCTGGCCGGAAGCCGTCGGTGCGGCGCGACACGACCGGGATGCTGAGGCGGGGGGAGATTGGCTCAAGGGGCGGACGCATTGGAGAATCAACTCCGGCCCCATGGGGGTACCTCCCGGCCGAAGGCTGGGGGAGGGTGGCGTGCGGACGGGGAGGTGGCAGCCGAGTGGACCAGCTGACGGCGCAGGATCCGAGACGGATCGGGCCCTTCGAGGTGCTCGGGCGGCTGGGCGCCGGTGGGATGGGGCTGGTGTACCTGGCACGGTCGACCTCCGGCCGGCGGGTGGCGATCAAGACGGTGCGCGGCGAACTCGCCGAGGACGAGCTGTTCCGGGTGCGCTTCGCCCGCGAGATCGAGGCGGCCAAGACGGTCGGCGGCTTCTACACCGCGGCCGTGGTCGACGCGGACGCCGAGGCCCGGGTGCCGTGGTTGGCCACCGCGTACGTGCCGGCGCCCTCGCTGGAGGACCTGGTCGGCGAGTGCGGACCGCTGCCGGTGGACGCGGTGCGCTGGCTGATCGCGGGGATCGCCGAGGCCCTGCAGTCCATCCACGCGGCCGGTCTGGTGCACCGTGACCTCAAGCCGTCCAACGTGCTGGTGGTCGAGGACGGCCCGCGGGTGATCGACTTCGGGATCGCCGCCGGGGTCTCGCACACCCGGCTCACCATGACCAACGTGGCGGTGGGCACGCCCGCCTACATGTCGCCGGAGCAGGCCAAGGACAGTCGCAGCGTCACCGGCGCGAGCGACGTCTTCTCGCTCGGCTCGCTGCTGGTCTTCTGTGCCACCGGGCACGCTCCGTACCACGGTGGCAATCCGGTGGAGACGGTCTTCAAGCTGCTGCGCGAGCAGGCGGACCTGTCCGGGCTGCCGGTGGAACTGGTCGACCTGGTCCGGGCCTGCATGCGGCCGGCGCCCGAGCACCGGCCCACCCCCGCGCAGATCCAGGCGGAGCTGGCACCGCACCTCTTCTCCCGGGACGACGCGGGGGAGGAGGGCGGGGACTGGCTGCCGCCGAACGCGCTGGAGCTGATCGAGCGCAAGCGGGGGCGGCGCAACCTGCCAGGGCCCCGGGCCACGGCGCCCGCGCAGCCGTCCGTGCCCGCCGTGCCGCCGGTCCCGCCCGCGGTGCCGCCGGTGCCGGTGGGACCGCCGCCGGTGCCCGCGCCCTACCTGGCGGGTCGCCAGAGCGGGCCCGCCGGGCCCGAGGGGCACTGGGGGCCGCCGCCGGTGGACCCGCGCACCGGGGCACTCGGGCCGCTGGGGCAGGCGGCGGTCGCGCAGGCCGCGGGCCGGTCGGCGGTGGGTCAGCCCGCCGGCACGGCCGGGGCGGAGGTGGAGGCGGCCACCGCCAAGCTGGGCGCCGGGCGCCGGCACCGGCGCGAGCCGGCCCAGGAGATCCAGCTGCCCGGCGCCTCGGTACGGATAGGGCCGGGGCCGCAGGTGCACGCCGCCGAGCAGGAGCGGCCGGCCACCGGGCCGACGCCCGCCGGGACCGAGTGGGTGCGCCGCTCGGGCGGCATCGCCGTGCCCGTCGCCGCGCCCGCCGGCCAGGCCGCGCCGGCCGAGCAGCAGGGCCAGGGCCGGTGGCGGCCGTGGCGGTTCCGGATGTCCAACGACGTCTGGGGCACGCCGGTGGTCGCCGACGGCACCCTGTTCATCTCCAGCTTCGAGGTGCACGCCCTCGACATCGCCTCCGGCCGGCGCCGCTACAAGACCCGCGACGTGGCCTGGGCGGTCGCGGTGGACGCGGGTCGGCTGCACGCCGCCGACGGTCCGCACCTCTACACCGTGGACGTGGCCGACGGCACCGAGCGCTGGCGCACCTCGCTGGACGGCTGGGTCTACTCGCTGGACGCCGCCGACGGGGTGCTCTGCTGCGGGCTGCGCGGTGGCGGGGTGCAGGTGCGCTCGACCGCCAACGGCGCGGAGCTGTGGCGGGCCGAGGACGCCCAGCAGGACTACGAGAACCCGCAGTCCGGGCCGGCGCTGCTGGCCGGCTCCGTCTACTACTACGGCGGCGGGCGGCTGCGCTGCGTGGACGCCCGGGGCGGGCTGCCGCGCTGGACCTTCCCGGTCGGCGAGGACGTGCCGTCCCGGCCCGCGGTGCGCGGCGGCCTGGTCTACGTGACGGCGGGGACCTCGGTGTACGCGCTGGACGCGGCCAGCGGGGCGCAGCGCTGGCGGTTCGAGGCGCCGGTGGTGCTCTTCACCCCGCCGACGCTGGACGACTCGGCCACTCCGGCCGTCTACGTGGCCGACTACCTGGGCACCCTCTACGCGCTGGACGGCGCGAGCGGCCGGGTGCGCTGGCAGGGCCGCACCGCGAGCCGGCAGGGCGCCGAGCCGGTGGTGCTGGCCGGGCGCAGCGCGCTGATCGCCAGCGGCGACACGCTCTTCGCGTTCGACACCACGAGCGGCCAGGAGCAGTGGCGGTACGCGGCGCGCGGCGAGATCGTCGGGGCCCCGGCGGCCGCCGACGGGCTGGTCCACCTGGGCAGCCGGGACCACTCGCTGCACACCCTGGAGCTGGCCAGCGGGCGGCTGCGCTGGGAGCTGGGCACCAAGGGGGAGCTGACGGGCTCTCCGGTGGCGGTGGGCGGCCGGGTCTTCGTGAGCAGCAAGGACCGCTGCGTGTACGCGCTGGACGCGGTCTTCGGGACGGCGGTGCCCGAGCAGCGATAGCCGGGCGGCCCGGGCGGGGGCGCGGCGCGCCGATGACGGGGATTCGGACATAGCGGTGAAATGCTGACAAAGCCTGGCGAAAGTCGGGCAGCAGTCCCGCATGTACGGAACCGGAGGCAGCCCAGGTGCACCCCACGAAGGATCACACCCGCCCGTGCCCGTCCGGCCCGCGACCCACCGGGCCCAAGGCCGTCGCCGCCCGGCTGGCCGGGCCGGGGGCGGTGGTGCTCTGTGCGGCACTGGCCGTCAGCGGCTGCACCAGCAGCGGCACGAAGAGCTCCTCGGCCTCGGCCGCGAGCGCCACCGGCGCGACCGCCGCGCCCTCGGTGACCAACCAGCTGCAGGACGAGTACCAGCAGGTGATCTCGAACGTGCTGCCCTCGGTGGTGCAGATCACCACCACCAGCGGGCTCGGCTCGGGGATCGTCTACGACGACAAGGGCGACATCGTCACCAACGCGCACGTGGTGGGCACCGCGACCACCTTCCAGGTGAGCCTGGCGAACAGCACCAACCTGCTGGACGCCACCCTGGTCGCCAGCTACCCCGACGACGACCTCGCGGTGATCAAGCTCAGCAGCCCGCCCGGCGGCCTGCGCCCGGCCACCTTCGGGGACAGCGGCAAGGTGGCGGTCGGGCAGATCACGCTGGCGATGGGCAGCCCGCTCGGGCTCTCCAGCAGCGTGACCCAGGGCATCGTCTCGGCCACCGGGCGGACCGTCACCGAGCCGCAGGGCGGCGGCTCGCCGGGCGCGACCATCGCCAACATGGTGCAGACCTCGGCCGCGATCAACCCCGGCAACAGCGGCGGCGCGCTGGTCAACCTCTCCAGCCAGGTGATCGGCATCAACACGCTGGCCGCCGTCGACCCCGAGTTGAACGGCTCGGCCGCCAGCGGGATCGGCTTCGCGATCCCGAGCGCCACCATCACCAACATCGCCGACCAGCTGATCGCCAGCGGCAAGGTGACCAACTCGGGTCGGGCCGCGCTGGGCGTCGTGGTCCGCCCGTACTTCACCGCCAGCTACCAGCCGGCCGGCGTGGTGATCGTCAGCCTGACCGCCGGCGGCCCGGCGGCCTCGGCCGGACTGCAGGCGGGCGATGTGATCACCCAGGTGGGCAGCACCCAGATCACCACGGTCAACTCGCTCACCACGGCGCTCGCCTCGCTCTCACCGGGCAACAAGGTCACCGTGACCTACACCCGCGCCGGGGCGACCAAGACCGCCGACGTGACGCTGGGGACGCTCGGCGCCTGAGCCGGACCACCGGCTCGGCCCCCGGGGCAGGGCGTCAGAGCGGCCGGGCGGTCCGGGTGCGCCAGGGGAGTTCCACGGTCACCGTGGTCGGGCCGCCGGCCGGGCTCTCCACCAGGAAGACGCCGTCCACCGCGCCGATCCGCTCGGCCAGGCCCGCCAGGCCGCCGCCCGGACGGAAACCGCCGCCGGGCACGGTGGCGCCGCCCCGGCCGTCGTCGCCCACCTGGACCATCAGGCGCTCGGCCGAGCGCCAGACGTCGACGCTGGCACTGCGGGCCCCGGCGTGCTTCGAGGTGTTGGTGAGCAGCTCGCTGACGGTGAAGTACGCGATGCCCTCGACCGCCGAGTCCGGGCGCTCCTGGACGCCGCCGGGGCCGGCCAGGTCCACGTTGACCCGCACCCCGCCGGGGACGGTGCAGCGGGCGGCGACCGAGGAGAGCGCCGCGTCCAGCCCGCGGTCGGTGAGCACGGCGGGGTGGATGCCCCGGGCCAGGTCGCGCAGCTCCTGCAGGGCCAGCTTGACCTCGCCGTGCGCGGCGTCGACCATCCGGGCGGCCGAGGCCTGCTCCCGCGTCAGCTCGGTGTCCAGCAGCTTCTCCTTGGCCAGGCCCAGGTCCATCGCCAGGGCGACCAGCCGGGCCTGGGCGCCGTCGTGCAGGTCGCGCTCGATCCGGCGCAGGTCGGCGGCGGCGGTGTCGACCACGGCACCGCGGTCCTCCTCCAGCTCGCGCACCCGTACCGAGAGCCGGCCCGGGCCGAGCAGCGCCTCCACCATCACGCGGTGCACGACGGCCAGGTAGCGCACCACGAACGGCAGCAGCGGCCAGCCGGCTACCAGGAAGACCAGGGTCAGCGTGAAGGTGATGATGCCCCAGGGCAGCATCAGCAGGCAGTAGAGCACCGAGCGCCAGCACAGCCCGTCGGTGACGGCGGCCAGCACCTGGCTCATGACCCCCGGCCGGGTGGGCGTGAGCGGCTCCGGCTCCTCGATCCGGGCGCCCAGCGAGGCCCTGGCCCGGCTGCGGGCCAGGGCGCCGAACCAGCGGGCCTGGCGCAGCCCGAGCGCCAGCACCGGCAGCCCGATCACCGTCACGCTCAGCCCCACGCCCACCGACAGCAGGACCACCGTGACGACGAAGACCAGGATGCCGAACGGCAGCCCGACCAGGTGGTGCCGGGCCTCGCGCCACATCTGGGCGCCGTACAACGCTCTGGCCTCGGGTCGGCGGTCGCCGCGGAGCTTCATCGGTAGGTCCGTTCCGTTCGTGGTCGGGGCGCTGGGGAGTACCAGCTTGGCGGGTGGCGGGGGCCCAGCGCACGGGGGCCAGGACGAGTTCTCGGCGGGGGATAACCCCACCCCCGTGGTCCAGGAGTCGTCTTAAGGGTCGGGCGGGGTGCCGGGGTCGCACAGCGGTGGCCATAGACTCACGTCCATAACGAGGTTATGGACGGGTAAAGACCGCTGGAGGCGAACGCATGCAGGGCCCCCGGGCCACCGCTCTCGCGGCAAACCCCGCGCTGGGCAGCGGCTACTTCGACGCGTACGCGGCCGTCGGCCTGCTCGCGGTTGTCGGCATGCTCTTCCTGGTGGTCGGATTCACGGCCAACCGCCTGCTGCGCCCGGTCGTCTGGTCCCCGGAGAAGCTGCTCACCTACGAGTGCGGGGTCGACCCGGTCGGTGAGGGCTGGGCGCAGACCCAGGTCCGGTACTACATCTACGCGTTCCTCTACGTGATCTTCGCGGTCGACGCGATCTACCTCTTCCCGTGGGCGACGGTCTTCGCCGCCGCGGGATACGGCATGGCGACGCTGGTGGAGATGTTCGTCTTCCTCGGCTTCCTCGCGATCGGACTGCTCTACGCCTGGAAGAAGGGGGTCCTGGAATGGACGTGACCCACAGCCACGGCTCCGGTGGACCGGTCCCGCTCGGTCTGCCCGACCCCGCCAACCCCGGTCCGGGGGCACTGGAGGCGCGCCGGCTCGGCCCGCTGGCCCGGCTCGCCCCGGACCCGGTCAAGGTGGTGCTCAACTGGGGCCGCCGGTACAGCCTGTGGTGCTTCAACTTCGGGCTGGCCTGCTGCGCGATCGAGTTCATCGCGGCCTCGATGGCCAAGCACGACTTCATCCGGATGGGAGTCATCCCGTTCGCGCCCGGGCCGCGCCAGGCCGATCTGATGATCGTCTCGGGCACCGTGACGGACAAGATGGCACCGGCCGTCCGGCGGCTCTACGAGCAGATGCCGGAGCCCAAGTACGTCATCTCCTTCGGCGCCTGCTCCAACTCGGGCGGGCCCTACTGGGACTCGTACTCGGTGACCAAGGGTGTGGACCAGATCATCCCGGTCGACGTCTACGTGCCCGGCTGCCCGCCGCGCCCCGAGGCATTGCTGCAGGGCATCCTCAAGTTGCAGGAGAAGATCGCGGCCGAGTCGCTGCCGGAGCGCTACAGCGGCCCGTCGGCCGGTGCGCTGCGCCGGCCGCTGGTGCCGGGGCCCGGAGGCGCGCAGTGAACGCGGTGGATCCCGAGCAGACCGCCGCCGCGATCGGCCCCTGGGCGAGCGCGGCCCAGGCCTATGAGCTGCTCACCGTGGACGTCCCCGCCGAGCACTGGATCGAGGCGCTGACCGCCGCCCGGGACGGGCTCGGCCTGCGCTTCTTCGACTGGCTGAGCGCGGTGGACGAGCTCGCCGAGGGCTTCTCGGTCTGCGTCCACCTGGCCACCGTCGGGGACGGCGCCGCGGTGCGCCACCTGCTGCTGCGCACCCGGGTGCCGCGGGCCGGCGCCGCGCTGCCGAGCGCCGCCGGGGTCTACCCGGGGGCCGGCTGGCACGAGCGCGAGACGCACGAGATGTTCGGGATCGACTTCACCGGCCACCCGCACCTGGTGCCGCTGCTGCTGCCCGACGGCTTCGAGGGGCATCCGCTGCGTAAGGAGTTCGTGCTCGCCGCCCGGGTCGCCAAGGCCTGGCCGGGCGCGAAGGAGCCGGGCGAGAGCGACCACGACCACGCGGGGCCGGCCCGGCGCAAGATGCAGCCGCCCGGCGTGCCGGATCCGAACGAGTGGGGTCCGCTCAAGGGCACCCTGCCGCCGGTGGCGGAGCGTCCGGGCCGCGCGGCCCGCGGTCCGCGGGCGGCGGCGGCCGGGGCGGAAGGCGCGCCCGCGGTGCGGGCCGACCGGCCGCGCCGGACCCGCAGCATCACCGAGGGGTCGGCCAGCCAGTCGGCGCCGCAGGGCGAGACACCGGCCGAGACGCAGGCCGAGGCGCCGGAGCGTCCCGCGCGTACCCGCGGCGCCGACGCGCCGTGGCACGCCCCGGTGCCGGCGCACGACCCCGAGCCCGAGAAGTCGGCCGAACCGACGTCCGACGCACCCGCCCCCGAGGCCCCGGACCCCGAGACACCCGACAGCCAGAACGGAGAGCGCGCGTGAACCTGCTCGACACGCTGCTGCGCTGCCTCGCCGCGCTGGTGGTCCTGCTCACCTTCCCGCTGATCATCGGTCAGACCGAGCACAAGGTGATGGCCCACATGCAGGGCCGGCTCGGCCCGATGTACGCCGGCGGCTTCCACGGCTGGGCCCAACTGGTCGCGGACGGCGTCAAGTTCGCGCAGAAGGAGGAGATCGTCCCGGCCGGCGCCGACCGGCGGGTCTTCCAACTGGCCCCGGCCGTCGCGCTGCTGCCGTACCTGCTGGTGCTGCTGGCCGTCCCGGTCGGCCCTGGCGGCTTCGTCGGGGAGGCGATCGACGCGGGCATCTTCTTCGTGCTCGCGGTCATGGGCATCGGAGTGCTCGGCTCGCTGATGGCCGGCTGGGCCTCGGCGAACAAGTTCTCGCTGCTCGGCGGCCTGCGCTCGGCGGCCCAGCTGATGTCCTACGAGCTGCCGATGCTGCTGGCCGGCGCCTCGGTGGCGATGGCGGCGGGCACCGTCTCGCTGCCCGGGATCCTGGGCCAGTTCCACTGGTGGTGGATCCCGTGGCAGGCGATCGGCGCCTTCGTCTTCTTCACGGCGGGCCTCGCGGAGCTGCAGCGCCCGCCCTTCGACATGCCGGTGGCCGACTCCGAGATCATCTTCGGTGCCTACACCGAGTACACCGGGCTGCGCTTCGCGCTCTTCCTGCTCTCCGAGTTCGCCGGCATCCTGGTGCTCTGCGCGCTGACCACGGTGCTCTTCCTCGGCGGCTGGCACGGCCCGCTGCCGCACACCCTCGGCTGGCTCTGGACGCTGCTGAAGACCTTCGCGCTCGCCTTCGTGGTGATCTGGGCCCGGGTGACCTTCCCGCGGCTGCGCGAGGACCAGCTGATGCGCTTCGCCTGGACCGTGCTGATCCCGCTCGCACTCCTCCAGCTCGCCCTCACCGGCATCATCAAGGTGGCGATCTCCCAGTGAACCTTCCCGGCTCCGGCCTGGCCAAGGGCCTCGCCGTCACCCTGCGGACCATGACCCGCAAGTCCGTCACCGCGCAGTACCCCGAGGTGCAGCCGCAACTGCCGCCGCGCAGCCGGGGCGTGATCGGGCTGCTGGAGGAGAACTGCACCGTCTGCATGCTCTGCGCCCGGGAGTGCCCGGACTGGTGCATCTACATCGACTCGCACAAGGAGACCCTGCCGGCGGTCGAGCCGAACGCGCGGGCCCGCACCCGCAACGTGCTGGACCGTTTCGCCATCGACTTCTCGCTCTGCATGTACTGCGGGATCTGCATCGAGGTCTGCCCGTTCGACGCGCTCTTCTGGTCGCCCGAGTTCGAGTACGCGGAGACCGACATCCTCGAGCTGACCCACGAGCGGGAGAAGCTGCGCGAGTGGATGTGGACCGTGCCGGCCCCGCCGGCCCTGGACCCGGCCGCCGAGGAGCCCAAGGAGATCGCCGGCGCCCGCAAGGCCGCCGAGAAGCTGGCGGCCGCCGCCGGGGGTGACGGCGCATGAGCTCCGCCCTGCTCGCCGCGACCGGCTCGCTGAGCCCCGCGGCCCGCGGCTTCCTCTCGCCGACCGGCGTGGAGATCGTCTTCGTGCTGGTCGGCCTCGCCGTGCTCGGCTCCGCGCTGATCTCGGTGACCACCAAGCAACTGGTGCACGCCGCACTCTGGCTGGTCGTCACGCTCGGCGGCCTGGCGATCGAGTTCCTGCTGCTCACCGCCGAGTTCGTGGCCTGGGTGCAGGTGCTGATCTACCTCGGCTCGGTGGTCGTCCTGGTGCTCTTCGGCCTGATGCTCACCCGGGCGCCGATCGGCCGCTCGCCGGACGCCGACTCGGGCAACCGTTGGATCGCCCTCGGCGTCGCGCTGGCCTCGGCCGGCACCCTGGTGACCCTGGTGGTCGACGCCTTCCGGACCTCCTGGATCGACCTGGGCGCGGGCGGCGGCAGCACCGCCGTGACCGGCGCCAGCCTGTTCCGGTACTGGGTGCTGCCCTTCGAGGCGCTCTCGGTGCTGCTGCTGGCCGCGCTGGTCGGCGCGATCGTGATCTCCCGGACCGGCAAGGGCGACGCCAAGCCCCGCCCGGGCAAGCTGCGCACCCGGCGCCCCGCCGGCGCCACCGCCGCCCCCCAGCAGCAGGAGCGCTGACAGCCGATGCACCTCGCCTACCCCGCCGTGCTCGCCGCGCTGCTCTTCAGCATCGGCGTCTACGGCCTGCTCGCCCGGCGCAACGCCATCCTGGTGCTGATGTCGGTCGAGCTGATGCTCAACGCCGTCAACCTCAACCTGATCGCCTTCGACGCCTGGCTGCGCGACGCGCTGCACGCCGGGCAGGCGCTCACCCTCTTCGCCATCACCATCGCCGCCGCCGAGATCGGCCTCGGCCTGGCGATCGTGCTGCTGGTCTTCCGGACCCGCGGCACCGCGGACGTGGACCGGCTGCGGGCGCTCGGCGACCGCGCCGCCGAGGTCCCGGCCCAGTTCGACGGCGCGGCCACCGACAACGCGGCGAAGGGTCAGGCCGTCAAGTGAACATCGCCCTCCCCGCGCTGGTCCCGGCGCTGCCAGCGCTCGGCGCTGCCGCCACGTTCGCCACCGGGCGCCGGGCCCCCGGCTACGCCCGGCCGCTGGCGATCCTGCCGGTGGCCGCCGCCGCCGTGCTGGCCCTGGTCACCGCGCTGCAGCTGGGCACCGGCGCCACGCTGGACGTGGCCACCCGGCTCACCCCCACCGGCGGCCCGGAGATCTGGCTCGGCCTGCACCTGGACGGCTACACCTCGCTGATCTCGGTGCTGGTCGGCGTGGTCGCCACCTGCGTCCAGATCTACTCCACGGCCTACCTGCGCACCGACCCGCGCTACCCGTCCTACGCCGCGCTGGTCTCGCTCTTCACCGCCGCGATGTTCCTGGTGGTCTACTCGGGCGACCTGATCCTGCTGCTGGTCGGCTGGGAGATCATGGGCATCTGCTCGTACTTCCTGATCGGCCACCACTGGGAGACCGCGGACGCCAGGGCCGCCTCGCTCAAGGCCTTCCTGGTCACCAAGCTGGGCGACGTGCCGTTCCTGTTCGGCATCTTCCTGCTCGGTGCCGACGCCGGGACCTTCCGGATCCAGGGCGTGCTGGCGGCCGCCGCGCACGGGCAGCTGCACCACCCGACGCTGATCGCGCTGCTGCTGCTGGCCGGTGTGGCCGGCAAGAGCGCGCAGTTCCCGCTGCACACCTGGCTCCCGGACGCGATGGCCGGCCCCACCCCGGTCTCCGCGCTGATCCACGCGGCCACCATGGTCGCGGCCGGCATCTACCTGGTGGCCCGGCTGCTGCCGGTCTTCCTGCTCTCCGGCGCCGCGCTGGTGGTGCTGGCGGTGATGGCCGGGGTGACCATGGTCGGCTCGGCGCTCTGCGCGCTGGCCCAGGACGACATCAAGCGGGTGCTCGCCTACTCCACGGTCGGCCAGCTCGGCTACATGGCCGGCGCGCTGGCCAGCGGCGACCGTGAGGCGGCGGTCTTCCACCTGGTCAGCCACGGCGCCTTCAAGGCGCTGCTGTTCCTGGCCGCCGGCGTGCTGATCCACGCCGCGCACACCAACTCGCTCTCCGCGATGTCCCGGCTGCCCGGGCTGCGCGACCGGGTGCCGGACGCCCGCTGGACGCTGGGCATCGGCCTGGTCGCGCTGGTCGGCCTGCCGCCGTTCTCGGGGTTCTTCAGCAAGGAGTCGGTGCTCACGGCCGCCGAGCACGCGGCCACCGGGGACGCGCTGACCAACGGCGTCGGCCCCGCCGCCGCGGTGCCGCAGGTGGCCGGCTGGATCGTGCTGGTCACGGGACTGCTGACCGCGCTGCTCACCGCCGTCTACGCGACCCGGCTCTGGCTGCTCGCCTTCCCGAGCCGCCGGGCGGCTCAGGCGGCCAAGGCCCAGGCAACTGCTGCGGCGCCCGTCGCCGAGCCGGGCGCACCCTACTCGCCCGAGCTCGACGAGGCCGACCCCGGGCAGAGCGAGCCGGCCGCGATGCGCTGGCCGCTCTGGGTGCTGGCGGTGCCCACGATCGGCTTCGGCGTGAGCAGCCTGCGCACCGACTGGCTGCCCAAGCTGCTGGACGGCGGCTCGCTGCGGCCGAGCCTGCCCACCGCCGTGCTCGGCACCGGGGTCGCGCTGGCCGGTGTGCTGATCGGCTACGCGGCCTGGCGCACCGCCACCGCCAAGGCCCGGCGGAGTCCGGCCGAGGCGGCCGCGCCGGTGCCCGACCCGGGCCGGGTGCTGCTCGGCCCGCTGCACGGCCCGGCGCAGCACGGCTTCCACCTGGACCGGCTCTACAGCCTGGCCTTCGTGCGCCCGACGGTGGCCGCCGCCGAACTGGTCAAGTTCCTGGACCGCGAGGTGGTCGAGGGCTACGTCCAGGCCTCCGGCGGGACGGCCAAGCTGCTCGGCTGGGTGGTGCGGCGCAGCCAGACCGGCAACGCGCAGACCTATCTGAGCGCGCTGCTGGCCGGCGTGGTGCTGATCGCGGTCTTCGTGGCGGTCGGTACATGAGGCACCTTCAGCTGATCACCCGTCACCCGTCCGCCCCGGCCCGCTCAGGGAGTCCCCGATGAACGCGCTCCTCATCGCCCTCCTGGTGCTGCCGCTGCTCGGCGCCGCCGTCACGCTGGCCCCGGCCGGCCTCTTCGGCCCGGACGCCGAGACCCAGGACCGCCGCGCGCTGCGCTTCAACGCCGTGGTCACCGGGCTGGTGCTGGCGCTGGCCGTGGCGCTGACCGCCGTCTTCGACCACGTCCACCCGAGCCGGATGCAGGGCACGGTGAACCTGCCCTGGATCCCGGCCCTCGGAGTCCGCTTCCACCTCGGCGTGGACGGCATCTCGCTGCCGCTGGTGGTGCTGACCGCGCTGCTCACCTTCCTCTGCGCGCTCTACTCGACCAAGCGGCTTCCGAGTGGCGAAGGCACCCCGTCGGCGCGGGTCTTCACCGGGCTCTTCCTGCTGCTCGAAGTGGGCATGCTGGGCACCTTCCTGGTGCTCGACCTGCTGCTCTTCTTCGTCGCCTTCGAGATCGTGCTGATCCCGATGTTCTTCCTGATCGCGCGCTGGGGCAGCGGCGCCCGGACGGCCTCGGCCAACCGGTTCATCCTCTACACCCTGCTCGGCTCCGCGGTGATGCTGCTCGGCTTCCTGCTGATCGGCCTCAAGGCGGGCACCTTCGACATGACGGCGCTGGCCGCCGCGCACGGCCACGGGCTCTCGCACAGCACCCAGGTGCTGGCCGCGCTGGCGATCGGTCTGGGCCTGCTGGTCAAGGCGCCGGCCTGGCCGCTGCACAGCTGGCTGCCGGACGCGCACACCTCGGCGCCCACCGTCGGCTCGGTGCTGCTGGCCGGCGTGCTGCTCAAGATGGGCACCTACGGCCTGGTCCGGGTGCTGCTGCCGGTGGTGCCGCAGGGCGCCCACACGCTGGCCCCCTACCTCGGGGCGCTGGCCGCGGTCGGCATCGTCTACGGCTCGCTGGCCTGCCTCGCGCTCGCCCGGCCGGGCCGCAAGGGCGACCTGAAGCGGCTGATCGCCTTCTCCTCGGTGGGCCACATGGGCTTCGTGCTGCTGGGCATCGCCTCGCTCACCCCGGTGGGGGTGAACGGCGCGCTCTTCGCCAACATCGCCCACGGCCTGATCACCGGCCTGCTCTTCTTCATCGTCGGCGCGCTGAAGGACCGCTACGGGACGGCGGACCTGGACACCCTGGCCGGGGCCACCGGCGCCGCGCTCTACGGGCGCGCGCCGCGACTGGGCGCGCTGCTCGCCTTCGCCGCGGTGGCCAGCCTCGGCCTGCCGGGGCTGGCCGGCTTCTGGGGCGAGGTGCTGGCGATGTTCGGCGCCTTCGATCCGGCCGCGGGTCTCTCCCGGCGGGCCTTCGTCACCTTCATGGTGCTGGCGGGTCTGGGCACCCTGCTGACCGCCGCCTACCTGCTGACCATGGTGCGCCGGGTCTGCATGGGCGATCCGGCCCAGCCGGCCGTCGCCGAGCCGGCCGAGCTGCGCCCGTACGAGGCGGTCAGCTGGACCCCGCTGGCCGCGCTGACCCTGGCGGCCGGGCTCTGGCCGGCGCTGCTGCTCGGGCTCTTCGATCCGGCCGTCAAGCAGCTGCTGGCAGGTGGCTGACCGATGATCAGCACCCTTCACCCCCTGGGGCCCTCCGCCGTGAACCCGACCTCGCTGCTCGCCGTCGCCCACCCCGGCGCGCTGATCCAGTCCATCGACTGGGTGGCGATCGCCCCGCCGCTGATCGCCGCGGTGGCCGCGCTGCTGGTGCTGCTCGCCGACCTGCTGCTGCCGGAATCCGGCAAGCGGCTGCTCGGCCCGCTCAGCATCGGGGGCCTGGCCCTCGCGCTGCTCGCGCTGCTGCCGCTGACCGGCGGCGCGCCGCGTGCGACCTTCTGCCTGCCGGGCGGCCTCGGCAGCTGCTCCTACGTGGCCGACCACTTCGCACTGGTCTTCCAGCTGCTCGCGCTCGGCGGCGCGCTGATCGCCGCGCTGCTCTCGCTGCACGCGGTCGACGAGGACCGGCTGCCGGCCGGCGAGTACTGGTTCCTGCTGCTCAGCAGCGCCGCCGGGGCCGCGCTGCTGCCCGCCGCCCGGGACCTGGCCACCCTGGTGATCGCGCTCGAGGTGGTCTCGCTGCCCTCGTTCGCGCTGGTCGCCTTCAAGCGCGACGGGCGCGGTGGCGAGGCCGCGCTGAAGTTCTTCCTCTCCTCGGTCACCGCGACCGCCGTGATGCTGCTCGGCGTCAGCTTCGTCTACGCCGCCACCGGCAGCCTGCACCTGGCCGCCATCAACGAGGGCCTGGGGCACGTCCCGGGCCGGCTCGGGCCGCTGGCCGAGGTGGGCGCCGCGCTGACCCTGGTCGGCTTCGCCTTCAAGGTCGCCGCCGTCCCGTTCCACTTCTGGGTGCCCGACACCTACGCCGGCGCCCCGCTGCCGGTGGCCGGCTACCTGTCGGTGGTCGGCAAGGCGGCCGGCTTCGCGGGCCTGGCGCTGGTCACCAACCTCGCCTTCCGCCCCTACGGCCACACCTGGGGCCTGCTGCTCGCGGTGGTCGCCGCCGTCACCATGACGACCGGCAACGTGGCCGCGCTGCGCCAGCGGTCCGACTCGGCGCAGGGCGCGGTGCGCCTGCTGGCCTGGTCCTCGGTGGCCCAGGCGGGCTACCTGCTGGTCCCGCTGGCCGCCGCCGGCTACGCGGGGACGGCCCATCCGCTGGGCGCCACGGCGGCCTACGCGCTGATCTACGGCCTGGTCAACCTGGGTGCCTTCGGGGTGGCGGCGGTGGTGGCCAGGACCAGCCCGGCCAACCGGCTGGACGACTACCGGGGCCTGTTCGCCCGCAACCGCTGGGCCGCGCTGGCGCTGGCCTTCTTCCTGCTCTGCCTGGCCGGACTGCCGCCGGGCGTGGTCGGACTGTTCGGCAAGGTGGTGGTCTTCCAGGCCGCCGTGAACGCGGGTCTGGGCTGGCTCGCGGTGCTGATGGCGGTCAATGTGGTGATCGCCCTGTACTACTACCTGTTCTGGCTGGCGAAGCTCTTCGTGCCCGGCACCGAGGCCGCCACGAGCCGGGTGCCCAGGCCGCTGGCCGCCACCCTCGGGCTGACCGCGGCGGCCGCCGTGGTGCTCTCGGCGGCGCCGCAGCTGGTGCTCCAGGTGGTCTCGGGGAGCCTCTTCTAGCTGGCGTCCAGCTCGTGCGTGCGAATCGTCGGGATGCGCACGGCCCGCTGCCGTGCGAGGAAGGGAACCTGGGCCCCGACGTCCACCGTTGACCAAGCACAGAGGGATGTGAACAGAGGGCTTCCCACCGCACCACTTGGAGGGGCTGCCGTGCACCGCCAGCACAACGGACTGAGGACGGCCGTCCTCCTCGGTGGACTGTCGGCACTGATCCTGCTGATCGGCAGCTTCTTCGGTCGCACGGGCCTGCTCATCGGCCTGTTCGTCGCCCTGGCGACCAACGGCTACGCCTACTGGAACAGCGACAGGCTGGCACTGCGCGCGATGCGGGCCCGCCCGGTCAGCGAGATCGAGGCCCCCGGGCTCTACCGGATCGTCCGCGAGCTCTCCACCGCCGCCCGGCAGCCGATGCCCCGCCTCTACCTCTCGCCGACCGAGGCCCCCAACGCCTTCGCCACCGGCCGCAACCCGCGCAACGCGGCCGTCTGCTGCACCGACGGCATCCTGCGCCTGCTGGACGAGCGGGAGCTGCGCGGGGTGATCGGCCATGAACTCAGCCACGTCTACAGTCGCGACATCCTGATCTCCTCGGTGGCCGGAGCGCTGGCCTCGGTGATCATGTTCCTGGTGAATTTCGCCTGGCTGATCCCGTTCGGCCGCAGCGAGGACGACGACGGACCCGGGCTCCTTGGCGTCCTCGCCATCATGATCCTGGGCCCGCTCGCCGCGACCATGATCCAGCTGGCCGTCAGCCGCTCCCGCGAGTACCAGGCCGACGCCGACGGTGCCCGGATCACCGGCGACCCGCTCGCCCTGGCCGGCGCGCTGCGCAAGCTGGAGACCGGCACCCAACGCCTCCCGCTGCCCCCCGAGCCCCAGCTGCAGACGGCCAGCCACATGATGATCGCCAGCCCGTTCCGCACCGGCGACGCCGGCACCCGGCTGTTCGCCACCCACCCGCCGATGGGCGAGCGGATCGCCAGGCTGGAGCGGATGGCCGGGCGGTAACGTGGCCCCGACCGCACCCCGAGCCGCCGGAGGCCCGCTCATGTTCGTCGTCACCCTGACCTACACCGCCTCGCTGGAGCGGATCGACGAGCTGATCCCGGCTCATGTGGAGTGGCTGGACCGGAACTACGCGACGGGCGCCTTCCTCGCCTCCGGCCGCCGGGTCCCGCGCACCGGCGGGGTGATCCTGGCGCAGGCGGCGAGCCCGGCGGCGCTGGACGCGGTGCTGGCCGAGGACCCGTTCAAGAAGGCGGGCGCTGCCGAGTACCAGGTGGTGGAGTTCCTGCCGACCAAGACGGCGCCCGCGCTGGAGTCGCTGGCGGTGCACCCGAACTGACGGCGGGCCGGGGCCAACTGGTTGCCCGTCGGTTGCCCGTCGGTCGTGCCCCGCTCGTCATGGCGTCACCGGGCGGGGAAGGCAGCGGAGAAGGACCCGTCGAGGGAGGACCGCACCGTGTGCAACGACGAGAGTTGCCGGCACCACACCGCCGATGACGACCCGGACCCCGGCCGCCGCGCGCTGCTGCGGACCGGCCTGATAGCCGGGGCGGCCACCGCGCTGACCCTGGCACCGATCTCCTTCGCCGCCGCCGACGCACCGGCCCCGACCTCCGGCACCGACAGCCGGACCATCACCGGGCACCTGGACACCGGGGCCGCCGACTTCGTCCACCTGCCGGTCGAGGTGCCGCACGGCGTCCAGCAGATCGCCGTCTCCTACAGCTACGACAAGCCCACCGTGCCGGCCGGCGTCCCGGGCAACTCCTGCGACATCGGGATCTTCGACGAGCGCGGCACCGAGCTCGGCGGGGCGGGCTTCCGCGGCTGGTCCGGCGGGTTCCGCACCTCCTTCGCGATCAGCAACGGCGCGGCGACCCCCGGCTACCTGCCGGGGCCGGTCCGGGCCGGGACCTGGCATGTGGTGCTCGGCCCGTACCAGGTGGCGCCGCAGGGACTCGACTACTCCGTCCAGGTGCTGCTGACCTACGGCGACCCCGGACCGGCCTTCACCCCGCAGTACCCGGCCGACCGGGCCAAGGGGCGCGGGCGGGCCTGGTACCGCGGGGACTGCCACCTGCACACGGTGTACTCGGACGGGCGCCGGCTGCCCGAGGAGGTGGCGGCGGGGGCCCGCGCGGCCGGGCTGGACTTCATGGTCAGCACCGACCACAACACGCCCGCCTCGCACGGGATCTGGGGCCCGCTGGCCGGCCCCGACCTGCTGATCATCACGGGCGAGGAGGTCACCACCCGCAACGGCCACTGGCTCGCGCTCGGCCTGCGGCCCGGGGAGTGGATCGACTGGCGCTACCGGTCCCGGGACAACGCCTACGCCCGGTTCGTCCGCCAGGTGCACGGCGCCGGGGGCCTGGTGGTGCCCGCGCACCCGTACTGCCCGTACGGGGCCTGCCAGTTCAAGTTCGGCTACCAGGGCGCGGACGCGGTCGAGGTGTGGAACGGGCCGTGGACCTACGACGACGAGTCCGCGGTCGACACCTGGGACTCCCGGCTGGCCGAGGACCTGCGGGCCGGCCGGCCCTGGCTGCCCGCGATGGGCAACAGCGACGCGCACAGCGTGCCGCAGGTCATCGGCTCGCCGCAGAACGTGGTGCTGGCCGACGACCTGACCCGCGATCAGATCCTGGCCGGGCTGAAGGCCGGCCGCAGCTGGCTGGCCGAATCCCAGGCGGTGCGGCTCGACTTCAGCGCCGCCGGGCACGGCCGCCAGGCCGGCATCGGCGAGCGGCTGACCGTGCCGGTGGACGCGCCGGTGGACGTCACGGTCACCGTCGCCGGGGTGCCGCACGGCACCGTGCGGCTGATCACCGACGAGGGCCAGCTGCACCAGGAGTCGCTGCCCGCCGACGGCTCCGGCACCGTGGTCTGGCGCACCACCGCCTCGCTCGCGAGCTACGTGCGGGCCGAGGTGCGCCACCCGCTGGCGGACGGCACCGCCGGGCAGGGCAACGCCATGGGCCCCGCGCTGCCCTGGGGCCCGATGGCGGCGCTGACCAACCCGATCCTGCTGTCGGTCGGCTGACGGGGCAGGCCCGGGCCTACTGGCCGCCGTCCTCGGGCGGCGGCCAGTGCGTCCCGTTCTCGCCCGGCGCCAGCCGGGCCACCACCCGGGTCAGCCCGATGCAGGCCTGCTCGATCCTGCGGTACATCGCCTGCTGCTCCGTGATGATGGCGGAGAGCAGCAGGCCGGTCAGCGCGGCCGAGCCGTTCAGCGCCTGAAGGATCGTCATGGTGGCGAGCACGCCGTGGTGGGCGAACGGGCCGCGGTGGTCGACGGCGGCTCCGATGGTGAGCACCGAGACCACCAGCACGCAGGGTGTGGCGCCGATCAGCTGGAAGCGCAGCGCCGCCCAGATGAGCACCGGGAAGACCAGGAAGAGCAGGCCCAGCGAGCTGTTGGTGGCGACCAGGGTGACCCCCACCGTGCCGGCCAGCAGGGCCAGCGGCTCCACCCAGTCGAACGGCCCCCGCTCCTCGGGCGGCCGGAAGGCGCGCAGCGCCAGCAGCAGCGGGGTGACCACCAGCACGCCCATCGCGTCCCCGGTCCACCAGGCCGACCAGGTCGCCAGGAACTCCTTGCCGGGCACCGACCCGCTCAGCCAGAGCACGCCGCTGCCCACGGTGGCGCTGATCAGCATTCCGGCCAGCGCGCCGAGGAAGACCAGGGCCAGGCCGTCGCGCAGCCGGTCCAGCTCCAGCCGGAAGGCGGCCCGGCGCAGCATCAGGTAGGCGGCGACCGGGGCCAGCGTGTTGCCCGCGACGATCCCGAAGGAGGCCGGGTGCAGCGGGCTGATCGAGACGATCACCAGGAAGGCACCGAGCGCGATGCCCGGCCAGATGCCGACGCCGAGCAGCAGCAGGCAGGTCAGCGCGATGCCGGTGGGCGGCCAGAGCGGGGTGACCTTGGCGTCCGCCACCACGATCTGCTGGAGCAGGCCGAGCCGCCCGGACACGAAGTAGGCCGCCGCGACGGCGAGCATCCGCAGGACCGCGGCGGCCGAACGCCTCAGGTCCCAGGACAGCTGCACACCGTTTCGCACCACAGCAGCCATCAGACAACGCCGGAGTGGCCCGGGCGGCCGTGACACGCTCGGAGGCCGTCAGCGTCCGCCGGTCGGTGGCTCGTCGTGGCGCAGCACCAGGACGGCGGCGTCGTCCTGGTGCCCGGTGAGGTCGGCCACCTTGATCACCTCGGCGGCGAGCTCCGCCGGGTCGGCCCAGACCCCCGCCCGGGTGACCCTGGCCACCTGTTCCAGGCCGGCCTCGAGCGGGAACGCCGGGCCCTCGATCACCCCGTCGGTGACCAGGACGAACGCGCACACCGGCGGCAGCCGGCGGCGGGTCACCGGGTAGCGCTCGTCGGGCAGCACGCCGAGCGGCAGGCCGCCCTCGTCCTCGGTGAGGCCCCAGCGGCCGTCGGGGGTGGCCCAGACCCAGGGCACATGGCCGGCCCGGGCGTGCGAGAGCTCCCGGGTGACCGGGTCGAAGCGCAGGAAGCTGCAGGTCGCGAAGAGCCGGGTGTCCATCGAGAGCAGCAGGTTGTTGGCCCGGCTGAGCACCTCGCCCGGGTCGGCCGCGGTCGCCGCCACCGCGCGCAGGCCCACCCTGACCTGGCCCATGAAGGCCGCGGCCTCCACGTCGTGGCCCTGCACGTCGCCGATCGAGAAGGCCAGCGAACCGTCCGGCAGCCGGAAGCCGTCGTACCAGTCGCCGCCGATGTTCAGGCCGTGCCGGGCGGGCGCGTAGCAGGCGGCGGCGCGCAGTCCGGGCAGCTCGGGCAGTACGGCGGGCAGCAGCTCGTGTTGCAGGGCCTCGGCCAGTTCCACCCGGGCCTGCTGCAGTTCGGCGCGCTCCAGCACCTGCTCGGTGAGCCGGCCGAGCTCGGTCAGCAGCTCATCGGCGCTCGCGTGGCGGGTGGGGCGGCGTCGGGTCATCGACCCTCCGAGGTGCTGCGTCGGGTCCCGGCGGAGGCGGGGCGGACATAGGGCAAACTCATCCTATTTCCGCCCCGCCCGGTCGGCCCAGTTCACCTCGGGCCGGCCGGCTCAGTTCACGCAGGGAATGCCGCCCATCTTGACCGGCGGCCCCTGCATCGGCAGACTCGCCGCCGGATCCGCGCTCGCACCGCCGCCGGCGCCCGGGCTGCTCGCGGCGGGCGGCGCGGCGGCCGGGCCGCCCGGCGGGGTGTAGCCGGTGCCCAGGATCACCTGGATGTGCCCGGCGGCCACCGCCGAGGAGGGGCTCGCGCTCACCCCGTAGCGGGCGGCCACGGCGTCGGCGCTGTCCTTCTCACCGGCGCCGTAGCTGACCGTGGTCGTCTTCGGGTGGCTGCTCGCCTCGGTGACGCGCCCGGCCCTGAGGCCCATGCCGACCAGCGCCTTGGACTCGTCGGCGGCGGCTCCGGTGACCGTGGAGGCGTTGTACACGTCCACCGTCCCGCTCAGCTGGGCCGCCGGCGCCGCGCTGCTGGGGGCGGCGGCCGAGGCGGGCGCGGGCGAGGAGGTGTCGGCGGGGGCGGGCGCCGGGTCATGGCCGAACAGGGTCTGGATGATCTGCTTGATCTGCACCGGGTTGACCTTGTTGACGTCCTCGCCGCCGACGGTCTCGAAGCCGGCGATCGGCAGGGTGTTGAACTCGACGTTGCCGCCGGTCAGGTTGGGTGCCTGCTGGGCGAAGTCCAGTATGTTCCACTGGTCGTCGATGACCACGTCCTTCTTCACCACGTTGAAGAGGTTCTGCATCTTGCCGAGGTCGCCGAAGACGCCCTCCTGCTTGAGCTTGTACTCGGCGGAGGAGATGAAGGCCTGCTGGCGGTGGGTGCGGTCGAGGTCGCCGCCCGGCAGGTTGTGGCGCTGGCGGACGAAGGCGAGCGCCTGCGAGGCGTTCAGCGTGTTGATCCCGGCCGTGCCGGAGAAGCCGGAGCCCTGACCGGTCTCGGCAGGGTCGCTGGTGGCGTGGTTCAGGCAGACCTGGATCGGGCCGAGGGCCTGCGCGATGTCGTAGAAGCCGAGCAGGTTGACCTCGGCGAAGTGGTCGATCGGGATCCCGAGGAAGTTCTGCACGGTCGCCAGGGTCGCCGCCCGGCCCGCCTCACGGCTCTGCTGCTCCTCCTGCGCCTTGGAGAGCCCCTTGTTCGCCAGCTTGGCGTCGGCGGCGGCCTTGGCGATGCCGTAGGCCTCCTTGATCTTGTGCATCCTGCCGTCCGCGCCCTGGGTCTGGACGTAGTCGTCGCGCGGGATGGAGAGCGCGGTGACCTTGCCGCCGTTGGCGGGTATGTGCAGCACGATCAGGGTGTTGGTGTTGTAGCCGCCGATGCTGCTGGAGCCGGCGTTCAGCTCGTCCTGGACGAACTGCTTGGGCAGGTCGTTGCCGTTCATGTCCTTGCGGCTGTCCAGGCCGATCAGCAGGATGTTGACCGAGTTGTCCAGGTGCGGCGGCGCGGACTTCTTGACGGCGCTCAGCGCGGTCGAGGTGGTCAGGCCGGTGGTCAGCGAGGTGTAGGCGTACCAGGAGAAGCCGCTGCCGCACAGCACCGCGAGCGAGGTGGCGCAGGCGATCGTGCGGCCGGCCACCACCAGCGGCGAGGTGCGCCGGGGCTTGGCCGGTGCGGCGGCCTGGCGGCGGGCGGCGCGGCCCGGGTCGGCGGGGGAGTGGTCAGCCACGACGGTTCCTCTTCTCCAACATGATCCGGACCACGATGACGACCAGGGCAGCGATGATCGACTCCGCCATCACCGGGAAGCCGTGCACCAGCCAGCGCACGGATCCGGTGGCCAGCGCCTTGGACCCCTGGTACTTGGCGGAATCGCCGAGCAGTTCGCCGCCGGCCCAGGCGACCAGCACCACCACCGGTGGCGCCGCCAGCACCCACCACCAGCCCGCGCGGGTGGCCAGGGCGGCCGCCCCGGCCGTGCCGAGCACGGCGCAGAGCTGGAAGAGCAGGCCAAGACCCGGGCCCATCGCCTCGTCGCCCAGCGCGCCCACCAGCGGCAGGACGACCAGCAGCAGGGCGACGGCGCCGCTGTGCCGGGCCGCCGGCGCGGGCTTCGAGCGGCGTCTGCCGGCCCGCGGTGACGCCGCTATCTCATCGTCGGGCCGCTCGGCCCACTGCTCTGCCACCTGCTTCGCACTCCCTCGCTACTTGCTTGGTTGCGCAATCTAGCAAGTGTTCCTTGAGGTCGTGCCAGGGGCCACCCGGAAGCCTTACCCGGGCGCGCTACCGGCGGCTCACAGCGCCGCCTCGGCGCCGGGCTCCAGGGTGAACTCGCCGTCGTCGGCGTCGTAGTCGTAGAGCTCGCCGTAGCGGCCCCAGTCGATCGCGATCTCCAGCTGGCGCCTGGCGTCCTCGGAGTCGTAACCGCGGCGCAGCAGGTCGAGGAAGAGGTCCTCGCGCAGCTTGTGCTCCTTGGTGGCCGCCAGCGCCTGCACGATGGCGCGCACCAGCGGGGCCCGGCGGGCCGCGTTGCGGGCGAACAGCTGCTTGCTGGTGAGGATGTCGGCGGCGGTGAACTCGCGCCCGGCCTCGGTGAGCGCGATCCGGGCCCGGGCGGTGTCGGCGAAGCCCAGCAGCACGACGGCGTCGACCAGCGGCAGCAGGTCGTCGATCTCGAAGTTCAGCTCGTCCGCGATCTCCGCCAGGCCCTCCTCGCCGCCCATCGACTGCAGGATCTCCAGCAGACCGGCCAGCCCGCCGACGCTGGCCACCGGCAGCGGGGTGGTGATCGGGGTCGCGGGCGGCCGGCTCGCCGCCGCCTCGGTGGCCGCGGCCGCCTCGCGCTCCTCGCGACCGGTCAGGATGCCGTAGACGGTGTCCACCAGGGCCTCGAACTGCGGGGTGCGGCGATCGCGCGGGCGCGGCAGGTCGACGGGCAGCTCGGCCATGATCCGGCCCGGATTGGAGGAGAGCACCAGGATCCGGTCGGCCAGCAGCACCGCTTCCTCGATGTTGTGTGTGACGATCAGGATCGACTTCACCGGCGCCTCGTGCCCGTCCCACAGGCCGACCAGCTCGTTGCGCAGGTTCTCGGCGGTCAGCACGTCCAGCGCGGAGAACGGCTCGTCCATGAAGAGCGAGTCCGGCTCGACCACCAGCGCCCGGGCGAAACCGACCCGCTGGCGCATGCCGCCGGAGAGCTCCTTGGGGTAGGCGCCCTCGAAGCCGTCCAGGCCGATCAGGTCGATCGCCTTCAGCGCCCGCTCCCGCCGCTCGGCCTCGCCCACGCCGCGGGCCTGCAGGCTCAGCTCCACGTTCTGCTGCACCGTAAGCCAAGGGAGCAGCGCGAAGGACTGGAAGACCATCGCCACCCCGGGGTTGGCGGCGAGCAGCGGGGTGTCGCGGTAGGAGACGGTGCCCGAGGACGGGGCGATCAGCCCGGCCAGGCAGCGCAGCAGGGTCGACTTGCCGGAGCCGGACTTGCCCAGCAGCGCGACGATCTCGCCCTCGACCAGCCGCAGGCTGATGTCGTCCAGCACCGGCAGCGCGCGGCCGTCGGGGGTGCTGAAGGTCTTGGTGACGCCGTCGGCCTCGACGATGGTGGCCCGGGCAGGGGTGCTCATCAGGTTCTCCGTCACAGTGCGTAGCGGGTCTCGGCGAGGCGGTACAGGCGCCGCCACAGCAGGCGGTTCAGCGCGACCACGTAGAGGCTCATCACGCTCACCCCGACCAGGATCTTCGGGAACTCGCCGGTCCCGGTGGCGTCCGCGATGTAGGCGCCGAGGCCGAACGCGGTCAGGTGGTGCGAGCCGTAGCTGACCACCTCCGCGACGATCGAGGCGTTCCAGGCGCCGCCGGCCGCCGTGATCCCGCCGGTCACGTAGTACGGGAAGATCGCCGGCAGGATGAACGCCCGCCAGCGCAGCCAGCCGCCCACCTGGAAGCCGGTCATCGCCTCGCGCAGGTCGGACGGGACGGCCGAGGCCCCCGCGATCACATTGAACAGGATGTACCACTGGGCGCCCAGGGCCATCAGCAGCACCGCACCGATGTTCAGCGAGATGCCGATCGCGATGAAGGCGGCGGTGGCGAACGGGAAGACGAAGTTCGCCGGGAAGCTGGCCAGCACCTGCACCACCGGCTGGGCCAACCGCAGGACCTTCGGGTTCATCCCGATCCACACCCCGATCGGCACCCAGACCACGGTCGCCAGGATCAGCAGCAGCACCACCCGCCCGAAGGTGGCGGCCCCGAGGTAGAACGCGTGCACGAACTCGCCGAGCCCCACCGTGGTGCGCACGTAGTCGAAGGCCTCCCAGGCGCCGAACAGCGAGACCGCGCTCACCGCGCCGGCGAAGAACACGTCTCCGGTGCGCTCCCGGACCGCCGGCGTCGCCAGCGGGTGCTCGGCCAGCCCGAAGATCCGCATCCCGTGGTCCAGCGCAGCCCCGACCGGGCGCAGCGGCCGCCCCAGCCGGGCCGGCACGCTGGAGCGGCGCAGCAGGTCGAGCACCACGCTGCGCGGCCGGTCGGCGGCCTCCGACTCCTCCACCCGGAACCGCTCCGACCAGGCCGTCAGCGGCCGCCAGAAGATCACGTTGACGCCGATCACCATGACCACCATGACGGCGATCGCGATGCCCACCTGCCCGAGGTTGCCGGCGGCGATCGCCGCGGCCGCGTAGGACCCCATGCCGGGCAGCGCGTAGTGGTGGTTGAGCACGCTGATCGACTCGGAGGCGGCCAGGAAGAACCAGGCGCCGCCGAAGCTCATCATCCCGTTCCAGACCAGCGGGATCATCCCGCTGGGCACGTCCAGGCGCCAGAACCGCTGCCACTTGGTCAGCCGCATCACCCGCGCCGCCTCGTCCAGCTCGCGCGGTTGGCTGGTCAGCGAGGCGTAGAAGGCGAAGGTCATGTTCCAGGCCATCGCGGTGAAGATGGCGAAGATCGAGGCGCACTCCAGGCCCAGCGTGGAGCCGGGGAAGAGCGCGATGAACGCCGTCACGGTGACCGAGAGGAAGCCGAGCACCGGCACCGACTGCAGGATGTCGAGCACCGGCAGCAGCACCTTCTCCAGCCGCCGCATCCGGGCCGCCGCGGTCGCGTAGACGAAGGTGAAGAGCACCGAGGCGATCAGCGCCACGAACATCCGCAGCAGCGAACGGACTGCGTAGTACGGCAGGTTGACCGGATCGGTGGAGACCGTCTCCGGCGCCTGGTTCGGCAGGAACGGCGCGTTCAGTTCCGGTGCCAGCAGCAGCAGCCCGTACAACAGCGCCAGGATCGCCGCCGCGACCAGCACGTCCGCCCAGCGCAGCGCCGGCCGGCGCCAGACTCCCCGGGACGGGAACCCGCCGTTACCCGCCACCCGCACCACCGCCCGCCGCGCGCCACTCCTCGGTCACCGGGCCACTCAACCACCGGCGCCCCACCGTGACACCACGCCGGGATGGCCGTGTTCCGAACACTCACCGACACGGCCCAACGGGCCCGGCCGGTCCGCGATGCCGCCGCATCCGTCACCCGTTCGGGTTGACCGGCCACGGATGGTAACGGAATGCGTGTGTGATCACGGCAGACTCTGATCTTGTGAGGGCCATCGGGTGCCCTTGACCAAGGAATTGGAGCAGAAGCGTGCGAATTCGACTCTGGGTAGCTGCCCTCGCTGTGACCGGGGCCGGCGTCGGCGTCGGGCTGTCGGCAGGACAGGCACCCGCGGCTGAGCCCCCGACTGACGCGGTCTTCCTGAAGACCTTCCACCAGGGCAGCCTGACCGCCATCGCGATGGGCGACGAGGCGTCGAAGCGTGCGGTCTCGCGGTGCGTGAAGGACACCGCGGCGGTGCTCGTGCGGGACAACACCCGGCTGGACAAGCAGACCACCGACCTGGCCCGCCGGCTGGATGTGACCCTGCCGACGTCCCCGACCGTCAAGCAGCAGAACACGCTGAAGGACCTGGCGAAGAGCGCGGGCACGAAGAGCTATGACGCGGGCTGGCTCAAGGACGAGAAGGCGGGCAACACGCAGGCGCTGAAGCTGCTCGACAACGAGATCGCCAACGGCAGGAACAGTGACGCCCGGGAGCTCGCCAAGGCCGCCCGTCCGCTCCTCGCGGACCACCTCGCCAAGGTCAACGACTGCCTGGCCAACGCCCGCTGACAGCAGCGGAACGGCACCGGTGGGAGTCTCGGGGCGTTGCCCCGGGGTTCCCACCGCGCGTTGCGGGGGCCATCGAACGGGGGGCGTGCAAGGCTGAAAGCATGAAGGTCGTCAACCTGATCCTCAATGTCCTCTGGCTGATCTTCTGCGGCCTCTGGATGGCTATCGCCTATGCGATCGCGGGCGTCATCTGCTGCGTGCTGATCATCACCATTCCCTTCGGCATCGCGGCCTTCCGCCTTGCCTCCTACATGCTGTGGCCGTTCGGCCGGACCACGGTGCAGCGCCCGGACGCGGGGGCGCCGTCCTGCGTCGGCAACGTGATCTGGCTCGTCTTCGCGGGCTGGTGGCTGGCGCTGGCCCACCTGGCCACCAGCATCCCGCTCTTCCTCTCGATCATCGGGATCCCGTTCGGCTGGGCGAACCTGAAGATGATCCCGGTCTCGCTGATGCCGCTCGGCCGCGAGATCGTCTCCACCGACGAGGGGTTCGGGCACCGCTACTGACGTTCGCCCTGCCGCTGGGTCGGGTGGCCGTTCGGCCGCCCGACGGTGGAGCGCCCGCAGGCGGGGGCGGCGGCTCAGGCGCTCGGCACCGGCTGCGGGACCGGGGGGCCGACGTAGCGGGCGGCGGGGCGGATGATCTTGCTGTCGGCGGCCTGCTCCAGGATGTTGGCGCTCCAGCCGATGGCGCGGGCGGCGGCGAAGGTGGGGGTGAACATCTCGCGCGGCAGGCCGCAGAGGTGCATCACCACGCCCGCGTAGAACTCGACGTTGGTGTGCAGCTCCCGGCCCGGCTTGAGTTCGGCGAGGATCGCCAGCACCTGGCGCTCCACCTCGACGGCGAAGTCCACCAGCTCGCCGCCGAAGCCCTCGGCGACGCCGCGCAGCATCCGCGAGCGCGGGTCGTCGGTGCGGTAGACGGGGTGGCCGAAGCCCATGATCCGGTCGCCGGCCAGCACCCGGGCGCGGATCCAGGGGTCGATCCGGTCGAGGGTGCCGATCTCGTCCAGGGTGTCCAGGGCCCGGCTGGGGGCGCCGCCGTGCAGTGGGCCGGAGAGCGCGCCGAGGCCGCCGACCAGGCAGGCGACCAGGTCGGCGCCGGTGGAGGCGATCACCCGGGCGGTGAAGGTGGAGGCGTTGAAGCCGTGGTCGACGGTGGCGATCAGGTAGCGCTCGATCGCCCGGGCCTCGGCCGCCGCCGGCTCCCGGCCGGTCAGCATGTAGAGGTGGTTGGCGGCGTACGGCAGGTCCTCGCGCGGCTCGACGGGCTGCTCGCCGTGCTGCAGGCGGTGCAGCGCGGTGAGGATGGTGGGCACCAGCGCGGTGGCGAAGAGCGCGTCCTCGATCCGCTGCTCGGGTGCGGTGTCGTAGAGCGGGCGGATGCCGCGGTCGGCGGCCGCGATGGAGAGCGCGGGGCCGAGCGCGGCCAGCGGTCCGGCCTCCTTGGTGGCGGCGGCGAGCGCGGGCAGCAGCGGGCGCAGCGCCTCGGGCAGCCGGCGCAGCGGGGCGGTGCGGGCGTGGAAGGCGGCCCGGGCGGCGGCGTCCGGCAGCTCGCCGAGCAGCATCAGGTGCCAGACGTCCTCCAGGCTGCGCCGCTCGGCCAGCTCGATCGCCGAGTACTGCCGGTAGTGGTAGAAGCCCTCGAGTCCGCGCACGTCACTCAGCGCGGTCTCGGTGACGACGACGCCCTTGAGGCCGCGGGGCACCTCGATGCCCGGCGACTGCGCGGGGGCCTGGGGTGGGGTTATCGCGGTCGACATGACTACCTCCTCGGAACGGCTGACAGTCAGAACTCTGCGAGCATTGATCGATGTTGTCAATGTTGACTGAAATCAATGTGAGATACTGCCGACGGGGCGACTGAGGAGGTCACGGGATGAGCGATGGCAGGTTGACGACGCAGCAGGTCGCCGAGATCCTCGGGGTCAAGGTGGAGACCGTCTACGCGTACGCCAGTCGGGGCCTGCTGAGCAGCGAGCGGGTGCCCGGCGGCAAGGGCAGCACCTTCGACGCCCGCGAGGTGGACGCGCTGGCCGTCGGTCAGCGCCGCCGCCCGCCCCGTGGCGCGTCCCCAACTGCGGCCGACGGCCTGCCGTCGGTAGCGCCAGTCACCGTCCGCACCGCGCTCACCCTGATCGAGGACGGCCGGCTCTACTACCGCGGCCGCGACGCCGTCCAACTCGCTGAGCGGTACGGCTTCGAGTCGGCGGTCGGCTGGCTCTGGGGCGTCGGCGCCGAGCCGGGCGTGGAACTGCGCGCGCCCGCCGAGCTGGTCGCCGCGCTGCGCCGCAGTGCGGGGACGCTGCCCGCCGCGACCCGGCTGCCCGACCGGCTGCGGGTCTCGGCGGCGGTGGCCGCCTCGCTGGACCCGCTCCGCTTCGACCTGCGCGAGGCGAACGTGCGGGCCACCGGCGCGGCGCTGATCGCCGCCCTGGTGGAGGCGCTGCCGGGCCCGCCGACCGCGCCGGACGCCTCGCTCGCCGCCCGGCTGTGGACCCGGCTGGCGCCCGCCGCGCCGACCCCCGCGGCGGTGGCCTGCCTGGACCGCGCGCTGGTGCTGCTCGCCGACCACGAGCTGGCGGTCTCCACCGTCGCCGCCCGGGTCGCCGCCTCCGCGCGGGCCCACCCGTACGCGGTGGTCTCGGCCGGCCTCGGCGCGTCCGACGGTCCGCTGCACGGCGCCGCCAGCGCGCTCGCGTACCGGATGCTCGCCGAGGTGCTGGCGGCCGGGGACGCCGTGCCGGTGGTCTCCGAGTACCTGCGCACCGGCCGGTCGATCCCGGGTCTTGGCCACCGGCTCTACCCACAGGGCGACCCGCGGAGCGTGGCCCTGCTCGATGCCATGCGGCAACTGCCAGGATACGAGCCGGTGTTGGCGGCCGTTGACGCGGTGGTTCGGGCGGCCGGCGGCCAGCACGCGCCGGCCGCCGAGGCGGCCAACGTGGACCTGGCGCTGGCCGCGTTCGCGCACCTGGGCGAGATGGCCGCCGAGGCCGGCGAGGTGGTCTTCTCGGTTGCCAGGACGGCGGGTTGGCTCGCCCACGCGATGGAGGAGTACCGCGAGGCGCCGCTGCGGATGCGGGCCCGCGCCGACTACGTCGGCCCGCGACCGGAGAACTGACGATGCGTCAAGTTGACTTCGGGTCAACCGAGGTCGGCGACCTGGACCAGCATCTTGCCGATGTTCGCGCCGTCCAGCATGCCGAGGAACGCCCCCACCACGTTCTCGAAGCCGGCCACCACCGTCTCGTCCGCGCGCACCCGTCCGGCCCGCAGGTGCGGCACCAGGAAGTCGGTCAACTCCTGCTGGGCGTCCAGGTGTTGGCGGACCAGGAAGCCCTCCATCCGGAGCGCCTTGTGTACCACGTTGTAGAGGTTGCGCGGGGCGGGGGGCGGCTCGGTGCTGTACTGGGCGATCGCGCCGCACCAGGCGATCCGGCCGTGGTCGCGCAGCACCTCCAGGGCGCCTTCGAGGTGGTCGCCGCCGACGTTGTCGAGGAAGGTGTCGATCCCCTCCGGTGCGGCCGCGCCCAGCAGTTCGGCCACCGGCCCGTCGTGGTAGTCGAAGGCGGCGTCGAAGCCGGCCCGTTCGGTGAGGTGGGCGACCTTGGCCGCCGAGCCGGCGCTGCCGATGATCCGCCCGGCGCCGAGCAGCCGGGCGAACTGCCCGGCCGCGCTGCCGACTCCGCCGGCCGCGGCCGAGATGAAGATCGACTCGCCGGGCTGCAGCCGCAGCACCCGGGTCAGGCCGACGTACGCGCTCAGGCCGGTGCCACCGAGCAGGCTCAGGTGGGTGCTCAGCGGCACGCCGTCGATGGCCGGCAGCAGTCGGGCCTCGGACGGGGTGAGCACCGCGTGGGTGCGCCAGGCGTGCCGGTGGAAGACCAGGTCGCCGACCGCGAGTTCGGGCGTCCTGGACTCGATCACCCGCCCGATCGCACGGCCCTCCAGCGGGGCGTTCAGCTCCCAGTGCCCTTCGTCCATCGCCTCGCGCATATAGGGGTCGACCGAGAGGTAGACGTTCTCGACCAGCGCGGTGCCGGCGGCCGGCGGCGGGAACTCGCCCTCGACGAAGGCGAAGTTCTCCGCGACGGCGCGCCCGGTGGGGCGGGAGACCTGGTGGACGGCCTGGTACTGACGGGACATCGACTGCTCCTGGCGTGATCGGTGGGTGTGCTGATCACGCTAGGAGTCGGGGGCGGCCGGAAGCAGGGGCCGCGGTCGATGGAACGGGGGCAGCCATGAATGCCGCTCATGGATCCCACTCGCCCACTCATGCCGCCTCAGGCCACCGTGGCCAGCTCCCGCGAGGTGCTGTTGAACCGCTCGCCGCCCGTCGCGGTCACCGTGACGATGTCCTCGATCCGCACCCCGAACCGCCCCGGCAGGTAGATGCCCGGCTCGATCGAGAAGCACATCCCGGGCACCAGCGGGAGCTCCTCGCCCTCGATCATGTACGGCGGCTCGTGGGTGGTGGTGCCGATCCCGTGCCCTGTGCGGTGGATGAAGTACTCGCCGTACCCCGCCTCGGTGATCACCCGGCGGGCCACCCGGTCGATCTCCTGGCAGGCAACCCCGGGCCGGACCGCCTCGAAGGCCGCCTGCTGCGCCAGCCGCACCACCTCGTGCACCTCGCGCACCTCGGCCGGCGCCGACTGCCCGACGTGCACGGTGCGGGTGGTGTCCGAGCCGTAGCCGTCCTTCAGGCCGCCGAAGTCCAGCACCACCGTGTCGCCGACCTCGATCGTCCGCTCGCCCGCCTCGTGGTGCGGGTTGGCGCCGTTCGGGCCGGAGCCGACCACGGTGAAGTCCACCTGCTCGTGCCCGTGCGCCCGCAGCAGCGCGGCCAGATCAGCGGCCACCTCGCGCTCGCGGCGCCCGGCGAAGGCGACCTGGAGGATCTCCTGGTACGTGGCGTCGGCGGCGGCCCCGGCGGCGGCCAGCCGGGCCAGCTCCTCGGCGTCCTTGACCCCGCGCAGCATCGGCAGCACGGCGGTCAGCGACCCGAAGGCGGCGCCGGGCAGCGCCTGCTGGAGGCCCAGCAGGTGCATCGCCCAGGCGGAGTCGGAGATCCCGTACCGTCCGTCGGCCGGGCCCAGCAGCGGCGCGGTGACGGCGTACGGGTCCACGCCGTCCACCCAGTCCACCAGGCGCAGCGCGCTCGCTCCCGGGGCCGCCGCCGCGTCCGGGCGCTCCAGGCGGGGGACCACCAGGGCCGGCTCCCGCTCCGGGGCCAGCACCAGCGCGGTGAGCCGCTCGGTGGCGGCCGTCGGGCGGTAGCCGCACAGGTGCACCAGGTCCGGGCCCGGCGCGATCACCAGCCCGGCCAGGCCCGCGGCGGAAGCCGCCTCGACGGCCTGGGCCATCCGGGTCGCGTACTGCTCACTGGTGAACGGACGGGGCATGGGTGAGCCACCTGCTTCCGGGAGTCGCCGCGCGTTGGTGGGGCGAGCCTAGTGCGGTGGGGGCCCGGGCGGCGTGCTGTCAGCCCAGAACCTCGCTGTCAGCCCAGAGCCTCGCGCAAGGTGCGGAACTCCGCCGCCAGCGCGTCCAGCGAGTAGTGCGCGTTCAGGCCGCTCGGATTGGGCAGCACCCAGACCTCCGTTGCGCCCACCCCCTCGGGCTGCCGCCCGACCGCAGCGCGCGGGTGGCCGAAAGCCGTGCGGTACGCGCCGATCCCGAGCACCGCCAGCACCCTGGGGCGCAGCCGGTCCACCCGCTCGACCAGGGCCGCGCCGCCCTCCTTCAGCTCGGCGCGGGTCAGCTCATCGGCCTTCGCGCTGGCCCGGGCCACCACATTGGTGATGCCCAGGCCCAGCGCGAGCAGCTCGCCCTGCTCGTCCGGGCGCAGCAGCCGGGGCGTGAAGCCGGAGCGGTGCAGGGCCGGCCAGAACCGGTTGCCCGGGCGGGCGAAGTGGTGGCCGGTGGCGCCGGACCAGAGCCCGGGATTGATCCCGCAGAACAGCACCCGCAGCCCGGGGCCTGACACATCGGGGATGGTCACGTCCTGGGCCGCGGCGAGCTGCGCGGCGTTCGGGCGGAACGGGGCGGGGGTGGCGGGGGAGTTCGGCACGGGGCCAGTCTGCCGTCCTGCCGTTCCCCGTAGGTACCCGCGTTACGCGGTCATCGCGGTGGCGCCGACGGGCTCGAGTGCCGGGTCCCGCTGCGACTCCTGTGCCAGGGCCAGTTCCCGGTCGGCCAGCCGGGTCGCCCGCTTCGCCGCCCGCCGGTCCAGCAGCCGCCCGAGGCCGTAGTACACGGCGGCGGTGTAGAGCCAGCCCATCAGCACGTCGATCACGAAGTGCTCGGCGCCGTAGACCAGGGTGAAGGCCATCAGCAGCGGATAGGCGGCCAGCAGCACCCGCATCTTGCGTCCGGCGGTCGGCCAGAAGAAGAGCGCCAGCAGCATCGGGTAGGAGGCGTGCAGCGAGGGCATCGCCGCCACGTCGTTGTCGAACTGGCTGCCGTTCTCGAAGATCGATCCGGCCTCCGGCAGGTGGCTCTGGGCCAGCACGTCCGAGACCACCCGGGTCAGGCCCGGCAGGTGCCCGTTCTGCGCGGCCAGCCACGGCGGGTCGGCCGGGTAGAGCATGTAGGTCGCGAAGCCCGCGAAGGTGAGCGCCAGGTAGAACACCAGCAGCCGGGTGAAGCGGTCGTGCCGCCGCTGCCAGAGCGCGGCCAGCACGATGAAGATCGCGAAGAAGTGCGACATGTAGACGACGGTGAACAGGTAGTCGTACCAGTGCGGGTGCCCCGGCGTGTACAGCCAGTGCTGCAGCCGCACGCTCCAGACCTGCCCGAACCCGAGCACCTTGTCGATCTCCAGCTGCGGCCGCCAGTGCACGGCCCAGGGCGTGTGCGCGCCGTAGCCGCGCAGCAGCGAGTAGGCGTAGACGGCGCCCATCACCGGGAGCCAGTCGCGCAGCACCCGCAGCCAGCCGAACCGGTGGCCGCTCTGCACGGCAGCGGCGATCAGCGCGCCGATCAGCCAGCAGAAGACCACGTCGTTCTGGTAGGGCAGCCCGTTGTCCGCGATGTACCGCCAGAGCAGCAGGAAGTACACCGGCCAGGCCAGCAGCCGCACGTACCGGGCTCTGCGCCGCACCCCCGCGAGGCCGTCCCAGGTCGCGGCGAGCCGATCACGCCAGCCGCTGGGGGGTCCCTGCCTCTTCCCGCTGAGCCCGGAGGCGCCGCGCGGCCCCGTGCTCTCGTCGGCGCCCGCGCCCGCGCCCGCATCCGCGCCCGTTCCCGAACCCGTGTTCTCGCTCGGGCGTAGGGTCGGGCTCGCATTCGAGGTCTGGGCGGTCGACGGGGTGCGGACCGGCGCCGAACGGCTCGTGTCGGCGGCGGGACGGACGAGGTGGAGCGGGCTGGTCACCGGTGGCGTCCCCTTCGAGAGTTCTGGTGGGGCAAGCCGGGTCAACGTAATGCTCAACTTTTAAGAATTGCTGAGCCCGGGCGCGGGCCTGTGGCCCGCGCGCCCCCGATCCTGCCCCGGCGCATGGCATCGCGCATACCCCCCCGGTGCCGCCAAGCTTGGACTGGACCGGTTATCACCTCTTTGCGGAGGTGCACCTACGTCCAGCGGACATACATCAAATTCTCAGGAAACTTCTCCACTCGCGACCGGAACGCCCGAGGGGCCCCGCTTGCGCGGAGCCCCTCGGGTGTCACCCTCGACCGGTTGGGTCAGCGGTAGTTGACGTACTGGATCGCGAAGTCCAGGTCCTTGCCCTTGAGCAGCGCCTGAACGGCCTGCAGGTCGTCCCGGCTCTTCGAGGAGACCCGCAGCTCCTCGCCCTGGACCTGCGCCTTCACACCCTTCGGACCCTCGTCGCGGATGATCTTGGAGATCTTCTTGGCGTTCTCCTGGGAGATGCCCTCCTTGATCGTCGCGAAGATCTTGTACTCCTTGCCGGACAGCTGCGGCTCGTCCGCTTCCAGCGCCTTCAGCGAGATCTTGCGCGCGATCAGCTTGCTCTGCAGCACGTCGAGGATGGCCTTCACCCGCTCCTCGCCGTCAGCCTTCATCTCGATCCGCTCGCCGGACCAGCCGATGGTCGCGCCGACGTTCTTGAAGTCGTAGCGGGTGGCGATCTCACGCGAGGTCTGGTTGATCGCGTTGTCGACCTCCTGCTTCTCGACCTGCGAGACGATGTCGAAACTGGAGTCGGCCATCTGTGGTGGTCTCCTTGCGATGTCGGCAGCACAGCCCCACCCAAGCGGGGCACTCACGCCCCCAGCCTATCCAGCGCCACCCCGCCCGACCCCCTTGATCATCACGTGACCAATCAAGTGGCGGAGCACCCCCTGCCATCAGGTAAGGTTTATCCAGTCGAACGGGGCGCAGCCCCGCGAGACGAACATCCTGGCTGGTTGCCCGAGCGGCCAAAGGGAGCAGACTGTAAATCTGTCGCGCAAGCTACGCAGGTTCGAACCCTGCACCAGCCACAGGATAGAGAAACAACCCCCGATCTGCGGAAACGCAGGTCGGGGGTTGTTTCGTTGTGCTTCCGCCGCGCGAGCGCTGGGTGGTGAGGAATCGGCGTCTGTCTCACGCTGCATCACCCGACCCAGAGGCAGGCACCGGCTGGGTGGCTGAGGGAGCGTCGGGTCACGGGCGTCGCAGTCTGGGGGCAGGTCGGGAAGCTTCTGCGATCCGTGCTGCCCTGGCGCGCAGGCTGGTCGGGTAGCCCGCACTCCCTTGAACGGCAGGGGTGCCTGAACCAGTCGATATCCCGTTCGATTGCCCGCGCTGCGTGACTACGCTGTGGCTCTACGACAGTGGGGGAAGGGGTGGGTGTCATGACGGCGTGGGTGCTGGTGTGCGACCCGGCGAGGTTCCGGATCGATGATCTTCGGGCGGAGGGTGGTGAGTTGGACTCATGGACGGTCCAGCGCAACCTGACGGAGATGCGGACGGGTGATCCGTTCGCACTGTGGGTGAGTGGTCCAGGCGGGGGTGTCGTTGCGGTTGGTGAGCTCACGGGAGAGCCGTCTTGGGTCGATGGCGCGGGGGCGGACGATCGGTACTGGGATGAGCCGCCAGAGGCGCGGGATGTGGTGCCGCTGACGGTCGAGACGTGGCTGGAGTCTCCGATCTCGCGCGAGTGGTTCAGGGACAATGGCGCCTTTGTCGGAGCTGGGATCCTGTCCCAGTCGTTGGAGGGGAGCCCGCACCGCCTGACCGATGAGCAGTGGGAGGTACTGGCCGCCGAAGCTCAGCGGGTGGTGGCTACGAGGCCGGGGAGCGCGCTGTCGGTGGATGAGGACTGGCACCTCGAACCCGGGGAAGAGATACGCCGAGTTGAGCTCCATGACCGCTACGGGGGTAGCCGGCAGGGAGGCATCAGTCCGTCGGTGCGGTCCAAGAACGTCCTGTTCTTCACTGACGCCAGCACCGGCGAGCAGCACGGCTACGACGACCTCTGGGAGTCCGACGACCACTTCCGGTATACCGGTGAGGGGCAGAACGGCGATCAGGTCTTCACCAAGGGCAATAAGGCCATCCGGGATCACCTTGAGGACGGTCGGCACCTTCGACTCTTCATCGGCAGTCGCGGCACGGTTCGCTATGCAGGTGAGTGGATCCTTGACCCCAGTGAGCCGCACTCGTGGGGGCGAGCCAAATCCACGAACGGCGGACCCGAGCGGAAGGTTATCCACTTCCACCTGATCCGAGTGGGAGCCGCGGTAACCGCTCCGGGTGTGCCCGTGGGTTGTGACTATCGGGTCGAGGACGAGACCACGGTGCCGGCGCCAGCTAAGCCGAGCGCCCCGGACCCCGAGCTGATGGGGCAGAACCTCAGCACGCACCGGCACCTTCAGAACGCGCTTGCCAGGCAGGTGCGAGCACGGGGCATGAAGCCGTTGTCGCCGACACCCGCCGACCCTGCCTTTGATATCGCGTGGCACGACGGGGACACGCTGACGGTGACTGAGGTGAAGTCCTTGCGGCCCGAGAACGAATCGCATCAACTGCGGACTGGAATAGGGCAGTTGCTGGACTATATGGATCAGCTCAGTGCGCGGGCACCGCAGGTGCGCGGAGTGCTGTGGCTCGAGCGGACGCCGTTGGAGGAGCGCTGGTTGGGCATCTGCGAACGGGCCGGGGTGATGCTCGCGTGGCCGGGAGCAGACGCCGACGTCTGGGGGTAGCAAGCGCGCAGCCGTCAGAGGGCCGTTGGGATGGGCGGTAGGGGCGTCAGGGAAGCGTCAGGGCCCTGGAGCCGCGCGTGACGGTCCCGTTTGCTGGGGTGAGGTGACCCAGAGGGAGAAGGGGTGGGCGTGGTGGAGCGGCGGCGGGTCGTGGTGGGGGTGAGCGGGTCGCTGGGGAGTCTGGCGGCGTTGCACCGGGGGGTGGGGGAGGCTCGGCGGAGCGGGGCGGAGGTGCTCGCGGTGCTGGTCTGGATGCCGCCGGGTGGGGAGTACAGCTTCCGCCGCGCGCCCTGCCCGCCGCTGATGTCGGCCTTCCGGGAGGCCGCCGTGGAGCGACTGACGACGGCGCTGACGGAGGCGTTCCCGGCCGGGTTGGCGGACGTGCCGCTGCGTGCGGTCGCGGTGCGCGGGGAGCCGGGGGCGGCGCTGGTCGCGGCGGCGGACGGGCCGGATGACGTGTTGATCGTGGGTGCGGGGGAGCGGCGCTGGTGGCGACGGCTGGGTCCGTCGGTGAGCGGCTACTGCGTGCGGCGGGCCGAGTGCCCGGTGCTGGCGGTGCCTCGGCCGCTGCTGCAGCGTGAACTCGCGGTGATCCAGCGGCGCAACGCCTACCACCTGCCGCTGGAGCCCGTCGGCTGAGCCGGCTCAGCCGACCTGCACCGTGACGGTGTAGCTCTGCTGGCCGGGTGCGCACGGCTTGGCCTCGCCGCAGGAGGTGCGGGTGGCGGTCAGTTGGGCGCTGCCGGCCGTGCGGGCCTGAAAGGTGGTCAGCACGGTGCCGCAGCCGCCGCCCGGGTGGCAACTGGCGGGGGCCGGCGCGGTGGTGGCGCCGGTGGGCGCGAGCACCTGAGGCGCCGAACTGGTGAGTGGGGACCAGAAGGTGCTGTGCAGGGTGACCTGGACGGTGGCACCGACGGCGGCGTGGACGGTGCTGTGGTCGGCGTTGTCGTCGAGGCTGAGGACGACGGGGGTGCTGGCGGGGGTGCTGACGTGCTGGGTGCTACTGCCACAGGCCGTCAGGGCAAGGGGGAGGGCGAGGGCGAGCCCGATGAGCAGGTGGCGAGGGTGCGCAAGGTGGGCCATGTCGGTTCCTCCGTAAGACGGCTGCTTCGGACAGGGATCGGACGCACGAGGGGACGGTTCGGATCCCGGCACACACGAAAAGACCGGGGCGGGCCAGCTGGCCCGCCCCGGTCGTGGTGCTGGAAGACGCTGGAAGGTGCTACATCAGCCGACGTTCAGCGCAGCGTCGTCGAGGACGAAGCTGGTCTGGCCGTTGCCGCTCTCGCTACCGGTGAACTTCAGCGTGATGCTCTGCCCGGCGTAGGCCGACAGGTCGACGGTGCGCTGGGTGTAGCCGGTGGCCGCGTTCAGGTTCGAGAAGGTCTGCAGCGTGGTGCTGCCGGCCTTCAGGACCAGGGTGTCGTCAGCGGTCGAGTTCGTGTTGGCGGTGTCCACGTGCAGCCAGAAGCTGAAGGCGGCCTTGCAGCCGGCCGGGATCTTGACGGTCTGCGACACGGTGTCGGTGTGGACGCTGCCGTAACCGTCCAGCCAGGCGTCGTAGCTGCCCGAGTGCGAGGGCTCGCTGCTCATGTCGCTGTTGATCACGCCGGAGGTCGCGGTCCACGGGGCCGCGCTGCCGGTCTCGAAGCCGCCGTTGCCGATCAGCTGCGCCGGGGTGCAGCTGGAGGCGGCCGCGACCGTGAAGCCGAAGGTCGCGGTGCCGGTGGCGCCGGTGGTGTCCTTGGCGGTGACGGTCACCGAGGAGGTGCCGGCGGCGGTCGGGGTGCCGGTGATCAGGCCCGAGGTGCTGATCGACAGGCCGGCCGGCAGGCCGGTGGCCGAGTAGGTCAGGCTCTGGCCCGAGGCGCTGTCAGTCGCCTTGACCTGCAGCGAGACGGCGGTGCCGACGGTGCCGCTCTGCGCGCCGGGGCTGGTCACCGTGACGGTGTTGCCGCCGGTCGAGCCGCCGCCGTTCACGATCGGGTGCGAGATGGAGCAGGCGTTGGTGTCGTTGGACCAGCTGGCCTGCTCGGCGAAGGTGCCGGTGGCGAAGCTGACCATGGCGGCGCCGCCGGCGGTGCCGGGCTTCAGCCAGGCGCACTCGTCGGAGTTCTCCTGGCCGTTGTAGGTGGCGTCACCGGTGTGGTTGGTCCAGCCGCCGGCCGGGTTCTGGTCCGACATCATCTCGTGCCACTCGTGGCCGAGGGTCATCGTGTAACCGTCGAGGGTGCCGGGCGAGTTGACGAAGCCCACGCCGCAGTTGGCGCCCTGGTCGATGTTGTACGGCTGGTTGCTGAACGCGATGTCGCCGTAGGGCGAGGACGCCGCGCCACCGGTCAGGGTGGTGTCGCCGTTCCAGTCGTGCCAGGCGCAGTACCCGGTGTTCGGGTCCTGGTAGTTGTCCGGGTCGGTGCCGTGCGGCGACAGCACGATGTAGTACGCGTCGCGGTTCGCGGCGGCCGTGGTGTTGCCGAAGTGGCCGGCGGCCTTGATGGCCTCCTGGGCCAGCTGGTTGCCGGTCGCGGCGCTCGGCGAGGCGGCCGAGTTGTCGTAGTAGACACCGGAGAGCACGCCACCGGCCTGGTACGGGATGAAGTTGGCGTTCGAGGGGCAGCTGGTGGCGCCGGAGGCCACGTTCGGGCCGTCGCACCACTGCGTCAGGTCGGCCGACCACAGCTCGTTGTTGGTGCCGATGCCCTTGAACATCTGCTGGGTGGCGCCCGCGGCGCCGGCCGAGTCGCCGGAGAACTTCGCGTTCCCGTTGCTGTCGGTGGTCTGCGAACCCCACTGCGAGCCGTAGAACACCAAGTAGACCTTGGAGTGGCCGCTCTGGACGCCGATGCCGTCCACGCCGCCGCCGTACGACAGCGTCTCCGCGCCGGTCGCGGCCGCCGAAGCCTGGTTCGCGATGGTGGCCCGGCGCTTGGCCTCGTACTGCTGGATGCCCGGGAGCTTGCTGGCGTTGATCGAGGAGCTGAACGGGTTGAACTCGTTCTTGATGGCGGAGCCGGCCAGGGCAGCGTTGTGGTGGGCCTGGCCCGAGACGGCCGGGACGGCGCCGTTGGCCGCGTTGCTGCTGGCCATGGCCGGGGCGGCCGCGGCGGTCAGACCGGCGGTGGCCAGGGCCAGTGAAGCGAGACCGGCGAGGGCGCTGTACCGCGCGGACCGGGTGGTGGGGGAAAGACCCATGTGGAGGGTTGCCTCTCTCATGCCGATCGGCTCACCGCCTCTTGGGCGGCTGGGCGATCTGTTGCGTGGACAGGAGCCGACGGCATTCCTCGGCCACGCACCGGCTCGGGGCGGCCGACCGGAATGCGGCGGCGGTCGCCGGAATTCGACACGAATTCCGCTCGAGCGCTGCCGGAAATGCCGGAAAAGCCGAAAAAGAACTGCCACCGATCTGGTACGGACCAAGGAAACTGATGGAGAGTCACCTTGTGGGGGGTGGTCCGCCGTCTGCCGGGCTGAAGCCAACCAGAGCTGATGAACGCGGGTCAACGGATTCGGTGGGGCAGTTCGTTCAATTAGATATTCCACTGAATACAGTGAATAGAAAGATGGCAGGTGGGCGCTGGTTTACGCGGGTAGTCGCTTGATCAAACTGTGACCCCTGACACTGAGTCAGCGCGGGCCCGACATCGAGTCAGGGGACGTCAACGGAGTGTCAGAATCACTGAAAGTACCGTTAGGAACGCGTATAGAACACGGATGGTTCGCCGCCGCTCCGGGGACGATGCGTAACGCAGCCGAGCACACAGGAGCCAGCCGATGTCCGTCACTCCAGACGCCGTTCAGGCCGAACCCCCGCATACCGGGGCGGTCGAGCCGGGCGCCCACGACGCCGATGCCCACGACGCCGATGCCCACGACGCCGACATCCACGAGGCCGCCGACCGCGCCCACGACCGGGACAAGCTGACCGCCCTCGGCGGTCTGGCCGCGCTCTCGCTGGACGCGATGGCCTCGGTCGCGTACGGGCCCGAGTCGATCGTCCTGGTGCTCGCCGCGGCCGGCAGCTACGGCCTCGGTTTCACGCTGCCGGTCACCGCCGCCATCGCGCTGCTGCTCGCGGTGCTCACCGCCTCCTACCGCCAGGTGATCGCGGCCTTCCCGGACGGCGGCGGCTCGTACGCGGTGGCCAAGACCCACCTGGGCCGGCGCACCGCGCTGACCGCCGCGGCCTCGCTGGTGATCGACTACATCCTCAACGTCGCCGTATCGGTCACCGCCGGCGTGGCTGCGCTCACCTCCGCCTTCCCTTCGCTCTACCCGGACCGGGTCTGGCTCTGCCTGGGCGTGCTGGTCCTGGTCACGGCGGTGAACCTGCGCGGCATCGCCGAGTCGGCCCGCTGGTTCATGCTGCCGACCGCGGTCTTCGTGCTCTCGATCATGGCGATCATCCTGATCGGCCTGTTCCGCTCGACCCCGGCCAGCACCGCGGCCGCCGCCGGGCACGCCTCCGCGCTGGCCGCCAACGCGACCTCGGTGGGCGCGCTGCTGCTGCTCAAGGCCTTCGCCTCCGGCTGCTCGGCGCTGACCGGCGTCGAGGCGGTGGCCAACGCGGTGCCCTCCTTCCGGGCTCCCCGGGTCAAGCGGGCCCAGCACACCGAGGTGGCCCTCGGCGCCGTGCTCGGCGTGATGCTGATCGGTCTGGCCGTGCTGATCGGCCGCTTCCACCTGCAGCCGGTGGCGGGTGTCACCGTGCTGGCCCAGCTGGCCGACGCCTCGCTCGGCCACGGATTCGGCTTCTACGTGGTCCAGTTCGCCACCGTGATCCTGCTGGCGCTGGCCGCCAACACCTCGTTCGGCGGCCTGCCGGTGCTGATGCGCCTGCTGGCCCGGGACAACCACCTGCCGCACGTCTTCGCGCTGCGTGCCGACCACCAGGTGCACCGGCACGGCGTGCTCTTCCTGGCCGTGGTCTCGGCCGGCCTGCTGGTGGCCTCCGGCGGGGACGTGAACAGCCTGGTGCCGCTCTTCTCGATCGGCGTCTTCGTCGGCTTCACCATCTGCCAGATCGGCATGGTCAAGCACTGGTGGCTGTGCCGCTGTCCCGGGTGGCGCGGCAAGGCGGCGCTGAACGGCTTCGGCGCGCTGCTGACCGGCGTCGCCACCCTGGTGGTCACCGGGACCAAGTTCACCGAGGGCGCCTGGGGCATCGTGGTCGCGCTGCCGCTGCTGGTGCTGCTCTTCGAGCTGGTGCACCGGGCGTACGCGCGGATCGGCGAGCGGCTGGAGCTGGGCCGGATCCCGGGGCCGCTGACCCCGCAGCGCTCGCTGGTCGTGGTACCCGTCCACTCGCTCACCCGGATGACCCGGGAAGCGCTCTCCGCCGCCCTCTCGCTCGGCGACGAGGTGCTCGCGGTGACCGTGGTGCCCACGGAGCCGGACGCCGAGGACCGGCAGTCGGCCGAGGCGCTGCGCCGGGACTGGGAGCTGTGGCAGCCGGGCGTGCCGCTGGTCGAGGTGCGGGACGCGCACCGGCGGCTCGGCCGGCCGCTGGTCGGCTTCGTCAACGGGCTGGCCGAGCAGCCGCGCGCCGAGGACGGCGGATTCGACCGGATCACGGTGCTGATCGCCGAGGTCGAACCGGTGCACTTCTGGCAGCGGGCGCTGCAGAACCAGCGCGGGGTGCTGATGGACCGGGCGCTGCGCCGCGGCACCGACGCGGTGGTCTGCCGGCTGCGGCTGCGGATGTAGCGCGAGGGTCGGCAAGGCAGCGAAGCCGGGACGGGTCGGGAGACCGCCGGCCCCGCGAGTCGCCCGTGGCCGATACGCAGCGGACGCATACGCTCACGCTGTGTTCAACCTGCCCCAGGCGCTCAAACGCCTCGTGATCGGTAAGGCCATGCGCAGCGAGGAGCTGGGCGAGACCCTGCTGCCCAAGCGGGTGGCACTGCCGATCTTCGCGTCCGACCCGCTCTCCTCGGTGGCCTACGCGACCGAGGAGATCCTGCTGGTGCTCACGGTCGGCGGCACCGCCTTCCTCTACCTGACGCCGTGGATCGCGGCCGCCGTGGTGGCCCTGATGGCGGTCGTGGTGCTCTCCTACCGGCAGGTGGTGCACGCCTACCCGGGCGGCGGCGGCTCGTACGAGGTGGTGACGCAGAACCTCGGCGACCGGTTGGGCCTGGTGGTGGCCGCCTCGCTGATGGTCGACTACGTGATGACCGTCGCGGTCTCGGTCGCCTCGGGGGTGGACAACATCATCTCGGCGTTCCCGGCGATCGGCGACCTCCGGGTCCCGATGGCCTGCGGGTTCGTCGCGCTGCTGGCCGCGGTGAACCTGCGCGGGGTCCGCGAGTCGGGCAAGGCCTTCGCGGCGCCGACGTACCTGTTCATCTTCGGCATCATGCTGATGGTGATCACCGGCCTCCTCAAGACGGCCTTCGGTCACAAGCCGGTGGCCTCCAGTGCCCAGTACGCGATCCTCCCGACCGACCACAACGGCACGCTGGCCGGCATCGCCCTGATCATGCTGGGCCTCAAGGCCTTCGCCTCCGGCTGCACCGCGCTGACCGGCGTCGAGGCGATCTCCAACGGCGTGCCGGCCTTCCGAAAGCCCAAGTCGAAGAACGCCGCCACCACGCTGGCCGCCATGGGCATCACGGCCGTGGTGATGTTCGTCGGAATCACCGCCCTGGCGCTGATCACCAAGGTGCACAAGACCAACGACACCTGCCAGCTGGTCGGCTACCCGGGCGACTGCCACACGGCGTCCCAGCCGACCGTCATCGCGCAGCTGGCCGCCGCGATCTTCGGCGGCGACCACAGCTTCCTCTTCTACTTCATCCAGGCCGTCACCGCCCTGGTGCTGATCCTGGCCGCCAACACCGCCTTCAACGGGTTCCCGCTGCTCGCCTCGATCCTGGCCCAACACAGCTACCTGCCAAGGCAGTTCCACACCCGCGGCGACCGGCTCGCGTTCTCCAACGGCATCATCGCGCTGGCCGTGGTGAACATCCTGCTGCTGTGGGGCTACAAGGCGAACGTCTCCAACCTGATCCACCTGTACATCCTGGGCGTGTTCACCTCCTTCACGCTCTCCCAGATCGGCATGGTCCGGCACTGGAACGAGGTGCTCGGCAACGAGAGCGACCCCGCGGTGCGGGCCCGCGCCCGGCGCTCCCGGGTGATCAACGCGTTCGGCGCCTGCACCACGGCCCTGGTCTTCGTGATCGTCATGGCCACCAAGTTCCTGGAGGGCGCCTGGCTCGCGGTGCTCGCCGCGATCGTGCTCTTCACGATGATGCGCGGCATCCGCAGGCACTACGACGCGGTCGCCGAGGAGTTGACGGTGGACGATCCGCACGCGGAGGCGGTGCGCCCGTCCAAGGTGCGCGGCATCGTGCTGGTCTCCAAGCTGCACAAGGCGACGCTGCGGGCACTGGGGTACGCCGAGGCGTTCCGCCCGGACTCGCTGGAGGCGCTCAGCGTCGCGGTGGAGAAGGACGACGTCGAGGAACTCAGGCGGCAGTGGAACGAGTTCGACATCCGGGTGCCGCTCAAGGTGCTGGACTCGCCCTACCGCGAGATCACCAAGCCGGTGGTGGCCTACGTCCGCTCGGTGCGCCGCACCAGCCCCCGGGACGCCGTCGCGGTCTTCATCCCGGAGTACGTGGTCGGCCACTGGTGGGAGCACCTGCTGCACAACCAGTCCGCGCTCTGGCTGAAGAGCCGGCTGCTCTTCACACCCGGCGTGATGGTGATCAGCGTGCCCTGGCAGCTCTCCTCGGCACCGCGCGCCGACCACCCGGCCCGCCGGGGCCCCGGCTCGATGCGCCGCGGTGAGCCGGGCGGCGGCCAGCAGGAGAAGCGCGAGCGGATCGAGGCACCGGAGAACGTGTGACCCGAGAACGTGTGACCCGAGAACGTGTGACCGGGGACGTCTGACCGGGGACGTCTGACCTGACCGATCATCACGAACGAGTGACGGGAGCCCGGGCGGATCATCCGCCCGGGCCCCGCGCCGTTGCCGCCGTGTTATCGCCCCGTGACCGGCCCTCGATACGGCGTATGGAGGCCGTCAACAGGGCGATGGTCGCCGTATGGAGGCCGTCAAGAACGGCCGGTACGGCTCGAACACACGATTTGCTACTCCAGCCGGTCTGCCGCCGGTGTCGTGTGGAGCCGTTCGGCCGCCCACGGCCAGGTTCCTGAAGCAACTGGTGGAGCTCATGCTCGATCTCGTCTTCGTCGGCATCACGGTCGCCGTGTTCGCCGTCCTTGCTCTGATCGCGCGGGGGGTGGAGAAGCTGTGAGTGTCGAGAATCTCGCAGGTCTCATCGTCGCTGTCGTCCTCGTCGGCTACCTCGTCGTGGCGTTGATCTACCCGGAGAAGTTCTGACATGAGCTCCACTCTCGCGGGCTGGCTGCAGGCCCTCGCCCTGGTGGGCGCGCTCGCACTCTGCTACCGGCCGCTCGGCGACTACATCGCCAAGCTGCTCACTACGACCAAGCACCTCGCGGCCGAGCGCGGCCTCTACAAGGTCATCGGGGTCGACGGCGACGCCGACCAGCGCTGGCCCTCCTACCTCCGCTCGCTGCTGGCCTTCTCGGCCGTCAGCGTGCTCTTCCTCTACCTGCTCCAGCGGGTCCAGAGCCACCTGATGCTCAGCCTCGGGTTCAAGGCGGTCAACCCGCACGGCGCCTGGAACACCGCGATCTCGTTCGTGACCAACACGAACTGGCAGGACTACAGCGGCGAAGCGACCATGGGCCACGTCGTCCAGATGGTCGGCCTCACGGTGCAGAACTTCCTGTCCGCCGCCGTCGGCATCGCGGTCGTCGCCACCCTGATCCGCGGCTTCACGCGCAGCAAGACCGACCGGGTCGGCAACTTCTGGGTGGACATCACCCGGATCAGCTTCCGCCTGCTGCTGCCGGTCTCGATCGTGCTGGCCCTGGTCCTGGTGGCCAACGGCGCGATCCAGAACTTCCACGGCTTCCACGAGCTCAGCACCCTCACCGGCGACAGCCAGTCGATCCCCGGTGGTCCGGTGGCCTCGCAGGAGGTCATCAAGGAGCTGGGCACCAACGGTGGTGGCTTCTTCAACGCCAACTCGGCGCACCCGTTCGAGAACCCGACCGGTTTCACCAACTGGCTGGAGATCTTCCTGCTGCTGGTGATCTCGTTCTCGCTGCCCCGCACCTTCGGCAAGATGGTCGGCGACAACCGCCAGGGCTACGCGATCGTCTCGGTCATGGCCTCGTTCTGGGTGGCCTCGGCCGCGCTGATGACCTTCTTCGAGACCCACCCGGCGGGTGTGGCGCTCAAGGCGGCCGGCGGCGCGATGGAGGGCAAGGAGGTCCGGTTCGGCCTCTGGGGCACCAGCCTCTTCGCCACCTCCACCACGCTGACCTCCACCGGTGCGGTCAACGGCATGCACGACTCGCTCACCCCCGGCGGTGGCGGTGTCGCGATGTTCGACATGATGCTCGGCGAGATCGCGCCCGGCGGTACCGGTTCGGGCCTCTACGGCATGCTGATCCTGGCCATCGTGGCGGTCTTCGTCGCCGGCCTGATGGTCGGCCGCACCCCCGAGTACCTGGGCAAGAAGCTCGGCGGCCGGGAGATGAAGTTCGCCTCCCTCTACATCCTGACCACCCCGCTGATCGTCCTGATCGGCACCGGCGTCGCGATGGCGCTGGGCGGTGAACGGGCCAACATGCTCAACACCGGGGCGCACGGGTTCTCCGAAGTGCTCTACGCCTTCACCTCAGCGGCGAACAACAACGGTTCCGCCTTCGCGGGCATCACCGTGACCTCGCCCTGGTGGGACACCGCGCTCGGCCTCGCGATGGTCTTCGGCCGCTTCCTGCCGATCGTCTTCGTGCTGGCGCTGGCGGGCTCGCTCGCCCAGCAGCAGCCGGTCCCCGCCACCAAGGGCACCCTGCCCACTCACAAGCCGCTTTTCGTGGGGCTGCTGTCGGGCGTCGTCCTGATCGTGGTCGGCCTCACCTACTTCCCGGCCCTGGCTCTCGGGCCGATCGCGGAAGGTCTGCACTGATGTCGTCCACCCTTACTCCCGTCCCCGTCGAGCAGACGGAGACCGCCCAGCAGCCGCACCGCGTTCAGTCCGGCCTGCTCGATCCCAAGCTGATCGTCGCCGCCCTCCCGGACGCGTGCAAGAAGCTCGATCCGCGGGTCATGATCAAGAACCCGGTCATGTTCGTGGTCGAGGTCGGTTCGGTGGTCACCACCATCGACGCGATCGCCAAGCCGTCGGTCTTCGCCTGGGCGATCACCGTCTGGCTCTGGCTCACGGTGATCTTCGCCAACCTGGCCGAGGCCGTCGCCGAGGGCCGTGGCAAGGCGCAGGCCGACACGCTGCGCCGCACCAAGACCGAGACCATGGCCCGGCGCCTGGTCGACTGGCCCGCCTCGCAGAACGAGGAGGAGGTGGCCGGCACCGAGCTGCGGCTCGGCGACCACGTGGTGATCGAGGCCGGCCAGATCATCCCCGGCGACGGCGACGTCGTCGAGGGTGTGGCGAGCGTCGACGAGTCGGCGATCACCGGTGAGTCCGCGCCGGTGATCCGCGAGTCCGGTGGTGACCGCAGCGCGGTCACCGGTGGCACCAAGGTGCTCTCCGACCGGATCGTGGTGAAGATCGCCTCCGAGCCCGGCAAGTCCTTCATCGACCGGATGATCGCCCTGGTCGAGGGCGCCTCGCGGCAGAAGACGCCGAACGAGATCGCGCTCAACATCCTGCTGGCCTCGCTGACCATCGTCTTCCTGGTCACCGTCGCCGCGCTGCAGCCGATGGCCGCCTTCGCCGGCGCCCCGCAGACCCTGATCGTCCTGGTCTCGCTGGTCGTCGCGCTGATCCCGACCACGATCGGCGCGCTGCTCTCCGCGATCGGCATCGCCGGTATGGACCGCCTGGTGCAGCGCAACGTGCTCGCCATGTCGGGCCGCGCGGTCGAGGCCGCCGGTGACGTCAACACCCTGCTGCTGGACAAGACCGGCACCATCACCCTGGGCAACCGCCAGGCCGCCGAGTTCCTGCCCGCCCAGGGCGTGGACACCGGCGAGCTCGCCGACGCCGCGCAGCTGTCCAGCCTGGCCGACGAGACCCCCGAGGGCCGCTCGATCGTGGTGCTCGCCAAGACCGAGTACGGCCTGCGGGCCCGCGCTCAGGGCGAGTTGGAGCACGCCACCTGGGTCCCGTTCACCGCCCAGACCCGGATGTCCGGTGTCGACCTCGACGAGGCCGACGGCGTGCACCAGGTCCGCAAGGGTGCGGCCGGCTCGATCACCCGCTGGGTCACCGAGAACGGCGGCACGGTCGGCGCCGACGTCGCCGAGCTGGTCGACGGCATCTCCGCCGCGGGTGGTACCCCGCTGGTGGTCGCCAGCAAGATCGGCAACGCGCCCGCCCGCGCCCTCGGGGTCATCTACCTCAAGGACGTGGTCAAGGAGGGCATGAAGGAGCGCTTCGACGAGCTCCGCCGGATGGGCATCAAGACCATCATGATCACGGGTGACAACCCGCTGACCGCCAAGGCGATCGCGGAGGAGGCGGGCGTGGACGACTTCCTCGCCGAGGCCACCCCCGAGGACAAGATGGCGCTGATCAAGAAGGAGCAGGAGGGTGGCAAGCTGGTCGCGATGACCGGTGACGGCACCAACGACGCTCCGGCCCTCGCGCAGGCCGACGTGGGTGTGGCGATGAACACGGGCACCATGGCGGCCAAGGAGGCCGGCAACATGGTGGACCTGGACTCCAACCCCACCAAGCTGATCGAGATCGTCGAGATCGGCAAGCAGCTGCTGATCACCCGTGGTGCGCTGACCACCTTCTCGATCGCCAACGACGTCGCGAAGTACTTCGCGATCATCCCGGCGATGTTCGCCAGCGTGTACCCGGGCCTGGGCCACCTCAACATCATGGCCCTGCACAGCCCGAAGTCCGCGATCACCTCGGCGATCATCTTCAACGCCCTGGTCATCATCGGCCTCATCCCGCTCGCCCTGCGCGGCGTGAAGTACCGTCCTTCCGACGCCAGCTCGCTGCTCCGCCGGAACATCGGGATCTACGGCATCGGCGGTCTGATCGTCCCGTTCATCGGGATCAAGCTGATCGACCTGATCGTCCAGTTCATCCCCGGCCTGCGCTGAGAAACGGAGGAAAAGCTCTCATGTCCAAGCCACTGCCCACCTCCGTCCGTACCCACTTCACCGCCCTGCGGTTCCTGCTGGTGATGACGGTGATCCTCGGGATCGCCTACCCGCTGCTGGTCACCGGGATCAGCCAGGTCGCCTTCAGCCAGAAGGCCAACGGCTCGATCATCAAGTCGGCCGACGGCAAGGAGATCGGTTCCAGCCTGATCGGCCAGAACTTCAACCTGCCGAAGAAGAACCCGAACGACCCCAACGAGCAGGCCCAGCCGGACCCGAAGTTCTTCCAGCCGCGGCCCTCCGCGGCGGGCAGCACCGGGTACGACCCGACCTCCTCGTCCGGCACCAACCTCGGCCCGAACAGCGACGTGCTGCTGAAGAGCGTCAACGCCGCCCGCGCCTCGGTCGCCGCCTTCGACGGCGTCGACCCGGCCACCGTGCCGGCCGACGCGGTCACCTCCTCGGGCTCGGGCCTGGACCCGAACATCTCGGTGGCCTACGCCGACGAGCAGGTCAACCGGGTCGCCAAGGCCCGCAACCTGACGGTGGACCAGGTCAACGCGCTGGTCGCCAAGTACACCGAGAGCCGCTCGCTCGGCTTCCTCGGTGACCCGGGCGTCAACGTCCTGGAGCTCAACAACGCACTGAACGAGTTGAAGTGACGTACCGTCAGACCGAGTGAAACCGGACCGGCCCGTGCGGGGGAGAGCCCCGCACGGGCCGGTCCGGCCTGTCTCTGCCCACCTTTCGCGAAGAGAGAAGAAGCCCCCCATGGCTCGCGATCTCGCCTCCGCCGCCCCGCCCCGGCGCGGCCGGCTGCGGGTGTACCTCGGCTCGGCCCCCGGCGTCGGCAAGACCTACCGGATGCTGGACGAGGCCCGGCGCAGACAAGAGCGCGGCGCCGACGTCGTGGTGGGCTACATCGAGTGCCACGGGCGCAAGCACACCGAGTCGATGCTGGCGGGCCTGGACGTCATCCCCCGGCTGCACCGCACCTACCGGGGCACCGAGTTCACCGAGATGGACGTCGAGGCGGTGCTGGCGCGCCGCCCGTCCGTGGTCCTGGTGGACGAGCTGGCGCACACCAACATCCCCGGTGGCAAGAACGCCAAGCGCTGGCAGGACGTCGACGACCTGCTGGCGGCCGGCCTGGACGTGATCACCACGGTGAACATCCAGCACCTGGAGAGCCTCAACGACGTCGTCCAGAAGATCACCGGCACCCCCCAGCGGGAGACCGTCCCGGACGAGGTGGTGCGCCGGGCCGACCAGATCGAGCTCGTCGACATGGCGCCGCAGGCCCTGCGCCGCCGGATGGCCCATGGCAACGTCTACAAGGCCGAGAAGGTGGACGCCGCGCTCACCAACTACTTCCGCGTCGGCAATCTGACGGCGCTTCGGGAACTCGCCCTGCTCTGGGTGGCCGGCCGGGTCGACGAGGGACTGCGCGACTACCGGGCCGAGCACAACATCGACCGGGTCTGGGAGACCCGCGAGCGGGTGGTCGTCGCGCTCACCGGCGGCCCGGAGGGCGAGACGCTGATCCGGCGCGCCGCCCGGATCGCCGACCGCACCGCCGCGGGCCAGGTGCTGGCCGTGCACGTCACCCGCAGCGACGGCCTGGCCGGTGCCTCACCCGGCGCGCTGGCCAACCAGCGCCGCCTGGTGGAGACCCTCGGCGGCAGCTACCACGTGGTGGTCGGCGACGACATCCCCACCGCGCTGCTCGGCTTCGCCCGCGCCAACGACGCCACCCAGCTGGTGCTCGGCACCAGCCGGCGCGGCCGGATCAACCGCTTCCTGACCGGCCCGGGCATCGGCGAGACCACCGTCGACGCGTCCGAGGACATCGACGTCCACATGGTCACCCACGAGTTCACCGGGCGCGGCCGGCTGCCCAAGCTCGGGCGGCGGCACTCCAAGCGGCGCACCGTGGCCGGCTTCACCTCGGGCCTGGTGCTGCCGTTCGCACTCACCGGCATGCTCTCCCAGCTGCACCACACCCTCAACCTGACCACCGACGCGCTGCTCTTCCAGCTCGGCGTGGTGGCGGTGGCGCTGCTCGGCGGCTCGGCCTCGGCGCTGGTCGCCTCGCTGATCGCCTCGCTGCTGCTGAACTACTACTTCATCCCGCCGGTGCACACCTTCACCATCGGCGAGCCCAACAACGTGATCGCGCTGGTGGTCTTCGCGATGGTCGCGCTCACCGTCTCCACCGTGGTCGACCGGGCCACCCGGCTGACCGGACGGGCGGCCAGAGCGACCGCCGAGGCCGAGACGCTCTCCGCGCTGGCCGGCACCGTGCTGCGCAGCCAGGACGCCGGCCAGGGCGGCGGCTCGGCCATACCGACCCTGCTGGAGCACTCCCGCAACACCTTCGGCCTGGACTCGGTCGCGCTGCTCTCCCGGGCGAACGGCGAGGTGATCGCCCGCAGCGACTCCGCCGGGGACAGCGCCGTCGATTCCGAGAGCACCGAGGTGCCGGTCGGCTCGGACGCGCTGCTGATCATGACCGGGCGCCGGCTGCCGGCCGACCAACTGCGCCTGCTCACCGCCTTCTCGGCGCACGTGGCCGCCGCGCTGGAGCGCGACCGGCTGGCCGCGGTCGCGGCCGAGGTCGAGCCGATCAAGGCCGCCGACAAGATGCGCACCGCGCTGCTCGCCGCCGTCAGCCACGACCTGCGCACCCCGCTGGCCGCGGCGCTGGCCTCGGTCGGCTCGCTGCGCAGCCCCGACGTCGAGTTCTCGCCCGAGGACCAGGCGGAACTGCTGGCCACCGCCGACGAGTCGCTGGTGCGGCTGAACCGCCTGGTCGACAACCTGCTCGACATGAGCCGCCTGCAGGCCGGCGCCCTCACCCTGCACCTCGGTCCGGTGCACGTCGACGAGGTGCTGCCCCGGGCGCTGGACTCGCTGGCCGACCCGGACGCCCCGGTGCAGCCGCTCGACCTGGAGCTGGTGCCCGCCGTGCTGGCCGACGCGCCGCTGCTGGAGCGGGTGCTGGCCAACGTGATCACCAACGCGCTGCGCTACAACGCGCCCGGCGCGCCGGTGCTGGTCAGTGCCAGCGCCCACCGCGACCAGGTGCAGATCCGGATCGCCGACCGCGGCCCGGGCATCCCGGCCGCCGACCGGGACCGGGTCTTCCTGCCCTTCCAGCGGCTGGGCGACACCGACAACACCACCGGCGTGGGCCTGGGCCTGGCGCTCTCCCGCGGCCTGGCCGAGGCCATGGGCGGCACCTTGGAGGTCGAGGACACCCCCGGGGGCGGCACCACCATGCTGCTCACCCTGCCGACCGCGGCCGAGGAGGACGAGTCGCCGTGAGCAACATCCTGATCGTCGACGACGAGCCGCAGCTGCTGCGCGCGCTGCGGATCAACCTGCGGGCCCGCCAGTACCAGGTGACCACAGCTGCCACCGCGAGCGCCGCACTGGAGGCCGCCGAGCAGAGCCGGCCCGACGCGGTACTGCTCGACCTCGGCCTGCCGGACCTGGACGGGGTCGAGGTGATCCACCGGCTGCGCGGGCGCGGCCCGGTGCCGATCATCGTGCTCTCCGGCCGCAGCGGTGCGGACGACAAGATCCAGGCGCTGGACGCCGGCGCCGACGACTACGTCACCAAGCCGTTCCTGATGGACGAGCTGTTCGCCCGGCTGCGCGCCGTGCTGCGCCGCCCGGTGGCCAGCACGGCCGTCGACCTGGCGGTGCTGGGGGACTGGGCGATCGACCTGACGGCCGGCACCGTCCACCGGGCCGACGGCAGCGCGCGGCCGCTTCGGCTGACCCCGACCGAGTGGAAGATCCTCACCATGCTGCTGGCCAACCCGGGCCGGCTGCTGCCCGGGCGGCAGATCCTGCGCGCGGTCTGGGGACCGGGTCACGAGGAGCGCGGCAACTACCTGCGGGTCTACTTCGCCGGCCTGCGCCGCAAGCTGGAGCGCGACCCGGCCAGGCCCCGGCACCTGATCACCGAGCCGGGGATCGGCTACCGCTACGAGCCGTAGCGAGGTGGCCTGACACACCGGGTGCTAATGATCCGTCAAGACGGGCACCCCGGGTGCCAAGGGTGCGTCAGTACGGAGCAGAATCGTCAGGCCCAGGAGCTAGCGTCAGCCGTGCGGAAACGGTTCCGCTCCGCTCCGACGGGGGAGCCCGGCCTGACGCCGGGACAGGAGCTGGACCGCGCCGGACGCCGGCGGCCCCTCACGGGGACCGCCGGCCGGTGGCGGCCAGGTAACGGGGAGGGACGCGCGGCCATGGCAGCGGGAGTAAGACCACCGGTTGCACCGGGGGAGAGCTCGTCCGAGCGGACGGGTTCGGTGGCCACCGACGGGACTTCCGTGCCGCGCGATCCCCGTACCGCCGGCGCGCCGGGCGCCGCGGCGTCGGCCGCGCGGCCGCGGCCCACCGGGCTCGCCCGGCTCCGCAGCCGGGCCTACTGGACCACCCCGCGCCGGGTCCGCGCGCTGACCGCGGCCGCGCTGGCCGCCGTGCTGCTCTTCGCCGGCGTGGCCTACACCGTGCTCAGCGGCGGCCGGGACAGCGTGGACACGATCGGCCACCACACCGCCCCGCAGGCCGAACGGGCCTCGGACCTGTACTTCGCGCTCAGCGACCTGGACGCCCAGGCGGCCAACCTGCTGCTGGTCGGTGCCGACGAGCCCGACTTCGCCAAGCGCAAGGCCGTCCACGACACCTACGACCAGCGCCGGGCCCAGGCCGACGCCGACCTGGAGCAGGCCGCCGAGGCGCTCTCCGGCGACCCGGTGGGCCGCAAGGCCGTCCAGGACGAGCTGGACGCGCTCGGCCAGTACGAGGCCCTGGTGGCCCGCTCCGACCTCCAGGAGTCCAACGCCAAGTCGCTGCCCGGCAAGCCGTCGTCCGACGCGCTCAGCTCCTACCAGCAGGCCACCGACCTGCTGCGCAGCCGGCTGCTGCCGGACGCCGACCAGGTGGCCAGCTCCAACGCGGCCAAGGTGGACGGCACTTACACCACGCAGTCCGCCGCGCTCGACTCCGGCTGGTGGTGGCTGCTGGTCACCGGCCTGCTCGCGCTGGGCGTCCTGGCCGCGCTGCAGCGCACCCTGACGGTCCGTTACCGGCGGCTGATCAGCCCGCCGCTGGTCGCGGCCCTGCTGCTGACCGCGATCGGCCTGGGCTACGGCCTCTCGCTGGTCTCCGGCACCAAGGACCGGCTGCACAACGCCAAGGCCAACGCCTACGACTCGGTGATCGCGCTGAGCCGGGCCAAGGCGATCGCCTACGACAGCAACGCCGACGAGAGCCGCTGGCTGAGCGACCCGAGCCGGGGCGACGGCTACCAGCAGTCCTTCCTCGACAAGAGCCGGCAGATCGCCAAGCTGGACGGCAGCACGCTCGCCGCCTACGACACCGCGCTGGACACGGCGATCGCCGCCCACCAGAGCTCGCCGGCCGACGTGACGTTCGGCGGCTACCTCGGCGACGAGGAGCGCAACATCACCTTCCCCGGTGAGCAGCAGGCCGCCGACCAGGTGCTGGCCGACTTCCGGACCTACCAGCAGGACGACCGCAAGATCCGCCAGTTCGTCCAGCAGGGCCACCTCGCGGACGCCATCGCGTTCGACACCGGCACCGCGACCGGGCAGTCGGACGGGGACTTCAGCCAGCTGAGCGACGCCTTCGACAAGGTGGTGGCGATCAACCAGCAGGCCTTCGACTCCTCGATCCAGCAGAGCGACTCCGCGCTCGGCACCGGCGCCGCCGTGGCCGCCGCGCTGCTGCTGGCGGGCGCCCTGGCGCTGACCGTGCTGGCGGTCCGGCCCCGGCTGCGCGAGTACCGCTGATCAGCCCAGGGCCGCACGGACTCTGCCCGGTCAGGCCCTCACGGGTGCCCGCCCTGCCGCGGCAGGGCGAGCGCCACGGTGTCCGCGAACTCCCGCACCGCGCTGGTGCGGGAGACCACCCGGCCGGCGTGCACCACCAGCCGGCTGTGGCCGCCGGACAGCGCACCCGCCAGGCTGTCCCCGCGCACCGCGAGCAGCTCGGCCGGGAACCCGGCGTCCACCCGGACCGACGGCAGTCCCATCAGCAGCCTGGCCTGCCCGCTGATCGCCTCGTAGGCCTCGGTCACGCTCAACGCGCCGCCGGCCGCCAGCAGGTAGGCGGCCTCCAGCGGATCGGCCCGGCCGACCGGGTTGACCGCGTCCCGCAGCGCGCCGCTGCCCGCCGCCAGCGGGATCTGTCGACCGGTCAGCTCCCGGACCACCGCCGGGCTCAGGCCGTACGGCGGCCCCTCCACCGCGCCGCAGGCGCCGCTCTGCGGCAGGCAGACCACCCGCAGCCCGGCCGCCCGCAGCCCCGCCGCGCCGTCCGGCGCCAGCCGGTCGCACGGGCCCACCGCTACCCGGGGGCGCAGCGGTGCCAGCAGCGCGGTGATCCGGGCCAGCCGGGCCGGGTCGGCGCCGCGCAGGTGCAGGTCGACGGGGCAGTCGAAGTCGGTCGCCGCGGCCACCACGGCCTGCACGTAGCCGACCGGATCGGGGTCCAGCTCGGGGCAGCCGCCCACCGCGTCCGCGCCCATCCGCAGCGCCTCGCGCAGCTGCGCCCGCCCGTCCGCGCCCGCCGTCCCGGTGAGCAGCCGGGGCACCGCCACCGCCTGCAGGCCCGCCAGCCCGCGCAGCGCCTGGCGCGCCGTGAGGACGGCCTCCAGCCGGCCGAGCCCGGGCGGACCACCGATCCGCACATGGGTGCGCTGGGCGGTGGCGCCGTAGCCGAGCGAGGTGAGCGCGGCCTCGGTGACCCGGCGGATCAGCTCCCCGGGCGCCTCCGTACCCGGGCCGCGCGGGTCGGGCGGGCGACCGGTGAAGGCGGTGTCGTGGTGCGCGTGCGGCTCGGCGGGGGCCGGCAGCAGCAGATAGCCCGTCAGATCGATCCGGGCGCCCTCGGCGACGGCCGGTTCGGAGCCGCTGACCGCGCCGGCCGGCAGCGCCGACTGCGGCAGCGGGCCCAGGCTCCCGGCGGTGCCGACGGCCTGGATCCGGTCGCCGCTGATCCGCACGTCGACCACCCGGCCGTCGACCAGCCGGGCGCCGCTGAGCAGCAGCACCGGGCCGTGGTCGAGCGGGTTGCAGCCGCCGTCCGGGCTCATCGGTCGGCTCCTCCCAGTCCGGAAGATCACTGGCGGTCGAGCCTATGGTCAGCGCGCGCCCGGGGCGGGGAGGCTCGCGGCACGGCCGACCAGTCGCCGAGCAGCCGATCGCCGAACGGCAGGCCTCAGCTCGCCAGTCCGTGCGAGCCGCCGACCTGCGATCTTGCGCTCGGCATACGGATTTCACCTCTGGCCCCGAACCGTGTAATCTCTTCCTCGTTCAACCGGTTCGCCCCTATAGCTCAGTCGGTAGAGCGTCTCCATGGTAAGGAGAAGGTCTGCGGTTCGATTCCGCATGGGGGCTCTGGTGAACAGGATTCCGCTAGTTGGATTCTGATCACCAAAGCGGTGTAGCTCAGTTGGTAGAGCAAGCGGCTCATAATCGCTGTGTCACCGGTTCAAGTCCGGTCACCGCTACCCCGCGTAGTCGGTCGGGAGATCGCACTCCCGATCGGCTACTCTTGTTGTGTCATCACCCCATTGTTGTCCAAGGAAGGCACTCCCGTGGCTGCCACCGACGTCCGCCCGAAGATCACGCTGGCCTGCGTGGAGTGCAAGGAGCGGAACTACATCACCAAGAAGAACCGGCGTAACGACCCGGACCGCCTGGAGATGAAGAAGCACTGCCCCCGCTGCAACTCGCACACCGCTCACCGCGAGACCCGCTGACCCCGTAGGGCGTCGCCGGGCCTGGCTGTGACAGGTCCTTAGGCCTCAGGCCGCATCCCTTCGGGGGTGCGGCCTGAAGTCGTTTTCGCACACGCCGACTTGAGGAGTAGTCCATGGCGCTCGACCCCTCCTTCATCGGGCGGTCGTACCCGCCCACCGAGCCGTACGAGGTGGGCCGGGAGAAGATCCGGGAGTTCGCCGTCGCGATCGGCGACGCCAACCCGGTGTACACCGACCCGGAGGCGGCCAAGGCGCTCGGGCACCCGGACGTGATCGCTCCGCTGACCTTCCCGTTCGTGCTCAGCTACGCGGCCGCCGCGCAGGTGGTGGCCGATCCGGAGCTGGGGCTGGACTTCAGCCGGGTGGTGCACGGGGACCAGAAGTTCGAGTACACCCGCCCGCTGCGGGCCGGTGACCGGGTCCGGGTGGCGATCAGCATCGCCAACATCAAGTCGCTGGCCGGCAACGACGTGCTCACGGTGAAGGGCGAGATCGCCGACGAGAGCGGTGAGCACGTGGTGACGTCCATCATGACCCTGGTCGCCCGGGCGGCCGACGACGCGGCAGGGGAGTAGCACGATGGCTGTGAACTTCGACGAGGTCGAGGTCGGGACCGAGCTGCCCGCCCAGTCCTTCCCGGTGACCCGCGCCACGCTGGTGCGCTACGCCGGCGCCTCGGGGGACTTCAACCCGATCCACTGGAACGAGCGGTTCGCCCACCAGGTCGGCCTGCCCGACGTCATCGCGCACGGCATGTTCACCATGGCCGAGGCGCTGCGGGTGGTCACCGACTGGACCGGGGACCCCGGCGCGGTGGTGGAGTACGGCGTGCGGTTCACCAAGCCCGTGGTGGTGCCCGACGACGACCGCGGCGCCGTGATCGAGGTCACCGGCACGGTGGCCAAGCTGCTGGAGGACCGCCGGGTGCGGGTGGACCTGCTGGCCACCAGTGCCGGTCAGAAGGTGCTCGGGATGTCCCGCGCCGTGGTCCAGCTGGCGTGAGCGAGCCGGGGGCGGACCGGGCATCCACTACCGTGGAGCGCGTGCACGTGACCGAGAACGCCCCCCTCGCCCCGCTGACCACGCTGCGGCTCGGCGGCCCGGCCCGCCGTCTGGTGACCGCGCGCACCGACGCCGAGGTGGTCGCCGCCGTCCAGGCCGCCGACGCGGCGGGCGAGCCGCTGCTGGTGCTCGGCGGCGGCAGCAACCTGGTGATCGGCGACGCCGGCTTCCCCGGCACCGTGCTGAGGATCGCCACCACCGGTTTCGAGCTGACCGGCACCGAGCTGGAGTTGGCGGCCGGCGAGGTCTGGTCCGAGGCGGTGGCCCGCACCGTCGAGGCCGGCCTGGCGGGCATCGAGTTCCTGGCCGGCATCCCCGGCTCGGCCGGCGCCACGCCGGTGCAGAACGTCGGCGCGTACGGCCAGGAGGTCGCGCAGACCATCACCGAGGTGGTCGCCTACGACCGGCAGGCCCGTGAGACGGTCACCCTGCCCGCCGCCGACTGCGCCTTCTCCTACCGGCACAGCCGCTTCAAGGCCGATCCCGAGCGCTACGTGGTGCTCCGGGTCAGGTTCGCCCTGGAGGAGGCCGGCGGTGACTCCAGCCCGGTCCGGTACGCCGAGGTGGCCAGGACCCTGGGCGTCGAGGCCGGGCAGCGGGTGCCGCTGAGCACCGCGTACCGGACGGTGCTGGGGCTGCGGGCCGGCAAGGGCATGGTGCTGGACCCGGCGGACCACGACACCTGGTCGGCCGGCTCCTTCTTCACCAATCCGGTGCTGACGCCCGAGCAGTACCGGGCCTTCCAGGACCGGCTGGCCGAGCGGTCGATGACGGCCCCGGCCTACCCGGCGCCGGACGGCCACACCAAGACCTCCGCCGCCTGGCTGATCGACAAGGCCGGCTTCACCAAGGGCTACGGCAGCGGTCCGGCCACCCTCTCCACCAAGCACACCCTGGCCCTGACCAACCGGGGCCGGGCCACCACCGAGGACCTGCTCGTGCTGGCCCGTGAGGTCCGGGACGGCGTGCACGCGGCCTTCGGGGTGCGGCTGGTCAACGAGCCGGTGATGGTGGGCGTCCGGCTCTGAGGCGCGCGGCGGTCAGCGGCGCGCTCGGCGGGTCGCCGCCCACAGCACCAGCCCGAGGAGTATCAGCACCACCACCAAGGTCAGGCCCAGCCCGGCCCCGTGGGTGCTGCGGTAGTAGTAGCTGTGGTGGACCACGACCACGTGGTGCACCACCACGTGGTGCGTCGTCGTACTGGTGTGCGTGATGTGGCTCGTCGTGTGATGAGAACTCATGGGGCGTCAGCTTTCCATGCGCGCCACGGGCTTGGTCAGCCAGGTGTCGATCTCCGCGAGCAGCTCCTTGCGCACCCCCTCCGGCGCGCGCGAGCCGCGGACCGACTGGCGGGCCAGTTCGGCCAGTTCGGGGTCGGAGAAACCGTGCACCGTCCGGGCCAGCTCGTACTGGGCGGCCAGCCGGGAGCCGAACAGCAACGGATCGTCGGCGCCGAGCGCGAGCGGCACCCCGGCGTCGAAGAGCGCGCGCAGCGGCACGGCGCCGGCCCGCTCGTAGACCCCGAGCGCGACGTTGGAGGCCGGGCAGACCTCGCAGGTGATCTGACGGTCCGCCAGCCGCTGCAGCAGCCGCGGGTCCTCGGCGGCCCGCACCCCGTGGCCGATCCGGCCGGCGCCCAGGTCGTCCAGGCAGTCGCGCACCGACTCGGGCCCGGCGAGCTCCCCGCCGTGCGGGGCGGCCAGCAGACCGGCCTTGCGGACGATCGCGAAGGCCCGGTCGAAGTCCCTGGCCAGCCCGCGCCGCTCGTCGTTGGAGAGCCCGAAGCCGACCACGCCGTCCTCCGCGTAGCGGACCGCGAGTCGGGCCAGCGTGCGGGCGTCCATCGGCGACTTCATCCGGTTCGCGGCGACCAGCACCCGGATCCCCACCCCGGTGGCCGCCGAGGCCTCCCGCACGGCGTCCAGGATCAGCTCCAGCGCGGGGATCAGCCCGCCGAGCCGCGGTGCGTAGGAGGTCGGGTCGACCTGGATCTCCAGCCAGCGCGAGCCGTCCGCCACCTCGTCCTCGGCGGTCTCCCGGACCAGCCGCCGGATGTCCTGCTCGTCGCGCAGCACCGAGCGGGCGGTGTCGTAGAGACGCTGGAACCGGAACCAGCCACGCTCGTCGGTGGCCCGCAACTTGGGCGGCGCGGCGGAACTGAGTGCCTCCGGCAGCCGGACCCGGTGCTTCTCGGCCAGCTCCAGCAGCGTGGTCGGGCGCATCGAACCGGTGAAGTGCAGGTGCAGATGGGCCTTCGGCAGCGCCCGGACATCTCGCTGTTCCACTGCGTGCTGTTCCATTGGCGAATCCTGCCGCATCGACCTCGGATACGGGAACCGCCCCTGGCACATCCCTCGAAGGAGTGACAGGGGCGGTGCGCCGCAAGCTGATCAGTCCTGCGCCTCGCCCAGCAGCTTCTGCATCCGGCTCACGCCCTCGGCCAGGTCGGCATCGCCCAGCGCGTAGGAGAGCCGCAGGTAGCCGGGGGTGCCGAAGGCCTCGCCGGGGACCACCGCGACCTCGGCCTCGTCCAGGATCAGCGCGGCCAGCTCGGCGGAGGTCTGCGGGCGCTTGCCGCGGATCTCCTTGCCCAGCAGGCCCTTGACCGACGGGTAGACGTAGAAGGCGCCGAGCGGCTCGGGGCAGATCAGACCGTCGATCTCGTTGAGCATCCGCACGATGGTCTGCCGGCGCCGGTCGAAGGCGACCTTCATCTCCTCGACGGCCGTCAGGTCACCGCTGACCGCGGCCAGCGCGGCCCGCTGGGCGACGTTGCTGACGTTCGAGGTGGCGTGCGACTGCAGGTTGGCGGCGGCGGCCACCACGTCCTTGGGGCCGATCATCCAGCCGACCCGCCAGCCGGTCATCGCGTAGGTCTTGGCCACCCCGTTGACCACGATGCACTTGTCGGCCAGCTGCGGCAGCAGCGCGGGCAGCGAGGTGAAGGTGGCGTCGCCGTAGACCAGGTGCTGGTAGATCTCGTCGGTCAGCACCCACAGGCCGTGCTCCAGCGCCCAGCGGCCGATCGCCTCCGCCTCGGCCTCGGTGTAGACCGAGCCGGTCGGGTTGGACGGCGAGACGAAGAGCACCACCTTGGTGTTCTCGGTGCGGGCCGCCTCCAGCTGGGCCACCGAGACCTTGTAGTCGGTGGTCTCGTCGGCCACCACCTCGACCGGCACCCCGCCGGCCAGCTGGATCGACTCGGGGTAGGTGGTCCAGTACGGAGCGGGGACGATCACCTCGTCACCCGGGTCCAGGATCGCGGCGAAGGCCTCGTAGATGGCCTGCTTGCCGCCGTTGGTCACCAGCACCTGGGAGGCGTCGACCTGGTAGCCGGAGTCCCGCAGGGTCTTCGCCGCGATCGCCGCCTTGAGCTCGGGCAGGCCGCCGGCGGGGGTGTACCGGTGGTTCTTCGGGTCCCGGCAGGCCTCGACGGCGGCCTCGACGATGTAGCCGGGGGTGGGGAAGTCGGGTTCCCCGGCCCCGAAGCCGATCACCGGGCGGCCGGCCGCCTTCAGGGCCTTGGCCTTGGCATCGACCGCGAGGGTGGCGGACTCGGCGATGGCGCCGATCCGGGCGGAGACCCGGCGGTCGGCGGGGCGGACGTTGGCGGGGGTGAAGTCGCTCATACCTGCATCGTCGCAGAAGCGGCCGGGCCGGTGGTGCGGCGTTTCACGATCCGTACGGGTCGGGTCCGCATGGTGAAGAGGTTCGACCAAACGCCGCCGAACCCGTACACTCACTGATCGACGGCAGCGCCCGCCACCACACGGATCCGAAGCGTTCACCACGTGGGCTCCGGGATGGGGTAGGTTAAGCGTCGACTCCGGCACCGCGAGGCGCCGAAGGGCACTAGCTCAATTGGTAGAGCACCGGTCTCCAAAACCGGCGGTTGGGGGTTCAAGTCCCTCGTGCCCTGCTGCCAGATCCTCGTCCAGCCCGTTCGCTCCACAAGAGCGAGCGGGCTTGATGCGGAGAGGGCGCCAATGTTTTTTGCTGTACATTTGTTCGATTTTGCCAGCACTGCGCCGGATCGCCCGTGCTTCCATGGCACGTCAGTGACCTTCGGCAGGACCCGGATTCAGGTGAGGACGAGTGACGGAGACCACGGGCTCCACCGCAACGCCTGAGAGCGGCAACCCCGAGGGTGCCGAGGACACGGCGCCGATCGAGGATGCCGTAGAGGGCGCCGCGACCGAGGACGGCAAGACGCTCTCGCGCCGCGACCGCAAGCGCGCCAACCGCGCGGCGGGCGGCGACGGCAAGAGCGGCGGCAAGCGTGCCAGGCAGGGCGTCTTCGCCCGGATCGGCCTGTACTACCGGCAGATCATCGCCGAGCTGCGCAAGGTCGTCTGGCCGACCAAGAGCGAGCTGATGAACTACACCAGCGTCGTGGTGGTCTTCGTGGCCGTCATGATCGGTCTGGTCGCGACCCTCGACTGGGGCTTCGCCAAGGCCAGCTTCTGGATCTTCGGCTGATCCAGCCCCCACAGCTTCACCCCCGACCCGGGTCGGCCCCTCACGAGCACCAACGGGGGACCGCCCGGGTCGAGCTGTCGCCGCCGCGCGGACGAGCCCGCTACCGTTGAGTCGGTACTGTTGGGACTTCGAGTCACCGCCGCTCCGCGCCCGCGCATCGGGCCGGCGACCGGTGTGGCCCGGAGCCGTACCATCTCCACCCCTCCAGGAAAGAAGCAGCCACCGTGTCTGAGTCCCCTCTGTACGACGCCGACGAGCCCGTCCGCGAGGCGGATGTCGCCGCCGAGCTGGATGCGGCTGAGGCTGCCGACGCCGAGGCCGCCACCGTCGAGGCCGACGCTGTCGAGGCCGCTGAGGACGGGGACTTCTCCGAGGACGCCGAGCAGATCGTCGACGGCGTGGACGCTGACGAGGACGAGGTCGAGGCGGCGGAGGCCGAGGCCGGCCTGTCCGCCGAGGAGGCCGCGCTGCACGAGGTGGGCGACGCCGAGGCGGCCGCCGACGAGGCGTTCACCGAGGTCGCCGTCGAGGAGGAGCCGGCCGAGGAGGTCGACCCGGTCGCCAAGTTCCGTGAGGAGCTGCGCACCCTGCCCGGCGAGTGGTACGTGATCCACACCTACGCCGGCTACGAGAACCGGGTGAAGCAGAACCTGGAGCAGCGCGCCGTCTCGCTGAACGTCGAGGAGTACATCTTCCAGGCCGAGGTGCCGCAGGAAGAGGTCGTCCAGATCAAGAACGGCGACCGCAAGACGATCCGGCAGAACAAGCTCCCCGGCTACGTGCTGGTCCGCCTCGACCTGACCGCCGAGTCCTGGGGCGTGGTGCGCAACACCCCGGGTGTCACCGGCTTCGTCGGCAACGCCTACGACCCGTACCCGCTGACCCTGGACGAGGTCGTCAAGATGCTGGCCCCCGACGTCGAGCGTGCGGCGGCCAAGGAGGCCGGCCGGCCCTCGCAGGTCCGCCCGGCCGAGATCCAGGTGCTCGACTTCGAGGTCGGCGACTCGGTCACCGTCACCGACGGTCCGTTCGCCACCCTGCAGGCGACCATCAACGAGATCAACCCCGACTCGAAGAAGGTCAAGGGCCTGGTCGAGATCTTCGGTCGCGAGACCCCGGTCGAGCTGTCGTTCGACCAGATCCAGAAGAACTGACCGCAGAGCCTTCTCGGGGGCGGGGCCCAGGCCCCGCCCCCGAACCCGTTTTGGCCGGGCGACGTATCCGCGTTAGCCTGGTCCGCTGTGTGTACGCATACCCGGGTGTCGCCCCGGAGCCGTGCACACGTCCATCGAAGGAAGGACCCGGAGAGACATGCCTCCCAAGAAGAAGAAGGTCACGGGGCTTATCAAGCTCCAGATCAACGCCGGTGCGGCCAACCCGGCCCCGCCGGTCGGCCCCGCGCTGGGTCAGCACGGCGTCAACATCATGGAGTTCTGCAAGGCCTACAACGCCGCGACCGAGTCGCAGCGTGGCATGGTCGTGCCGGTGGAGATCACGGTCTACGACGACCGCAGCTTCACCTTCATCACCAAGACTCCGCCGGCCGCGCGCCTCATCCTGAAGGCCGCGGGCGTGGAGAAGGGCTCCGGCGAGCCGCACAAGACCAAGGTCGCCAAGCTGACCTCGGCCCAGGTGCGCGAGATCGCCACCACCAAGCTCCCCGACCTGAACGCCAACGACCTGGACGCCGCCGCGAAGATCATCGCGGGTACCGCCCGGTCCATGGGCATCACGGTCGAGGGCTGAACCCCTTCTTTCGTCGTTCAGTGGTAGGGCCAGCGCGGCCCGTACACCACGACTCCACAACTCAGGAGCAGCAGTGAAGCGCAGCAAGGCTCTCAAGGCCGCGGACCTCAAGGTCGACAGCGACCGCCTGTACGCCCCGCTCGAGGCCATCCGCCTCGCCCGGGAGACCTCCACCAGCAAGTTCGACGCGACCGTCGAGGTTGCCATGCGTCTGGGTGTCGACCCGCGCAAGGCCGACCAGATGGTCCGCAGCACCGTCAACCTGCCGCACGGTACCGGTAAGACCGCCCGGGTCCTGGTCTTCGCGACCGGTGACCGTGCCGCGGCTGCGGAGGCTGCGGGCGCCGACATCGTCGGCTCCGACGAGCTGATCGACGAGGTCGCCAAGGGTCGCCTGGACTTCGACGCCGTCGTCGCCACCCCGGACCTGATGGGCAAGGTCGGCCGCCTGGGCCGCGTGCTCGGTCCGCGTGGTCTGATGCCGAACCCGAAGACCGGCACCGTCACCCCGGACGTGGCGAAGGCTGTCACCGACATCAAGGGTGGCAAGATCGAGTTCCGCGTGGACAAGCACTCGAACCTGCACTTCATCATCGGGAAGGCCTCCTTCACCGACGAGCAGCTGGTCGAGAACTACGCCGCGGCGCTGGACGAGGTCCTGCGGGCCAAGCCGTCCGCCGCCAAGGGTCGCTACATCAAGAAGACCGCGATCTCCACCACGATCGGCCCCGGCATCCAGGTCGACCCGAACCGCACCCGGAACCTCCTCGTCGAGGAAGACCCGGCGTCGGTCTGACGCCGAGCGAGCTTGCGAGTGAGGTGGCAGGACCAGCCCATTCGCACAGCGTCGGTCTGATCCACCTGATGTGATCCATCTGGTCGGACCGATCTGGTCTGACGCACCGTCAGGGCCCGTGCTCCACAGGGAGCACGGGCCCTGACCCGTTCTCGCCCCGGGAACCGAAACCCCCTCTCGCCCTGTCCTCATGGTCGGTTAGAGTCCGCAGGTCATCAGAGAGACGTACAAAAGGGGGAATCACCGTGCGCATCGTGCGGATCGCGGCGGCGTTGACCGGGTCGGCCCTGCTGATCGGGTCGCTGGCGGCCTGCGGGAGCAGCGCCAAGTCGAGCACCGGCGCCACTGGCGGGAACGCGGGTGCGCCCGCCCTGCCGGACCTCGGGCCGAAGGCTGAGCTGGTCGCGGCGGCCGCCGTGATGCAGAAGGCCGGCAGCGCCGACGTCGCCCTCACCTCCGCCGGCGGCTCCTCGGGCAGCGGCAGTGGCGTCTACGCCTGGAGCGGCAAGCCGGCCCTGGACCTGTCCGAGCAGCAGTCCGGCAAGACGATCAAGTTCCGGGCGGTGGACGGCAGCTCCTACCTCGGCGTGGACGACACCCAGGCCGCCACCGTCGGTGGCAAGCACTGGCTCGACCTCACCACGTCGTCCGGCGCCGCCGGCATGGGCGATCCGTTCACCGCGCTGGCCGTGCTGATGAACCCGGCCGCCGAGCTCACCGTCGCCGCGCAGAACGGCACGCTCAGCAAGGTCGGCTCGGAGCAGTTGGCGGGCACCGGCACCACGCACTACCGCAGCTCGATGCCGGCCCAGAGCCTGGTCGACCAGCTGCCCAACCTCACCGACGCGCAGCGCAAGGCCGCCCTGCAAGTGGCCACCTCCGGCGGCGCCACGGTGATCACCGACTTCTGGGTGGACGGCAAGCACCAGCTGGTCCAGATGCAGGAGCAGACCTCCGACGGCTCCTCACCGAGCAGTGGCGCCGGCGGCTCCAGCGCCAGCACCGTCAAGTACTCCAACCTCGGCGTGAAGGTCAGCGTCAGCCCGCCAGCCGCGAGCGACCAGGCCGCCCCGGCCGACGCCCTCAAGCTGCTCAGCAGCCTCGGCTGAATCCCGGCGAGGGGACTCGCATGACCTGACCCCCAGGGGAGCGGTCAACGAACACATGGCACTCTGAGCTGATCGGACCGGAGCAGGAGGCGGGCGTGGCGGGAGCGCACAGGACAGCGGGCGCGGCGGTGGTCGCCGTCGCGCTGGCCGCTGCCCTGGCGGCCTGTGGCGGGGGCGGTGGCCGGCCGGTGGTCGGCGCCACGCCCTCCCCGTCCGTCACCGCCTCCGCCTCGCCCTCCAAGCCGGCCGACCGCTCCCCGCAGGGCGTCCTGCTCTCCGCCGAGCAGGTGCTGCAGACCGCCCGCCGGGCCAAGCTCAGTTACCGCTTCGACAACCCGGACGGCACCAGCGACAGCGCCGACGGGGTGCTCTACTGGGCGCCGCGGACGATCATGCAGCTGACCAAGACCACCCCGGGCGCCACCGATCAGCTGATCGTCATGGACACCATCAGCTACCAGGGGGGCGACGCGGCCACCGCGGCCCGGCTGGGTGGCAAGCACTGGCAGAAGAGCGCCGAGGTGTTGGGCCCCGACGGCCGCCCCGAGACGCCGTTCGCCGCGCTGGTCGACCAGCTCAACCCGCTGCAGGCGGTCACCGCCGCGGCGAACGCCGGCGACCTGCAGAAGGTGGGGGAGGAGAAGGTGGGCGATCAGACCGCGGAGCACTACACCGCCACCGTCACGGTCGCCGGCTACGCGGCCGCCCAGCTCAACCTGCTGACCGCCGACCGCCGCACCCAGCTGGCGGCGACGCTCGGCCAGGGCGGGGTGGGCGCGCTGAGCCTGGACCTCTGGCTCAACGACAAGGACCAGCTGGTCCAGCTCCAGCGTTCCGGCGCCGGCAGCAAGGGCGAGCTGGTGCAGGTGGTGCAGTACAGCGACTTCGGCAGCAGCCAGCTGGCCGTCACCGCGCCGGCCGAGGGCGACACCCAGGACCTCGGCAGCTCCTGAGCCCGCGCACCGGATTTGGTGTCCGTACGCCTCAACCCGTACGCTGGGCTCTGCCAAAGACCGCTGGTTGTCGTGCCGTGTCCGTGAGGAGACGCTCGACCGAAGGATCTGCGCTTCGTCGCAGGCAGCCCGCGCAGGAGTGTCTGGAGCTTGGACTTCCGTCCGTACGGTTTCCCCGTTCGGCCGTCGAGGTCCGTCACGAGCCCCGAGCGCCCTGTGCGCCGGGGCTCTTCTCGTTCTCGCGACGAGTTCTCCGCGAGGGCTTCCTTCCCTTCCATGGTCCGACGGCACAGTAGGTCGACTTGTCCAGGTCGGCCGACCTCGACATCACGGAAGGAGGCGTAAGCCTATGGCAAGGCCCGACAAGGCTGCTGCCGTCGCGGAGATCGCGGACAAGTTCCGTTCCTCCAACGCGGCCGTGCTGACCGAGTACCGCGGTCTGACGGTGAAGCAGGTCAAGACCCTGCGTCGCTCGCTGGGTGCTAACGCCCAGTACGCCGTGGTGAAGAACACGCTGACCAAGATTGCGGCCAATGAGGCCGGGATCACGGAGCTCGACGACCAGTTCACCGGTCCGACGGCTGTCGCCTTCGTCACCGGTGACCCGGTGGAGTCGGCGAAGGCTCTGCGTGACTTCGCCAAGGAGAACCCGGCTCTCATCATCAAGGGCGGTGTCCTTGACGGTAAGGCGCTGACCGCCGATGAGATCAAGAAGCTCGCGGACCTCGAGTCCCGCGAGGTGCTGCTCGCCAAGCTGGCGGGTGCCATGAAGGCCAAGCCCTCGCAGGCTGCCGCGGTCTTCCAGGCCCTGCCCTCGAAGCTCGTCCGCACCGTGGACGCGCTGCGCGAGAAGAAGGCCGAGCAGGGCGGTGCCGGTACGCCGGCTCCCGCCGAGGACGCCGCCGCCGAGTAATCGGCGACGGGCTGACGCCCTCGCAGCGGGCCCGCGCCCGCCAACCCCGTACATCCCGGCACCACCTGCCGAATTAGTGGAAGGACGCCATCATGGCGAAGCTGTCCCAGGACGACCTGCTCGCGCAGTTCGAGGAGATGACCCTCATCGAGCTCTCCGAGTTCGTGAAGGCGTTCGAGGAGAAGTTCGACGTCACCGCGGCCGTCGCCGTCGCCGCCGGCCCGGCCGGCCCGGCCGCTGCCGTCGAGGCCGTCGAGGAGCAGGACGAGTTCGACGTCATCCTCGAGGGTGCCGGCGACAAGAAGATCCAGGTCATCAAGGAGGTGCGCACCCTGACCTCCCTCGGCCTGAAGGAGGCCAAGGACCTCGTTGACACCGCCGGCGCCAAGGTGCTGGAGAAGGTCGCCAAGGACGTTGCCGAGAAGGCCAAGGCTGCCCTCGAGGCCGCTGGCGCCAAGGTCACCGTCAAGTGACTTCTCGCTCCTGAGCGAGCTCTTCGGGCCGGGCCGGCCACCCCTCGCGGGTGGCCGGCCCGGCCTTTTGCTGTCAGCCTTCTGTCAGCCCCGCCGGGTAAGGTGATCACGTTCCGCTCGCCCACCGCGGCGGGGGCCCCGGCGGCACTTGTGCCGGGTCCGCTGTAACGCGTCGGGTGCCCGGAGCGATGGAGAGTGCGAGGTCCGCGCTTCGGCAGGGCCTTGACGAACGGCACGCGGCGCGCGATTCTCGAGGCGCGCGCCGACACCGCGAGAGCGGTCGGCCGTTAGTTTGAGTGGCCCCTGGATGCATAACCAGGGGGCGCGGCGGGAAATGACTCCACGTGAGTCGCGGTGTCTGCCTCAGGCGAGGTTGGGCACCGCTGCGGTGCGCAGGGGCTGCCCAGGGCAGTAGCAGTGGCAGTAGTAGCGGCAGTAGTAGGCAGTGGCAGGTCGAGCAGTAGGGAGTGTCCGATTCGGTCTCCGAATCAGGGCTGGACAGCAGTGTCGCCTTTGGCTACACTGTCCCTTTGCGCTGCCTGTTAGCTGCTCCGTGACTCGTCGCCCGGAGTCTGCGCTGCCCTGACCTGGGGTTTCCCCCCTCGGCAAGGCCCGGCCGGTACGCGCGTAGTGAGCTCCGAGCCCTCGGAAGGACCCCCCTCTTGGCCGCGCCGCGCAACGCCTCGAACAACGCCAATTCCACCGCCCCGCTCCGCGTCTCCTTCGCGAAGATCAAGGAGCCCCTCGAGGTCCCGAACCTCCTGGCCCTGCAGACCGAGAGCTTTGACTGGCTGCTCGGCAACGCGGCCTGGAAGTCCCGGGTCGAGGCGGCCCTGGAGAGTGGTCAGGACGTCCCCACGAAGTCCGGTCTGGAGGAGATCTTCGAAGAGATCTCCCCGATCGAGGACTTCAGCGGGTCGATGTCCCTGACCTTCCGCGACCACCGTTTCGAGCCGCCGAAGAACTCCATTGACGAGTGCAAGGACCGCGACTTCACCTTCGCGGCCCCGCTCTTCGTCACCGCCGAGTTCACGAACAACGAGACCGGTGAGATCAAGTCTCAGACGGTCTTCATGGGCGACTTCCCGCTCATGACCCACAAGGGCACGTTCGTGATCAACGGCACCGAGCGTGTCGTCGTCTCCCAGCTCGTCCGCTCGCCGGGCGTGTACTTCGACTCCACCCTGGACAAGGTGTCCGACAAGGACATCTACTCCTGCAAGGTCATCCCCTCGCGTGGTGCCTGGCTGGAGATGGAGATCGACAAGCGCGACATGGTCGGTGTCCGCATCGACCGCAAGCGCAAGCAGTCGGTCACCGTGCTGCTCAAGGCTCTCGGCTGGACCAACGAGATGATTCTCGAGGAGTTCGGCGAGTACGAGTCGATGCGCGCCACCCTGGAGAAGGACCACACCCAGGGCCAGGACGACGCGCTGCTCGACATCTACCGCAAGCTGCGTCCCGGCGAGCCGCCGACCCGTGAGGCCGCGCAGACCCTGCTCGAGAACCTCTACTTCAACCCCAAGCGCTACGACCTCGCCAAGGTCGGCCGCTACAAGGTCAACCGCAAGCTGGGCAACGCCGAGTCGCTGGACTCCGGCGTGCTCACCGAGCCCGACATCATCGGTGCGATCAAGTACCTGGTGAAGCTGCACGCGGGCGAGACCGAGTGGCGTGACAACGAGGGTCGCGACATCGTCGTCGAGGTCGATGACATCGACCACTTCGGCAACCGTCGCCTGCGCAACGTCGGCGAGCTCATCCAGAACCAGGTCCGTACCGGCCTGGCCCGGATGGAGCGCGTCGTGCGCGAGCGCATGACCACCCAGGACGTCGAGGCGATCACGCCGCAGACCCTGATCAACATCCGGCCGGTCGTCGCCTCCATCAAGGAGTTCTTCGGCACCAGCCAGCTGTCCCAGTTCATGGACCAGACGAACCCGCTGTCGGGCCTGACCCACAAGCGTCGTCTGTCCGCGCTGGGCCCCGGTGGTCTGTCCCGTGAGCGGGCCGGCTTCGAGGTCCGTGACGTGCACCCCTCGCACTACGGCCGCATGTGTCCGATCGAGACCCCCGAAGGCCCGAACATCGGTCTGATCGGGTCGCTGGCCTCGTACGGCCGGGTGAACGCCTTCGGCTTCATCGAGACCCCGTACCGCAAGGTCGTCGAGGGCATCGTCACCGAGCAGGTGGACTACCTGACCGCTGACGAGGAGGACCGCTTCGTCATCGCGCAGGCCAACGCGCCGCTGACCGAGGACCTGCACTTCGCCGAGCCGCGCGTGCTGGTGCGTCGCCGTGGCGGCGAGATCGACTACATCCCCGGCACCGAGATCGACTACATGGACGTCTCGCCGCGCCAGATGGTGTCGGTCGCGACCGCCATGATCCCCTTCCTCGAGCACGACGACGCCAACCGCGCGCTGATGGGCTCGAACATGATGCGCCAGGCGGTGCCGCTGCTGAAGAGCGAGGCTCCGCTGGTCGGCACCGGCATGGAGTACCGCTGCGCCGTCGACGCCGCGGACGTCATCACCGCCGAGAAGGCCGGTGTGGTGCAGGAGGTCTCGGCCGACTACGTCACCGTGGCCAACGACGACGGCACGTACAACACGTACCGCGCCGCCAAGTTCACCCGTTCCAACCAGGGCACCGCCTTCAACCAGAAGGTGCTCGTGGACGAGGGCGCCCGGGTCGAGGCCGGCCAGGTGCTGGCCGACGGCCCGTGCACCGACGAGGGCGAGATGGCGCTGGGCAAGAACCTGCTCGTCGCCTTCATGTCCTGGGAGGGTCACAACTACGAGGACGCGATCATCCTGTCGCAGCGCCTCGTGCAGGACGACGTCCTCTCCTCGATCCACATCGAGGAGCACGAGGTCGACGCCCGTGACACCAAGCTGGGTCCGGAGGAGATCACCCGGGACATCCCGAACGTCTCCGAGGAGGTCCTCGCCGACCTCGACGAGCGCGGCATCATCCGGATCGGCGCGGACGTCGTCACCGGCGACATCCTGGTCGGCAAGGTCACGCCCAAGGGTGAGACCGAGCTGACCCCGGAGGAGCGCCTGCTCCGCGCGATCTTCGGTGAGAAGGCCCGTGAGGTCCGCGACACCTCGCTGAAGGTGCCGCACGGTGAGTCCGGCAAGGTCATCGGCGTGCGCGTCTTCGACCGCGAAGAGGGCGACGAGCTGCCCCCGGGCGTCAACCAGCTGGTCCGGGTCTACGTGGCCCAGAAGCGCAAGATCACCAACGGTGACAAGCTGGCCGGCCGACACGGCAACAAGGGTGTCATCTCCAAGATCCTCCCCGTCGAGGACATGCCGTTCCTCGAGGACGGCACCCCGGTCGACATCATCCTCAACCCGCTGGGTGTCCCGTCCCGAATGAACCCGGGACAGGTCCTGGAGATCCACCTCGGCTGGCTCGCCCAGCAGGGCTGGGACGTCTCCGGTCTGGCCGACGAGTGGGCCCGCCGCCTGCAGGCGATCGGCGCGGACAAGGTCGAGGGTGGCACCAACCTCGCCACCCCGGTCTTCGACGGCGCCCGCGAGGACGAGATCACCGGTCTGCTGGACCACACCACGCTCACCCGTGACGGCGAGCGCCTGGTGAACTCCACCGGTAAGGCCCGGCTGTTCGACGGCCGCTCCGGCGAGCCGTTCCCGATGCCGATCTCGGTCGGCTACATGTACATCCTCAAGCTGCACCACCTGGTCGACGACAAGCTGCACGCTCGTTCGACCGGTCCGTACTCGATGATCACCCAGCAGCCGCTGGGTGGTAAGGCGCAGTTCGGTGGTCAGCGCTTCGGTGAGATGGAGGTGTGGGCACTCGAGGCTTATGGCGCGGCGTACGCCCTCCAGGAGCTGCTCACCATCAAGTCCGACGACGTCCTGGGCCGCGTGAAGGTCTACGAGGCGATCGTCAAGGGCGAGAACATCCCCGAGCCCGGCATTCCCGAGTCCTTCAAGGTGCTCATCAAGGAAATGCAGTCGCTCTGCCTCAACGTGGAGGTGCTGTCCTCGGACGGTTCCAACATCGAGCTGCGGGACTCCGACGAGGATGTCTTCCGCGCCGCCGAGGAGCTCGGTATTGACCTGTCCCGGCGCGAGCCGAGCAGCGTCGAAGAGGTCTGACGGAGGTTGGGCCGGCTGCGCGATCAGCAGCCGGCCCGCCCCCAGGCCCCCCTCAGACCAGATGAACGACTTTCGACTTACGAAAGAGGGCTTGACGACCAGTGCTTGACGTCAACTTCTTCGACGAGCTCCGCATCGGCCTCGCGACCGCCGACGACATCCGCCAGTGGTCGCACGGCGAGGTCAAGAAGCCGGAGACCATCAACTACCGCACGCTGAAGCCGGAAAAGGACGGCCTTTTCTGCGAGAAGATCTTCGGTCCCACCCGGGACTGGGAGTGCTACTGCGGTAAGTACAAGCGTGTCCGCTTCAAGGGCATCATCTGCGAGCGCTGCGGCGTCGAGGTGACCCGCGCCAAGGTGCGTCGTGAGCGGATGGGCCACATCGAGCTGGCCGCCCCGGTCACCCACATCTGGTACTTCAAGGGTGTCCCCAGCCGTCTGGGCTACCTGCTCGACCTGGCGCCGAAGGACCTCGAGAAGGTCATCTACTTCGCCGCCTACATGATCACCTGGGTGGACGACGAGCGTCGCCAGCGCGACCTCCCGTCCCTGGAGGCGCACGTCTCCGTCGAGCGCCAGCAGATCGAGAACCGCCGTGACGCGGACCTCGAGGCTCGGGCCAAGAAGGCCGAGACCGACCTGGCCGAGCTGGAGGCCGAGGGCGCCAAGGCCGACGTGCGCCGCAAGGTGCGCGAGGGTGCCGAGCGTGAGATGAAGCAGCTGCGCGACCGTGCGCAGCGCGAGATCGACCGCCTGGACGAGGTGTGGGCCCGGTTCAAGAACCTCAAGGTCCAGGACCTCGAGGGTGACGAGCTGCTCTACCGCGAGCTGCGCGACCGGTTCGGCACCTACTTCTCCGGCTCGATGGGCGCGGCGGCCCTCAAGGACCGCCTGGAGACCTTCGACCTGGCCGAGGAGTCCGAGCGGCTGCGCGAGATCATCCGCACCGGCAAGGGCCAGAAGAAGACCCGTGCGCTCAAGCGCCTCAAGGTCGTCTCCGCCTTCCTGCAGACCACCAACAAGCCCAACGGCATGGTGCTGGACTGCGTCCCGGTGATCCCGCCGGACCTGCGTCCGATGGTGCAGCTGGACGGTGGCCGCTTCGCGACCTCCGACCTGAACGACCTGTACCGCCGCGTGATCAACCGCAACAACCGCCTGAAGCGGCTGCTCGACCTCGGCGCGCCCGAGATCATCGTGAACAACGAGAAGCGGATGCTCCAGGAGGCGGTCGACGCCCTCTTCGACAACGGCCGTCGTGGTCGCCCGGTGACGGGCCCCGGCAACCGTCCGCTGAAGTCCCTCAGCGACATGCTGAAGGGCAAGCAGGGTCGTTTCCGTCAGAACCTGCTCGGCAAGCGCGTCGACTACTCGGCCCGTTCGGTCATCGTCGTCGGCCCGCAGCTCAAGCTGCACCAGTGCGGTCTGCCCAAGGCCATGGCGCTGGAGCTCTTCAAGCCGTTCGTGATGAAGCGCCTGGTCGACCTGAACCACGCGCAGAACATCAAGTCGGCCAAGCGCATGGTCGAGCGCGCGCGCCCGGTGGTGTGGGACGTCCTCGAAGAGGTCATCGCCGAGCACCCGGTGCTGCTGAACCGTGCGCCCACCCTGCACCGCCTCGGCATCCAGGCCTTCGAGCCGCAGCTGGTCGAGGGCAAGGCCATCCAGATCCACCCGCTCGTCTGCACCGCGTTCAACGCGGACTTCGACGGTGACCAGATGGCCGTCCACCTGCCGCTCTCCGCGGAGGCGCAGGCCGAGGCCCGCATCCTGATGCTGTCCTCGAACAACATCCTGAAGCCGGCCGACGGTCGCCCCGTCACCATGCCGACCCAGGACATGGTGCTCGGTCTCTTCTTCCTCACCTCGGACCGCGAGGAGGTGAAGGGCGGTGGCCGCTCCTTCTCCTCGACCGCCGAGGCGATCATGGCCTTCGACGCCCGCGAGCTGGACGTCCAGGCCCCGATCGAGCTGCGGCTGCCGATCGGCACCGTGCCGCCGCGCGGCTGGACCCCGCCGGTGGTGGACGCCGAGTGGACCGACGGCCGGCCGAGCTGGACCGAGGGCGAGCCGTTCCGCCTGAACACCACCCTGGGCCGCGCGCTCTTCAACGAGCTGCTGCCCGAGGACTACCCGTTCGTCGACTACGAGGTGGGCAAGAAGCAGCTCTCCGCGATCGTCAACGACCTGGCGGAGCGCTACCCCAAGGTCATCGTCGCGGCGACCCTGGACAACCTGAAGGCGGCCGGCTTCCACTGGTCGACCCGGTCCGGTGTCACCGTCTCGATCTCGGACGTCGTCGTGCCGCCGAGCAAGCCGCAGATTCTCGAGGGCTACGAGGCGCAGGCCGAGAAGGTCCAGAAGAACTACGAGCGCGGTCTGATGACCAACGACGAGCGCAAGCAGGAAATGGTCAACATCTGGACCAAGGCGACCAACGAGGTCGCCGAGGCCATGAACGCGAACTTCCCGAAGACCAACCCCATCTTCATGATGGTCGACTCGGGTGCTCGCGGAAACATGATGCAGATGCGTCAGATCGCCGGTATGCGTGGTCTGGTGTCGAACGCCAAGAACGAGACGATCCCGCGTCCCATCAAGGCGTCGTTCCGTGAGGGCCTGTCGGTGCTGGAGTACTTCATCTCCACCCACGGTGCCCGTAAGGGTCTGGCCGACACCGCGCTGCGTACCGCCGACTCGGGTTACCTGACCCGTCGTCTGGTGGACGTCTCGCAGGACGTGATCATCCGCGAGGAGGACTGCGGCACCGAGCGCGGCCTCAAGCTGGCGATCGGTTCGGTCGGCGAGGACGGCGTGCTGCGCAAGGCCGACGACGTCGAGACCAGCGTCTACGCCCGCATGCTGGCCGAGGACATCACCGTCGACGGCAAGCTCATCGCGACCGCCAACACCGACCTCGGTGACGTGCTGATCGACGAGCTGATCCGCCACGGCATCGGCGAGGTCAAGACCCGTTCGATCCTGACCTGTGAGTCGGCCGTCGGCACCTGTGCCTTCTGCTACGGCCGTTCGCTGGCCACCGGCAAGCTGGTCGACATCGGTGAGGCGGTCGGCATCATCGCCGCCCAGTCCATCGGTGAGCCCGGCACCCAGCTGACCATGCGTACCTTCCACACCGGTGGTGTGGCCGGTGACGACATCACCCAGGGTCTGCCGCGTGTCGTCGAGCTCTTCGAGGCCCGTACCCCCAAGGGTGTGGCCCCGATCTCGGAGGCCTCCGGCCGGGTCCGGATCGAGGACACCGAGAAGACCCGCAAGCTCGTCGTCACCCCGGACGACGGCACCGAGGAGATCGCCTACCCGGTCTCCAAGCGTGTCAAGCTGCTGGTCAGCGAGGGCGAGGCGGTCGAGGTCGGCCAGAAGCTGACCCAGGGCGCCACCAACCCGCACGACGTGCTGCGGATCATGGGCCAGCGTGCCGTCCAGATTCACCTGGTCGCCGAGGTCCAGAAGGTCTACAACTCGCAGGGTGTGTCGATCCACGACAAGCACATCGAGATCATCATCCGGCAGATGCTCCGCCGCGTGACGATCATCGAGTCGGGCGACGCCGAGCTGCTCCCGGGCGAGCTCGTCGAGCGCGGCCGCTTCGAGACCGAGAACCGTCGGGTGGTCTCCGAGGGCGGTCACCCCGCCTCCGGTCGTCCGCAGCTGATGGGTATCACCAAGGCCTCGCTGGCCACCGAGTCCTGGCTGTCGGCCGCCTCCTTCCAGGAGACGACCCGGGTGCTCACCGACGCGGCGATCCACGCCAAGTCGGACCCGCTGCTGGGCCTCAAGGAGAACGTCATCCTCGGCAAGCTCATCCCGGCCGGTACGGGTCTGCCCCGCTACCGCAACATCCGGGTCGAGCCGACCGAGGAGGCCAAGGCCGCGATGTACTCGGCCGTCGGCTACGACGACTACGACCTGTCGCCCTTCGGCGCCGGCTCCGGCCAGGCGGTTCCGCTGGACGACTACGACTACGGGCCGTACACCGGCTGAGTCGGTCGCTGAACCGCAGGGCGGTCACCCCACCGGGGTGGCCGCCCTGCGGCGTCCCCAGGCGTCCCCAGGCGTCCCCAGGCGTCCCCAGGCGTCGTCCAGTCCGGCTCGCGACGGGCGGCCATGCCGCCGAGCGAGCGTGCGAGGACGTGGCTGCCGCGATTCCGGCAGCCTCAGGCCCGGCGAAAGTCGGCTGGTAGTGTGCCGCCATGCGAATCTTGGTCACCGGTGGCAGCGGTTACATCGGCTCTCACACCACGCTCCAGCTCATCGCGGCGGGCCACGAGGTGGTGATCGCGGACAACTTCAGCAGGAGCAAGCCGTCGGTCCTCGGCCGCCTCGAGTCGCTGTCGGGCGTGCCGATCAAGCACCACGTCATCGACCTCACCGACCAGGACGAGACCGACCGTCTCTTCGCCCAGGGGGCGTTCGACGCGGTGATCCACTTCGCCGGGCTGAAGGCGGTCGGGGAGTCCGTCGCGATGCCGCTCGAGTACTACGCGAACAACCTCGGTTCGACCCTCTCCGTGCTGGCCGCGATGCGTGCGCACGGTGTCAAGAAGCTGGTCTTCTCCTCCTCCGCCACCGTCTACGGCGAGGACGCGCCGGCGCCGATGCGGGAGCCCTTCCCCACCTCGGCGACCAACCCCTACGGCTGGACCAAGGTGATGCAGGAGCAGATGCTGCGCGACCTCGGCGTGGCCGACCCGGAGATGCGGATCGCGCTGCTGCGCTACTTCAACCCGGTCGGCGCCCACCAGTCCGGGACGATCGGCGAGGACCCGCACGGGGTGCCCAACAACCTGATGCCGCTGGTCGCCCAGGTCGCCGTCGGGCGACGCGACGGCCTCCAGGTCTTCGGCACCGACTACCCCACGCCCGATGGCACCGCGCGGCGTGACTACCTGCACGTCGAGGACCTGGCCGCCGGCCACGTCGCCGCCCTGAAGAAGCTGGGCGAGACGCAGGAGCCGGTCTCGACCTGGAACCTGGGCACCGGGAGGCCGACTTCGGTCCGCGAGATGGTGTCGGCGTTCGCCAAGGCGAGTGGCCGGGAGATCCCGACCGTCGACGCGCCGCGCCGCCCCGGCGACATCGCGGACTCCTACGCGGACCCGGCCAAGGCCCAGGCCGAGCTCGGCTGGGTGGCCACCCGCACCATCGACGACATGTGCGCGGACACCTGGCGCTGGCAGTCGCAGAACCCGGACGGTTTCCCGGAAGCCTGACGTCCCGGGTACTACGGGCACTAGGAGCTGTTCGGGGTTCGGATCATGTGGTTGAGGTGAGGTGCTTCAGCCACATGATCGAGCCTCGGAGGTGGAGTGCGGCCTCGAAGCTCTC
>NZ_JARZAG010000023.1 GCF_029892155.1 Kitasatospora sp. GAS204B | reverse complement strand
CCCCGCGCGGCGTTGTACCCCCCCCGCGGGGCGGGTGGGGGGGGGGGGGCCCCCCCTGCGCGCGGCGGCCGCCGCCCCGCGGCGGGTCCCCGGGGGGGGCCCCGTCGACGTCAGGCAGTCGGTCGGCGTCAGTCGGCGTACTTGTACGTTTCGGGATCGTCCGTGGTGTACATCGCGGCCTCCTCCGCCGAGGCCGCGCCGCCGGAGATGCCCCGGTCGTCCGCGATCTGCTCGGTGCGCGCGCCGTCGCAGGCGATCAGCCGGCCGGTGCGGGTCTCCCCCGCCTCGGAGTCGACCGGCTCCGCGTCGGTGCCGTAGGTGTCGCCGATCCCGTCGCCGTCCGGCGTCACGATCTCGGGCAGTTCGGCGGCCAACCGCCGATCCAGGCTCTCCCCGTCGTGCTGCTCGGCCGCCGTGGTGCCGTAGCGGTTCACCGCGACCGGGCGGTCCAGCGGCGCGTAGCCCTCGTCCAGGGCCGAGTCCAGGCCCCGGTCGATCAGGGTGTCCTCCGGCTCCAACGGGCCGATGTCGTCCTGCACCTCGGAGCCGTCCGGTTGGTACACCTGGTCGCCCATCAACGTCTCCTCCGACATGAGCTCCTCCTTACCGGATCAAGGCCCGCACCGGCGCCACATGCCCAGCGTGGACCTTCGCCCAGCGGATCGCAGCCCGAAGCGGGCGGCGGGCACCGGGAATTCCTGCCGGACGGGGTTGAGAACCAGCCAAAACACCCGACGACCGCCGGGGCGGAACTGGCGGGCGGCCAATCGTGGGAACAGAGTGACGGAGCTTCCGCAAGACACCGCGACGCACTCCCGGACGCAATAGCACGGCCAGGCCGAAAAGGGATCAAGCCGACCTTGACTCACCCGGGGGGATCGCGCCATCCTCGTGCGGAGGGCGGTCTCCGTTTTATCGACAGAGCCGCCCTCTCGATACGCCCGGACACCTTTTCGCCGGACACCCTCCGTCGTCGAAGTCGCCGCAGATAAGCGGAAGGCCATAAATGCGCCTGGAAAATGCTGAATCGGACAGCGGCAACCGCTGCGTATGCAGCACCGGGAGACTCAGAGGGCGGGAGCTCGCGCCCACGTTGGCCGCGCTGGTGCGGCTGTCGGAGCGGGAGCGCGAGGTCCTGCTGCTGATCGCCTCGGCCTACAGCGACGCGGAGATCGCCACCGAGCTGTTCATCAGCCATCGCACCGTGCGGGCGCATGTCAGCTCGATCTTCGACAAGCTCGCGCTCGGCAGCCGGGTCGAGGCGGCGGTGGTCGGCACCTACGGCCTGCTGGGCTGCGTGCATGTCACCGAGACCCTGCGGCCTGCCAGCGCCCGGCTGCCGGTCCTCGATCTCGTCTGATGCCGGCCCCGGCCCGCGTGCGGGGCCGGGGCCGGGGCCGCAGCGCGACACGGCGGGCCAGGACTGTCAGAAGTGACGATGACGACTGTCTGACATAGCCATGACGATAGATCCGGCCCAAGTCGGCCGAGTCCGCGTCCCAGCTGAAAGCGAACCCGAGTACAGGTTTCGCCTCCCAGTCGCCGTCCGAGTTCCGCGCGCCACCGACCGCTCCCGACCGCTCCCGACCACGCTCGACCGGGCCCGCGGCATTTCTCCGTGCCATTTCCCGCCCGGCGCCCGGCGCGCCATTTCCGGTTCAGCGCACCAGCCCGGATCCCCGCGATTCGAGCAATTCCCCGCACCGCCCGGCCAATGCCCGACGACCCCTGGGTGAACAATGCGCACACTGCTGCTGTTCGACGGTCTCGGCGGTTCCTGCGCCGAACTGATCACGGAACTGCGCAACCTGTCCGCACAACCGGAGAACCGCGCTTTCTTCACCGTCGTGTCCGAGGCGGTGGAGACCACGCTCGACCATGTCGGCAGCGCCGCGTACCAGGAGCAGCTGCCCGCCGGAGTGCCGCTGCGGGCCTGGCTGCGCGCACCCACCGCCCCGGCCACGGCGCCGGCCGACTCGATCAGCGCGGGCGTCTGCACCCACGCGCTCCAGCTCTGCCGGCTCCAGCCGACCGGCCGGGTCGCGCCGCCCGTCGAGCATCGCGAGGTGGTCGGCGCGCTCGGCCTGAGTCTGGGCCTGCAGGCGGCGATCGTCGCGGGCCTCGGCGCGCGCCGACCCGACGCCTTCCTCGACCTGTGTGCCCGGTCCATGCGGCTGGTCGTCCTCGCCCTGGTCCGAGCCCAGCAGCTGACCCGGGCGGACACCGTCGACCCGGAGCTGGTGCGCCGATACCTGCACGACCGGCCACAGGCCCACCGCCCCGCGCCCATGGCCTCGGTCACCGGCGTCGGGCGCGGCGTGCTGGCCGCGGCCGTCACCCGGCACAACGTGCGGGCCGATCCGGCGGGCACCGCACCGGCCGTCGAGGTCGGGCTGGTCGCCTCGCCACAGACCCAACTGCTCAGCGGCCGGACCCAGGACCTGCTGGACTTCCACTTCCGGCACGAGCGGTTCCTCGCCGAGGCGGGCGCGAGGTGGAGCTTCCTGCGCAACACGCTGCCGTTCCACAGCACCCGGCTGGCACCCGCGCTGCACCGCGAGGAGCGCGACCGCGGCTTCCTCGGGGCCGGGCCGAGCGGCGCGCAGCTCAGGTTTCCGGTCCAGGCCACCGACGCGCCCCGCAATCTGCAGGAATCGGCGGACCTGGACGCCGAGTTCACCAGCCTGATGCTGGTGCGCCCGGTGGACTGGCCGGCCGCCGTGGCCCAGGCGATGGCCGCGTACGCACCCGAACGGGCCGTCGATTTCGGCCCCGGCCCCGCCGCGCGGATGTTCACCCGCGACTGCCTGCGCCCCGCGGGCCGCAGGCTGCGGTTCGACTCCGGCCCGCGGGCCTCGTTGCAAGGAAGGTGACCGATGCACTGCCTACTCTTCCCCGGGCAAGGCGTCCAGCGCCGCGGGATGGGCGCCGGGCTGTTCGAGGAGTTCGGCGAGCTCACCGCGGCCGCGAACGCCGTACTCGGATACTCCGTCGAGGAGTTGTGCCTGCGTGACGAGCAGCGCCGGCTGCGCGACACCCGCTACGCCCAGCCGGCCGTCTTCTTCGTCAACGCGCTGCTCGGCCGCAAGCTGCTGGCGGAGCGTCCCGGTGCCTACGACCGCCTCGCCGGGCACAGCCTGGGCGAGTACAACGCGCTGGTGCTCGCCGGCTGCCTGGACCTGCTGGACGCGCTGGTGCTGGTGCGGCGGCGCGCCGAGTTGATGGCGCAGGTGACCGGCGGCGGGATGGCCGCGGTGGTCGGCGTGCCGGGCGTGCTGGTGGAACGGGCGCTGCGGGAGACCCAGCTCTCCAAGGTGTACATCGCCAACCGGAACGCCGACCTGCAGACCACCATCGCGGGCGACAGCGCGGAACTGCTGGTCGCCACCAAGGCGATGGCGACGCTGCCCGGCGCCCGGGTGGTCCGGGTCAACGTCAGCGGGCCGTTCCACACACCGCTGATGGAGCCGGTCGAGGCCGCGCTCGCCGAGCTGCTGCGCGGGTGCGCGTTCACGGCCGGGCAGCTGCCGGTGCACTCCAGCGTCACCGGCGAGCTCTTCGACCCGGCCGACGCGGTCGACCTGCTGAGCCGTCAGGTCTCCACGCCGGTGGAGTGGATCCGCACGGTGCGCGGCCTGCGCGCGGCGGGGGTCTCCCGCTTCGACGAAGTCAACGGGCGGACCCTGCTGCCCCTCACGGAAGGAATCCGCTGACTCCCATGAGCGCAGCGCACGCAAGCACGGACATCGCCGTGATCGGCATCGGCATCGACCTCCCGGGCGCCCGCGACCTCGCGGCGTACTGGCGGATCATCAGCTCCGGTAGCAGCCTGACCCGGCCGTTCCCCGCCGACCGGGGCCGCCGACTGGCGGAGTACGTCCGCTTTGCGCGGGCGACGACCGTCGAGCCGGTCACCGACCCCGAGGTCGACTACTACGACGGCTGCTACCTCGACGAGGTCGACGGCTTCGACTACGCCGTCTTCGGGATGAACCCCAAGCAGGCCGCCACCACCGACCCGCACCAGCGGCTCGCACTGCGCACCATGTACCGCGCACTGGAGGACGCCGGGCACACCGGCGAGCGGGCGCGCGGCAGCCGGACCGGCGTCTTCGTCGGGTTCGCCACCAACCCGGGCTCCACGTACCTGGATTACGTCTGCCGGATCGACCCGGCGCTCGCCCAGCTCGCGCTCACCGGCAACATCCCCACCATGATGGCCAATCGGCTCTCGCACGTGCTGGACCTGCGCGGCCCCAGCCTGGTGGTCGACACCGCCTGCTCCGCCTCGCTGGTCGCCGTCCACCAGGCCAAGAACGCGCTCCTGGTGGGAGATTGCGACCTGGCCGTGGTCGGCGGCGCCCGGATCGTCTTCGCGCCGGTCAAGCACCCGCACACCAGGATCGGCATCGAGGCGGCCGACGGCATCACCCGCACCTTCGACGAGTCCGCCGACGGCGCCGGCTTCGGCGAAGGCGCGGGTGCGGTGGTGCTCAAACGGCTGGCCGAGGCCGAGGCCGACGGGGACCGGATCCATGCCGTGATCAAGGGCAGCGCGGTGAACCACGACGGCCGCACCGAGGGGATCACCAACCCCGACTCCGACTCGCAGGCGGAACTGCTGCTCGCCGCCTGGCGCGACGCGGGCGTCGACCCGCGCAGCATCGGCTACATCGAGGCGCACGGGACGGCGACCAGCGTCGGGGATCCGGTCGAGTACGAGGGCCTGCGACGCGCGTTCGCCCGGCACACCGCCGACCCGCAGTTCTGCGCGGTGGGCGCGGTGAAGGCCAACATCGGCCACCTCTTCGAGAGTTCGGGGGTGGTGGGGCTGATCAAGGCCGCCCTCACGGTGAAGTACCGCACCATCCCGCCGCTGGCCAACTTCAAGGTGGCCAACCCGAAGATCGACTTCGCGGCCGGCCCGCTCTACGTGCCGACCTCCGCCCGGCCCTGGGCGGCGGCCGGCCCCCGGCGCAGCGGCGTCAGCGCGTTCGGCCTCGGCGGCACCAACGCCCATGTGGTCCTGGAGGAGTACCTCGCGCCGGCCGTGCCGCCCGCCGCGCCCGGCCCGCAGCTCTTCACGCTCAGCGCGGCCACCCCGGCTTCGCTCTCCCGGCTGGTGCTGAGGTACCTCGCGTTCATCGACCAAGGCGGCCTGGCCGGGGTCGAGTTCGCCGACGCCTGCCACACCGTCCGGGTGTCGCGCGCCGGGCACCGCCACCGGCTCGCGGTGATCGCCGACGGCGTCGCGCAGCTGCGCGCGGGGCTGGCGGAGAGCGCCGAGGGGACCCTGACCGACCGCGGCGCCCGGGCCGATGCCGAACTCGTCACCGCGGCCACCTCCTGGCTGGCCGGCGGCCCGCTGGACCCGCCGCCCGGGGCGGACTCCCGCACCCCGCGGATCGTCGACCTGCCCGGCTACGAGTACGACGACACCAGCTGCTGGGTCGACTTCCCGCCGGATTGGCGGGCCAAGCTCTCGGTCGCGCCGGTCGAGCGGCACCCGGTCACCCACGCCGTCGAGTTCCGTCCGGCGCCCGAGCCCGCCGCCCCGACGACGCCGGTGCGGATGCTCGCGCTGGTCGGCCCCGACGGCGCGGCGCACACCGCGCTCACCGCGGCGGCCGGCGCCCACGAGCTGCGCGTGCTGCGGCTGGCCGATCAGGCGGCCCAGGCGCCGAGCGCCGCGGACCCCGACCGCTTCACGCTGGACGCCGAGTCCCTCGACCGGGTCGCCCAACTGGTCCTGGACCACGAGTACACCCATGTGGTGCACGCGCTCTGCTTCGAGCGCGGCCCGGCCGAGGACGTGGCCGAGCTCGACCGCCGGGTGCGGGCGAACCTGTACAGCCTCTTCCAGCTGGCCAAGTCCCTGATGACGCACGGCGTGAAGGCCACCCTGGTGGTGCTGAGCCGCCAGGCCCTGCCCACCGAGCAGGGCGAGGCCTGCGCCGTCGAGAACTCGGCGGCGGTGGGGCTGGCCAAGGTGGTCACCCGCGAGTACCCGTACCTCGGGACCATGGTGGTCGACATCGACGACGCCGTGCCCGCCACGGCGCTGGGCGGCCAACTCGTCTCGCCTCAGCTCGGGGTGTTCGCGCTGCGCGGCGACCGGCGGCTGCGCGAGGTCTTCGCCGAGCTGCCCGAACTCGCACGAACCGACGCCGGGCGGACCGGCGTTGAGCGAACCGACGCCGACGAGCCCACCGGGACCGCGCCCCCCGGCTACCTCAAGCCGGGCGGCGTCTACCTGGTCACCGGCGGCACCGGCGCGCTCGGCCTCGCGGTCGCCCGCTTCTTCGCCGAGTCGCGCACCGACCTCACCCTGGTGCTGCTCAGCCGCTCCGGCCTGCCGCCGCGCGAGGAATGGCCCATCGTGCTCGCCGCGGGCCCGGACCGGCATCCGATGGCGGCACGGGTCAGGGCGGTCGAGGAGCTGCTGGCGCTGGGCGCCACCGTGGAGGTGCGCCGCACCGACACCGGCGACCCCACCGCGCTGGCCGCCACGATGGCCGAACTGCTGGCGCGGTACGGGCGGATCGACGGCATCGTGCACGCCGCCGGCCTACCCGGCGAGAGCAGCCTGCTGTTCCGCGAACCGGCCGACTTCGAGGCGGTGGTGCGCCCGAAGCTGCACGGCGCGTTCGTCCTCGACCAGGCCACCCGGGGCAACCGGCCCGACTTCATCGTGCACTTCTCCTCGGTCGCCGCCGTCTTCCCGGCCCCCGGACAGGGCGACTACGCGGCCGCCAACTACTACCTGGACGCGCTGGCCGGCGCCAACGCCGACGAGCACTGCCACGTGCTCGCCCTCGACTGGGTCGCCTGGAAGGAGATCGGCATGGCAGTGGACTACGGGACCAGCGGCGACACCATGTTCAAGGGCCTGCGCACCACGACCGCCCTGTCGATCATGGACGCCGCGTTGCGGTCCGGCCGCAGCCGCGTCTTCGCCGGCGAGACCAACTACGGCGGCGAGCTGGTCCACCTGCTCGGTTCGTACGACGTCGCGCTGGCACCCGAGGTCGAGGCCAAGGTGCGGACCGCCGTCGCCGCCGCCGAGGGCCGGCTGCGCCAGGCCGCCGAGCGGATCAAGCGCACCGTCGACGCGGTCACCGTCGAGCTCACCGGGCGCCCGGACGGCGCCTACTCGCCGGTGGAGCGCACGGTCGCCCGCTGCCTGGCCCAGGCCTTCGGCTACCCGGCGCTGGACCTGGAGGACGACTTCTTCGACCTGGGCGGGGACTCGATCATGGCCGCCTCGGTCGCCGGCACCATCTCGGCCTGCCTGGACGTCCGGTTCGACGTGGCCGACCTGCTCGCCGACCGGACCATCGCCGAGATCGCCTACCACATCGAGTCGTCGGGCGACCTGCTCGCCGACGCCGGTGCCTAGCCCGGGACACCCGGTGGCGGACCTGACCCAGGGCCCCGTGCTCTCCCGGATCGTCGGCTTCGCCCTGCCGCTGACCGTGGCCGACCTGCTGCAACAGGGCTACCTGCTGGTCGACAGCATCATCGTCGGACGCTACGTCGGCATCGACGGCCTCGCCGCCGTCGGTGCCGGGCAGCCGCTGTTCTACCTGATGAACGCCATGTTCATCGGCATCGGCACGGCCTTCACCATCCGGCTGGCCCACCTCAAGGGCGCCCGCGACGGCGGCGGGGTGCGCGCGGTGGCCCGGTCGCTGACCCTGTTCAGCGTCGGGTGGAGCATCGGCGGCCTGCTGCTCACCGTGCTGCTGGCCCGCTACGCCTTCGACCTGATCGGCATCCACGGTCAACTGGTCGGGCAGGGCAGGGCGTTCCTGGACACGCTGGCGTTCGGCTTTCCCGCGATCTTCGGCAGCGCGGCGGTCAGCGCCTTCCTGCGCGGTCTCGGCGCCGCCCGGGCCGCGATGTGGATCCAGGGCCTGGGCAGCGTGGTGAACGCCGCGCTGGCCTGGTACTTCGTCGCCGGGCTGCGCCTGGGGGTGGCGGGCGCGGCGCTGGCCACGGTCAGCGCCGCGACGCTGGCCCTCGCGGCGGGCGCGCTGCACATCCGCCGCGCCCACCCGCTGGGGCCACGCGACGCCGCCCCCGCCGTCCGGCGCGAGCTCACCGACGCGCTGCGGCTCGGCGCCCCGCTGGCGATCCAGCACATCGGGCTGGCGCTCGGCATCATGGTGCTGGTCTGGATCATCGCGCGGTTCGGCGCGGTCTGCCTGGCCGCCTTCACCGTGGTGGCCAGGCTCGAGCTGTTCACCTCGCTGCTCTTCCTCGACCTGTCCGGCGGTCTGTGCGCGTTCGTCGCGCAGAACCTGGGGGCCGGCCGAACCGACCGCAACCGCACCGGACTTCGGCAGACCGTGCTGCTCACCCTGGCCCTCACCGCGGTCGTCTCGGCAGTCGTGCTGCTGGCCCGCGCCCCGATCGCGGGCCTGTTCACCGAGGACCCGCGCGCCCGGGAGCTGACGGCCCGTTACATCCTGATCACCTACCCGTTCTTCGCCTGCTACACCGTCATGGTCGTGGTGCACGGCTACCTCAACGGCGCCCGGCGCACCGCCGTGCCGCTGATCTGCACCGTGCTCGCCTTCCTGCTGACCCAGGTCCCGGCCGCCTACCTGCTGCACGGACCGCTCGGGATCGACGGCGTGATGTGGGCGGTCGTGCTGGGCTGGGGCGTCGGCCTGGCCTACACCCTGACCTCGGTGCGCCGGCTGCTGCTTCCCGCCGCGCCGCCGCCGGCCGCCCGGGCCGAGGAGGTTGCCACATGGGCGAAGTGACGATCCGTCAGATCTCCCTCGGCGGCGGCCGGGCCCGCACCGCGCCGCTCGCCTGGGGCCAGCGCACCACCTGGGACGACATGGGCCGCTTCCTGCCGGAGGTGAAGGCCTTCTTCGTGCTGTCCCGGCGGGTCCCGGTGCCGGCCGGCCTCGGCGCGGACGCGGTGGTCGACGGGCTGCGCGTGCTGCTGGAACGTCACGAGTCGCTGCGCAGCCGGTACCACCGGGCCCCGGGCGCCGCGGTGGTGCAGGAGGTGCTGCCCGAGGGCCGGGTGCCGCTCACCGTGATCGACTGGACGCCCGCGGACGGCGAGCCCTTCGAGGCCGCCGTCGAGCGGGCGCAGCAGGCCGTCGTCACCCGGCGGATCGACCACGCGAGCGAACCGCCCGTGCTGCTCACCCTGCTGACCCGGGCCGGCGCGCCGGCGCTGGTCGTCCTCGGGGTCTCGCACGTCGCCGCCGACGCGCGGGCCGTCGACCTGCTGATGGCCGAACTCGCCGGACTGCTCGACGCCACGGCGGCGGGCGCGCCCGCTCCGCCGCCGTGGACCCGGTGGCAGCCGGCCGACCAGGCCGCCTACGAGCAGTCGCCGGCGGGGATGCTGCGCAACGCGGCGGCGCTGCACCGGCTGCGCGAGCAACTGGCGGCCGCCGCCCCCGGAGCCTTCCCCGCGCCGGTGCCGCCGGTGACGCCGCCTGGCCACCCGCGCTACCTCTGCGGCCGCCTGGAGTCGGCCGCCGTCCCGCTGGCCCTGCGGGTGCTCGCCCGCCGCCACCGCACCAGCACCTCGGCCGTGCTGCTCGCCGCCACCGCCGCCCTCGCCCGCGCGCTCACCGGCACCGAGCGCCACACCTTCGCCCTGGTTGCGGCGGGCCGCACCGACCCGGCCGCGCAGTACGCCATCACCAGCCTGAGCCAGACCGGCTGGGCCACCCTGGACACCGGCGTGGCGAGCTTCGCCGAGCTCACCGCGACCGCCGCCACCGCCCTCGCCGACACCGCCCGGCACTGCCTGCACGACCCCCGGGCGGCCCGCACGCTGATCCACGACCTGCAGCGGCGCAGCGCCGCACCGCTCGAGCTGGGCTGCCGCTTCAACGACATGTGGGCGTGGACCAGGAAGCAGCCGGTCCACGCGTTGCCCGACCAGCGGGCCGTCCGGGCCGCCACCGCCGGCACCCGGCTCGACTGGCCCGCCGACCAGGCCACCGACAACGACCGGATCACCCTCTCCGTCAACATCTACGGCACCGCCGAGCGCATCGTCATCGAGGCCCTGGCCGACACCCATCGGCTGCCCCGGTCACGGCTGGGCGACCTGCTGCGCGGCTACGAGCGTCTGCTGGTGGAGCTGGTCACCCGCGAGGTGGCCCCGGCCGAGGTGGCCGAGCTGCTGGCCGCCGACTTGGCCGAGCAACCTGAGCGACCCGGCGGCCGTGCGGGCGAAATCACCGTTCCTGGCGCATGACCCGACCGGTACCGGGGATGCGGTCACCAGGAAGGTGGTCGAGATGGGCAGGCAGTCGAGCACGCCCCCGCGGTCGGCGGGCCGCGGGTGCCATCGATGAACGGCGCCCGCGACGCCGCACGCGGACGGATCGCCGGGCTGCTCGACGGCCACCTGCTGGTGAGCTTCTGGCACGGCCTGCGGGCATGCGCCACCGAGCTGTGGCACCGGGGGCGCGAGGTCGAGCTGCTGCAACGCTCGATGGCCTTCGCGGCGCTCTACTTCGTCACCCTGGTGCCGCTGCTGGTGGTGATCGCCGCCGCCTCGCCCACCCGGGGCGACGGGATCACCGGCTGGATCACCGACGGCCTGGGCCTGACCACCCGCGGCACCGAGGCGGTCAGCGCGCTCTTCGCCTCCCAGCACGAGGTGCTCAGCACCACCACCGGATTCGGCCTGGCCGCGCTCGCCGTCTTCGGCCTGTCGCTGATGGCCTCGATGCAGACCGCCTACGAGCGGATCTGGCAGCTGCCGCGCGGCCGCTGGCACACGGTCTGGCGGCAGGCGGTCGGCCTTGCCGGTCTGATCGCCTACATCATGATCGCCGCCTGGAGCGGGGCCCCGTGGAGCCGCAGCGACGCGCAGCCCAGCCTGCGGATCGCCGCCACGGTGCTCGGCGGCGCGCTGCTCTTCTGGTGGCTGCAGCGCCTGCTGCTGGGCGGCCGGGTCCCGTGGCGCACGCTGCTGCCGGGCGCGCTGTCCACCATGGCCGCGCTGGCGGGGCTGCGCTTCTTCTCCCGGCTGGTCTTCGCGCCGCTGCTGGTCTCCAACGCCGTCTCCTACGGCACGGTCGGCACGGTGCTGGTGGTCCAGTCCTGGCTGATCGGGGTGGGCTTCACCGTCTACGGCGGCGCGCTCTTCGGGCGCGCGCTGAACAGCCGGTTCGGCTGGGGCGAGGACATCAGCACGGGGAGCTGAGCCCGCCGCTCAGCGCGCCCGCGCCGCCGTGCGCAGCCCGTCCAGGTGCAGCTCCAGGTGCCGGCGCCAGGCGCCGGGCGCCACCGCGTCGCCGGCGTCCACGATGCCGCGCAGCGCCCAGGCGGTCGTCTGGACGTCGGCGAGTGCCACGTCGGGCCGGATCCGGCCGTGCCGCTGGGCCCGCGCCAGCAGCTCGCCGAGCAGCACCCGCAGCTGTTCGGTCTGCTCGGGCTGCGGGCGGCCGAAGACCTTGTCGGCGTAGCCGCGGTGGTCGGCGAAGGACTGGCCGAGGATCGCCAGGAAACGTTCCAGGCCACTGCCGTCGGTACGCTCCAGCTCGCACCGGGCCGCCTCGATCAGCTCGTCCAGGATCAGCCGGACCAGCTCGTCGAGCAGGTTCTCCTTGTTCGGGAAGTGCCGGTAGAGGGTGCCGACGCCGACCCCGGCCCGCGAGGCGATCAGCTCCATGCTGGCGCCGGAGCCGTACTCGGACATCACCGCCCGGGCGGCGTCGATCACCAGCCGGTGGTTGCGCACGGCATCCCGCCGCACGGTCCGCGTCCCGCTCTCCCGCACGGTGGTCCCTCCTCCTGGCGCGCCCGACATCCCCGCAGGTCATGAAGTCCCCGCAGGTCATGAAGTCTAGGTCGGCCGGGCGCGAAGCCGGCACGACCGGTGCTACTCCGGCTTGTCGCCGACCAGGGTGCCGCCGGCCACCAGCCCGGCCTGGGGGTGGGCGGGCTCGTCGGCGGGCAGCTCGGCACCGCCGCCCACGGTGCGGGAGCGCCCCGTCACCGGGATCAGCAGCGCCGCCGCGGCGGCCACCAGCAGCGCGCCGCCCAGCATGGCGAAGCCGTTGGTGTACCCGGCCTCGCGCGGCAGCCCGCCCGGGCCGGGGTGCGAGGTGACCACGCTGGCCATCAGCGCCGCGCCGACCGAACCGCCGATGGTGCGGATGTTGGCGTTCATACCGCTGGCGACACCGGTCTGCTCGGCCGGGACGGCCGACACGATCAGGCTGGACATGGCCGCGAAGGCGAGGCCGAAGCCGACGCCCATCACGCCGGTGCCGACGTACACCTGCCAGGCGTGCTGGTGCGCGTAGGCGAAGATCACCATCGCCAGCATGCCGACCAGGCAGCCGAGCAGCACCACGGTCTTGGCGCCGATCCGGCGGGCCAGGCCGCCGGCGGCGGTGCCGACCAGGAACATCGTGACGGTGGCGGGCAGCAGCATCAGCCCGGAGCGGGTGATGTCGGCCCCGAAGCCGTAGCCGGCCACCGTCGGGGTCTGCACGAACTCCGGCAGGAAGGCGAAGACGGCGTACATGCCGACGCCGATCAGCAGCGCGACCAGGTTGTTGGTCCACACCGCGGGCAGCCGCATCATGTCCATGTCGATCAGCGGCGCGGCCGCCCGTCGCTCGCTCCACACCCAGACCACGGCCAACACCAGCGCCGCGACCAGCAGCCCGATCACCTTGCCCGAGCCCCAGCCCCACTCGGGCGCCTCGCTGAGCGCCACCAGCAGCGCGACCAGCCAGGCCGAGAGCAGCAGCGCGGGCAGCCAGCTGATCCGCCCCGGGGTGCGCACCGGCGACGGCGGCACCAGGAAGAAGGCCGCGACGGCCGCGACGATGGTGAGGATCATCGGCAGCCAGAAGAGCCAGTGCCAGTCCAGCGCGTCGACGATCGGCCCGGCCAGCACGATGCCCAGGCCCGCGCCGACCGCGCTGAGCGAGGCGATGGTGCCGACCGCGCCGGAGACCTTCTCCCGGGGGTACTCGTCACGCACGATGCCGAAGGCGAGCGGCAGCACGCCGCCGCCGATCCCCTGCACCGCCCGGGCGACGATCATCAGCTGCACGTTGCCGGCCAGCGCCGCCAGCAGCGAGCCGAGGGCGAGCGCGATCAGCGTGCCGACGAAGACCCGCTCCTTGCCGATCATATCCGGCCCATGATCGGGGTGAAGATCGAGGCGGACAGCAGGTAGGCGGTCAGCACCCAGGTCACGGTGGACTGGTTGGTGTGCAGGTTGGCCTGGATCGTCGGCAGCACCGGCGTCACCAGGGACTGCAGCAGGGCGTACGCGGCGACGCCGGCGGCGAGGACGGCGAAGGTGACTTGGTGGTGGGTGCGCGGCGCTGGGGACGCCATCGGAGCCTCCGGGAAATCGTGCGGTGAAACGGAACGGCCATTCCGATACGGGCTCACCCTAGCCGTTCAGGAATGACCATTCCGTTTTCTTTGCCGAGCTGTGACCGGACTCGAAATCGCCCCGTCCGAAGCGATCACTCGTGGCAAGGTGAGAAGTGTGATCGGCGGCGCGCCCCGGGCGCCTTCGCCGACCCGCGACCACCCGGCGTCTGGAGGCCCATGAACACCCCGCTGGCCGTGCTCTTCGCGCTGCTCACCACGGTGTTCAACGCGCTCGCCACGGTGCTGCAGCGCAAGGCCGCCGGGCGGGTGCCGCTGCGCGGGCTGGGCCGGGGGCTGTTTCCGGCGCTGCTGCGGCAGCGGGTCTGGCTGGCCGGCATGGTCGCGGTGGCCGCCGCCGCCTGCTGCCAGGCGCTGGCGCTGGCCAACGGCCCGCTCTCGATCGTCCAGCCGATCTTCGTCCTGGAGCTGCTGATCGCGCTGCTGCTGGCCGGCGTCATCCTGCGCCGTCCGCTGCCGCCCAGGACCTGGCCGGCCGCCGTCTGGGTCACCGCGGGCCTGAGCGTGGCGCTCTGGGCGGCGGCACCCAGCGGTGACGGCGCACCGGCCGGGTTCGGCCGCTGGCTGCTGGCCACGGTCAGCTGCCTGGGCCTGGTGGCGCTGCTGGTCGCGGTGGGGGCGCGGCGCGGCGCCGGCGCGGTCCGGGCGGCCAGCCTGGCCCTGGCCGCGGCGCTCTGCTACGCACTGACCGCGGCGATGCTCAAGGCCTCGGCACTGGCCTGGCAGCGCGGCGGGCTGACCGCCTTCCTGACGGTGTGGCAGACCTACGGCTTCGCGCTGGCCGGGATACTGGCCCTGTTCCTGCTGGAGAACGCGCTGCAGTCCGGGATGCTGGTCTTCTCCCAGCCCGCGCTGACCCTCGGCGACGCCTGCGCCAGCGTCGCACTCGGCGTGACGCTGTTCGGCGAGCGGATCCGCACCGGCGGCTGGCTGGCGGTGGAGCTCGCGGGCGCCGCGGCCGTCGCGGTCGGCGTGGTGCTGCTCAGCCAGGCCGCCACCGCACAGGAACGCGCGGCGGGCGGGCCGGACTCGCCACTGCGGCCGACGCAGGCGCCTACCAACCGGTAGGGTTTTCGCACACGGCGGCGCGGGGCGGGAGTTGACGTATGGACGAGCAGCGGGAGACGGGCTTCTTCGACTCGGTCGAGGAGGTGTCGGACCGGCTGGCCGAGGTCGGTTACCTGGCCTCCACCGCGGTGGCGACCACGGTCTTCCTGGCCGACCGGCTGGGCAAGCCGCTGCTGGTCGAGGGCCCTGCCGGGGTCGGCAAGACCGAACTGGCCAAGGCGGTGGCCGCGGTGGCCGGCGCCCGGCTGGTGCGGTTGCAGTGCTACGAGGGTGTCGACGAGTCCCGCGCGCTCTACGAGTGGAACCACGCCAAGCAGTTGCTGCGGATCACCGCCGGGCGCGAGGAGAGCTGGGAGCAGGCCAGGACCGACATCTTCGGCGAGGAGTTCCTGCTCCCCCGCCCGCTGCTGACCGCGATCCGCGGCAGCGAGCCGACCGTGCTGCTGATCGACGAGACCGACAAGGCCGACGTCGAGGTGGAGGGCCTGCTCCTGGAGGTGCTCAGCGACTTCCAGGTGACGGTCCCGGAGCTGGGCACCATCACCGCCGAGCGCCGCCCCTTCGTGCTGCTCACCTCGAACGCGAGCCGGGAGCTCTCCGAGGCGCTGCGCCGGCGCTGCCTCTTCCTGCACCTCGACTTCCCCGACCCGGAGTTGGAGGTCCGGATCGTCCGCTCCCGGGTGCCGGGGCTGGACCAGGTGCTGGCCGAGTCGGTGGTCGCGGCGGTCGGCGCGCTGCGGGCGATGGAACTGCGCAAGGCGCCGTCGGTGGCCGAGACCATCGACTGGGCCCGCACGCTGCTGGCGCTCGGCGCCGACACACTGGACGACGCGGTGGTCCGGCGCAGCCTCGGCGTGATCCTCAAGCACCAGGAGGACCTGCGCCGGGCCGCCGAGAAGCTGACCCTGGTATGAGCTCCGTCGCCGCGCGGCTCACCTCGTTCGTCCAGGCGCTGCGGGCGAACGCCCTGCGGGTGGGCCCGGCCGAGACGGTGGACGCCGCCCAGGTGCTCGCCGTGCTCGGCCTGGCCGACCGGGAGCGGCTGCGCGAAGGGCTGGCCGCCGCCCTGCTGCGCGCGCACGGCCAGCGGTCGGTCTTCGACGCCACCTTCGACCTCTACTTCCCCAGCCGGGTCGGCGAGCCGGAAGTCGCCCAGCGGAGGGAGGAGCTGACGGTCGAGGAGCTGCGCGAGCAGTTGGCCGCGGCGCTCGCGGCCGGGGACAGCGCGGCCATGGCGCAACTGGCCGCGTTGGCCGTGGGGGCGCTCGGCGCGTTCGGCCAGGCGCCCGACGCACCGGGCACACCCGGCGCGGGCGGCTGGTCGGCGCACCAGACGCTGGACCGGCTGCGCCCGCAGATCCTGCTGGCCCGGGTGCTCGCCGCGCTGCGCGAGGGCCGGGGCGGGGCCCGGCCGAGCGAGCTCACCGAGCGGATCGAGCCGGACGAGATCCGCCGCCGGATCGAGGCCTTCCGCACCCTGGTCGCCACCGAGGCCCGCCGGCGCAGCGCCGAACTGCGCGGCACCGACGAGATCGCCCGCCGGGCGGTGGCGCCCAGCGTCGAGCAGATCGACTTCCTGTTCGCGGGTCGCGAGCAACTGGCCGAGCTGCGCCGGGCCGTGCGACCGCTCTCGCGCAAGCTGGCCACCCGCCTGGCGGCCCACCGGCGCCGCGCGGCCCGCGGGCGGATCGACGTGCGCCGCACGGTGCGGCGCTCCTTGGGCACCGGCGGGGTGCCGCTGCGACCCGCCTACCGGCGCCGCCGCCCGCAGCGGCCCGAACTGGTGCTGCTCTGCGACGTCTCCAGCTCGGTCGCCGGGTTCTCGGACTTCACCATGCTGCTGGTCCAGGCACTGCGCGAGGAGTTCAGCCGGGTACGGGTGTTCGCCTTCGTCAACCGGATCGACGAGGTGACCGAGCTGCTCGGGCCGGGCGGCGGCGACCCGGGCGAGCTGGCCCGGCGGATCCTGGCCGAGGCCACCGTGCTCGGCTACCACCCCTACAGCGACTACGGCTCGGCGCTCGGCGAGTTCCTGGAGCGCTACCGGGAGGCGGTCGGCCCGCGCAGCTCGGTGCTGATCCTGGGCGACGCGCGCAACAACAACCGCGACCCCAACCTGCCGGCCCTGCGCCAACTGGCCCGGCAGTCCCGCCGGGTGCACTGGCTCAACCCCGAGCCGCCCGCCTCCTGGTCCACCGGCGACTCGGCGGCCCTCGCCTACGCGGGCGTGGTCGCCATGCACCCCTGCCGAAACGCCCGCCAGCTGGGCGAGTTGATCACCCGTCTGCTGCCGCTGTGAGCGCCCACCGGGTCGCGAAGGCCCGGAAGCGCCGCCCCGCCGCCGAGGCCGGCCGGTCCGCGTGCCAGGTCAGGCCCAGGCCCCGGCAGGCCTCCTGCTCGGCGAGCGGGACCAGCCGGACGCCGCGGTGGCCCACCAGCCCGTCACCCGCCGGCAGCACCGCCAGGCCCAGCCCCGCGCCGACCATGCCGCGGATGGTGGCGACCTCCCCGGCTTCCAGCACCACCGAGGCGGTCACCCCGGCCCGGTGGAAGAGCTGACAGGTGATCTGCCGCAGGCCGAGCGCCTCGCGCATGATGATGAACCGCTCCCCCGCCAGCTCGGCCAGCCGCACCACCGACCGCTCCGCCAGCGGATGCCGGGCCGGGACCGCCAGCGCCAGCCGCTCCTCACGCAGCGGCAGCCACTGCCAGCCCGGCCCTTCGGGGCGCGGCCCGGTGACGGCCAGTTCGGCCGATCCGTCCTGGAGCAGATCCAGCACGCCCGCCGCGGACTCCTGGTGCAGGGCGAAGGCGGCGCCCGGCGAATCCCGCTGGTAGGCGCCGAGCAGTTCGGGCACCAGCCAGCCGCCGAGCGAGTGCGCGAAGGCCAGCCGCAGGGTCTGCTCAGCGGGGTCGAGCAGCGCGGCGATCCGGTCCTGCGCGGTGTCCAGCTCGGCCAGCGCCCGGCGTACGTGGCGCCGGTAGACCCGCCCGTAGTCGTTGAGCCGCAGCCGGTGCCGGTCGCGGTCGAACAGCGGGGTGCCGAGCCGCCGTTCCAGCCGGACGATGGCCCGCGAGAGGGTCGGCTGCGAGGTGCCGACCAGCGCGGCCGCGTCGGTGACGTGCTCGGTCTCGGCCACCGCGAGGAACCAGCGCAGCTCGTCGATGCTCACCCCGGCATTATGCACGCCACGCATGATCCGCGGCTCGGCACGGCATTTCCGGTACCCGCGCGGGGCGGGAAGACTGACGGCCACGGGCGCCCGACCTCACACACCGTCAAATCCGGAGGAACCTGATGTCCGACAGGACCACCCTGGCCGAGAACTTCCGCATCGGCCTGCGGAGCGCCGACTGGTCGCTGATCCGCTCGCTGCTCACCGAGGACTGCCACTGGACGCTGCCCGGCGACAACCGGATCTCCGGCCAGGTGCACGGGGCCGACGCGGTGATCGAGCGGCTGCGCCTGATCGCGGGCTACGGCGTCCACTTCGACTTCCAGCGCGTGCTGTTCAGCCGAGACAACCTGGCGCTCTCGCTGCACAACACCGCCGAGCGGGACGGCCGGGTGCTGGACGAGTACCTGGCCACCGTCTGCTTCCTCGACGGGAACCGGATCCGGGCGATCGAGACCTACCTGTCGGACGTCCCGGGGATGAACGCGTTCTTCGTCTGACACCCGGCGGTGCGGGGCGCCACCCGGCGCCCCGCACGGTCGGCTCAGAGCTGGCCGCCGCCGGTGGCGGGTTCCAGCTTCACCCACTTCGCCACGCTGGGCACGCCGGTCGCGTCGAGCAGGAAGAGCATGTAGTACCCGGGCGGCGCGGCCGCCGCCAGCAGCGGCGTCTGCAGCGTGAGCTGGTTGCCGCTGCGCCCGGTGATCTGCACCTCGATGTGCCGCTGGCTGGTGTCCACCGAGTGGGTGGAGGTGATCGGCGAGAGCAGGACGGCCCGGGTGACCCGGTCCGGGGTGGAGGTGGTCACCTTGAAGGAACTGTTGTACTGCAGCCCGCCGGTGGGCGCCGAGTCCAGTGCCGGGCGGCTGCCGGTCTGCAGGTACCAGGGCTCGTAGATCTCGAAGGTGCCCGGGTTGCCAGCCGCCGTGTCCGGGTTGTCGGCGATCTGCTGCAGCTCGTCGCCGGTGACGGCGACCCGCCCGTCGGGGAGGATCACCGCGTTGGAGTGGTAGCCGCGCGGCAGCCGCTGCACCGGGCCGAGCCGCCAGTTGCCCTGGGCGTCGCGGACCTCGGTCTGACGGTACTTCAGGTCGCCGTTGGGGTTGAGCGGGCCGTTGCCGTAGTCGCGGATGTCGTAGGCGCCGTTGACGGTGAAGAGCGTGCCGTCCGGCATGATCAGGGTGTCGTCCTGGGTGCGGCCGAACGCCCGCGGCTTCTCGGTGCTCCACTTGCCGCCGGAGAAGAGGTAGGTGTTCGGGTCGTCCCGGTTGCCGCCGAGCAGCAGCATCGAGTCGGGGCCCCGGAAGCCGCCGGGCAGGGCCACCGCGGAGCCGTAGTTGCGCTGCGCGGGGTCGGGGCGCGCCGGCAGGTCGGTGCGGGTCTCGGCCTTGGGGTCGAACTTCCACTGCTCCTTGGCGGTGCGCCCGAAGCCGTAGATCTTGCCGTCGTTCATCGAGAAGAGCTGCGGGTAGTCGGTGCTGAACGGCGCGTCGGCGCCGAACCGGTCCACGGCGGAGACCGGCACCTGGTTGGGACTCAACGGCACGGACACCGACTTGGCCGGGAAGCGCTCCACCACCGGAGTGGGCCAGCCCCAGCCGACCTCGCTCTGCCCGGACATGATCAGCTGTCGGCCGTCCTCGCCGGTCACCACGCTCGGGTACCAACGGCCCACCGACATGTCGGGGTTGCGGGTCCACTGCTCCTTCCAGGGATCGAAGACCAGCGAGAGCTTGGCCCCGGTGCCGAAGGTGCCGCCGAAGTTGCCGCCGAAGACACCGAGCATCCCGTTGGGCAGGAAGGAGTGCCCGGCGCAGAAGAACGGCGCGGGGCGGGTGGCGCCGGAACCGTCGTCCAGCGTGACCGACGGCGGCGGGACGGACTTGAAGGCGCTCGCCCCGGTCCCGGCGCTCGGATCCCAGAGGTAGGCGCGGCCGCGGTTGTCCGCGCCGATGGTCATGGTCGGCGCGGGCTCGGTGGTCGGGTCGGTGGTGATCGGCTCGAACGAGAAGATCAGCACCTTGCCGGTCGGCAGCATGGCGATGTGGTCGCCGTAGTCCAGCGAGGGGAAGTAGTCGGTGAACTTGCCGAACACCTTCGGGTCGAACGCGCCGTTGAGCGTCTGCTGGGTGTCGCGCAGCAGGTTGTAGCGGGCGGTGCGGACCGACTGCGGGTAGGGCGCGTTGGCCCGTCTGCCGTTCTGCGCGGCCCGGTACTCCAGCCGGACCCAGGCACGGTACTGCGCCTCGTCAGGCCCGAGCGCGGCCAGTTCGTCCGGCCGGACCTCGGCCTTGACCTGCTCGGCGGTGAACGTGCCCTGGGCCGGTACGGCGGGATCGGCCAGTGGGGCGGCGAGCACGGTGGTGGTGGCCAGCGCGGAGACGACCGCGCAGGCCGAGAGCACGGCCGCCGCCCGGGCCAACCGGGGCGAGGTGGATCGGGACATGGGACTCCCAAGAGCTAGTGACGGAGTGTTACGAAGCGCATGGATGACGGCCTGTCATCCTGGCACTGTTCGCGTACGCATCGTAACCTTATGATCACGCTCAGCGACAGCAGCAGAGCGGCCCCGCCGACCTGGAGACCGCATGACGACCGACGTCCAGCCCACTCCCCAGCAGCCGACCGCCCGTCAGCCCACCGACCTGTTCCTGCGCGAGAGCGAGGAGATCCAGGGCGACATCCTGGCCGGGTTCAAGAAGGACCAGATGGTCCTGCTCTTCCTACGCTTCGAGGACGGCACGCAGGCCCGCACCTGGCTGCGCCGCCTGACCCCGCGGATCGCCACCACCCGCCAGGTGGCGGCCTTCAACAAGGCCTACAGCGAAGCCCGCAAGCAGTCCGGCGGCGATCCGCAGGGCCTCAAGGCCACCTGGCTGAACGTCAGTTTCAGCTACCAGGGCCTGGCCGCGCTGACCGGCAAGGACCCCTACCCCGATCAGCCCGCGAACACCACGCTCGGCGCGTTCAAGCAAGGCCCGGCCGTCCGCCACGAGTTGCTCGGCGACATCGGCGACAGCAACCCCGACAAGTGGTACTTCGGCAACCACACGGAACGGCAGGCCGTCCACGCGGTGCTCACCATCGCCTCCGACTCGGTGGCGGAACTGGCCAGCGCCGTGGCCGAACAGCGCGAGAGCGCCTCGGAGTTCCGGATCACCGTGCTCTTCCAGCAGGACTGCGCGACGCTCAAGGGCAGCCGCCGGGGCAAGGAGCACTTCGGGTTCAAGGACGGCGTCAGCGAGCCGGGGGTGCACGGATTCGACGAGGAGGACCCGAAGCGGGCCGGCTGGGTCAAGGACCACCCGGGCACCCGGCTGATCAAGTTCGGCGAGTTCATCGCCGGTTACCCGGACCAGCAGGTGACCCGCGCCGGCTTCACGCCGCCCGGCCCGATCGTGCTGCCCGCCTGGGCGACCAACGGCTCGTTCCAGGTGGTGCGCCGGCTCGGCCAGGACGTGCCGGGCTGGTGGGCCCAGGTGGGTGCCCAGCTCCAGGTCCTGAAGAAGGCCAAGGCGGTGGACGAGAACACCACGGTGGAGTGGCTGGCCTCGCGGATGGTGGGCCGCTGGCGCTCCGGCACCCCCGTCGCCAAGTGCCCCGAGGCCGACCGGCCGTTCAACACGGTGGCCGCCAACGACAACGACATCAGCTTCCGCGACGACCCCGACGGCACGCTCACCCCGCTCTTCTCGCACCTGCGCAAGACCAATCCGCGCGACGGCCTGCGCGAGAGCCGCACCGCCGAGCCGTTCGACGAGGATCCGATCATGGACCGGCGCCGGATCATCCGGCGCGGCAGCCCGTACGGCCACCCCTTCGATCCCACTGTCGAGGGACCCGGCGGTGCCGACGAGAAGCGCGGCCTGCTCTTCGTCAGCTACCAGGTGGACCTGATCTCGCAGTTCGAGTTCATCCAGCAGTCCTGGATCGACGCCCCCGACTTCCCGCCCAACCGGGGTGACGCGAACGGGAACGGCAGGACGGGTCCGGACGGCATGGTCGGCCTCGACGGCACCCTGACCTGGGAGCGCGCCGACGGCAAGGAGCCCGTGCCGCTGGGTTTCCACCGCTTCGTGCAGACCGAGGGCTCGGTGTACGCCTTCGTGCCCTCGCTCTCCACCCTCAGGTCGCTCAGCGAGGGCAAGCTGCCGGACACGGAGCGGGTGGAGCCCGGCCGGCCGGTCGACACCTTCCTGCCGATCCCCGACCTGCAGCGCCGCAACGGCAAGAGCCTGTACTACGCGTTCCGCACCCTCGGGGCCGCCCAGCAGTACCGGATCATCTCGATCGCCGACGGCAGCCGGCACGCCGACGCCCTGGAGAAGCCCGACCAGCCGCTCTCCGCCTGGAAGTCGCTGAACGGGGTGACCAACATCGACCTCTTCCTGCCCTATCCGGACATGCAGCGCAAGGACGGCAAGAGCTGGTTCTGGGTCTTCCACTCGGTCAACGGGCAGCAGCAGTACCGGGTGGTCTCGCTCGCCGAGGGCAACCAGGCCGACGTCATGGAGCGCGGCGACGGCCCGCTCACCCGCTGGCAGTCGCTGAACGGGGTGGCCAAGCTCGACTTCGTGATCCCGGTCCCGGACCGCAACCCCCTGAACGGCCAGAGCTGGTACTGGGTCTTCCACACGCTGAACGGCGAGCAGTTCTTCCGGGTCATCACGATCGACCACAGCACCCGGCACACCGACGTGCTGCAGCGCGAGGACCGCCGGATCTCGCAGTGGCAGGAGGCCTTCAAGAACATCGACCGGGTCACCACCGTCCTGCCGGTGCCCGACGAGCAGCAGCCGACCGGCCTGAGCAGCTACTGGGTCTTCCACCACGACCAGTTCCGGACGATCAGCATCATGGGCGACGACCGCCACGAGGACCGGGTCGTCGTCGAGGACCAGCCGGTGACGAACTGGAAGTCGCTCACCCAGTCACGCTGACCGCCTCTCTCCCGGACACCACCAGCCGGTCGACCAGCGCCTGGTCGGCCGGCTGGCCGCGGTGGACCCGAGGCCCGCCGTCGAACGCGTTTTCGCCGAGCACCACCATCGCGAACATCTCCCCTATCGAATATGTCTGCCAGCGATGTAATCTGAAGCCGATAGATCCGGTCAGCGACAGAACGGTCCACCCATGCCCGTACGCGAGCGCCCGGCCCCGCCGCACCCGGCACCCGGCCTGCGGCTGCGCACGCTGCTCACCACCGAGCGGGCCCGCCCCGACGCCGTCCGGGAGCACCGCTGGGCGTGGCGGCTCGCCGTCGGAACGGTCTGCTTCGGCGCGTTCATGGGCCAGCTGGACGCCAGCATCGTCACGCTCACCTACCAGCCGCTGCGCACCGAGTTCCACAGCACGCCGGCCGGGGTCGAGTGGGTGTCGCTCAGCTACCTGCTGACCCTGGTGGCCTTCCTGGTCCCGGTCGGCCGGATATCCGACGTGCGCGGCCGCAAGCTCATGTACCTGTACGGCTTCGCGGTCTTCACCGCCGCCTCCGCCGCCTGCGGACTGGCCCCCGGGCTGGCCGCACTGGTCGCCTTCCGGGTGGTCCAGGCGGTCGGCGCGGCCATGATGCAGGCCAACAGCGTGGCGCTGGTCACCACCAGCGCCCCACCGGGCCGGATGCGCTCCGCGCTCGGGATCCAGGCGGCCGGGCAGGCGATCGGGCTCGCGCTCGGGCCGACCGTGGGCGGTGCGCTGGTGAGCACCCTGGGGTGGCGCTGGGTCTTCGGGGTCAACGTCCCGATCGGCATCATCGCCCTGGTGGCGGGCCACTACCTGCTGCCGCGCACCCGGCAGTGCGCCACCGGCTCGCGGATCGACGGGCCCGGCGTGCTGCTGCTCGGCGGCTCGACCACCGCCGCGCTGCTCGCGCTCTCGGTCGCCTCCGGGCTCGGCCCGCCGGCCTGGACCGCGCTGCTGCCGGCCGCCGTGGCCGTCGCCGCCGGCTGGGCCTTCCTGCGGCGCCAGCGCCGGTGCGCCAATCCGCTGGTCGACCTCGCGCTGCTGCGCACCGGCCGGCTCGGGCCGGGCCTGCTGGCCGGCCTCTGCGGCTACCTGGTGCTGTTCGGCCCGCTGGTGCTGGTCCCGGTGGAGCTGGCCCGGCGCGGTGGCGGCGCGCTGACCACCGGCCTGGTGCTCACCGCCCTGCCGCTCGGCTTCGCGCTCGCGGCCACCACCGCCGACCGGCTGCTGCCCGGTGCCTGGAGCGACCAGCTGCGCAGCCGGGTGGGCGCGGCCGGCTGCGTGGTCGCGCTGACCCTGCTGACGGTGCTGCCGCCGACCGCCGCCCTGCTACCGCTGTCGCTGGCACTGCTGGGCCTGGCGCTCGGGGTCTTCGTCCCGGCCAACAACACCCTGGTGATGCGGGCGATCCCGACCACCTCGGCGGGCACCGGCGGTGGCATGGTCAACATGACCCGGGGCCTGGGCACCGCGATCGGGGTCGCCGCCGTCACGCTGGCCCTGCACCTGGGCGGCGGCGGCACCGGGGCCCGACTCGCCGCGCTCACCCTGCTGGCCTTCGCGGTCCTCGCCCTCGCCACCACGCTGCCCCGCCGCAGCCGTGCGGCCCAGGTCTGAGGGACCTGGGCCGCACGGGCCGATCGTGCCGATCGTCGGGTCAGGCCCGCCCCGCCGCCTTCTGGGTGCGCCGGGCCAGCGAGTCGATGACCACGGCGGCGAGCAGCACCAGACCGGTGATCATGAACTGGATCGCGTTGCTCAGCCCCTGGATGTTCATGCCCGACTGGATCGAGCCGATCACCAGCGCGCCGAGCAGCGCCGACCAGGTCTTGCCGCGCCCGCCGAAGAGGCTGGTGCCGCCGATGACCGCGGCCGCGATCGCGTTCATCAGCAGGTTGCCGCCACCGGAGGTCTGGCTCGCGGACTGGATCTGCGCGGCCAGGAAGAGGCCGCCGACCGCCGCCATGGTGGAGCAGATCATGAAGACGGTGATCCGGATCCTGGGCACGTTGATACCGGCCCGCCGGGCCCCCTCGATGTTGCCGCCGAGCGCGAAGACCTGGCGCCCGTAGGTGGTCCGGCGCAGCACGAAGTCCAGCACCACGATGAAGATCAGGAAGATCAGCAGCGCCAGCGGCAGGCCCTTGTACTGGTTGAGGGTGTAGGCGGCGAGGTAGGCGACCACCGCGAGGGCGACGGTGCGCAGTGCGATCTCGGCGACCGGCCGGGACGGGATGCCGGCCGACCGGCGCCGGGTGGCGTCCAGCAGCGAGGCGCCCAGGAAGAGCAGCACGCCCGCGGTGGCCGCCCCGTAGGCGGCGGCCTGCTGGCTGTAGATCGTGCTGTAGAGCCGGGAGACGATGTCCGTGCCGCTGAGGTTCACCGTCCCGCTGGTGCCCAGGATCTGCAGCATCAGACCGTTCCAGCCCAGGTTTCCGGCCAGCGTGACGACGAAGGCGGGCACCCCGACCCGGGCGAAGAAGGTGCCCTGGATGAAGCCGACAGCCGCCCCGCTGACCAGCGCGCACAGCAGCGCGACCCACTGGTTGACACCGTGGGTGACCTCCAGCACCGCGTAGATCGCGGCGCAGAGCCCGCTGACCGAGCCGATCGACAGGTCGATCTCGCCGAGCAGCAGCACGAAGACCACGCCGATCGCGATCATCCCGGTGCCGACGATCTGCTGCGAGAGGTTGGAGAGGTTCTGCGCGGACAGGAAGGTGCTGTTCAGGCTGCCGAACACGGCCCAGATCACTACCAGCGCCAGGACCACCGGCAGCGAGCCCAGCTCACCGCTGCTCAGCCGGCGGCGGAACTCGCCGAGGTAGCCCTTCACGCCCTCCTGGCGGACGATCAGCCGCGGGTCCACCGCCGGGGTGGCCTCGGAGGCCACCGGGACGGGCGCATTGACGCCGCCGGTCGGGAAGGACTCCTCCGGCAGCTTGCGCCGCCCCTCCTCGTGCCGTCCCTCGGTGAACCGCCCCTCGTCACCCGGGGTGTTGGGATCGTCGGTCACTGGTCGCCCTCCGTACCACGGGCCTGACGGCGGGTCACGGCATTGTCCGTGGCGCCGGTGATGGCTGAGATGATCTCTTCCTGGGAGGTCCCGCGCCGGTCGAAGATCCCGTTGTTGCGGCCCAGCCGGAGCACCGCGATCCGGTCCGCCACGGCCATCACGTCGGCCATGTTGTGGCTGATCAGGATCACCCCGAGGCCCTGCCCGCTGAGTCGCTCGACCAGGTCCAGCACCTGCGCGGTCTGCTCGACGCCGAGCGCGGCGGTCGGCTCGTCGAGGATGACCACCTTCGGCGAGCCGATCAGCGAGCGGGCGATCGCCACCACCTGGCGCTGACCGCCGGAGAGCGAGGCGATCGGGATCCGCACGCTGGGGATCCGGATCGACAGGGTGTCCAGCAGGGTCCGGGAGCGCTGCTCCATCGCGACCTCGTCCAGCACGCCGAAGCGCCTGATCTCGCGGCCCAGGAAGAGGTTGGCGACCACGTCCAGGTTGTCGCAGAGCGCGAGGTCCTGGTAGACGGTGGCGATGCCCAGCTGCTGGGCGTCCTGCGGCCGGTGGATCGTCACCGGCCGCCCCTCCCACTCGATCACGCCCTCGTCCGGCTGGTTGACCCCGGCGACCGCCTTGACCAGGGTCGACTTGCCGGCGCCGTTGTCGCCCACCAGGGCGAGCACCTCACCGGCCCGCACCTCGAGCTCGATGTGGGTCAGTGCCTGCACCGCTCCGAACCGCTTGGAGACCCCGCGCAGGGCCAGCACCGGTTGACCGGCCATGGGACCCGCTCCCTTCTGATAGCCCGGCAGAGTGCGCTCGCCTGGGAGCGGTCAGCTGAGGCCGGCCGCCGTGCAGTCGGCGGCGTACTGCGGCGTGCAGATCTGCGGGACGGTGTACAGGCCGTCGGCCACCACGGTGGTCTTGATGTTGTCCTTGTTCAGCACGACCGGGGTGATCAGGTCGGACTTCACGCTGGTGCCGCTGCCGCTGGTCGCGGTGGTCGGGGCCACCGAGCTGGACAGCGCCTTGCCCTGGGCGAGGTCGACCGCCATGGTGCCGGCGGTGTCGGCCTCCGGCTTGTAGGGCTTGTAGATCGACATCGTCTGGGTACCCGCCAGGATCCGCTGCACCGCGTCCAGCTGGGCGTCCTGGCCGGTCAGCGGCACGCTCAGGTTGGCGGCCTGCAGCGCGGTGGCGATGCCGGCGGCCATGCCGTCGTTGGCCGAGTAGACGCCGACCACGTTCTGCCCGCCCAGCGCGGTGATCGCGGCGGCGGCCTCCTGGTTGGCGTTGTTCGGGTCCCAGTTCGGGGTGTCGTACTCCTTGCCGATCTTCAGCTTGCCGTCGATCACGCTGTGCGCCCCGGCCTTGAACTCGCCGGCGTTCGGGTCGGTGGGCGAGCCGTTGATCATGACGATCTGGCCGCTGTTCGCCTTGCTGCCCACCGCCGTGACCAGGGCCTGGCCCTGGAGCTGGCCGACCTTGTTGTTGTCGAAGGAGACGTAGGCGTCCACCGGCCCCTGGGCCAGCCGGTCGTAGGCGACCACCTTCACGCCCGCGCTGTGCGCCTTCTGGACCGAGGACTGGATCGCCTTGGCGTCCACCGCGTCCAGGATCAGCACCTGGTCACCCTTGGTGAGAGCGGTGTCCACCTGGGTCTGCTGGGTGGTGGCGTCCTGGTTGGCGTTGTAGTAGTCGATGGTCGCGTTCGGGTCCAGCGCCATGATCTGGGCCTCGATCAGCGGCTTGTCGAACTGCTCGTACCGGGTGGTCTTGGTCTCCGGCAGCAGCAGGCCGATCTTGATGGCGGACGTCGAGCTGCTGGCACCCGCGCTGCTGCCGGAGCTCTTGGCGCTGCTGCAGGCACTCGCCCCGACGGCGAGGCCGAGGATGGTGGTGGCGATGGCCGCCCGGCGCAGAACGATTCTCATGAGGATGCCTCCAGTGGTCCGGTCACCCCCGGCTTCGAGTCTGTGAAGCCGGAGATGGCCACCACCAGCCGGACTGCGCCGAACGGGAGGCAGTGTCACTCTCTTGATGGTGCGTCAGGGCCAGGGGGCCTACTGGGCGAGCGCGGTGGCCGCCTTGGCCCAGTTGGCGTGCAGCTCGTCCAGGTAGGAGCGGGCGGCCGGGCCGGGCGAGGTGCCGCGGGCGATGGCGAGCATGTTGCCGGCTCCGGCGTTGTAGCCGAGGGCCAGCAGCTCGTCCTTGTCGAGGGCGGCGGCCGGGTGCGCGGGCAGCTGGGCGGCCAGGTCGTGCAGGAACCAGGCGGCCGCCTCGATCGCCAGGTCAGGGTCGTCGGGCAGTTCCTCCCAGCGGCGCCCGGCGAAGTCACGGCCGACCTTGGTGTCGTCGAAGGCGGCCTTGTGCATGTTGGCGATGCCGAACGCCGCGTCCGGTTTGAGCTGCTGCCAGGCCCGCTCGACGGCCGGGTCGTGCGGCTTGTAGGACTCGTTGTAGAGGATCGCCATCAGCAGCTGGGGGTCGATCCCGGCCTGGCCGGCCCGGCTGCGGACCTGGGCGGCGAAGCGGGCAGGAGCGTAGGCGTCGGCGGACGGGGACGCTGCGGGCGACCCGCCGGGGCTCGCGGCGCCGGGCGGCGCGGTGGTGGCGGCGCTCGGGTGGGCCGCCCCGGCGGTGCCCTGGCCGCCGCCGTGCACGCCGTGCACCACGATCCCGAAGGCCAGCACCGCGACCACGCCGACCACCGCACGCCCGTACCTGCGCAACGCCCCCACCCGACCTTCCGTCTCGACCCGCCACCGCCATCCTGCCCGATCGGGTCGGCGCGGCTCAGCCCAGGTCCCGCAGGTTCGGCAGCCGGTCGCGCCACAGCTGACGTGTGCTCAGGTCCGGCGGCTCCGAAGGACTTTACTGAAGCTTTATCAGCAGCCCTGGGATTAAAACCGTGTGACATGTGCAATGGTACAGCGTCCGCCGACCGGACCGGTGGGGGCCGCCGCCTTCACCGCACACCGAGAAGGGAATTCTTGTGACCGCACTCCCCACGGGCGCGCCACGCGGGCGGAGGCTCTTCGGCTCCGCGCTGCTCGCCCTCGGGCTGGCCCTCACCGGAGCTCTGGGAACCGCCGCCACCGCAGCACAGGCCGACAGCACCCAGCAGGCCGCCGACCCGCATCCGGCCTCGGCAGGCTGGGTGCAGACCCATGGCAGTTGGGTGCAGATCCAGCCGGGCCACCCGCACGCCGCCGCCAGCGCGCCCACCGGCGCCGCCACCGGCCCCAGCACCGGCGACCCGCGCCCGAACGCCGACCCGGCGCCCGGCCACACCATCGTCCCGGTCAACAACGGCCAGCCGAACCTGGCCTACCGCGGCGGCCAGGACTCGGTGGGCGTGACCTCGGGGCCGCCCAAGGTCTACGTGATCTACTGGGGATCCCAGTGGGGCACGGCCGGCACGGACGCCAGCGGCGACACCACGCTCTCCAACGACCCGGACAGCGCCGCACCGTACCAGCAGGACTTCTTCAAGGGCCTGGGCAGCAACGGCGACGCGTGGAGCGGGGTGCTGACCCAGTACTGCGAGAACGTGGCGAGCGGCAGCGGCAGTTGCCCGGCGAACGCCTCGCACGTCGGCTATCCGCAGGCCGGCGGCACGCTCGCGGGCGTCTGGGTGGACAACTCCGCCGCCGCGCCCGACCGGGCCACCGAGCCGCAGATCGCCGCCGAGGCGGCCGCGGCGGCCAAGCACTTCGGCAACACCAGCGAGGCACAGAACCGCAACGTGCAGTACGTGGTGACCACCGCCAAGGGCTCGGACCCGGACAGCTGGCACGAGCTGAACAGCTGGTGCGCCTGGCACACCTTCGAGCGCTCCTCGTACGGCACGCTGGCCTACACGCTGATGCCGTACCTGACCGACTACAAGTACTGCGGCACCAACTGGATCAACCCCGGACCGCGCGGGCGGCTGGACGGCTGGTCGATCCTCGGCGGCCACGAGTACGCCGAGACCCTCACCGACCAGAACGCGATGGGCGGTTGGATCGACCCGGCAGGGCAGGAGAACGGCGACAAGTGCGCCTGGATCACCGAAGGCACCCCCGGCGGGCTGTTCAACCTGCAGCTGTCCACCGGCGCCTTCGCCGTGCAGACCACCTGGTCCAACGACCAGCACACCTGCTCGGGCTCGCACCCGGTGGAGGCGAATCAGCCACTGGTGGTGAGCACCATGTGCGACCGCACCGCGCCACCGGGCAAGCAGGTGGAGCTGCCGGTGATCGCCGCCGACACCGCGTCGGGCAAGCTGCGCTACCGCGCCGACGGCCTGCCGCACGGTCTGCGCATCGACCCGCGCACCGGTGTGATCCGCGGCCGCACCGACGACCGCGGCTACCACGACGTGACGGTGACGGTCCGGGACGACGCGGGCAACCAGGCGAGCACCCGCTTCTGGTACGGCTTCTTCACCACCGGTGAGTACGGCTGCCTGGGCATCGAGCAGATCGTCGACCCCGGCTTCGAGGTGCCCACCGATGTCAAGGGCAACTACCCCGGCTGGTGGACCCAGTCCGCGCCCGGCATCATCACCCAGTCCACCGCCCACCAGCCGCGCTCGGGCCAGGGCTACGCCTGGCTCGGCCACAGTGCCGCCACCGACGACTCGCTCTCCCAGGGCGTGGAGACCACCCCGGGCTACACCCGGGCGAGCCTCTCGTTCTGGCTGCACGTGGACTCGACGAACACCTCGGCGCAGGCTCAGGACACGCTGAGCCTGGAGCTGGACGACCAGTACTCGGGCAAGCAGATCGCGGTGCTGAAGAACTGGTCGAACCTGGACGCGACCAACGGCTACGTGCCGGTCTCGATCGACCTGACGCCGTACGTGGCTTCGGAGTTCGGTTCGACGGTGATCGTGAAGTTCACCTCGCACGTGACCGGGAGCGCGCAGACCGCGTTCCTGATCGACGACACCTCGTTCCACCTGAGCTGATCCGGCCCGCCCGGCTCCGGGCCCCCGTGCGACGGCGAATCCACGGGGGCCCTGTGGCGCGGTTGAGCGGCCGCCGGCCGGGTAGGCGGGGGGCGAGGTGAGGATCATGAGCATCCCGTTCCCTGCCGATCCGGACGCCGCTCCCCCGCATTCGCCGATCCCGCCGGAGCCGCTGCCGCCCGTGCCGGGGCCGCCCGCGCCCAGGCCCCCGGTGCCGGGTCCCGACCCCACCGGGCCCGCCCCGGGCGAGCCGGAGCCCGACGAGCCGTCGGAGCCGACCCGACGCCGCCGCTGAGTCCGTTCGGTCCCGCGCGCCGTGGCCACCCGGAGCGGGTCCGCACCTACCGTGGTGCCGGGGCCGCCGCTCCGGTGCGCCCCGGTGTGACTCGGACTGATCTGGAGGAACCATGAGCAACACCCCGCTCACCGAGCTGACCGGCGAGTACGTCCTGGACCCCGCCCACACCAGGATCGGCTTCTCGGCCCGGCACGCGATGGTCACCAAGGTTCGCGGCTTCTTCAAGGAGTTCGAGGGCCGGGCACACCTCGACGGATCCGATCCCACCAAGTCGAGCGTGACCGTGACCATCAAGACCGCCAGCATCGACACCGGCAACGAGCAGCGCGACGGTCACCTGCGCACCAACGACTTCCTGGACGCGCCGAAGTTCCCCGACATCCTCTTCAGCTCGACCGGCATCGAGGCGCTGGGCGGCGACCGCTACCGGCTCAACGGCAACCTCACGGTCAAGGACGTGACCCGCCCGATCGGCCTGGAGGTCGAGTTCGACGGCAGCGCCCGGGACCCGTACGGCAACCTTCGGGTGGGCTTCGAGGGCTCCACCACGATCAGCCGCAAGGACTACGGCATCACCTGGAACGCCTCGCTGGAGGGCGGCGGCGTGCTGGTCGGCGACAAGGTGACGCTGGAGTTCGACGTCTCGGCGATCCGCCAGGACTGAGGCGATCAGCGGGGCCGAGCCACCGGGACCGAGGAGCGCACCCGAACGGCCCGGGCCTCATGAGCGCCGGTTACCATCTCCCGGTGTCCCATACCCAGCGCGCTCGGCGCGCCCTGCAGGCCTTGCCCGCGCCGGTCCGCTGGCTCGCGGCGCCGCTGGTACTGCTCGCCTGCACCGGCGCGGTGCTGATGACCGACGGCACGTACCAGCCGCCGGTCACCGCGCCCAAGCCCGCGGCCGCGGTCTCCGGCTTCTGTGCCGCGTTGATCAAGGCACTGCCGCCGACCCTGCTCGGCCACCCGCGGGCCGACCCGGCCGGCTCGCCGTACGTCGCCGTCTGGCAGACCTCACCCCGCACCGTGCTGCGCTGCGGGGTGGCCCGGCCCACCTCGCTGAACAGCGTGGCGAACCAGATGTCGACCGGACCGAACGTCGACAACCTGCAGTGGTACCTGGAGCAGGACGGCCACGGCGGCTACCGCTTCACCACCACGCTGCGCGCCGCCTACATCGAGGTGGCCGCGCCGGCCCGGGCCACCGTCAACCCGACCGACGCGCTCGCCGTGGTCTCGCCGACCGTGCTGGCCACGGTTCCCGACCTGAGCGGGCAGTTCACCCCGGATCAGGACACCGAGCAGGGCTCGCAGTAGTCCTGACGGAGCGTCAGGGCGGGCGTCGGCGTCACCCGGAGTCGCGCACCACCAGCTCGGTGCCAAGCACCAGTTGGTGCCTGGGGCCGCCCGGTTCGGCGATCTCGTCCAGCAGCAGGCGGACCATGGTGCGGCCCAACTCCGCCGTCGGCTGGCGCACGCTGGTGAGCGGCGGATCGGTGTGCCGGGCCACGATCGAGTCGTCGAAGCCGACCAGCGCGACGTCCTCGGGCACCCGGCGGCCGGCCGCGCGCAGCACCTGCAGCGCGCCGGCGGCCAGCACGTCGGAGGCACAGAAGACCGCGTCCAGGTCGGGGACGCGGTCCAGCAGTTCGCGCATCGCCGCCCGGCCGCCCTGCTCGGTGAAGTCGGCCAGGCCCACCAGGTCGTCCGACCCCGCCCGCCCTGCCTCGGCCAGCGCGGCGCGGTAGCCGGCCAGCCGGGCCTCGGCGACCTCCATGTCCAGCGGCCCGGTGATGGTGGCGATCCGCTCCCGCCCGCCCGCCAGCAGGTGGCGTACGGCGGCCCGGGCGCCGCCCAGGTTGTCGGCGGCGACGTAGCTGAGCGGCTCGTGGTCGGCGCGCCGCCCGGCCAGCACCACGGGGATCCGCAGCTCCTCCAGGGTGCCGGGCAGCGGGTCGTCGCGGTGCACGGCGACCAGCAGCACACCGTCCACCCGTTGGGCCCGCAGGTACGCCGAGAGCCGGTCGCGCTCGCGCTGGTCGCGGACCAGGACGAGCAGCAACTGCAGCTCCGAGTCGGCCAGTTCCGCGCAGACACCGCTGATGATGTCGGCGAAGTACGGCTCGGAGAAGAGCCGGGTCTCGGTCTCGGGCACCACCAGGGCGATCGCGTCGGCACGCGAGGTGACCAGGGTGCGGGCGGCCCGGTTGGGCACGTAGCCGAGTTCGGCCACCGCCTGCTCCACGACGGCCCTGGTCCGGTCGCTGACCCGGGGCGAGCCGTTGACCACCCGGGACACGGTGCCCCGGCCGACACCGGCCAGCACGGCCACCTCCTCCAGGGTGGGGCGGTGCGCGCCGGGGCGGCGTTGTGCGGTGGAGCTCATCGATCACCTCGGGCGACGGTCACGGGGCGGAACCGGGCCATTGTGGCAGGCCGTCCTGATCGCCGACCGGGCGCCACCGCCCTTGGGAGCGGTTCCACTTGACCGCCGCCGCGGGCCGTCACGGCCGTGCGGTGTCCGGCAGTTCGGCCAGCGCCTCGGTGAGCCACTGGATCCAGAAGGTCTCCAGCCCGATGCCCGCCCGCAGCACCAGGTGCTGCAGCCGGTTCTGCTCGCCCGCCGGCTCGGCCGGGAAGTCCTTCTGCTCGATCGCCAGATAGTCCGTCAGCTGCCGCTCGTGCAGGGCGAGATGACGCTCCAGCTCGGCCCGCAAGCCAGGCGCGCCGACCACGGCGGCCGCCCGCAACCGCAGCAGCAGCGGCTCGCGGACGGCCTTCGGGTCCTGACTCTCGGCCACCCAGTCGACCAGCGCCGCCCGGCCGGCCGCCAGCACCTCGTACTCCTTGCGCCGGCCCCGGCTGGGCGGCTGCGGAATCGCCCGGATCAGCCCGGCCTGCTCCAACTTGCCCAGCTCACGGTAGATCTGCTGGTGCGTGGCGGACCAGAAGAAGCCGATCGACTTGTCGAAGCGGCGCGTCAACTCCAGCCCGGAGGAAGGCTTCTCCAGCAGGGCGGTGAGGATGGCGTGCGGCAGCGACATGGCGGGACCGGTCTCCTGGGTGCGCGACGGTACTGCTGGGCATCCTAGGACCTGTCCGGCAGACCCTAGGGCCTGTACGGCGGATCTTTCCGGGCCCGCGACGCCGGGCATCCCGGCTGGACGCACGCCCGACTCGCCCAAGTACGTCCAGTACGAGGACGACTCGGGCGCACGCCCAGCCGGGCGCCCAACGCCGCGGGCTCATCCGAAAAGATCCGCCGTACAGGCCCTAGGGCGCCGGTCCCGCCCGTTGCGGGTGATCAGAGCGCGGCCGCCAGGCGGGTGCCCTGGTCGATGGCGCGCTTGGCGTCCAGCTCGGCCGCCACGTCCGCGCCGCCGATCAGGTGCGGCTCGATGCCCCGCTCGCGCAGGCCCTCGACCAGGTCACGGCGCGGCTCCTGGCCCGCGCAGAGCACCACCGTGTCCACCGGGAGCAGCTGCGGCTCGCCGTCCACCGTCAGGTGCAGGCCGGCGTCGTCGATCCGCTGGTAGTCCACGCCGGCGACCATGGCCACGCCACGGTGCTTCAGCTCGGTGCGGTGGATCCAGCCGGTGGTCTTGCCCAGCCCGGCACCGACCTTGCTGGTCTTGCGCTGCAGCAGGTGCACCGCACGCTTGGTCTCGGGGCGCTCCGGCTTGCGCAGGCCACCGGCGCCGGCGTGCTCGGTGTCCACACCCCACTGCGCGAAGAAGGCGGCCGGGTCCTGGCTGGCCGAGGTGCCCGGGTCGGTGAGGTACTCGGCGACATCGAAGCCGATCCCGCCGGCGCCGACGATCGCCACCCGCTCGCCCACCGGCGCCTGGTCACGCAGCACGTCCAGGTAGTCGAGCACGCTCGGGTGGTCGCTGCCCTCGATCTCGGGCGTGCGCGGGGTGACGCCGGTGGCCAGCACCACCTCGTCGAAGCCCTCTGCGGCCAGGCTCTCGGCAGTGACCAAGGTGCCCAGCCGCAGCTCGACCTGACGCTCCGTCAGCTGGTGGCGGTAGTACCGCAGGGTCTCGTTGAACTCCTCCTTGCCCGGGATCCGGCGGGCGATGTTCAGCTGCCCGCCGACCTCCTCGGCCGCGTCGAAGAGCGTGACGGCGTGGCCGCGCTCGGCCGCGGTGACCGCGAAGGCGAGCCCGGCGGGGCCGGCGCCGACCACGCCCAGGCGCTTGCGCAGCCGGGTCGGGGCCAGCACCAGCTCGGTCTCGTGGCAGGCCCGCGGGTTCACCAGGCAGGAGGTGATCTTCATGCTGAAAGTGTGGTCGAGGCAGGCCTGGTTGCAGCCGATGCAGGTGTTGACGGCCTCGGGGGTGCCGGCCGCCGCCTTGGCGACGAAGTCGGGGTCGGCGAGCAGCGGGCGGGCCATCGAGATCAGGTCCGCGTAGCCGTCGGCGAGCAACTCCTCGGCCAGCTCCGGGGTGTTGATCCGGTTGGTGGTGACCAGCGGGATCGATACCGAGCCCATCACCTTCTTGGTGAACCGGGCGAAGGCACCGCGCGGCACCGAGGTGGCGATGGTGGGGATGCGCGCCTCGTGCCAGCCGATGCCGGTGTTGATGATGGTGGCGCCGGCCGCCTCGACGGCCTGGGCCAGCTCGATCACCTCGGCCAGGGTGGAGCCGCCGGGGATCAGGTCGAGCATCGAGAGGCGGTAGATCAGGATGAACTCCGCGCCGACCCGCTCGCGCACCCGGCGGACGATCTCCACCGGGAACCGCATCCGGTTCCGGTAGTCGCCACCCCAGGCGTCGTCACGCTGGTTGGTGGGCGCGGCGATGAACTCGTTGATCAGGTAGCCCTCGGAGCCCATGATCTCGACGCCGTCGTAGCCGGCCCGCTGGGCGAGTTCGGCGGCGCGGGCGAAGTCCTCGATGGTCTGCTCGATCTGCTCCTCGGTGAGGGCGTGCGGCACGAACGGGCTGATCGGCGCCTGGATCGCGCTCGGGGCCACCAGGTCCTCGTGGTAGGCGTAGCGGCCGAAGTGCAGGATCTGCATGGCGATCTTGCCACCGGCGGCGTGCACGGCCTCGGTGATGACGCGGTGCTCGGCCGCCTCCTCGGGGGTGGTGAGCTTGGCGCCGCCGCTCCAGGGCCGCCCGGCCTCGTTCGGCGCGATGCCGCCGGTGACGATCAGGCCGACCCCGCCACGGGCCCGGGTGGCGTAGAACTCGGCCATCCGCTCGAAGCCGTTCGGCGCCTCCTCCAGGCCCACGTGCATCGAGCCCATCAGCACCCGGTTGGGCAGCGTGGTGAAGCCCAGGTCGAGCGGGCGCAGCAGGTGGGGGTAGGCGGTCATCCGGGACTCTCCTCGCGCGAGTGTTGTTACTCAACGGTAGGGGTGAGGACCGGCTCTATGCAACTAGTTTCAAAACATCATCCGAGGGCCGCTCAGCCACGGGTCTCGTCGTACCGCTGCTGCGCCTCCAGCACCTGGGGCATCCGCTCCTCGACCAGCGCGATCAGCACCTGCAGCTGCTCGGCGACCTCGCGCCCGGTCGCGGTGAGGCAGTAGTCGACCCGCGGCGGATTGGTCAGCTGGGCCTTGCGGTGCACCAACCCGTCGCGCTCCAGCGCCTGGAGGGTCTGGGACAGCATCTTCTCGCTCACCCCGTCGACCCGGCGGCGCAGCTCGTTGAAGCGGATCGTGCCGTCCAGCAGCGCCGCGAGGGTCAGGCTGCCCCAGGCGTGGGTGATGTCCTTCAGCACGTGCCGCGACGGGCAGGCGCGCCCGAACACGCTGTAGGGCAGGTCGTCCGCGTGGTGCCCACCCGGGCTCCCGGCAGCGCTTTCGGTCGTCATAGCGGCAGTGTACGCGAGTACAGCGCTGCGGACTGGGTTGCGCTTTCCAAATGACAGTGCTTACCTTTCACCAGCACTTACCGAATCGCACCGCAACCACTCGGGAGCACCACTGTGACCAGCCCCGTCATCTCCATCGCCGTCCACTCCGGTTTCGGCCACACCGCCGTCATCGCCGAGGCCGTCCGGACCGGCGCGCTGGAGTCCGGCGCCACCGTCCACCTGATCAAGGTCGACGAGATCACCGAAGCCCAGTGGGAGCTGCTGGACGCCTCGGACGCGATCGTCTTCGGCTCGCCCACCTACCTGGGCAGTGCCTCCGCCGCCTTCCACACCTTCGCCGAGGCCAGCACCAAGCGCTGGTTCGCCTCCGCGTGGCAGGACAAGCTGGCGGCCGGCTTCACCAACTCCGGCTCCAAGAGCGGCGACAAGCTCGCCACCCTGCAGTACCTGAGCATCTTCGCGGCCCAGCACGGCATGACCTGGATCAACCTGGGCCTGATGCCGGGCTGGAACGTCAGCACCGGTTCGGAGAACGACCTCAACCGCCTCGGCTTCTTCCTCGGGGCCGGTGCCCAGTCCAACAACGACCAGGGCGTCGAGGGCGTGCACAAGTCGGACATCGCCACCGCCGAGCACCTGGGTCGCCGGGTGGCCGAGCAGACCAAGGTCGTCCTGGCGGGCCGGGCGGCGCTGGCGGGCTGACCCCGGCGGGGCCCGGGCGGTCGTGCCCGGGCCCTGAACGTCAGGGGATCCGCCACTCCTGGGAGGCGTCGCCCGGGGTGCAGGCGTTCAGCGTGAGCTGGTGGCCGGCGCCGTTGTCGGTCAGGCAGTTCTGCCCCAGGTAGTCCTTGATGTTGACACCGGTCGGCGCGCCGACGATCGTCCAGTCCGCCATCCCGCCGCCGGGCTGGGCGATGAGTTGAGCGCTGGTTCCGGGGTAGTACGCCACGCCCAGAATGCTGTCGTTCATGTTGCAGGCGTGGAAGACGGACCAGGTCTGGTCGGCACTGCGCACCCAGCCGTACTGGGTGCTCCCGCCCATGACCACTGCGCCGGTGCCCGAGGGGTTGCCGTCGGCGAGGCCGACCTTGAGACCGTCGCCGACGTTCACGATGGCGCTCGACGCGCCGCAGCCGGCGGGCGGGGCAGAGCTGGGCGGGACGGAGCTGGGCGGCGGGTTGGGGGCGGGCTGGGTGGGCGGCGGGGGCTGCGTCGAACCGCCGTTCGTGGAGCCGGAGTTGCCGCCACCCGGGGCCGAGCCTGAGCCGCTGGTCGAGCCACCGTTGGAGCCGGCGCCCGAGCCGCTGCCGCCGGAGTTGCCGCCGCCACTGCGGGGCGTACCGCCGCCGCCCGGCGGGGGCGGCACCGCCGCTCCCGGTGAGCCGGCAGGTGAACCGGCGGGCGGGGCCGACGAGTTGCCGGAGGGCGCCGAAGCGGACGCACTCGGCGACGCGGAGCCCGAGGGCGCCGCACCTGACGCCGAGGCGGCGGGTGCCCCCGGCCCCACGGCGGCGGCCGGTGAGCCGGCAGCGGCCGCGGCGGGCGGGCGCGAGGGCGCGGTGGCCGCGTTGGAGCTGAACGGGGTCTGGTCGATCAGCAGGGCCGAACCGACGACCACGGTGACGCCGCACGGGATCAGCACGGGCAGCACGAAGCGACGCCGGATCCACGGCTGCCGCGACGACACGACAGGCTGCGTCTCCTTCTCGGCGGCCGCCGGCTCCACCGCGGCCGGGGCAACCGCCGCCACCGCAGCCGGGGCAACCGCGACCGGGGCAACCGCGACCGGGGCGACCGCCGCCGCGGGCCGGGCGGGGACCAGCGGTGTCGCCCGGGAGGCGATCGCCTCCGCGACCGGCGCCCCCTGCGCCGCGCCCCGCACCACCGCCGCCATCTCCGCGGCGTTGGCGAACCGCTCCCCGGGCAGCTTGGCGAGCGCGGTGGCCACCAGGTCGCGCACCGGCCGACCGAAGCTGTCGGGCAGCGCGGGCGCGGGCTCCCGGACGTGCTTGAGCACGATCTCCAGCGCCGTCTCCCCGGTGAACGGCGGCTTCCCGATGAGCATCTCGTAGCAGAGCACGCCGATCGAGTAGAGGTCGGAGGCCGGGTTGGACGCGGCCCCCTCGGCGCGCTCGGGGGCGACGTAGAGCGCGGTGCCGAGGATCGCGTCGGAGGAGGTGATCCTCGTCCCGGCGACGGCGCTGGCGATGCCGAAGTCGGTCACCGCGACCCGGCCGTCCTCCCGCAGCATCAGGTTGGACGGCTTGATGTCGCGGTGCACGATGCCCCGTTGATGGGCGGCGTGCAGCGCGTCGAGCGCCTGGGCGACGATGCCCAGCGCCCGGTCGACCGGCAGCGGGCCGCTCTCCTCGAGGACGACGTCCAACGGTCGGCCGGTGATCAGCTCCATGACGATGTACGCGACCCGGTCCTGCGCGTCCTCGCCGCTCTCGCCGTAGTCGTGCACCTCGACGATGCCCGGGTGGTTGATCGAGGCCAGCAGCCTGGCCTCACGCCTGAACCGCTCCATGAACGTCGCATCGTCCAGCAACGCGGGCAGCAGGATCTTCACCGCGACCTGACGACCGAGCACCCCGTCCTCGCCCCGCCAGACCTCCCCCATCGCCCCGCCGCCGAGCCGCTCGGTGAGCGTGTAACGCCCACCGAGCTCGGTCCCCCGACCCCACATGCCCAGTTCCCCAGTCCTGATCGCTATGACGGTTCGTCAGCCGACAGCGACAGTGTGCCAGAGCCTTCGCAATGGTCCAAGATGGACGGTCGTACCGCCGGGTAGCTCAGAACACCACCAGCGAGCGACCGCCCTGACCTGCCCGCATCCGCTCGAACGCGGCGGGGATCTCGTCCAGCGTGATCCGGTCGGTGATCAGCGCCTCCAGGTCGAGCCGCCCGGCGCGCACGTGTTCGGCGAGCAGCGGGACGTCCCTCGCCGGGTCGCTGTTGCCGTACACGCAGGCGCTCAGCGTCCGGGCGAAGTGGAACAGCTCCAGGGAGGAGAAGGAGACCAGGTCGTCCTTGCCGCCGATGCCGACCACCGTGGTCCGCCCGCCGCGCCGGGTGGTGGACCAGGCGGCCCGGATGGTGCTGCCCCGGCCGACGCATTCGAAGGCCTGGTCCGCACCATGACCATCCGTCAACTTGCGTACGGTGCGCGAGAGCTGATCGTCCGCCAGGAGGAACTCGGTGGCGCCGTGGCGCCGGGCCAGCTCCTCCTTCTGCGGGCTGACGTCCACCGCGATGATCGGTCCCGCGCCGGCGATCCGGGCCGCCTGCAGCACCGCCAGGCCCACCCCGCCCAGCCCGATGACCACCACCGACTCGCCGGCCCGGACCCGGGCCGCGTTGTGCACCGCCCCGTAGCCGGTGAGCACGGCGCAGCCGAGCAACGCGGCCGAGGTGAGCGGCACGCCGTCCGGCAGCGGCAGCAGGGCGCGCTCGTTGACCAGCGTCTCCTCGGCGAAGGCCGCGACGCCGAGCCCGGGGTAGACGCCGGTGCCGTCCGCGAGCGCCGCGTAGGTCTCGCCGTAGGCCGCGCCCGCGCGCTCGCACAGCCACGGCTCGCCGAGCCCGCAGAGGTGGCAGGCGCCGCAGGCGGGAGCCCAGTTGAGCACCACCGGGTCGCCGACCCGGACGGTGCTGACACCCTCGCCGACGGCGGCCACCGTGCCCGCGCCCTCGTGGCCGAGGATCACGGGGGTGGGGGCCCGCAGCACGCCGGTGGCGAGCGACAGGTCGGAGTGGCAGACGCCGGCGGCCGCCAGCTTGACCCGGACCTGGCCGGGCCCGGGCTCGGGCAACTCGATCTCGGTCAGCTCCAGCGGAGCGTCGACGGCGGTGAGCAGGGCGGCGCGAACCATGGCCTTCCTTTCAGTAGTCAAAGCAGCCTCTCGGTAGTCGGCGGGGTCTCAGAGCTGCAGCGACTTGGTCTGCAGGAACTCCTCCAGCCCGTGCCGGCCCAACTCGCGCCCGACTCCGGAGGACTTGTAGCCGCCGAACGGCGCCAGCGGGTTGAACTGCCCGCCGTTGATGTGCACCTGGCCGGCGTCCATCCGGCGGGCGAAGGCGACCGCGCTCTCCTGGTCCCCCGCCCAGACGCCGCCCGCCAGGCCGTACTCGGTCCCGTTGGCGATCTCCAGGGCGTGCTCCTCGTCCCGGTAGGCGAGGATCGACAGCACCGGGCCGAAGATCTCCTCCTGCGCGACCGTCATGTCGGGCGTGACGTCGGCGAGCACGGTGGGCTGGACGTAGTAGCCGGTGGGCAGTTCGGCCGGCGCCTCGGCGCCGCCGACCACCAGCCGGGCGCCCTGCGCCAGTCCGCTCTCGATGTAACCGCGCACCCGCTCGCGCTGCTTGGCGCTGACCACCGGGCCCATCCGGGTCTGCGGCGCGGACGGGTCGCCGGGCGCGTACTTGGCGGCGGCCTTCGCGGCCAGCGCGACGGCCTCCTCGTACTGGTCCTGGTGGACCAGCAGCCTGGTCCAGGCGGTGCAGGTCTGGCCGGAGTTGGCGAAGACGTTGGCGGCGTTCACGTTGACCGCCTTGGCCAGATCGGCGCCCGGCAGCACCACGTTGGCGGACTTGCCGCCCAGCTCCAGGGCCACCTTCTTGACGCCGCGCCCGGCCACCTCGCCGATCGCCCGGCCCACGGCCGTGGAACCGGTGAACGAGACCAGGTCCACCTCGGGGTGCGCGACCAGGGCCGCGCCGACCACCGTGCCCAGGCCGGTGACCAGGTTGAAGACTCCGGCCGGGAAGCCGGCCGCGGCCACGATCTCGGCGAACAGCCGGGCCACCAGCGGGGTGTCCTCGGCGGGCTTGAGCACCACGGTGCAGCCGGCGGCGAGCGCCGGGACCACCTTGGCGACGATCTGGTGCAGCGGGTAGTTCCACGGGGTGATGGCGGCGACCACGCCGGCCGGCTCGGCGAAGACGGTGGAGTTGCCCACCTGCTCCTGGAACTCGTAGCCGGCCAGCAGCTCCAGGTAGGAGGAGGCGACCGCGAGCGGCAATCCGGCCTGCACCGCGGCGGCGAAGCCGATCGGGCTGCCCTGCTCGGCGCTGACCGTCTCGGCGATCTCCTGCTGGCGGGCGGCCAGGCCGTCGCGCAGCCGGGTGAGCGGGGCCAGCCGCTCCTCGCGGGTGGTGGCTCCCCAGGCACGGGCGGCGGAGCGAGCGGCGGCCACGGCGGCCTCGACGTCGGCGGGGGTGCCGGCCGGGACCGTGGCGATGACCTGCTCGGTGGCGGGGTTGACCACCGCCAGCGGCTCGCCGCCGAGGCTCGGCCGCCAGCCGCCATCGATGTACTGGTCCGCATGCTGCTGCACGGGTGGTCCTCTCCTCGTGGCCGGGCCGTTTAACTACCGTTGCTAGTTAACGCCGTGTGCCCTGCACCCCGCAAGCATGCCGCAGCGCCGCGCGGCACCCGGGGGCGGGTGCGGCGCGGCGCTGCGGGCGTCCTTACTACTGGGGAGTCACATACGCGCCCGAGATGCCGCCGTCCACCAGGAAGGTGTTCGCGGTCATGAACGAGGAGTCGTCGCTGGCCAGGAAGGCCACGGCGGCGGCGATCTCGCTCGGCTCGGCGAACCGGCCCAGCGGGATGTGCACCAGGCGGCGGGCCGCGCGCTCGGGGTCCTTGGCGAACAGCTCCTGGAGCAGCGGGGTGTTCACCGGCCCCGGGCAGAGCGCGTTCACCCGGATCCCCTCGCGGGCGAACTGCACGCCCAGCTCGCGCGACATCGCCAGCACGCCGCCCTTGGAGGCGCTGTAGGAGATCTGCGAGGTGGCCGCGCCCATCACCGCGACGAACGAGGCGGTGTTGATGATCGAGCCCTTGCCCGCGCGCTGCATGTGCGGGATCGCGTACTTGCAGCAGAGGTAGACGCTGGTCAGGTTGACCTCCTGGACCTTCCTCCAGGCTTCCAGGCCGGTGGTCAGGATCGAGTCGTCCTCGGGCGGCGAGATGCCGGCGTTGTTGAAGGCGATGTCCACGCTGCCGTACTCGGCCACGGCCGCCTCGTACATCGCCTTGACCTGCGCCTCCTTGGTCACATCGGCTTTCACGAAGAGGCCGTCGACCTCATCGGCGGCGGCCTTGCCGCTCAGCTCGTCCAGGTCGACGCAGACGACCTTGGCTCCCTCGCTCGCCAGGCGGCGGGCGCTGGCCAGGCCGATTCCGCTGCCGGCACCGGTGATCACGGCCACTCGGCCGTCGAGACGGTTGGTCATCTGAGTCACTCCTCCGTGGAGATGAAGACGTTCTTGGTTTCGGTGAAGGCCTCGAGGGCGTCGGGGCCCAACTCGCGGCCGAGGCCCGACTGCTTGTAGCCGCCGAACGGGGTGGTGTAGCGCACCGAGGAGTGCGAGTTGACCGAGAGGTTGCCGGCCTCCACGCCCCGGGCCACCCGCAGCGCGCGGCCCAGGTCCCGGGTCCAGATCGAGCCGGCCAGGCCGTACTCGCTCGCGTTGGCGATCCGCAGCGCGTCGGCCTCGTCGGTGAACGGGACGACGGCGACCACCGGGCCGAAGACCTCCTCGGTGAAGACCCGCGACCTCTGGTCGACCGGGGCCAGCACGGTCGGCGGGAACCAGAAGCCCTTGCCGTCCGGAACCTTGCCCTGAAGGCGAATTGACACCTCGTCAGTCAGATAGGAGGTCACCCGGGCGTGCTGCGCCGCCGAGATCAGCGGTCCCATCTCGGTGCTCTCCTCGCGCGGGTCGCCGACCTTGACCCCGAGCACCGCCGGCTCCAGCAGCGCGAGGAACTCGTCCAACACGCTCTGCTGGACCAGGATCCTGGAGCGCGCGCAACAATCCTGGCCCGCGTTGTCGAAGACGGCGTACGGCGCGGTGGCGGCAGCCTTGGCCAGGTCCGCGTCGGCGAAGACGATGTTGGCGCTCTTGCCGCCGAGTTCCAGGGTGACCGGCTTGACCTGCTCGGCGCAGCCGGCCGCGATCTCCTTGCCGACCCGGGTGGAGCCGGTGAAGACCACCTTGCGCACGTCGGGATGGGTGACGAAGCGGCGGCCGACCACCGGGCCGGGGCCCGGCAGCACCTGCAGCACGCCTTCGGGAAGTCCCGCGGCGAGTGCGAGATCTGCCAGCCGCAGCGCGGTGAGCGGGGTCAGCTCGGCGGGCTTGAGCACCACCGTGTTGCCGGCCGCCAGCGCCGGGGCCAGGCCCCAGGCGGCGATCGGCAGCGGGAAGTTCCACGGCACGATGATGCCGACCACGCCGAGCGGTTCCTGGAAGGTGACGTCGATCCCGCCGGCCACCGGGATCTGCCGTCCGAACAACCGCTCGGGCGCGGCGGCGTAGTACTCGATCACGTCGCGCGCGTTGCCGGCCTCCCACCGGGCGTTGCCGATGGTGTGACCGGCGTTGGCCACCTCCAACTGGGCCAGGTGCTCGCGGTCGGCGTCCACGGCAGCCGCGAAGGCGCGCAGCAGCCGGGCCCGGTCGGCCGGGCTGACCCGGCGCCAGCTCTCGAACGCGGCCTTGGCCCGGGCGATCGCGGCGTCGGTGGCGGCCAGGTCGGCCATGGCGACGGTCTCGATCACCTCCTCGGTGGCCGGGTTGACCACCTCGAAGAGGTCGGCGAGTTGGGTCACGAGGTCTTCTCCTCAACGGCGTTGACGAAGGATCTGAACAGCCTTGGGTCGCCCGGGTCGGCCTCCGGGTGCCACTGGACGCCCAGCGCGAAGCGGGCGCCGGGCAGTTCGAGGGCCTCCACGGTGCCGTCCGGGCTCCAGGCCACGGGGCGCAGTCCGGTGCCGATCCGGTCCACCGCCTGGTGGTGGTAGCAGAGCACCCCGGCCTGCTCGCCGAGGATGCCGGCCAGCCGGCTGGCCGGCTCGACCCGCACGAGGCTGCGGTTGAAGGTGGCCGGGGCCAACTGGTGGCTCTGCTCGCCGATCCGGTCCGGCAGGTGCTGGACCAGGTCGCCGCCGAGCGCCACGTTGAGCACCTGCATCCCCCGGCAGACGCCGAGCAGCGGCAGGTCGGCGTCCAGGGCCGCCCGCACCAGCGCGAACTCCCAGTCGTCGCGAGGCCGGTGCGGTGCACCGGTGCGCCCGTGCGGCTCGGCGCCGTAGCGGGCCGGGTCGACATCGGGCCCGCCCGCCACCACCAGCCCGTCCAGCCGGGCCAGCAGCGCGGCCGGTGCGCCGTGGACGGGCTGCGGCGGCAGCAGCACCGGCACGGCGCCCGCCGCGGTCACCGCGTCAACGTACAACTGCGGTATCAGCGCCGCCGGTTGGTCCCAGACGCCCCAGGCGGCCCGCTCCAGGTAGCTGGTGATCCCCACCAGCGGCCGCCCGGTCACAGGCGCTCGAACCCGCGGCGGCGCTCCCAGTCGGTCACCGCAGCCTCGAAGGCGGTCAGTTCGACCCGGCCGGCGTGGGTGTAGTGGCGCACCACGTCCTTGCCGAAGGCGAGCGCCGCCGCCTCGCTGGTCTCGAAGGCGGTGACCGCGTCGCGCAGCGTGGCCGGCACCCGGGGCGCGTTCGAGGCGTACGCGTTGCCGGTGAACTCCGGCTCCAGCTCGAGCTGTTGCTCCACACCGTGCAGCCCGGCCGCGATCAGCGCGGCGACCGCGAGGTAGGGGTTGACGTCGCCGCCGGGGACCCGGTTCTCGAAGCGCAGCGAGGGGCCGTGGCCCACCACCCGCAGCGCGCAGGTGCGGTTGTCGCGGCCCCAGGCGATCGCGGTGGGCGCGAAGCTGCCGGGGACGTAGCGCTTGTAGGAGTTGACGGTCGGGGCCAGCAGCAGCGCGAAGTCGGCCAGGCAGGCGAGTTGGCCGGCCAGGAAGTGCTCCATCACCTTGGAGAATCCGTGCGGCCCCTCCCCCACCATGACCGGTGCACCCTCCGCGTCGCGCAGGCTCAGGTGGATGTGGCAGGAGTTGCCCTCGCGCTCGTTGTACTTGGCCATGAAGGTCAGGCTGACGCCCTCCTGCGCGGCGATCTCCTTGGACCCGGTCTTGTAGACCACGTGGTCGTCGCAGGTCTTCAGCGCGGTGCCGTACTTGAAGGCGATCTCGTGCTGGCCCAGGTTGCACTCGCCCTTGGCCGACTCCACCGTGAGGCCGGCGCCGGTCATCTCCCGGCGCAGCCGGCGCAGCAGCGGCTCGATCCGCGCGGTGCCCAGGATCGAGTAGTCCACGTTGTACTGGTTGACCGGGGTGAGCTGCCGGTAGTCCTTGTCCCAGGCCTGCTCGTAGCTGTCCCGGAACACGATGAACTCCAACTCGGTGCCCACGTAGGCCTGCCAGCCGTACCCGGCGAGCCGGTCCAGCTGCCGCTGCAGGATCTGCCGGGGCGAGACGGTCACCGGGGTGCCGTCGTGCCGGGCCAGGTCGCACTGCACCATCGCGGTGCCCGGGTGCCAGGGGACCAGGCGCAGCGTGTCCAGATCGGGCACCATGGCCAGGTCGCCGTAACCGCTCTCCCAGGAGGAGACCTCGTAGCCGTCGACGGTGTTCATCTCGATGTCCACGGCCAGCAGGTAGCCGCAGCCCTCGGCGGCCTGCCCCAGCACATCGTCGAGGAAGTACCCGGCGTCCAGCCGCTTGCCCTGCAGCCGACCCTGCATGTCGGTGATGGCCAGCACGACGGTGTCGATGCTGCCGTCGGCGACGCGGGCCCTGAGCTGATCGAGCGTCAGCCGTGCGCTGCTCATCCGTTCTCCTCCGCAGGAGTTGAGTCGGTCGTGGCGTAGGGGGTCGATTCCTGCAGGTCGTGGATCCGCGGGCCGGTGAACCAGCGCCGCGCCGAAGCGAACCACCAGACGGCCGAGAAACCGAGCACCACCGCGATCGCCACGCTGGTGTAGTTGAAGTTCTTGGCCGTGATCGGGCTGAGCGTGGGGAGCATGAAGAGCACGGTGATCAGCGCGGTCCAGCCGACCGCGACGATGCCGATCGGGCGGCTCCAGCGGCCCAGGTGCCAGGGGCCGCGTTGGAACCCCTCGCCCTGACGCAGTCTCAGGTAGACCGGGATCACGTAGGCCAGGTAGAGGCCGATCACCGAGACCGAGGTGACGGCGGCGAAGGCGGTGGTGTTCCACAGCGCGGGCAGGCCGAGCAGGAAGGCACCGGCGGTGGCCAGCCAGATCGCGTTGTTCGGGGTCTGGGTGCGCTCGGCGATCCGGTGCCAGATCTTCGAGCCGGGCAGCGCACCGTCCCGCGAGAAGGCGTAGATCATCCGGGAGTTGGCGGTGACCGAGGCCATTCCGCAGAAGAACTGCGCGCCGATCACGATGATCAGCAGGAACTCGGCGCCGTTGCGGCCGATCGCGTCCAGGAAGATCTGGGCGGGCGGCTCGCCGGTGCCGCTGTTCACCTCGCCGTTGTAGTCCTGGATCGCGAAGGTCAGGCCGATCAGCAGGATCCAGCCGGCCACCAGCGAGACCAGGATCGAGTTGACGATGCCGCGCGGCCCGGAGCGGGCGGCGTCCCTGGTCTCCTCCGTCATGTGCGCGGAGGCGTCGTATCCGGTCAGCGTGTACTGGGCGAGCAGCAGGCCGAGCATGGCCACGTAGAAGGAGCTGTGGAAGCCGGTCTGGTTGACGAAGTGTCCGAAGACGAAGGAGACCGAGGTGTGGTGCTGCGGCAGGATCGCCAGCATCCCGACGATGATCACCACGCCCAGCAGGTGCCACCAGACGCTGACCGTGTTGAAGATCGCGACCAGCTGGACGCCGAAGCTGTTCAACAGCCCGTGCAGCACCAGGATCACCGCGAATATCTCGATCGTGTGGGGCGCGGTGGCACTGAAGCCGAACCGCAGATCGAGCAGCGCGTTGGTGAAGGTGGCCGCGCCGTAGTCGACGCTCGCGGTGACCGCGACCTGGCCCATGAAGTTGCACCAGCCGGTGAACCAGCTGGCCGCCGGCGCGTTGCCCCGGGCCAGCTTGGCCGCCCAGTAGTAGAGCCCGCCGGCGGTCGGGTAGGCGGAGCAGATCTCGGCCATCGCCAGGCCCACGCACAGGGTCATCGCGCCGACCAGCGGCCAGCCCCAGGTGATCAGCGCCGGGCCGCCGGTGACCATGCCGAAGCCGTAGAGGGTCAGGCAGCCGGAGAGGATCGAGACGATGGAGAAGGAGACGGCGAAGTTGGAGAAGCCGGAGAGCGAGCGGGCCAGCTCCTGGGTGTAGCCCAGCTCGCGAAGTCGCTGCTCGTCGGCGGAGACATCGTTGGAAACATCGGGGGAAACCGCGTGCAACGCAGGTGGGGGAACCTGGTCGACAGGTGACTGCTCGGAGGACATGCGCACCCCTTGGGGGTTCGGTGGGGGATCCGAAACATGCGCCCACAACACTGTGGCCGTCAATGGCCCGGAACTAGACCATTGGCGTACCGCGCATGCTTCCGTCTCGGCCCACATCACGTCAAGAGGGGCATGCAGGTAGCTCGTACCTCGTACCTCGGTACGATTTCGGGGTGACACTTGCGGGCGCGGGCGATCCGGGCGAGCCGGGCATGGACTGGCAGGGCGGCGCGATCTTCCGCCCCGTCCGGACCGGCAACGCCTTCGAGGAGACCGTCGAGCGGATCCTGGAGGCGGTGAAGCTCGGCGTCTTCGGCTACGGCGACCGCCTGCCGGCCGAGCGCGAGCTGGCCGCCCGGCTCGGCATCAGCCGCGAGACGCTGCGCGAGGCGATCCGCTCGCTGCAGGAGGCGGGCTGCGTGGAGTCCCGGCGCGGGCGCTACGGCGGCACCTTCGTCACCTACCGGCTGCCGGCCCCCGATCTGGGCGAACTGCGGCGCGCGGTCCAGCACATGGGCAGCGAGCTGGAGGACGCGTTGACCTTCCGGATGGTGCTGGAGACCGGCGCGGCCGAGCAGGCCGCCCGGCGCGATCTGACCGAGGACCAGCGCGCCTACCTGGAGCGGCGGCTGGCCGAGTTGGAGGCGGCCGACGCCGAGGAGTACCGGCAGCTGGACTCCCGCTTCCACCTGGCGATCGCCGAACTGGCCGGCTCTCCGTCGCTGGCCACCGGCGTGGCCGAGAGCCGGATGCGGCTCAACGACCTGCTGAACGCGATACCCGTGCTGGACCGCAACATCGAGCACGCCTCGGACCAGCACCGGGCGATGGTGCGGGCGATCCTGGCCGGCGACGTCGCGGGCGCCCGGCGCTCGACCGAGGAGCACCTGGCGGCGACCGCGGCGCTGCTGCGCGGGTTCCTGGGCTGACCGGACCCCGACCTACCGCGCCGGGGCGGTGGTGGTCGTGTCGTTGGACGTGCCGTGGTCGGTGCTCGCCCAGTCGCTGGACACGTGGCCCGCCAGCCCGAGCACCAGGAACGCCACCACGAACCCCTTGCCGCCACCGCTCAGCACCAGCGGCCGGGTGGCCGACACGGGCAGGGCACCGGCGCCCGGCGCGGGGCGCTCCTCGCCGAACAACCCCTTGGGGTAGGCGGAGGTCAGCATCAGCACGTACGCGTCGAACCGCATCCGGTACCGCACGAAGGCCGCCGTCGCCTCGAAGACCGGGCGCGGCAGCCGACCCGTGACCAGCACCCAGAGCCAGAAGAAGAAGCAGAGCACCAGCCAGCCGGTGCCGAGCAGGCTGTTGATCACCGCCGCCGGGATCATCAGGATGAGCCGGAAGAAGACCGCCGCCCGGTTCAGTCGACCGGGCCGCAGCTCCACCTGAACCGGGAAGTCGGGCGGCTGGCGCAGCCTGAAGGGCGGATAGCGGTCGATCAGCAGGGTCGCGCTGGCCGTCACCCGGGTGTCGTAGCCCACGTAGTCGATCAGGAAGCGGGCGATCGACTCGGGCAGGTGCGCGGTGAAGAGGGCGGCGAACCAGCCGATCACCGCCGCGAAGAAGGCGACCACCGAGAGCACCCAGAGCACGATCGCCTGCGGCACCAGCAGGAGCCACCGGAAGAGGACGGTCAGCCGACGCTGCGGCCCCGACTCGGGGAGGTCCAGGATCGGCAGGAACTCCGGCGGCCCGGCCGTCACCGGCGCGCTCCACCCGCCCTGGCCCGGCGTCTGCGCCATGGCGCACTCCTTCTGGTCGCTGGTACCCGACTTCTCCTCACGACGCTCGCAGCAGCCGCGCCCCGCGGCATCCCCACAGGGCCGGACGAGGCACCGCGCCGGACCGGCCGCGTCACGCGGGCAGCTGACCGCCCGTCAGCCCTGCAGCGACTCCCTAACTCTCCAGTGACTCCCTGATCCGCCGCGAGGGGCTGAAGGAGTAGAGGTCGAGAATCTCGGGCGGGTCGACCAGGCCGGGCCCGCCCGCCGCCACCCAGGCGGTGATGTCGCGGGCCGCGTCCTCGTCGTTGACGAAGCCCAGCCAGACCGGGCGCCCACCGGCCCGGCGACCCTGCGGTGAGGGCTGTATGACGATCACGTTCGCGCGGTCGCAGGCATCCAGGCAGCCGACCGGTCGCACCTCGGCGACCCCGGCCAGGCTGGCGCGCAGGCCGGTGAACTGGGCGGCGTGGTCGATCCCGGGCACCTTCGGCGTGCCGCAGCAGCAGCCCCGGCAGACGCTCACCAGGCAGCGCGCCGCGCCCCTGCTTCCCGCACCGACGCCCGCTGCCGTCCGGTCCCCACTGGCCTTGGTGCCCTTGGTGCCCCGGTCACCACGATCAACACGCCGCTTGCTCACGTCGGCACCGTCTCCCCACTCGCCACGCCCAGGATTACATGAACAGATGTTCATGTACCCATCAGTATGATGGACGCCATGGGTCATGGAGCCGTCACCCCCGCCGAGAGCACCATCCCGCGCGCCCGCCTGGACGCGGCCAACGCCGCCAAGGTCGCGGCCACCCTCCAGGCGCTGGCCACCCCGTCCCGACTGCTGATCCTCGCCCGGCTGCGCGAAGGCTCCTGCGCGGCCACCGAACTCGCCAACGAGGTGGGGCTGGAGCAGTCGGCCTGCTCGCACCAGCTACGCCTGCTGCGCAACCTCGGCCTGGTGGTCGGGCGGCGCCACGGCCGCTCGATCGTCTACGCGCTCCACGACGACCACGTCGCCGCGCTGCTCGACCAGGCCGTCTACCACGTCGAGCACCTGCGCCTGGGCCTCACCGACGCCACGGCCCAGGCCGACGCGGACGGCCAGCTCGACGCGGACGTCCGGATCGACGCGGAGGCCGAGCTCAGCGCCGCTCCGCACGAGTGACCCGCGGTCAACGGCGGCGCCAGCGCCCCTTGCGCACCCGGCTCCAGAACCAGCCGGCCGGCGGCCGGTCGGACCGCCACGGCTGCGGCTCCGGTGGCTCCCGCTGCCACCGCGCGGCCAGCATCCGCGCCCGGCCGGAGGGCTCGACCACCGGCGCCGAGCGCACGAACGCCTCGTCCAGCCGCACCGCGTCCCAGTCGTCCGTCGCCCCCGACTCGCTCCCGGGTCCGTCGGCCGGCTCGGACGGTATGTCCGCGCTGCTCATCGACCCACCACCCGTCCTGCTCGACACTCCCGCCTCATCGGGCGGCCCGCTCTGGTCAACGTGCGACCGTCCACGGCAGTGCCCGCGGCGGGGCAGGGCATGGCGCGGTCCGTGCCACCTTCAACACGGCCCCCGCGACTCGCGGCGATGGCCCGCGACCGACCGTAGCCCGGCGCGCGGGCCTACACCACCTGCCGAGTCCCCGTGGCGTCCGAGCGCCGCACCGCGTCGAGCAGGCGGTGCAAGCGCAGGCCCGCCGCGAAGTCCGGCACCGTGCGCTCGCCGCTGCGCAGGTCGGCGGCGAACTGGGCGTACTGCTGGGCGACATGGTGGCCCTGGTCGCCCACCGATGCCGGATCCACCGTGAAGTACTTCGCCGGGATCGGCAGTTCGGCCAACGAGCCACCCACGCCGCGAGCCCCGAGCAGGCGCAGCTCGCCGACCTGGATGCCCATCGGGGCACCCGGCCCGGCGGAGACCAGCGCGAGGTCGCCCTTGCTGCCGGAGATCTCCAGTCGCGTCCGCGGCTCGACGCCCTTCCCATCGTGGATGTGCGCGGAGAGCACCGCGCCGCCGGCCAGCGTCGCGTTCAGCAGCAGCTGGTCGGGGCTGTTGACCTCGACCGGCTCTCCGGTCTCGGCGATCCGGTAGGAGCCGCGCCGCACGGCGAGCGTCGCGGAGAGCCGCTCGATGCCGCCGAGCAGGTGCTGGACCGCGTCCAGCGTGTGGCCGCCCGCCACCTCGAGCGTCCCAGCGCCGTTCGCCCGGTCCAGGGTGTAGGCCATCCACGCGGGCATCGTCTCGCCGGCCCCCTTGGCGCGCGCCTCGTAGAGGGTGGCCGAGCCGATCTCACCGAGGTAGCCGTCGGCGATCAGCTCCCGCGCGTAGCCGAGCGCGGGCGCGTAGCGGGCCTGCAGGCCGACCGCGTGGTGGACACCTGCGACAGCGGCCGCGGCGGTGAGGCGTTCGGCCTGCGCCGTGGTGCGGGTCAGCGGCCACTCGCAGAGAACGTGCTTGCCGGCCGCCAGGGCCGCCTCCACCAGCTCCAGGTGCGCGGGCACCTTGACGGTGACGACCACCAGGTCGACCTCGGGGTGCTCGGCGAGCTCGCGCGGATCGGCGAAGGCGTGCGGGACGCCGAAGTGGTCCGCGGCCACGCGGGCGCTCTCGATCCGGCTGGTGCCCACCGCGGTGATCTCGTAGTCGGGCAGCGCACGCAGCGCGGGGATGTGCGCGCGCATCGCCCAACCCTGTCGCGGGTTCACGCCGATGATGCCGACCCGGATCTTCTGTCGCGCCGTCATGTGCAGACTCCTCCCGTAAAACGGACAAGACTTGTCCGCTTCAGTTGCCTGGCTGGACTCTAGCCAACCGGACAGGGTTGGTCCAGTTATTGCTAGGATCGGGCCATGAGCAGCCCGACCCACGCCGTCGACCGCCTGACCGCCGACCCGACGGGCCGTCAACCCCGGGCCGACGCACGGCGCAACGTGGAGCGACTGGTGGCGGCCGCCCGGACGGCCATCGCCGAACTCGGCGTGACGGCCTCCGCCCATGAGATCGCCGCCCGAGCCGGTGTCGGGGTCGGCACCTTCTACCGGCGGATCCCGTCGCGCGAGGCGTTGCTACTGGCCGTGCTCGAGGAGGTGCTGGGCGAGATCATCGCCCTCGCCGACCGCGCCCTCGCCGAGCCCGACCCCTGGCAGGGGCTGTGCGACTTCGCGGCCGGCTACGTGGGGCTGCGGACCGAGAGCTGCGGCATCTGCGAAGCGCTCGGCGGCGTCTTCGGCGAGGCCTTGGACGACACGCTGGCCGTCCTGCGCGAGCGGTTCCGCTTCCTGGTGGAACGCGCCCAGTCGGCCGGCGTGCTGCGCACCGACCTCACCTGGCAGGACGTCGCGTTCCTGCTCGCCTCGATCACCGCCGCCGACCACACCCTGGGCCTGCGGGCAACCGACGACCAGCGCCACCGCACCCTGCGGGTCCTGCTCGACGGGCTGCGCAGCACCGCGCCCGCCGCATCCATCGCGGCCCCGGACTGCGTGCCGAACTGATCCACCGTCAGAGTCTGCCGTCCAGCCGGTGCGACGGGGCTGGGCAGCCGATATGGCGTTGCCCTCGGTCGGCCACCGCTGCGAGGATCGGCCGATGGAGAAGATCACCGGACAGCCCGGGCCGACCGGCCGCGACGTCGACCTCGCCGTGGCGGAGTCGGTCCGCGCGCTCGCACCGCGGGTGGACGCGGACTGGCAGGTGCCGGCCGGCACGCTGGAGTGGAGTTGCGCGGCGACCGCGGCGCACATCTCGCATGATCTGGTGGCGTATGCCGGGCAGTTGACGGCCCGGCCGACCGACTCCTATCTGCCGTTCGACCTGGAGGTGCACCCTGGGGCCTCTCCGCGCGAGCTGCTGGCGGTGGTGCGCGCCTGCGGTGGGATGCTGAGCAGCGCGCTGGACGCTGCGGACCCGGCGGATCGGGCGTGGCACTGGGGGCCGACCGACCCGACCGGCTTCGCCGCGATGGGCGTGGCCGAGATCCTGCTGCACACCCATGACATCGCCCAGGGTCTGCGGATCGACTGGCGGCCGCCGGCGGACCTGTGCGCCAAGGTGCTCACCCGGCTCTTCCCCGCCGCGCCGCCCGGGGACCCGGTCGAGGTGCTGCTCTGGTCCACCGGGCGCGGCCAGCTCGGTGACCGGGAGCCGCTCACCAGCTGGGTCTGGAAGGCGGCGGCAAGGTAGCCGCCGGCGTCAGCGGGCGACCCCGTCGAGCACCGCGCGCAGCCGGGCCAGCCGTTCTCGCCAGCGGGACTCCTCGCCGGAATCCCCCCAGAGCTCGGCGAGTTCGCTCCCCGGCCCGGTCACCCGGTCCAGCGCCTGGAGCGCGAGCCCGTCGAACTCCGGCCCGAGCACCTGGATCGGGGCCCTCGGCGCATAGGCCGGATCGATCGGCTCGCCGCCACGGCGCTGAGCGGCGACCAGGGCCGCGGCGGCCACCGCCTCCTCGGCCTCGTCGCTCTCCAGGTAGCGGTCGGCGGCGATCGCCAGCTCCAGCACCGCCCGCAGCAGGCCGGGCCGCTCGGCGAGCGCGGCCGCGTCGAGCCGACCGGAGAAGTCCGCTGCGGTGTCGTTGTCGAAGGGGCCGATGTCCCAGGTGCCCATGGCTGCGCTCCTAACCGAGCGATTGTTCGAATGGCTGCCACCAGCGTGGCACCTACCACTGACAATCGATCGCGGAGCACGCCGACCGGATACCGGTCACCGCGGCCCAGGAGCGTCTCGCCCGATCCGCCCCGGAGTCACCTCACCCGGCCCGGCGCGTCGGCCGGCGGCTTGACCAGGACCGTGAACCGGATCCCCGCCGCGCGCAGCCGCTCGATCAGCGCCTCCCCCATGGCGGCGGCCGGCGTCACCTGCCCCGCCGTCGCCGGCAGGTCGTCGAAGGCGAGGCTGAGCGCGGACTCGGCCAGCATCTTCGCCGTCTCGGTGTAGCCGGGATCACCGCCGCTGATCTCGGTCCAGATCCGCGCCCCGGCGCTCTCGGCGACGAACCTGACGGTGAACCAGGACTTCGCCCGCTCCGCCGCGCTCGGGCCCTCGCCCGGCTTGCGCAGCGCGGACAGCCACCGGCGCAGCGCCGGCAGTTGGGCCGCCGCCACCAGCAGCGCGATGCCCACGCTGCCGCCGAGCGCGACCGGCAGGCGCTTGACGGCGGCGTAGTGGCCGTAGCGGAAGTCGGGCCCGTAGACGGGCAGCGCGGCGGCCGAGCGGCCCACGACCTGCGCGTCGATGGTGGGCAGCGGCCAGGCCCAGGCCCGTGCGTCGTCGGACCAGCGCGGCCGGTCCGGCGAGGTGCGGATCCGCCGCCCCGCCGGGCGCTCCTCCACGGCCCGCCGCTCGCGGGCGGCCTGGGCGGTGGCGCGCGGGCGGGAGAACGCGGTCAGCGCCGAGGCGAAGGTACCGCCCGAGAAGGTGCCGCCGGCCCGCACGAAGCCGCGTACCGCGACCGGCGCGTCCTTGGTGCCGGCCGGCAGCCGGCCCAGGGTGAAGAGCACGCCGAGGTCGTGCGGAATCGAGTCGAAGCCGCAGGAATGCACCAACCGGGCGCCGCTGGCCTTGGCCTGCTCGTGGTAGCGGACGTACATCCGGTCCACGAACTCGGGCTCGCCGGTCAGGTCGACGTAGTCGGTGCCGGCCTCGGCGCAGGCGGCCACCAGCGGCTCGCCGTAGCGCAGGTAGGGGCCGACGGTGGAGATCACCACCCGGGCCGCACCGGCCACCTCACGCAGCGCCGTCCGGTCGGCGGCGTCGGCGACCAGCAGCGGCAGGTCGGCGAGTTCGGGGCGACCGGCGGCCAGCGAGCGCCGCACCTCGGTCAGCCTGTCGAGGCTGCGGCCGGCCAGCGCCCAGCGGCAGCCTTCGGGCACGACGCGCGCGAGGTACTCGGCGGTCAGCCGCCCGGTGAAACCGGTGGCGCCGAAGAGGACCAGGTCGTAGGGGCGCCCGGTGTCGGCGGCAGTGCCGGTGCCCGGGGCGGGCGAGTCGCTGTCCATGCTGATCCCTACTGGCCGGTAGACGGGGCGCCCACGCTAGGGACCGGATCGGCGGGGTGTCAACGACACGGACCGACACCGATCGTCCCCATCACTCCGCATTGCGCGCATTCCCTCCCAGGAAGGCCGCATACCGGCCCGCCCCGGTCAACTGTTCGCCAAATCTGCCAACTGTCGCTTCTCATAGCCTTGCTGACGGTCAACCGATTTGCTTTGATGAGCATCGGTCAAACGGCCTTCCGGAAGCAGCCTCCCGACACCCCCCAAGCGTCGGCCTTCGGTACACCGGACCCGCCCGGACCACCGCTCGTGCGCGGCCGCCCGCCACTGCGACGCGACGCGCACCGGTGCACGCCCAGCACCTGCACCGGTCCCTCCCGACCCGACGATCTCGGCCGGCCGACGACCGGATGTGCTGCCCCTTTTGTCCCCCACCGCACCAAAAGGAGCCAGGGATGCGCGACTCGCGCGAACACCGTACCCCCACCACCAGCCGGTCCCGGCGACTGCGGCACCTCGCCGCGGTTTCCGCGCTCGCCATCGGCGGCCTGGTCGGCAGCGCCACCAGCAGCAGCGCCGCACCCGCCGTGGCCGACCCGAGCGTGCACCTGGTGCGCACCCACGGCCAGGTGATGAGCGTTCAGACGCACGGGCGACACGGCGTGGTCCCGATGCGTGGCGCCGGCGCCAAGGCCACCCGGGCGGCGCACCCCGCGCCCGCCGCCAGCAACCTCATCTACAACGGCGGTCCGGTCCAGCACCAGGTGACCGTCTACCTGGTGTTCTGGGGTAACCAGTGGGACAGTGACGGCAACGGCGTCCAGCAGTACGAGACCAATCTGTTCAGCGGCCTGGGCACCTCGCAGGACACCTGGTCCACCGTCACCTCCCAGTACACCGACAACAGCGGTGCCGGCCCGTCCTTCAACGGCGCCGTCCTCGGTGGCACCTGGGTCGACGACTCGGGCGCCGCGCCGGCCGCGGCCCAGCAGGCCGACATCGCCGCCGAGGCCAATGTCGGCGCCCAGCACTTCGGTGCCTCCGGCCCCGACGTGCAGATCGTGGTGATGAGCCCGAGCGGCACCTCACCCGACGGCTTCCCCAACTCCGGCTTCTGCGCCTGGCACGACTACAACGGCAGCGTCTCCTACACCAACATGCCGTACGTGCTCGACGCGGGCTCGGGCTGCGGCGCCAGCTCGGTCTCCAGCCAGCTCGACGGGTTCAGCATCGTCGAGGGCCACGAGTACGCCGAGTCGATGACCGACCCGCAGCCCTCCAGCGGCTGGGTCGCCTCGGACGGTGAGGAGAACGGCGACCTGTGCGCCTGGCAGAACCTCGCTGCGGTCTCGCTGCCGACCGGCTCGTTCGCCATGCAGCCGACCTGGAGCAACGCGGCCGGCGGCTGCGCGATCTCCGGCTGACGTTTCCACCTGACCCCGAGTCAGTTCGCTGACCAGTCACGGGAGGGCCCGCTACCGGCCCCTCCCGTGACTGGCACGCGCCGGCTACGGTCGCTGTCCCGTACGGGTCCAGGCCAGCAACTGGTCCACCGTCCAGGTGGTGATCACCCGCTCCGGCGGCACCCCGGCCGCGGCGGCGCGGGCGCACCCGTACTCCTGCCAGGTGAGTTGGCCGGGTGCGTGGGCGTCCGTGTCCAACGCGAAGAGGCAGCCCGCCTGTTCGGCCTGCCGCAGCAGGCGGCCGGGCGGATCCAGGCGCTCGGGGCGGCAGTTGATCTCCACCGCGGTCCGGTGCTCGACGCAGGCCGCGAACACCCGCGCCGCGTCGAACTCGGACTCGGGGCGCTGCTTTCCGCCGACCAGCCGACCGGTGCAGTGGCCCAGCACATCGACCAGCGGATTGGCGACGGCCGCCAGCAGGCGCTGGGTCATCGGGCCCGCCGCCATCCGCAGCTTGGAGTGGACGGAGGCGACCACCACGTCCAACTCGGCCAGCAGCCCGTCCTCCTGGTCGAGCGAACCGTCGTCCAGGATGTCGCACTCGATCCCGGTCAGCAGCCGGAACGGCGCCAGCCGCCGGTTCAACTCGGCCACCACGTCCAGCTGTTCGCGCAACCGTTCGGCGCTCAGGCCGCGCGCCACGGTCAGCCGCGGCGAGTGGTCGGTGAGCACCGCCCAGTCGTGGCCGAGGTCGCGGGCGGTGCGGGCCATCAGCTCGATCGGGCTGCCGCCGTCCGACCAGTCGGAGTGCAGGTGGCAGTCCCCGCGCAGGGCGGTGCGCAGCGCGGCGCCCGGCCCGTCCAGCTCGGCCAGCGGGGTGCGGGCGCGCTGTTCGAGCTCGGCGAGGTAGTCGGGCGTGCGGCCGGCCCGGACCTCGGCGACCACGGCCGCGGTGACCGGGCCGAGACCGGGAAGCGCAGCCAGTCCTGCCGTGGTGCGCGGCAACTCGCCATGGTGTGCGCGCAGCGTCGCGGCCGCCTTGCGGAAGGCCTGGACCCGGTACGGGGAGGCCTGCTCGCGCTCCAGCAGGAAGGCGATCCGCTCCAGCGCCGCGATCGGGTCCGTCAGCAACGTCGGGTCCGTCGGGTCCGTCGGGTCCGTCACCCGCCCATCATCGACCGGCCCCACCCGCGCGCCGCCCGCGACTCGCCGAGCCCGGACTGCCACCATCTCAGGCATGCCCGACCCCACCGCCACCGTCACCGAGGTGGCCGGCCGCCGCCTGCGACTGACCCACCTGGACCGGGTGCTCTACCCCCGCACCGGCTTCGCCAAGGCCGCGCTGCTGCGGTACTACACGCTCGTCGCGCCCGCGATGCTGCCGCACCTGGCCGGGCGGCCCGCCAGCTTCCTGCGGCTGCCCGAAGGGGTCGAGGGCCAGCGGTTCTGGGCCAAGCGGGTGCCACCGGGCGCGCCCGGCTGGGTGACCACGCTCGATGTGACGCACCGTCAGGAGACCATGCGGCAGACCGTGGTGGACGATCTGCCGACGCTGCTCTGGGCCGCGAACCTGGGGTGTCTGGAGTTCCACGTCCCGCAGTGGCGCGGGGACCCAGCGACGCATGACCGGCTGATCATCGATCTGGACCCCGGGGACGGCGCCGGGGTGGTCGAGTGCTGCGTCGTGGCCCTGGCCGCGCGCGAACTGCTGACGGCCGACGGTCTGCGCTGCTGGCCCAAGACCACCGGCAGCAAAGGACTGCATCTGACCGTGCCGCTGCTCGACACGCCGGCCGAACGGGTGTCGGCGTACGCTCGCGAGCTGGCCCGGCGGCTGCGCCAGGCCCTGCCGGACCTGGTGGTGGACCAGATGGCCAAGCAGTTGCGGCCCGGGCGGGTCTTCGTGGACTGGTCGCAAAACAACAGCGCGAAGACCACGGTGGCGGCGTACTCGCTGCGGGCCCGTCCGGAGCCGACCGTCTCGACCCCGCTGGAGTGGCCCGAGGTGGCGGGCTGCCGCCGGGCCGAGCAGCTGGTCTTCACCGCCGACGCGGTCGCCGAGCGGGTGCGGGCCGCCGGCGACCTGCACGCGGGAGTGACCGATCCGGCGCAGGCGGTCGCGCTGCCGGGGTGAGGGGCGCTCGGGGGACGCGGCAGCGGCGGCCGATCAGGAGACCGCGCGCAGCCGGTGCTTCTTGGCCGGCTCGGCCTGCGAGCCATGCAGCGCCGCGAGCAGCTGGTCGCGCGTCATCGACGAGCGCCCCGTGACGCCCTGCTCGGTGGCCAGCCGGTACAGCTCGGCCTTGCTCAGCTCGGCCAGGTCGGCGGGCTCGGCGGGCTCGGCGGGCTGCTCGGCCTGCGGTCGCTCCACCGATTTCGCCGACGATTTCGCCGACGGCTTCGCTGTGGGTTTCGCTGCGGGTTTCGCTGACGGTTTGGCTGCGGGTTTCGCCGCCCGCGCCTGGTTCGCCGAGCCCTCGCCGTCGCCGCCGGCCTGCTGCAGGCTGCGTTCCAGCACCGCCATCAGGTCCACCACGTTCGTCGTCTCCGGTGCGGGCGCGGCACTGACCACCTCCTCGCCGGCCAGCTTCGCCTCGACCAGCTCGCGCACCTGCTCGGTGTAGGTGTCGCGGTACTCCTCCGGCTTCCACTGCGCGCTGAGCATCTCGATCAGCTGGCGGGCCGCCGCCAGCTCCTTCTCCGACGGCTCGGCGGGCGCCTGCGGCAGGTTGTCGATCTCCCGGTGCGGGTCGCGCACCTCCTCGGCGTAGTGCATGGTCTGCAGCACCAGCACCTCGCCCTCCACCCGCACGGCCGCCAGGTACTGCTTGCCGCGCATCACGAAGGTGGCCAGCCCCGCCCGGTTGGTGTCCGCGAGCGCCCGGTGCAGCAGCCCGTAGACCTTGCCGTACTCCTTGCCGCGCGGGCCCAGGTAGTAGGTCTTGTCGAAGTAGATCGGGTCGACCTCGGCCAGGTCCACGAAGCCGCTGATCTCGATCGACTTGGACCGGCCGGGCGAGATCTGCTCCAGCTCGACCGGGTCCAGCACCACGTACTCGCCCTCGGCCAGCTCGAAGCCCTTGACCACGTCGCGGTACTCGACCTCCTCGCCGGTACGCTCGTTGACCCGCTGGTTGCGCACCCGGTCGGAGGTGCCGCGCTGGAGCTGCCGGAAGTGCACGGAGTGGTCCTCGGTGGCCGAGTACAGGCCCACCGGTACAGCGACCAGTCCGAAGCTCAGCGTGCCTGTCCAGATGGGTCTGGCCATCGCCACCACCTCCTCGCCGAGTTTTCAAGTATTTCACCCGCCGGTACGGGGTGCCGCGCGGCGGCGTGCCGGCCATGGGTGTGCTGAGCCGGTGATCGGGCATCGTACGATCGCTGGGCCGGAGCAGACGGCTGGGACGGAGGGGACGAGCGTGACCGAGGCACCGCCGGACGCCACGAGCGACCGCGTCTTCACCACCGTTCCCGGGACGAAGCGATGACGCCCCGCACGGTGTACGACGACCAGGGTCGGCCGGTGCGCCTCGGGTCGTCGGTGCGGCGGGTCGTCTCGCTGGTTCCCTCGCTCACCGAGGCGGTCGCGGTGAGCTCCCCGGGACTGCTGGTCGGCGCGACCGACTGGTGCAGCCACCCGGCCGGGCTGGCCGCGACCCGGATCGGGGGCACCAAGAACCCGGATCTCGACGCGATCCGCGCGCTCGCCCCCGATCTGGTGATCGCCAACGAGGAGGAGAACCGGCTGCCCGATCTGGACGCCCTGCGCGCGGCGGGGATCGCGGTGTACGTGACCGAGATCCGCACGCTCGACGCCGCGTTCAGCTCGCTCGACCGCCTGCTGACCGAGGCCTGCGGACTGACCGCGCCCGCCTGGCTGGCCGAGGCGCGGGCCGCCTGGCAGCAGCTGCCGGCCCCGACTCGGTTGCGCAGCGCGGTGGTTCCGATCTGGCGGCGGCCGTGGATGGTGCTCGGCCGGGACACCTTCGCCGGCGACCTGCTGCGCCGGCTGGGCATCCGCCAGCTCCACGCCGACCACGCCGACCGGTACCCGGCCATCGCGCTATCCGAACTGCTGTCCAGCGGAGCCGAGTTGGTGGTGCTGCCGGACGAGCCGTACCGGTTCGGGGCGACGGACGGCCCGGAGGCGTTCCCCGGCATCCCGGCGGCGCTGCTGAGTGGTCGTCACCTCACCTGGTACGGACCGTCCTTGGTCGAGGCACCAGTGCTGCTCGCCGACCAGCTGCGCGCCGCCCGGCTGCACACGCCTTAGCCCTCCAGGCGGCGCAGCCGTTCCGCGTCGCAGGTGCGCGGGCAGGTCAGGCAGGCCTCGTCCGGACGCAGCGCGTAGTAGAGGCAGCAGCCGAGCCGCGTCCGGGTCAGGTGCTCGCGTCCGGTAGCGCCCACCAGACGGCGGAAGTGTGCGCCGCCCGGCAGCGGCGCGGTGCCGCCCGGCAGCAGTTGTTCTGCCCGCGCCACCGCGTCCTGCTCACGGCCGAGCATCCGGCCCAGGTACCAGAGGCCGGAGACCAGATCGTCCGTCACCATCCCCCACAGCGCGTGCGAGCCTCGCCTGGCGACCGGCTGGAAGGCCGCCAGCACGGGCGCCGCGTGCGCGGCGACGACGGCCCGCAGTCCGGCGGGTGACGCGTCCTCGTGCTCGCCGCCGGGGCGGAACGCCAGCTCGCCGGTCCGCGCGTCGAGCCACACCCGGTCCGGCAGCAGCTCCGGCACCACCCCGGTCAGATACCAGGGCCCGCCGACGAGCAGGCAGGCCGACCAGAGGTAGTGGTGCAGCAGCCGCGCCGCCGCCACGTGGGGCGGCATCCGGCGGCCGTGCTCGGCGTGGATCCGCCGGACCTCTCCCTCGATCAGTTCGGGCATCCGGCCAGCGAAGTCCGTTGCCGCGATCCACTGCTGACGGTCGATCAACTCACCGTCCACCAGCAGCCGGACGCGCAGCGCGGGGCAGTGCTCGCTCAGTCGGCGATAGGTGTCCGGCAGCGGTGGCGCCTCGGGCATCGCGGCAACTCCCTGTCAGATTCAGTACCTCGTGAGTAAGGTAAGGCTCACCTTATACGGCTCGCTGTATGCAAGCGGACCATTCTTCGCGAAACCGGCATCCGAGACTTGACGAACTTAGGTTTGCCTAACCTAATATCGATCTCGTGCTGAGAATCGATCCGGCGGCCTCAACCGCCCCGGCGCAGCGTCCCCTGGCGGCCCGGCAGACCTTGCTGCTCTGCCTCGGCCTCTGCGTCCTGCTGCTCTGCCTGGCGCTGAGCCTCGCGCTGGGCTCCCGCTCCGTCCCGCTGTCGACCGTCTTCGACGCGCTGTCCGGCGCCGGCCGGCACGCCGACCCGGACGTCCAGGTGGTGACGGGCCTTCGGGTGCCGCGCACCGTGCTCGGGCTGGTGGTCGGTGCGGCACTCGGCGCGGCCGGGGCGATCGCCCAGGGCGCCACGCGCAACCCGCTGGCCTCCCCGACCACCCTGGGAGTCAACGCCGGCGCGAGCTTCGCCGTGGTCACCGCGATCTACGTGCTGCGGCTGACCCGGCCCGTCGAGTACGTCTGGTTCGCGGTGGCCGGGGCGGCGCTGGCGGCCTGCGCCGCGCACGCGATGGCCCGGCGGAGCGGCGATCTCGACCCGACCAGGCTGGCGCTGGGCGGCACGGTGCTGGCCACCGTGCTCACCTCCTGGACCTCCGCGTTGATGCTCGCCAGCCGCCGCACGCTGGACGAGGCGCGGTTCTGGCTGGTCGGCTCGCTGGACGGGCGGGGGCTCGAAGTCCTCACCCCGGTCCTGCCGTTGCTGCTACTCGGCCTGGTCCTGGCGATCGCCGTCACACCCGCGCTCAACGCGCTGGCGCTCGGCGACGAAGCCGCGCAGGCGCTGGGCGTGCCGGTGGCGCGGATCCGGGCGACCGCCGGGCTGGCCGTGGTGCTGCTGGCCGCCGGTGCGGTGGCGGTGGCCGGGCCGATCGCCTTCGTCGGCCTGGCCGCGCCGCACCTGTGCCGGCAACTGCTCGGCAACGACCACCGGGTGCTGCTGCCCGGCTGCCTGATCGGCGGCCCGATCCTGCTGCTGGCCGCCGACGTGCTGGGCCGGCTGGTGATCCGGCCCGCCGAGCTGGAGGTCGGCATCGTCACCGCGTTCCTCGGCGCGCCACTGCTCGCCGTGCTCGCCCGGAGGACCACCCGATGAACGTCTCACCCGCCAGGCTCGCCCGACGGCGCCACACCCTGCTGCTCTGCCTGCTCGCGCTCGCCGCCCTGCTCGTGCTCACCGCCGTCGCTCTGAGCACGGGTGAGGTGTCGATCCCGCCGCTCACCGCGCTGCGCGCGCTGGTCGGGCTCGGCGACGGGGGCGACGTGCTGGTGGTCCAGCAGTTCCGCGCACCTCGGGTGCTCGCCGCGCTGGTGGCCGGCGCCGGTCTCGCCGTCTCGGGCGCGCTATTGCAGCGGCTGTTCCGCAACCCGCTGGCCTCGCCCGACGTGGTCGGGGTGACCGGCGGCGCGTCCTTCGGCGCGGTGCTGCTGCTCTCCCTCGGCGCCTCCCAACTGCTGGTGCCGCTGGCCGCGTTGGGCGGCGGACTGGTCTCGGCCGGACTGCTCGGGGCGTTCGCCTGGCGCTCCCGGGCAGCGGTCGGACGGCTGGTGCTCGTCGGGCTAGCCGTGCAGGCCGGGCTGGCGGCGGCGGTGAACCTGATGATCGTCCGCTTCCCGGCCGAACTCGCCGCCACCGCGCTGCAGTGGACCACCGGCTCGCTCTACGGGCGAACCTGGACCGAGGTCTGGGTCGGCGGCGGCGCGATCGCCGGCGCGCTGACCGCCGTCCTGCTGGCGGACCGCCGGGTGGCGGTGCTGGACCTGGGCGACGACTCGGCGGGCGGACTCGGCCTGCGCCCCGACCGGGACCGGCTGAGACTGCTGCTGCTCGCCATCACGCTGGCCTCGCTGGCGGCCGCGCTGACCGGGCCGGTCGGGTTCGTGGCGCTGGCCGTGCCGCACCTGGTGCGGTTCCTGGCCGGGCCGCCCACCCCCGCGACGCTGGCGCTCTGCGCGCTGCTCGGCGCCGTCCTGCTACTGGCCGCCGACCTGACCGTGCTGCACCTACTGCCCGTGCCGGGCCTGCCGGTCGGCGTGATGACCGCGACCCTCGGCGCCCCCTGGCTACTGGTTCTGATGATCCGTCAGGACCGCGTGATGAACCGGAGCACCCGATGAACCTGCTCGCCCCGAAGGCGACGGAACACGCCAACCAGCTGGCCGCACACGGCCTGCGGCTGCGCTACGGCGACCGGCTGATCGTCGACGGCCTGGACCTGGCGCTGCCCGGCGGCGCGGTGACCGCGCTGGTCGGCCCGAACGCCTGCGGCAAGTCCACCCTGCTGCGCGGCCTGGCCCGGCTGCTCGACCCGGCGGCCGGCACCGTCACCCTGGACGGCGCCGACCTGAACCGGATGCCCGCCCGGGCACTGGCCAGGCGGCTCGGCCTGCTGCCGCAGCAGCCGGTCACCCCGGAGGCGATCACCGTCGAGGCGCTGGTCCGGCTCGGCCGCTATCCGCACCAGCGGCTGCTCAGCCCCTGGTCGGCCGCCGACCAGGCCGCGGTGGAGGCGGCGCTGGACCGCACCGGCACCGCCGAGCTGCGCGACCAGCCGGTCGACCAGCTCTCCGGCGGGCAGCGCCAACGCGCCTGGATCGCCCTCACCCTGGCGCAGGACACCGAGCTGCTGCTGCTCGACGAGCCGACCACCTTCCTGGACCTGCGCCACCAGCTCGACGTGCTCGACCTGGTCGCCCGGCTGCACCGCGAACTCGGCCGCACCGTGGTCATGGTGCTGCACGACCTGGGCCAGGCCGCCCGCTACGCCGACCATCTGGTGGTGCTGCACGCGGGCCAGCTGGCGGCCGCGGGCCCACCGGCCGAGGTGCTGGACGCGGCCCTGGTCGAGCGGGTCTTCGAAGTGCCCTGCCGGGTGATCCCCGACCCCGAGACCGGGACGCCGCTGGTCATCCCGCGTGCCCGGGTCCACTCCTGATTGATCGTCATACCACCTCCTGAGAAAGAAGTTCTGCTCATGCGAACCCGCCACCGCCTCCCCGTCGCCGTCCTCGCCGTCGCACTCGGCACCACCCTGCTGGCCGGCTGCGGCGGCAGCGCGACCGCCGACGGTGACAAGTCGGCCGCCGCACCCGCCGCGAGCGGCGCCGGCGACGCGACCGCGAGCTTCCCGATCACCGTCAAGCACGCGATGGGCAGCACGGAGATCAAGAGCGCGCCCAAGCGCGTGGTGGTGCTGGACAGCGGGGAGTTGGACGACGTCACGCTGCTCGGCATCACCCCCGTGGGCGCGGTCTCCCCGCACCTGAAGACCGAGGGCGGGTTCCCGACCTACCTCAAGGGCGAGATCCAGGGCGCCAAGGACGTCGGCCCGATGGCCGAGCCCAACCTGGAGTTGATCGCCTCGCTCAAGCCGGACCTGATCCTCTCCTCCAAGGTCCGCCACGAGAAGATCTACGACAAGCTCAGCGCGATCGCCCCCACCGTCTTCGCCGAGACCACCGGCGTGACCTGGAAGGAGAACATCGCGCTCTACGCCAAGGCGCTCGGCAAGGAGGCCCAGGCGCAGCAGGCGCTGGCCGACTACCAGGCGAGGGCGGCGAAGTTGGGCGGCGAGATCAAGGAGACGAACGGCGGCACCATGCCGACGGCCTCGGTGGTCCGCTTCATCGCCGGCCCGACCCGGCTCTACCAGAAGGCCTCGTTCAGCGGCACGGTACTGACGGACGTCGGCCTGAACCGCCCCGCCTCGCAGGACGTCGACGCCTCGATGATGGATGTCAGCCCCGAGCAGCTCGACAAGGCCGACGCCGACCTGGTCTTCGTGACCACCGCCGACGACCCGAACAAGACCCAGCAGAGCCAGGTGCAGTCCACCCCGCTCTGGCAGAACCTCAAGGCGGTGAAGGCGAACAAGGTCTTCACCGTGCCGGACGAGACCTGGATGTCGGGCATCGGGGTGCAGGCGGCCGACCAGATGCTGAACGACATCGCCAAGGCCACCGGGGTCACGCCGGTCAAGTAGGGCCTGGGCCCGCTCATCGGACCGGTACACCCCATCACCACGAAACAGAGGCCCCCGTCTTGCGGCTCTACCTGCTCGCCCACAACCCCACCGACTCGGTCACCCAGGGCTTCCTGCCGGCCGCCGCCCGCCTCGGCCTGCCCGTCACCGTGCTGACCGACCAGGCCGAGGCCCACCAGCGGGCCTACCGGCACCGCACCGACCTGCCGCCGGATCTGCTGGTGCTGGCCTGCGAGGTGGCCGACTTCCGCGAGGTCATCGGCCTGATCTCCGGACGGCAGCCGCCCGTCGCCGTGTTCAGCAACAGCGACCACCTGCAGACCCAGGCCGCCCTCGCCGCCGCCTACTTCGGTCTGCCGGCCAAGGACTGGCAGGCCACCCTGCGTGCCAAGAACAAGGCGGAGCTGCGCCGCCACCTGGCCGGCGCCGGCCTCGACCTGGTCCACGGCATCGAGTTGACGCCGAGTCAGCAGCCGGCGGACCTGGAGCTGCCGCCCTTCCCCTGCGTGCTCAAGCCCCGCGAGGGCGTGGCCAGCGAGGACGTGGTGCTGGTCGCCGACGCCGCCGAACTCGCCGCCCGCTGCGGGGAGATCCGGCGCCGTCGGCCCGACGCCACCCTGCTGGTCGAGGAGTTCCTGACCGGCGAGCTGCACACCCTGGAGACCCTGGGTGACGGGCGGCGGCGCGCGGTGCTCGGCGGGTTCCGGACCCGGCTCTCCCCGCCGCCGCACTTCATCGAGGAGGTGCTGGAGTTCGTCCCCGCCCACCCGCGCCCGGTGCTGGACCAGGTCCTCGCGCAACTCGACGCGCTGGGGGTGGGCCTGGGCGCCTGCCACACCGAGTTCGTGGTCCAGCCGGACGGCCGGGCCCGGATCATCGAGGTCAACTACCGGGCGATCGGCGACCAGTGCGACCTGATGCTGGCCCAGATCCTGCGGATCCCGTACTTCGAACACGTGCTGCGGGCCCACCTCGGCGAACCGCTGCCCGCCGACCTCGGCGCCCGCGCGGACCTGCGGGCGCGCAACGAGGCGGTCTGCGCCGACCGGGCTGGGACCCTGACCGCCGCGCCGGGGCCGTACGACGCCGAGGCGGACGGCGTCCGGCTCAGCTACCGCCCGCTGCGCGCCGTCGGCGAGCGGCACGAGCACTACCGGACCAACCGCGACTACCTGGGGGTGGTCTGGGCGATCGGCCCCGACCAGCGGGCCGTGGACCGGGCGGTCGCCGACTTCATCGCCGCCAACCGCTGGGAGGTCACCGCGTGAGCGCCGCCGATCAGCTGACCTTGCGGGTGCTCAGCGCCCTGCTGCGCGAGGACGTGCTCGGGCTGCGGACCCGATCTCGGTGCGAACGGCGCCCGGACGGCGACTGGTTGGTCCGCGACCGGCTCGCGCTGCCGGTCCGGCCGGACGGCTTCCAGTGCGAACTCGCCGCGCGCGAACCCCTGCTGGAGGTGGACGGGCGGCCTGCCGGCGACCTCGCCGCGATCCTCGCCGTGCTGCGCGAGCACGCCGCGGCGGCGGACCGCGACGGTTTCACGGCCTTCGCCGAGGAGTGCCGCCAGACCCTGGCCACCATGCGCCTGCACGAGGCCGAGCAGCCGACCGTGCTGGCCGCGCTGGCCCAGGCCTTCGGCGCCGACCCCGCCGGCTGGACCGGCCCGCGGGCGAGCCTGGCCTTCGACACCCTGGCGGCCTACCTGGACCACCCGGTCTACCCGACCGCGCGCGGCCGGGCCGGCCTCGAACCGGCGGACCTGCACCGGTACGCACCCGAGTGCCACCCGGCCTTCCTGCTGCGCTGGTTGATCGTGCCCGCCGACGCGCTGACCGTCCGCGGTGAGGCCCCGCTGCCCGCCTGGTGGCCGACGCCGGCCGCGCTCGGCCATCCGGAATTGACGACCGGTCACCTCACGCTGCCCGTCCACCCGCTCTCCGTCGGCGAGCCGCTCGCCGACGCGCTGCGCGCCACCGGCCTGACGGACCGCGCGGTGCTCGCCGCGCGCCCGTACCTGGAGGTGGTCCCGACCCTCTCGATGCGCACCGTCGCGGTCGCGGCGGACCCGTGCCGGCACCTCAAACTTCCGCTCGCCACCGCGACCCTGGGCCTGCGCAACCGGCGCACGATCAAGCCGGGCACCCTGGTGGACGGCGCGGCCGGGCAGCGGCTGCTCGCCGAAGTCCGCGCCCAGGAGCCCCGGTTCACCGGCACCGTGCTGCTCGCCGACGAGCAGTGCTACGCACACGCCGGGCACGAGTTGCTCGCCGTACTGCTCCGGCGACTGCCCGACGCCCTGGCCGGCCCGGGGACGGTCACCGTACCGCTGGCCGCGCTGCCGGCCACCGCGCCGGACGGGCGCCTGGTGCTGGACGCGCTGGCGGAGCACTTCTACGGCGGCGACCCGTTCGCCCTGTACGACGCCCTGCTCACCCTGCTGCTCGACTGGCAGGTCACACTGTTCGGCCACGGCGTCGCCCTGGAGTCGCACCAGCAGAACCTCTCGCTGGTGTTCGACCGCACCACCGGAGCGACCCGCCTGCGGCTGCTCCTCAAGGACAACGACGGCCCCCGGATCAACCGCTCCCGCGCCGAACTGACGATCAGTCAGACGACCCTGGACGCCTTCGACGACCCCCGGGTGTCGACCCCCGACGACCGCGCGCTCACCGACCTGTTCAGCACCATCACCGGCCACCTCTGCACCGCCTCACTGGCGTTCGCGCTGGCCGAGCACGGCCGGGCGCCGCTCGCCGACACCCTGGGGCTGCTGCGCAAGCGGCTCACCGAGGCGCTGGACCGACTCGGTGCACCGGGCGACCCGCTGCGGGCGGCGCTGCTGGACGCCGACCGGCTGCCCGTCAAGGCGATGGTCAGCGCCGGCACCCTGCTCAGCAAGGAGCGCTCGGGCGCGGCGGACGTCAACAAGCACTACACCACCGGGCCGAACTACCTGGCGGGCGCGTGAAGACCGCGTCGGCTCCGCCCACCCGGCACCCGGAGGCGGCCGGCGGCCTGGCCCGGCGCCAGGTGCACGCGGTGGCCGGGTGCTACTTCGTGGCCTCCTTCGCCGCCCTCGGCCTGCCGCCGTACCTGACCTCGATCCTGCCGGGCCTGGGCGATCCCCACGGTCACTGGGCCGGCCTGCTCTACATCGTGCCGACCGTGTTCAGTGCGCTGGGCGCCCCGCTCTGGGGGCGCCTGGCCGACCGGTTCGGCCGCAAGCGCCTGCTGCTGCGGGCCCAACTGGGGCTCAGCGTCTCGTTCCTGCTGGCCGGACTGGCCGACAGCCTGCCCGCCTTCACGCTCGCCCTGGTGCTGCAGGGCTTCCTCGGCGGCACCTTCGCCGCCACCAACGGCTACCTCGCCGCCGCCCTGGAGGGGCCCGGGCTGTCCCGAGCCCTGACTCTGATGCAGGGCAGCGCGCGGGCGGCGCTGGTGGCCGCGCCGATCCTGGTGGGAGCGCTCTCGCCGTGGCTCTCCCCGCACCGGCAGTACCTGGTGATGGCGCTGCTGCCACTGGCGGCGGCCGCGCTACTGGCCCGGCTGCCCGAGCCCACCCGGGCGGCCGAGCCCGAGCCCCGGTCCTCGGCCGCACCGGCCAGGCCGAGCCCGGGGCCGGACCGCGGCCTGCGGGCGCTCTACGCCTACGAGTTCGCGTTCGTCTTCGCCACCATCGTCTCCTTCCCCTATCTGATCGCACTGGTCGACCAGCGGATACCGGGGATCGACGCGACCGTGGCCGGCCTGCTGTTCGCCCTGCCGCACCTGTGCTACCTGCTGCTCGCCTCCCGGGTGCACACCGCCTTCCTGCACCGGCCCAGGACCGGCCTCGCGCTCGGTTTCGCGCTGGTCGCGGCGGGTCTGGCCGGACACGGTCCCGCGCACTCGCTGCCGGCCTTCGCGCTGGCCCGGGTGGTGCTCGGCGGCGGGCTCACCCTCGGCCTGGTCTGCCTGTCGGTGCTGGCCGCCGACGCCGCCCGGGGCCGGGCGCCCGGCCGGATGTTCGGTATCCTGGAGCTGGTCTCCAAGGGTGGTGCGGTGGCCGCGGGCGTGGTCGCCATGCTGGTCAACTCGGCCTTCGGCGTGGGCTCGCCGGTGCTGGTCGGCACCGCCGCCGCGCTCGTCGCCGCCGCTTTTCCCCTCCTCCACCACTCAGTTCGGAGCCGCTGATGTCCGTCACCCTCTCCCCCGTCCGCACCGCGCTCCCCACCGCCGACCACGTGGTGGCGCACACCCTGGTCAACTGCCTGCTGCGCGAGGTCTCCGGCCCCGAGCGCCAGACCGCGGTCACCGAGGGGCGACTGCTCTTGCGGCTGCCCCGGTGCGGTGCGCTGCTGCAGGTCGCGCTGCGCCGCACCTCGCTGCTCGGGGCGCACCGCTTCACCGGGCCCGTGCAGCGCAAGGAAGCTGACGGATGGTCAGCACTGGACTGGCGGGAACTGGCCGAGCTGGTGCAAGCCGAACTGACGCTCCGCACCGGGGTGCGCAACGACGAGTTCCTCGCCCAACTCGCCTCCAGCCACCAGGGTGTGGCGGCGGCCCTGAGCGACCGCCCGGCGCCGGGCGGCGACCGGTACCTGGAGTCCGAGCAGGCGCTGCTCTTCGGCCACCGCTTCCACCCCGCGCCGAAGTCCCGCTCGGCCCGCGGCGCCGACCGCGCGACCTGGGCGGCCTACGCGCCTGAGGCCCGCGCGAGCTTCCCGCTGCGCTACCTCGCCGTCCGGGATCACCTGCTCGCCGAGCAGAGCGTCGATCCGGCCGCGACCGCGCTGCTCGACGGCCTCCTCGACCAGCGCCACGACGGGCGGCAGGACGGACAACCCAGCGCGCAGCACGGTGTGGTCCCGGCCGGCTACCGGCTGCTGCCCGCGCACCCCTGGCAGTACCAGTTGCTGAGCGGACACCCGCTGCTGCGGGCCGCGCTGGCCAGCGGCGACGTGCTCGATCTCGGCGTCGGCGGGCCCGAGTTCGCCGCGACCGCCTCGGTCCGCACGCTGCACGGCGCCGGCGCCTTCCTCAAGTTCAGCCTGAACGTGCGGATCACCAACTGCCTGCGCAAGAACGCCGCCTATGAGCTGACCGGCGCGGTCGAGCTGACCCGGCTGCTCGACGGCACGTTCGACGACCTCGCCGAACGCTTCCCGGACGCCGCGATGCTGCGCGAACCGGCCTTCCGCACCCTCGCACTGCCCGGTCCCGACGGCACCCCCGACACCGAACTCTTCGAAGGCTTCGGCCTGATCGTCCGCGAGGACCTCGCCACCCGGCTGCACCCGGGCCTGACGCCGCTGCTGGCGGGTGCCGTGGCCGACGAGTACCCGACCAGCTCGGCCCAACTCGGCCTGCTGCTCGGCGGGACGGAGCCGGGCGCGGCGGAGCTGCTGGACTGGTGGACCCGCTATCTGCGGCTGCTGCTGCCGCCGGTGCTGGCCGCCTACTTCGACCACGGTGTCGTCCTGGAACCGCACCTGCAGAACGTGCTGATCGCGGTGGACGAGGTGGGCTACCCGGCCCAGGTGCTCTTCCGCGACCTGGAGGGCACCAAGCTGCTGCCCGAGCGCAACGCCGCCCTGCTGGCCGAGCTGCCGCCGCAGGTCGCCGGCCCGATGAGCTACGACGAGCGGCGCGGCTGGGACCGGGTGGTGTACTGCCTGCTGGTCAACCACGTCGCGGAGCTGCTGGCGGTGATCGCCGACCAGGATCCCTCGCTGGAACCGAGGTTGTGGGACCGGGTGCGCGGCGTGCTGACGGACTACGCCGAGCGGCACGGCTGTCCGCCCCGGCTGCGGGCGCTGCTGGCCGGGGTGCCACTGCCGGCCAAGGCGAACCTGCTGACCCGCTGGGAGCGCAAGGCGGACCGCGAGGCCGGGTACGTCCGGCTGCCCTCGCCACTGGCCGCCGACGTGCTCGCCCAGGCCGCGCAGGCGCCCATCGAGTCGGCGGGAGGCCTGCGTTGACCACCATGGAGCTGCCGTCCGCCGTCCGCGCCGAGGTGGCCGCCCGGCCCGCCGAGGCGCTGCCCGCCTACCTCTACGACCTGCCCGCGCTGCGCGCCCACGCGGCGGCGATCCGGGCCGCACTGCCCGAGCGGGTGGAGCTGTACTACGCCGCCAAGGCCAACCCCGACCCCGCCGTGCTGACCGCACTGCGTGACACCGTGGACGGCTACGAGGTGTCCTCCGGCGGCGAGTTGACCCATCTGCGAGCCGCCGTGCCGGGCGCCCGGCTGGCCTTCGGCGGACCGGGCAAGGCCCCCGCCGAGCTGGCCGCCGCACTGGCCGCCGGCGTGCACCGCTGGCACGTGGAGAGCGTGGCCGAACTCCACCGGCTCGCCGCGCTGGCCACCGAACCGGTCGACCTGCTGCTGCGGGTCAACCTGCCGGTTCGCGCGGGCGCGCTGGACGGCGTGCCGCTGGCGATGGGCGGCCGGCCCACCCCGTTCGGCCTGGACCCCGAGCAACTGGACCACGCGCTGCGGCTGTTGGCCGATCCCCGCCTCGCCCGACGGCTGCGACTGCGCGGCATCCACGCGCACCTGGCCAGCGGCCTGCACGCGGCCGACCAACTCGCGGTCGCCGAGCAGCTGGTGGAGTGGGCGGCCGGGCTGCCGGTGCCGATCGAGGAGGTCAACCTGGGCGGCGGCATGGCCGTGGACTACGCCGACCCCACCGCCCGCTTCGACTGGCCCGGCTACGGCGCGGGGCTGGCCCGGCTGCTGCGACGCCACCCCGGACTGCGGCTGCGGATCGAACCGGGCCGCGCGCTGACCGCGTACTGCGGCTGGTACGCGAGTGAGGTGCTGGAGGTCAAGCGCAGCCACGGCGAGGAGTTCGCGGTGCTCCGCGGCGGCACCCACCACCTGCGCACACCCGCCGCCCGCGGGCACGACCAGCCGTTCGCGGTGCTGCCCGTCGAGCACTGGCCGCACCCGTGGCCGCGCCCGGCGGCCGAGAGCGGCCGGGTCACGCTCGCCGGGCAGCTCTGCACCCCCAAGGACGTGCTAGCGCACCGGGCCGCCGTGCCGGTGCTGCGGGCCGGCGACCGGGTGGTGTTCGGCCTGGCCGGGGCGTACGCCTGGAACATCTCGCACCACGGCTTCCTGATGCACCCCCAGCCGGACTTCCACCTGCTGCGCTAGGGCCTGTACGGCGGATCTTTTCGGATGAGCCCGCGGCGTTGGGCGCCCGGCTGGGCGTGCGCCCGAGTCGTCCTCGTACTGGACGTACTTGGGCGATTCGGGCGTGCGTCCAGCCGGGATGCCCGGCGTCGCGGGCCCGGAAAGATCCGCCGTACAGGCCCTAGTGCCGGCCCGGGTGGGTCAGGGGTTGGAGCCCGCTCTCCACCCGGGGGTGGAGAGCGGGCTCCAACCCCTGACCCACCCGGGGGCCGAGGCGCACCCGCCCGCTCCGCGCGAGGCTTACCACCATGAACACCACCGAGTACTGCGTGCAGATCGCCCTGGTCCTCCTCGTCCTGCGGCAGATGCGCGGCGGCAAGCTCGACCTCGTGAGCCTGGTCCTGCCGGTCGTGCTGATCGGCGCCACCGCCGTGATCTACCTGAAGTCGGTCCCCACCGCCGGCGGCGACCTCGCCCTGGAGATCGGCCTGGCCGCCCTCGGCGTGCTGCTCGGCACCCTGGCCGGCCTGACCACCCGGGTGTGGAGCACCCGCGAGGGCGCCTTCGCGAAGGCCGGCCTGCTCGCGGCCGCACTCTGGGTGGGCGGTATCGGCGCCCGGATCGCCTTCGTGCTGGCCAGCGAACACACCGGCTTCGGTCAGCAGGTGGCCGGCTTCAGCCGCAACCAGCACATCACCAGCCAGCAGGCCTGGGTCGCCGCCTTCGTCCTGATGGCCCTGGGCGAGGCCGTCTCCCGCCTGCTGACCATCCGCATCCGCGCCCTGCGCCTGCGCCCCGCCCGGACCCCGATGCCCGTCTGAGCACCCACCGCACCGATCCGACCCTCCCGTCGCCCCCCGACGGGAGGGTCAACGCGTGCCCCGGGCTCCGCGAGCGAGCGCCGCGCCGCTGACCACGGCGACCAGACCCGCAGGCGCGTCGCCGCGCACCGCCGCGCCCACCCGCAGACCTGACGTCCCGACACCTCACTCGCCGTCACCCCACCGTCAATCCGACGAGTACCAGATCACTCGTCAGGGCTCCCCTTTCCCGCGAGAATTAGGCTAGGCTAGCCTTCCTTAGGTCGTCCTTGCCTGACCGCCTCGGGCTCCTCTGCGCGCGCCGCGACGGCCGGTCCGGCCGGACACCGTTCGCGGATGCCGCCATGCCCAGACCCGAGGACCGACCGTGCCCGTTGCCTCCCCCACCGGCGAGCCCGATCGCCGTGCCGCGGTCTACTGCTGGCCCTCACCCGGCAAGGACACGAGCAAGGACGTCGGCAAGGACGCCGACGCCCGGCTGGACCTCGACCTCCAGGAGGCACTGGCCCGCGAGCGGGCCGCCGCGCTCGGCCTCATCGTGGCCGCCCGACACGTCTTCGCCGACTCCCGCCCGCCCGCCGCTCCGATGCCCGCCCGCACGCTGCCCGGGTGGGCCGCGCTGCTCGACGCGATCCGGGCCGAGGAGTTCCACCACCTCTTCCTGGACCGGGCCGAGCGCCTGGAGGAACATCCGTGCGCACTCGCCGAGTTGCTCACCCTCGCGCCCCGCCACGGGGTCCGGCTGCACGGGCACCCGCACGACCTCGACGACCCCGCAGTCCGGGACGCGCTGCTGCGCCCCGCCGAACGCGCCTGCCGCGCCGCCCGCCGGACCTCCGAGCGCGCCCGCGACGCGCACCGCGCCGCCGCCGAGGCGGGGCGGAGCCATGGCGGCGGGCTGCGCCGGTTCGGCTACACCCCCGGCATGACCGGACTCGTCGAGGACGAGGCGCAGGTGGTCCGCGAGTTGTTCGCCCGGTTCCTCGGCGGCGAGTCACTACGCGCCCTCGCGCTCGACCTGAACCAGCGCCGGATCCCGACCGCGTACGGGAACAGGTGGACCGTCAGCGGGGTCGGCCGGCTGATCGAGGCCCCGCGGTACGCGGCGCTGCGGCTGCTGGCCGGCACGGTGGTGCGGGCGGCGGACGGCGACTACCTGACCGCCGGCTGGCCCCCGTGCGTGAGCGTCGCCGACTGGGAGGCGGCGCAGCGGCTGCGCACCGACCGGGTCCGCGAGCAGGCCGCGACCCGCAAGCCGCGGCGCGAGTACCCGTTGACCTCGCTGGTGCGCTGCACCCGGTGCGAGCGCCACATGGTCGGCTCGATGGTGGGCAGCTACCCGACCTACGCCTGCACCTCGAACAGCAGCCTGGAGGCGGAGCACTGCACCCGGCACATCGGCGCCGAGTCGCTGGAGGCCCACGTCGCCGAGCGGGCGATCGCGCTGCTCGAAGCGCTGCTCCCGAGCCGGCCGGAGCCTCCCGGCGACGACAGGCCCCAACCCGCCGCGCACCAACCCACCCCGCACCAACCCGCCGTCCACCACCCCGCGCTGCACGGTGTGCCGACCGGCCCGGCGGCCAGGTTCGGCTGGCCCCGGCTCTCGCCGGCCCGCAAGGCGGCGGTCTTCCGGCACTTCTTCGCCGGCATCCGGATCGCCGCCTCCTCCACCAGCCGCAGCGTCTTCGACCCGTCCCGGATCGAGATCCTGCCGCGCTGACCACCAGGTCAGCCCGCTGGCGGCGCACCCCCCGGGCCACCCGGCCCGCCACCGGACCCGTCGCCCGGCCCGCCGCCGGGATCACGCAGCATCCACAACCGCCGCTGGTACTCCTCCTCGTCGATCTCGCCGCGCGCATACCGCTCCCCGAGGATGCGCTCGGCCTCGCCGCCCGGCCGGGCGTGCCAGCCGCCGCTCACCGGACCGCTCATCGCTCCCCCGGGCGCGGACGCGTGGTGGCGACTCCCCGCATACCGGATCAGCATCACGATCAGCACCACCAGCAGCGCGAGCAGCAGGAACCCGCCGATCGAGAAGAGCCAGAACCCGGCGTGCCAGCCGCCGACGCCACCTCCGTGGTGATAGCGGTGGAAGAACATCCCACACCACCTCTCCGACCTCGACCACGAGACCTCGATGCCTCGCTGTCGAAACCGTCAGCCCCACAGCCCGACTTGTCGGGTTTCCTCCAGTGTGCGCCGCGATTATGAGTGCGCCCTATAAAGCTCGTGCGCATTCGTGCGCACTACTCCATTGAGCGCGCAGAAACGCACTGCTACTGTCGGCCCCGGTCACCGGCCCACCCAGGACCGCGAGCCCCTCTCCTGTCATGGCCGCGCCACAGAGTCCCAGCCTGCCACTCCACCCGCCACTCCCCACCCCTGGACGGCCGCATGCGAACGCGCCGAACCTCCCAGCCCCGCACCTTCGTTCTGACCGCCGTACTCGCCGTGCTCTGCGCCTTGCTCGGCGGCCAGGTCGCCGCCCACGCGGCCGCGCCACCGGGCGGCACCCTCGCCCTGACCGGCAGCCGCACCCTCAGTTGGCAGGGCCAGAGCTACACCAACGCCTCGGTCCCCGACCCGTCACACTGCCCGCCCCAGGCCCAGGATCCGCAGAACCGAACCTGCGACCACTTCGACATCACCGTCGACGTCCCGGCGAGCTACTGGCAGGGCAACCCCGACGGCGGCGTCCCGGTCTCGATCAACTGGCCAGGCGCGAACGACGAGTTCGACCTCTACATCTACGACAGCGCGGGCCACGAGGTCGCCGAGAGCACCAACTCCACCGCGCCCAACGCGGCCATCATCCCGAACGCCTCGGGCCTCTACCACGTGCTGGTGGTGCCGTACTCGGTGGCCGCGTCCGGCTACACCGGGACCGCGAACATCCCGCAGCCCACCACGGTCGGCGCCGCCACCGCGCTCAGCCACGACGGCAACGGCTACCTGATCCAGGCCGGCACCGCCAAGGCCCGGGTCGACTTCACCGCCGACGACGTGTTCCGCCTCCAGCTGGCCCCGGACGGCACCTTCACCGACCCGCCGGGCAAGGAGATGGTCCCCGACCCGCCGTCGGCCATCGCCGGCACCCGCAGCTGGGACGCCGGCGACTACTGGGCGTTGGCCTCCAAGGACGTGGTGCTGCGCGCCTACAAGAACCCGCTGCGCTTCGCGCTCTACCAGTCCGACAACCGCACCGTCGTCTGGCAGGAGACCCGCGGCCTGACCTGGACCGGGGACGCCATGCAGCAGACCCTGGCACGCGGCCCCCAGGAGCAGTTCTACGGCGGCGGCGAGCAGAACGGCAGCTTCTCGCACCGCGGTCAGCGGGTGAACGTGGCCAACAACTACAACTGGAACGACGGCGGTTACAACAACTCCCAGCCGTTCTACCTCTCCAGCAGCGGCTACGGCGTCTTCCGCGACACCTTCGCCCCCGGCGTCTACGACTTCGGCGACCCGGTCACCACCTCGGCCCAGGAGCGCCGGTTCGACGGCTACTACTTCTACGGCCCCGACCTGAAGAAGATCATCGGGCAGTACACCGACCTGGTCGGCAAGCCCTTCATGCCCCCGGTCTACGGCCTGGAGCCGGGCGACTCGGACTGCTACCTGCACAACGCCAATCGCGGTGAGCGGCACACCCTGGACGCGCTCAAGGTCGCCGACGGCTACACCCAGAACCAGACCCCGCTCGGCTGGATGCTGGTCAACGACGGCTACGGCTGCGGCTACGAGAACCTCCAGCAGACCGGCGACGGCCTGCGCGCCCACCAGATGCAACTCGGCCTGTGGACCTCCACCGGCCTACCCAACCAGGGTGAGGAGGTCAAGGCGGGCGTGCGGGTGCGCAAGCTGGACGTCGGCTGGGTCGGCCCCGGCTACCAGTTCGCGCTGGACGGCTGCCAGCAGGCCAAGGACGGCATCGAACAGAACAGCGACGCGCGCGGCTTCGTCTGGCTGCCGGTCTCCTGGGCCGGCGTGCAGCGCTGCGGCGTGGTGTGGAGCGGCGACCAGACCGGCACCACCGACTACCTGCGCTGGCAGATCCCGACCTACGCGGGCGCCACCATGTCCGGCATCGCCTACGACACCGGCGACGTCGGCGGCATCTTCGGCAGCGATCCGCAGGTCGAGACCCGCGACCTGGAGTGGAAGACCTTCATCCCGACCATCATGACCATGGACGGCTGGGCGGCCACCGACAAGCAGCCCTGGCGGTTCGGCCAGCCGTACACCTCGATCAACAACCGCTACCTGCAGCTCAAGGAGCGCCTGCTGCCCTACCTCTACACGCTCGCCGCCCAGGCCCACAGCAGCGGCGTCGGCCCGGTCCGCCCGCTGGTCCTGGACTACCCGAACGACCCCAACACCTGGGGGGACGCCGCGAAGTACGAGTTCCTCTCCGGCGACGACTTCCTGATCGCACCGGTCTACGACGGCTCGCAGACCCGCAACGGCATCTACCTGCCCAAGGGCACCTGGGTCGACTACTGGACCGGCAAGACCTACCAGGGCCCGACCACCGTCAACGGCTACCAGGCACCGCTGGACACCCTGCCGCTCTTCGTCAAGGCCGGCGCCGTCGTGCCGATGTGGCCGCAGGGCACGCTCTCCTGGCAGACCCGGGACACCACCCGCCTGGACTACGACATCTACGCCCAGGGCCAGTCGGACTTCACCCTCTACGAGGACGACGGCACCACTCGCGCCTACCAGCAGGGCGCCCACGCCACCCAGCAGGTCAGCGTCCGGGCGCTCGGCCAGGGCCACGGCCTGACCGAGGTGACGGTCGGCCCGAGCGTCGGCGACTACACCGGCAAGCCGGCGGCCCGCGCGTACGACTTCACCGTGCACGTGGGCGCCGAGCCCGGAGCGGTGCTGATCGGCGGCCGCCCACTGCCCCGCGCCACCTCGGCGAGCGCGCCGGCGGGGCCCGGCGGCAGCTGGTGGTACGACGCGGCGGCCGGCGTGGTGCACGTCAGCACGCCGCAGGAGTCCACCGGCAGCGGCTTCTCGCTGCTGCTGGCCGGCGCGGGCGGTCTGTCCCGCTGAGCCCCCGCTGAGTCGCAGGCCGCCGGGTGCCACGGTCCTCGTGGCACCCGGCGGCAGCTCGGCATCGATGCGATGATCAGATCGAGGGCTGCCCCCGGCCAGGCAGGAGGCTTTCATGGCCGACCCCGTTGGCGCGTTCTCCTTCCTGGACGACACCCAGGCCCGCGAGCTGCTGGCCGCGCTGGACGCCGCGCTCGGCGAGCAACCCGCGCTCGACGCGCTGCTCGCCGACTACCACCTGGTGCGCCAGATCCTCGACCGCGCCACGGTGGGCATCGCCGTCCTCGACCTGGACCTGCGCTACCGGTACGTCAACCAGGCCCTCGCCGAGATCAACGGGATCCCGGTGGCCGGCCACCTCGGCCGGGCGATCGGCGAGGTGGTGCCGGGGATCGACGTGAGCGCCGCCGAGGCCGAGCTGGTCGCCGTGCTGGCCGACGGCAAGGCGCGGGTGCACACCGTCGAGGGCACCACGGCCTCCGGTCCGCCGACCGAGCCGCGCTGGTGGCACAACGCCTACCACCGCCTGGAGTCACCGACCGGCGAACCGGTGGGTGCGCTGGCGATGGTGCTGGAGATCACCGAGGACCGCCGGATCCGCCAGGCCCTGGACCGGGCCCGCACCCGGCTCGCGCTGCTGGACGAGGCGGCCACCCGGATCGGCACCACGCTGGACGTGGCGCAGGCCTCCAAGGAGCTGACCCGGCTGCTGGTGCCGCGCCTGGCCGACGCCGCCCTGGTCGACATCGTGGAGCCGGACCGGCACGGAAACGACCACCCCGGCGGCGGTCTGACGATGCGTCGGGTCGCGCTGAGCACCTCCGCCGAGCTGGTCGCCACCAGCGCTGCGGTCGGCGGCACCGGCGCGCTGATCCACCCGCAGCCCGGCTCGGCGGCCGCCCGCTGCGTGGCCGAGCAGGTGCCGGTGGTGCTCAACTTCGCGACCGACGAGGAGCTGCGGGCCAGCGCGACCAACGCCGAACGGGTCATCCGCTACCGGCGCCTGGGCCTGCACTCGGGTGCTTTCGTGCCGCTGACCGCGGGTGGCACGGTGATCGGCGTGGTGATCCTGGCCCGGGGCGGGCAGTCGCCCGCGTTCAGCCCGGACGAGGTCGCGCTGATGGTCGAACTGGCCAGTCGGGCCGGCTCGGGCATCAGCAACGCGCAGCGCTACTCGCACGAGCACGAGTCCGCGCTGGCGCTGCAACGGGCCCTGCTGGCCGAGCCGATGACCCCGCACCCGGACGTCGAGTGCGCGGGCCGCTACCTGCCGGCCGGTACCAGCGCCGAGGTGGGCGGCGACTGGTACGACACGGTGGCGCTGCCCGGCGGGCGGACCCTGCTGGTGGTGGGCGACGTCATGGGGCACGGGCTGGACGCGGCCGCCACCATGAGCGAGTACCGCTCGCTGGTGCGGGCGTTGGCGCTGCAGCGGCGGTCACCGGCCGGGATCCTGCGGGAGGCCGAGCGGATCGTCGAGGCGCTGGAGCAGGAGCGGGTGGCGACCTGCGCGCTGGCCCTGCTCGACCCGGCCTCGCGCAGCTGCACCTTCGCGACCGCCGGGCACCTGCCACCGCTCCAGCTCGACCGGCCGCACCAGCACGGCCGGCTGCTGCGCCTGCCGGTCGGCCCACCGCTGGGCGCCGGCACCGGCGGCCACACGGCGATCACCCTGCCGTTCGACCCGGGCTCGACCCTGCTGCTCTACACCGACGGGCTGATCGAGCGCCGCGATCGCGATATCGAGCAGTCCCTCGACGCGCTGACGGCGCTGCGCTTCGATCCGGACGCCCCGCTGGAGCACCTGATCGACACCGCCCTGACCGGCCTGACCGCCGGGCACGGCGAGGACGACGTCGCCATCCTCGCCACCCGGCTGGCCGACCCGGACCGAGGCCGGTCGGTCTGAGTGCCTCAGGCCTCACCGGGGTGCCAGGTCGGCCACTCCCAGGGGTGGTCCTGCCACTCGACCTGTTCGGGGTCCGCCAGGTCGATCTGCGGGAAGAGGCGGGTCGCCTCCGCACGGAACTCCTGCTGATCGACCGGCTCCCACAGGTGCCCCTTGAAGCGCACCAGGCGGTACCGGCTGTCGCTGCTCATCGCGGCGATCTCGATCAGCGGTTCATGGCTCTCGTTCGCGTTCATACCACCAGGCTGCTCCTCCCCCCAGGCGCACGCCCAGCGAGCGGACCGATTGCCCACGGCAGGCTCTTGACCAGCGGGAAATTAGGCGCACACTGGCTGTACACCGGAATACCGGAGAGAGCCACACCGCCGACGCGGACGTCACGCCGGCCGTCCGAGTGACCCTGATCCAGGCTCTGGCCAGGCCCCCGGCCGGGCCCGCTCGGGCTCGGAGTGTTTCAGCGACGACTGACACCCACGAGCCGAGCCGGGGCCCGCCGGGGCCGCCGTCTGCCCACCGCCGCGCGTTCACCGCCACCAGGTTTGAAGGCCCCCGCGCGAGCCAGGATTACGGGATGACCGAGCCGACGCTTGCCCTGCGCCTGTCCGACGAGGTGCGCGACGCCATCGCCCACCGCCGTCCCGTGGTCGCCCTGGAGTCCACGATCATCGCCCACGGCCTGCCCCGACCGCGCAACCTGGCCGTGGCACGGGAGTTGGAGGAGCTGGTCCGGGCCGGCGGCGCCGTCCCGGCGACCGTCGCGGTGCTGGACGGCACGGCCCGGGTCGGCCTCGACGAGGCGCAGCTGGCCCGGGTCGCCGAGGACCCGGCGCTGCGCAAGCTCGGTTTCCGCGACCTGGCCCCGGCGCTGGCGACCGGCGCGAGCGGGGCGACCACCGTCTCCGGCACGGCCTTCCTGGCCGCCCGGGCCGGGATCCGGGTCTTCGCCACCGGCGGCCTCGGCGGCGTGCACCGCGGCTGGGCCAGCACCCTGGACGAGTCGGCCGACCTCACCCTGCTCTCCCGGACCCGGATCACCGTGGTCTGCGCCGGGGTGAAGTCGATCCTGGACGTACCCGCCACCCTGGAGCGGCTGGAGACCCTGGGCATCACCGTACTCGGCTACCGCACCGCCGAGTTCCCCGGCTTCTACCTGAGCAGTTCCGGCCGCCCGGTCGACTGGACGGTCCAGCAGGCAGGCGAGGTCGCGCAGTTGATGCTCCGTCAGGATCAACTCGGCGCCCTGGAGGCCGCCCTGGTGGTGGCCAATCCGGTACCCGCCGAGGAGCAGCTGGATCCACTGCTGCACGACCGGGTGCTCGCCGAGGGGCTGGCGGCGGCCGAACTGGCGGGCGCCACCGGACAGGCGGCGACGCCGTTCCTGCTGGCCCACCTGGCCGAGCACACCAAGGGCGCCTCGCTGGAGGCCAACCTGGCCGCGGTGCGCGGCAACGTCCGCCTCGCCGCCGAGATCGCCGCGCACTGGGCGGGGACGCAGCAGTGACCGGCGCGCCCGGCGCGCTGCTGGTGATCGGCGACATCGCCACCGACATCGTGGCCCTGCTCGGCGCCCCGCTCGCCCCGCACACCGACACCGCCGCGCGGATCACCCTGCGCCCCGGCGGCTCGGCCGCCAACACCGCTGCCTGGGCCGCCCGTTCGGGAGCCGAGACGCGGCTGCTCGCCAGGGTCGGGGCCGACTTCGCCGACTGGCACCGGGCCGAGCTGCTCGCCGCCGGCGTGCGACCCGCCCTGACGGTCGATCGACAGGCCGCCACCGCGACGGTGATCGCGCTGGTGGACGCGGCGGCCGAGCGCAGCTTCGTGACCGACAGCGGCGCCGCCCACCACCTGGGCCCCGCGGACTGGGACCCGGCGCTGCTCGTGGGCGCGGGCCGGCTGCACCTCTCCGGCTATCTGCTCTTCTGCGCGCCGGGCCGGGCGCTGGCCGGGCTCGCGATCGCCGCCGCCCGGGCCGCGCAGGTGCCGGTGAGCGTCGATCCGTCCTCCACCGGCTTCATCGAACAGCTCGGCGTCGACGCCTTCCTGGCCGCGATCGAGGGCGCCGACCTGCTGCTGCCCAACCTGGCCGAGGCCCGCCTGCTGAGCGGCGCCACCGACCCGGCCGAGGCCGCCGAGCGGCTCAGCGCCGCCTTCGGGCAGGTCGTCGTGACCCTGGGCCCGGCCGGGGCGCTCGCCGCCGAGGCCGGCGCGGTGCTGGCCCACGTCCCCGGCGTGCCGACCTCGGCAGTGGACAGCACGGGTGCGGGCGACGCCTTCACCGGCGCCTTCCTGGCCGCCCGACTGCGCGGCGCCGACCTCGCCGCGGCCACCGCCGCCGGCTGCCGCGCGGGGGCCGACGCGGTCAGCGTGATAGGCGGGCGGCCGATCTGACGTACCGTCAACCAGCAGCTCCTTGGGCGAACTTCGCCAGCAGCGTGGCGGTGGCCGTACGGACCACCTGCCGCACCTGGTCCGGCACCCCGGGGCAGCTGTCATCGCGCAGCGCGCAGACCCAGTTCTCCGTCCCCGCGTCGAAGACCCCAGCCCGGCTCGGCGCGGTGTAGTAGGTGGCGTCGGCCGTGGTCGCCGGCCCGAAGGCGCAGGCCACCGGCGAGTGCGCCAGTACCGTCAGCGGCGCGGGCGCCGGGTTCACCGGGTCGACGTGGTCCGACTCGGGGCCCACCAGCCCGGCCAGCCGCTGCCCGGCGAGCACCCCGCTGCCGGCCCAGATCCAGTGCCCCGGATCCGCCACCACCAGCGGCCCGTTGGTGCTCGAGTAGCAGGCGTAGCCCTGCCCGGTCAGCGCGTTCTGCGGGTCGGCGTCCGGCGGATCCGGCCAGTTCCCGGTGACCTGGGCGTCGTCCTTGCCGTAGAGCGGATCCTCCTGCGGCACCTTGTAGTTGACCTCGACCCGGTCGGCGCCCAGCGCGGAGGACTCGAAGCGGATCCGGCGATAGATCGCGTTGGCGCCGAGGAAGGCCAGGTTGGCCCCGTGATCGCGGGCCGCGGTGAGGGTGGCGCGCATGGCGGGCGACCAGTACTCGTCATGTCCCTCGCTCACCACCGCGGCGGCGCCGGCCAGCGCGCCCGGGTCCTGCTCCAGGTCGAGTCCGGTGCGGTAGGCCAGCGGCAGCCCGAGCTGCTCCGCGTACACCACCAGCGGCTGCTCCAGCGTGAAGAAGTCCGCCGCGCCGTCCTCGTCCTGGTACGGCCGGTCGTAGGCGACCGCTCGGGCCCTGGTCGCCGCGGTGCCGTCCGGGCCGGTGTAGAGGTTGGCGCCGCCCCAGGTGTTGTAGGCCTGGTAGGAGGTCACCGGCTGGAGCAGCACCACCCGGCCGGCCGTCGCGGGGGACTCGACGGTCAGCGGCACCCAGCGCTGCCCGTCGGAGGCCGCGTCCAGGCGCAGCAGGTAGGACCCCGGCGGCCAGCCGTCGGTGGGCACGGTCAGGCTCGGCCGCCAGGGCGCGACGGCGGTGCCGCGCCCGTCCACCACGGCGGCCGCCTGGCGCTCGCCCACCGCCGGCGCCGAGGTCCACACCAGCCGCGCCCGCGCGCCGCCGTACCAGCCGAAGCGGTACGCGCGCACGGTGAACGAGCTCGCCCGCGTGGAGACCAGCAGCCGCACCGCCGTCCCGGGGCGGACGCCCACGTGGTCGGCATAGCCCTGGATCTCGTCGGGGGCTCCCGGCCGGGTGATGGCCCAGTCCGCCGTGCCGGGCAGCGCGTTCTCGCCGCGCACGCTCCAGGAGCCCGTGCTGCCGGCGTCGGGCGACCCGTGTCCCGTCCCGCCCGAGCAGCCACCGAGCGCGGGCCCGGCGCAGACCACCAGGACCGCCGGGACCGCCAGCAGGCGGACACCGCGCGGCAGCCCGGATCGACCGGCGCCGCTCACTCCTCGCCGCGCTCACCCCGCTGCGCGCGGGTGGCCTCGTCGGCCGCCCGCTCGGCGGCCCTGACCTCGGCGGCCACCTCCTCGGCGGGGCGGCGCAACAGGCTGCCGCCGTGCCGGGCGGCCAGCTCGTCGGCCGGCTCGTGATGGCGCTCGTGCAGTTCCACGATCAGCATCGCGCACCCCTCGGCCAGGTCCTTGCTGTACACCAGCAGGCCCTCGGCCCCCTCCTCGAAGTGTCGCCACTCGGCGGCCCCGCCCACCACCGTGCCGGCCGTCCAGCCGAGCAGCACACCGATCGGGCCGCCGAACAGCCCGAGCAGGCCGCCGACGATCCCGCTGGCCACGGTCGGCGCCCCGGCGCCGCGCACCCAGCTCTCGGGCGTGTCCAGCACCCCCTGGGCCGAGCGCCGCAGCACCGCCGCCTGCCGCGCCCCCGGCAGTTCCTTCGCCTCCGTGAAGGCGGCGTGCGCGGCGGCCGGATCGTCGAAGGTGACGAAGAGCATCGTGTGAGTGTCGTCCGACATCGTTTTCCTCTCCAGGGCCACTCCGGGACAGCTCCAGGGCGGTACGGTGCAGGCTATCGGGCACGGTAGCTGACCCGGCGTCAGCAACCACGTCCGTCCGGGTGGCTCGGCACACCCCGCCGACGCTGCGACACGCGCGACCGAAGGGGCCGGTGTCATGGTGCTGACCAGTGCGGAAGCGGACAATCGGCCCATGTCGCTACGCGCCGCGCTCACCGTTCCCGCCCGCTACGGCTCGCTGGTGGCCGGCATGCTGCCGGTGCTCGCCTTCCCCGCGCTCAACCTGGCGCCGCTGGCCTGGGTCGGCCTGATCCCGGCGCTGCTGCTGTTCCGCGCCGCCCCGCGGGCGCGTGAAGCCGCCGTGCGCGGCTGGTGGTTCGGCACCGGGTACGTGCTGGCCGCGATGTACTGGCTGCTGCCCTCGGTGGGTCCGGCGCTGCCGCTGATCGCGATCGTCTTCGGCGCGCTGCAGACCGGCCTCGGCCTGGCGGCCTGGGCGCTGCTGCGGCCCCCGCTGACGGCGCGTCGGGCGCTGGCGGCGCTGGTCGTGCTGCCGTCGGTCTGGGTGGTCGCCGAGTTCGCCCGCTCCTGGCAAGCCCTCGGCGGCCCGTGGGCGCTGCTCGGCGCCACCCAGTGGCAGCACCCCGCGGTGCTGGCGCTGGCCTCGATCGGCGGCGTCTGGCTGCTCAGCGCCGTACTGGTCGCGGTCAACACCGCCGTGCTGATCGCGCTGCTCGCCGCGCGCGGCGCCGTCCGGGCACTCGGCGCGCTGACCGCCGTCGCCCTGCTGCTCGCCGGCCCCGCCGCCTTCGCGCTCACCGCCGCCCCGCGTCCGGTGCGCTCCGCCACCCTGGCCCTGGTGCAGCCGGGCCTCACCCCCGACGGGGCCTCCCGGCTGGACGCCTCGGCCGCGCTCACCACCGCCCTGACGGACCGTCCGGACCTGGTGGTCTGGGGCGAGAGCAGTGTCACCACCGACCTGGCCAGGGACACCGCCGCGCTCACCCGGCTGCGCGCGCTCGCCGCGACCACCGGCAGCGAGCTGCTGGTCAACGAGGACGCCCGGAAGGCCGACGGGAACATCTCCAAGGACGCGGTGCTGATCGACCAGGGCGGCATCCAGGCCCGGTACGCCAAGATGCGCCTGGTCCCGTTCGGCGAGTACATCCCGTTCCGCTCGGCGCTCGGCTGGCTGACCGGGATCAGCAAGGCGGCCGCCGAGAACCGCACCCCGGGCCACAGCTTCCACCTCTTCGAGCCGGTCGACCGCACCGGGCAACCGCTGCCGACCGGGGTGCTGATCTGCTTCGAGTCGGCCTTCCCCGACCTGTCCAGGACCGCCGTCCTGCAAGGCGCGCAGCTGCTCGTCTACCAGTCCGCGACCTCCACCTTCCAGCACAGCTGGGCCCCCGAGCAGCACGCCTCACTGGCCGCCCTGCGGGCCGCCGAGACCGGACGCCCGGTGGTGCAGGCCGCCCTGACCGGCGTGTCGGTGGCCTTCGACGCCCAGGGCCGCGAGCTGGCCCGCTACGGCACCGGACAGCGCGGCGTGCTCACCGTCCGGCTCGCACTGCCCGCACCCGGCGCCCGCACCTGGTACGACCGGATCGGCGATGTGGTGCCGTGGACGGCCCTGGCCGTGACCGTCGCCGCCGCACTCCACGCGCTGCGCTCCCGGCGCCGTCGCCCGGCGCGCGGCACCGTGCCGGCGCCGGCCGAGGAGCGGCACCCGGCGGCGCAGGGTTAGGGCGTCACTCCTTGCGGGCCCGGCTCGGCTGCACCCGGCGCGGCTCCCCCGGCATCTTCGGGTGGTCCGGCGGGTAGGGCAGTTCACCCAGCCCCTCGTCGCGCTCCTGCCGGTCCGCCAGCTCCAGCACCGCCTCGATCCCGAAGGCCTGCCCGGCCATCTCGGCGAACGGATCGCCCAGCTCGGCCAGCCGGGCCGGCACGGTGCGCAGCGTGAAGTCGCCGGGCGCGGCGGCGTCCAGCTCCGGCCAGCGCAGCGGGGTGGAGACGGTGGCCTCGGGGCGGGCCCGCAGCGAGTAGGCGGAGGCGATGGTGCGGTCGCGGGCCATCTGGTTGTAGTCCACGAAGACCTTCACGCCCCGCTCCTCCTTCCACCAGTGCGTGGTGACCCGCTCCGGCATCCGCCGCTCCAGCTCCCGGCCGAGCGCGATGGCGCAGCGCCGCACCTCGGCGAAGTGCCAGTCGGCGCGGATCGGCACGTAGACGTGCAGGCCGCGCCCGCCGGAGGTCTTGGGCCAGCCGGTCAGCCCGTACTCCGCGAGCACCTCGCGCAGCTGGTGGGCGGCACGCACCGCATCGGAGAAGTCGGTGCCCGGCTGCGGGTCGAGGTCCAGGCGCAGCTCGTCGGGCCGGTCGGTGTCGCCGCGGCGCACCGGCCACGGGTGGAAGGTGAGGCAGCCCAGGTTCGCCGCCCAGAGCACGGCGGCCGGTTCGCTCGGGCAGATCTCGTCGGCGAACCGCCCGCTGGGGAAGGCGATCCGGGCGGTCGGCAGCCAGTCGGGCGTGTTCTTCGGGGCCCGCTTCTGGTAGAAGAACTCGCCCTCGATCCCGTCCGGGAACCGCTGCAGGGTGGTCGGCCGGTCGCGCAGCCCGCGCAGCGCCGCCTCGGCGACCGCCTGGTAGTAGTGCGCGACGTCCAGCTTGGTGTAGCCGGGGCCGGGGTAGTACAGCTTGCCGGGGTTGGACAGCCTGACCGTCCGCTCCCCGACCTGCAGCTCAACGGCTTCGCCCATGTGTTCCACGCTAGATCCACGCGCTGCGGGCCGCGCGCGGGTGACGCACCATCAGTGCCATGGACCTTCCCGTGCTGCCCCCCGTCGAGCCGATGCTGGCCAAGGCGGTGGACGAGATCCCGGCCGGCCTGCACTACGAGGCCAAGTGGGACGGATTCCGGGCGATCGTCTTCCGCGACGGCGACGAGGTGGAGCTGGCCAGCCGCACCGGCAAGTCGCTGGCCCGTTACTTCCCCGAGCTGCTCGACGCCTGCCGCACCGAACTGCCGCCGCGCTGCGTGCTGGACGGCGAGATCGTCATCGCGCACGACGGGCGGCTGCACTTCGAGGAGTTGCAGGAGCGGATCCACCCGGCGGCCTCCCGGGTGCGCAAGCTCGCGGTCGAGAACCCGGCCAGCCTCATCGCCTTCGACCTGCTCGCGCTGGGCGACCGCTCGCTGATGGCCGAACCGCTCGCCGAGCGCCGCGCCGCGCTGGTCCGGGCGCTGGCCGGAGCCGGCCCCTGGGTCCACCTGGCGCCCGCCACCACCGATCGGGAGCTGGCCCGGACCTGGTTCACCAGGTTCGAGGGCGCGGGCCTGGACGGAATCGTGGCCAAGCCCCTGGACCAGCCCTACCGTCCGGGCGTCCGCGCGATGTTCAAGATCAAGCACGGCCGGACCGCGGACTGCGTGGTGGCCGGCTACCGCGAGCACAAGGACGGCCAGGGCGTCGGCTCGCTGCTGCTCGGCCTGTACGACGCGGCCGGCCGGCTGCAGCATGTCGGCGTCTGCGCCTCGTTCACCGCCGCCCGCCGGCGGGAGCTGGCCGGGGAGCTGGCCCCGCTGCGGCTGGCCGACCCGGCCGAGCACCCGTGGGCGGCCTGGACCGAGGAGAGCGCGCACGAGGCGAGCCGGATGCCCGGCGCGCCCAGCCGGTGGAGCGGCGGCAAGGACGCGCGGTGGGTCGCGCTCCGCCCTGAACTGGTGTGCGAGGTCGCGTACGATCACATGGAAGGGACCCGGTTCCGGCACACCACCCGCTTCCAGCGGTGGCGGCCCGACCGGTCCCCCGAAAGCTGTGACTACGGCCAGCTGGAGGAGCCGGTCGGCTACGACCTGGCGCAGTTGCTGGCCGACGGCGGGGCGCCGGAGCGCTGAGGCCCGACGGTGCGTCCCACGGTGGAAGGGCCGAAAGGACAGCAGGTGAGGATCATGGTCCTCTCACGGCAGGAGGCTCGGGAGAGCCGACGGATCGAGGCCAGGCTGATGGCCGAGGATCCCGTGCTGGCCCGAAGATTCGAGCAGTGGCGGCGCAGCCGCGAGCGGGTCGCCGAGGCGGCCGTGCTCGCCACCGGGCGGACTCCCTCCCTGGGGCCGGGCAGCCCGTCGACCCGGCTGCGCCAGCTGTGGCACGAGATCCTGCGCGGCCGGATCCCGCTGCCGTGACCATGCGGTCCGCCGGGCGAGCCCGGCCGTCGTCCCCCGATCGGCCGTACCCGATCGGCCAGGCCGCCCGGCGGACCGTTCGATTTGGCACCATCGTTTCAGGGGACACGCGAGGCCGAGAAGGTGAGAGCGGATGTCCACTGACGCGATCGTGCTGCTGAAGCAGGAGCACAAGGAGCTGCAACAGCTCTTCAGGGACTATCGCGCCCTCGACCCCGGCGAGGTCGCGGCGCGTGGCGAGCTGGCGCAGCAGATCGTGCACGACCTCACGGTCCACGCCTACCTGGTGGACGAGGTGCTGTATCCGCTGGTCAGCGCACTGCTGCGGGATCCGGCCCACGAGGCGCTGCGCGACTACCGGGACCACACCGCGATCGACCGCCTCTGCGAGGAGGTGGCCACCCGGCCCGCCACCGACCAGAGCTTCGCCGGCCTGGTGGACGCGCTGCTGTCGGCCGCCGCCCAGCAGATGAGCCAGGAGGAACGCGAGTGGTTCCCGCGGCTGCGGGCCACGCTGCGCCGCAAGGACCTGCAGGAGATCGGCACCCGGCTGCTCGCGGTGCGCGAGACCGCGCCGCGCCACCGGCCCGGTCCGGTTTCCGGCGCTCCGCAGGGGGCACCGGGGTAGACAGGGGGGTCACGACCCGCGAGGTCGACCACCGAGGAGGCACCCGCCATGCGACCGACCGCCACCACGGACGGCGTTGCCGACGGCATCGCGGCCCGCGACCTGCAGGACGAGCGCCTGCTGCACGAGCTGGAACAGCTCCACCGGACCCGGCACGAGACCTTCATGTACGGGTCCGACGACGCCCTGCGGCATCACACCGAGCGCTCGGCCGCACTGGAGGCGGAGTACCTGCGCCGTTTCCCGAACCGCCTGGTCACCGCCGGCCGTACCCGCTCCGGCGCCCGCGCCCGGGAGAGCGCCGCCCGGATCGAGGCCACCCCGCAGTGACACCCGACGCCGGTCACAGGAGGCCCCGATGAGCCGCGAGCGCACCGAGCAGCGGCAGCGCGAGGTGCTGCGCCTGTACCGCGAAGCGCTTGCCTCCTTCGGCCGCCGGGTGCAGGGGGTGGCGCCCAACCAGTGGCCGGCGCCGACCCCGTGTGCCGCGTGGCCGGTCCGCGAGCTGGTCAACCACCTCACCGCGGAGCAGCTCTGGGCGCCCGAGCTGCTGCTCGGCGCCACCCTGGCGGAGGTCGGCGACCGGTTCGCCGGGGACGTGCTGGGCGCCGACCCGGCCGCCGGCTGGGCCCGGGCCGCGGCCGGCGCCCGCGCCGCGTTCGGCGTGCCGCACGCGCTGATGCTGACCGTGCACCTCTCCTACGGCGACCGCCCGGCGCTGGACTACTGCGCGCAGCTCACCGTCGACCTGGCGGTGCACACCTGGGACCTGGCCCGGGCCACCGGTCAGGACACCCATCTCGCACCCGAGCTGGTGGAGTTCGCGCTGCGCGAGGTCGCCCCGTACACCGATCGACTGGCGGCCAGCGAGCGCTTCGCCGCACCGGTGCCCACCGCGCCGGACGCCGCCCCGCAGACCCGGCTGCTCGGCCTGGTCGGTCGGCTGGCCACGCCCTTTCCGGCCGTCGATCCGGAGCTGGCCGACTGAGGCTGTCGGATCTCTGAACGCTTGCTGAACGTCCGCTGAACGCCCGGCTGACGCCGGGTCAGTTCCGCGCCGACGAGCCGTCAACCGCACCGCCCGCCCCGGTCGCGAGACGGGGCCGACCGTCGGATATCGTCCCGCTCTCAGACGCAACGACTCCGGCGGGTCCCAGGACCGGCCGGGTTCGTGCGCGCCACACTCTGCGCACCTACGTTCAGGGAGCAAGCTTCGTGCACCACCCTCTGCGCCGGATTCTTCCGGCACTGGCGGCCCTCGGCATAGCCGCGGCCGCCCCGCTCGTCGCCGCAGGGCCCGCCCAGGCCCACGAGAGCTGCGGTGACGCGGCGATCGAGTACTCGGTCGACAACGGCGCCCACTGGCAGACCGGCGGCCGGATGTCCGCGCCGCACGGCACCATCCAGGTCCGGCTGGACGGCGACGTCAGCAAGGGCTGTTCGTACCAGGTCTCGCTGGCCTCGTACAGCACCCAGGGCCCCACCTGGGGCACCTCGGGCACCCAGACCTTCCTCGGCTGGGCGACCACCACACTGAGCCAGGACCACCGGCAGGCGACGCTGGACATCAGCAGCAGCCTGCCGCCCTGCTTCGGACAGATCGACCTCTACAACGGCGCCACCAAGTACGACGGGGTCAGCGGCCCGCTGCCCAAGTACCCGAACGGCGTCTTCCCCGACAACCTGATCACCGCGTGGAACGGCGGCACCGCCTGCCAGGGCACTCCGCCGCCCACCCCGCCGCCCTCCCCGAGCCCGTCGGACTCGGCCCCCGCCCCGACCGGTCCCACCACCCCGCCGCCGGCGAACGGCACGCCCAGCGGCGGCTCGACCCCGTCCGCCCCGAAGCCGCCGGTCACCAAGCCGTCCGCCCCGGTCAGCGGCACGGTCAAGCCGAGCACCTCGGCCGCCCCCATCACGGTGGCGAGCCCTTCGGTGCCCTCGGCTCCTGCCACCGGTGAGCCGGTCGGCACGCCGTCGGTCAAGCCGGTCTCCGCCACGCCCACCAACCTGGCCTTCACCGGCACCAACGGTGGCCAGCTGGTCACCTTCGGCGTGGGCGGCGCCGTGCTGCTCGCCGCCGGCGTCGGCGCGGTGGTCTTCACCCGCCGCCGCAGCGCGCACCGCTGACGTCCGGAGACAGCGTCACGCCCGTGGTACCGGCCCGGCCGGTACCACGGGCGTTTCGCTACTCCTGGGGCTGCCGGCCCGCCGCGCCCCGCACCTCGAGGCCGGCCAACAGCGTGGTGGTGGCCGCCGCGATGGCCGCGACCGCCTGGTCGAACACCGCACGGTTGTGCGCGGCCGGGGCCCGGAAGCCGGAGACCTTGCGGACGTACTGCAGGGCGGCGGCGTGGATGTCCTCCTCGGTGACCTCGAGCTGGACGGGCGGGCGGAGAGTCTTGATGCTTCGGCACATGCCTCCAGTCTGCTCCCCGCGGGCCTGCGAGCGGGAGCGGCCCGGAGAGCGGCCGGTCAGGTCGTGTAGCCGGAGTTCAGTTCGACGTACTCCGGCGTCAAGTCACATCCGTAGACCACGAATTCACCGTCACCCAGACCCAGGTCCACGCCGATGACGACCTCCGCCCCGGTCAGGTACGCCGCGGCCGCGGCCAGCCGCTCCTCGTCCGGCTCGTCCGGGAACATCTCCAACGCGCCGTAACGGATGGTCGTTCTCGCCGGGTCGAGGTCGGCGTCCTCGTCGAGTTTGCCGATCGCCATCGCCACCCGGCCCCAGTTGGGATCGGCACCGTGCACGGAGGTCTTCACCAGCGGGGAGTTGACCACCGACTTGCCGACCCGCTTCGCCTGGGCCGCGTCCCGGGCGCCGGTCACCCGGACCTCGAGGAGCTTGCTCGCCCCCTCCCCGTCCGAGGCGATGTCACGCACCAGGGCAAGCGCCGCCTGGTACAGGACCTCCTCGAAGGCGGCGGGATCGACCGGCCCGGCCTGGCCGTTGGCGAAGATCGCGGCGGTGTCGCTGGTGGAGGTGTCGGTGTCGATGCTCAGCGCGTTGAAGGTCCGGTCCATCACCCGCCGGAAGACCGCGTCCAGTTCGGCGGCCGGCAGGTCGGCGTCGGTGAAGAAGAAGGTGAGCAGGGTGGCCATGTTCGGCTCGATCATCCCGACGCCCTTGGCGATCCCGGCCAACACGGCGTCGCCGCAGCGCAGATGGACGGACTTGGCGCGGGTGTCCGTGGTCATGATGGCCGCAGCGGCGGCCTGGAAGTCGGCCGGCGGCAGCGGCTCGGGGATCCGGGCGATGCCCGCCCGGATCGACTCCATCGGGTAGGGCCGCCCGATCACCCCGGTCGAGCCGATCACCAGCTGCTCGGGCGCCACCCCCACCGCCTGGGCGACCAGCCGCCGGACCTCCGCCGCGTGCGCGGCGCCGGCCTTCCCGGTGGCCACGTTCGCGTTGCGGGAGATCACCACCATGCCCCGGGCGTCCTGGCGGGCCGCGTCACCCCGGCTGAGCAGCACGCTGGGGCCGGCGAACCGGGAGCGGGTGAAGACGGCGGCCGAGACCGCGGGCGTCTCGGAGAGGACGACGGCGAAGTCGTCGGCACTGTCCTTCAGGCCCATGTTGGCCGTGTACGAGACGAATCCGCGTGGCAGCGACTGGCCCATCATTCCACCCCTGTCTGGATATATATACTAGCTGACGCATATATTAACAGCTGCGGCGCTCGCCGGCCGAGTACGGCCACCGCGACCCGGGACCCCCCTGCCACGGCGTGTCACCGGCGCCCGAGCCCCCGCACCGAGCGAGCATGAGGCCATGCTGCTGGCCGACCTCGCCCGGACCTCGCGCGAGGTCGCCGCCACCTCGGCCCGCTCGCGCAAGACCGCCCTGCTCGCCGAGCTGTTCCGGGCCACCGAGCCGGCCGAGGCGCCGATGGTGATCACCTACCTCGCCGGACGGCTGCCGCAGGGCCGGCTCGGGGTGGGCTGGAGCGTGCTCGCCGAGCCCGTCCCGGCCGCCCCGACGGCAAGCCTGACGGTCCATCAGGTCGACGCGGCACTGACCGGGCTGGCCGCCGTGCGCGGCACCGGTGCGCAGGCCGAGCGGCGCCGGCTACTGGTCACGCTGCTGGGCGCGGCCACCGAACCCGAGCAGGAGTTCCTGATCCGGCTGATCGGCGGCGAGGTGCGCCAAGGCGCCCTGGACGCGCTCGCGGTGGACGCGCTGGCAGCCGCGAGCGAGGCGCCCGCCGAGCAGGTGCGCCGGGCGGTGATGCTCGGCGGCACGCTGGGCGCGGTGGCGAGGGCACTGCTGGCCGAGGGCCCGGACGCGCTGGCGCGGTTCCGGCTGACCGTCGGCCGCCCGGTGCTGCCGATGCTCGCGCACACCGCCAAGAGCGTCGAGGAGGCGCTGGACCAGCTCGGCCCGTGCGCGGTGGAGGAGAAGCTGGACGGGATCCGGATCCAGGTGCACCGGGACGGCGGCACGGTGCGGATCTTCACCCGGACCCTGGAGGAGATCACCGACCGGCTGCCCGAGGTGGTGGCCGCCGCGCTGGCGCTGCCCGCCGAGCGGGCGGTGCTGGACGGTGAGGTGATCGCGGTGGACCCGACCACCGGTCGGCCGCGCCCGTTCCAGGAGATCGCAGGGCGGGTCGGCTCGCGGCTGGACGTCCCCGGCGCCACCGAGTCGCTGCCGCTCTCCCCCGCCTTCTTCGACCTGCTCACGCTGGACGGCCGGGAGCTGCTGGAACTGCCCACCGAGGACCGGGATGCCGAGCTGGACCGGTTGGTGCCGGCGCCGCTTCGGGTGCGCCGGCTGGTGGTGGCCGACCCCGCCGACCCGGCCGCGCGGCAGGCGGCCACCGCGTTCACCGAGGCCGCGCTGGCCCGCGGCCAGGAGGGCGTGGTGGTCAAGGCGCTCGACGCCCCCTACACGGCCGGGCGCCGTGGCAGCGCCTGGCTGAAGGTGAAGCCGGTGCACACCCTTGACCTGGTGGTACTGGCCGCCGAGTGGGGCCACGGGCGCCGGGCCGGGCGGCTGTCGAACCTGCACCTGGGCGCGCGACGGCCGGACGGCTCGTTCGCGATGCTCGGCAAGACCTTCAAGGGCCTGACCGACGTGCTGCTCGCCTGGCAGACCGAGCAGTTGGAGCGGCTCGCGGTGGAGCGGCCCGCCTGGGGCGTGCGGGTGCGGCCCGACCTGGTGGTGGAGATCGCCTTCGACGGGGTGCAGCGCTCCCCGCGCTACCCGGACGGGGTCACCCTGCGCTTCGCCCGAGTCCTGCGCTACCGGAGCGACAAGTCGGCCGCCGAGGCGGACACCGTCGAGGCGGTGCGGGCGCTGCTGCCGAAAGAAGCCTGAGCTTCCGGAAGGAATCCCGAGGCTCCGGAAATATCTGCTGAGTCAGATACTGTTGAGTCAGATGACAGTCCGGGCAGCCGCCGGACCCGTATCTCCGAGGAGAACCCTGATGTCCCAGATCGCAGTCTTCGGCGCCAACGGCACCATCGGCAGCGCCATCGTGCGCGAGGCGCTGCACCGCGGCCACCAGGTCACCGCCGTGGTCCGCGACCCCGCCAAGATCACCGAGAGCCACCCGTCGCTCACCGTGACCAAGGGCGACGTGCTCGACCCCGCCTCGGTCCGCTCGGCGGCCGCCGGACAGGACGTGCTGGTCAGCGCGGTCGGCGGCGGGGACGGCCCGGGCCACCTGGCCACCATCGAGCCCGCCGCCCGCTCCCTGGTCGAGGGCCTGCGCGCGCTCGGCGACCAGGCGCCACGGCTGATCTCGGTCGGTGGCGCCGGCTCGCTGCGCACCCCGGACGGCAGCCTGGTCTGGGACGCGCCGGGCCTGCCCGAGTGGCTGCTGCAGATCATGCACGCGCACGGCGACGCGCTCGACTACTACCGCACCGTCAGCGACGTCAGCTGGACCAGCCTCAGCCCGGCGGCGACGATCGAGCCCGGCGAGCGCACCGGTGACTACCGCACCGCGCAGGAGCAGCTGGTCGCCGCCGCGGACGGCACCAGCAGGATCTCGGTCGAGGACTACGCGGTGGCCGTGATCGACGAGATCGAGCAGCCCCAGCACCTGGGCGAGCGGTTCGCCTGCGGCTACTGACGGCGCGTCGGCCGCCGGTCCCGACTGGACCGGCGGCGTCGGCGTCCGTCCGTCCGTCCGCCCCTGAATGGAGACCCCACCGTGCCGGATCCCGATCAACCACTTCACCGCGCCGCGCAGGTGGCCGCCGACCCCGGGATCCAGGCGATCGGCGTGCTGCTCAACACCTCCGCGCTGATCGAGCGGCTGCTGGGCGGCGCGATCCAGCACGAGGCGGGGATCAGCCACTCGATGTTCGAGGTGCTGCTGATCCTGGCCGCCGAGCCGGACGGGACCCCGATGAGCCGGCTCTCCGGCGGCCTGGTGCTCACCAGCGGCGGCGCGACCCGGCTGATCGACCGGATGATCGAGGCCGGCCTGGTCACCCGTACCCCGTCACCCACCGACCGGCGGGTGCAGCTGGTCGCCATGACCGACCACGGCGAGCAGACCCTGCTCACGGCCGCCGCCGCGCACACCCGTGAGGCGCGCCGCCTGCTGCGCGGCGCCCTCTCCGAGGCCGAGGCGGCCGGTATGGTCGACGCGCTGGACCGGCTGGGCCGCCACGCCCGCACCGAACTGCCGCCACTGGGCTGAGCGTTCGGCCAGGTCGCCGAGCGCACGGCCACCTCAGGGCGCGGTGTTGCCCGGCCGCCCGTGCAACCGGCCCGACCAGTGCGGCTCGACGCTCGCCCACCCGGCGGCCCAGTCACGCAGCGCGCGGCGCTCCAACGCGCGGCGGCGCAGCACGTGGCCGGTGAGGACGGTCGCGCTCAGCAGCAGCCAGACCCCGGTGCCGATCCCGGCCGCCAGCACGGCCAGACCCACCGCGCTCGGGGGCGAGCCGCCGAGGCGGCCGTCGTCGGTCACCCAGACCGGGAGCGTGTCGCCCGCCAGAGCCGACCGGGGCAAGTCGATCCGGGCGGTCCCGGTGTGCCCGGGCGGGTAGTTCCAACGCACCGTCACCCGGTCGCCGCCGTCGAAGCGGTAGGCGGGTGCGGTGGCGTCAGGACGGGGCGGGCCGAGCACCTCGGCGGGGAGCTGGTGCAGGTGCGCGGCCCGGGCGGCGGCCTGCCGGGGCGCGCTCGCCACCCCGCGGACGGACAGCAGCGAGCCGAGCAGCAGCGCCAGGATCAGGCCGAGCGCCGCCAGCAGCCGGCCCCGGCTGCGGGCCCGGTCCAGCGGCCGCCCGAGCGGGCCGAGATCGCCGCCGAACGCCTGGCTCAGCTGGCGGCCGAGCGCGCGCAGCGGCCGGCGCCGAGGCCCGCGCGGAGGTGGGTCGGGGTGGGGTCCAGGGTTGCGCCGCACGGTCATCCCTCCCCTTCCGTGCCGCACTGACAATCCGACGATAACTCAGATAGTGGCGTTTGCAGCAAGGTCGGCGAGCGACCTCGTCACCCCTCGGTACCGGCCGGGTAGACGCCGAAGCTCGCGCCCTGCGGATCGCGCAGGACCGCGATCCGGCGGCCACCGGCCAGGTCCATCGGCGCCATCAGCGTCTCGGCACCGAGCCGGCCGGCCTCCCGCACCGTGTCGTCCACGCTGGTCACCGCGAAGTACGGCCGCCAGTGCGCCGGCACCGAGGCCGGGAAGTGCTCGTCCATCCGCATCATGCCGCCGAAGTCGGCGCCGTCGATCCCCCATTGGGTGTACCACTCGCCTGCCGTCACGCTCCAGTCGAGGACCTCGGGGTAGAAGCGGGTGGCCCTGGGCACGTCCCGGGTCAGCAGCTCGACCCAGCCGAGGGAACCGGGCTGGTTGAAGACGGCGGCGCCGCCGAACGCGCGCGGCTGCCAGAGCGCGAAGACCGCCCCGGCCGGGTCGGCGACCACCGCGAACCGGCCGGCGTCGAAAACGTCCAGCGGCCCGAGCACCACCCGCCCGCCCGCCTCGGTGACGGCCGTGGTGGTGGCGTCCGCGTCGGTGACGGCGAACGAGACGGCCCAGGCGCTCGACTGGCCGGGCGCGTAGAGCGGCGTCAGCGCGGCCACCGGGGCGTCCTCGCGCAGCAGCATGGTGTAGCCGCCGGCCTCGGGCCGCGGGTCGGTCTCGGCGCGCCAGCCGAAGAGTTCGCCGTAGAACACCTGGCCGGCGGCCGGGTCCGCCGTCCCCAGTTCGACCCAGCACGGGCCGCCGGTGACCACGCGGTCGATCTTCACCTGACGCTCCTTCAGAGACATGACATGCCCGGCGACTTTAGCGCCCGCGTCACGCCCCGCCAGGGCAGCGCGCCCGGGCCGGACGGGCGATTCGGCGCGGTCGCTCCAAGGTGGTCACTCCCGCCCGGCCCCGGTCTCGGTGGCCCGGCTGATCCGCTCGCCCAGCCGTCGCAGGTGGTCCACGAGTTCGGCCGGTTCCTCGACCCGGAACTCGCACCCCAGTGCCAGCAGCCGGAAGCCGATCCACTCCAGGCTGTCGGCGGTCGTCCGCATCCGGCAGCTCTCCTCGTCCACCTCCGTCAGCTCCACCGGTGCCCCGCCGAGGCTCCGGACCGCCTGCGCCAGCGGCAGCCGGAGCAGCACCACCGCGCGGTGGACCTCCCCGCGCAGCCGCAGCTTCGTCGCCACGTACGCGGCCGCGTCCGGCGCCGGCAGCTCACGCGGCGGCACCCGGACGCCGGTCGGCAGCGGCGCTTCCATCCGGTCGACCCGGAAGATCCGCCAGTCCTCGCGGTCGTTGTCGTAGGCCACCAGGTACCAGCGCCGCCCGGTCGCCACCAGCCGGTGCGGCTCGACCAGGCGCCGGCTCTCCGCGCCGTCCGCGGCCCGATAGGCGAACCGCAGCCGCTCCGGCCCCGCCACCGCACCGGCCAGCACCGCCAGCAGTTCCGGATCGACGCCCTGGCCCGCCCCCGGCAGCGGCACCGTGGCCGCACCCAGGGTGCTCACCCGGTGCCGCAGCCGGGCCGGCAGCACCTGGGCGAGCTTGGCCAGCGCCCGCACCGAGGCCTCCTCGATCCCGCTGACCGCGCTGCCGGCCGCCGTGCGCAGGCCGACCGCGATGGCCACCGCCTCCTCGTCGTCCAGCAGCAGCGGGGGCATCGCCTTGCCCGCCGCCAGCCGGTAGCCGCCACTCGCGCCGCGGCTGGCCTGGACGGGGTAGCCCAGGTCCCGCAGCCGTTCGACGTCGCGGCGGATGGTGCGCGGGGTCACGCTCAACCGCTCGGCCAGTTCACTGCCGGGCCACTCGCGCGGGGTCTGCAGCAGCGAGAGCAGGTTCAGCAGGCGGGCGGGGGTGTCGGTGGTCACGGGGTCCAGGATGCCGGAGAACTGGGACAGGATCTGACCTAGATGGCCCCTGTCGTCCTTCTTCTCGCCAAGCCGGGTCGGCTTCGCGACGGACCGGTGGGCTGACCAACCCGGTCGGCGGGTCCATCGCCGCCAACAGGGTGAAGAAGTCCGTATGCAGTTAACCGTCGCATCATCAGGTGGTGCATTCTCGTCGTCAGCACGGGTCGAAATCCTCGGCCCGCCGGATAAGGGGAATACGCATGCGAATTCGCACCGCCCTGATCGGCTTTGCCGTGGCCGGCCTCACGGTCGTCGGCACCGCCACCACCGCCAGCGCGCACAGCTTCGCCGGTTACCACGCCGACATGCACAGCCACAACAACACCGTGGTGGCCGGCCACGGCATGGTCGCCGAGAACCTCCAGGGCCAGGGTGGCTCGGAGAGCGGCTTCACCGCCGGCGAGTGAATTCCGCCGGGCCGCGCATTCCGAACTGATTGCGCGATCCGGTGAAAAGCGCCGGGTGGCTGAGGATCCGTCAGCCACCCGGCGCGCTCATGGGGGGTCAGCTCGGCTGCCGGACCGCGGGCCCGGCCCAGCCGTGCACCGCGTGCTCCAGGTCGGCCAGCAGGTCGGCGGCCGGCACCTCCAGCACCTCGCAGCGGGCGTGGGCCCGGCAGTACCGCGCCACCGAGCCGTGCCGCAGCCGGGACACCCGGCCCGGGCGGCCCGCACCGACCACCAGCAGGTCACCGGGCCGGTCGGCGGCCGCCACCAGGGCGGGTCCGGCCTCCGCGCGCACCACCAGCGGGCTGAGCAGAAGCCCGGCGGGGTAGCCGCCGAACGCCTGCTCGAACATCACGTCCAGCCGGCGCCGGGCCGCGTGCGCCAACTCGGAGAGCGGGCGCAGCGGCTCGTCGGCGGGCAGCCAGGCGGCCACCGGCACCAGTTCCGCGCCCCGTCGCTGGGCCTCGCGCACCGCGCGGTGGACCGCCGCCAGCGAACTCACCGAGCCGCTGACCCCGACGATGACCCGTGCTCCCTCGGCCATGGCGACCGCTTCCTCTCCGCGGGCCGCCCGCCCGCGCCGACCGCTTTCGACGCGCCCGGGAACCGGCTCCGACCTCCATTGGACCCCTCATGACCTGCGCCGACACCGGCCCTTGACGCTTGCCGTACGTCGCGGCGCCGTTCCTTGACGGATCCACTACGCGGCCGGATCCGCCACCCGGCGGCGGTCGGCCGGCAGGGGCGGCCGGCGGGGCCGTCCAACGGGGTCAGCCGGCCTCGCGGCCGTCGCGGTGCAGCAGCAGCAACGCCGCGTCGTCCTCCGCCTCCAGCCGCACGCCGAGCCGGTCGCGCACGTGATCGGCCAGTGCGGGCAGCTGCCCGGGGCCGGCCGCCAGCACCGCCGCCAGCCGGGCCAGACCCAACTCCAGGTCCTCCCCCGGCCGTTCCACCAGGCCGTCGGTGTACAGCAGCAAGGTGTCGCCGGGCGCGAGATGGAAGTCGGTGTGCGGGTAGCCGTCCGGCAGCCAGTCGGCGGGCAGGCCGAGCGGCAGGCCGGTGGCCACCTCGACCCGGCCCACTGTGCCGTCGGCGTGTCGGACCAGCGGCGGCAGGTGGCCCGCGTTGGCCGCCCTGACCTGGCCGGTGGCGAGCGAGACCTGGAGGTAGAGGCAGGTGGCGAAGCGGTCGGCGTGCAGCTCGGCGAGGAAGGCCGAGGCGCGGGCCAGCACCTCGGCGCTGCTGTGCCCCTCGGCGGCGTAGGCGGTCATCGCGATCCGCAGCTGCCCCATGATCGCGGCGGCCTCGGTGTCGTGGCCCTGCACGTCGCCGATGGCCACCCCGACCACCGCGTCGGCCAGCGGTACCGCGTCGTACCAGTCCCCGCCGATCCAGACGCCCTCGCGCGCGGTGCGGTAGCGCACGGTGAGCGCGCCGCCGGTGATCGTCGGCAGGTGGCGCGGCAGCATCGCGTTCTGCAGCCCGGCGGCGATCTCCCGGGACTGGTCGACCAGCATCGCGCGCTGCAGCGACTGGGCGATGGCACTGGCCAGGGTGGTCAACAAGGTGCGGTCCTCGCTGCTGAAGCTGCGCTTGCCCTCGTAGACCAGGGCGAGCGCGCCGATCGGACGGCCCTGGGCGGTCAGCGGCAGGAACGCGGCGGCGGTCGCCAGGCTGTCGGTCAACTGGTCGGCCAGGTCCGGGTACCGGCTGGCGAAGAGCTCGCGCGAGGTGAAGAAGGCGGGCTCGCCGGAGCGGACCACGTCGTTCAGCGGTCGGGGCTCGGTCAGCCGGGCCTGGTGCATCGCGCGGACCCGGACGTTCACCCGCCCGACCGCGCCGACCAGCTTGACCCTTCCCTGGTCGACCACGCCCAGCGTGACGCCCTGCGCGCCGAGCCGGCGCATGCTCTGATCCCCCGTCAGCACGGCCACCACGTCGTCCACGCTGAGCGCCTCGCCCAGCGCCCGGGCCACCTCGCCCAGCTCGGTCTCCTGGCGCTGGCGGTCGTCCTCGGCCATCAGCCGCAGCGCCGAGTAGGAGAGCTCCTGGGTCGCGTCGCGCACCACACCGACCACCCGGGTGCCCGCGTGCTCCGGATCGCGGATCACCTGGCCCTGGGTGTGGGTCCAGCGCATCGAGCCGTCCCGGCGGCGGATCCGGAAGTAGCTGCTGTACGAGTCGCTGCGACCGGCCCGGATGTCCTCCACCAGCTTGAAGAGCCGGATCACCTCCTCCACCGGGAGCCGCCGGGAGAGCCCGGCCGCCATCCCGTCGTACTCGTCCGGCCGCAGGTCGAAGACGGCCAGGCCGGGGGCGTCCAGGGTGAAGCGGCCGGTGGCCGGATCCCACTCGAAACAGCCGACGCCGGTGGCGGCCATCGCCTCCAGCGGGTCGACGTGCGGCTGCGGGCGGTCGGTCATCCGCCGCTGACGGGGTGTTCGCCGGTGCCCCGATCGCTCCGGGCGGGCCGGACCACCACGGCCGGGCACGGGGCGTGCTCGAGCACATGCCGGCTGACCGAGCCGAGCAGCACACCGGCGAAGCCACCCAGCCCCCGGCTCCCCACCACCACCAGCTCAGCGGCCCGGGCCTGGGCGAGCAGCGCGGCCGACGGCAGACCGGGCAGCACCACCTGCAGGACCGGCACGGCTGCCCTGCCCCCGGTCACCCGCTCGACCGCCTCGCTGAGCACCTGGGCCGCCAGGTGCTCCGGGTCGATCCCTTCCGGCGGCGTCGCACCACCGGCCAGCGCGTAGTAGCCGGGCAACTCCCAGGCGATCACGGCCTCCACCACGTCCGCGCCGGTCACCCGGGCCTGCTCGATCGCCCAGCGCAGCGCCGCCGCGGCCGCCGGCGAGCCGTCCACGCCGACCACGATCCGCCTCCTGTCCACCATCGCGCTCACTCCCCTGCCGCGGCCACGGACAGCTCGCGCCGGGCCGGCGCGCGGGTCGGCTCGAAGCAGTGGCTGGAGCGATCGCCGGCTCCGCGGGCGGAGGGCAGCGTCATGGCGGATCACCTGACTCGACGTGGGACTGAGCGGCTGCTGCCACCCTCACCCGGGCCGCTGACCGCCGCCACCCGGGTTCGGCCACTCCGGCGCGGCGGGGTAGCGGCGCGCCGTGCCGGTCGCGCAGGATCAGGGGTTATGGAGAGTCAACTGCGGTTGAAGAGCCGCCAGGGACGCTGGGTGGTGCTGGCCGCCGCGCTCGGTTCTGGCATGGCGATGCTCGACGGCACGGTGGTGAACGTGGCGCTGCCGAGCATCGGGCGGGATCTCGGCGCCTCGCTGTCCGCGTTGCAGTGGACGGTGAACGCCTACCTGCTCACGCTGGCCGGGCTGATCCTGCTCGGTGGCTCGCTCGGCGACCGCTACGGGCGGCGCCGGGTCTTCGTGATCGGCGTCTGCTGGTTCGCCGCCGCCTCCGGGCTGTGCGCGATCGCGCCCACCGTCGGGCTGCTGATCGCCGCCCGCGCGTTGCAGGGCGTCGGCGGCGCGCTGCTGACGCCCGGCTCGCTCGCGCTGCTCCAGGCCTCCTTCCATCCGGACGACCGCTCGGCGGCGGTCGGCGCCTGGTCCGGCCTGGGCGGGGTGGCCACGGCGGTGGGACCGTTCCTCGGCGGCTGGCTGGTCAGCGGCCCGGGCTGGCGGTGGATCTTCGTGATCAACCTGCCGGTCGCGGTGCTGGTCGCGGTGCTGACCCTGCGCCATGTGCCGGAGAGCCGCGACGAGCAGGCCACCGGGCGCTTCGACGTTCCCGGCGCGGTGCTGGCCGCGCTCGCGCTCGGCGGGGTCACCTACGCGCTGACGGCGGCGGGCAACAAGGTGACGGCGGCGGTCTGGGTGTCGGCCGTCGCGGGCCTGCTGCTGGGCGCCGCCTTCGTGGCCGTCGAGCGGCGCAGCCCGCAGCCGATGATGCCGCTGGAACTCTTCGACTCGCGCCTGTTCACCGTGATCAACCTGGTGACGCTCGGCGTCTACGGCGCGCTGGGCGGGGTGTTCTTCTTCCTCCAGGTGCAGTTGCAGACCGTGGCCGGCTTCGACCCGCTGGTCGCCGGGGTGGCCTTCGCACCCGTCACCGTGCTGATGCTGCTGCTGTCCGCCCGTTCGGGCCGGCTCGCCACCCGGATCGGCCCGCGGCTGCAGCTGACCGCCGGGCCGCTGATCGCCGCGGGCGGCGTGCTGCTGATGCTGCGGATCGGCCCGCACGCCTCGTACTGGACGGACGTGCTGCCCGCGGCCGTGGTCTTCGGAGTCGGCCTGACGGCGCTGGTGGCGCCGCTGACCGCGACCGTGCTGGCGGCGGTGGACGTGCACCGGGCCGGCATCGCCAGCGGGGTGAACAACGCCGCCGCGCGCGCCGCCGGCCTGCTGGCGGTCGCGGCGCTGCCGCTGCTGACCGGCCTGAGCGGCGAGGAGTACCAGGTGCCGAGCGCGGTGGACTCGGCCTTCCGCACCGCCGTGCTGATCTGCGCGGGAGTGCTCGCGGGCTCCGGCCTGCTGGCGCTGGTCACCGTGCCGGGGCGCCCGCCGGCGCCGGCAGCCGAGCCGGACAGCACCTGGTACTGCGGCACCACCGCGCCGCCGGTGGATCCTGGGCACTCGCGCCCCGGATCCACCAGCTCCTGACTGAGCGTCAGAGGATGGCGCCCGGCGCGTACTTGGCGGCCTCCGGGTAGGCGGCGGCAACCGCCTCGACCCGGCGGACCACCTCGGCCACCTGGGCCCCGGCCGCGCCGGTGAAGGAGAGCCGGTCGGCCAGCAGCGCGTCCAGCGCGGCCCGGTCCAGCGGCATCCGGTCGTCGGCGGCCAGCCGGTCGAGCAGCTCGTTCTCGCGCGCGCCGCCGCGCATCGCGAGCGCGGAGGCCACCGCGTGCTCCTTGATGATCTCGTGCCCGACCTCACGGCCGACGCCGGCGCGCACCGCGCCCATCAGGACCTTGGTGGTGGCCAGGAACGGCAGGTAGCGGTCCAGTTCGGCCTCGATCACGGCCGGGAAGGCGCCGAACTCGTCGAGCACCGTCAGGAAGGTCTCCAGCAGGCCGTCGAAGGCGAAGAACGCGTCCGGCAGGGCGACCCGACGGACCACCGAGCAGGAGACGTCGCCCTCGTTCCACTGGTCGCCGGCCAGCTCGGCGGTCATCGAGGCGTAGCCGCGCAGGATCACCGCGAGGCCGTTGACCCGCTCGCAGGAGCGGGTGTTCATCTTGTGCGGCATCGCGGAGGAGCCGACCTGGCCCTCCTTGAAGCCCTCGGTCACCAGCTCGTGACCTGCCATCAGGCGGATCGTCTTGGCCAGGCTGGACGGCGCGGCGGACAGCTGGACCAGGGCGGTGAGCACCTCGAAGTCCAGCGAGCGCGGGTAGACCTGGCCGACCGAGGTGAAGACGTTCTCGAAGCCCAGGTGGCCGGCCACCCGGCGCTCCAGGTCGGCGAGCTTCCGGTCGTCGCCACCCAGCAGGTCGAGCATGTCCTGAGCGGTGCCGACCGGGCCCTTGATCCCGCGCAGCGGGTAGCGGGCGATCAGCTCCTCGAGCCGGGCGAAGGCGACCAGCAGCTCGTCGGCGATGCTGGCGAACCGCTTGCCGAGCGTGGTGGCCTGCGCGGCGACGTTGTGCGAGCGACCGGCCATCACCAGCTCGGCGTGCTCGGCGGCGAGCCGGCCCAGGCGCACCAGCACGGCGACGGTGCGGTCCCGGACGTGCTCCAGCGACTGGCGGATCTGCAGCTGCTCGACGTTCTCGGTCAGATCCCGGGAGGTCATCCCCTTGTGGATCTGCTCGTGGCCCGCGAGCTCGCTGAACTCCTCGATCCGGGCCTTCACGTCGTGCCGGGTGACCCGCTCACGGCGGGCGATGGAGGCGAGGTCGACCTGGTCGATCACCCGCTCGTAGTCGGCGACCGCACTCTCGGGCACCTCGATGCCCAGATCCTGCTGGGCCTTGAGGACGGCGAGCCACAGGTGGCGTTCGAGGACCACCTTGTGCTCGGGGGACCACAGCTGGGCCAGGGTCGCCGAGGCGTACCGGGCGGCCAGGACATTGGGGATCTGGGGCTTGGCGCTCACGCTTCGCAAGGTTAACAGTCGAGGTCAGCCCAGTGTCGACGGCCCCAGCGCCGCTGGTAGGACCGGCCCTACAACTCCAGCAGGCCCTTGCCCAGCGTGGTCAGCCCGCCCGCCAGCGCGAGCAGCAACACCAGGGTGCGGGCCCGGTGTTCGGGCACCCGTCCGGCCAGCTCGCGCCCGATCAGCGCGCCGAGGCCGAGCGCCACGGCCACCGCCAGCCAGGACGGGCGGCTGAGCCTGGGCGTCCCCTTGACCAGCACCGACAGGAGGTTCACCAGCAGGCCGTAGAACTGGGCGTTCGGCACGAACTCGCGCACCGTCCAGCCCTCGTTCACCGCGTACAGCGACAGGGCCGGGCCACCCACCCCGGCCGAGGCGTTCATGAAGCCGCTGGCCGCCCCCGCCGCCAGCGCCCCGCGCAGTCCGCGCAGCGCGGCCACCCGGGTGCCGCAGATCACCAGCAGCACCGCGACGCTGACCAGCAGGCCCATCCCGGCCAGCAGCTGCGGCTCGGGCAGCCGGGCCGCCACCCAGGCGCCGGCCGGCACGCTCAGGGCGGCGGCCGCCACCAGCGGCACCATCGCGCCGGGGCGGACCTGGCGCCAGCTGGTCGCCAGCCCGATCGCGCTGATCGCCCCGGCCGCACAGTTGGCCAGCACCACCCCGGGGCCCGCGCCCAGCAGCAGCACCAGCGCGGGCGCGGCGACCAGCGCGAAGCCGATCCCCGCCATCCGCTGCACCGAGGCACCGGCCAGCACCACCACGCCCAGCAGCAGCACGCCTTCCCACCCGTGTGTCACCGGCATGCCCCCGAACGATCGATTGCGACCGGGCACACGCAATCAGACGGCCGCCCTCGGCGTCCAGCAGCCGGTCCGGCGGTTGGACGCCGAGGGCGGCCGGCGGACCCCGAGGGTCAGTTGCCCAGCAGCGGCAGCAGCTGCCGGCACATCGTCAGCAGACCGGCACGCTGCTCCTCGCTGAGCGAGTCCAGCGCCCGGTGCGCCCTGGTCATGTCCGCGCGGATCTTCAGCAGCACCTCGTGCCCCTGGTCGGTGATGGTGACGATCTTCACCCGACGGTCGCTCGCGGCCGCCTCCCGACGTGCCAGGCCCAGCCCCTCCAGGCGGTCGACGATGCCGGTCACGTTGGAGGCGTCGCAGCCGAGCCGACCGGCCAGCGCCCGCATCGGCACCGGCTCCAGCACCACGCCGAGCGCCTTGGCCTGGGAGGAGCTGAGCCCGTGCCGGCCGGCGGCGGCGGCGAAGTCGAGGAAGTAGGCGGCGCTCACGGCCGCCACCGCCTCCATCAGAGCGGGGGTGCTGACGGGGGGTGCGAGGGTGGTCATGGCATCCATGAGATCACAGGACGCATAAAACTTTTATCCAGTCCAGTGTTGAGTTCGGCAAACAACCGGGCCGGGAGCGACCGCCGCTCAGGCCACCAGCTGCGCGAAGAGCCGCGCCAGCTCCGCCGCCGGGTCGGCGGTCAGCCCGGTGTGCACCGGCCCGGGCTGGACCACGGCACTGCGCGGCGCCGTCAGCCAGCGGAACCGCTGCCCGGGACTGTCACCGGCCGCAGGGCCCGCGGCCGGGCCGCCGGCGCAGATGCCCTCGATCCCGCGCAGCGCCCGCGCCACCGCGTCGAGGTCGACCGCCGGGTCCAGCGCCAGCAGCTTCGCCTCGGGCAGCAGCGTGCGCACCACCAGCTCCTCGCGCCAGCGGCAGTACAGCAGCACCCCGAGGTTGACGCACTCACCGCGCTCGACCCGGGGCACCGCCCGGATCACCGCGTACTCGTAGTCGTGGCGCTCGGTCATGTCATGGCGCTCGGTCATCGGGTCGCCTCCGCAGAACGGGCGGGCAGCCAGTCGCGCGGCCCGGCCAGCCGCGCCAGCAACTGCGCGACGTAGGCGGCCCGGACGGCGGCGGGGTGCTCGAAACCGGGCTCGTCGAGCAGGAACTCCTCGGGGATCGCGTCCGCCGCCGCGGTCAGCAGCTCGGCGGTCACCCTCGGGGCCAGCTCCGCGTCGGCCGCCGTCAGGTCACCGGCGAAGCGGCCCAGCGCGTGATCGCCCGCGTCGTACGGGCGCCTGGTCCAGCCGGCCGCCCCGGCCCAGTGGTGGTGGAAGATCAGGCTCGCGCCGTGGTCGATCAGGTGCAGCCGTCCATCGGCCACCAGCAGGTTGGGATTGCGCCAGGACCGGTCGACGTTGCCGATCAGCGCGTCGAACCAGAGCACCCGGGCGGCCTGCTCGGGGTCCACCTGGAAGCAGAGCGGGTCGAAGTTGAACGCCCCGCTCAGGAACGCCAGGCCCACGTTGACCCCGCCGCTGGCGCGCATCTGCTCCTGGATCTGCTGCTCCGGCTCGCTGCGGGCCAGCACCGGATCGAGGTCGATCCGCACCAGCTCGGGCACCGCCAACCCCAACGCCTGGGCGATCCGCCCCGCCAGCACCTCGGCCACCAGCGCCTTGGGCCCCTGCGCCGCGCCACTCCACTTGAGCGCGTACAGCCGGTGGTCGTCGGCCTCCACCAGGCCCGGCATCGAGCCGCCTTCTCGCAGTGGCGTCACGTAGCGGATCGCCGTCACCTCACGAAGCACGCGCCAACCCTACCCATCCGCCCGTGCTGCGGTGGCGCGCCCCCAGGGGCCATGCGAGGGTGGCCGGGACGTGGCGTGCCGTCACATGGGCCCCGCCGACTGCGAAGGAAGACAGCGATGGAACGTCCTCGGATCCTGGTGGTGGGCGGCGGTTTCGCCGGACTGGAGTGCGCCCGTCGGCTGGAGCGCAAGCTCGCCGCGACGGAGGCGCAGATCACCCTGGTCGCCCCGTTCAGTTATCAGCTGTACCTACCGCTGCTGCCGCACGTCGCCGCCGGGGTGCTCACCCCGCAGTCGGTGGCGGTCTCGCTGCGCCGCTCGCTGCACCGCACCGACATCATCCCGGGCGGTGCGATCGGGATCGATCCGCGGGCCAAGGTCTGCATCGTCCGCAAGATCACCGAGGAGGTGGTCACCGAGCCGTACGACTACCTGGTGCTGGCCCCCGGCAGCATCACCCGCACCTTCGACATCCCCGGCCTGACCGACCACGCGCGCGGGATGAAGACGCTGGCCGAGGCCGCGTACATCCGCGACCACGTGATCGCCCAGCTCGATCTCGCCTCGGCCACGCTGGACCAGGCCGAGCGCGAGTCCCGGCTGCAGTTCGTGGTGGTCGGCGGCGGCTACGCGGGCACTGAGACGGCGGCCTGCCTGCAGCGGCTGACCACCGCCGCGCTGGACCGCTACCCGCGGCTCGACCCGCGGCTGATCAAGTGGCATCTGATCGACATCGCGCCCAAGCTGATGCCCGAACTCGGCGAGCACCTCGGCACCCGGGCGCTGAAGGTGCTGCGCGACCGCGGTGTCGAGGTCTCGCTCGGCGTCTCGGTGGCCGAGGTCGGCGACACCACCGTGACCTTCACCGACGGACGGGTGATCCCCTCGCGCACGCTGATCTGGACCGCGGGCGTCGCGGCCAGCCCGCTGATCGGCACGCTGGACGCGGAGACGGTGCGCGGGCGGATCGCGGTGACCGCCGAGATGCGGGTGCCGCAGTTCGACGGCATCTTCGCGCTCGGCGACGCGGCGGCGGTGCCCGACCTGGCCAAGGGCGACGGCGCGGTCTGCCCGCCCACCGCGCAGCACTCGGCCCGCCAGGGCCGCAAGGTGGCGGACAACCTGGTCGCCGCGCTGCGCAACCAGCCACTGGAGCCGTACTACCACAAGGACTTGGGCCTGGTGGTCGACCTGGGCGGCAAGGACGCGGTCTCCAAGCCGCTCGGCGTGGAGATGACCGGCGTGCCGGCCCAGCTGGTGGCGCGCGGCTACCACCTGATGGCGCTGCGGACCAACGTGGCCAAGCTGCGGGTCGGCGCCAGCTGGCTGCTGAACGCGACCGCGGGCGACGACTTCGTCCGGATCGGGTTCCTGTCCCAGCGGCCCGCCAAGCTGCGGGACTTCGAGTACACCGACGCGTACCTGACCAAGGAGCAGATCCGCGAGCACACCAGCTCGCTGCACGCCAAGCACTGAGCATCGCGCGTTCGAGCAGGTCACGCCGCCGATCCCCGACCTGGGATCGGCGGCGTGCGCGTGCTTCCGGCGGCGGTCAGGAAGCCGTCAGGTACATCCCGGAGGCGTCCTCGCCGGGCGTGTTGCGGCAGGCGAAGTCGCCGCTCTGCTGCGCCCAGAGCAGGGACAGGCAGCGGCTGAGGCCGAGCTGGGCGTAGTAGTTCGGGTGCATCGACTCCTGGGTGGTGCCCTGGGTGCTGAGCCCGGCGTCCAGGAAGCGGGCCCACTCGCTGGTGGTCGCGGACGGGCCCGCGCCCGGGGTGGCGAGCTGCGTGGCGGTCGAGCAGACCTCGCGGCCCTGCAGGAAGTCGCGCAGGTCGAGGAACTGCACGCCGTGGCTTGCCGCGACGGCCGCCAGGTTGTCGGAGATCTCCGGGACCAGCGAGTCGCGGGCCCAGTCGGAGTCGGCGTTCCAGAACGGGCAGCCGCCCTCGGACTCGCGCGTCCAGCCCGTCTCGGGGTAGCGGTTCTCCGAGCTGCGCGGGATCGGCGACGGGTAGGACTGGAGCACGATCCGGTAGCTGCTCGGGCTGTAGCCGTCACCGGCCATCGCCGCCCGGATCTCGTCGATCGACTTGCCGACGTTCGCCATCGCGGTGGCCATCTTCGCGTCCACGGCGGCCTGCTCGGTGTCGTGGCAGTACGAGTCGTAGATCAGCCAGTCCTCGGCGCAGGTCTGGATGACGCTGCCGAAGGCCAGGTCGTTGCCGCCGATCGAGAGGGTGATCAGCTGGACCCTGTTCTGCGCCGCGACGGTGGCGAGCTGGTCGGCCTGCGGGGCCTCGCCCTTGTAGCTCTGGCCGCCGTCCACCGCGCGGAAGACGTCGGCGGTGGTGGCGCCGGAGCAGGCCAGGTTGATGCTGGTCTGCGCGATGCCGGTGGCGCCGGTGACCTCGGCCGAGTTCGAGCGGTCGCAGCCGCTGGCGTAGGTCGAGCCGTAGACCAGGCTGGGGTCGTAGCCGCTGCCGTTCCAGGCCAGGTCGGTGCCGGCGCGGTCGCCGCTGCTGGTGTCGCTGTTGCCCATCCAGCGGCCGGCCTCGCCGGAGATGTAGCTGTCCCCCAGGCTGACGCTCGCGGTGGGGCCCGAGGCGGCCCGAGCGGGGGCGGCGGCGACCGCCAGCAGGGCGGTGGCGCAGAGCGGGAGGGCGAGTGCGGCGGCGAGCAGCCGCTTGGCCGCGGGGACGCGCGTAGGGCTGTTCCAGGTTTCGGGCACGACGGAACTCCTGCGGTCAGCGGCTCCCCGGCGTGGGGTGGGGAACCGCTCTGGGTGAGGGAGAGCCGCCGGCCGGTGGCGCGATGAATGTGGCATGCGCGCGCCGGTTACCGCTAGGTAGCTGCAGCACCTTTTCCTGCCTTGTTACCGCTGCGTTAACTACTGTCGACTCGTCACCCGCCCCCGGCTCAGATCTGCCGCGCCCCCGCCGTCGACCCCGCCAGCACGGTCGCCAGGTCGGCGGCCAGCCGCGGCGCCTCGGCCGGGTCCAGTTCGGCCACGCTGATCCGCACCCCGGGCGGGGACTGCACCCGGAACGCCGTCCCCGGGGCGACCACCCAGCCGCGCTGCAGCAGGCCGACCACGGTGCCGGTCTCCTCCGACACCGGGACCCAGACGTTCACCCCGCTCACGCCCTGGCCGACGATGCCGTGCGCGGCCAGCGCCGCCAACAGCGCCTCGCGGCGGGCGGCGTAGGCCTCGGCGACACCGGCGGGGCGAGCGCCGTGGGTGCGCCAGAGCTCGGCGGTGGCGCGCTGCAGCAGATGGCTGACCCAGCCGGTGTCCAGGCGCTGGCGGCCGCGCAGCCGGTCGATGGTGGCCTGATCTCCCGTCAGCACGGCCAGCCGCAGGTCGGGCCCGAAGGCCTTGGCAGCCGAGCGGATCACCACCCAGCGGGAGACCACGGGACGGCGGTCGGCGGCGCAGGCCAGGGTGACGAACGGCAGCGCGGTGATGCCGTGCCCGTGGTCGTCCTCCAGCAGCAGCACGTCCGGGTGCCCGGCCAGCACGGCGCGCAGCTCGGCGGCCCGGGCGGCGGTGATCGCGGCGCCGGTCGGGTTCTGCGCCCGGCTGGTGACGACCAGCGCCCGGGCGCCGGCCGCCAGCGCGCCGGCCAGCGCCTCGGGGCGCGGCCCCTGGTCGTCCAGCGCGACCGGCAGGGTGCGCAGCCCGTGGGCGGGCAGCAGGTCGAGCAGGCTGCGCCACCCCGGGTCCTCGACGGCGACCGCGTCACCGGGCCGCAGCTGGGTGGCCAGCACCCGGTCGATCGCGTCCAACGCACCGTTGGTGACCGCGAACGCGCCCTCGGGCGCCCCGTCGGCCCGGAAGCCGGCAGCGGCGAGCTCGATCAGTTCGGGGTCGGTGGCGGGACGGCCGTAGAGCACGGGGTCCTGGTCGGCGGCGGCGGCGGCCACCGCGAGGGCGGGGGCGAGCGGCGGCAGCAGGCGCGGGTCGGGATTGCCGGACGCCAGGTTGCGGGCGCCCGGCGGGACGTCGAGCCGGACCTGGTCACGGTAGGTGGTGACCGGACGCGGGCGGATGCGGCTGCCCCGGCGCCCGGCGGTCTCGATCACCCCACGGTCGCGCAGCAGGCGGTAGGCGGCGGCCACGGTGTTCGGGTTGACCCCCAGCTCCTCGGCCAACTCGCGTAGCGGGGGCAGCGCTTGACCGGGCTGCAGCTCTCCCGCGCCGACCGCGCGTTCGACGTCGGCGGCGATGTCCGTGGCGCGGCGGCCCTGAATCCGATAGTCTCCTAGCACAAACATCATTATGCACTAGTACATAGGGGGTTGTCATGTCGGAGCCTCGCACCGAGCAGCAGGAACGGTACGCCCGCACCCCGCGCACCACGCCCACCCGCTACAAGGAGCGGGCGAGCTGGGAGCGGGCCGAGATCCACGCGGTCCTCGACACCGCCTGGGTCTGCCACCTGGGCTTCGTGGCGGACGGCGCGCCGGTGGTGCTGCCGACGATCTTCGCCCGGGTCGACGACCGGCTCTACCTGCACGGCTCCACCGGCAGCCGCCCGCTGCGGGCGGCCGGCGGCGCGGCCGGCCTGCCGGTCTGCGTGACGGTCACCCAGGTGGACGGCCTGGTGCTGACCAAGTCGGCCTTCAACCACTCCGTCAACTTCCGCTCGGTCGTCGCGCACGGCGTCGCCGAGCAGGTCACCGACCCGGCCGAGCTGGCGGTGGCGCTCGACGCGCTGGTCGACCAGGCGATCCCGGGGCGCTCGGCGGACGTCCGCGCGGCCAGTCCGAAGGAGCTGGCCAAGACGGCGGTGATCCGACTGGTACTCGACGAGGTCTCGGCCAAGTCGCGCAACGACGGCGCGTCGGACGACCCGGAGGACGCGGACCTGCCGTACTGGTCCGGCGTGGTGCCGGTGTCGACCGTCTACGGCACGCCGCAGCCGCACCCGGGCACCGAGCGCGAGTTGCCCGGGTACCTGCGGGGATTCCAGCCGGGTGGCGGCACGGAGATCCAGCACATCTGAATGACCATGGGCATGCCAGATGCATTCCGGGGTTACGGAGCCGCCGCCTGAGCTGACGGAGCGGCCACGCGACACGCCGATGACGTCCAGGAACTGACTCCCGCTCGGCTCCCGGCCCGAATAGCATCGTCCCCGCGGGCCGCCGTGGCCCGGTCCGCGGCTCACCAGGAGATGCCCGATGGCCGAACCCCCCTCCGGGGCGCAGAACACCACCTTCCCGAGCAACGGAGGCCAGGCGCACGGCTACCTCGCGCTGCCGCCCGAGGGACGCGGGCCAGGGCTGGTGGTGGTGCAGGAGTGGTGGGGTCTGACCACGCACATGACCTCGATGGTCGACCGGTTCGCCGCCGAGGGCTTCGTGACGCTGGCCCCCGACCTGTACGGCGGCGCCACCACGCACGACCGCGAGGAGGCCGCCAGGCTGCTGCAGGAGCTGCCGGCCGGGCGGGCGGTGCGCGACCTGCGCGGCGCCGTCGACTTCCTGCTCGGCCACCCGGCGCTGCTCGGGGACGCGGTCGCGGTGGTCGGCTTCTGCATGGGCGGCGGCTTCGCGCTCCGGCTGGCCGCGCAGGAGGGCGACAAGGTGGCGGCCGTGGTCCCGTTCTACGGGCTGCCGCGCGAACCCGACTACGACTACCGGGGGTTGACCGCCCACGTGCTGGGCCACTTCGCCGAGCGCGACCACGGGCTGCCCACGGCCACGGTGGACGAGGCGGCGATCCGGATCGGCGAGGCCACCGACCGCCGACCCGAGATCCACTTCTATCCCGCCGGGCACGCGTTCATGAACGACGAGAACCTGAACGGCACCTACGACCCGCTGCAGGCCCAGATCGCCTGGCGCCGCACCCTCAGCTTCCTGCGCGGGCACCTGGGCTGAGCCGCTCGCAGGTGAACCCCTTGACCACGACGGGATGCTGTCATGGGCATTCGGAGCATCCAAGTTGATTTTCGATCAGCTTCTACCAGTTTCCGATCGGTTTGTGCAGGGTAACTCCCCATACCTGTCCATACCTGTCCGTAACGTGGACAGGCATCCATGCCACCGTCATAGTCGGGCGAATGCCGAACCGAGCCACCACCACCGTCGGCCGCACGCCGAACCACCTCGAACCCCCGAGCACCCACAGCACCCGGACCCCGCGCAAGCACCGCGCCCGCCCGCTGTCCTGGGCCGGGCGCGACTACCTGATCCAGACCGGCGCCACCGTGGTCGGCGGCCTCGGCAACGCCGGCGCCCCGATCGCCACCGCCTTCGCGCTGCTGCGGATGGGCGGCGGGGCCGCCGAGATCGGCTACGTCACCGGCGCACGGCTGGCCGCCATCGTGCTCTTCCTGCTGATCGGCGGCGCGTTGGCCGACCGGCTGCCCCGGCACCGGGTGATGGTCGCGGCCAACCTCGGCAACGCGCTCTCCCAAGCGCTGCTGGCCGCCCTGGTGTTGACCGGTTCGGCCCGGCTCTGGCAGGTGGTGCTGCTGGCGGCGGCGAACGGGATCGGACAGGCCTTCTACGCCCCGGCGGCCGAGGGCATGATCATGGAGTCGGTCGAGCAGGAGCAGGCCCCACGGGCCTTCGCGCTCTTCCGCACCGCGCTGAACTCCTCACTGATCGCCGGCGCGGCGCTGGGCGGCGCCCTGGTCGCGGTGGTCGGCCCCGGCTGGGTGCTGGCGCTGGACGCCGCCACGCTGGCCGCGGCCGGCGCGCTGCGGGTCCTGCTGCGCGACCCGGCACCCGCCGGACCCCCGCAGCAGCGCGCGGGCGACCCCGAAGCCAGCCGGGAGGCCGCACCCGGCATGCTGGCCGATCTGCGCGAGGGCTGGCGGGAGTTCACCTCCCGGCGCTGGCTCTGGGCGGTGGTGGTGCAGTACGGCGTGGTGAACGCCTGCCTGATCGCGGCCGAATCGGTGCTCGGCCCGATCGTGGCCGACCAGCGGCTCGGCGGGCCGCGACCGTGGGGGCTGGTCAACGCGGCGATGGGCGCCGGGCTGGTGGCCGGCGGGCTGCTGATGGTCCGTTGGCAGCCCCGCCGGCTGCTGCTGGCCGGCACCTTCGGGATCCTGCTGTTCGCGGCGCCGGCCGCGACGCTTGCGGCCGGCGCGTCGCTGACCACGATCGGGTGCGCGATGTTCGCCTCGGGGGTCGGCGGGACGGTCTACGGAGTCTGCTGGATGATCGCGCTGCAGCAGGAGATCCCGGCGGCGAGCTTCTCCCGGGTGGCCGCCTACGACTGGTGCGGCTCGGTGGCGCTGGCACCGGTGGGCACCGCTGCGGCTGCCCCGCTGGCCGGCGGGCTCGGCCTGAACGGAGCGCTCTGGGCCTGCGCCGGCGGCATGACGCTGCTGTCGCTGCTGGTGCTGGCGGTGCCCGAGGTACGGCGGCTGGCCCGGGCGTCGGCGCTGCCGCCCACGGTGGGCGGCGCCGCGGAGGCCGTCCCCACCGGCGCGCAGGCCGCGGCCTGACGAGAACTCAGCACGTGGTACAGCGGCGGCGCGGCCAGCACGGTCAGCGCCGCGCCCGCCAGGAACGGGGCCCGCAGCCCGTAGGCGTGGGCCAGCTCGCCGGCCAGCGCCGCACCGACGGCCAAGCCGCCGTTGGCCACCATCTGGTAGGCCATGCTGACTCGGCCGAGCAGTTGCTCCGGCACCAGGTCCTGGCGGAGCGAGACCGCCAGCACGCCCCAGGCCATGCTCAGCGCGCCGTAGCCGACCGTGGCGCAACCGGCCGGCAGCCAACTGCCGGTCAGCCCCGCGACGGTGAGCGCCAGGCCGGAGCCGAGCATGGTGACCAGCAGCGTCCAGCGGGTACCGAGCAGCCGGCCGAGCCGGGGCGCGGCCAGCGAGCCCAGCACCCCGCCGACCGCGAAGGCGGCGACCAGCAGTCCGTAGCCGACCGCGCCCAGCCGCAGGACCTCGCGCGCGTAGAGCACCAGGACCGCCAGCACGCCACCGAAGACCAGGTTGGCCGTCGCCGCCGCCAGGCAGAGCGCCCGCAGCAGCCGGTGCCGGGCCAGCCACCGCGCGCCCTCGGCCGCCTCGGCGAGCAGGCCACGCGCCGCCTGACGGTCCGTCAACGGCTCGGGGCGCCGGACCCGCAGGCTGCCGGGCAGCAGGAAGACCAGCACGGCCGCCAGTGCGAAGGAGAGCGCGTCCACCGCGAACGGCGCCAGCGCGGCGAGTCCGAAGCAGACGGTGCCCAACGGGGCGCCGAGCAGCGAGTCCGTCACCAGCGCGCCCGCCTGCAGCCGGCCGTTGGCCCGGGGCCGGTCGGCCGGTCGGACCACGGCCGGGACCACTCCGGCCCAGCCCGCGTTGTAGAGGGTCTGACCGCAGCCGAGCAGGAAGCCGACCAGCGCGATCAGCGGAATCCGCGCGACCCCGAGCGCCACCGTGATCGCGAAGCCGGCGGCCAGCACCGCGCGGCAGGCGTCCACCGTCCAGAGCAGGCGCCGCCGGTCCACCCGGTCGGCCAGCGCCCCGGCCGGCAGGCTGAGCAGCAGCCAGGGCAGTTGTTCGGCGACGGCCACCAGCGCCAGGTCACGCGGATCTCCGGAGATCCGGGCGGCCAGCAGCGGCAGCGCGACGAAGCGCATGCCGTCACCGAGCGCGGAAACCGTGACCGAGGTCCAGAGCAGTCGGAAGCGCGGTCCCAGCGGCCCGGCGGCCGCTCCCCCAGTGGAAAACATGAACTAGACTCTGGTTCAGCTTTGAGGCCCTGTCAAGGAGTGCGATGACCGCGAGCGTCCCACCGCTGCCCGCCGGCGTGCTGCGCGAGCCGCAGCAGCAGCGCAGCCGGGAGAAGGTGGCCCGGATCCTGGCGGCCACGGCCCGGCTGCTGGAGCAGCACGACTACGACGAGGTCGGAACCAAGCTGATCGCCGCCGAGGCCGAGGTCTCGATCGGCGTGCTGTACCGGTTCTTCCCGGACAAGCACGCGATCGTCAGCACCCTGACGGTGCGCTGGCTGGACGAGTTCACGGCCCTCACCGAGCAGATCCTGAGCGGCCCGCTGCCCGCCACCGCGAGCGAGCTGGCCGCCCAACTGCTCGACGCGCACGCCCGGTTCCGCCGCGAGCAGCCGGGCTTCCACCGGCTCTGGTTCGCCGGCCCCGCACTGCCCGCACTGCGCGAGTACGACGAGAACACCGATCGCCGGCTGGCCGGCGCCATCCGCACCGTCCTGGTGGACCGCTACGGCTACCCGGACACCCCCGCCTTCGCGCTGCGCGCCGACCTCGCGGTGGCGAGCGCCGGGCGCCTGCTCAACTCCGCCTTCCGCGACCGGCCCGAGGGCGACCCGGCGATCCTCGCCGAGATCCACCTCATGATGGAGCGCTGGCTGCTCGCCCGACCGGCCACCGGCGACTGAACCCCGGCCGCGCGGTACAACCTTCCGCCCGCGACGGCGGTCTCACCCCGTGAGGTCCGCCACCCCGGGAGGGAGATCCGTTGCCACGGCCGATGCAGCTCTTCATGTTTGACGGATCGTCAGACCAGTCGGCGGAATGCTGCTGGCTGGTCGAACTGGCCGGCGTGGACGGCCACTGGTACGCGTACCGGGTGTACGCGTCCAAGCACGCGCACCCGGGCGACCTGTTCTGGTCCGCCCTGCACCACCACGACCAGGGCCCGCTGCCACGCGCGCTCGACCTCTTCGACAGCGCGCTGATCCGGCTGCTCGGCTGACCCCGCAGGCGCGCACCCGGACGACGGCACCCGGCGTGCGGCTCGCCCGGGCCCCGCCTACGGTGCGTCAGGAGGGGGTGCGACCAAGTACGAAAGGTGAAAACTCCATGGCAGGGAAGTTCGAGCTGTACACCGACGAGAGCGGCATGCACCGGTTCCGGCTCAAGGCCAGCAACGGCTCGGTCATCGTGGTCGGCGATGCGCACGAGACCAAGGAATCGCTGCTGAAGAACATCGAGTCGCTCCGCAGGCTCGCCCCGTACGCGGAGGTCCGCGAGGCCAGCGGCAGCCCCGCGTAGCGGCCCGCGACGCGGTGGTGGGGAGCGGCCAGGCAGGCCGCTCCCCACCATCGTGCCCAAACCGGCCGGGCCAGACCTGCCGAATTGGCCCTGTCGAGCGCACACTGACTGCCCCTAGGCTCAGGGCATGCGCATCTCGATCATCGACGCCTTTACCGACCGACCCTTCGCCGGCAACCCGGCCGGGGTCTGCCTGCTGGAGACGGACGCGTGGCCCGCGGAGCGGTGGATGCGCCAGGTGGCCCGCGAGCTCAACCTCTCCGAGACCGCCTTCGTCCGCCCGCTGACCGACGGCGGCGAAGCCGACTGGGCGCTGCGCTGGTTCACCCCGATGACCGAGGTCCCGCTCTGCGGCCACGGCACGCTGGCCGCCACCCACGCGCTGCGCACCCAGGGCCTGGCCGGCCAGGGCCCGGTCCGGTTCAGCTCGCTGAGCGGCCTGCTGACCGCCACTCCCCGCGCCGACGGAATGATCAGCCTGGACTTCCCCGCAGCCCGACCGCAGGCAGCCGAGATCCCGGACGGCCTGGCCGAGGCGCTCGGCAGCCCGGTGCTCGGCTGCCGCACCACCGGCGGCCTGGACATCCTGCTCGCCGAGTTGCGCAGCGAGCACGCCGTGCGCGGCCTGGCCCCGGACCTGGCGGGCATCACCCGCCAGCAGGCCCGCGGCGTGGTGGTCACCGCGCTCGCCGAAGACCCGTCCGACGGCTACGACTTCGTCTCGCGCTACTTCGCCCCGGCCGCCGGGGTGCCCGAGGACCCGGTGACCGGCAACGCGCACACGGTGCTGGCCCCGTTCTGGGCCGAGCGGCTCGGGCGCACCGTGCTGACCGGCTACCAGGCCTCGGCCCGCGGCGGGTTGGTCCACTGCGAGCTGCGCGGCCCGCGCGGCGAGAGCGGGCTGGGGACGCCCCCGGCCGACGGCTGGACGCGAGTGCTGCTGGCCGGCCACGCGGTCACCGTGCTGGACGGCGCGCTCAGCCCCTCGGCGGTGGCCAACTCGTCGGCAGGGCTCGACCCGTCAGCGCCGCGCCGCCCCTCGGCGACGTTCGATGCGGCCGCGACGCTCAGCCCGTCGGCAGCCAGCTGACGTGCCCCGCCAGCAGCGCGTAGCCGACGAAGGCGGTGGTGTCGATCAGCGCGTGCGCCACGGCCATCGGCATCACCCGGCCCCAACGCCGGTAGAGCAGGCAGAAGACGGCACCCATCACCATGTTCCCGATGAAACCGCCCACCCCCTGGTAGAGGTGGTAGGAGCCGCGCAGCACCGAGCTGGCCAGCACGATCGCCGGCCAGCTCCAACCGCGCTGTTCCAGGCGGCGGATCAGGTAGCCGAGCACCACCACCTCCTCCAGCACGGCGTTCTGGCAGGCGGAGCCGATCAGCACCGGGATCCGCCACCAGACGTCGGGCAGGCCGGAGGGCACCACCGTGAGGTTGAACCCGGCGGCCCGCGAGCCCAGGTAGAGGGCCAGCCCGCTGCCGCCGATCACGGCCGCCACCGCCGCGCCGCGCCCCAGGTCTGCGAGCTTGTGGCGCAGATCGAAGCCGAGCACCCGCAGGCTGGCCCCTTCGCGGATCAGCAGGTAGCCGACCAGCGCCACCGGCATCAGGCCGCGGCCGATGTAGTAGAGCTGGTAGGCCAGGTCGAGCCAGGGGCGACCCGGAGCGGCCGAGGAGTTCAGCGGGGCGACCTGCTGGCTGAGCGCGGCGTGCCGGGTGAGCGAGTCGACGAAGCTGATCGCCGCGTAGACGCCGCTCGCGCCGAGCGAGAGACCCAGGACGATCAGCAGCTCGAAGCCGAGCAGCCGCCGCCCGGGCGAGCCGGGCGGCAGGGTGTTCTCGGGGTGTGCGGGCGGTGCGATCGTCATGGCCGATCATCCTGTCATACCAGGATGAGCCGGGCCGTGACCTCGGAGGTCAGCCCACCGGCCAGGTGTGCACCGGCTCGCCGGCCCGCATCAGCTCCATGTAGCGCCGGGTCATGGTGGCCAGCGCGGTGGCGCGGTCCATGCCGTACCGCTCGCGAAGCTGGTGCACGGTGGCGGCCTGCCAGGACGCGCCGTTGGTCCGGCGCAGGCAGCGCTGCTCGATGATGCCCAGGTAGCGGTCCCGGTCGGCCGGCTGCACGCCCCAGGCGTCCAGGCCCTGGTGGGCCAGCGGCAGCAACTCACTGAGCACCAGGTCGACCACCGGTACCTCGGCGAGCGCGCCGCGGGCGCCGCGGCCCTGCCGGGGCCAGTGGATGGCGCTGTCGATGCCGTAGCGGGCGGCGGTCTGGAAGTTCTGGTCGGCGCGGTCGAACGGCAGCCTGGTCCAGATCGGCCGGCCCTGCTCGGCGAGCACCCGGACCAGGCCGTAGTAGAACGCGGCGTTGGCCAGCGTGTCGGCGACCGTCGGGCCGGCCGGCAGGCAGCGGTTCTCCACCCGCAGGTGCGGGACGCCGTCGGCCACGTCGTAGACCGGGCGGTTCCACCGGTAGACGGTGCCGTTGTGCAGCCGCATCTCGGCGAGCTTGGGGATGCCGCCGGAGGCCAGCACCTTGGCCGGGTCCTCGTCGTCGCAGATCGGCAGCAGCGCCGGGAAGTACCGCAGGTTCTCCGCGAACAGGTCCAGCACGGAGTCGACCCAGCGCTCGCCGAACCAGGTGATGGGGCGCACGCCCTGGGCCTTGAGCTCCGCCGAACGGGTGTCGCAGGCCTGCTGGAAGAGCACCGGGCGGGTCTCCCGCCACAGCTCGCGGCCGAACAGGAAGGGCGAGTTGGCGCCCAGCGCCACCTGGATGGCAGCGATCGCCTGGGCGGCGTTCCAGACCGAGGCGAACCGGTCCGGAGTGACCTGGAGGTGCAGCTGCAGCGAGGTCGCCGCCGCCTCGGCCACCATGGTCACCGATTCGAGCACCAGGTGCTCCACGCCCTCGATGTCGAGCGCGATGTCCTCGCCGCGGGCCGCCATGATCTGGTCGCTGAGCAGGGTGTAGCGGTTGTTGTGCGACATCGACTCCAGGCCGGTGTGCTCCAGGCCCAGCGTCGGCAGCACGCCGACCATGATGATCCGGGCATCCGCCTCGGCGGCCCGCCGGTCGGCGTACCGCAGACCGGTGTCGATCTCCTCGCGCAGTTCCTCGAAGACGTGGCCGCTCAACCGGTGCGGGGCGATGTTGACCTCGATGTTGAACTGGCCCAGCTCGGTCTGGAAGTCGGCGGAGCCGATCGCCGCCAGCACCTGCTCGTTGCGCATCAGCGGCAGACCCTGTTCGTCCGCCAGGTTGAGCTCGATCTCCAGGCCGAGCACCGCCCTGGGCTTGTCGAACCGGCCCTCCACGAGCATTCGGTCCAGTGCCTCCTGACAGGCCTGCAGTTTGAGCCGGTACTGCTGCCGGTCAGCCAGGTCCGCGCGAGTCGCGATGACCTTCTCCCCCATGGATGCCCCCTTAGGCCGGTGCCACCGTGCACTGCATCATGCCCAGCCGGAAGATCGATACCCGACGCGACGCATTGCCTTGCGGCACAAGGGAACTGACGATTTCTCACCGCTAGGTCAACTTGCCGGGCAGGACGGAAGGTGATAAGAAGGTCACCCTGCGCACTTGTTCGAGTAGGCTGCGCCCCGCTTGTCGCCCCGGCCCCGGTTCGCTTTCCCGGGCTCGGGCGACACCCTCGCGTGCGGCGCAGTCCACCCGCGCGCCAAGCCCCGCGATCACGCCCAACCGGACCCGGCCATCTCGCGCCATGCCGGTATGCCGCTTTCGCACGCCGATCTCGCACGGAGAGGCGACCTGCCATGACCTTGCAAACGCCCCAGCCCCCGCCCAGCGCCCTGCGGGCCGTACTGGCCGCACTGAGTTCGCCCGCCGCCCTGCGCCAGCCAGGGGCCGCCGCGCTGCGCAGCCCCACCGGCACGCTGTCGCCCTCCCATCCATTGGCGGTGCACCAACTGCCGCCCGGGACGACGACGGCACGGGCGCTGGTCGCCGCGCCGCGCACGGGTTGGCGGTTCCTGATCGAGCACGGCGGGGCGGTGGTCGCGGCGGCCGAGGTGGTGAAGTCGGCGGAAGGCCACAGCTTCGCGCACTTCGCGGCCGGTCCCTACCTGGACTCCACGGTGCAGGCGCTGGCCCAGGCCTGGCAGCTGGTGCAGGCTCAGCGCACCAGCCATCAGGCCCGGCTGCTGTCGATGCCAGGGCACTACGCCACGGCGCTCTGGCTGCACGGCATCGACGCCACGCCGGACGACGATCTGCTGATCCCACTGGCCCCGGCACCACTCGGGGTCACCGCCCACCGCGCCTATCCGGCCGGAGAACTCCTCGCCCTGCTCGCCCGGCCCGCGACGGCCACCGCCGCCAGAGCGGTGGCAGCGACGGGCGCTCCGCTCGCGGCGGTGCCCGCGTTCTAGCCCGCCCCTCAGGCCACCGACCCGGGCTACCAGCCCCATCCTGACGGACTATCTCGTAGCCACCCGGCCGAACCAGAGCCGGGTGGCCCGTTTGTGCGCCCAAATCCCGGGGAGCCATCTGAATGGGTGATCTCTGGCCCGTAGTTGTGGCGCATGTCACCAAACAGCTGCGGGACGGGCCCGGGATGCCGACACTGGGAACCAGCGTGGAAGGACCACCTGTCCTACCCACAGACGCGCCGGTTCACACCTGGGCCGGCCGGACAGGATCCGACCACCGTCAACGGTGTTCCGGAGCCGCCGGGTCCGCGAGGACTCGGGCCGGTACCGCTGCGGGGGGCGTGGATCGTGAGTGAAGCGAGGTACCAGGATGTGCCAGCACCGACCTGAGTGTCCGTCGGCCGAATCCGCCGACCGGGAGGCCGCCGTCCCGGTCGCCCGACACCCCGAGCAGGGCTGGAGCCTGCTCTGCAACGGGGTCCTGCTCTTCGAGGACACCGGCGAACTACTGCCGGACGGCCGGGTGATCGCGCCGCACCGGGCGCTGCTGATCGCCGCCTGATCCCGGGACGGCCGGCCCGATCAGACGAAGTCCCCTGCGGCGACCGCCGCAGGGGACTTCGTCATCCGCCCTGGGATCAGGCGTCGTACTCGTCCAGCGGCGGGCAGGAGCAGACCAGGTGACGGTCGCCGTAGGCGCCGTCGATCCGGCGCACCGGCGGCCAGTACTTGTCGGCCGGGTTCACGCCCGCCGGGAAGACCGCCTCGGTGCGCGAGTAGCCGTGCGCCCAGTCGCCGGCCAGCGTGGCGGCGGTGTGCGGAGCGTTGCGCAGCGGGTTGTCCTCGGCGGCCCAGTCACCCGAGCCGACCTTCTCGATCTCCGCCCGGATCTCGATCATCGCGGCGCAGAACCGGTCGATCTCGTGCAGGTCCTCGGACTCGGTCGGCTCGATCATCAGCGTGCCGGCCACCGGGAAGGACATGGTCGGGGCGTGGAAGCCGTAGTCGATCAGGCGCTTGGCGATGTCGTCCACGGTCACCCCCGTCTCCTTGGTGAGCGGGCGCAGGTCGATGATGCACTCGTGCGCGACCAGGCCGCCGGGGCCGGTGTAGAGCACCGGGAAGTGCGGGGCCAGCCGCTTGGCGATGTAGTTGGCGTTCAGCACGGCGACCTGGGTCGCGCGCTTGAGGCCCTCGCCGCCCATCAGGCGCACGTACGCCCAGGAGATCGGCAGGATCGCCGCCGAGCCCCACGGGGCGGCCGAGATCGGGCCGACACCGGTGGCCGGACCGGCCTCCGACTGCAGCGGGTGGTTGGGCAGGTACGGCGCCAGGTGCGCGCGCACCGCCACCGGGCCGACGCCCGGGCCGCCGCCGCCGTGCGGGATGCAGAAGGTCTTGTGCAGGTTCAGGTGCGAGACGTCCGCGCCGAACTTGCCCGGCTTGGCCAGGCCCACCAGCGCGTTCAGGTTGGCACCGTCCACGTAGACCTGGCCGCCGGCCTCGTGCACCAGGGCGCAGATGTCGGTGATCTGGGTCTCGAAGACGCCGTGGGTGGACGGGTAGGTGACCATCAGCACGGCGAGCTGCTCGCGGTGCTGCTCGATCTTGGCCTTCAGGTCCTCCACGTCCACGTCGCCGTCGGTCAGCGTCTTGACCACGACCACCCGCATGCCGGCCATCACGGCGGAGGCGGCGTTGGTGCCGTGCGCCGAGGCCGGGATCAGGCAGACCTCGCGCTGGGTGTCGCCGTTCGCGTGGTGGTAGGCGCGCACCGCCAGCAGACCGGCCAGCTCGCCCTGCGAACCGGCGTTCGGCTGGATCGAGACCGCGTCGTAGCCGGTGACCTCGACCAGCTGCTGCTCCAGCTGGCGGATCAGGGTCAGGTAGCCCTGGGCCTGCTCGATCGGGGCGAAGGGGTGCAGCTGGCCGAACTCCGGCCAGGTGACCGCCTCCATCTCGGTGGTGGCGTTGAGCTTCATGGTGCAGGAGCCGAGCGGGATCATGCCGCGGTCCAGCGCGTAGTCCCGGTCCGAGAGGCGGCGCAGGTAGCGCAGCATCGCGGTCTCCGAGCGGTGGCTGTGGAAGACCGGGTGGGTGAGGTACTCGTCCTCGCGCAGCAGGCCGGCCGGCAGGGTCTCGGCGACCGCGTCCGCGTCGACACCCGCGACGCCGAAGGCGGCCCAGACCACGGCCAGGTGCGCACGGGTGGTGGTCTCGTCGCAGGAGATCGAGACGGTGTCGGCGTCCACCTGGTAGAGGTTGACGCCGGCCTCGCGGGCGGCGGCCAGCACGGCGGCGGCCCGGCCCGGGACCTTGGCGGTGACGGTGTCGAAGAAGGCCTCGTGGGCCAACTCCACGCCACCGGCGCGCAGACCCGCGGCCAGCGCGGCCGCGTAGCGGTGGGTGCGGCGGGCGATGTCGGCCAGACCGTCCGGCCCGTGGTAGACGGCGTACATCGAGGCCATCACGGCGAGCAGCACCTGGGCGGTGCAGATGTTGCTGGTGGCCTTCTCGCGACGGATGTGCTGCTCGCGGGTCTGCAGGGCCAGGCGGTAGGCGCGGTGCCCGTCGGCGTCCACCGACACGCCGACCAGGCGGCCGGGCAGCGAGCGGGCGTACTCGGCGCGCACCGAGAGGTAACCGGCGTGCGGGCCGCCGAAGCCCATCGGCACGCCGAAGCGCTGCGAGGTACCGCAGGCGATGTCGGCGCCCAGCGCGCCGGGCGACTTCAGCAGGGTGAGCGCCAGCAGGTCGGCGGCGACCGCGACGATCGCGCCGAGCCCGTGCGCCTGCTCGATCACGGCGGCCAGGTCGCGCACCGCGCCGGAGGCACCGGGGTACTGCAGCAGCACACCGAAGACGCCGCCCTCGGCGATCTCGGCCGGGATGCCCTCGGACAGGTCGGCGACCACCACCTCGACGCCGGTGGGCAGGGCCCGGGTCTCTATCACCGCGATGGTCTGCGGCAGCGTGTCGGCGTCGACCAGGAAGACGCCGCCCTTGACCTTGGTCACCCGGCGGGCCAGCGCCATCGCCTCGGCGGCGGCGGTGCCCTCGTCGAGCAGCGAGGAGCCGGAGGTGGGCAGCCCGGTCAGGTCCGAGACCAGGGTCTGGAAGTTGAGCAGCGCCTCCAGCCGGCCCTGCGAGATCTCCGGCTGGTACGGGGTGTAGGCGGTGTACCAGGCCGGGTTCTCCATGACGTTGCGCAGGATCACCGGCGGGGTGAAGGTGCCGTAGTAGCCCAGCCCGATCATCGGGGTGAGCACCTGGTTGCGGCCGGCCAGCTCGCGCAGTTCGGCGAGCACCTGGGCCTCGGTACGGCCGGCCGGCAGGTCCAGGCCGGTGATGCTGCGGATCGCCTCCGGGACGGCGGCGGCAGAGAGCTCGTCGAGCGACCCGTAGCCGACCTGCGCCAGCATCTTCTCCTGGGCGGCGGCGTCGGGGCCGATGTGCCGCGACTCGAAGGGGCTGGCCGCTTCGAGCTCGGCGAGGGTGGCAGCGCTGCGGGGACGACCGGTGGTCGGCTGGGCAGTCATGGTGGTCGAGGCCTCCTGGTCACGGACCGGCGGGGGCACGCACGCCGCAGGACTCGCCGCCGTGGGGAGCGGATGAGCCTGGACGGGCGAGCCCGACAGGCCTCCCCCTCTGTCATCGGGACCTGAGAGCTTCGCCCGCGCGGAGCTGACGCCCCGTCGGCTTGCACCGTCGGTGAGGGTGGCCCCCGCCGGCTCCCTGCCGGCGGCCCTGCCCTGCTTTCCAGAGTGACCTATCCCACACGGTACGGATGCCTGAGAGATTCCGGGGAGGGTTTGCTCCTTCGGCGCCTCACTCCCCTGCGCTTCCAAGGGTGAGGACTCTCCCGAGCGGGTTCGGCGGTCGCGCCCAGGGTACCAGCGCCGACCTGCGAAACAGCCGCTCAGGTGAGCGAATCCACTCCCCCAGATGGCGCAGTACGCGCACGGACGGCCGCGCTCGGCTCGCTGGCGTCCCCTTCGTGCCTTTTGGTGTGAATCGCAGGCAGTGACGAGCTGGAGGAAAGCGTGCAGACCGACATCGATCCCCGAGACCTGATCGGGCACAAGGCCGTCGACCGCAACGGCGACAAGATCGGCACGGTGGACGAGGTCTACCTCGACGACGCGACGGGTGAACCCGAGTGGGCCGCCGTGCGGACCGGAATCTTCGGGCGGGACGCGTTCGTCCCGCTGACCACGAGCGAGTTCTCCGGCGAGGAACTGCGCGTGCCCTACGACAAGTCGCTGATCAAGGAGTCCCCCGACTTCGGCGTCGGGCAGCACCTGTCCCCCGCCCAGGAGTTGCAGCTCTACCGCTACTACGGGATGGACTCGCCAGCCGGCGGCCGCCCCACCGAGCGCACCAATACCGCGACCGACCGCTCGCGCGGCTCGGCGGACCTGGACTTCGGCGTCGGCGCCGGCGCCCCGATGGCGGCCGCGGCGGCCACCGCCACCCGCCCCACCCCCGCGGGCCCCGCGCCCGCCACCCAGCTGGCCGGCCAGCCTTCGGCCCCAGCACCGGCCACCATCGGCCTGGACAAGCCCACCGAGCCGCAGCCCGCTCCTACCCCGCCCCCCACCCCGGACCCGGTGCACGCGGCAGCGAAGCACGGCGCGGCGCACACCCCGGAGAGCTCGCCGCCGCCCGGACCGATCGAGCTGACGCTGCGCGAGGAGCGGCTGGAGATCACCAACGAGTGGCACGTGCTGGGCACCGCCCGGCTGCGCAAGTACGTGGTGACCGAGCCGGTCGAGCGGCGGGTACAGGTGGTGCGCGAGCGGGTCCGCGTGGAGCGGGTGCCGGTCAGCGACGCGGAGCGGTCCACGCTCACCGCGCAGGAGATCGCCGAGGCGGTGGAAGAGGTGACGCTGCGCGAGGAGCGCCCGGCGGTGCGCAAGTACCTGGCGCCGCTGGAGCGGGTGCGGATGGTGGTGGAGCGGTACACCGAGGAGAAGGTGATCCACGAGGAGCTGCGCCGCGAGCAGGTGGAGATCCACGACAGCACCGCCGCCGCGCCGGGCGCGAACCACGCCGCAGGCGGGCCCGCCCACCCGCAGATGTCCGCGGAGGCAACCGGTCGGCAGACCGGCTGAGCAGGCGACTACCGCACGGCCCGGACCCGCATCGGCGGGTCCGGGCCTTCGCGCGCACCAAAGCTTCAGCGCTAGATATTTGACATAGTGAAGCACTTTGGGCATGGTTACTTCAGTTCATTGACTATCGCTGGCTTGAAGCAGCTGCAAAGCCGTTCGAGCCCGTTCCTGAAGGAGCCACCGTGAGTGAGGCAGCCAAGCCCACCGCACCGGCCGTGAAACCGAGCAGTGCCCGCGTGCTGCCCGCCCTGGTTCTGGCGATGCTGGCCTACAGCGTTGTCCAGACCGCGGTCGTGCCGATCCTGCCCTCGCTGGCGCTGGAGTTTAAGGTCTCCACCTCCGACGTCACCTGGCTGATGACGGCCAACCTGCTGTCGGCCGCCGTGCTGACCCCGCTGCTCGGCCGGTTCGGCGACCTGCGCGGCCGCAAGCCGGTGCTGCTGATCTCGCTGGCCGGCCTGGTGCTCGGCTCCGGGCTCGCGGTGTCCACCCACTCCTTCACCCTGCTGATCATCGCCCGGGTGCTGCAGGGCGCGGGTGGTGGCGTGCTGCCGCTGGCGATCAGCATCGTCCGGGACGAGCTGCCGCGTGAGAAGGTCACCGGCGGCGTCGCGGCGATCAGCGCCTCGATGGGCGTCGGCAGCGGCCTGGGCCTGGTGGCCACCGGTCTGCTGCTGGAGCACTGGGACTACAAGTCGATCTTCTGGATGGGCCTGGTCTTCGGCCTGATCGCGGTCGCCCTGGTGGTGCTGCGGGTCCCGAACGACCCGGTGGTGGACCGCAACGGCGGCGCCGACCCGCTGGGCGCCATCACCTTGGCCGGCTGGCTCTCCGCGCTGCTGATCGCGGTCAGCCGCGGCAACGACTGGGGCTGGACCTCCAACAAGACGCTGGGCCTGTTCGCCGTCGCCGCCGTGGTCGCGCTGATCTGGGGCGTCATCGAGGTCAAGGTCAAGCACCCGCTGGTCGACATGAAGATGATGGCCCGCCCGGCCGTCGCCTTCACCAACATCTCCGGCCTGCTGATCGGCTTCGGGATGTACGGCTCCTTCCTGGTGATCAGCAACTTCACCCAGACCCCCGAGAAGCTCGCGCACTACGGCTTCACCGCCAGCGTGCTGCACGCCGGTGTGCTGCTGCTGCCCTCCGCGGCCGGCTCGATGGTCGCCGCGCCGCTCGGCGCGATGCTGATCGCGCGCCGCGGCCCGCGCCTGCCGCTGGTCCTCGGCGGCCTGTTCGGCGGCGTCGCGATGGTCTACCTGGCGCTGCGCCACAGCGCCGAGGGCGACATCTACTTCGCGGCCGCGCTCTTCGGCCTCGGCGTCGGCATGGCCTACGCGGCGATGCCCGCCTTCATCAACGGCGCCGTGCCGGCCGAGCAGAGCGGCATCGCCAACGGCATGAACGCCGTGCTGCGCACCGTCGGTGGCGCGATCGGCACCGCCGTGCTGGGTGCGACCCTGACCGGGTCCACCATGAAGTTCCCGTTCCCGCTGCCGGTGCAGATCCCGACCCTGGACGCGTACAAGCACGCCTACTGGATCACCGCCGTGATCTGCCTGGTGGCCGCGGTCGTCCCGTTCGCGATCCGGACCGCCCACCGCTCCACCCCGGTGGCACAGGCCGCCGCGCTGGACGACGCGCCGCAGCCCGCCAAGACCGGCGCCTGACGAGGCGCCCACAGCCGACGCCGACCAGGGATCGGCGGCGTCGGCCGCACGGATCGCCCCGCCCGACTTCTCGGGCGGGGCGATCCGCGTTTTCGCCCGCGCTACCACCCGAGCCGCTACGGGCCACCCGGCGGATGCAGCGGCAGCGGGTGGGAGGCCGTCAGCGCCGGGTCGGCCACGGCGAAGGTCCGCACCCGGCCGGGTGCCGAGTCCGGCGTCTCGAAGCGCACCGTCACCCGGCCCACGCCACTGCCCTGCACCCAGCCGGGGCCGAACTCCTGGTGCGTCACGTCCTGGCCGGGCAGCCAGATGCGCGGGCGGGGCGCCTGGTCGGCCGAGGCGGTGGGGGGCGACGACGGCTGCTCCGGCGGATCCCCATCGCCCGGCGCCGGCGCCGCATCCGCGCCGGCCGCCGCCGCTTCGACAGCGGCCTCAGCCTCGGCCTCGGCCTCAGCCGCTGCCTGGGCGAAGAGGTCCTCCTGGGTGTACTCGGCGAGTTGGGAGACGCCGACCCCGAGCAGCCGGATCCCGCCGGTCAGATTGACCTGGGCGGCCAGCCGCCGGGCGGTGGCGGCGATCACCCGCTCGTCGTCGGTCGGGCCGCGCAGCGTCTCGGAGCGGGTCAGCGTGCTGAAGTCGAACCGGCGCACCTTGATCACCACGGTGCGCCCCGACCGCCCGGCCGCCTGGAGCCGGCGCACGCAGCGGGCGGCGAGCACGTCCAGCTCGTGCAGCACCTGGTCGCGGTCGGCCAGGTCGACCTCGTAGGTGTCCTCGACCGAGACGGACTTGGTGTCCCGGTCCGGGACGACCGCACGCTCGTCCAGACCACGCGCCATGAACCACACCCCGGCCCCGTGGGCCTTGCCGAGCAGGCGCACCAGCTCCTCCTCGGACTGGTCGGCCACCTCGGCCACGGTCAGCAGCCCGGACCGGCGCAGCGCCTGCTCGGTGGCCGGGCCCACCCCCGGCAGCGCCCGGACCGACATCGGGCCGAGCACCGTCCGCTCCTGCCCCGGGGTCACCAGCACCAGGCCGTCCGGCTTGGCCTGCTCGGAGGCGATCTTGGCCATCAGCTTCGAGCTCGCCGCCCCGATCGAGGCGGTCAGGCCGGTGCGCGCCTGGATGTCGGCCCGCAGGTCCTGGGCGATCGCCTCGATCAGCTCCGCGCCCTCGCCCGGCGACGCCGCCGCCAGCGCGGCGCCGTAGGGGCCGGCCAGCAGATCGACATAGGCCTCGTCCACGCTGAGCTGCTCGACCAGCGGCGACAGCTCCCGCATCATCGCCATCACCTGCTCGCTGACGTCGCGGTAGGCGACGAACCTCGGCCACAGGTAGGCGCCGTTCGGGCAGAGCCGGCGCGCCACCGCGGTGGCCATCGCCGACCGCACCCCGAAGACCCGCGCCTCGTAGGAGGCGGTGGAGACGACGCCGCGGCCGCCGAGCCCGCCCACGATCACCGGCTTGCCGCGCAGGCTCGGCTTGGCCGCCTGCTCCACCGAGGCGAAGAAGGCGTCCATGTCGAGGTGGAGGATGCTCGGCAGGGTCCGCACACGACGATCATCGCGCACGGGTCTGACAGAACCGGGCCCGACAGGACCAGGTCAGCTGGGGCCCTGCGCGGCGTTCGCCAGCGCTCGTGCCACGCCCTGGTCCTTGGGCCCGAGCAGGGTCGGACTCGGCTGGAAGAGCGCGCTCAGCAGAGCCTTCTCGGCCCCGGGTATCTCGCGCACGGTGCCGTGGTACCAGGTGGAGTCGCGTGGCTCGGGCACCCCGACCGCGTAGGAGTCGATCCCGGCCGCCTCGCAGAGCGCGAGCGCCCGCCGTACGTGGTAGTCCTGGCTGACCAGCACCGCGTGGTCGACGCCGAAGATCTGCTTGGCCCGCGCACAGGAGTCCCAGGTGTCGAACCCCGCGTAGTCGCGCACCACCCGCACCGCCGGCACCCCGTGCGCCACCAGGTAGTCGTACATCGCGCCCGGCTCGTTGTAGCCGGTCCTGCTGTTGTCGCCGGTGACCAGGATCGCCCGCACCTTGTGCGACCGGTAGAGGTCCAGCGCCGCGTCCAGCCGGTGCGCCAGGTACGGCGAGGGCACGTCGTCCACCTCGGCGGCGCCGAAGACCACTGCGACCGGCTCGCCGGGCACGTCGGCCAGGCTGCGGATCCGCGAGCTCTCCGCGCAGAACAGCCAGGCGCTCGGCACCAGCGCGATCACGCTGAGCAGCAGCACGCCCTGGAACGCCCGTCGCTGCCGCCGCCGCCCGCGCAGCAGTCCACCCGCTCGGCGCGGCAGCCCGCCCAGTCGCCGCAACCCGCTCACCCGCATGACCTCGTCCCCCGGTTCCGCCCGCCATGATCCATCATCAGGGCGGACGACATGACGGGCCCGGGCGGTTCCCCGCCCGGGCCCGCTCGACGGATCGTCAGACCGCCCGGTTGCGCCGCTGCGCCAGCTCGTCGCCCGGGTCGTGGCCGACCAGGGTCTCCCCCGTGTCGGTGCGCTCGGCGTGCAGCCGGGAGAGGGTGGTCTCCAGCTCCTGGGCGACCGCGCCGACCGCGATCCCGAACATCCCCTGACCGCCCTTCAGCAGGTCGACCACCTGCTGCGGCGAGGTGCACTCGTAGACCGTCGCCCCGTCACTCATCAGGGTCAGCCCGGCCAGATCGGCCAGCTGGGCGGACTGCAGGTGGGTGACGGCCACTCGGATGTTCTGCAGCGAGACCCCGGCGTCCAGCAGCCGCTTGACGATCTTCAGGATCAGGATGTCGTGGAAGCTGTAGAGCCGCTGGGCGCCCGCCGGACAGGTGGTCCGCACGCTCGGCTCCAGCAGGCCGGTGCGGGCCCAGTAGTCGAGTTGCCGGTAGGTGATCCCGGCGGCCGCGCAGGCCGTCGGGCCGCGGTAGGCCAGCAACTCCGAAGCCGGCGTGATCCGCTCGACGGCCGGCTGACCCGGCTGTACGGCCGGGAAACGACCGACCCGGGGCAGTTCGGCGACCGCCTCCACGCCGACGGTCTCCCAGGAGCGGCCGATCGTCGTCCGGTTGCCACGGGGCAGGTGGAGGGCGCACGGGCCTCCCACGGCCGCCTCATCGCCGCTGCTGCTCATGCCAACCTCCGTCCACTCGTGCGCCGGGCGCCCGGATCGGGTCATCCCGGCGACCACCCCTGACGGTAGGCAGTCGTCCAAGACGCGTCAACGATCGCCACGCCGGGCCGCCGAAACAACATCACTCCACCGAGTGGTTTCGCGTGCCCCTAGTGTGGGTAGGACGGCCGATCTTGGCAAAACGCCGATCGAATCCGGCTCGACCGGACCGATCGCGGGGCGCCGCTACTGCGCGCTGCCGCCGAAGTCCTCGGGCGACACCTGGTCGAGGAACTCGCGGAACTTCTCGACCTCGTCCTCCTGCTCGTCCGGGATCGCGATGCCCGCCTCGGCGAGCACCTCCTCGGCCCCGTAGATCGGCGTGCCGGTACGCAGTGCCAGCGCTATCGCGTCGGAGGGACGCGCGCTCACCTCGACGCCGCCGGTGAAGACCAGCTCGGCGTAGAAGACCCCTTCGCGCAGATCGGTGATCCGCACCTCGGTGAGCTGCTGGCCCAGCGCCTCCAGCACATCCTTGAAGAGGTCGTGCGTCAGCGGCCGGACCGGAGTCATGCCCTGCTGGGCGAAGGCGATCGCGGTCGCCTCGCCTGGGCCGATCCAAATCGGCAGGTACCGATCACCCCCCACTTCGCGTAGCAGGACGATCGGCTGGTTGGAGGGCATCTCCACCCGGACACCCACGACGTCGAGCTCATTCACAAGGCAACCCTATGGCCCCTCCGTGAGATATGAAAGCGCGGCCCGGTCCGGGCGCTAGGAATGGCCACGCAGGCCGGCCTGGACCATGGTCGCGTGCAGCCGCACGGAGAGCGTCGCCAACTCGCGGGCGGTGGCCTCGGCGTGCGCCCTGGTCTGCGGGTTGCGGTGCCGGCGCAGCGGGGCGACCACCTGATCCACCAGCGCGATCTCGCGCTCGGCGGCGGCCTTCACCTGGCGCAGGTGGCGGGGCTCCAGGCCGAACCGGCCGAGCTCGGCCACCAGCCTGGCGATCTGCAGGGTGTCGGCGTCGTAGCCGCCGTCCGGCCCCGGCACGACCAGCCCGTAGGACTCCCACTCGGTCAGGTCCCGCTCCTCGGCACCGGCGGCGGCCAGCAACTCGGCCCGGCCCAGGCGCACCGTGGGCCCCTGGTTGGCCGCGGCGCCCAGCTCCCGGTCCGCCTCGTCCAGCGGCCCGGGGCGGGCATCGGCGGTGGGCAGGGCCGGCGGCTGCTCGCCGCGCTCGATGGCGTCCAGGTGCTCGCGGATCACCCGCAGCGGCAGGTAGTGGTCGCGCTGCATCCGCAGCACGTAGGCCAGCCGCTCGACGTCGGCCGGACCGAACTTGCGGTAGCCCGAGGGCGTGCGCTGTGGCTCGATCAGCCCCTCCGCCTCCAGGAAGCGGATCTTGGAGATGGTGACTTCGGGGAAGTCGTCACGCAGGAAGGCGAGCACCGCGCCGATGCTCAGCAGCTCGCCCCCGCGCCGCTCGGCGGCCCGGGGCACCGGGCCGCCGTGGCGGCGCTGGTTGGTCACGGTTGTCACGGTCTGATTCGAGGTCATGCGCACTCTCCTGCTGCCGTCGTGCTGCGAACCCCCACCTGTCCGTGCCCCGGCACCGCCCGGCGCGGTCCTCCGCCGCGGTCGTCAGTACCGCTGCGGTCCGGCGAAGAAGACCAGTCGGTACTTGCCGATCTGCACCTCGTCACCGTTGTTCAGACCGACCTCGTCGATCCGCTCGCGGTTGACGTACGTCCCGTTCAAGCTGCCGACGTCCGCGACGGTGAACCCGCCCGGGCGACGGCGGAACTCCACGTGCCGGCGCGAGACGGTGACATCGTCGAGGAAGATGTCACCCTGCGGGTGCCGACCGGCCGTGGTGATGTCCGCGTCCAGCAGGAAGCGGCTGCCCGAGTTCGGACCGCGCTGCACGATCAGCAGGGCCGAGCCCGGCGGCAGTGCGTCGATCGCGGCCAGTACCTCGGCCGACAGCGCCGGGGTGGCGCCGGTCCCGGTGGCGGTGGGGTCGTAGGACTCCAGGCCGGAGATCGAGATGGTCGAGGTGGTCTCGGCCGGCATCTCCGGCGCGCCGCCGCGCAGCGGGCTCCCGCAGTTGTTGCAGAACCGGGCGGTGGCCGGGTTCTGGGTGCCGCACCGAGGGCAGACGATCGGGCCGGTCATGTTCGCAGCCTCCTGGCGCGGCACTCCCCCTGGGACGTGCCCGGCGTAGGGATCCGGGGCAAACCCTCCACCAGAGGTTGAGGGTGCTGACGGGAAACCTATGCGCGGCGCGCCCGAGGAATCAACCGACGCGCCGTAGCCCGCGTCACGGAACAGCGGCCGCTCGCCGGCCGGCTGGTAGCCGTCCTGCGGGGCGCCCCGCATCCCGGGGACCTGGCCCGGCTCCTCGTCCTCGCGCCGGTGACGCGCGGTGGGCATCTCCACGGCGGCGCTACGGCGGTTGGAACGGCCGAACAACTTCGAGAACAGACTCACGGGCGAATCCCCTTGCGTGAAACAGACCCGCCCGCGGGGCAGGGTGAGAACCTCGGACAGGCTGCGAGCCCGGCATCGGACCGGGGCTGCGAGAGTGGTAACGAACAGTGTGGCCGACGGTGTTCCGGTGGTCTGCACCGGGGGCCGTTCACAAGCGCAGGTGAGGGGCGGTGGAGCCGACGGAGCGTCAGCGCAGAACCCTGGCAGGGCGGCGGGCGGCGCCTCACTGCGCCGCCGGCTTGGCGAACTGCGCGGATCCGGGTCCGACCAGCGCGTCCACCGTGACCTTCTGCTGCTCCGAGATGTTGGTGCCCACCTGCTCCTTCTCCAAGGTACGGACGATGCCACCCGGAATGTTCAGGGCCGGCGTCAGGTCCTGCGGGTCGCCGATCACCGTGAAGCGGTACGGCTGCGAGACCTTCGTCCCGTCGATCGACACGCCGCCCGAGGACAGGTCGGTGAAGTAGGTGTGCGCCACCACTCGGACATCGTTGATCTGAATCGCCTCCGCCCCCGCCGCTCGGAGTTCCTGCAGGGTGTCCAGCAGCATATCGGCCTTGACCTGCCCTTGGGGGTCATCGACGGTCAGCACGATGCCGGGACCGCTCGCCTTGACCGTGCCGGCCAGCACGCCGAGCTCCAGCGCCTTCTGCTGAGTCTGCTCCTGGGCCTCCTTGGCCTGGTTCGAGCTGTTCTCCAACTGGGTCAGCGACTGGTCGAGTTGGCTCTTCTCCTGCTGCAGGCGCTGCTGGCGGCTGTCCAGCTCGTCGAGGATCCGCACCAGGTCCTCCTGGCGGGCGCCACGGAGCGCGCTGTGGTCGTTCGTGCTGCGCACCTGGATCGCCAGGCCCAGGCCGAGCGCGAAGAGCAGCAGCGCCACCACCAGCTGCCCGCGGGACAGCCGGGGCGGCCAGACCGCCTTGCGCAGCCGTCCACGGCCGTCCAGCAGCGCTGTGGGCTGCTGGGGTTGCGGGGGCTGCTGTGGCTCCGCCGACGGCTCAGGGGCGGCCTGCTCCTGCTCCTGTTCCGTCGGCGCCTCGTCCTCGCCGGGCGCATCGTGCTCGTCGAGCACGTCGAGCACGTCGGGCACGTCGGGCACGTCGGGCACGTCGGGTTGCTGCGCCTCGTCCGGCTCGCGCGCCTCGTCCTCGGCTTCCGTCGCCACGCCAGGCACCCGTCTCAGGCCCGGAACACGTGGCGCCGGATGGCGGCCGCGTTGGAGAAGATCCGGATACCCAGCACCACGACCACACCGGTGGACAGCTGCGAGCCCACGCCCAGCTGGTCTCCGAGGAAGACGATCAACGCCGCCACCACCACGTTGGAGAGGAAGGAGACCACGAACACCTTGTCGTCGAAGATCCCGTCGAGCATCGCCCGCACGCCGCCGAAGACGGCGTCCAGCGCGGCCACCACGGCGATCGGCAGGTACGGCACGACGCTCGCCGGCACCGACGGCTGCACGAACAGCCCGACGACGATCCCGGCTACCAGGCCCAGTACGGCGATCACTGCTTGGCTGCTCCTGTCGTGGAGGGTGAAGGTGCAATGGTGGATCCGGCGGCGCTCGGCGTCCCGGAGTCCGGGGTCGCGAGGCGCAGCGTGAAGCCCACCGCGGCCGGCAGGTCCAGCGAGCGCTGCGCGGTGGCGGTCGACTTGATCCCGTAGCTCTCCTCCAGGATCCGCAGGTACTGACCCCCGCTGCTGTCCTGGAAGGCGCCGGGCAACCGCTTCTCGTCCCCGACCGCCAGCACCGTGTACGGCGGCACCAGCGGCCGGTTGTCGACCAGGATCGCGTCGCCGGCCGCCCGGATCGCGGAGAGCGAGGTGAGCCGCTGCCCGTTCACCGCCACCGCCTCGGCCCCGGACTCCCAGAGCCCGTTGACGATCAGCTGGAGATCGTGGTCGTGCAGGCGTCCGCCGCTGAAGTCGTCCGCCGTGCGCGGGTCGATCCCGCCGCCGGAGTCGGTCCCGGTCGCGTCGTCCAGCACCAGTTTGAGGCCGGGACCGTGCACCGCACCGGTGCCCACCGCGGCCGCCAGGTCGGTCAGCGCCAGGTCGCCGCCGCTCTCCTTCAGGGCACGCCGCTGCTCCTGGTCGACCTGGGTGCGGGCGGCCTCGACCTGCTGCTGCAGCTTGTCGGCGGCTGCGGTCCCAGCGGTGACCTTCTGCACCAGCGCGTCGTGCTGTCTCGCCAGCGCCGGCTCGTCGTCGTGCGCGGTGACCCCACTGACCGTCACCACCACGGCCGCCAGCGCCAGCCCGAGGGCGAGCAGCAGCCGCCCCCGGGTGGTGGTCGGCAGGCGACGCTTGCCGACCTCGCCGCGGGCCCGCGCGGCAGCGGCGTAGCCCTCGTCCAGGCTCTGGTCCATCACGGTGGTCAGCAGCCTCATCGAGGCATCGGGACGGGCGAACCGCCCGCTCCCTCGCACCGGTGGCCGCGTCGCTGACATGCGGGACATCGTCCCATGACGCCGCGGCCGCCGACGACCAGCCCCCGAACCGGGGCCGGCCGCCGGCGGCCGCACGCTCAACGGCGCGTCCGCGCCGCGCGGTTGGTCACCGTCCGGCGCTGTCCACCACGGCCGCCCACTCGTCCAGCAGCGCCTGGGTGGCCGCATCGTCCGGACCCTCGGCCCACAGGTGGGTCACCGCCTCCGCCGGGTCCGGCAGCACCAGGGTCCACCGGCCGTCCGGCTCTACCACCCTGACGCCGTCAGTGGTGTCCAGCCGCCGGTTGCCGGCCGCCTCCACCACCGAGCGCATCACCATGCCCTTGGCCGCCCAGGGGGTGGCGATGTCCCGACGCTGCATGTGGGCCTGCGGGATCCGCGCGTCGATCTGGCTGAGCGTCAGCTGAGTGCGGGCCACCAGGCCGACCAGCCGGACGAAGGCCGCCGCCCCGTCCATCACGCCGCTGAACTCGGGGACCACGAAGCCGCCCCGGCCGTCCCCGCCGAAGATGGTGCCGTCGGCGGCGGCCGCCTTGGCCAGGTCGTCCGGCGAGGTGGAGGTCCAGATGACCTGGGTGCCGTGGTAGGCCGCCACCTGCTCGGCGATCCGGGTGGTGGTCACCGGCAGTGCCACCTGCCCGCTACGGCGCTCGGCGGCCACCAGGTCCAGCAGCACCAGCAACGCCCGGTCGTCCTCGATCACCCGGCCCAGCTCGTCCACGAAGGAGACCCGCTCGCCGACCGGGTCGAACCGCACCCCGAAGGCCGCCCGCGAGGAGGCGACCAGGGCCCCGAGCCGGGCCAGGCCGGCCCGCCGCGACTCGACGTCCTCGGTGGGCCTGGCCTCGTCCAGACCGCCGCTGACGGTCAGTGCCTCCACCCCGAGCCGGCCCAGGATGCTGGGCAGCACCAACCCGGCGCTGCCGTGCGCGGTGTCCACCACCACCTTGAGCCCGGCCTCCCGGACCCCGGTGGTGTCGATCGCCCGCAGCAGGTTGCCCGCGTAGGCGTCGAAGACGCTGGACGGGAAGGTCAGATCCCCGATCTCGCCCGGGAACGCCCGGCGGTATTCCTGGCGGGAGTAGACCCGGTCCAGCTTGCGCTGGCCCGCCTGGGAGAGGTCGGCACCGCGCTCGTCGAAGAAGAGGATGTCCAGCGAGTCCGGCACGCCCGGTGTGGTCCGCAGGAAGATGCCGCCCGCGCTGCCCCGCGCGGTGTGCTGACGGGCCACCGGCAGCGGCACGTTCTCCAGGTCGCGCACGTCGATGGCGCTGGTCTGCAGCGCCGAGATCATCGCCCGTTTGAGCGCACGGGCACCACGCGAGTGGTCACGCGCGATGGTGACGGTGGCGCCCTTCTTCAACGTCGTCGCGTACGCCCCCGCCAGCCGCACGGCCAGCTCCGGGGTGATCTCGACGTTGAGGATCCCCGAGACGCCGCGCGCGCCGAACAGGTGCTCCGGGCCGCGCGACTCCCAGATCACCGAGGTGTTGACGAAAGCGCCGGCCTCGATCGTCTTGAACGGGTAGACCCGCACCCCGCCGGCGATGATCGACTCCTCGCCGATCAGGCACTCGTCACCGATGACCGCGCCGTCCTCGATCCGGGCCGCGCGCATCACGTCGGTGTTCTTGCCGACCACGCAACCGCGCAGGTTGGTCTGCGGCCCCACGTAGACGTTGTCGTGCACCACGGCCTTGTGCAGGAACGCGCCGCGCTTGACGACCACGTTGCTGCCGAGCACCGTGTGCTCGCGCAGCTCCACGCCCGCCTCCACCTTGGCGTAGTCGCCGATGTAGAGCGGACCCCTCAGGATCGCCTCCGGGTCGACCTCCGCCCCCTCCGCGACCCAGACGCCCGGCGAGATCTCGAAGCCGTCCAGCTCGACTTCGACCTTGCCCTCCAGGACATCGGCCTGCGCCTTCTGGTAGCTCTCGTGGGTGCCGACGTCCTCCCAGTAGCCCTCGGCGACGTAGCCGAAGACCGGCTTGCCCTCCTTGAGCAGTTGCGGGAACACATCGCTCGACCAGTCGACCGACTGCCCGGCCGCGACGTAGTCGAAGACCTCGGGCTCCATCACGTAGATCCCGGTGTTCACCGTGTCCGAGAAGACCTGGCCCCAGGTGGGCTTTTCCAGGAACCGCTCCACCCGGCCGTCGTCGTCGACGATCGTGATACCGAATTCCAGCGGGTCCGGGACCCGGGTCAGACAGACCGTCACCAACGCGCCCTTGCGCCGGTGAAAGGCGATCAGCTCGGACAGGTCGAAATCGGTGAGCGCATCTCCGGAAATAACGAGAAAGGAGTCGTCACGCAGCGCGTCCTCGGCGTTCTTGACGCTGCCGGCGGTGCCGAGCGGAACCTCCTCGTTCGCATAGGTGAGGTTCATACCGAGTTCTTCACCATCACCGAAGTAGTTCTTCACCAGCGAGGCGAGGAACTGCACGGTGACCACAGTATCGGTGAGGCCGTGCCGCTTGAGCAGCCGCAGCACGTGCTCCATGATCGGGCGGTTGGCCACCGGCAGAAGCGGCTTCGGCATGCTTGAAGTCATCGGGCGGAGACGAGTTCCCTCGCCTCCTGCCATCACAACGGCTTTCATTGCGGGTGCGTCCTCCTTCTCGGCAATGGACTCCACGTCCATCAAACCGTTCCAGGAGTCCTCTACCCGGCAGAAAAGTTCCGACGCGCGGACAGACGAGTCATCTGCGCCACGATTACGCCCTGTCAGCCCGCGACGGCGGCCTCGGCCTTCACGATCCGCCGGGCCTGCACGGCGTAGAGGATGCCGGCCCACCAGTACAGGACGGTGCCCCACCAGATGAAGGCCCAGCTGACAGCCTCGGCAGTGCGGTGGATCCAGCCATCGCCGAGTCCCAGCAGCAGAAGCGGAAAGGCGTACATCAGATTGAAGGTGGCCGCTTTGCCCAGAAAACTGACCTGCAGCGGACCGTAGCCGTGCCGGTTGAGAATCGGTAGAAGCGAGGCGATGAAGAGCTCCCGCGCCAGCAAGATCGCGGTCACCCACCACGGCAAGATCTCACGCCAGGTCAGCCCGAGCAGGGTGGAGAGCACATAGAGCCGGTCGGCCAGCGGATCCAGGATCTGCCCCAGCCGGCTGATCTGACCCCACCGACGGGCCAGCTTCCCGTCGAGGTAGTCGCTGACCCCGCTGAACAGCAGGATGAGCAACGCCCACCCGTCGTTGTTCGGCCCGTCGAACTTCGGCCAGAGAATAAGCCAGAGGAAGACCGGGACCCCGACCAGCCGCGCCATGCTGAGCAGGTTGGGAATGGTGAGGACGCGGTCGGTCTGGACGCGCGTCTCCTGGACCTCCACCCGGGGGCCTCCTGTCCTGATGATGAGCTGTGCGGGCTCGACTTTACCCGGCCCCACCCCGGAACGCGAAGAAGCCCCCACTGGAACCCAGTGGGGGCTTCTTCAGAAGAATTGTTCGGCGGCGTCCTACTCTCCCACAGGGTCCCCCCTGCAGTACCATCGGCGCTATGAGGCTTAGCTTCCGGGTTCGGAATGTAAC
>NZ_JARZAG010000022.1 GCF_029892155.1 Kitasatospora sp. GAS204B | reverse complement strand
GACGCGACAGCCGGGCCCTCGGCCTGCCCACCACTACCCGGACAAGTCGAAATGGCCCGTCGAACGCACCGACGGACCGTCACGAAAGATCGAGGCTAGTCGGCGCCTGAGCGTGATCCACCCGAGGCTTCGTTCGATCGTACACCGTCTTTTCGCGACGTGGAATCCGGGGATGTCGACCTTCCGGTGGACGACGTCGACGTCGACGTCGATGACGAGGCGGGCGCCGTGCTCGACGGCAGCGTTCTTGAATCCGGTGTCGACCCAGCTTTTGGTGATGGTCGAGTAGAGATTCTTGGCCTGGTCGAGGAGGCGTATTCCCAGGGCTCTCTCGGACAGACTCGCGGCGGTGACGGTCACGGCGAGGATCAGGCCGATCGTGTCGGTGAGGATGCCTCTCTTCCGGCCGACGATCTTCTTGGCGGCATCGGTTCCCTGGCTGGTCGGGGGCATGTTGGTGGAGGTCTTCACGCTCTGGGTGTCGATGACCGAGGCAGTTGGTTCGGGCTTGCGTCCTTCTTTCGCGCGGGCGAGTCCGGTGAGGTTGTAGTTGAGTTGGGCGAGGATTCCCTCGTCGCGCCAGGCGGCGTAGTAGGCGTAGACGGTTCCGTGGTTCGGGAAGTCGTGCGGAGGTACTTCCAGGGGATTCCGGTGCGGTTGACGTAGAGGATCGCGTTGAAGGTGTCGCGCAGGTCGACCTTCGCCGGCTGACCGGTTGGCCGGCGGTCGAGTCGGGCTCTTCGCCAGGCCGTCAGTTTCGGCTCGATCAGGGCCCATCGGGCGTCGGACAGGTCGCTTGGGTACGGCTTCCGCTGACTCATGACACAGCGTCAGCACCGGCGGGCCGGAAGGTCCAGTTCCGCTGCTGGTTGGGCGATTCCGTGACGTCTGCAACCCAGACGGACTTCAGAACTCAGAAGCGGACGAGACGGTCGGCTGTCCTTGCTGGCTGGTCGGTCAGAGTCCAGGCCTACCCGGCAAACATGGCGGAGTAGGGTAGGAACAAGGACCGCATATGGCACTAGGGCCACCAAAACACCCACTGAGTCACCGGACTAGCGGGCCCCGCCAGTCCTCTTGCTGGAGTGCCGGGGCCCGCTCGTGCGCGGCCGTTGCGGCGGTGTTCGCCGCCGGGTTCAGGTGAGTGCGGGCGTGCTCAGGGGCACGCTGTCCCCGTCCTCGTTGACCGCGCCGATCACCCGGTCCCGTTCGGGGGTGTTCTCCGGCTTCAGGAAGCCGATCAGGGTGTAGAGGACCAGCGAGGTGGCCACCGGGGCGGCTGTCTCGATGTCCGTACCCTGGCCGCTGATGCCGTAGTTGGTGAGCCAGAAGACGAAGAGGCCCGCTGCCCAGGAGACGAGCGCGGCGGTGGGGCCGCTGCGGCGGAAGAGCGGGATCATGCCGAGCAGCAGTGGGATGGTGATCGGGCCGATCAGGCCGGCCACCCACTTGATCACCACCGTGATGATGTCCTTGAAGGTGGCCGAGTTGACCTCGGTGGCCACTGCCATTGACAGCGCCAGGAAGGCCACCGTGCTGACCCGCGCCGCCAGCAGGCCCGCTCGACTGTCCCAGGCGCGGGCCCGCCGCGACATCACCGGGGCGATGCAGCGGGTGAAGACGGAGGCGACCGCGTTGGCGTCCGAGGAGCACATCGCCATGGTGTGCGAGAAGAAGCCGACCACGATCAGGCCAATCAGGCCGTGTGGGAGCAGGTGTTGGGTGAGCAGGGCGTAGGAGTCGCTGGCGTCCTTCTTCTTGGCGTGCACCAGCAGCGGCGCCGCCCACATCGGGAACATCAGCACCAGCGGCCAGACGAACCAGAGGATGGACGAGAGCCAGGCTGCCCGCCCGGCCTCCCGGGCGCTGGGCGCGGCCATGTAGCGCTGGGCCTGGTTCCACATGCCGCCGTTGTACTCGAAGGTCTTGATGAAGACGAAGGCGAGCAGGAAGGTCAGGGTGTAGGGGCCGGCGGTCGGGTGGGTATGGGTGGCGGGGAGCTTGTGCCAGACCGTCCAGATCGCGGAGACACCGCCCAGCTTGCCGAGCACCGCGGCGAACATCGCGATCCCGGCCAGGATCTGGATGACGAACTGGCCGAAGTCGGTGAGCGCGTCCGCCCAGAGGCCGCCCACCGTGCAGTAGATCGCGGTGATCGCGCCGGTGAGCAGGATGCCCTGGTCCAGGCTCAGGCCGGTGAAGACCGAGAGCAGGGTGGCGATCGCGGCCCACTTGGCGCCGACGTCCACGATCTTCAGCAGGCCGCCGCTCCAGGCGAGCGCCTGCTGGGTGGTGACGTTGTAGCGGTCGGCCAGGAACTCCAGCGGTGAGGAGACGCCGAGGCGGGAGCGGACCCGGTTGAGCCGGGGTGCGAACAGCCGGGCCCCGATGGCGATGCCCACCGCGATCGGGAAGGCCCAGGTGGCGTAGGAGGTGATGCCGTACTGGTAGGCGATGCCGGCGTAGCCGGTGAACATCACCGCGCTGTAGCCGGACATGTGGTGCGAGATGCCGGAGAGCCACCAGGGCATCCGGCCACCCGCGGTGAAGAAGTCGCTGACGTCGCCGACCCTCCGGTGGGACCAGAGGCCGATGGCGAGCATGACGAAGAAGTACGCGCTGAGCACGGCCCAGTCGAGCGCGGTCACGGGAGGCTCCTGCGGGTGGGCGTCAGGGGAGGAGGACGAGTGTCCGGGTGGATCTGGCGGAGCCGACGGTCAGGTCGAGCGTCACAGTTGCCTGACTGTCCGTCAGTGTCACCGAGACACCAGGCGAGTTGGTGCGGAAGGCGCGGTAGCGGCCGTCCAGCGTGACGGTCAGCCGGGTGGACGTCCCGGTCGGCTCCGACGCCGCCAAGGTGGTCCGCGCGCCGTCGCGGCGCACCAGCACCGCGGCCGGACCGTCGACCGTGATCGGCCCGGCCGAGCCGGCGGCGAAGAAGGTGCCGGCCGTCAGCTGCTCACGCTCGGCGTGGATCGCGTGCACAGTAGCGGAGTTGGCGAGCACAGCGGGCTGCTGCTCGCAGTGCGCGGCCTGCTCGGTCTGCGCGGCCGAGGCGCCGGGCAGCAGGACGTACGCGTAGTCGGCCGCGGTGGGATCGATGCCGTGGTCGAGCCAGAGGGTCAGGTAGCGGTTGGTGCAGGGCGTGGTGGTGCCGCCGGTGCTCGGGCCGTTGTCGATGTCGGCCCAGGCGCCGGTGCGGGCCTCGCGCAGCGCGCGCAGCGGGGCCCCGGCCGGGAACAGGTAGCCGCCGACGCCCTCCAGGTGGGCCCAGCGGGCACCGTCGAAGCTGGCGGTCCAGCCGAGCGTGCCGGGCTGCCGACAGCCGTCCACCGTCAGCGCGTTGGAGCCGGTCGCGTGCAGGTTGCGGTTCTCGACGATGGTCTCCACGGCGTGACCGCTGCTCCCGGTGATCCCGGCGCCGAGCGCGACCACGCCGCGATCCAGGCAGAACCAGGACTTCTTGGCGCGCATCGGCGAGCCGTACGGCACCAGGTCGAGCCCGACGGCGCCGTAGTGCGCGTCCAGCACCGCGCCGCCGGACCAAGTGGTGGGCGGCAGCGTGGAGTTGCCGGCGCTCGGCGCCAGCGGGAGCTGGTCGACGGTGGTGCCGGGCAGGCGAGTCGAGTCGACCGTGGGCCAGTAGGCGTCCGTGTAGTGGCCGTTGTCGTGGTCGTAGAGGTAGGTGGCGCCGTCGCCGGTGTGCCAGCCGCGCTGGTTCTCGCCGTTGAGCGCCTCCAGGCGGGCGATCCGGCTGCTGGACAGTGCGACGGTCCAGGCCCAGCCCGGGCGGCGGTGCACCGCCCGCTCGATCGACGGGATCTGCAGGTGGCCGACCGGGGGCGGCGCGGCCGGCAGCCGGTGGTCGTCCAGTACCGAGTTGACCAGGGCGATCCGCTCGGGGGTGGCGCCGGTGGTGATCGTGGCGTAACGCTCGCGCTGGATCCAGCCCTTGGCGAGCGCCCGCCAGCGGGCCTGCTGATCAGGCGAGCCGATCGGAGCCAGCCGCAGGATCGCCTCGGTGATGAAGTGGCCCGCGTCGTGGTCGGTTTCGCCCTGCCGGGAGAGGAAGCGGCCGCGCACCACGTCCATCACCAGGCCGTCGTGCATGAACGGCGCGTAGGTCAGGTCGACCGAGTCGAGGATCACCTTGAACCCGGGGTCGGTGATCGCCCACGCCGATCCGCCGAGCAGCGCGGCGAGTTGGCTGAGGTCGCCGAGCAACACGTACGCGTAGTGGCCGTTGTACGGGATGGTGCCGTGCTGGATGTACCCGCCGTCCGGGTAGTAGCCGTCGCTGGTGGTGACGTACGGGAAGATGTCGGAGAGCTTGTCGCGGCCGACTGAGATCTGCGTCGGGTCCTTGGCCAGGATGCCGCGCAGGATCGCTATCTGGCACTTGTCGGAGCGGTTGGCGCCGGTGGTCACCACAGTGCCCTGCTGCTGCGTGGTGGGATCGCCGCAGAAGTGCAGGGTGGTGTCGAGGTAGCCGGCCAGATCGGCGGCCGGCACGGTGGCGCCCAGCAGTGCGCAAGCGTTGAGCAGCGCCTGCGGGCTGGCGATCTCCCAGTGGTACCAGTTGCCGACCTGTGCGGCGCCGGAGTTGTAGAACTTGCCGCCGATCAGCGCCAGGGCCGCGACCAGGTCGGCGGCAGTGGCCGGGTCCTGGTGGTAGCGGGAGCCGGGGGTGGCCCAGGCCAGGGCGGTGTCGCGGATCCGGTAGTAGCTGAGGCTGGCGTGCTCCACCGGTCCGAACGGCAGATCGGTGTAGACCGAGGCGGGGTTGGGGGAGCGGTCGTAGGCGGCGATGTCGGCGGCGGCGGTGCTGTCGACCACGGCGATGGCGGCGGTGTAACGGGTGTCGCCCGGGGTGATCTTCGAGGCGGCGGTGAGCAGGTCGGACCAGGCCGCGCGCAGGGTCTCGAACTGGTCGGCGGGGGTTGTGGTGATGGTGCTCGCGGTGCCGGCGCCGGTGGCGATGGCGCCGGTGGCGGTGGCGGTCGTGGTGCCGAGCAGGCCGGTGCCGGTGATGGCCAGGCCGGCGCCGAGGAGCAGGCGCCGGGGAATCGTGCCGTCCATATGCGCTCCGGGGAAAGGAAGTTGACGGAGGAAAGGAGCTCGCAGGGTGAGGACATCTCAGGGCAGGTGGCTGTGCTAGTCAAGAGCTTGGACAAGATTCACGGTTATGAACTACGCGTTGGGTCGCTCGAGTTGGCCGTCGACCCGGCGCGGCACCCGGAGCGGGTTGGCGTCGTGCAGCTCGGGCGGCAGCAACTCCGGTGGGGCGTCCTGGTAGACCACGGGTCGCAGCCAGCGCTCGACGGCGGTGGCGCCCACCGAGGTCGAGTTGCTGGTGCTGGCCGGATACGGGCCGCCGTGGTGCATGGCGGGGAGCACCGCGACGCCGGTCGGCCAGCCGCCGACCAGGACGCGGCCGGCGATCGCCGCGAGGCTGGGCAGCCAGTGGGCCGCCTCGGGCTCGTGCGGGGCGGTGTGCAGGGTCGCCGTCAGGCTGCCCTCGACCCGCGCGAGGACGGCGGCGGCCTCGGCGGCGTCGCGGTAGCGGGCGAGGACCACGAGGGGGCCGAAGCACTCCTCCAGGAGGAGGGTGTGGTCTGCGTTGCCGGCCTCGGCCCCGGTCGCGGCCCCGGCCCCGGTCGCGGCCCCGGCCCCGGCGTCGGGTTCGGGTTCGGGTTCGATGAGGAGCGCGGCGGGCAGTTCCAGGCAGCACGGGCGCAGCCGCCGGCCGGGCGCCTCGGCGTCCGGTACGGCGGTGAGCGACGCGACTCCCGGGAGCGCGGCGCGCGCCTGGCAGCCGGCCAGGTAGGCCGCGCCGATCCGCCCGTCCAGCGGCACCCCGGCGGGCACCGCGGCCAGCGCGGCGGCCGTGGCCGCGGCCAGCCGGTCGCCGGCCGGCCCGGCCGGCACCAGGACCAGCCCGGGCTTGGTGCAGAACTGGCCCGCGCCGAGGGTCACCGACCCGGCCAGGCCGGTGCCGATCTCCGCCGCCCGCTCATCCGCCGCCCGCTCGGTCACCACCACGGGGTTGAGGCTGCCCAGTTCGCCGTGGAACGGGATCGGCCGGGGCCGGGCCGCCGCCAGATCGGACAACGCCCGCCCGCCGCGCAGCGACCCCGTGAAGCCGACGGCGCGCAGTGCCGGATGCCGGACCAGGTCGACCCCCGCCGCGAAGCCGTGCACCAGCCCGAGCACCGCCGCCGGCACCCCGACCTCGCGGGCCGCCGCGTGCAGCAGTCGGGCGGCCAGTTCGGCGGTGGCCGGATGGTCCGCGTGCGCCTTCACCACCACGGGGCAGCCGGCCGCCAGCGCGCTCGCGGTGTCGCCGCCGAGCACGCTGAAGGCCAGCGGGAAGTTGCTCGCCGCGAACACCCCGACCACGCCGATCGGCGTCAGCCAGCGCCGCAGCACCGGGCCGGCGCCCGGCGTGGCCGGGTGGTCGATCACCACGTCCAGCAGCGCGCCCTCTCGGGCCACCGTCGCGAATGCCCGCAACTGACCGGCGGTTCGCGCGAGTTCGCCGGTCAACCGGGCGCTGCCGAGCGCGGTCTCGGCGTCGGCGGTGTTCACCAGCTCATCGCCTGCCTTCGCCAGCGCGTCGGCGGCGGCCAGCAGCAGCCGGGCCCGGACCAGCCGGTCGGCCAGTGCGGGCAGCGCCTGGTGGGCCGCCGTCACCGCGCGGTCGACGGCGGCGGTGTCGGACTCGACGGCGACCTCGGCGCGGCGTTCGCCGGTTCGGGGGTCCAGGCTCCAGACCTTCGCCTGCGGTATCGGCTGTGGCATCGCTGACTCCCGGTGCACGTAGGGGACTTCGGTCGCGGATCGGTGGAACTGAAGTCGGTGGAACTGAAGTCGGTGGAACTGAAGTCGGTGGAGCTGAATCGGTGGAACTGAGAGGGGTTCTGCGGGCTGAAGGGCGGCCACTATCCTGAACAGGTCGCGCACCATCGTGAAGGGAGCAGGCCCTATGGCGCAGTCCAGCCCCGCAGAGTCCACCGGAGCTCCGGTCAAGTCGGCGGTCCGCACGGTCGAACTGCTGGAGTACTTCGCCGGCCACCCGGGGATGCACAGCCTCGCCGAGGTGCACGAGGCGCTGTGCTATCCGAAGAGCAGCCTGTACATGCTGCTGCGCACGCTGGTCGAACTCGGCTGGGTCGAGACGGACCTGACCGGCACCCGGTACGGCATCGGGGTGCGGGCGCTGCTGGTCGGCACCTCGTACATCGACGGGGACGAAGTGGTGTCCGCCGCCCGCCCGGTGCTCGACAAGCTGGCGGCGGACACCACGGAGACGATCCACCTGGCCCGGCTCGACGGTTCGGATGTCGTCTACCTGGCGACCCGTCAGTCCCAGCACTACCTGCGGCCGTTCACCCGGGTCGGGCGCCGGCTGCCGGCACACAGCACCTCGCACGGCAAGGCCCTGCTCGCCACCTACCCCGACGAGCAGGTGCGCGAGCTGCTCCCGGCCACGCTGGCCCAGCTCACCGAGCACACCATCACCGACCGCGAGCAGCTGATCGAGGAGCTCGGCCGGGTACGGGAGTCGGGGTACGCGGTGGACAACGAGGAGAACACGCTCGGCCTGCGCTGCTACGGCACCGCGATCCCGTACCGCAGGCCGGCCCGCGACGCGATCAGCGTCTCGACTCCGGTGGCCCGGCTGACCCCCGGCCGCGAAGAACTCATCCGCGAGGCGCTGCTGGCGGCGCGCGACCGGCTGATCACGGCGATGCGGCATCTTTGACCGCCGGGGGCGGCCCGCCGGTCGACCGGCGGAAGGCGGCCAACTGGTCGGCCACCGTGGCGAGATCGGTGTCGGAGGCGATCCCGGCGTGGTGCAGCCGCAGCTCGGTCGCACCCGCCGCCACCGCCTTGGCGCCCAACTCGGCCACCAGGTCCGGGCGCTGACCCAGGCCGGCGACGATCGGCAGGTTGGCTACCAGAACGCCTTGGCCGACCTGCTCGAGCTGTCCGAGCCGGCCGACCTGCTCGATGGCCGCGTGCGGCAGCACCAGCCCGTCCGCTCCGCCCGCCCCGAGCAGCCAGTCCGCCTCGACCCCCGGGTTCGGTCCGCTGCGGTGGCTGACCGGGTCGGCGTGCACCAGGATCCGGAAGCCGGCTCCGGCGGCCGCGCGGACAGCCGCGATGCACGCCGCCTGGAAGGCCCGGGTGGCCGCCGTCCGGTGCGCGAGGGTGAGCCGGGCCAGCTTCGGGCCGAGCAGGCGTTCCACCTGCTCCCATTCGGACCGCTCACGTCCACCGCGTGCCTCCCCGCTCCCGTCAAGTGCCCCGTTCGCCCGCCAGAGCGGTTCGAGCGCCGCCCGGACGGCGGCCGCGGTGCCGGGCGCGCCGGCCGCCGTGTAAGCGCTTTCACAACGCGAGCAGAAGCAGAGTGACATCAGGTACTGGCCCGCGCCGCCCAGCTCCACACCGCTGATCTTGTCGTGCGCGTGCAGATGGGCGAGCCCGTACCAGCCGCAGGACTCCAGCTCGGTACCGGCGGTGTCCGCCCGTACGGCGGCTTCCGCCGCGAGCGTGGCGCAGTACTCGACCGCCTCGGGGCGGGCGATGCAGGGCGCCCACGGGTAGCGGTCGCCGTACGCGTTGCGCACGACCGTCTGCGGATGTTCCAGCCCCATCCGCGAGTTGTGCGCCAGCACCACCCAGGAGTGCACCGCCAGCCCCGCCGCCGCCAGCTGCCGGGCGGCGACCCCGTACGGGTCGCGCTGCGGTACCCAGCTCTGCCGGTACGGGCGCAACGCCCGCCCGCGCCAACGCGCCTCGTCCGGCGGGTAGTACACCGCGGCGTGCTCGGCCGTGACGATCCGGTGCCGCGGGTGACGAGGCGTCAGAGCCCGTACGCTGTGGTAGGCGGCGGCCAGCGCGACCGACTGGATGCCGAGGTCCCGCAGCCGGTACGGCGCGTCCGGGTCCCCGGCGATGTCCCAGGGGTAGAGGAACGCGCCGACCCGGGGCGGCCGAGTCGCTCCGCTCACAGCAGGTCCCGTCCGCGCTGGATGAGTTCGGCCAGCTGCTTGAGGTGCTCCGGCGTCGGCTCGGAGAGCGGTGAGCGGACGGTGCCGACGTCGAGCCCCTGCTGCCGGACCGCGGCCTTCACCAGGGAGACCGCGTAGCCCCGTCCCTGCTGGCGCAGTTCGACCAGCGGCCGGTAGAAGCCGTCCAGCAGGCGGTGCATGGTCGCGTCGTCGCCGTTCCGGTAGGCCAGGTTGAAGGCCATCGCGATGTCCGGCGCGAAGCAGAACACGGCCGAGGAGTAGCGGGTCACGCCGAGGCCGCGGTAGGCGAGGGCGGTCAGCTCGGCGGTCGGCAGACCGTTGAAGTACAGGAACGGTCGATCCGGCTCGGCGGACCGGACGGCGCTGATGGTGCGTTGCAGCAGGTCGAGGTCGCCGAGGCCGTCCTTGAACCCGATCACCCTTGGCATGGTGGCCAGTTCGACCACGGCCTCGGGGGTGAGCACGGCGTTGTCGCGCTGGTAGACGATCAGGTCCAGCGGGGTCGCTTCGGTCAGCGCCGCGTAGTGCCGCAGCAGGCCCGCCTGGTCCGGCCGCACGAGATACGGCGGCAGCACCAGCAGCCCGTCGGCGCCCACCTGGTGGGCGCGCCGCGCGAAGTGCGCGGCCAGCGCCGTGCCGTGGCCGACCCCGGCGACGACCGGGACCCGCCCGGCGGCCTCGGCCACGGCCGCCTCGATGACGCGCTGGTACTCGTCGAGGTCCAGCGCGTGGTACTCCCCGGTCCCGCAGGCCGCGAAGACCGCCGCGGCGCCTTCGCCGATACCGCGGCCGACGTGGGTGCGGAAGGCCGCCAGGTCCAGCGAGCCGTCCGGGGCGAAGGGCGTCACGGGGAAGAACAGGAGCCCGTCGAGCCGCTCGAAGAGTGGAGTCACAGTGGTCACCCATCTGATGGCTGTCCATATATATGAATTGGTTTGACGGTAGGTCAGGCCGTCCTGATGGTCAATAGGCCGGTGGCTGGGCTACTTTCTATCCAGGCAATCGCTCACCCATCGCTCATCCATTCACATCCATGAATGCGAGTCCGTATGACTGAGGTCCTGGGCACTCCTCGTGCCGGTGCCCGTACCGTCCTGCTCACCGGCGCGGCCGGCGGGGTCGGCACCTTCCTGCGTGCGAGCCTGCCCGGCTACGGGTACGAGCTGCGGCTCTTCGACAAGGCCCCGATCCCGGACGAACCCGAGGCCGTGACGGCCGACCTCGCCGACGCCGAGGCGCTGGCCGCCGCCATGGCCGGTGTCGACGCGGTGGTCCACCTGGCCGGCATCTCGCTCGAGGCGCCGTTCCCGGACATCCTGACCGCCAACATCGAGGGCACCTACCGCCTGTACGAGGCCGCTCGGGCCGCCGGGGTCCGCCGCGTCGTCTACGCGAGCAGCAACCACGCGGTCGGCTACACCGAGCGTCCGGCGGACGGCGCCATCGTCGGGGTCGACGTCCCGCACCGGCCCGACACCTACTACGGCCTGGCCAAGTGCTTCGGCGAGGACCTGGCCGCGCTCTACGCCGACAAGCACGGCATCTCGACGGTCTCGCTGCGGATCGGCTCCTGCTTCGCCGAACCCCGCACGGTGCGGATGCTCTCCACCTGGCTCAGCCCCGCCGACTGCGGCCGCCTGGTCCACGCGTCGATCGGCGCCGAACTCTCCGGTCACCACGCGGTGTTCGGCATCTCCGCCAACACCCGTGGCTGGTGGGACCTGGAGCCGGGTCGTCGGCTGCTCGGCTACGAGCCGCTGGACGACGCCGAGGTGTATGCCGAGAAGCTGCTCGCCGAGCATGGCGAACTCGCCTCGGACGACCCGGAATCGCGCTACCTGGGCGGTGCGTTCACGACGTTCTGAGGGCTGGTGGTACACCTCGGGCTGCTTGGGCCGCCTGAGGTGCCCGGTCTGCTCGACCAGCTTTTCCCGCGCTCGACGGCTTCGAGGCGGTGATCACGTACGAGAGCGTCCCGCACGATGACACCCTCACTGGTGGACCAGGTCCAGTAGCCAGGTGACGACCGCTCGGGCAGTGCCGGAGACGAATCCACTCAGGACAGCACGGGTCAGGGCCGTGCGTTCGCGGCGGGCGAGACGCTTGCGGGGCATCGCTACTCCTGAAGTCGTGATCAGCGCGTTGTCGGCCGACCGTTCGCTGCCCAGGTTCGCCCCCGCGTGGAGGCTGACGCCCAGTTGCGACAGGACCGGGGTGCGCAGCGGCACCGGTGCGGGCCAGGACAGGGAGCGCAGCCGGGCGGAGGATAATGAAGCGATGAGTAGCGACGAGAGGGGCGGCTCGGTGAAGCGGCCGCGGTTGTTGCAGCGGGCGCAAGTACGGCCGGGGCCGTTACGGGACCTGAAGGACCTGTTGTACAAGGCGTATCTGGCAGCTGAGGCCCCGACTCTGGAGGAGATCGCCGCGGATACCGCTGACCGTCACGACTTGGCAGGGGCGCCGCGCCGCGACACCGTCCGGCGCTGTATCAGTTCACCGGAGCTACCGGCCAGCCAGCCTGACACGGTCGCCGTCGCCGTCGTGCTCGCCCGCCGTGCCGGCTGGGATGAGAGCGATCTGGCCGTGCGGATCAGGGAGTTGTGGGTCAAGGCCCTGATGACCGAGCCGATGGGCCTGCCGATCGGTACGTTCACCGATCCGTTCGCCCTGGAGGTACACCGGTCGATCGAGGTCGCGCCGATCCACGCCGGGTCCGAACTACCGGCGCTGCCGCGCTACGTCGCTCGCGCGCATGACGAGCAACTGCGAACCGTCATCAGGTGGGCTACCGAGGGCAGGAGCGCGATGGCCGTGTTGGTAGGTGGATCGTCCTCAGGCAAGACTCGGGCTTGCTGGGAACTGGTTCAGGCACTGCCCGCAGAGTGGCGGTTGTGGCACCCCTTCGATCCCGGCCGGTCCGAAGCCGCTCTGGAGGGAATGGACCAGGTCGGGCCGCGGACCGTTGTCTGGCTCAACGAAACCCAGCACTACCTGCTCACTCCTGCCACCGGACTCGGCGAACGGCTGGCCGCCAAGCTGCGCACCCTGCTACAGGACACCGACCGCGGACCGGTGTTGATCCTGGGAACCGTGTGGCCCGAGTACTGGGCGGCACTGACCTCCCCTCCCCACGACGGCGAGGCCGATCCGCACACGCAGGCCCGCGCCCTGCTCACCTCCGTCAGCACCGTCGTCGACGTACCGGACGTCTTCACCGGCCCGGACCTGGATGCCCTGAGCGCTGCGGCCGACCGTGATCCGCGCCTCGCGCAGGCGGTCGAGCGCGCGGAACAGGGGCAGATCACCCAGTACCTCGCCGGAGGCCCGGCCCTGATCGAGCGCTATCAGACCGGGGCCCCGGCCGCGAAGGCCCTGATCGAGGCAGCAATGGATGCCCTGCGCCTCGGACACGGCCCTTCTCTGCCCCACGACTTGCTCGCTTCGGCGGCCGAGGGCTACCTCACCGACACCCAGTGGGACCAGTTACCCGATAACTGGCTCGACCAAGCCATCGTCTACACCACTCAGAGCCTCCGCGGCGCCCGTGGTCCGCTTACCCGAATCCGCCCTCGCCGCAGCCAACCGCCCCGCTCCCAGCCGCACTACCGGCTCGCTGACTTCCTCGAACAACACGCCCGACAGACCCGGCGCACCACTCCTGTCCCCACCGCGTTGTGGAACGCCCTCATCGACCACGCCACCCCGACCTTCCGCACCAGCCTCGCCCAAGCAGCCGACAACCGCGGCCTCCTGCGCATCGCTGCTCGCCTCGACACCAGCGCAGCCGCCGCCGGTGACACCAGCGCCCTGGTGCGGGTGGCCAGGCGCCTGGATGAGGCAGGGCGATCTGACGAGGCGCGCAACTGGTACCTACGCGCGGTCGAGGCCGGCGACCCCGACGCCCTCCGGGAGGCCGCCGACCGGTTGGAAGGAACTGGGTGGACCGAGGAAACACTCGCCGGCCTGCGGCCCTTCGGGGACGCCGGTGATGCCAGAGCCGTGTGGAGGGCGGCTGAGCGGCTGGATCAGGCGGGTCGGAGGGAGGAGGCACTCATCTGCTACCAGCGCGCCGCCGACGCCGGCCACCCCGGCGGCGTAGTCCGGGTGGCCAGATTACTGGGGCGGTTGGGCCGGTTTGACGAAGCGGCCCTGTGGTACCAGCGCGCCGCCGAAGCCGGCGAACCCGGTGCCGTAGTCCGACTGGCCTGGGTCCTGGAGCAGGCGGGGCGTTTCGACGAAGCACTCCCCTGGTACCAACGCGCCGCGCAGGCTGGCGACCTGGGAGCCCTGGGGCAGGTGATTGGGCCAGATCAGGCCCGACATGCGCAGGAGGCACTCATCTGGATGCGGTCACGCGCCGACGCGGGCGACTCGGAGGCGCTGGCCGAGGCGGCCTGGCTACTCAAGCAGGCAGGGAGACTTGAGGAGGCGCTCGCCTGGTACCAGCGCGCCGCCGACGCCGGCCACCCTGGCGCCCTGCGCGAGGCCGCCGAGCTGCTGGAACAAGTGGGACGGGCTGACGAGGGGACGAGACTGAGGCAGTTCGGGTGGGAGCCGGACGGGCGGATCGCAGAGCGTTGGGAGGTTCTGCTGCCGCAGGCTGGATCAGTCGGTGGCAAGTACCCGTAACAGCCGCCGCAGCGGCAGTTACGTGGCCTTGCGCGATCGACCGAGGCGGTAGGTCCGCCGGGCCGTCCCGCCGAAGAGTTCGGCCTGCTCGTCCGCGCTGAGGCCGGCGGTCAGAGTGCGGGCGGTGGACAGTACCGTGCCGTAGGAGGCGGCGAGCAGGCAGACCGGCCAGTCGGAGCCGAACATCAGCCGCCGGGGTCCGAAGGCGTCGATCGCCGCCTGCGCGTACGGGCGCAGCGAGGCCATCGTCCAGTTGGCCCAGTGCGCCTCGGTGACCAGCCCGGAGAGCTTCGCCACCGTGTTCGACAGTGCGGCCAGCTCGCGGACCAGGTCGACCCAGGGCGCCAACTCGCCGGTTGAGATGGGTGGTTTGCCCAGGTGGTCGAGGACGAAGGTGAGTTGCGGCAGGAGTCGGGCGGCGGCGATCGCGGCCGGCAGTTGGTGCGGCAGCACCACCAGGTCGTAGGCCAGGTCGGCGTCCGCCAGCGCGGCCAGGCCGCGCAGTACCTCGGGGCGCAGCAGCCAGTTCGGGTCCGGCTCGCCCTGCACCTGATGCCGGATGCCCACCAGGGCTTCGCCGCCCGGCAGTTCGCGCAGCTCGGCCAGCACCTCGGCGATCGCGGGGGAGGTGAGGTCGGTCCAGCCCACCACCCCCGCCACCAGGGGGCTGCCGGCCGCGAGCGCGAGGAACTCCGGCGTCTCCGCCGCCACCGTGACGGTCTGCACCAGCACGCTGGCGCCGACCCCTGCGGCGGCGGCCTCGGGCGCCAGGTCGGACAGTGAGAAGTTCCGTCGCAGCGGGGCGAGTTCGGGGCCGACCAACCAGTCCTGGTCGCGCACCGACAGGTCCCACAGGTGGTGGTGCGCGTCGACGATCGGTGGTGTGCTCACAGCTGCCACACCACCGGCAGCCCCGCCCCGGCGCCCTCGGCCGAGTAGTCGTGCACCACGTCCAGCAGTTCGGCCATCCGGGCCTGCCAGGCGATGTTGACCGGCAGCTGCTCCAACTCCGCCAGCAGGCGCCCGTAGTCCTCGCAGTCCAGCAGGTGGAACAGCTCGGTGCCGCTGCGCCAGATCGTCCAGGAGTGCACCCCGGCCGCGCGGATGGCGGCCGTCAGCTCCTCGGGCACGGCCCGGTGGGCGTCCTCGTACTCGGCTATCCGGTCGGCCCGGACCCGGGTGTGCAGGGCTATCCGCATGGCTACTCCTCCTTGGACCGACCGGGCTCGGTGACGACGACCACGTCCAGCGTGCGCGGTCCGTGCACGCCCTCGACGCGGTCCAGTTCGATGTCGCTGGTGGCCGAGGGGCCGGAGATGAAGGTCAACGGGCGCCGCGGGTCCAGCCGTTCGAGCGCCTCGGGCAGGTCGCCGACCACCTGGTCGGCCCGCAGGACGCACAGGTGGTAGTCGGGCAGCAGCGTCAGCGCGCGGCGGCCCTGGCCCGGACCGCCGTCCAGGACCAGGGTGCCGGTCTCCGCGATGCCGAGCGCGGCGGTCGACAACACCGCGTCGGTCGCGTCGAGCTGACCGGTGGTCAGCTGCGGGTCGTCGGAGAGTACGGTGAACGGGCCGGCCGGCAGCCACTCGGCGCGGAAGCCCTCGGGCACCACCACCTGCCGTGCGCCCCGTTCGGTCAGCGCCGCGCCGAGCGCCGCCGCCAGCTCCGGCTCGGCGACCAGCCGCACGGTGGCCTGGTAGTCGGCCACCCGCTCGGCGAACCGGCCGACCACATCCGCCCCGGCGTGGCTGCGCCGGTAGTCGCGCGGCACCGGGACATCCTCGGGTCGTTCCTCGGCCGGCACGTCCGCGAGGGCGGCGCGGATCCGGCCCAACATGGTCTCGCGGCTGCTCACCGGCCGGTCTCCTCGGGGTGCGTCCGCTGCCACCAGGCGCGGAAGGACTCGGCCGGCGGCACCGGCAGGTCGCGGGTGTCGGACCAGGCGTGGAAGGGGCCGGGCAGCGGGCCGATCCGGCCGCCGCGCCCGACCAGCCGGCCGCCGAGCGCGCCGGCCTTCTGGGCCATGCTGAGGCGGCCCGGTGCGGCCAGCACCTGGGTGGCCGCCCGCATCACCAGCGACTCCATGGTGGGCACGGTCCGCCCGCGCTTGGCGTCGACCACCTTGGCCCGCAGGTGCACCAGCACCTCGGGAATGTTGATCTTCACGGGGCAGGCGTCGTAGCAGGCCCCGCAGAGCGTGGAGGCGAAGGGCAGCGAGTCCGCCCCGTCCTCGCTGCCACGACCCACCCCGGCGAGCTGCGGGGTCAGGATGGCGCCGATCGGTCCGGGGTAGACCGACCCGTACGCGTGGCCGCCGACCCGCTCGTAGACCGGGCAGACGTTCAGGCAGGCCGAACAGCGGATGCAGCCGAGCGCCTGACGGCCGACCTGGTCGGCCAGGGTGGCGGTGCGACCGTTGTCCAGCAGCACCAGATGGAAAGTTGACGGTCCGTCACCTTCGTGGACGCCCGTCCAGGCCGAGGTGTAGGGGTTCATCCGCTCGCCGGTCGCGGAGCGCGGCAGCAACTGGAGGAAGACCTCCAGGTCGGCGAAGCTCGGCACCACCTTCTCGACGCCCATCACGGTGATCAGGGTCTCCGGCAGGGTCAGGCACATCCGGCCGTTGCCCTCGGACTCCACCACCAGCACGGTGCCGGTCTCGGCCACCGCGAAGTTGGCGCCGGAGATGGCGACCTTGGCGCGCAGGAACTTCTCGCGCAGGTGCAGTCGGGCCGCCTCGGCCAGCGCGCGCGGCTCGTCGGTCAGTTCGGCGGGCACGTCGGCCATCCTGGTGCGGAAGATCTCGCGGATCTCGGCGCGGTTGCGGTGGATCGCGGGCACCAGGATGTGCGAGGGGCGGTCGTCGGCCAACTGGACGATCAGCTCGGCGAGATCGGTCTCGTAGGCGGCGATGCCCTCGGCGGCCAGCGCCTCGTTCAGCCCGATCTCCTGGGTGGCCATCGACTTGACCTTGACCACCTCACGCGTTCCCCCGTCCGGGCCACCGGTGGCCTTCACCAGCTCGACGACGATCCGGTTGGCCTCGGCCGCGTCGGCGGCCCAGTGCACGGTGCCGCCGGCGGCGGTGACCGAAGCCTCCAACTGCTCCAGGTACCGGTCGAGATGGCGCAGCGTGCGGAGCTTCAGCGCGGCGGCGCTGTCCCGCAGCTGCTCCCAGTCGTCCAGCTCGGCGGAGACCCGCAGCCGCTTGTCGCGGATCGTCCCGGTCGCCTTGCGCAGATTGCGGCGCAGTTGGGTGTCGGTGAGCGCTTTCCGGGCAGCCTGTGGGAAGGCCGGCGTGCCGAGCCAGACCAGACCGTCGCTCATCGCGCCCCTCCTTCGGTCGAAGCCGGTCCTTCGGTCGCGGCCAGGATCTCGGCCAGGTGCACGGTGCGCATGCCGGTGCGCAGGCGGCCGAGGCCGCCGCCGATGTGCATCAGGCAGGAGTTGTCGCCGGCGGTGAGCACCTCGGCCCGGGTGTCCAGCACCTGGCGCATCTTGTCGGCCAGCATGGCGGCCGAGACGTCCGGGTTCTTCACCGCGAACGTGCCGCCGAAGCCGCAGCACTCCTCGGCGCCCGGCAGTTCCACCAGCTCGATGCCCTTGACCGCGCGCAGCAGCCGCAGCGGCCGGTCGCCAACCCGCAGCATCCGCAGCGAGTGGCAGGTGGGGTGATAGGTGACCCGGTGCGGGTAGTAGGCGCCGACGTCGGTCACCCCGAGCACGTCCACCAGGAACTCGGACAGCTCGTACACCTTCGGCGCCACCTCCTCGACCGCCCGGCGCAGGCCGGGGTCGTCGGCGGCCAGCAGCGGGTGGTTCTCCCGCACCATCCCGGCGCAGGAGCCGGACGGGGTGACCACGGCGTCGTAGCCGGCGAAGGCCCCGGCGAAGCGGCGGACCAGCGGCAGCGCCTCGGGGCGGTAGCCGGTGTTGAACTGCGGCTGCCCGCAGCAGGTCTGCCCGAGGGGGAAGTCGACCTGGTGGCCCAGCCGTTCCAGCAGGCTGACCACCGCCCGGCCGGTCTCGGGAAAGAGCGTGTCGTTGAAGCAGGTGATGAACAGGGCTACCCGCATGGCCCCTCCGTTCTCATGAGCTCTCCGTCCCCGGGACCGGTACGTCTGCGGCCAGCAGACCGGTGGCGCGCAGATCCTCCCACAGTGCGTCAGGAACGGGCAGGCGTAGCATCGCCGCGGCGTCCTGCGCCTGAGCGGCGGAGCGCAGACCGACCAGCACGCCGGCCACCGCCGGGTGCCCGAACGGGAATTGCAGCGCCGCCGCCCGCAGCGGCACGCCGTGCCGCTCGGCAAGCGCTTTCAGCCGCAGCGCCCGGTCCAGCAGCGGCGCCGGCGCGGTCGCGTAGTCGAAGGTGGCCTGCGGCGTCGGGTCGGCCAGCAGGCCGGAGTTGAACACCCCGCCGATCACCACCGAGACCCCGCGCCGCCCGGCCTCGGGCAGCAGCTCGGCCAGGCCGTGCTGGTCCAGCAGCGTGTAGCGCCCGGCCAGCAGCACGGCGTCCAGGTCGGTCTCCCGGACGAACCGGGTGAGCAGCTCGGCCTGGTTCATGCCGGCGCCGATCGCGCCGACCACGCCTTCGTCGCGCAGCCGGGCCAGCGCCGGATAGGCCTCGGAAAGCGCTTGCTCGGCGTGGTCGTCCGGATCGTGCAGGTAGACCAGGTCGATCCGGTCCAGGCCGAGCCGGGTCAGGCTGGCCTCGATCGAGCGCCGCACGCCGTCCGCGCTGAAGTCCCAGCGGCGCCGGTGGGTGGCCGGCACCGCGAAACCGTTCGCCAGGTCGTCGCCGTCGGGCTCGGCGAGCGGATCGAGCAGCCGGCCCACCTTGGTGGAAAGCGCGTACTCCGCGCGCGGGTGCCCCCGCAGCACCTCGCCCAGCCGGCGCTCGGAAAGCCCGAGGCCGTAGTGCGGCGCGGTGTCGAAGTAGCGCATGCCGCTCGCCCAGGCCGCCTCGACGGCCGCCGCCGCGTCCTGCTCGCCGACCGGGCTGAACAGGTTGCCGATCGCCGCGGCACCGAAGGAGAGCGCGCTCACCGCGACGCCGCTGCGCCCGAGCCGCCGCGCGGTGCCCGGTTCCAGCACCGTCACGACTCGGCGGGCCGCAGGCGCAGCCCCTGCATCCCGCCGTCCACGGCCAGCGCCGTGCCGGTGACCGAGCCTGCCGCCGGGCTCGCCAGGTAGACGATCGCGGCGGCCACTTCCTCGGCGCTGACCAGCCGGCCCATCGGCTGCCGGGCGTTGAGCGCGGCCCGCTCCGCCGCCGGGTCCTCGGCGGCGTCCAGCAACCGCCCCACCCACGGGGTGTCGGCGGTGCCGGGGTTGACGCAGTTGACCCGGATGCCCTCGCGGACGTGGTCGGCGGCCATCGCCAGGGTCAGCGAGAGCACCGCGCCCTTGCTCGCCGAGTACAGCGCCCGCTGCGGCAGCCCGGCGGTCGCGGCGATCGAGCAGGTGTTGACGATCGCGGCGGTCCGCCCCGGGCGGGACAGGACGGAGTGCCGAAGGTGCGGCAACGCGGCGCGACTGGCCCGGACCAGGCCGAGCACGTTGACGTCCAGCACCCGGTGCCACTCGTCGTCCGGGTTGCCCTCCACCGTCCCGATCGCGCCGATCCCGGCGTTGTTGACCAGTACGTCGAGCCCGCCCAGCAGTTCGGCTGCCTGCCCCACCGCCGCCCGCACCGACGCGTCGTCGCGCAGGTCGGCGGCCAGGCCGTGCAGCGGCTTGTCCACGGTGTCGACCGCGAGGTCCAGTACCGCCACCTCGGCGCCGCGTTCGGCGAGCAGCAGCGCGGTGGCCCGGCCGATGCCGGAGGCGCCGCCGGTGACCAGGGCGCGCAGGCCGGTGAAGTCCGTCATCAATGAGTTCCTTCCGTACGGGCGAGGTCGGCGGCCCAGAAGCCGCCGTCCGGGTAGCTGAAGCGGGCGATCGACTCCGGCAGCATCTGCGCCGAGAAGCCGGGCTCGCGCGGCGCGCGGTAGTGGCCGCGCTCCATCGTCACCGGGGCCAGGAAGTGCTCGTGCAGGTGGTCGACGTACTCGATCACCCGGTCCTCGGTGCTCCCGGAGAGTGCCAGGTAGTCGAACATCGAGAGGTGCTGGACCAGTTCGCACAATCCCACACCGCCCGCGTGCGGGCAGACCGGCACGCCGAATCTGGCGGCCAGCAGCAGGATCGCGAGGTTCTCGTTGACCCCGCCGACCCGGGCCGCGTCCAGCTGCAGCACGTCGATCGATCCGGCCTGGAGCAACTGCTTGAAGACGATCCGGTTCTGCACGTGCTCACCGGTCGCGACCTTGATCGGGGCCACCCCGGTGCGGATCGCCGCGTGCCCGAGCACGTCGTCGGGGCTGGTCGGCTCCTCGATCCAGTACGGGTCGAACTCGGCCAGCGCCTTGGTCCAGGTGATCGCCTCGGCCACGTTCCAGCGCTGGTTGGCGTCGATCGCCAGCCGGATGTCCGGACCGACCGCGGTGCGGGCGGCCCGGCAGCGGCGGATGTCGTCCGCCAGGTCGGCGCCGACCTTGAGCTTGATCTGGGTGAAGCCGTCGGCCAGCGCCTGCTGGGCGAGCCGGGTGAGCTTCTCGTCGGAGTAGCCGAGCCAGCCGGGGGAGGTGGTGTAGCCGGGATAGCCCACCCGCAGCAGCCGGGCCTCGCGCTCGACCCGGCCCGACCGCCCCCGCTGGAGCAGTTCGAGTGCCTGATCAGGCGTCAGAGCATCGGTGAGATAACGGAAATCGACCTGCGAGACCAACCATTCGGGGGTGGCGTCGGCCAGCAGCCGCCAGAGCGGCTTGCCCTCGCGCTTGGCGGCCAGGTCCCAGACGGCGTTGACCACGGCGCCGATCGCCATGTGCATCACGCCCTTCTCGGGGCCGAGCCAGCGCAGTTGGCTGTCACCGACCAGCGTCCGGTTCAACGAGGCCGGGTCCGCGCAGAGTTCGGCCACCGGCAGGCCGATGACGTGCTGGCGCAGCGCGTTGATCGCCGCGACCTGGACGTCGTTGCCGCGCCCGATGGTGAAGCTGAAGCCGTGTCCCTCCAACCCGTCGCCCGCGTCGGTGCGCAGCACCAGATAGGCGGCCGAGTAGTCCGGGTCGGGGTTCATGGCGTCCGACCCGTCCAGCTCCCGCGAGGTGGGGAAGCGGATGTCGTAGGTGTCCACGGCGGTGATCCGGGCGACGGCGGCCACAGGGCGGTCCTCTCTCAGGCTTGGACGAAGGTCTGGCGCTGGCTGCCGAGGCCGTCGATCGCCAACTCGACACGCTGGCCGGGGCGGACGTACGGCTGATCGGGCAGGCCGAGCGCGACGCCGGCCGGGGTGCCGGTGTTGATGACATCACCGGGTTCCAGGACCAGGTACTGGCTCAAGTACCAGACCAGGTAGGGGACGTTGAAGATCATCTGCTTGGTGCTGCTGTGCTGGCGGGCGGTCCCGTCCACCGACAGGCGCAGTTCCAGTGCCTGCGGGTCGGGGATCTCGTCCGGCGTCACGAGGTAGGGGCCGAGCGGGTTGAACGTCTCGCAGGACTTGCCGAGGTCCCACTGTCCCGAGAACTCGAGCTGGAACTCGCGCTCCGAGACGTCGTTGCTGATCGTGTAGCCGGCGATGTGCTCGACCGAACTCGCGGGGGAGTCCAGGTAGCGGGCCCGCCGCCCGATCACCACGGCCAACTCGACCTCCCAGTCGGTCTTCCGGGAGTTCCGGGGGATCAGCACCTCGTCGTACGGGCCGACCACGGTGCCCGGGTCCTTCATGAAGACCACCGGGCGCTGCGGGATCGCCGCACCGGTCTCCTGCGCGTGGTCGCGGTAGTTGAGGCCGATGCAGACCACCTTGCCGGGGCGCGCCACCGGCGCGCCCACCCGCAGGCCGTCCAGGGCCAGCTCGGGCAGCAGGCCGGCCGCCAGGGCGGCGCGCAGCCGGGCGATGCCGTCGGCGGCCAGGAAGCGGCCGTCGAACTCGGCGGTGACGGACGAGGCGTCGTAGCCGCGGCCATCGGCGGTGAGTACCGCGGGCCGCTCGGCACCGATCGGTCCCAGACGCATCAACTTCATCGGGAGGGCTCCCATACATCGGATGATTGCTGTCGTGGAGCTGGACTCTACGAGTCGTCACCACGGAGGGCAAGGGATTCATCCGAGGTCTTTCGGCCCGTCAGTCCGAAGCCGGGCGAAAAGCTACCGTCAGGCCTCTTGCGGGGGCCGGATGCAGGGTCTAGCGTCCACGGAGCCGGGGATTCACCCGATGAATCACCGGCCCGGCCACCTCCGTGCAGGTGCGCCACGTCGCGTGCCTTCCAGGCCGTGTGACCCAGCTCCTGCCGAAGCCGACAAACCTCGGATGTTAGAAGGAGTCAGAACGTGCAGACCACCCTCTCCCGGAGTGCGGCCACCCTCGGTGCGGCAGTCCTGCTGATCGGGCTCGCCACCGGCTGCGGCCGTGGTGGCGGCAGCGGTTCCGCCTCCGCCAAGCCGGCCATCGGCATCGATCTGCCGCGCTCGGACTCCGACTTCTGGAACTCCTACGCGCAGTACCTCAAGGCCGACGTCAGCGGCGACGGCGCCCACACGCTGCCGATCAGCAGCTCGCAGAACGACGTGACCAAGCTGGTCGCCAACGTCCAGGCCTTCGAGAACACCGGGGCCAAGGCGGTCGTGATGGCGCCGCAGGACACCGGTGCGATCGCCTCCACGCTGGACCAACTGGCCGCGAAGAAGATCCCGGTGGTCAGCGTGGACACCAGACCCGACAAGGGCAACGTGTACATGGTGGTGCGCGCCGACAACCGCGCCTACGGCACCGAGGCCTGCCAGTTCCTCGGCAAGCAGCTGGGCGGCAAGGGCAAGGTCGCCGAGTTCGAAGGCGACCTCACCTCGATCAACGGACGCGACCGCTCGGAGGCGTTCGCCGACTGCATGAAGCAGAACTACCCCGGCATCCAGGTCTTCGCGCTGCCCACCAACTGGGACGGCTCGGTCGCCTCCAGCAAGCTGCAGACCACCCTCGCGCAGAATCCCGACCTGAACGGCATCTACATGCAGGCCGGCGGCGTCTTCCTGCAGCCGACCATCGCCCTGCTCCAGCAGAAGGGCCTGCTCAAGCCGGCCGGCCAGCCGGGCCACATCAGCATCATCTCCAACGACGGCATCCCGCAGGAGTTCGACGCGATCCGGCAGGGCCAGATCGACGCCACCATCTCGCAGCCCGCCGACCTCTACGCCAAGTACGCGCTGTACTACGCCGAGGCGGCCACCCAGGGCAAGACCTTCCAGCCCGGCCCGACCGACCACAACTCCACCATCATCAAGCTCCCCAACGGCCTGGAGGACCAACTGCCCGCGCCGCTGGTGACCAAGGACAACGTGGACGACAAGAGCCTGTGGGGCAACAACGTCTCGCACTGAGACACGCTGCTCCAAGGACGACGAGTTCCAGGCAGGCCGAGCTCCAAGCACGACGAGCTCCAAGCACGACGAGGAAAGGACAGGCTGCACGATGCCGGAGAGCACACCCGTCCCGGTGGTCGAGGCCAGCGGGATCTCCAAGCGGTTCGGCGCCACCGTCGCCCTGCGCGAGGCGCGAATCGCCGTGGCGCCGGGCGAGTCGCACGCACTGGTCGGCCGCAACGGCGCGGGAAAGTCCACGCTGGTCTCGATCCTGACCGGCCTGCAACGGCCGGACACCGGCACCCTGCGCTTCTCCGGCGCACCGGCGCCGGCCTTCGGTGACACCGACGGCTGGCGCGCCAAGGTCGCCTGCGTGTACCAGCGTTCCACCATCATCGGCGGCCTGAGCGTCGCCGAGAACCTCTTCCTGAACAGGCAGAGTCCGAACCGGCAGACCGCGTTCGGCCTGCGCCCGATCCGCTGGCGGCGACTGCGCGAGCAGGCCGCCGAACTGCTCACCGGCTACGGCGTCGAGGTCGACCCGGCGGCCCGGGCCGAGGACCTGACCGTGGAGCAGCGGCAGTTCGTCGAGATCGCCCGGGCGCTCTCGTTCGGCGCCCGGTTCATCATCCTGGACGAGCCGACCGCGAAGCTGGACGCCCGTGGCATCGAGCGGCTCTTCGGCAAGCTGCGGGAACTGCAGGAGCAGGGCGTCGCGTTCCTGTTCATCTCGCACCACCTTCAGGAGGTCTACGAGCTCTGCACCAGCGTCACGGTGTACCGGGACGCCCGGCACATCGTCACCGCCCCGGTGGCAGAGCTGGACCAGGCGGCGCTGGTCGAGGCGATGACGGGGGAGAGCGCTGCCAGCACCGCACCGGCGCCGGTGGCCCGCCCCGCGCTCGCCACCGAGACACTGCTGGCGGTGGACGGCCTGACCCTGGCCGGTGCCTACCGGAACGTGGATCTCACGGTGCGGGCCGGCGAGGTGGTCGGCCTGGCCGGCGCGACCGCGAGCGGCAACGTGCGGCTCGGCGAGACGCTGGCCGGCCTGCACCGTCCGAGCTCCGGGCGGATCAGTGTGGCCGGCAAGGCGGTGCGCACCGGTGACATCCCGTCGGCGCTGGCCGCCGGCGTCGGTCTGGTCCCCGAGGACCGTCACCGCCAGGGCCTGGTCGCCGGGCGCAGCGTGGCGGAGAACGCGACCCTGACGGTCAGTTCCCAGCTCGGCCCGTACGGCACCGTGCTGCCCGCCCGGATCGCCGCCTTCGCCGGCCGGATGATCGAGGACCTGGACATCAAGACCCCGGGCCCTGACGCGCCCGTCTCGGCGCTGTCCGGCGGCAACCAGCAGAAGGTGGTGATCGCCCGCGCGCTGGCCACCGACCCGCACGTGCTGGTCGCGATCCGCCCCACCAATGGCGTGGACGTCAAGTCCAAGGAGTTCCTGCTCGCCCGGATCCGCCAGGTGGCGCAGGCCGGTCGAGCCGCCCTGATCGTCTCGGACGAGCTGGACGACCTGCGCTCCTGCGACCGCGTCCTGGCGATGTTCCACGGCGAGATCGCCGGCGAGTTCGCGCCGGGTTGGAGCGACGAGCACCTGGTCGCCGCGATGGAGGGCATGGCGCACGACCGGGCCGCCGCCGTCCCCGCGTCCGACCACACCGGCCCCGCGCGCGGCCACGACACCATCGAAGAGGACCACCATGTCTCCCACGACTGAAAGCGCTGTCCCCCCGCTCGCCGTCGGCCCCCGGCGCAAGCTGAACCTCCAGCGCTACCGCGATCTGTCGCTGGTCCCGGTGCTGCTGGTGCTCGGGGTGATCGGCTTCATCGTCTCGCCCGCCTTCCTGACCTCGGCCAACCTGATCGGGGTTGCGCAGCAGTCCACCGAGCTGAGCCTGCTGGTGCTCGCCGAGGCGCTGATCCTGATCTCCGGGCGGATGGACCTGTCGCTGGAGTCGACCATCGGCGTGGCACCGGTCATCGCCATCTGGCTGGTCCTGCCCAGCCACGGCGGGCGGTTCAACGGCCTTGGCCTGTTCCCCGGTTGGACGGCGATCCCGCTCTGCCTGCTGGCCGGCGCGCTGATCGGGGCGGTCAACGGCTTCCTGATCCTCAAGCTGCGGCTGAACGGCTTCATCGTCACGCTCGGCGCCCTGACCATGCTGCGCGGTCTCCAAGTGGCCCTCTCCCAGGGCCAGTCGATCGTCGACCTGCCCAGCTCCTTCAGCTACCTCGGCAGCGCGGCCTGGTTCGGCGTGCCGGCCGCGGTGTGGATCTGCGCACTGCTCTTCGCGCTCGGCGGCTGCGCGCTGGCCTGGCTGCGGCACGGGCGGGCGCTGTACGCGATCGGCGGCAACCCCGAGGCGGCGCGCACCGCCGGCATCCGGGTCGAGCGGGTGACCTGGGTGGTGCTGATCCTCGGCGGGCTGCTCGCGGCCTTCGCGGGCATCCTCTACACCGGCCACTACGGCTCCATCTCGGCCGACCAGGGCAGCGGTTGGATCTTCCAGGTGTTCGCCGCCACGGTGATCGGCGGCGTGAGCCTGAACGGCGGCCGGGGCACCCTGTTCGGCGCGCTGACCGGTGTGCTGACGCTCCAACTCGTCGTCAACGTCATGACCCTGGCGGGCGTGCCGCCGCTGTGGAACCAGTTCCTGAACGGTCTGATCATCATCGTCGCCCTGATCATCTCCCGGTTCACCTCGGGCGAGACCCAGGAGTGAGGTCGCGTCCCCGCGCGACCATGGCCTGCCCCCTTTCGCCCGTCCCCCTCGCACTTCCCCCCTTCGAGGAGCGTCATGACCCTGCTCCGGCGCGCGGCCACCGTGGTGGGCGCGCTGCTGCTGGCCCCCGGCCTGGTTCCCACCCAGGCCGGGGCCGCCACCCCCACGGTGCTCTACGCCGCCCCCCACGGCTCGGGCACCAGCTGCACCCTGGCCGCGCCCTGCGCACTGCAGGGCGTCAAGCAGAAGGCGCGCGGCCTGGCCAGGACCCAGACCGCCGACACCCATGTCTACCTGCGCGGTGGCACCTACCGCCTGACCAGCCCGCTCAGTTACGGCCCCGCCGACTCGGGCCAGAACGGCGCCAAGGTGGTCTATGCCGCCTACCCGGGCGAGAAGCCCGTGTTCAGCGGCGCCAAGCAGATCACCGGGTTCTCGCTCTTCGACAGCGGCAAGAACGTCTACCGGGCCGCAGTCCCCGCCGGGTCCCAGAGCCGGCAGCTCTTCGTGAACGGCGAGCGCGCCCAGCGGGCCCGTGGCCCGCTCAACCCCGGCTTCACCTTGCAGGGTTCGAGCTTCATCAGCAGCGACCCCTCGTACGCCGCGTTCACCAACCAGTCCGGCGTCGAGATCGTCGACAACGCCGACTGGAAGCAGATGCGCTGCCCGCTGGCGAGCATCACGGCCACCAGCAGCGGCGGTTCGAGCCTGAACGTCGACCCGACCTGCTTCGCGAACAACTACAGCGCGGTGCCCGACCCCGGTTTCCCGTTCAACGGCGCCGGCCTGCCCGCGCTCTCCGGTGTCAGCTGGGTGGAGAACGCTTACCAACTGCTCACCCAGCCGGGCCAGTTCTACCTCGACAGCCAGGCCGGCTACCTCTACTACGCACCCCGACCCGGCGAGGACCTGAAGACCGCCGACGTCGAGCTGCCGGTGCTGGACACGCTGGTCGATCTCGCCGGCACCCCGGGACACCTGGCGCCGGTCGACGACACCGACCCCGGCGCGCAGTACAGCGGCACCAGTTGGAGCTACGACAGCGGCCGCCCGTACGGCGACCTCGGCAACGACGTGCACGCCGCCACCGCCAACGGCGACTCGGTGAGCTACACCTTCACCGGCACCGGGATCGACGTCCTCGGTGAGGTCAGCAGCGACGAGGGCAGCTTCGACGTCTACGTGGACGGCGTCAAGGTCCAGGGCGCCACCGGCTACGGCCCGACCCGGCTCGCCCAGCAACGGATCGCCTCCGTCAGCGGCCTGACCAAGCGTCAGCACACCGTGAAGCTGGTCAAGACCGGCGGCCAGTACCTGGTGATCGACGGCTTCACCGTGATCCCCGACGCGCCGGCGCCGGTGCACGACATCAGCTTCCAGGGCATCACCTTCGCCTACGCGAACTGGCAACTCCCGTCCACCGCCGGCTATGTCGACAACCAGGCGGGCGTACTGTGGGACGCCACCACGCACGCGCCGACCCGGATCCCGGCCGCCGTCCAGGTGCACCGGGGCAGCGACATCAGCTTCACCGGTGACGAGATCGCGCACACCGGCGGCACCGGCATCGACCTCGCCGACGGCACCCAGAACTCCACCGTCACCGGCGACTGGATCCACGACACCGCGGGCGGCGGCGTCTCGGTCGGCGAGGTGGACGACTACTACCTCACCGACCCGACCCGCATGACCAGCGGCGACACCGTCTCGCAGAACTGGATCGACCACGTCGGCCAGGACTTCAGCGACGCGGTCGGCGTCTGGGCCGGGTACACCCGGAATCTGACGATCAGTCACAACGACATCGGCCACACCCCGTACTCCGGCATCTCGCTCGGCTGGGGCTGGGGCTACGCCTCCGGCTGCTCGCTGCAGGCCGAGCAGGGCCTGGCCAACCCCTGCCGGCACGGCACCGTCTACGCCGGCGGCAACCAGATCCTGGACAACCACGTGCACGACGTGATGGGCGTGCTGAGCGACGGCGGCCCGATCTACACCAATGGCGGCCAGGGTGGCGACGGGGGCTCGCTGACCTCGGTCCTCGCGGGCAACCTGGTCGAGGGTGGCAACCACACCAACAACATGCTCTACCAGGACGAGGGCAGCTCGTACTGGAACAGCCACGACAACGTGGCGCGGTTCGGCGGGCAGAACTGGTTCGGCATGTGGACGCCCACCATCCACGACATCGACGTGCACGACAACTACGCCGACAACGCGACCTACAACAACAACGGCAGCAACATCACCTTCAACCAGGCCACCGTGGTCAGCGGCGGAGCCTGGCCCGCCGCGGCACAGACCATCATCGCCGCCGCCGGGCCGGGCCCGGCCTACCAGCCGCTCACCGGGCAGCTGAACGACGACAACCAGGCCGTCACCTATACCGGTTCCTGGGCGCAGTTCGGCTTCCGCGGCAACGGCGACCTGAACGACGACATCCACTACACCACCACCAACGGCGACACCGCCTCGGTCGGCTTCACCGGCACCGGGATCTCGGTGCTCGGTGAGAAGTACTCCGACCAGGGCCAGGACGAGATCTTCATCGACGGCGTCTCGCAGGGCCTGGTCGACACCAGCTCGCCGACCCGACTCGGCGAGCAGGTCATCTACAGCACGTCCGGCCTGCCGCTGGGCAGCCACACCCTGCACGTGGTCAAGCGCAGTGGAACCTACGCGACCCTGGACGGCTTCGAGGTGGCGGCGAGCTACAACGACACGGCGCCGGCGATCAGTTACGCCGGCAGCTCGTGGGGCTACGCCGGCGGCCGCGGCGACGGGGACTACGGCGACGACGTGCACTACGCCACGGCGGACGGCGACTCGGCGAGCGTCACCTTCGTCGGCACCGGCATCAGCTTCGTGACCGAGACCGCTCCCGACGAGGGCCAGATCACCGTCTCGCTGGACGGCGCCGCCCAGGGCAGCGTCAACGCGGTCACCACCACCCGGCAGGCGCAGCAGACGCTCTACAGTGTCGGCAACCTGGCGCCGGGCCGGCACACGCTGACGCTCACCAAGGCGGGCGGCAGCTACCTGGTGGTGGACCGCTTCGACGTCCACTGACCGCGCTGGTGGCGGCGGCCCGGACGCCGCCGCCACCAGCGCGCCACGGAGCTGCCACACCTGATTCACCTTGCTCTACCTTTGAACCGGCATACCACCGAACCCGAAACGAGGCACCCGCCATGGCGGTCACCGACGAGGCGATCGAGAAGATCAAAGCCATGATCGTCTCGGGCGAACTCCCGGAGGGCTCGCGGCTCCCCAGGGAGGAGACGCTGGCCGCGACGCTCGGCCTCTCCCGCAACTCGCTGCGCGAGGCCGTGCGGGCGCTGGTCGCGATGCGCATCCTGGTCACCCGGCAGGGCGACGGCACCTACGTCTCCAGCCTGGAACCGCACCTGCTGCTGGACGGCCTCACCTTCGCCTCCGACGTCTCCCAGGGCCCGGCCGCCGTCCAACTCCTCCAGGTGCGCAGGCTGTTGGAGCCGCAAGCCACCTCGCTGGCGGCGGCCAAGGTGACCGACGAGGACCTCGCCGTGCTGCGCGAGATCCTCGACCAGTGCGCCGAGGCCGAGACGGCCGAGCAGTTCATCGAGTTGGACATGGCCTTCCACCGGCACATCGTCGGCCTGGTCGGCAACCCGGTGCTGGCCACGCTGCTGGAGATCGTCTCGACTCGCACCCAGCGGGTCCGACTGATCCGGGGCATCGACACCGCCGCCGCCTTCAGCTCCGCCCACCGCGAACACGAGGCCATCCTGGCCGCCTTGACCACCCGGGACGCGCCGCTGGCCGCAGCCGCCGCGATGGCCCATGTCGCGGCCGTGGAGCAGTGGGCGGCCGGCGGCGGGGTCTCCCGCAGCACGGCGCCCGAGCGACTGGCCGGCGGGGAGGGCCCGTCGGCCTGACGGATCCGTGGCCCGGCACGACCGAGCCGGCGCTCCCGAGGCGTATTTCTGGCCCGATTCCTGCCCGATATTCGCAAGGCCAGCTGGTAGCACACCTCATGAACCGTCTTGACAGTGTCCGGATGAACCGGATAGGAAAAAGACGACGCAGGAAGCTCCAGCCTCCTGGATGCCCCGGCGCGTCGAGACTCCTTGACGGAGAACGTGAACCGCGCTGGTCTTGTCGAAAAGGGGAATGCGACATCATGACACAGGAAGTCGCTATCGGCTCGGCTCGGTCGTTCGAAGACCTCATGAAGGAGGCTGATTCCGTCAGCGTGGACGGCTGGGATTTCTCCTGGCTCGACGGGCGAGCAAGCGAGGAACGTCCTTCCTGGGGTTATCAGAAGCTGATGAGCGCGCGTTTGGCATCCGCATCGGCCGCCCTGGACATACAGACCGGGGGCGGAGAAGTGCTCGCCGGGGCGCGCCGGCTGGCGTACAGGTTACCGCCCTACGCTGCGGCAACGGAGGGCTGGCCGCCGAACCTTGCGCGGGCCGCCAAGTTACTGCAACCCCGCGGTGTGACCGTTGTGCCACACCCGGATCAGCCACCATTCCCATTCGGTGACGAGTCGTTCGACCTGGTCACCAGCCGCCTCCCTTCCCCCGTGTGGTGGGCGGAGATCGCCCGCGTGCTCCAGCCTGGTGGCGCTTACTTCGCGCAGCACCTTGGGCCGGACACCCTCGCTTCTCTGGCGGAGTTCTTCGGTGCTCCGTGCGATACGGAGCTACAGAACCGGCGGCACCCTTACGCCGAGGCCGAGGCGGCCAAATCGGCGGGCCTGGATGTCGTTGACATCAGGTTCGAGCGGCTGCGCGTCGAATTCTTCGACATCGGTGCCGTTGTGTACTTTCTGCGCAAGGTCGTGTGGGCCGTACCCGGTTTCACCGTCGAGCGCTATCGTGATCGTCTTCGATCTCTGCACCAGCAGATCGTGGCCGAAGGGCCGTTCGTGACCTACTCGACGCGGACCCTGATCGAGGCACGCAAGCCCAAGCACGCTGAGGGCATGTACGACTTCGCACGTTGACGCAGTGAGGTCTTCCCAGCGAAATGATCTCCGCGAAGTGCGATGATCCGCGCGCTCCGAGGCGGATCGGGCGCGCGTTGGCCGATGTGCTGTCGGATTGCAACGGAAGAGGTTCGGTAGGCCCGGGTGACCGGTTTATGCATTCAGCTGACCGGTCTATGCAGTGAATGGTGTGGGTGGAGCCGGCCCAACCAGCCGCGACGCTGGCCGGCGTGGGCGGTGGTGTTGTGGGGCTACTCGGGCGGGGCGTCGAGCAGGTGGGCTACGTACAGTTCACTGAGGGCGAGCCGGATGACGGCGGTGTCGACCGCCGCGTGAGTGCGGGTGACGGCCGTGGTGAGGTCGGCGAGGGCCCGGGTGCCGTCGGCGAGGTGGAAGACGGTGGCGCACAGCGGGCTGAGCAGGTGTCCCTGCTCGGCGTCTTCGTCGTAGACGGCCAGGCGGCCGTCGGTGATCTCCTTGACACGCAGCCCTTCGCGGCGGGCCCGGGGGATGTTCATCGGCCGGTGTTTCCTCTCAGTGCCCGCACAGCGGTCCGTGGTGCTGGAAATCGTTCACGGGGCGGACTGGTCGCGCAGGGCGGCCGGCATCGGGTGGACCTGCTCGGTCTGGGTGGCAACAGCCGGGACGGTGCGGTAGCGGTCGGGCCGGTCCAAGCGGATCAGGTACTGGTCGAGCGCGGTACGGCGCTGGATCCAGGCGGTCATGCCTTCGACGGTGTCGGGCAGTTCATCGAGCAGCTGGGTGAAGATGCTGCGGTGATATGCGATGGCGTGGGTGGTCGTGGCGTGGCTGGTCGTGGCGCCGGTGACGGCTTCGAGGTGGTGGCTCCCCTCGGCCTGCGGGAAGGCCGGTTCACTCTCTGCGCCGCCGAGGTAGAGCAGCGACCAGGGACGGTGGCCGAGTTCGGCCAGGGCGCCGCGCAGCACCTCGGCGGCGTCGGGGCGGAAGAGGGCGTCGTCCTCCACGACGAGCAGGGATTCCAGGGCGTCGGTGTGGGCCTGCTGAATGGCCTGGCGGTGGGAGAGCGCGCGGCCGATGCGGGGGCCGTCCGGTGTCGCGGTGGCCGGCTGGCGGTGGAGGCGTTCGGGGCGGATGCCCAGGCCGACCAGTCGCCTCTGTACGGCCTGCCAACGGTCGGGGCGCTCGTCGAGGTTGATGCAGGTGATGCCGCCGAAGGTGTTGAAGGGGTTCTGCTTCTCCGCCTGGTAGTCGGCCACGCCCTGGCGGACGGCCTTGTCGCCCAGTACGGCGGTGAAGTGGTCGATGGCCTCGTCGGGGCGCTGGCCGAGCTCGTCGAAGCCGATGAGGTAGTTGAACAGCCGCTGGTACCAGGTCGAGGCGGTCCGCCCGGCACGGGGAGTGTCGAAGCGGTGGGTCCAGCGCAGGGCCGGCAGGCACCAGGTGGCGCCGCCGGCGCGGCGGAACTTGTCGTGCAGGTGGCCCTCCTCCCCGCCGTGGCGGGCGAAGGCGGGGTTCAGGCCGGGCCACGCGCTGGTCCGGCAGGCGAACAGGCCCAGGCCCTGCATGCCGATCTCGAAGGGCGCGGCACCGGGGTCGGCGCCGCGCGGGTCGCTGCCCCAGACCCCGTACATCAGCCGTTCCCAGCGCGGTTCCCAGTGGGTGGAGACCCGCTGCCCGTCGGCGGAGACCAGCGGCCCTTGGAGCAGGTCGCCGCTGTCGGGGTGCCGGTCGATGTATTCCAGCAGGGCGGCCAAGGCCCCGGGGGCCAGTTGGACGTGGGAGTCCACGCACATGACCCAGTCCGAGACGGCTTCGCGGAAGATCCGGTCGCGGGCGGCGGTTCCCACCCGCCGGTCGTACGGGATGTAGCGCAGTTGCGGGAAGTCCTGCTCCAGTCGCTTCAGTGCCCAGGCGTGCGGGCCGGCGGGGTGGTTGTCGACCACCAGGAGGTTGACCTGGTCCATCGCCTCGGCGTGGTAGAGGAGCAGGCTCATGACGGTGAAGTACACGCCGTCGTAGTCGTCGTACGTGGCCATGCCCACCGTGAGGGTGCGCCGCTCCTGGGCCGGTCCGGGTTGCGGACGCGGGCGGAAGCGGTCGTCGGAGGCGGTCACCAGCTCCCGCAGAGCCGCCAGCCCCGCCTCGTCCGCCAGCCCCGCCTCGTCCGCCATCTCGGCTGAAGCGCCGGACACTTCCCCTGCTGTCATTTCTGCCTCATTCGATCAACACCGATTCGCTATTGAGGGGGCGTGGTGGAGCAGTCCGTGCCGATGGTGATCGCCCCGTGCGCCGAGGCCGCGGTGTGGACGCCGTCGCCGACCAGCACGGCGTCGTAGCCGTTCAGCAGCTCCTGGATCGTGCCGGGGCCGAAGTTCTCGGTGGTGGTGATGCCGGCGATGCCCCCGTAGTTGGTGTAGGCCGAGCCCAGCATCCGACCGTCGGAGGTGTAGAAGTGGACCAGCGCGCCCACCAGCGGCCGTCCGGTGCGGACGTCGGTGGCGGTGGCGGTGATGTTCTCCAGCTCCAACGACGTGATGTTCAGCGTGGCCTGGCTGGCGCTCAGGCTGGCGGGTGCCAGGTTGGAGCAGTCGGCCTCGCCGCAGATGGGCGCCTGCGCCACGGCGGGCGTGGCGGACGCGGTGATGGCGCCGAGCGACAGCGTACTCACCGCGACGGCCGCGAGTCCGGCGATCCTGTTTCCTGCGAGCCTCATAGGTACCCTTCCACGGGCGACTCGGTGACGGCATGTTCGGGGTGTCATCTCACCTGAGTGGCCTACCGCTCACATCCGACAATCAGGGCATATGCGGGCGTCGGTCGCGCATTTCGCCCCATCGGATGAACGCCACAAACGCCACCATCGTCGCGGCGTTCGACCCCCGGGCCCCTGTCCGAGCCACCTCCGCCAGGAGACGCTGAGCTGTGCCCTGTGCCCTGTGCCCTGTGCCCTGTGCCGGGGCGTGGTCCTGCGCGAAACCTTCCCCGCCACACGGCCACAGCGGCGGGGGGCAGGTACGCCCCCCGCTCACCTCTCCGGGGGCGGGCGCCTACACCCCGCCGCCGGACTCCGTGGTTCCTGGGGCATCGTCAAGCGCACGCCAACGGCCGTCCGCGAGCGCCTCTTCGAGTTCCCGAGACGACAAGCTGAGGGGTCGGAAGCCGGCAGCCTGCCTGACGTCAGCAGCCCTGGGTGGCCACCAGCGCGTGGTAGGCGTCCAGGTCGTACTGGTAGCCCTTGACGTTCGGGCCGTCTGTGGCGGGATCGCCGTGGTCGTCCACCAGGATGCTGGGCTGGTTGAGGGCGACCGAGATGTAGCCGTGGTGCAGCTTGTAGATCAGGTCGAGCGTGCCGACGTTGTAGCGCGCGGCGGCGGAGGCCGTCGAGCAGCTGAAGCTGCCGAGCGAGCTCATCGCCACCCGGTTGCCGGTCACGTTCATCCAGCCCTCGAAGGTGTAGAGGGCGGAGCTGCGCAGGCCGCTGGAGTCCGTGGAGTTGAACTCGTGGCCCATGCCGAGCTTGCCCTCCTCGGGACTCGTGGTGCCGTCCGCGATGTGGGCACCGCTGACGGTGCTCTGCGCGGTCTTGTCGAAGGTGTCGGCGGCGAGCTGGTTCCAGATGCCCATCAGGTTGGTGGCGCTCTGCCCCTCCCAGACGAAGGCCGGGTGGATCGCGGAGTTGGCGGCCGTGCCCACGGTGGCGTAGCAGCCGCCGGCGTTGGTCAAGCCCGCCGCGTTGAGCTGAGAAGCCATGGTGGCGTCGTCGAACTTCGCCAGCATGCTGTTCCAGGCGGCGCCGCCGCCGAAGAACTGGATCGCCGCTGCCTCCACATCGACGTAGCCGTCACGGTAGTTGGGGTTGTTGGTCTTGGAGAAGTTGCCGAAGCCGCAGATGCCGGAGGAGAAGCTGTTGGCGTCGTTGTAGGTGTAGTTGCCGGCGAAGCCGAGCGCCTCCTCCAGCAGCGTCACCTTGTTCTGCTCGGCGGCCGTCAGCTCGCTCCAGGCGGGGCCGTTCTTGAGCAGCAGCAGCGCCTGGGCGACCGGGGCGTGCGCCCAGCCCTCCAGACCGCCGTCGGCGTCCGGCTCGTTGCCGCCGGCGATCAGGTGGCGGACCTGGGCGAGCAGCGCGCTGTCCACCGTCGTCCCGCCACTGGCCTTGCTGCCCGGGGCCTGCCGGTCCACCAGGGCCAGGTAGTAGAGCACCTTGGCGGCACCGATGTTGAGCGGGTTGGTGCCGGGGCGGGGCACGGCGGAGGTCGGCGCGGCGAAGGCGATCAGCGGTGCCGCCACGGCCGAGTCGATCTCGGTCTGGCTGAACGCGCCGCCTCCGCCGGCCGCGCTGGTGGTCGCGGTGACCGGAGCGCTCGGGGCGGATTCGGTGCCGGCGGAGTCGACGGCGGTGACGGTGTAGGTGTGGCTGCTGGACGCGGCCAGGCCGGTGATCGTGGCGCTGATGGAGGTGCTGGTGCCCACCACGGTGTTGCCCTCGTAGACGTTGTACGAGGTGGCCGGGTCGCCGTTGCTGGTCTCGGTCCAGGAGAGCGCTATCGAGGAGCTGGTGACGCTGCCGGCGGTCAGACCCGTCGGGGTGGCCGGGCTGGTCGGGACTCCGGCGTTGGTGGTGGCCGTGACCGAGGAGCTCGGGGTGGATTCGCTGCCAGCGGAGTCGATGGCGGTGACGGTGTAGGTGTGAGTGCTGCTCGGCGCCAGGCCGGTGATCGTGGCGCTGGTCGAGGCGGTGCTTCCCACCACCGTGCCGCCCTCGTAGATCTTGTAGGAGGTGGCCGGGTCGCTGTTGTTGGTCTCGGTCCAGGAAAGCGCTATCGACGAGCTGGTGATGGCGCCGGCGGTCAGACCCGTCGGAGTGGCGGGGGCGCTGGTGCCACCGGCCGCGGTGGTGGCCGTGACCGGAGCGCTCGCGGCTGATTCGACTCCGGTGGAGTCGACGGCGGTGACGGTGTAGGTGTGAGTGCTGGACGGGGCCAGGCCGGTGATGGTGGCATTGGCCGCGCTGCTGGTGCCCACCACCGTGCCGCCCTCGTAGATCTTGTAGGAGGCGGCCGGGTCGCCGTTGTTGGTCTCGGTCCAGGAGAGCGCTATCGACGAGCTGGTCGTGGTGCCGGCAGCCAGGCCGGTCGGGACGGCGGGGCTGCTGGAGCCGTTGCCGGCGCCGGTGACCGTCACGCTGGTCGGCGCGATGTAGTGGCTGGAGTAGTCACCGCTGAACTGGAAGGTGACATGGGCGCCGGGGGCGATGGTCCCGTTGCCGCTGGTGTTGGTGAAGGTCTCGTGCTGGCCGCTGGAGCTCAGTGCGGCCGAGGCCTCGCTCTCGATGTTCATGGTCGGGTCGAGGTTCAGCTGGACGTTCCAACCCGTGGCGGTGCCAGTAGAGTTGTTGGTCACGGTCACCTCGTCGGTGTAGCCGGAACCCCAGTCCTTGATCTTGCTCACCGAGGCGGTCAGACCCACGCCGCCGCCGGGGATCTGCACGGTCACGGGTGTGCTGTGAGTGGACTCCACACCGGAGGCGTCCACCGCGGTGACGGTGTAGGTGTGCGTGCTGCCCGGTGCCAGGTTGCTGATCGTGGCGCCCGGCGCGGTGTTGCTGGTCACCACCGTGCCGCCCTCGTACACGTCGTAGGAGGTGGCCGGGTCGCTGTTGTCGGTCTCGGTCCAGGCCAGATCGGCCGAGGTGCCCGTGGTGTTGGTGACGGTCAGGCCGGTCGGGGTGGCCGGGCTGCCGGGGCCGTTGCCCGGGATGCTCGCCGTCACGGCGGCGCTGTGGCTGGACTCGACTCCTGCGGCGTCGACGGCCGTCACCGTGTAGGTGTGTGAACTGCCGGCCGTCAGGCCGGAGATGGTTGCGGTGGTCGAAGTACTGGTGCCCACCACGGTGTTGCCCTCGTAGACCTTGTACGAGGCCGCCGGGTCGCCGTTGTCGGCCTCGGACCAGGTCAGCGTCGCGCTGGAGCCGGTGGTGCCGGACACGGCGAGGGAACCCGGCGTGGCCGGCGAACTGCCGCCGCTCTGCTGGCCGGTGGCCAGGGTGAAGTCGGCGAACTCGTCGGTGGTGGTCTTGCTCGGGCTCCACGAGGTGTCGTGGCCGCCGTGGAAGGTGGAGAAGAAGACGCCGGAGGCGGGGGTGTTGCCGAGCGTCTGGGTGGTCTGGCAGACGGGGGTGGCGCCGCCGTCGGCCCAGATCGTGATCTGGCCGGTCGCGACGTTCACCTGCTGCTCGATCGCGTGCCACTTGCCGTCGGCGTTGAACTTCCAGTTGCCCAGGCAGAGATCGGCGCCGTAGCCGGAGCCCGAGGCGGTGTAGAAGTACAGCTCGCCGTCGGTCGAGTTGGCGCTGCCGCCGCGCCACATGTAGCGGGTCGACCAGCCGCCGTTGCAGTGCTGGCCGCCGCTCTCACAGCCGGGCACGCCGCCGTAGAGGCCGGGCATCTTGCCGGCCAGCTTGCGGCCGAAGTCGAAGCCCACTGGGAAGTTGTAGGAGTACTTCAGGTCGACGACGTTGCTCTGGGCGAGGGCCTGCTGCCCGTTCAGGTTGAGGTTCTGGTAGAACTGGCCGCCGTCGAGGCCGCAACCGCAGCTCGGCGGGCCGCTGTTGGCCGGGTAGGTGACCTTGAGGGCCTGGCCGCTGCCGGGCGCGGTCGGGTCGCTGATCGCCTGCATGTTCTGGTAGCCCCAGTTGCACGGCGCGGTGCTGGTCGCGCCCTGGCACTGCTGGGTGTCCGGGGTGATGCCCCAGTTCTGGTGCCAGGTGCTGTTGGGGAAGCCGTCGAAGTAGCCGGTCCAGGCCGCGCTCGCCCCTCGGGGGGAGTTGGTCGCGGCGCTGGTGGCGCCGCTGGTCGCGGTGGTGCCGAGCATGGCGGTCATGGCCACCAGGGCCACCGCCAGGAGTTGCCCGGTCAGCCGTCGCAGCCGGCCGGTTCGCTGCCGTCGAGTCCGATTCATCTGTGCCCACTCCCAGTTGACGTTGGGTCACGCTGCCTAAGACGGTCGCGATTGGACGGGTCACCGACAAGGCTTGCTACGGTAAAGCTTCAGTATTCTGATTCTCATTCACACTGATGAACGCTTCAGGCGTGCGGCCGGCCCCCGGGAGGCCCGCGCGCAGCTGCCGTCGGGAGCCACGGCTTCGTTCAGCCCGGCCTCGGTGAACGCCGGTGGTTCCGCGGCGCTGTCGATCATCACCAGCGCCGCCACGCCGGCCGGCAGTTACCCGATCACCATCACCGGCACCGGCGCCTCGGCCACCCACACGGCCACGTACACGCTGACCGTCACCGCCTCGGGCCCGAGCTGCACCCCGGCCCAACTCCTCGGCAACCCGGGCTTCGAGAACGGAACCAACACGACGCCGTGGAGCCAGAGTTCCACGACCGGCTCGGCGCCGATCAACAGTGACACGGTCGACGAGCCCGCGCACTCGGGCAGTTGGGACGCCTGGCTGGACGGCAACTCGACGTCTGGTACGGACACCGTTTCGCAGACCGTCACCATCCCGGCAGGCTGCACCGCGACCCTCTCCTACTGGCTGCACGTCGACACCACCGAGAGCACCGGCACCGCCAAGCCGGACAACCTCAACGTCCAGCTCCTGAACGGCAGCGGCGCCGTGCTCGGCACGGTGGCCACGTACTCCAACCTGGACGCCGGCACCGGCTACACCCAGCACACCGCCGACCTGTCGGCCTACGCGGGCCAGACCGTCACGCTGAGGTTCAGCGGCACCGAGACGGACGCCAACGGCGGCACCACCAGCTTCGTGATCGACGACACCGCGCTCAACGTCGCGGGCTGACGCCGAACGCACACACCAACGGAGCGGCTCCCGAAAGGGGGCCGCTCCCACCAGTGAGGCGCCCGGCCTCGGCGTGAGCGCGAGGGGGGCCAGAGAGCCCCGCCCTGCCCTCCTCCTGTCCTCCTTCCGGCGCGCCGCGCGCCGTTCCACAATGGAACCAAGACTCGGAGAGAGGTACCCCGAATGCCGCACGACCAGCAGCACCAGCAGCGCCAGCACGAGACCACTACCGTCCAGCTCAACCACACCGTCGTCCACGCCACCGACCGACAGCTGTCCGCCGGGTTCCTCGCCGAGGTCCTGGGCCTGGAGGTGAGTGCCCCGTTCGGGCCCTTCCTGCCGGTCGACCTCGGCAACGGCGTGACGCTGGACTACTACGAGACGCGTGGTGAGCCGATCCAGTCGCAGCACTACGCCTTTCTGGTGCCCGACGACCAGTTCGACGCCATGATCGCCCGGTTGGAGGCGATCCGGGTGACGTACTACGCGGACCCCAGCCACACCGACCCGGGCCGGATCAACCACCTGTTCGGTGGCCGGGGCGCGTACTTCGACGACCCGGACGGGCACAACATGGAGATCATGACCACGCCGTACGCTCGTTCCTGACGCTCAGTCCGTTCCGCCGCCGGATGCCGTGCCGACGACCGGATCAGCAGGCCACGGTCGTCAGTCGTCGGTGGCCTGGTAGAGCGTGGTCCAGAAGTCGTGGATGAGCCGTGCCGAGTCCGGGGTCGACATCCCTACCTGGGTGAGCAGGATTCCGGTGAGCTGGTTGTCCGGGTCGGCGTAGGCCGTGGTGCCGGTACCGCCGTCCCAGCCGAACTGGCCGATGGACGCGTGGTCGCCACGATGGGTGCGCACCGCCATCCCGAAGCCCCAGCCGCCCTGTTGCCCTTGGCCGACCGTGAGGTGGGCGATGTTCCTGTACATGGCGTGCCGGGCAGCTTGTTGCTCGGGCGACCGGCGTTACGGGTCGGCCGACCTGCTCCGGCTGGTCAAGATTCGGAACTTGGCCGGAGCCGGCGTGCCGCTGGCCGGGATGTCGAGCAGCCCCAGCGCCGTGGCGCTCGACCGCAAGGCAGCGCGCCGTCGATGGGGCGTCAGGGTGAGCAGGTCTGAATCTGTGCGGCGGGGACCGGCGGAGCGAGGAAGTGGCGCGGGCACCGGCCGCTCCTAGCCCGTTGGCCGGCACTCGCTGAATTGCATCAGCACGCCGGTGCTGCCGGTCGGAACGACCGGGGGCAGGAGCCGGCGGTAGCGGAGACGTTTCCCGTTCCCGTAGTCGGCGCGGCCCGGAACGTCTGGAGCGCCGCTGTGCGACCACACCAGCACCAGTCCAAGCCGTGCTCGTCGCGGGACGGCGAGGTGGCCGATCCTGGCAAGGGCACCGCCTGCCGGGACCAGGGAAACCTGCAGAGCGGGGCGGGTCGGCGTGCCTGGCCACTTCCGGTTCGAGTCCCCGGCGAAGCCGGCGTTCCAGGCGTAGCCCGCACTCTGCAGTGCGCGGGCTACCTCGGCCGTCACCTCGGTGACGTCCCCTGGCCGGAGCGCCGTTACTGTCTCCCAGCACGGGTCCCTGCCGAAGACGCCGGCGCCCGTCCTGCGTTCGACGACGTGTTCCTGGTAAGCGCCGCAGCGCTTCGCGAACCGGCGTAACTGCCGTGCCCCACGGAGGCGTTGCCGTGCCATGTCGGGCGGGGCCCCGAGTGTGAGGATGGACAGGATCGAGACGACGAGCAGCAGGGGAGCGAGCGGGGTCACCCTGGCGAGCTTGGCGAAGACACTCATGTGTACCTCCGCTCCCAGTGTCCGTTCGGATCGAGGCACCGCCAAGGTGCGGATGGCTCAGGTCGACCTGAGTCTTTCCACCCTTGACGAGGGCCCGTAGACCAGTCACGAGGTCGCGCGGAGAGCCGGAGTCAAGGAACCCCATCAGCTCTCGAATGGCCGGCCGGGGTGGGGTGAACCGCCAACGCATGAGCTCGCCAGGCCAGATCTTGCGGTGCAAGAATCAGCCATGATCGACGAACTCGACCTCGTCCTGGTCGACGCGCTCCGGCTGGACCCGCGGGCGACCTGGTCCAGGCTGGCCGCACCGCTCGGCGTCGACCCGGCCACCCTGTCGCGCCGTTGGGCCAGGCTCTCCGCCGACCGGGACGCCTGGGTGACCTGCTACCCCTCGGCCGAGCACTGGGGCATGGGGCTGATGGCCCTGGTGTCGGTCGAGTGCCGGTCGAACGAGGTCGGCGCCGTCGCCGCCACGCTGGCGGCCGATCCGCAGGCCGCGACGATCGAGGTGATCACCGGCTCGGCCGACCTGCTGGTGACGGTGGTCGGGGTCGAGCCGGCCCAGGTGACGACGTACGCGTTGGACCGGATCGGGCGCGCGCCGGGTGTGTTGCGCACGCGCACGGCCTTCGTCGAGCGCACGTTGCGTGAGGGCAGTCGGTGGCGGGAGGGCGCGCTGGACCCCGCGCAGCGTGAGGCGATCGGCGGCGCCGACCCGACGGCGGCGGAACTGCCCGCCAAGCGCGCCGCGTTGGTCGACTGGTGGTTGATCCGGGAGCTCGGCGCGGACGGCCGGATGCCGTTCGCCCAGCTCGCCGAGCGCACCGGGCTGCCATCCACCACGGTCCGGCGCCGGGTCGGCGAGCTGCGCGAGTCGGGCCGCCTGGTGCTTCGTTGCGACGCCTCCCAGCGGCTGGCCGGGCGCACGGTGCACACCGTGCTCTGGCTGGAGGTGCCCGCGCCGGACCTGGACGCGGCCACCGGGTGGCTCGCGGAGCAGACCGAGACCCGGATGTGCGGGGTGGTCGCGGGGGCGGCGGCGAACGTGGTGGCGTCGGTGGTGACGCATCAGATCGCCGACACGCGCCGGGTCGAGGCCCGGCTAGCCCGACGGTTCCCGCAGGCCCGGGTGGTGGATCGGCAGGTGACGCTGCGGATGGTGAAGCTGGTCGGCCACCTGCTCGACGGCGAGGGCCGGTCGGTGGGCTATGTCGGGATCGACCCTTGGGCGGGGGTGGACGACGACGTGACCCGCCCGCGGGGCCGGACTGGTGGGCGGGCCTGACACATCGGGTGACGGAGCGCCGGCCGGGCCGAACTGGAAAGCGCTTGCCGTGGCTGCCGTTGGTACCACTCCGGCCCGCCGTCAGAGCGCGGCGTTCAGCACGCCGAGCAGCCGCGCGACTTCGCCGGCCATCGCGGTGCGTCCGGCGCCCAGGTAGCGGCGGGTGTCGACGAGCTTCGGCTGGGCGGCGAGGGTCTCGCGGACGGCGGTGGTGAAGACCTGGTTCAGATGGGTGGCGATGTTGACCTTGGTCATCCCCGCCTCGACGGCGGTGGTCAGGTGCCTGTCCGCGACTCCGGAGGAGCCGTGCAGCACCAGCGGGACGGCAACGGTGGCCCGCAGCGCGGCTATCAGGTCGAAGTCCAGTACCGCGTCCCGGGTGAGCATGGCGTGCGAGGTGCCCACCGCGACGGCGAGCGCGTCCACCCCGGTGGCGGCGACGAAGGCGGCGGCTTCGGTGGGGTCGGTGCGGGCGCCGGGGGCGTGCACGCCGTCCTTGCCGCCGACCTCGCCGAGTTCGGCCTCGACCCAGACCCCGGCCCGGTGGCAGTGGGCGACGACCTCGGCGGTGGTCTGGACGTTCCGCGCGTAGTCCAGCGCCGAGGCGTCGAACATGACGGAGCTGAAGCCGAGTTCGACGGCCTGGTGAACCAGCTCGACGGAGGTGGCGTGGTCGAGGTGGACGGCGACCGGCACCCGGGCGGCGGCGGCGACCGCCAGTGTGGCGGCGCCGATGGGGGCGAGCGCGCCGTGGTAGCGGGCGGCGTTCTCGCTGATCTGCAGGATCACCGGGGCGCCGGCGGCCTCGGCGCCGGCCACGATGGCCTGGGCGTGTTCGAGCTGGATGACGTTGAACGCGCCGACGCCGCGAGCGGCGTTCGCGGCCTTGGCGACGATCTCGTCAGTGGCGGTCAGCGGCACGGGAGTTCTCCGGGGACGAAGGAGGCGAGCAGGCAGGCGAGCAGGGAGGCGAGAACGGAGGCGAGAACGGAGGCGACGGAGTGACGTCCAACTGGTCGAGCAGGCCGCGATAGACGGCGTGGTCGAAGTCCCCGGCCAGCGGTGCGGCGACGGCGGCGGCCGACAGGGCCACCGCCTGGGCGAGCCGGACCGGCCAGGGTGCCTGGGTGATCAGGCCGAGGGCGAGGGCGGCGACGGCCGCGTCACCGGCCCCGGTCGGGTTGCCGGCCAACCGGCGTGGCGGCCGCACCTGCCAACTACCCTGCGAGGTCACGGCGATGAGCCCGTCCGCACCCAACGAGGCGACCACCGCCCGCGCTCCGGCGGCGCGCAGCGCCCGGGCTGCCGCCCAGGGGTCCGACTCGCCGGTGGCGGCGGTGAGTTCGGCGGCATTCGGTTTGACCACGGCGGGCGCTTCGGCCAGGCCGGCCAGCAGCGGCGCGCCGTCGGCGTCGAGGACGGCGGGCACGCCGTGGGCGCGTGCCCTGCGCAGCAGGACGGCGTACGCGTCGGCGGGCACCCCGCCCGGCAGGCTGCCGGCGAGGACCAGGGCGGCGGCCCGGGGCAGTAGCCGGTCGAACCAGTCGAGGAAATGGGCCCATTCGGCGTCGGTGACCACCGGTCCCGGCTCCAGCAGGATCGTGGTGTCACCGGCCTGTTCGTCGACGACTGCGACGGTGCGGCGCGAACTGCCCGCGATCGGCACCAGCCGGTCGCGCAGCCCGGCCGTCGCCAGCTCCTCGCGCAGCGCCGCACCGGCCGCGCCGCCGGCCAACCCCGTGACGACGACCTCGTGTTCGACGGTGTCCCGTCGGACGGTGCCCGGTCGGACGCTGTCCTGTCCGGTGGTCTCGCGCGCGAGGGCATGCAGTACGCGGGCGACGTTGATGCCTTTGCCGCCGGCCCGTTCGGCCACCGACCGGACACGGTGACTGGTGTGCGGGCGCAGCCGGTCCACCCGGTACGTGACGTCGAGCGCGGCGTTGAGCGTGACCGTGAGGATCACGAGTCCCTCCCGCCTGCCGGGCCCTGCCCGGGCGGCTGTCGGAGGTCCTGGGCGAGCAGTGCGGCGCCCAGGCAGCCGGCCTGGTGGCCGAGGGCGGCGGGGCGGATCTCCGGCATCCGTTGGAAGGTCAGACGGGTGGCCAGGGCCGCTCGCAGCGGGCCGAAGTAGGGTTGCCCGGCGTCGGCGAGGCCGCCGCCGATGACGATCCGCTCCGGGTCCAGCAGGGTGATCGCGGCGGCCAGGCCGTCGGCGAGCGCCTCGATGGCCTCCCGCCAGATCCGCGCGGCGTGCTGGTCGCCGGCCGCCGCGCGGTGTTGGACGTCCTCGGCGGTGATGTCACACCGGCCGCTGATCTCCCTTTCTCCGGTGGCCTGTTGGTAGCGGCGGGCGATGGCGGCCGCGGAGGCGAGGGTCTCCAGGCAGCCCCGGCCGCCGCACGGGCAGGGCTCGCCGCCGGGCCGGACCACCAGGTGTCCCAGTTCGCCGGCGAAGCCGTGGCTGCCGGTCATTGCGCGTCCGTCCAGCATGACGGCGGCGGCGATGCCGGTGCCGACCGGGACGAAGAGGAAGGAGCGGCAGCCGTGGCCGGCGCCGAGTCTGGCCTCGGCCAGGGCGCCCGCCCGCACGTCGTGTCCGAAAGCGACCGGGATCCCCAACTCCTTTGCGAGCCACCGCTGGAGGTGGACCTGGCGCCAGCCGAGATTGGCGGCGAAGACGGCGACTCCTGACGCTTCGTCAACCAGTCCGGGGACGGCGAGGCCGGCCGCCCTCGGGGCGTACACGCGGGAGAGCTCGGCGGCGCAGCCGAGTACGGCTTCGAGGACGGCATCGGGGCCGAACTCGGCTCGGGTGGCGCGGTGTTCGGTGTGCAGCACGGTGCCGTCCGGGGCCATGACGCCGGCTTTGATCCGGGTGCCGCCGACGTCCAGGGCGATGACGGTCACTGCGGTGCCAGGATGATCGAGCGGGTGAGGTGGCGCGGCTGGTCGGGGTCCAGGTCCTTGGCCTGGGCCAGGGCCACGGCCAGGCGCTGGGCGAGGATCAGCTGGGCGAGCGGGTCCAGGCGGGAGGTGGCGACGGTGGCGCCGGTCCGGCGGACCTGCTCGACCAGGCCGGCCGGGGGTTCGCCGAGGAACCAGACCAGGCTGTTCTGGTCGGTGACGCTGATCGGGCCGTGCCGGTACTCCATCGCCGGGTAGGACTCGGTCCACGCGCCGGCGGCCTCGCGGAGTTTGAGCGCGGCTTCGTTGGCCAGGCCGATCGTCCAGCCGGTGCCGAGGAAGGTGAACTGGCTTGCCTGGCCGGCTCCCTGCGGCAGCTCGGTGGTCAGCGCGAGCTCGGCCTGCTCGGGCAGGTCGGGCGGGGTCAGGCCCAGGTGGCTGCGCAGCAGGACCAGGGCGGTGGTGGCGAACCGGGTCTGCACCACCGACTTCTCGTCGGCGAAGTGCAGGTCGATGAGGGTGTCGGCGGCGGTGCTGATCGGCGTGGCGAGGTCACCGGTGAGCGCGACGGTCGGCGCGGCGGTGCGGTTCAGCGCGGCCAGCACCTCGGTGGTGGTGCCGGATCGGCTGATCGCCACCACCCGGTCGTAGCGGCGGTCGGCGGGGAACTCCGAGGCGGCGAAGGCGTCGGTCTCGCCCTGGCCGCTGGACTCGCGCAGCGCGGCATAGGCCTGCGCGATGTAGAGCGAGGTGCCGCAGCCCACCACCGCCACCCGCTCGCCGGGCTCGGGCAGACCGGCCGGTGCCGGCTCCATGGCGCGCCGCCAGCACTGCGGCTGGCTGGCGATCTCGTCGGCGACATGGGACATGGGGATCCTCCAGAGGCGAGCACAGCGCTCGATGCGCGAATGTGATCCATGTATAGCGTTTCCGCGCATAAATGCGCAACGATGGATCGAGGTGATGCGCTTTTCCGCATGTTGCGCTCGCCGTCGGCACGACGGTCGAGGAGTGGTGATGAGCAGTGGTGATGGGGACGTACGAGCGCTGGACGCGACTGCTCGAGGTCCTGGGCGACCGGGGTCGGATCGAAGTCGGGGCAGCGGCTGAGCTGTTGGGCGTCCCCATGGCGACGGTCCGCCGCGACATGGAGGAACTCGCCCGGCAGCAACTGCTCACCCGCACCCGCGGTGGCGCGGTGCTGAGTGGCGTCGCCTACGACCTGCCGCTGCGCTACAAGGCGGTGCGCCAGGCGGACGAGAAGAACCGGCTCGCGAAGGCGGCCGCCGCCCTCGTGCCGCCCGGTGCGAGGGTGGGCTTGAACGGCGGGACGACCAGCTGATCGTGGTCGCCGACTCCACCAAGCTCGGCAAGCGTGCTTTCGCCTAGGGCCTCTCTTACGGATCTTGTCGGATCAGCGCCCGGCGTCGCGCGCCCGGCAAGATCCGTAAGAGAGGCCCTAGGTCTGCGCGGTGGGCGAGATCGCGGTGCTGGTCACTCTTCGTGCTTGATCCGGACCTGCCGGGCGGCCGGCCGCTCGGTGTCCAGCGGCACCGTCACCGTGAGCAGGCCCTTGGCGTAGCCGGCGGTGACCTCCTCCTCCTTGGCCTGGGCCGGGAGCGGGATGGTGCGGGTGAACGAGCCGTAGCGGAACTCGGAGCGGCGCTTGTCCCGCTGCTCCTCGGTGCGTTCGGCCTGGATGGTGAGCGAGCGGTCGCGGACCGTGATCTCCACGTCCTTCTCGGGGTCGATCCCGGGCAGTTCGGCCAGCACCACGAGGGCGCCGTCCCGCTCGAACTCCTCGATCCGGATCGAGTTCTGCTCGCCGGAGCGACCGAACGGGAAGTTCTCGAACCACTCGGAGAGATCCGGGTGCCAGGGGGAGAAGGGCTTCTTGGGCGCCGTGTCGCCGGGCATCGCTGCCTCCTTGCTCGATCGAATGCTGCGATTGCCTCCGCTTCCATTGTCGTCCCAGCCGTGACACCTGCCGAGCGGGCACATTGATCAGGCACCTCGCCCCACACCCTCGCCCCCACACCCTCGTCCGAGTCCGTCCGCCGCTGACGTGCCGTCAGGACCGCGCTGGACCAGCGGCCCCGCACCGACCGGTGACCGGACCGCGATATGGGGTCGACAGAACGCGTACGGATGGAGCAGGGTTTCCCGCATGCCTGATCTTTCGCCGCCGTGGTTGCCGGCCGGCTATCAGAGCCGGCCGGCGACCACGGCCGACGTCCGCGCGATCCACCGCCTCGTCACGGCCTGCGAGCTCGAACTGGACGGTCGTGCCGAGACCGATCTCGACACCATCGCCGCCGACCTCGCCCGTCCCGGTCTGGCACCGGAGCTGGACACGCTGCTGGTGTACGACCCGGTGGGGGAACTGGTCGCCAGGGCCTGGGTGAACCGGCGTTCCGAGGTCGACGTCCACCCGGGCCACCGTAGCCGGGGCCTGGGCAGCTCGCTGCTCGCCTGGGTCGAGGCACGGGCCCGACAGGTGGGCACCGAGCGGCTCGTCCAGACCGCCTCGGACGGTGATCGGAGGGCCGGCGCGCTGCTGCGCTCGCGCGGGTACCAGGCGCTCGCCGCCGCCTGGCTGTTGGAGATCGCGATGCCCGCCGAGCCGGCGGTGCCCGAGCCGCCGAGGGGCATCACCGTGCGGCGGTTCCTGCCCGGCGACGAGCGAGCGGCGCACCAGCTCACCGAGGACGCGTTCGACGAGTGGCAGCAGCGTCGAAAGTCCTACGAGGAGTGGGCCCGGCTCACCGTCGAGCGCGCCACGTTCGGACCGGCGGTCTCACCGGTGGCCTTCGCCGGTGACCAGCTGGTCGGCGCGGTGCTGTCGCTGGACGCCCCGGATTCCGACGAGGGGTACATCGAGCGGGTCGCGGTCCGACGCGACCACCGCGACCGGGGGATCGCCCGCGTGCTGCTCCGGCACGCCTTCCGTGACTTCTACCGGCAGGGGCGGCGGACCTGCACGCTGTGGACGCACTCGGAGACCGGCGCGCTGTCGCTGTACGAGCGGGTGGGCATGACGGTCCGGTGCAGCTCCACGGTCTACAGCAAGGCGCTCACTGCCCGGGAGCGGTAGCCACGTTCGGGCTGCCGCCCCCAGCCGGGCCGGACCGGCGGCTAGGGCGGGGGCGCAGCGCCCTCACTGGGCCGCCGTGTGCTCCAGCACGCGGGTGATCAGTGGCACGTCGGCCTTGGGAATGATGATCACGTGCTGCTCGCCGGCCGCGAGGAGGTCGAAGCGGGCCAGCTTGGGGTGGCCGGCCTTCTTGTCCGAGCGGGTCAGGCTGAACGGGCCGCACACCGTGGCGGTCTCCTTGGTGCGGCGGTTCTGCCAGCTGATCTGGTCGGCCGCCAGGTACAGGCTGCCGGGTGCCGTCTGCGGGATCGTGCGCCCCTTGCCGATCTTCAGCAGCCGGACCGTGCCCAGCGTGGAGCTGAGGCAGGTCACCTGGAGGGTGGTGCCCGCCGCCAGGTCGGCCAGGTCCTGCTCGGTGGTGAACCGCCGGATCCGCAGGGCTGCGAGGATGACGTCGGAGAAGGTCCTGGTGCCGCCGGCGCGGCGGATCTTGGTGGTCATGATCGCAGATCTTGACAGAGCGGCGCAGGTGCCCGGTCAGCGGGGTCCGCCTCGGTATTCTCAGCGGATCCACAGCTTCGCGACAGCCGGCTCTCAGCCGGGTGGCCGAGGGTCGGGGCCATGTCTGCGCATCGATCTCCCGCCCCCGCTGGGCGCCCCGAACTGTCCCGGGCCGACGGCTCGCCGGTCCGCGTGCTCGTGGTGGACGACGAGACGGCCATCGCCGAGCTGCTCTCCATGGCCCTGCGGTACGAGGGCTGGCAGGTGCGCACGGCGGGGGACGGGGCCGGCGCGTTGCGCGGCGCGCGGGAGTTCCGGCCGGACGCGGTGGTCCTGGACGTGATGCTGCCGGACTTCGACGGTCTGGAGGTGCTCCACCGGCTGCGGCGGGACGAGCCGGACGTCCCGGTGCTGTTCCTGACCGCCAAGGACGCGGTCGAGGACCGGATCGCCGGACTGACGGCGGGTGGCGACGACTACGTGACCAAGCCGTTCAGCCTGGAGGAGGTGGTGGCCCGGCTGCGCGGGCTGCTGCGTCGCTCGGGGGCGGCGGCCGCGCGCAGCGAGTCGGTGATCGTGGTCGGCGACCTGACGCTGGACGAGGACAGCCACGAGGTCAGCCGGGCCGGCCGGCCGATCGAACTGACCGCCACGGAGTTCGAGTTGCTGCGGTACCTGATGCGCAACCCGCGCCGGGTGCTGAGCAAGGCGCAGATCCTGGACCGGGTCTGGTCCTACGACTTCGGCGGTGCGACCAATGTGGTCGAGCTGTACATCTCCTACCTGCGCCGCAAGATCGACGCGGGCCGGCCGCCGATGATCCACACCCGCCGGGGCGCGGGCTACCAGCTCAAGCCGGCCGAGCCGCCGGACACCCCGGAGCCGCCGGACACCCTGGAGTCGCCGGACGTCCCGCAGTCGCCGTGCGCGGCCGAGCCGCGGTGAGGCGGCAGGCCGGCCCGCGCCGTCGCTGGTCGCTGCGGACCCGGCTGCTGGTCTCCTCGATGTCGCTGATCGCGGTGGTCTGCGCGGTGGTCGGCGTGGTCACGGCCGTGGTCCTGCACCAGGACCTGTACGGGCAGCTGGACCACGCGCTCGGCGGCGTGGCGACGCGCGCGGCGGGGCCCGGCGGGCCGCCGCCCGGGTTGGCGGGTGGCGGTGGCCGTGACGACGACCTGGGCTTCGTGCTTGGTCCCGGCCAGCCGCTGGCGACGCTCGGCGCGGTGCTGAGCGACGGGCAGGCGGTGGCGGGCGGCATCAGCGCGGGGGCCGCCAGCCCCGGCATGACACCGCTCAGTACCGCGCAGCTGGCGGTGCTGGACCGGCTCGCGGCCGATCCGGCCGGCCGGCCGCACTCGGTGGACCTGCCCGGACTCGGCAGCTACCGAGTGGTTCTGACGTATCGTCATCTCAGTGGTGACCAGGTGGTGGTGGGCTTGCCCACAGCCGACCTGCAAGCCACCATGGATCGCCTGGTGGTCACCGAACTCTGCCTGTCGGCAGGTGCGTTGCTGGCCGTCGCGCTGGCCGGGTTCGTCCTCACCAACTCCGCGCTGCGCCCGCTGCGCCGGGTGGCGGCGACCGCGGCCCGGGTCTCCGAACTCCAGCTGCACCGCGGCGAGGTGATCCTGCACGAGCGGGTGTCGGCGGCCGACACCGACCCGCGGACCGAGGCCGGGCAGGTCGGCGCGGCACTCAACCAGCTGCTGGGGCACGTCGGTTCGGCGCTGGAGGCGCGGCACGCCAGTGAGACCCAGGTGCGCCAGTTCGTCGCGGACGCCAGCCACGAGCTGCGCACCCCGTTGGCCTCGATCCGCGGGTACGCCGAACTGACCAGGCGCGGGCGCGAGGAGATCGGCCCGGACACCCGGCACGCGCTGGGACGGATCGAGTCGGAGGCGACCCGGATGACCGCGCTGGTCGAGGACCTGCTGCTGCTGGCCCGCCTCGACGCGGGGCGGCCGTTGTCGCTGGCCCCGCTCGACCTCTCGCCGCTGGTGGTGGACTGCGTCAGCGACGCCCGCGCGGCCGGCCCCGAGCACCGCTGGCGCCTCGAGCTGCCCGACGATCCGGTGCTCGTCCAGGGCGACCGGGCCAGGCTGCACCAGGTGCTGGTCAACCTGCTCGGCAACGCCCGCCACCACACCCCGCCGGGGACCACCGTCACCGCCCGGGCCCGCCGCCAAGGCGCCCGGGTGCTGGTGGAGGTGGTGGACGACGGCCCGGGCATCCCGCCCGAGGCGCGGCCGCACATCTTCGACCGGTTCGCCCGCGGTGACGCCTCGCGCTCCCGGCACGCGGGCAGTACGGGGCTGGGGCTGGCGATCGTGCGGGCGGTGGTCGCGGCGCACGACGGTGAGGTGGGGATGGCGAGCGAGCCGGGCCGGACAGCGGTCACCGTCCTGCTACCGGCGGCGGGCTGAGCTGGCTCAGCGGTCGGCGCGGCTCGACTCCCGTTCCCAGTCCTCACGGTCGCGCAGGTAGCGCGGGGCGGCGGCGACGATCGACCGGGTCTCGGCCGTGCCCGGTCGCAGGCGCCAGCGGACGGATCCGGTGACCCGGGCGGCGCAGGAGTCGATGAAGGACTGGCAGGCCGTGCGCAGGTCGCCGAACCAGCGGCCTTCGAGCGCCTCGCGCACCCAGAGCTGTTCCAGGTGCATCTTCTCCCGGATGGTCTCCGCGTCCAGCGTCGCCGTCTCCAGGTGGCGGTAGCCGCGCAGCAGCAGTTCGGCCGCCGGCATCTCGCGCAGTTCGAGCACCTTCTGGCCGCCGGGGAGGTGTTCGAGCCCGCTGTAGCGGCCGATGCCGTGCGCGCCGGCCCGGTGGTTGAGCGTGTCGATGAGGATCCGGAGCGGGAGCCGGGTCCCGTCGAGGGAGATCGGGACCCCGCCGGCGAAGCCGATCTCGACCTCCTCGTCCGCGACCGCCTCGTCCCGCACGCTCCAGCGGTACAGGTGCTCCGGGACGGTGTGCTGCTCGGGATCGTCCAGCACACCGGACTCGAACTCCCGGCACCACAGGTTGGCGTCGATGCTGGCCACCCGCTTGCCCATGTGGACCAGCCCGATCTCCGCCAACTCGCGGGCCTTGCGCTGCCGGTCCACCGGCTCGAGGTCGTACGGAGTGCCGTAGTGGCCCTGGTAGCCGAGCAGGTCGAGCGCGCCGTTGAGCCGGCGCAGGGTGTTCTGTGAGCGGTTGGCCGTGTGCAGCACGCCCCAGGCGTCCAGCTCGACGGCGAGGTCCATGGCCAGCTCGGCGATCAGCGGTCTGCTGAGCGAGGAGCTGATCGGATGGGTGCCGAGGTAGACGGCCTGGGCGGCGATCGCCGGGCGGACGTACTCCTCGGCGAACCGCTCGCGCCCGTCGATCACGTGCAGCCGCACCGAGAGCCGCTCGGCGACCAGCCGCAGCTCGTCCAGATCCTCGCCGGCGCCGAGGTCCACGCTGACGGCGTGGATGTGGCCGAAGCCGGCCTTCGCCAGCCGGTGCAGCAGGTAGCTGCTGTCCAGGCCGCCGCTGAACAGGGTGACCACGGGCCGTCCCGGGGCGAACCGCTCCGGTCGCAGATCGGCGAAGGAGCGGATCGGCTCGGGACGCCGGGGGCGGGAGGTGGGTCTGGCAGCGTTCACCGTGCGGACTCCTGATCCATGATGCGCCGCAGTTCGGCGACGAACTCGGCCACCGTCGGCTCGAACAGCAGGGCCGCCAGCGGGACGTCCACGCCGAGCAGCTCGCGCATCGTCTCGACGACGCGGAGCACCTTGAAGGAGTCGCCCCCGAGGTCGAAGAAGTCCTCGTCGTGGCCGACGGCGGCGACCTGGAGGACCTCGCACCACACCTCGGCGACGGTGGCGTCCAGACCCGCGGCGGCAGGGTGCCCGGCAGGCCGCGTGGTCGGCGCGTCGGTGGACCGCTTCGCCGCCCACTCCTCCAGCAGCAGGCGGTCCAGCTTGCCGTTCGGCGTCAACGGCAGCTCGTCGGCCACCTCGAGGGTGGACGGCACCATGGCGTGCGGCAGCCAGCCGCGCAGCGCCTCGCGGACCGAGGAGGCCAGCCGCGCCGGGTCCACCCCGCGCTCCGGCACCAGGTACCCGGCCAGCCGTCTCTCGACGCCCGAGCCGTGCGCGACCACCGCCGCCTGCCGCACACCCGCGCACCGGACGGCCGTGGCCTCGATCTCGCCGAGCTCGATCCGGATGCCGCGGATCTTCACCTGCCGGTCGACCCGGCCGAGGAATTCGAGCGCGCCGTCCGGCCGGGCCCGCACCAGGTCACCGGACCGGTAGAGACGGCTGCCCGGGCCCGCAGCCGGGGAGTTGACGAACCGTTCGGCGGTGAGTTCGGGCTGGTTCAGGTACCCGAGGGCGAGGCCGGCGCCGCCGATGTAGAGCTCGCCGGGTTCTCCCTCGGGGACCGCGGCGCCGTCCTCGTCGAGGATCCACAGCCCGGTCTCCCGGATGGCGGCGCCGATCAGCACGGTGTCGAGGTCGGGATCGCGCGGGCACACCCAGGCGGTGCAGTAGATGGTGCACTCGCTGGGCCCGTAGAGATTGGTCAGCGAGGCGGTGGACCGCGCGTGAAAGCGCTTCACCAGCTCGGGGCTGAGCGGTTCGCCGCCGGTGAGCACCTGCCGCAGGCCGTCGTAGCGCTCGGCCGGATCGCGGGCCAGCAGGAAGAGTTCGAGCAGCGAGACCACGCAGTAGAAGGTGGTGATCCGGTGCTCCCGGATCAGCGCCGCGAGGTGGTCCGCGTCCCGCTGGCGGCCCGGCGCGGCGATCACGACGGCGGCCCCGGCGAGCATCGGCCAGTACAGCTCGCAGAGGTACATGTCGAAGCTGCACGCCGTGTGATGGATCATCCGGTCGTGCTCGTCCATCCGGTGCGTGTCCTGCAGCGCCGACAGCCTGGACACCAGCGCCCGGTGGCTGATCAGTGCGGCCTTGGGGCGGCCGGTGGAGCCCGAGGTGTAGATCACCACGGCGGGGTCGTCGGCCGAGCCGGCGGGTGGGGTGGGTGGGGGAGCAGCCTGCTCCGCCGCGTACTGATCATCCGTCAGGACCAGGTAGCCGGCTGCGGCGGAGAAGCGGTCGCGCAGTGCGGAGCTGGTCAGCAGGACCCGGGGCGCGCAGTCCTCCAGCGTCCGCAGGGTGCGCCGCGGCGGCTCGTGCACATCGATGGCCGCGTGTGCGGCGCCCGCGAAGACCACGCCCAGCACGGCCACCACGAACTCGACGGACCGCTCGTGGTAGACCGCGACGCGGTCCCGGGGCCGGACGCCGTGCGCACGCAGCGCGGCGGCGGTCCGCAGCACCCGGTCCTTCAACTCGCCCATGGTGAGCACGGTTTCGCCGGAGATCAGCGCGGGGAGTTCGGGGTGGCGCTGCCACCGTTCGAGCAGCAGGACGTCGATCCGGTGTTCCCGGTCGACCGCGGGGGTGGTCATGGTACGAACCTCACATCGGGCGGGGCGCGAAGGCTAGGGGTGTTCCGGGGCGAACTGGTCGAGATTGCCGACGAGGGCGTCCACCACCATGGCGGGGCTCTCGGTCAGCAGCATGTGTCCGCCCGGGACCCAGACGGTGCGGGTCTGCTCGCTGAACAGGGACCAGTCATCGGTCCGCTCCTCGGGGCACAGCTCGTCCTCGTCGCCGAAGACGGTGAGCAGCGGGCAGGCCAGCCGCGGGTGCGGCGCCGACCAGTAGTCCTGCACGGCGCGCAGGTCCGCCACGATGGTCGGCAGCACCAGCGCGAGCATCTCCCGGTCGGCGGCGAGCGAGTCCGGGACACCGCCGAACTCGGCCAGGATCTCCAGGACCTGCCGGGGGTCGTCGGTATCGCGCAGCGAGCGGTGCGCGGGATCGGGCCGTTCGGTCACCGCCCACTGCGAGACGACCACCAGGCCGGCGACCACCGGACCGGCCACCTCACGTTGGAGCGTGCGCACGGCCTCCAGGCCGATCACCGCGCCGGAGCACACGCCGACCACGACCAGCGGGGCGGTGCCGGGCAGCGCCCGCACGGTGGCCACGATGTCGGCCACCAGGCCCGGCAGTTCGGGGATCTCCTCGCGGATGCGTGACTCACGCCCGGGCAGTCTGGCCGTCGCCACCAGCCAGTCGGCCGGCGTGTGCGCGGCGAAGGCGGCACCGCCGGCCGCCCCGGCGCCGGCGTGCGGGATGACCAGGACGCGCAGCGCCGCGTCCCGGGGGTCGGCACCCTTGAGGGTGAAGGTCTTTGCGGACACGTTCCGTCTTTCCGATGGCGTCAGCTGGTGGTGGCGAACTCGGTGAGGGCCTGGGCCAGGTAGCCGGGATCCTTGGCCCCGACCAGCTCGCGCGCGGAGTGCATGGACAGCCCCGGCACCCCGACGTCGACCGTCGTGACGCCCAACCGGGCGGCCGTGATCGGCCCGATCGAAGTGCCGCAGGGCATCGCGTTGTTGGAGACGAAGCGCTGCCACGGCACCTCGGCGCGCTCGCAGGCGGCCACGAAGGCGGCCAGTCCGGTGCCGTCGGTGGCGTAGCGCTGGTTGACGTTGACCTTCACCACGGGGCCGCCGTTGGGCAGCGGCTGGTTGTCCGGATCGTGCCGCTCGCTGTAGTTGGGGTGCACCGCGTGCGCCATGTCGGCCGACACGCAGAGCGCGCCCGCCAGGGCGCGCGCCCAGTCCTCGCCGTGGCCGCCCCGGGCGGCCACCGAGCGGCTCAACACCCGCTCCAGCAGCGGACTCTGGGCACCGGTCTCGGAGCCGCTGCCGACCTCCTCATGGTCGAAGGCGGCGAGCACCGGGATCAGCGGGGGGTGCACGGCGCCGGTGCCCGACGACCAGTGGTCGGCGGCCGCCGTCAGCGCGGCGACGCCCGCGTGCACGGAGACCAGGTTGTCCAGCCGCGAGGAGACCAGGAACTCGCGTTCCGCGCCGAGATGGCCGGGCGCCTGGATGTCGTGCAGCATCAGGTCCCAGCCGAGGATCTCCACGGGGTCGAGCTCGGCCTGGTGCGCGATCCGGCGCAGCAGCGCGCCCTGCTCCGGGGCGCCCAGCGACCAGATCGGCTGGGTCTGGCGCTGGCGGTCGAGCGTCATGCCGTCGTTCACCGAGCGGTCCAGGTGGATGGCCAACTGCGGTACCCGGAACAGCGGTTCGTCGATCTTGACCAGGGCCGAGGTGCCGTTGCGCAGGGTGAGCCGCCCGGAGATGCCCAGGTCCCGGTCGAGCCAGGTGTTGAGCGGCACGCCTCCGTAGACCTCGACGGCGACCTGGCGCCACCCGGCGGCGCCGGTGTCGGGCGTCGGCTTGACCCGCAGGTTGGGGGAGTCGGTGTGCGCGCCGAGGATCCGGAACGGGGTGTGGGCGGGGGCGCCCTCGGGGACGTACCAGGCGATCAGCGCGCCGCCGCGGGCGATGAAGCTGCCGCCGTGGTGGCCCGTCCACTCCTTGGTCCCGCTCAACTCGGTGAAGCCGGCCTTCTCCAGGCGGCGAGCGGCCTGCGCCACGGCGTGGTAGGGGGAGGAACTGTCCTTGAGGAAGGCGAGCAGGTCCTCGGTGTGGCTGGGGTCGGTGGCCAGGGTCATTCGGCGTCCGTCTCTCGGGCTGTGAAGTGAGGGTTGATCAACTCCGCGACCCGACGGGCGGGTTGCGCGCAGAAGTCTTCGAGCAGCGCGGCGTAGCCGGCCAGCAGGTCGTCGGCCGACTCCCGGTCCCACAGGTCCGCCGAGTACTCCAGGAAGGTCCGGTAGCCGAGTTGCGGATCGCGGCGCGGTGACAGGCCGAAGCACAGCTCCGCCCGGGCCACCGGCGGGGCCAGATCCGCCACTTGGACGTCGAGCCCGGGGATCTCGATCTCGGTGTCGGTGTAGTTCTGGAAGGCCAGCGTGTTCGGTACCCGGTCCGGGACCTCGGTGGCGCCGGCGTCGCGCATCGCCTGCAGGATCAGCGCGGTGGGCAGCACGTTCGCCAGCGCGGCCAGCGCGCCCGCGCCGGTACGGCTGACCAGATCGGCGACGCTCTCGGCCGGGTCGATCCGTACCCGGACCAGCACCGCCCTGGCGGTCACCGACACCAGCGTCTCGGTGTCCGCGCCCTCGCGGTTGACGTACGGGACGCTCAGCAGCACGTCATGCTCACCGGAGAGCCGGGCGAGGTGCACCCCGAGCGCCGCGACCGTGACCGCGAACGGGGTGACCCGCTGTGCCGTCGCGAACTCCTCGATGCGACTTCGGACTTCGCCGGAGAGCAGGCCGCGTACGGTGCCGCCGGCACCGCTCAGCCGGTCGGTCCTGGGGCGGTCGGTGGGGATGTCGAGCCGGCACGGCACGCCCGCCAGGTAGGCGGCGCAGTGCGCGGCCCGGCGTGCCTCGGCTTGCGGATCCCGGGTCGCCCGCTGCTGCCGGGCGTAGTCGGTGGCCTGGGCGGTGGGCGCGGCGAGGGCGGGCGGGAGGCCGGCCGCCGCCGCCCGGTAGAGCTCGGCCAGCTCGCCGAGCAGCACCGAATGGGCCCAGCCGTCCGCGCTGATGTGGTGCAGCACGAACATCAGCACCCATTCCTGCGGCGCGAGCCGCAGCAGCCGCAGCCGGGGCCGCGTCGACCGGGTGATGTCGATGGGGGCGGCGGCCAGCTCCTGGCACGTCCTGTCGGCACGGGCGGCCCGGCGCTCGGGTGCCAGGCGGCTGAGGTCGTCGATCCGCAGGCGCAGCGGCCCCGCGGCCAGCACCTCCTGCGACCAGATGCCGTCCTCGTCCTGGACGAAGCGGGTGCGCAACGCCTGGTGACGGTTGATCAGCTCGGTGAGCGCCGAGCGCAGCGCGTCGAGGTCCAGCGCGCCGCCGAATCGGATCGTGGTGGGCACGTTCCAGATCTGCGGCTGCGGCAGGGAGAAGTGACCGGCGAGCATCCGGTCCTGCTGGTCGCTCACCGGGGCCCGGTCGAGCACCTGCTCCTCGTCCGGGATGGCCGGCGGTGCAGACGGCGCAGACGCCGCAGACGGCGCAGGCGGCTCAACCGGCTCAGGTGGCGCAGGCGGCTCGGTGGCCTGGGTCGCTGCGGGGCCGCCCAGCTGCCGGGCCATCGCGCCCAGGGTCGGCTCGGCGAAGAAGTCCGCCAGCGGGACGTCGGCCCCCAGCTCCGCGCGCACCCGGTTGACCAGCCTGATCGCCGAGATCGAATCGCCGCCGACGTCGAAGAAGTCGGTGTCGGCGGCCAGGTCGTCGCGCCGCAGGACCGACCGCCAGACGGCGCGCAGCCCGGCCGGCACCTGGTGGCCGGTCGGCCCCGCGAGCCGCCGGGCGGGCGCGGCGGCGGTGTCCCGCACCAGCGCGGCGCCGTCGCCCGTCATCAGCCGCAGCACGCGGTCGAGGTCCCCGAGGTAGTCGCGCACCGTCGCGGAGTCGAAGAGGTCCGCGTCGTAGCGGATCCGCAGCCGCAAGCCGGTGCTGCTCCGGACGGCCATCAGGGCCATCTCGAGCGGCGCGGAGCAGGCGCCGCCCGCGACCTCCTCGGCGCGCAGTCCCGGCAGGCGCAGCCGGGTCAGCGGCGCGGTGTCGAGGTCCGCCGACACGGTGATCAGCGGTCGCGGGTTGCCGCGGTCGGGGTTGACCTCCGCCAACAGCGCGTCCAGGTCCACGTGTTGACGGCCGTCCGCGTCGATCAGCGCGTCCCGGGTGGCCCGCACCGCGGCGGTCAGCGAGGTCTGCGCGGTCAGCGACACGCGCAGTGGCAGCACGGCGGCCTGGAAGCCCACCGTGCCGGCGTCCTGCGGCGCCCGCCGTCCGAAGGTCGAGCCGACCACGAACTCGTCCTGGCCCGAGCGTTCGCGCAGCACCAGCTGCCAGGCGGTGAGCAGGGTGGCGAAGAGGGTGACGCCCTGCCGGCCGCTCCACTCCTGGAGCTCGAAGCCGCGGGCGCGGTCCAGGCGGAGCTCGACGGCGTCACCGTGCCCCGCCACCCGGCGGCCGCGCGGCCGGTCGGTGGGCAGCGCGAGGACCGGCGGCAGCGGCGTGAGAGACCGCCGCCACCAGGCCAGATCGGCCGGATCCCGGGCGGGTTCGACGGTGTCCAGGGTGCTGCCGGCGGGCGCCGCGAAGCGGGCGGGGCGGCCTTCGACGGCGGCCGTGTAGAGCTCTTCGAGATCGGCGGCCAGCAGGCGGGCCGAGTGCCCGTCGGTGACGAGGTGGTGCAGGCCCAGCAGCAGGACGTGGTCGTCCTCGGCGAGGATCAGCAGCCGGGGCGTGAAGAGCGGGCCCTCGGCCAGGTCGTAGGGTCGCGAGCTCTCCTCGCGCAGCGCGGCGGCGATGGCGGCCCCGGCGTCCTGCCCCCGGGCGTCGGTCGGCTGGAGCGCGGCGCGCGGCTGGGCCCGGACGAGCTGCTGGACCGTCTGGTCCGCGCCGCCCGCGCGGAATACGGTCCGCAGGCCGGCGTGCCGCTCCACCAGGCCCGCCACGGCGGCGGTCAGCGCCGTCCGGTCGAGGGCGCCGCGCAGCCGCACCGCCTGGATCTCGTTGTAGGCGGCGCGGTCGCCGATCAGCTGGCAGGCGAGCCAGAGCCGGCGCTGGGCGTCGGTGGCGGGTGCGCAGAGGTCGTCGAGCGGTGCGGGCGTGGGCAGTTCGTTCGGCGGCCCACCAGGTGCCGACAGCTCGGTGGTCGGGCGGGATGCGGCGCCGTGCTCGCCCCGGCGCAGCGCGTCCAGCCGCTCCAGCCCGGTGCGGATCAGCTCGGCGGGCAGGCCGAAGTCGACCAGCGCGGCGATCTCGTCGACGCCTGCCACCCGCAGTGCCTCCACCACCGGGGCGCAGGTGTCGGGCGTGCCGATCAGCGCCCGCTCGTCGCAGTACCGGTCGTAGGCCCGGCGGAAGAGGTACTCCAGGTCCTCCTCGCTCGCCTCGGCCACCGCCCGCGGGTCGCCGCCGAGCGCGCCCGCCGCGGCGCGCAGCAGCAGCGAGGAGCGCAGGTAGCGGATCATCGGCTCGCGCGCCTGCGCCCGGGCGCTCGCGTGGTCCTCGCCGAGATAGGTGTGCAGCAGCACGGTGACCCGGCCCGCGTCCGGGTCCAGGCCGTGCTGCTCGCGGGTCTTGCGGTAGTGGCTCAGGTGCTCCGCGAGTTCCGCGACCGTCTGGTTCATCAGGTTGGTGACGATGCCCAGATCGCGCCGGGCCGCCTCCTCGTACGACTCCCGCCGCCCCGAGGTGGCGAGGAACATCGGCGGCAGGTCCTGCACGGGCCGGGGGTGGACGCGGACCTCGGTCGGCCGGCCGGCGCCGGTCTGCCGCCGCAGGGTGCCGCCGCGCCAGAGCGTGCGGACGTCCTCCAGGTGGGCGAGGCCGATCTCGGTACGGCGTGCGAAGCGGTCCGGGTGCAGGGCGAAGTCCTGCGCGTGCCAGCCGGTGGCGCAGCCGAGGCCGACCCGCCCGCCGGACAGGTTGTCGACGACCGACCACTCCTCGGCGACCCGGAGCGGATCGTGCAGCGGGAGCACGACGGAACCGGCGTTGAGCCTGATCCGGCTGGTCTCCCGGGCCAGCGCGGCGGCCAGCACCGACGGGTTGGGGAAGAGGCCGCCGAAGGAGTGGAAGTGGCGCTCGGGTATCCAGAGCGAGCTGAAGCCGCGCTCGTCGGCGAACCGGGCCGTCTCGATGATCCGCTGGTAGGCGTCGGCCGGTGAGCCGGCGGGAGCTGACTCGCCGTCCCGGGCGCTGTCGGACCGGGCGCTGTCGGCCTGCGGCTGGTCGCCGAAGAAGTACACCCCGAACTCGGGGGTCGGACGCGGACGGTCGGGCTTCGGCGTCGAGCGCGTACGCACGCGGGTGGTGGGGAAGAAGCCGCCCTGGCGCAGGGCGCGCAGCGAGTCCTTCACCGCGTCCGAGACCCGTTCGAGGTCGCCGTCGGTGTGGGCGGTGGAGAGGTAGCAGCTGCGCCACTCCCACACGTAGACGCCGCGCAGCAGCAGGTGCTGGTGGAGCAACTCCAGGTCGGCCCGGTGGGTGAACCGGAACATCGACCCGAAGTGGCTGAACTCCAGCGGGAATTCCTCCTCGCGGAAGAACGCGTTCAGGTCGGCGGCCAGCGCGTCGGTACGGGAGTTGAGCCGCTCCTGCAGGACCGGGCCCTCGGCGACCAGCCGATCGAGCACCGCCTTGGCCGCCACCATCGAGAGCGGATGCTGCAGGTAGGTGCCGCCGAAGAAGGTGGTCTCGACCTCCGGACGGCTGTCGTCGCCGTACTGCCAGAAGCCGCCGTCCACGCCGTCCAGGATATCGGCGCGGCCGGCGATCGCGCCGATCGGGAACCCGCTGCCGAGCGCCTTGCCGTAGGTGGCCAGGTCGGGGACGACGCCGAAGTGGTGCTGCGCGCCGCGCGGATGGGAACGCAGGCCGGTGAGCATCTCGTCGAAGAGCAGCACGATGCCGCGGCGCCGGGTGAGTTCGCGCAGCGCCCGCAGGAACTCCACCGGGCGCAGCGCGGGATGGCGACACTGGACCGGCTCGACCAGCACCGCGGCGATGCTGTCGCCGAGCTCGTCGATCCGCTCCAGGGCTTCCTGACTGCCGTATTCGAGGACCAGCAGTTCGGCCACGGCGCTGTCCGGAATGCCGGGCGACACCGGCACGGCGGGCCCGCCGTTCGGACCCGGGCGGCCCAGCACGGAGTCCAGGTGGCCGTGGTACGAGCCGCGGAACATGACGATCCGGTCGCGTCCGGTGGCGGCCCGGGCGAGCCGGATGGCGGCGGCGTTGGCCTCGGTGCCGGAGGTGGCGAACGCGACCCGCTCCAGGCCGGTCAGCTCGGCGAGCTGCTGGGCGACCTCACCGGCTTCGACCGGCCGGGGGCCGAACCGCAGGCCCTGGGCGAGGTGGCGCTGGACGGCCTCGGTGACGAACTCCGGCTCGTGGCCGAAGAGGAGGGCGCCGAAGCCCATGGTGATGTCGGTGTAGTCGTTGCCGTCCAGGTCGGTCAGCCGCGCGCCCCGGGCCGAGCGGGCTGCCAGGGGGTACAAGGTCTCCTTGGTGGCGCGGCGGAAGCCGACCACGGCCCGGCTGTCGGCGAGCACGGCGCGCTGGCGCTGGGCCAACTCCTTGGACCCGCGAGTGCGCTCGGTCAGGCGGCGGGCGAGCTCGGCGGCGTGCGCGCGCTGGGTGGCGGTGGCGGTGTCACCGGCCATGCCGGAGCCGGGCGGCAGGGTCACTCGAGGGCCGTGCACGGCGGGGGCCGGTTCGTGGGCGGGAGCGGGGCTTGGGGGCGCGAGCTGCCGCTTGGCCGCCGCCAGTTGCGCCGTGACCTGTCGGGAGAGTGCCGCGGCCCGGTCCGCCGCGCTCGGGCTCATCGGCCGCGCTCGGCGGTGAGCAGTGCGACCGCGTCGGAGAGTTGGCTGAGCATGGCCGCCTGCGTCTCGGCGAGCAGCGTGATCTGACGGTTGAGCTCGGCGAGTTCGGCCCGGCTCGCGTACTCGGCGGCGGCCGGGGTCTCGCGCTCCTGAGCCGTCGCCGCGGCTGCGGGCGCGGCTGCGGGTATGGGTATGGGTACTGCTGCGGGTTCCGTGCTCACCTGCCCGGTCCGCTCGGCTATCAGATGGGCCGTCAGTTCCGGTGTGCCGGCCTCCTCCAGGATCTCCCGGACCGCGATCCTGGCCCCGAACTCGCCCTCCAACTGCCGTAGCATACCGATGAGTTGGAGCGAGTCGGCACCGAGGCCGACGAAGGTCCGCCCGGCGTCCAGTTCCTCGACGCGGTAACCGAGGTGGGCCGCGGTGAGCTCAAGTACCCGCTTGAGTATCGCCTGTTCGGTCATGCCGTCCTCCATGGTGCGTTGGTGTGCGGGTACGCGGTCCACTGCCGGGCCGGGGTGCGGCAGACCGGTGTGCGGCAGACCGGTGTGCGGCGGCAGACCCTGGTGCGGCGGCGGACCGATCCAGTACGACCGATGCTGGAACGGGTACCCGGGCAGCGGGATCCGCCGCCCGGCGGAGCCGTCCAGCACGGCCGCCCAGTCGATGTCCACGCCGGCGCAGTGCAGTTGGGCCACCGCCAACCAGAGACCGTCCAGGTCGCCGCCGTGGCCCTGGGTCGGCACGCAGCGGGTGCGATCGGGCAGCGCGTGGCGGGCCAGGCCGGTCAACGTCGCGCCGGGCCCCAGCTCGACCAGCGGACCGGCCGGTGCCAGCGTGCGCAGCACCGCATGGAACTCGACCGGCTGCCGAGCCTGCCGGACCAGGTGGTCGGCGTCCGGCAGCCAGCCCACCGGGTGCGCCGTACCGTCCAGTCCGCTGACGAACTCCAGCTCCACCGGCCGAAGCCGCACCTGCTCGGCGGCGGCGCGCAACTCGTCGAGGATCGGGTCGAGCAGGGCCGAGTGGAAGGCCCGATCGACCGGGAGTGGCTCGTCCGCTTCCCCGTGCTCGGCCAGCCAGGCCCGCGCCGCCGCCACCGCCACCGGGCGTCCCGCCACGACATGCTGCGCGGGCCCGTTGGAGACGGCGAGTTCGAGGCGCCGGTCCGCGCGGGCAGCCCCGGCCCCGGCCCCGGCTTCGGCGGCGCCGACGGCGGCGATGAGCTGCCCGACCCGCTCGCGCGAGGCGAACACGGCGAGCATCGCGCCGGGTTCGGTCCGCTGCATCAGCCGGCCCCGCCGGCAGGTCAACCGCATGCCGTCCGCCAACGAGAGCGCTCCCGCGACGCACAGGGCCGCGTACTCCCCGACACTGTGCCCGGCCACTGCGGCCGGTAACACGCCGAGCTGCCGCCAGAGTTCGGCCTGCGCGACCTGCAGCGCGAAGATCGCCGGCTGGGCGAAGGCGGTGTCCCACGGCGCACGGTCCGTGCCGGACACCAGCCGGTCGAGGAAGTACCGCCGGCCGGTCTCCTGTTGATGGATCCGGGCGCACTCCTCGAGGACCTCGGCCACCACCGGGAACCGGGCGGCGAGCGCGCCGGCCATCCCGGGTCGGCCGCCGCCCTGACCGCTGAAGACGAAAGCGGGCGTGACCGGGGCCGTCACCGTCCCGGTCCGGTACCCGGCGGCGGGCGGCCTGCGGTACCCGTACCCGGTGGCGGGCGGCTCGGCGCCGCGCGGATCCGCCAGGAACGCGTCGAGCGCGCCGGCCCACCCGTCGGCGGGCACGGTGAGGACCAGCCGGTGGCGCAGGTGGCGGCGCCCGAGTGCGGTCGTCGTCAGCAGATCGGCCGGGTGCGACGCCGGGTGCCGCAGCAGCTCCGCGCGGAGTGAACGGGCGCTCTGCTCCAGTGCGGTGGGGCTCTGCGCCGACAGTGGCAGCAGCGCCGGAACCGGCGCGCCCGGGGGCCGCGCGGGAACCGGCGGGGCCTGTTCCAGGATCACGTGCGCGTTGGTGCCGCCCAGGCCGATGGCGTGCACGCCCGCCCGTCGCGGGTGGGCGTCCACCGGCCATGGCATGGCGCGCCGGGGCAGCGTGAACGGGCTCCGCTCGAGGTCCAGTCGCGGGTTGGGACAGGTGAAGTTCGCCAGCGGCGGGACGATGCCGTGCCGCAGCACCAGGATGGCCTTGATCAGTCCCGCCAGGCCCGCCGCGCTGTCCAGATGCCCGATGGCGGGCTTGGTGGAGCCGAGCGCGCAGTGGCCGACGCGGTCGGTGTGCCGGCGGAACGCCTCGGTGAGCGCGGCGAATTCGATCGGATCGCCCTTGAGGGTGCCGGTGCCGTGCGCCTCCAGGTAGCTGAGCGTGTCGGCGCCGACCCCGGCGGCGGCCAGCGCGCCGAGCACCGCGTCCCGCTGGCCCGCGATGCCCGGAGCCGCGAAACCGGCCCGGCCCGCACCGTCGTTGGTGACCGCCGAGCCCAGCACGACCGCGTGTACGGTGTCGCCGTCGGCCAGCGCCTTCGCCAGCGGTTTGAGCAGCACGGCGGCCACCCCGTTGCCGCCGACCGTGCCGTCCGCCGCCGCGTCGAAGGCCCGGACCGCCCCGCTCGCGGAGAGGGTCGAGCCGGGCACCCGGCGGCCCCCGGTGACCTGCGGCAGGTGCAGCGCGGCCGAACCGACCAGCATCAGGTCCGCCTCGCCCGCGAGCAGTGCCTGGCAGGCGAGATGGACCGAGACGAGGCCGCTGGAGCAGGCGGTCGCGACGTTCACCGCCGGCCCGTCCAGCCCGAGCCGGAACGCCGCCCGGGTGGCGGTGAAGTCGGGATAGTTGCCGACCTGGATCTGCTTGGCGGCGGCCCAGTCCTCGGTGCGGCTCAACTCGCCGATGTTGTTGGCCAGGTAGCTGTGCAGCGAGTGGAGGCGGTAGCCGACGCTCGCGTACACCCCGATCCGCCCGGTCCAGCCGGCGTAACCGCCGTCCTCCAGCGCGTGGTGGCAGCACTCCAGGAAGAGCCGCTGCTGCGGATCGGTCAGTGTCGCCTCGCGCCCGCTCATCCCGAAGAACTCGGCGTCGAACCCGTCGATGCCGGGCAGCAACGCGCCGGCACCGGTGAACTCCGGGTCCCGGTACCGGTCTTCGGGCACGCCCGCCGCCGCGAACTCGGCGTCGGTGAATCGGCGGACGTGCGAGACGCCGGACCGGATGTCGTGCCAGTACTGCTCGGGTGTCTCAGCGCCCGGAAATCTCAGCGCCATCCCGATGACCGCCACGCGCCGGTCCTGCATCGTCTTCCCTCTCCTTCTGCCTGCTCGCCGCCTCCGCCACCGCCTCCGCTCCCGCACCGTGGTGCCGCACCACCTGGGCCAGGAAGACCAGAGCGAGGACGATGGCGACGCCGTGCGATACCCCCACCACCGACAGCGGGCTGAAAGCGTCGAGTGCGGCGGCGACCGCGATCATGCCGAGGCCGAAACCGAGGTTCTCCACTGTGGCGGAGAGCCCGAAGGCGTGGCCGCGCAGGGTGGTCGGCAGCGTCTGCAGGTGCGAGGTGTACGACACTTCGGTCAGCCCGTCGGCCGCGCCCGCCAGCAGCGCGATCGGGACGGTCGCGGCCCACGGGAACCCCGCGAAGGCCAGGATGAAGGTGGCCGACATCGCGATGGTGCCGAGTCCGAAGCCCAACGCGCCGACCGTGCGTTCGGTGCGCCTGGTGTACTGCCGCAGCGCCTGCTGGACCAGCACGTTGCCGAGCGCCCAGACGCACCAGAAGACGCTGACGAAAACCGCCGGGTCGTGGGCGTCGAGTCGGGTGGAGTAGACGGGCAGCGCCGCGTTGTGCGAGGAGGAGCCCAGCGCGTCGACGCCGCGTAACGCCACCATCAACCCGAGCACCGGAGCCGCCGCCAGGGCCGTGATCGCGGCGGAGAACCGCTGCTTGCCGGCCGCGGCACCGCTGTCGGCACCGCTGTCGGCAGCGCCATCGGCCGGGTCGTCCTGCGCGGCCTGTCCGGTGTCACGGCCGGTGGGCCCCAGGGTCAGCGGCAGCAGTGCCACCGTCAGGGCGCAGACCAGGAAGGTGGCCATGTCCACCAGGAACGCCGCGCTGTAGCCGAGCAGCGAGACCACCACGCCGGAGGAGGCGAACCCGGCCACCATGGCCATCGAACGCCCGCTGACCATCAGCGAGTTCGCCCAGGTGTGCCGGCCGTCGCCGACCATGTGCGGGATCGAGCTGCGCAGCGCGACCATGAACAGCGTGCCCGCCCCGCCGACCAGCGCGGAGACCGTGAACAGCGCGGCCGGGCGCAGCCCGTGCGGGGCGGCCACCAGCAGCACCAGCGCCGCCGCCTGGCCCAGGTTGGTCCAGAGCATGACCCCCTTCGCCGACCACCGGGCCAGCACCGGCCCCGCGACCAGCCCGGCGGCGAACCCGGCGGCGAACCGCACGGCCAGGAACGCCCCGACGGCCAACGCCCGGCCGGTCACCGCGTACACGTACAGGTTGAGCGCCACCAGGTTCAGGAAGGTGCCGTACGAGGAGATCGAGTAGCCGGTCACCAGGATCCGGTACCGGCGTTCCAGGAGCACCGCCGTCCCGGACGTCACGAACGGACCCTCCGCCGAGCCGGAGGCGCCTCGTACGGCGTCAGACATGGGTGGCTTCCTTACCAGCACGTGGAGCGAGCGTAAGAGTGGGCGCTGCCCGCTACCTTAGGCAGTCGTGGACTCGATGCGCATGCACACGACGAGATTTACCAGACTTCTCGAAGGATGTCCCAGCTTCGCGGCGGGGCAGGAAGGAGCAACACACTGATGACCGCCGAGGACTGGCAGACGGTTCGTCAACTCGTCACCTGGCTCGACCGCGCCAACGGCACCGGCCCGCACGAGACCGCGATGCGGCTGATGAAGCTCACCGAGGAGGCGGGGGAGGTGGTGGGGGCGTACATCGGTCTGCAGGGCCAGAACCCGCGCAAGGGCGTGACGCACACCGAGCAGCAGGTGGCGGACGAGCTGTGCGACGTGATCGTCAGCGCGATAGTCGCCCTGCACCGGTTCAGCCCGGACCCCGAGCAGCAGCTGTCCACGACGATCCGGCGCATCCACCAGCGGTCCCAGGCTCACGCCCAGACCCACGCCGAGGCCCCCGCCCCGGATCAGCCCTGAGCCGCACCTCGAGCCGTAGCGGCCGTTGCGCCGCCGTGAGCTACTCGGCGGTAGGGTCGGCGTGGTGGCGCCGGTGGGGATGTGGCAGGCTCGCGCTTCGCGACGATGCCGGGGAGAGGACAGTTGATGGGTGATCAGGATCACTCGCTGGGGCGGCGGAGGTTCCTGGGCTACGTGCTCGCGGCCTCCACGCTCACGGTGGCGGCGCAGCTCGGGGAGGTGGCGGCGCCCGAGCGGGCCGAGGCCGCGATCCCCTCGCTGCCCGAGCCGGCCGAGGTGTACGACCTGAACGACCTGCTCACGGACGCGGCGCTGCCCACCGCGAACCTGATCAGCATTCAGCTGAACACCGACGGCACGGCCTCCTTCGCGCTGCCGCGAGCCGAGGTCGGCCAGGGCGTGACCACCTCCAGCGCGATGCTGATCGCCGAGGAACTGGACCTGCCGCTGGACCGGGTGCGGGTGACGCTCGCGGACGCGCGCCCCGAACTGCTCTTCAACCAGCTGACCGGCGGCTCGAACACCACGATCTCCACCTACACCCCGATCCGGGTGGCCGCCGCGATCGCCCGGCAGCGGCTGCTGCAGGCGGCGGCGGCCCAGCTCGGCGTCGCGGTCTCGACGCTGACCACCAGTGCGGGCGTGGTGAGTTCGGCGAGCGGTGCGAGCATCGGCTACGGCGCGCTGGCGGTGGCGGCGGCCAGCCAGACCACCTTGCTGGTCTCGGTCGGACTCAAGCCGGCCGCGCAGTTCAGCGTCATCGGCACGCCGCAGAACCGGGTCGACGCCCTGGACGCGGTCACCGGGCGCAAGCAGTTCGCGATGGACCTGAGCGTGCCCGGTGCGCTGCCGACCATGGTCTGCCGCCCGCCGACGATCAACGGCACCGTCCGGTCGGTGCAGAACCTGGCGGCCGTGCAGGCGATGCCCGGCATCACCGACGTGGTGACCGTCGCCACCGGCGTCGCGGTGCGCGGGCAGACCTTCGGCCAGTGCATCGACGCCGTCCGCGCGCTGCAGGTGACCTGGGGCCCCGGCACTGCCGAGGGAGCCTCGGACGCCACCGTGCTCCAGGAGCTGCTGGCCGCCGAACTGCCGCTGGTGATACCCCCCTTGCCGCTGCTCACCCAGGAGGTCGACACCCGGTTCACCTTCCACTTCGCCAGCAACAGCGCGCTGGAGCCCAACTGCGCGATCGCCGACGTGCGGGCGGACCGGGCGGAGATCTGGGGCGCGCTGAAGTCGCCGATCGTCGCGCAGCAGACCATCGCGGCGGCGCTCGGCCTGCTGCCCACCGCCGTTACCGTGCACGTCACCCAGGGCGGTGGCTCGTTCGGCCGCAAGCTCTTCCACGACGCCGCGATCGAGGCCGCGCTGATCTCGCGGGCGATGGGCAAGCCGGTCAAGCTGATGTGGCACCGCACCGACGACTTCCGTCAGGGCCGCGCCCACCCGATGGCCACCTCCCGGGTGCGCGCCACCTATTCGCTGGGCAACGTGGTCAGCTTCGAGCAGCGGCACACCTCGGTCGGCACCGACTTCGGCCACGGCCTGGGCGAGATCATCACCTCGCTGGTCGCCAAGCTGCCGGTGGCCGACCTCGGCTTCTCCGAGACGATGTTCGAGCTCACCCAGCAGACCCCCTACGAGTTCGGTGTCACCACCCAGTTGCTGAACGAGGTCGACCACGGCTTCAACACCGGCAGCATGCGCGGCATCTACTCGCCCAACGTCCGCTGCGCACAGGAGTTGGTGGTCGACCAGCTCGCCGCGGCCATGGGCCAGGACGCCTACCGCTTCCGCCGCCAGTTCCTCAAGGACGACCGGGCCAAGGCCGTCCTCGACCAGGTCGCGCAGGCGGGTGACTGGGGCCGGACGATGCCGGCCGGCACCGCGCAGGGCATCGCCCTGCACCCCGAGTACCACGGCTTCGTGGCCGTGCTGGCCGAGATCGACTGCACCCCCGCCACGGTCGGGCGACAGGTGCCGGACGCCTGGACCGGGCCGCGCGTGACCAAGGTCGTCTGCGCCGTCGACGTCGGACTCGCGGTCAACCCGCGGGGGTTGGAGGCCCAGATGATGGGCGGCATCATGGACGGCATCGCGGTCGCCCTGACCTCCGGCCTGCACCTGGAGAACGGGATGTTCCAGGAAGGCAGTTGGGACGAGTACTTCTACACCAGGCAGTGGAACACGCCGCCCGAGCTGCAGATCATCGTGATGCCGCCGACCACCGGAGTCCCCGGCGGCGCGGGTGAGTTGGCGGTGGCCGGTGCGATGGCCGCAGTCGCCTGCGCGTACGGCCGGGCCACCGGCACGATGCCGACCAGCTTCCCGATCAACCACACCGCCCCGCTCGGCTTCGTCCCGCTGCCCACCGAGCCGCCGATTCCGCAGTCCCCCACCGACGGCCTCAGCCGCGCCTACTAGCGCCTACTAGCGCCAACCAGCGTCTACTACCGGCGTTTCGAAAGTCTAGGAGCCCATCCGTGCCCCAACACTCCTTCATCCTCAACGGCACGCAGGTCACCGCCGAGGTCGATGACGACGTGCGGCTGCTCTGGGTGCTGCGCGACGTGCTCGGCGTCACCGGCCCCAAGTACGGCTGTGGCCTCGGCGTCTGCCAGGCCTGCACCAGCCACATCAACGGCAAGGCCTTCAACCCCTGCTCGGTGCCGGTCAGCGCGGTGCAGGCCACCGACGAGATCACCACCATCGAGGGCCTGCCCGCCACCGTCGGCAAGGACCTGCACCCCATGCAGGAGGCCTGGTTGACGTACGACGTCGCCCAGTGCGGCTACTGCCAGCCCGGCCAGATCATGGCCGCCGTCGCCAAGGTGCGACAGGCCCGGGCGGCCGGCCACGAGATCGGTGACGCCGACTTCGACGAGATCCGCAACATCTGCCGCTGCGGCACCTACCACCGGATCCGGGAGGCGATCACGGCTGCGGCGAAGGAGTTCTGACGGTCGGTCACCCGCGCGCGCTGCGGTGCCGCCGAGCCTGGGACTACCGCCCGGTGCTGGTGGGGTAGTTGAAGACGCCTGCGGGCAGCGGGGCCGGGGCGGGCAGCCAGTGCGCCAGGACCCAGGCGGAGGGCCCGAACATCGGTTCGGGCAGCTCCGCCAGCTCGAACCGCTCCCAACCCCCGCAGCTCTCCGGCTCGGTGACGACGGCCGTCGCATCGCTCGGCGGCGCGAGCACGGCGGCGGTCAGCCGGGGGCGGCCGTCGAGATGGTCCAGGATCACGGCGAGCACCCGCATCCGCTCGGCGGGCAACTCGATCCCGGTCTCCTCGGCCAGCTCGCGGGCCGCCGCCTGCTCGAAGGACTCGCCCGGGTGGTCCACCTTGCCGCCGGGCAGGCTCCAGGTCGGCGGCTCGCCCGGGGTGGTGCGCCGGCCGAGCAGCAGGCCGCGCCCGTCGGTGCTGGGGACGATCACCCCGGCGCCGATCAGCGGGCGCGGTGCGGTGGGCGGTGTCACGACGCGGGTCACCAGGTCACCACGCGGCGGGCTCGAAGTCCTTCAGGAAGCAGCCGTACAGGTCCTCGCCGCCCTCGCCGCGGATGATCGGGTCGTAGACCCGGGCCGCGCCGTCCACCAGGTCGAGCGGGGCGTGGAAGCCCTCCTCGGCGAGCCGCATCTTGTCCGGGTGCGGCCGCTCGTCGGTGATCCAGCCGGTGTCCACGGCGGTCATCAGGATGCCGTCCGTCTCCAGCATCTCCTTGGCGCTGGTGCGGGTGAGCATGTTGAGCGCGGCCTTGGCCATGTTGGTGTGCGGGTGGCCCGCGCCCTTGTAACCGCGGCTGAACTGGCCCTCCATCGCGGAGACGTTCACCACGTACTTGCGGCGCGCCGGGGAGGCGGAGAGCGCTTTCCGCAGCCGGCTGACCAGGATGAACGGCGCGGTGGAGTTGCAGAGCTGCACCTCCAGCAGCTCGATCGGGTCGACCTCGTTGACGGTCTGCACCCAGCTGTTGGAGTCGGCCAGGTCCGGCACCAGGCCGCCCGCGTCGATCGCGGTGCCGGCCTCGATCCGAGCCGGCGAGGCCGAACCGGTGACCAGCGCGAGCGCGGTCACCTGCTGGGCGGTGAGCGCCTCGTGCTCGCCGCTCGCCTGCCCGGGGAGCGCGGGCCGGTCGACGCTGCCGCTGCCGAAGACGCCGATCACCTCGCTGGCGGGCAGCTGCCCGGCCGGCAGCGGCGCGGACTCGGCGGCGACCAGCTCGGCGTAGGCGGCGGGGGAGCGGCGCACGGTCTGCGCGGCGTTGTTGATCAGGATGTCCAGCGGGCCCTCGGCGGCCACCGAGTCGGCCAGCGCGACCACCTGGGCCGGGTCGCGCAGGTCGATGCCGACGATCTTCAGACGGTGCAGCCAGTCCGCGCTGTCCGGCATCTCCGTGAAGCGGCGGATCGCGTCCTTCGGGAACCGGGTGGTGATGGTGGTGTGCGCACCGTCACGCAGCAGGCGCAGCGCGATGTACATCCCGATCTTGGCGCGGCCGCCGGTGAGCAGGGCCCGACGGCCCGTCAGGTCGGTCGTCGCGTCCCGCCGGGCCCGGCTGGAGCGGGCGCAGGACGGGCAGAGCTGGTGGTAGAACGCGTCGACCTCGACGAAGCGGGTCTTGCAGATGTAGCAGGAGCGCGGGCGCTGCAGGATGCCGGCGATCTCGGTGGTGGTGGGGGTGCTCAGGCCGAAGACGCCGGCCGTCTCGTCGTCGATCCGGCCCGGTGCGCCGGTCGCGGTGCGGGCGGTCACGGCGCGGTCGTTGGCGCTCTTCGCGGCGCGGGTCTCCTGGCGGCGGCGCTGCTTCACGGTGCGGAAGATGCCCGCGACGGCCCGGCGCACGGTGATGGCGTCAGGGTGGTCGACCGGGAGGTCGTCCAGCTCGGCGAGCACGTCGAGGCAGAGGCGCAGGCGCTCGGGGTCGAGGCCGGGGCCGTACTCGGCGGACTGGTCAGCGGCGGGGGTGACCGTCTCCTGGTCGGTCGGCATCGGATCGCCGATCGACCCCTGTCGGTCGTGCCGCTGCTCCGCTGCCGTCGTCATGCTGTTGCCGCTTTCCTTGATCGCCGATGTTGGGATGTACCCCGTGAACTGTACGGAGTGGGCGGGGGACGGCCAAACGGCGCGGTCATCTCGATGCTCGAATCCCGATGACCGCTGACCGATAGCCGATGGCTAATAGCCGGTGACAGATGACAGATCTCAAAATCTGTCATCTGTCACCAGCTATCGAGGGCCGCAAACCGCCTATCGCCCATCGGCGCACCCCTCCCTGCCCCCGTCCTCACCCCCCGGAAGTCGGCCCCCGCCCAGCCGTCCCGCCAAGCGCGCCAGTCCATCGACCGGCGACCTCGATGAACGCGCGAGCGGCAGCGCTCTGGTACGCCGTGCCCCGGCGGAGCAGGGCGACGGTGCGGGCGGGCAGTGCCGGGTCGAGCGGGACGGGGCACAGGCGCGGGTCGTCACGCGTGAGGGCGTCCGGTAGCACGGTGGCGAGCGCGGTTCTGCCGACGATCTCGGTGAGCGCGGTAATGGTGTCCGCCTCCACGGCGATGCGCGCCCGGACGCCATGGTCCGCGAAGTGCCGGTCGATGTGGGCGCGGGTGGCGAAGTCGGGGCTGAGCAGGGCGAGCGGGTGCTGTGCCAGCTCGCCGATGGGCAGCGGTTCCCGGCGGCCGGCATGCGGGTGCGCGGCGCCGACCACGAGGCTGAGGGTCTCGCTGAACAGCGGCTGTGCGGCCACCCCGGGCCGGTGCTCGGCACTGAAGGCGAAGCCGAGGTCCAGCCGGTCGTCGAGGAGCGCCGCCTCGATCTGATCCTGCGTCAACTCACCGATCTCCAATGCGATCCCCGGATGCCGGGTCTGGAACTCGGCCGCCAGTGGGCCGATCAGGTACGCGGTGAGCGTCGGGGTCATCGCCAGGCGGAGGCCGCCGTGGGAGAGGTCCTGGATGTCCAGTACCGCGCGCTCGGCCGCCGCCAGGTCCTGCAGGGCGCGGCGGGCGTAGTGGGTGTAGGTCTGGCCGGCGTCGGTCAGCCGTACGGTGCGCCCGGTCCGATCGAGGAGCTGGACGCCGAGCTGCCGTTCGAGCTGCTTGATCTGCTGGGACAGCGTGGGCTGCGAGACGCGCAGCGCCTCGGCGGCGCGGGTGAAGTTGGCGTGCTCGGCGACGGCGAGCAGATAGCGCAGGTGACGGAGCTCCAGGGCCATACCCATAACTATAGATGTCAGCAATGGCAATGATGCTCAGCGCGTCTTGGACACTATAGGAACAGGTCATGCATGGTGGATGTCGTCAGCCCCACGGGGCCGGCGAACACCGAAGGGAGTGGACCATGCAAGACCTCACCGAGGGCGTCGCACGTTTCCAGCGGGACGTCTACCCGGCCAAGGCGGACCTCTTCGCCCACCTGGCCGCGACCCACCGGCCGACGACCCTGTTCATCAGCTGCTCGGACGCCCGCGTGGTGCCGGAGCTGATCACCCAGAGCGAGCCGGGCGAGCTGTTCGTCATCCGGACCGCCGGGAACCTGGTCCCCGCCTACACCCCGGGCCCCGATGGTGTGGCGGCCAGCATCGAGTACGCCGTCGCCGTCCTGAACGTCACCGACATCGTGGTCTGCGGCCACTCCGCCTGCGGCGCGATGACCGCCCTCGCCGAGCGCCACGACCTGAGCGGTGCGCCCGCCATCGCCGACTGGTTGCGCCACGCGGACGCCTCCCGGGCCCGCGCCACCGGCGAGGGCGGGGCACCGAAGGTGGACGCGCTGGTCCGAGAGAACGTGCGCGCCCAGCTGGCGAACCTCGCCACCCACCCCTCGGTGGCCCGCGCCCTGGCCGCCGACACGGTCACCCTGCACGGCTGGGTCTACGACATCCCCGCCGGTACGGTCGACGAGCTCGACGAGCTCGACGCCACCGGCCGACCGGCCGCCGTCGCGGCCTGATCGCCGACCCCTACGCCTGATCCCGGCCCCTACGCCTGATCCCCGGCCGCTCCGCCGCCCGGGACCACCCCCTCACTCCCCTCATCCCCCAAGAACCTGCCGTTCCCCTCATCCCCGGCGATCGGCACACCCGGAAGGAACCCCTCATGGTGCACGCCCAGTTCGACCCCGCGGCCCGTCAGGCCCTTGCCAACAAGGCCGTCGACGCCAAGATGCGCAAGGACCTGACCTGGCACCAGATCGCGGACGCCGCAGGCCTGTCGGTTGCCTTCGTCACCGCCGCCGTCCTCGGCCAGCACCCCCTGCCCGAGGCCTCGGCCAAGGCCGTCGCCGAACTGCTCGGCCTGGACGCCGACGACGCGATGGTGCTGCAGAGCATCCCGCTGCGTGGCAGCATCCCCGGCGGCATCCCCACCGACCCGACCATCTACCGCTTCTACGAGATGCTCCAGGTCTACGGCACCACCCTCAAGGCGCTGGTCCACGAGCAGCTCGGCGACGGCATCATCAGCGCGATCAACTTCAAGCTCGACGTGAAGAAGGTCGCCGACCCCGAGGGCGGCGAGCGCGCGGTCATCACCCTCGACGGCAAGTACCTGCCCACCAAGCCGTTCTGACCCGCGAGCAGGCCGGGAAGGGCCGCCCAGCCCTTCCCGGCCCGCCCGGCTGCCCGCCGGGATCGCACCCGCAGACGCACTCGATCCGAGCAGCACGAGGAGCAGCAGCATGGACTTCGCACAGCGCACCATCGACCTCGCCCTTCGCAACGTCGAGGAGGGCGGGCGCCCCTTCGCCACCGTCATCGTCAAGGACGGCCGGGTCCTGGCCGCCGCAGGGCACTTGCTGCGCCTGTAGGTGCCTCGCGAACCGGCCCTCGCTACGTCCGGTTCGGCTTCTCCGCCAGCAGGTGGGCCTGCCGCACCTTCTCGTGTCCGTAGGGTTCTCGCACCAGCTGCGCCGTCACGGCGAACCCGGCCTCGGCCAGCAACTCGGTGACGCGTTCCGGAGTCCAGCGCTGGAAGTCGAGCGAGACCGGCAGCGTGGGCCACTCCACGTGCCGGGGCTCGTCGCCCACCTGGAAGGCCACCAGCAGCTGACCGCCCGGCGCGAGCACCCGGTGGAACTCCGCGAGCACCAGCGGCAGCCGGTCCGCGGGCGTGTGGATGATCGAGTACCACGCGAGGACACCGCCGAGCGAGTCGTCCGCGAGGTCCAGCCCGGTCATCGAGCCCACCTCGAACCGCAGCCCGGGGTACGTCCGCCGACCCTGCGCGATCATCCCGGGCGAGAGGTCGATACCGAAGGCGTCCACCCCGCGCGCGGCCAGGTACGCCGTCACCCGCCCCTGGCCGCAACCGAGATCGGCGACCGGTCCGAACCCGGCGTTGCGCACCTGCTCGGCGAAGGAGTCGAGCAGCGCCCGGCCGAGCGGATTGGTGTCGAGTTCCAGGCCGAACCGCTCGTGGTACTCGGCGGCGACGGTGTCGTAGAAGGTCCGGGTGGCGCCCTGGTAGGACGGGTCGTCAGTCATGGGGGAGGAGATTAGCGTGCGCGCGAAGTCGGCCGCTGCCGCCGGCGTGCCGTCAGCCCGGCTGTCCACCCGCCCAGTTGCCCAGCCGCTCCGAAAGCGCTTGCCTGCCTCCGAGATGATCGCCGACAATCCCGAGATGATCACCGACGGTGCGGCGATGCGGCCGATCCCCGACTTCTCGACCAAGCCGGTACTCACCGGAGAGCGTGTGCTGCTGCGCCCCTTCACCGCCGCCGACGGGCTGCCGATGGCCGCGATCCTGGCCGACCCCGAGGTTCGCAGGTGTACCGGCGGGGCCCACCTCAGCTTCGACGAGCAGCGGCTGCGCACCATCTACGCCGCGCGTGCCGACGCCACGGACCGGCTCGACCTGGCGGTGGTCGACCGGGCCACCGGCGAACTGGTGGGCGAGGTGGTGCTGAACCAGTGGGACGCGCACAACCGCAGCTGCGTCTTCCGTACCCTGCTCGGCCCTGCCGGGCGCGGCCGAGGCCTGGGGACGGAGGCGACCCGCCTGATCGTCGGCCACGGCTTCGAGCAGCTGGGACTGCACCGCATCTCGCTCTTCGTCTACGCGTTCAACCCGCGAGCCCGGCGAGTGTACGAGAAGGTCGGTTTCGTCTCCGAGGGGGTTGAGCGGGAGACGCTGCTGCATGAGGGCGAGTGGGTCGACTCCGTCCGGATGTCCCTGTTGGACCGGGAGTGGGCCGCGCTCCCGGCGGCTGGGTAGATTCACCGACCATGACGCCCTTGACACCCACGCCGCCCACGCCGCCCAGGACACCGATGACGCCGGCGGCACCGATGAGCACTGAACCCGCCGGCCTGCCGTCCGACCCCGTGGTGCTACTGCCGTACCCGGCGGCGGAGATCCCGGGACTGCCGAGCGGGTTGGAGGTGCACACCTTCGACGGCGTCGCGTGTGACGGTCACCCGGGCCCGCCGCCGGGCGAGTTGCTGGCGCGGGTCGAGCTGCTGGTCGTCCCGTACCTGCGGACCAGGACGGTGCTGCCGCTACTGCCCGCGATGGAGCGGCTGCGGGTGGTGCAGACGCAGACCGCCGGAGTGGACGACATCGTCGCGCACGTGCCGGCCGGTGCCCTGCTCTGCAACGCCCGTGGGGTGCACGACGCGAGCACCGCCGAGCTGGCGGTGACGCTCACCCTGGCCGCGCTGCGCGACATCCCGGCTTTCGTCCGGGGCCAGGACGCCGAGGAGTGGCGCTCCGGCTTCTACCCGGCGCTCGCGGACAAGACGGTGTTGATCGTCGGCTACGGTTCGGTCGGCGAGGCGATCGAGGCCCGGCTGCGGCCCTTCGAGTGCGAGGTGCTGCGGGTGGCCCGCAGCGCGCGTACGACGCCGGCCGGGCCGGTGCGGGCGCTCGCCGAGTTGCCGGAACTGCTGCCCCAGGCGGACGTGGTGATCCTGGCCGTGCCGCTCTCACCCGCCACTCAAGGCCTGGTGGACAGCGCTTTCCTCGGCGCACTGCGGGACGGCGCGCTGCTGGTCAACGTCGCGCGCGGCCCCGTCGTGGTGACGGACGCGCTGCTCGCGGAGCTGACCGCCGGGCGGCTGCGGGCTGCGCTGGACGTGACCGACCCCGAACCGCTGCCCGCCGGCCACCCGCTCTGGCACGCGCCCGGCGTCCTGATCAGCCCGCACGTCGGGGGCAGTTCCTCCGCCTTCCTACCCCGTGCCCGCCGCCTGATCGCCGCTCAGCTGACCCGCTTCGCCAAGGGCGAGCCGCTGGCGAACGTGATGCCGCGGGACTGACCCCGTGCGGGCGCGGGCGGTGGCGGTGGGGAAAGCGCTTACCCCAGCCGGGAGACCTGGTAGTGGCTGATCAGCCAGCCGTCCGCCGTGCGCGTCAGCAGCACGCTCAGCCAGACGTCCAGAGCGGGCTGGTCAGTCATGCCGGTGGTGACGTCGGTGAAGGAGAACTCGACACTCAGATAGCCGAGGACGAGGCCGTCGGCCGGGCGCCTGGTTTCGAGGATCCGGTAGGTGACCGTCATGCCGAGGGGCTGGGCGGCGTAGTAGTCGGCGACGCCCTGCCGCCCGACGCCGTACGGGTGCAGGCCCTGGAAGATCGCGTCCTCGGTGAAGCAGCGGGCGACGCGCTGCGGTTCGTGCGCGTCGACGGCGGTCTTCCACCGGTCGAGGACGTCGCCGAGGATCGCTTCGTCCTCAGGTGTGGTGGGCATCAGCGTTCTCCCGCTCCGGCTGATCCGGCCTCGGGGTCGCTCGGGTGCGGGGAAAGCGCTGTCACCGTGTCGTGCCGCCACACCCGCAGCGGCATCGACGCCAGCAACTGCTCCAGCCGCTCCGCGTCGGGCGCGCTGAACAGGCCCCAGGTCCGCCACTCACCCGGGGCGAGCGGTGGGCGCCACAGCCGCAGCAGGCTGCCCTGGGCTGCCAGTTCCCGTGATCGCGCTGCCTCCCGGGCCCGGATCTCCGCCACAGCCTCCTCGGAGGTGCCCTCCGGAACGGTGGTCACCATGTCGACCAGGAACTCCATGGGCGGTTCTCCTCAGCACGTCATGTCCGAATATCCGACAACGAACGACAGGGCACTGACGACGGTAGCGGCGGCTTCGGCGTGTCGGTGGGATCATCCACCCGAACCGGGCGCGCCGTCAGACGGTGTCCGCCGACGCCCGGCAGCCGACCCGCCCTCAGGCCGACCCACCCTCAGGCCGACCCGCCCTCAGGCAGCCCGAGCGCGCGCCGCACCGCCGACCGAGGGCTGCTGAGCACTGGGATCGGCACCTCGCCCAGCAGGTCGAGCGCCGGTGCCATCGACGCCTGGGCCAGCACGATCACGTCCACAGAGCCGGCCGCCGCGCGGATCCGCTCGGCGACGGCGGCGTAGTAGCCGGGCAGGTCGCCCGCTTCGAACAGGTCCCAGGCCCCCGGACAGGTCACGGGCAGCACGCCGGCCGGGTCGGCTCCCGCCTCGATGAGCAGGGCGTGGGTCGGGGCGAGGGTGGATTCGACGGCGTGCAGCACGCCGATCCGGCCGTACCGGGCGGCCTGTTCGGCCATCGGGCGGTCGACCCGCAGCACGTTCGGCGCCAACTCCTCCGCCGTGCCGCCGATGGTGGAGCAGGTGCAGATGATCACCTCGGCGCCCGCCTCGGCCAGCTCGCCGAGCCGCGCCCGCAGCCGTTCCGTGTACGGGCGCCCGGCGCGGGCGTCGGCCAGCAGCGACTCGTCGACCAGGTGGTGGTCCGTCACCTGCGGCGCGAGTTCCACCACCAGGGCGCGGAAGGTGGCCGGGTGGACGTCGGAGGTGTGCAGGAAGCCGATGATGACCATGGTGCCGATGATGCCGTAGTCCAGGCGTGCGAGCTCCTCCTTTCCACCGACGATCGGGTACAAAGGTCGGTGTGGCAGACCGCATTCGGATAGCAGTCGCTCAGACCCCGGTCACCTGTGACCCGTCGGCCAACGGGGAGGCGGTTCGTGAACTGATGGGGCAGGCGCGGGACGCGGGTGCCCGACTCGTGCACTTCCCGGAGGGAGCGATCTCGGGCTATCCCTCGGGCGCCGAGGCCGAAGAGGCACTGGCGGGTTGGCGCATCGACTGGGAGTCGGTGCGGGACCAACTGGAGCTCACCGCCGAGCTGGCCGCCGACCTCGGGCTCTGGGTCGTGGTGGGCGCCGGCCACCGGTTGACCCCGCCCAATCGGCCCCACAACAGCTTGTACGTGATCTCCGACGAGGGCCGGTTGATCGGCCGCTACGACAAGCGCCGGTGCTCCCACACGGAGATCACCGGCTGGTACTCACCCGGGTTCGCGCCGTTGACCTTCGACATCGACGGCTTCCGGTTCGGTTGCACCCTGTGTATCGAGGTCAACTTCCCAGAGCTCTTCATCGAGTACCGCGAACTGGGCGTCGACTGCGTCCTGTTCTCCTCCTTTTCCGAAGACCCGGTGTTCGACGTGCTGGCACGCGGGCACGCGGCCTCCCAGACCTTCTGGATCAGCGCCTCCGTCCCGGCACAGTGCAGCGCCGCCATGGCCGCAGGCGTGATCGGCCCGCACGGCTCCTGGCTGGACCGCTGCCCAGCCGACGGCACGACGGCAATGGTCTGCGTGGACCTCGACCGGACCGACCCGAGCCTCGACGTCGCGTTGAACAAGGCAGGCCCTTGGCGCGAGTTGGCCCGCGCCGGCCAGATCTACGAAGCTCGTCGCGTCGCCGACCCGCGTAGCGCGGATCGCACCCGCTTCTGAACCTGTCGGCCCGGTATACGGCGTGACGTGCGGCATACGGTATGACGTGCGGCGCGGCGGCCGACGTGCGCTGCTCCTCGACTCGCACGGCTTGGGCGGCGTGGATCACCTGAGCGACCGGCGGCGGTCATGGAGAATGGGCGGGTCGTGGAGAGCGGCCCGGCGGTGGAGGTCTTCACCGCTCCGGCGGCGCCGTACACCCGCCGGCTGCTCGCCGCGCTCCCTGCGGGTGCACAGCCGGCCGTGTTGAAGGAGGCAACGGCTTGACCGGCACCTTGTTCGCGATCAGTGACCTGCACGTCGGCTACCGGGAGAACCGCGAGTTCGTCGAGCAGCTCCGGCCCACATCGGCACAGGACTGGCTGATCGTGGCCGGCGATGTCGGCGAGCGGTTCAGCGACATCGAGTGGGCCCTGCGGAGCCTGCGCGAGCGCTACGCCGCGGTGATCTGGGCGCCGGGCAACCACGAACTGTGGACCCCGCCCGACGACCCGGTCCAACTGCGCGGCGAGGCCCGGTACCTGGCGCTGGTCGAGCGCTGCCGGAGCCTGGACGTCCAGACGCCGGAGGACCCGTATCCGGTCTGGCGCGGCGCGGGCGGACCGGTCAGCGTGGTGCCGCTCTTCGTGCTGTACGACTACACCTTCCGGCCGCCGGGTACGCACACCAAGGAGGAGGGGCTGGCCTACGCCCACGAGACCGGGATCGTCTGCACCGACGAGAAACTGCTGCACCCCGACCCGTACGCGAGCCGGGAGGAGTGGTGCGACGCACGGATCGCGGTGACCGAGCGACGGCTGGCCGAACTCGACCCCGCGCTGCCTACGGTGTTGGTCAGCCACTTCCCGCTGCGCCGCGAGCCCACGCTGGTGCTGCGCTACCCGGAGTTCGCGCAGTGGTGCGGCACCGAGCGCACCGCCGACTGGCACCGCAAGTACCGCGCGGCGGTCGCGGTCTACGGGCACCTGCACATCCCCCGGACCCTGCGGATCGACGACATCCGCTTCGAGGAGGTCTCGGTGGGCTACCCGCGCGAGTGGCGGCCGCGCGGCGGGCCGCAGGGACCGCGCCGGGTCTTCCCGGACTCCGGTCCGGGAGAACGCTCCTGACGTTCCGTCAGATGAGTGCCGTAACGCCGTGCTTCACGTGCCTGCGCATGCAACGTCCTGACGGCCCGCAGGGCTGGATGCCGGCCGTCAGGACGGACGTTCGGTCAGCGCAGTGCCTCGGTCAGCACGTCCGGGGTCGCCTCCACCCAGATCAGACGGCGGAGGATCTGGTACCCGATCGACTCGTTCACCGCGATCATGTGGACGTTGTCCGCGTTGGTGCTCGTCACGACCCGCCGCACCTGCGGTCGCTCGACGATGAGTTGGCGCATCATCGCCGCCTTCATCGCCCGACCGAGGCCGTTCCCGCGGTGTGTCGCCACCACGGAGGTGTCGTTCACGAAGGAGCTCTCCGGACGGTAGGCGTAGGTGAGGATCCCGCTGACCCCGACGACCTCGCCGGTCGCCTGCTGGATCGCGACCACCACCCGCTCCTCGGCACCCTGCTCGGCCAACTCCCGCTCCTCCCTGCGGATCCGAGCCGGGTCCCAACGGGGGAGCCGGATACTGGACTCGCCCAGCGGCGCGTCCTGCACCGCCTGCCTGGCGACCGCGTACGACGCGATCAGCTCCTCCGGAATCGAACCGACCCAGCCGGTCAGGCGGTAGCCGTCGGGAACCGGCACGTCCCAGAGTTCCGGCTTCGTCTGATTGATGACAAGTTCCTGGATCACCGTGCGGTTCACCACCCGAAAGCCGAGGCGCTCCGCCCACGCGGCGCCGGAGGAACCAGCCTTCAGCGCGCTGCCGTTCACCGTCGGCCGCCCCGTCTCCCGCACCGCGAGCATGAGTGCCCGCAGCAGTTCGGTGCCTATCCCCTGACGCCGGAAGTCGGGATGTACCGTCACCTCGGTCTGCGCGATCCCGCTGTTCTCGGCGCCCGCCAACGAGAGCTTGCCCAGCCCGACCAGGACACCATCCACATAGCCGGCCCAGTACCGGCACTCCCCATCGCTCGGCCACGGCGTGCGCAGCCGACCGACCGCGGCCTCGTAGGTGACCGGTGGATCTTCGGGGAATTCGAGCTGCCAGGCTGCGGCCCGTGCGAGATGGTATTCGGAGAGTTCACGGTCGGAAGCCGTCTCCGTGTCGAACGGCCTGATCTGGAAGCTCACGAACGCCTCTCCAAGGTTTGTGTTGTGCGTCGATGGTCGCGGATCCCTGCCTGCGAGAGCCCCCGCCACTCGCGACTGGCTCTCTTCTGCATCATCCAGAGCCCCCCAGCTCCGATCTCCGATACGGCCCGCACAGCAGGGCCCGCAGGCCACTGTACGCAGGGCAGCACGGCACTCTCTATACGGTCGAGCGGGAATGAGGGCGTGTCAGGGAGGTCGTGCAGACGCGCCGGGGACCAAACCAGAGGCCTCAGCGAGACAAGTTCACCCTGCGGTCATGCGGCGGCGATCTGCTGTTCTTCCGCGCCGATCATGGTCGGTCCGACTGTGCACCTGCCGCCGAAGTGTGGCGCGAGCACCGCACCGGCGAGTTGCGGGTCACCGGGGTCGACTGCACCCATGATGACATGACGCTACCCTCCGCCCTGGGTGTGAGCACGACCGAGCACGACCACCCTTGACCGCTGTTCAGAAGCTCAGAAGTTCAGAAGTACAGAGAGGAAACGAAGACCATGGCGAACCCGTTCGAGGACGCTGACGGCAGCTACCTGGTGCTGGTGAACGAGGAGAACCAGCACTCGCTCTGGCCCGCCTTCGCCGAGGTGCCGGCCGGCTGGACCGCCGCGCACGGCCCGGACAGCCGCCAGGCCTGCCTCGACCACGTGGAGGCCAACTGGACGGACATGCGCCCGGCCAGCCTGATCCGCGCGATGGCCGAGTCGAACTAGGGCCTGTACGGCGGATCTTTCCGGGCCCGCGACGCCGGGCATCCCGGCTGGACGCACGCCCGAATCGCCCAAGTACGTCCAGTACGAGGACGACTCGGGCGCACGCCCAGCCGGGCGCCCAACGCCGCGGGCTCATCCGAAAAGATCCGCCGTACAGGCCCTAGTCGATCGAGGGCGGGCAAGCGCTTTCCGACGGGCGGGGCCCGGGCCGATCATCGGCCCGGGCCCTTTGCCTACGCACGCCGATACCTGAAAGGCTTCCGCCATGTCACTGCAGCCCATCTCCTCCTCCGCCGACGCGTGGATCCGCCCGCTGGCCCCGCGCCCGCAGGCCCGCCTCCGGCTGATCTGCTTCCACCCGGCCGGGGCCGGGGCGTACCTGTACCGCAGCTGGGCCAAGCTGCTGCCGGCGGACGTCGAACTGCTCGCCGTCCAGCTGCCGGGCCGCGAGGGGCGGCTGGGCGAGCCCTGCCTGACCGACTACCGGGAGGCCGTCGCGCAGACGCACGCGGTGTTGCGGCCCCGGCTGGACCGGCCGTACGCGTTCTTCGGCCACAGCATGGGCGCGATGCTCGCCTACGGCGTCACCCGGGCGGTGGCCGAGCACGGTGACCGCCTGCCGGGTCGCCTGCTGGTGAGCGGTTGCCCGGGGCCGGGCTCGAGCTCGCGCAAGCCGGGCCGGGAGGCCTGGTCGGACGACGAACTGGTCGAGGACCTGCGCGAGATGGGCGGCACCCCTGAGGAGGTGCTGACCCAGCCCGATCTGCTGGAACTCATCCTGCCGACGCTGCGCGCCGACTTCGCGATCTGCGCGGGCTACCACGCCGAGCCGCCGACCGGCCCGGCGCTGAACATACCGGTCTCGGTCCTGGCCGGGCTGGACGACACCGTCGCGGCCGCCGACCTGGACCGCTGGTCGGCCACCACCAGTGCGGGCAGTTCGGTGCGGATGTTCTCCGGCGGGCACTTCTTCCTCACCGGCGAGTCGCAGGACCAGGTGCTCGCCGCCGTCACCTCCGACCTCGCCGCGACCCCCGGCTGACCAGCGCCCGGCGCAGGACACCCGGCGGGTGGACGTGAGGTGTGCGCACGTGAGGTGTGCGGACGCGAGGCGGCCGCCCAGGGCCCGAGCCCCGGACGGCCGCCTCGTCCTCGTGCCGCGCTCGCTCAGTCGGGCAGCCGCTGCTCGTCCGGCGCGAGCATCCGGCGCACCTGCTCCAGCAGTGCGCTCGCATCCGGTCCGGACTGCGCCGGGTCCTTCTCGTCGCTGCCCCGCAGGGCGTCCGCGATCTCCTTGAACTGGGCGTCCCAGTCGTTCTGGTAGACCTGCTCGTGCTCCTCGGCCGCGCTCTGCTGGCGCAGGCCCACGGTGAGGTCCACGACCTTGCCGATCAGCGCGGTCATCCCGAGTGAGAAGAGCCCGAGCACCAGGACCGCCACCAGCTGCTTGCCCAGCAGGTCCCAACCGCCGCCGTAGAACACGCCCTTCTTGCCGGTCATCGCACCGGTGGCCGCGAGTCCCACCATCACCATGCCGAACAGGCCGCCCCAGCCGTGGATGCCGACCACGTCCAGGGTGTCGTCCACCCCGAAGCGGTACTTCCAGCTGATCGCGAAGGCGCAGGTCAGGCCGGCCAGGAAGCCGATCACGGTGGCCCAGGCCAGGCTGACGCCGCCGGCCAGCGGGGTCATCGCGACCATCCCGGTGACCGCGCCCATGCACATGTCGAGCAGTCCGACCTTGCGGGCCCGAAGCCAGACGGTCAGCGCCCAGCCGGCCATCGCGGCGCCGGCGGCCAGCTGGGTGTTCATCACTCCCATCGCGGCCGCGCCCGGAGTGCCCAGCGAGGAGCCGGTGTTGAAGCCGAACCAGCCGAACCAGAGCAGCGACAGCCCGACCACGACCAGCGGCAGGTTGTGCGGGCGGATCTTGGTCCGCTCGAAGTCCTGCCGCTTGCCGGCCACCAGGGCCAGCGCCAGGCCGGCCGCGCCCGAACTCAGCTCGACGACCGTGCCGCCGGAGAAGTCGACCGCGCCGACCTGCTTGGCGACCCAGCCGTCGGGCGAGAACACCCAGTGCGCCGTCGGGATGTAGACCAGCAGCGTCCAGGCGCAGACGAAGGCGATCCAGCCGCGCATCGTCGCCCGCCCGGCCACCGAGCCGCTGATCAGCGCGACGGTCACGATCGCGAAGGACATGTGGAAGACCGAGAAGCCCACGGTCGGCACGCCCGCGGTCGCGCTGTCCATCCCGACCCCGGACATGAACAGGTGGTTCACGCCGCCGATCAGGCCGAGCCCGCCGGCGTCCTTGTCGAAGGCGAGCGAGTAGCCGACGGTGAACCAGATGATGGTCACCAGGACCACGCAGACGAAGCACATCTTGAGCATGGCGATGACCTGACCGGTCTTCACCATGCCGCCGTAAAAGAAGGCCAGGCCAGGCGCCATCAACAGGACCATGGCGGCGGCCATCATCAACCAGGCGGAATTGCCCGAGTCGAGCATCACTTCTCCTGATCCCGCCGCACCAGCACCTCGCGGAGCTCGGCGAGCAACTGGTGGTCGGCAGCGGCGCCATCGACGTCGGCGCCCTGCGCGCCGACGGTCACCGGAACGCGGGCCTGGATCAGGCGCGAACGGATCTCGGAGACGGTCTCGTCGTCGTAGGCCTGCTCCTCCTCCTGGCCGGGGACGTGCTCGTACTCCTCGTTCGCGCGGAAGCCGACGGTCTTCTCGATCACCTTGGCGATCAGCCAGGTGGCCGCGAAGGAGAACGCCGCACAGGCGACGACCGCAACGGCCTGGCGCCAGAGCAGGTCGACGCCGCCGCCGTAGAACAGGCCCTTCTTGCCGCTCATCTGAACGGTGGCGAACAGGCCGATGGCCACGGTGCCGACGATGCCGCCGAAGCCGTGCACGCCGACCACGTCGAGGGTGTCGTCGTAGCCCATCTTGTACTTGAAGTTGATCGCGAACGCGCAGACCACACCGGCGATGAAGCCGACCGCCAGCGCGCCGATCGGGGAGATCTCACCGCAGGACGGGGTGATCGCCACCATGCCCGCGACGGCCGCGCCGGCCACCCCGAGCATCTCCACGTGGCCGAGCTTCCACTTCTCGATCAGCGGCCAGCCCACCATCGCGCCGGCGGCGGCGAGTTGGGTGTTGAGGAAGGCCATCGGGGCGGTGCCGCCGGTCTGCAGCGCGGAACCGGCGTTGAAGCCGAACCAGCCGAACCAGAGCAGCGCCAGGCCGATCACCACGAGCGGCAGGTTGTGCGGGCGGATGGTCTCCCGCTCGAAGTCCTTGCGCTTGCGCACCACGATCGCCACCGCGAGGCCGGCCGCACCGGAGTTGATCTCGACCGGCAGGCCGCCGGCGAAGTCCAGCGCGCCCAGGTGCGCGGGCACCCAGCCGTCCGGGGCGAACACCCAGTGCGCCAGCGGCACGTAGACCAGCAGGGTCCAGGCGATCGCGAACCAGACCCAGCCGCGCATGGTCGCCCGACCGGCGATCGAGCCGCTGATCAGCGCCACGGTGATGATTGCGAAGGCCATCTGGAAGCAGGAGAAGATCACGGTCGGGATGCCCGTGCTGCCCTGCACGCTGGTCATCCCGATGTCGTGCATCATCCAGTGCTCGGGGGTGCCGATCAGGCCCAGCCCGCCGACGTCCTTGCCGAAGGCGAGGCTGTAGCCGATCGCCAGCCAGAGCAGGGTGACGATGGCCAGGCAGACGAAGCTCATCTTCAGCATCACGAGCACGTGCTTGGTCTTGACCATGCCGCCGTAGAAGAAGGCGAGGCCGGGCGTCATCAGCAGCACCATCGCGGTACTCGCCATCAGCCAGGCGGTGTTGCCCGTATCGATTGAGGTAGGCATCCGGAGTCTCTCTGGGGGGACGGGGACAGGGGATTGGGACGGTGCCGGAAGCGGGGGCTTATGGGGGTCAGGACTTGCGGATCACCGGAGCCGGGACGCCGATCAACAGTTGGCGCACGGCGTGCCAGGTGCGCAGCACGGCCGCGGTGACGGCGGGGGAGTCGCCGCCCAGCACCCGCAGCCAGGCGCCGGTGTCCTCGGGCAGCACGCTCACGCCGTAGAGCAGGCCGCTGCCCGCCAGCGCGTCGTGCAGTGCGTCGGCGACCGCGGTGGCCGTGGCCAGCGGGGTCACCACGAAGAAGCTGGAGACCAGGTCGTAACGGCCCAGCACGGCCGGCCCGGTGACCCCGGCGGCGGGGCCGCCCGGCTCCAGCCGCACGGTGTCCAGCGCGAACAGCCGTCCGTCCGGCCGCCGCCACTCCAGGTCCGCGGCGAACACCTGGTAGGCGTTGCGCTCACCGCGGGCCAGTCGCCCGGCCAGCACGGTCTCGGCGGCCAGCACGGTGGCCGAGGGGTCGGCCGTGATCACCGTTCGCTGGTAGAACCGCGAGTCGCGGTAGGGGATGGTCGGCTCGGGCAGGTACTCGACGTAGGCGTCCGCCGCGGCGGTCAGGAAGACCTGCTGGGTCGCGTAGTCGGCGTCCATCCGGTGGACCTTGGTGGCCGCCTGGGTGGTCAGGTGCACCGCGGTGTCGGCGCCGCAGTCCAGGTCCAGGCGCAGCCGGTCGGCCTGCACGATGCCGCCGCCGGTGGACATCAGATAGGTGATCGCCAGGTCGGGGCGGGCCGGGTCGAAGTAGAGCGGCCGCATGATCTGCAGCGGCGACTTCTGGTAGTGGCTCACCAACTCCGTTCGGCCGCCGACTCGTTCGAAGCCGAGTTCGAGCAGGCCGACCTTGCCGGGCGCGCCGACGCCGAGCGCGTCCGGCCGGCCCGCGTACCGCCGCACCTGGGCGGGGACACGGGCCGGCTCGTAGTGGGCGGGCGCCAGCCGGACCGTCACGCGGGCACCTTGCGGTAGCCCTCCAGCAGGTCGGCGACCTGCTGGATGCCGTCACCGGTCAGGCTGTTGGTGAGCACCACCGGGCGGCCCTCGCGGACCCGGTCCGCGTCGGCGGACATCACGCCGACGTCGCAGCGGACGTACTGGGCGATGTCCACCTTGTTGATCACCAGCACGTCCGAGTCGGTGATGCCCGGGCCGCGCTTGCGGGGCATCTTCTCGCCCTCGGCGGTGTCCAGCACGAAGAAGAACATGTCGACCAGGGCCGGGCTGAAGGTCAGCGTCAGGTTGTCGCCGCCCGACTCGTAGAGCAGCGTGTCGATGTCCGGGAAGCGCTCCAGGAGTTCGGCCCCGGCCGCCAGGTTCATCGTCGGGTCGTCGCGGACGGCCGTGTGCGGGCAGGCGCCGGTCTCCACGCCCACCACCCGCTCGGGATCCAGCACTCCGGCCAGGTTGCGGCGCACGTGCTGGGCGTCCTCCTGGGTGTAGATGTCGTTGGTGACCACCGCCGGGCGTCGGCCCCGGGCGATCAGCACCGGCACCAGGGCCTCGATCAGCGCCGTCTTCCCGGAGCCCACCGGGCCGGCGATGCCCACCCGCAGCACGTCGTCCGTCATAGCCTGCCTTCTTCCTCTGATCTTGATCTGACGCTTCGTCAGGAGGCGAACATCCGACCGTCGGCCCGCTCGTGGCGAGCCGACATGGCGTCGGCGATCGGCACGCAGCCGCCCAGGTCGGCGAGTTCGCGGTGCAGTGCCGCCTCGGTGACCTCCTTGATCACCGGAGCGAGTCCGCGCAGCGTGGTCTGCGCCCGCCGGTGATCGGTCAGCCGCAGCCGCAGCGCGGCGGAGACGAAGCTGACCGCGAAGGCGAACAGGTCGCTCGCCACCGCCTGTTCGGTCGCCACCCCGCCGGCCGCGTACGCCACTCCTGCGGCCACCGCCTGGCAACCGGGCGAGCGCTTGGCGCTCACCAGCTCGGCATAGCGGTCCAAAGCCTCGCCGCCCAGCGCCAGTTGGGCGGTGTCCAGCATCTGCCGCCCGGTCCGGGTGGCCGCCAGCCGCAGCTCGCGGTTGAGCTTGCTCGCGAACAGCCGCTGGTCCACTTCGACCACGTCCGCCCAGTCCCCGGCCGTGGCCGCCCGGTTGGCCAGCGCGAGCGCGGTGGCGTCCGCCGGGCCGACCGAGTGGTGCAGCAGGTCGGCCAGCAGCTCCGGCATGGTCTCCTGGTCCACCTGCTTGGCCTGCAGAAAGCCTTCCAGGCCGTGCGAGAGGGTGTAGAGGCCGCTGGGGAAGGCGGAGTCGGTCAGCTGGAGGCTGACCAGCAGCGTGTCGAGCGCGGTGGCGGTCATGCGATGTAGAAGAGGTGGTTGAGCGGCAGCCTCTCGGCCGGCGCGATGGTGGCCGGCACGCCGTCCAGGGTGACCTTGTAGGTCTCCGGGTCCACCTCGATCCGCGGCGTGGCGTCGTTGCGCACCATGTGCTGCTTGCCCACCGTGCGGCAGTGCCGGACCGGCAACACCCGGCTGTCCAGGCCGAGTTCGGCGGGCGCTCCGCGGTCGACGGCCGCCTGCGACATGAAGGAGACCCGGGTGGCCTGCCGGGCCTTGCCCAGCGCGCCGTACATCGGGCGGTAGTAGATCGGCTGGGTGGTCGGCAGCGAGGCGTTCGGGTCGCCCATCAGCGCCCAGTTGACCATGCCGCCCTTGATCACCAACTTGGGCTTGGCAGCGAAGGAGTTGATCGGCCAGAGCACGATGTCGGCGAGCTTGCCGGGCTCCAGCGAGCCGATGTACTCGGCGGTGCCGGAGGCGATGGCCGGGTTGATGGTGAGCTTGGCCAGGTAGCGCAGCACCCGGAAGTTGTCGTTGCGCTCGCTGTCGCCGGCCAGCTTGCCGCGCTGCTCCTTGCAGTGGTGCGCGGTCTGGAAGGCACGGGTGAACGACTCGCCGATCCGGCCCATCGCCTGCGAGTCCGAGGAGAAGATGCTGATCACGCCCTCGTCGTGGAGCACCGTCTCGGCCGCCACCGTCTCGCACCGCACCCGGGAGTCGGCGAACGACACGTCCTCGGGGATGTGGTGGCTCAGGTGGTGGCAGACCATCACCATGTCGAGCAGCTCGTCGATCGAGTTGACGGTGTAGGGCAGGGTCGGATTCGTCGACGAGGGAAGGACGTTGGGCTCCCCGGCGATCCGCATGATGTCCGGCGCGTGGCCGCCGCCCGCGCCCTCGGTGTGGAAGGTGTGGATGGTGCGGCCGTCGATCGCCGACAGGGTGTCCTCGTAGAAGCCGGACTCGTTGAGCGTGTCGGTGTGGATCGCCACCTGGACGTCGTACTCGTCGGCCACCTTGAGCGCGGTGTCGATCGCGGCCGGCGTGGTGCCCCAGTCCTCGTGCACCTTCAGGCCGCAGACGCCCGCCTCCACCTGCTCGCGCAGCGCCTCGGGCAGCGAGGCGTTGCCCTTGCCGAGCAGGCCGACGTTGACCGGCAGTTCCTCCACCGCCTGGTACATCCGGCCGATGTTCCACGGACCGGGCGTACACGTGGTGCCGTTGGTGCCGTCGGTCGGGCCGGTGCCGCCGCCGATCAGCGTGGTGATGCCGTTGGTCAGGCCTTCCTGGACCTGCTGCGGGGCGATGAAGTGGATGTGGGTGTCGATGCCGCCGGCCGTGGCGATCAGGTGCTCGCCGGAGATCACCTCGGTGCCCGGGCCGATCACCAGCTTCGGGTGCACCCCGCTCTGCAGCCGCGGGTTGCCCGCCTTGCCGACGGCGGTGATGAACCCGTCCTTGACGCCGATGTCGCCCTTGACGATGCCGAGCACCGGGTCCATCACCACCACGTTGGTGATCACCAGGTCGAGCGCGCCTTGCAGGCTGGTGGCCGCCGGGTCCTGGGCCATCCCGTCGCGGATGCCCTTGCCGCCGCCGTAGACGGCCTCGTCGCCGTAGTGGCCCTGGTTGTGGTCCCGTTCGACCTCGACCACCAGGTTGGTGTCGGCGAGGTGGAAGCGGTCGCCGACCGTGGGGCCGAACAGGTCGGTGTACTGCCTGCGGGGGATGATCGCCATCAGAGTTCGCCCTTCTGGGCCGCGGCCTGAGCCTGGGCCGTGTCCTGCTGCTGGTCCTGCCGCTGGTCCTGTGCGGACTCCGCCCGGGCGCCGGTGAAGCCCAACTCCACCGCGCGCCGCAGCGCCCTGGCCCGGGTGTCGGCGGAGCCGAGCCCGCCGTCCACCAGCGAGCTGAAGCCGATCAGCCGGCGGTGGCCGGCGTAGGCGGCCAGCTCCACCTCCCGGGTGTCGCCGGGCTCGAACCGCACGCCGGTGCCGGCCGGCAGGTCCAGGTGCATGCCGAAGGCCTGGTTGCGGTCGAAGTCCAGGGCACGGTTCACCTCGAAGAAGTGGTAGTGCGACCCGACCTGGACCGCGCGATCGCCGGTGTTGCTGACCGTGAGCCTGACCTTGGCGCGGCCGGCGTTGATCTCGACCGGATCGTCTCCGTACAGGTACGCAGGCCTGCCTGACATGGCGTGATCTCTTTTCGGCGGTGAAGTGGGGGGAGGGGGAGCGGGGGAGCTGGTGGGGGTCAGTGGTGGTGGGCGGTGCCGGCGTGCGGGTGCGCGTGCCCGTCGGCCGGTCCGTGCGAGTGCGGGAAGCCGTGCCCGTGCTCGGCGTTCAGTCCGGCCGCGATGCCGTCCTCGCCGTGGCGCAGCCGGTCCAGCGCGACGGCGACCCGGGCTCGCAGCACGCCGGCCACCGCCCGCGCCGAGAGCAGCGGCCCGCCGTCCTCGGCGCCCGGCACCGTGGGAGCCGGGCCGAAGCCGGCGGGGAGCAGCACGATCCGCCGCGCGCCGAGCCGGCGGCAGCGCTCGACCCCCTCGGCGAGGTTCGGATCGCCGCCCTCGAAGGCGACCTCCACCCAGCGGTGGGTCCGGTACTGGCGCACCAGCCGGGCGATCCGGAACAGCTCGGCGTCCTCGAACGGCCCGGCGACGGGTGCGGTCACCAGCACGGCCGCGTCGTCGGTGCCGGTGGCTCCGATGGTTTCGGCGGGTCCGCTGCTTTCGGCGGCTTCGGTGCCGAGCGCGCGCCCGGCGGCGGCGCGCAGCCAGCCGACCAGGTGGGCGGGGGAGCCGAACGGATCGCAGAGCGCCAGCCGCCCTTGCCCGGCCGGCCCGGCCAGCCAGCGCAGCGTCCGGGCGGCGTCGGCGACCAGCCGGGGATCGCGTCCCAGCGTCATCGGCAGCACGCAGACCGGACGGTCCGAGCCGGCCAGTGCCTGGCTGACGGCGGCCGCCAGGTCCCGGCCCACGCCGACCGCGCTGACGGCGATCGCGTCCTCGACCAGCGGCCGCAGCCGGCTCGCCGCGCCGCTCTCGTGCCCGCCGACCAGCAGCACCGAGGCGGGCGGGACGGCTGCGGTCGACGTTCCGGTCGACGTTCCCGTCGAGGGCGGCATGACGGTTCGCTGCACGGCTCGCGTCACGGGATCCGGCACGGCGTCCGGCATGGCTCAGGCACCGACCGGATCGTGGCAGGAGACCAGCTTGGTGCCGTCCACGAAGGCGGCCTCGATCTGCAGCAGCGGCAGCATCTCCCGCACGCCGGGCATCACTTCGTCGGCGGTGACGATCTTCTTGCCGACCTCCATGCACTCGGCGACGGTCCGGCCGTCCCGGGCGGACTCCAGGATCGCCTCGCTGATCAGGGCGACGGCCTCGCTGTAGTTCAGCTTGACCCCGCGATCGCGGCGCCGGCGCGCGAGATCGGCCACCACGTAGACGTAGAGCTTGTCGATCTCCCGTGGGGCGAGATTCATGGAGCAGTCCTTCCGGATGCGGGGGCGAGCAGGTGCAGGGTCCGACGAACCGAGGCTTCGGGGTGGGGGTACCGGGTGCGTCGTCGTGCCGGGAATCCAAGCAGCTTGACGATTCCACTATGTGGAATATTTGTTACGAATGGGAGAAACGTAGAGCGACCTGCGGGGATCGTCAACATGTTGTTGAAAGGCTTGGCCTTCTTTTGAGAGGTTTGGCCATCTCTTTGCCACCGGACGCGCCGGGCGCGACAGAGCGCCGCACCCCGATCACAGGGTGTGCGGCGCTCCCGGTGGAACTCCCGGCGGAACTCCGGGTGTCGACCGGCGGCCCGGGGAGGGTGTGGTTCGTCGGCTCCGCCGTCAGTGTCCGGCTGTGGTGTGGACCAGTGCGACCACGAGGACCCCGGTGACCCAGGTCCACAGCCCGGAAAGCACGAGGTGCCCCGCCGTTCGCAACCGGTCGCCGCGCCAGAGCCTGGGTGAGAAGACGGCGAACTCGAAGAGCCGGCGGGTGCCCCATAAGACGGTCTGCCCGCTCAGTAGTGCGGTGCCCAGCGGCGTCCCGGCCAGCAGCTCACGGCTCGGCAGCGGCGGGAGCAGGCCCAGCAGCACGCAGGTCAAACCGATGAAGAACAGGTGTACATAAGCGACTTGACGAGTCGTCAGACTGTTGCCGGCCAGGTCGGCCGGCCAGCCGATGACCCTGGGCAACACCGCGTGCCAGAGCCCGACCGCCACCAACGCGACGCCCACCAAGCGCAGTTGGGTATCGATCGTGGTCAGTTGCTCGAGCAGCTGATTCATCGATGCCGCTTCCGCGGCGCGAAGGCGGTGGCGAACCCGCCGATCCGGCGCTCGCCCGCCTCGACCAACCCGGCGCCGTAGGCCAGCCGCAGCCACTCGGAGCGGGGCAGGAAGTGCCAGGCACCAGGCCCGTACACGGCCGTGTTCGCCGCGTCGCGCAGGTGTTCCACCAGGATCAGCGTGCCGCCTGGGCGCAGCACTCGGGCGCACTCGGCGAACAGCGCCTCGCGGTCGAGCGGTCGCGCAACTCGTGTGCGGCGAAGACGGCGAGGACCGTGTCCCGCACACCGGAGCCGCCCGGCAGGCGCTCTGGGCGGGCGGCGAGCGAACCAGCGGGCGCGGGCACCCGCGCACGTCCAGGGTGAACCCGGGTGGCAACAGCGGCGTGAGCACCCGCGGCGGCAGGGCGTAGGTGAGCACCAGGGAATGCGCGAACCGGGTGCGCATCGCGATGGGGTGACGCTGCAGCAGGTACCTCAAGATCCGATCCCTTCACTCGCCGACTCGCCCGCACGGGGCGGCCTGTCCCGATCCCGATCCCGTACGCCGTCCCGCCCCCGGTCTGCGACGCGGGTGACCCGCACCACGCCCCACAGCATCGACCGGTCCTCGGCCGCCAGCCCCGGCCCGGCGGGGCCCGGCTCCCGGATGCTGCGCAGCACGACGACACCGCCCGGCCGTACCGCGTGCCGGACCGCCGCGCGCAGCCGGCGGGCGAACTCCGGCCCTGGCCCGTCCAGCACGTTGGACAGGGTCACCGCGTCGTAGGCGCCGGCGGGGAGGCCGCCAGTTGTTCGACCACATCGCCCAGCAGCAGCCGCACCGGCCGACCACCGGTGCCCCCGGGCGCCAGGGGGCGGGAAGGCGGCCAGCTCGATGCCGACGTCTTCGTACATGCGCCCGAAGAGCAGCAGCGGCGTGATCGCGCCGGCCGGCAGCAACGGCAGGCCGGCGACGATGGCGCGCTGGTCCGCCCGCCCGGGCAGGACCTTGCACCAGAGCCCCTCGTAGAACCAGATCAGCGCGACGCGGCAGCGGGCAGGAGGGCCCGTCAGGATCTGATCATCGATCGACCTTTCGCTCGGCAGCAGCATGGCGGAAAAGTTGAACGTGTTCAACTCCTGCTTCGGGCCCCGCTCGGACCTCGCTCGCCGGCCTCCTCCGGGCGTCGTCCCGGGCCTGCGCCCGGCCGTGCGCCGTGCGATGGGCCCCTGTCGACCCCCGGTCGCTCTCCCTGGCCGGCTGCGCTCCCGGAGCATGGAAAGTCCATTTCCGATAGCCCGTTCAGGTGAATTTCAGTGGCGCTGGGCAGGGTGAGCTGAATCGATTCGCCTGGAATTCTTGCGGTAGCCGAGAGAGCATTGTTCGGGTGTCACGGTTAATGATCAAAACGGCCGTCTTGCTCCCCTTTGAAAGCCTCTGCGAAGCTCATTGCCAACCTCGATTGTCGAGTCGGCGATAACGCCGCTCGAACCCATGCGAGAAAGGGATCAAGGTGAAGTTTCTCAAGCCTCTGGGTGTGCTCCTGGCGGCAATGCTGCTCGCCATCGGCATGAGCGGCGGGCCGGCCGCGGCGGCCGTCGCCGCGGGCCAGGCGAACGCGACGGTCGCGGCGGCGGACGCCGACTACACGGTCACCGACCTCAGCAGCGGCGAGTCCACCAGCGGTACCGCCCAGAAGGCCTCCGGGCTCGACGCAGCGGTGCCCGCGACGGCGGACTCGCTCAGCTGCTGGGACGCCTACCTGTACGGCTCGACGTTCGCGGTCTCGTGCTCCGGCAACCACTTCTACGTCTTCGTCGACTGCGCGAACGGCTACCGGTACATCTACGGTCCGCTGGGTGGCAGCTACCGCGTCACCATGACCTGCCCCAACAACTACCGGGCGCTGCGCGGTGGTGCGTACGGGAGCTGATTCCTGCGGAGCGACGCCGCAGCGGCGAGCCGATTCGCCCTGCCGGATCTTCCGGCAGGGCGAATCGGGCTGCCCGGACGCGGCTGGACCGCCGCAAAAAGGATCGGCCCGCGGCGGTCCAGGAAAAGTCGGTCCAGGAAACATCGGTCCAGGAAAAGTCAGCCCACGGAAAGTCGGTTCGGGAACACTCGGCTCAGGAGAAGTCGGTTCGCGAATTCGGGCTCACGGATTGTCGGGGACGGTGAACCGGTAGCCGGCCTCGAGGAGCTTGGGCAGATAAGCGCGCAGCGCGTCGACGGTCTGCGAGCGGTCGGCGACCCCGCCCGGCGCGGTGATCAACGCGTCGGTGAGGCAGCCGTCGTGGTTGAGCACGATGGAGCCGGTCCTGGTGGCGCCGAGCACGCGGCTCGCGATGGCGCCGGAACCCGGGTTCGACCAGTCCTCCGGGTCCACGTTCCAGCAGATCGAGCGCAGCCCGAGGTCGGCGCAGACCGCGTAGGAGTTGCGGGTGAAGTGCCCGCCGGGAGCGCGGAACAGGACCGGCCGCACGCCGCAGACGTCGGCGATGGTCTGGCTGGTGCGCTCGATCTCCTTGCGGACGCCGGCCTTGGCGAGGGTGCCGAGGTCAGGATGGGACCAGGTGTGGTTGCCCACCAGGTGGCCGGCCTCGATCACCTGACGGGCCGTGTCCGGGTAGCGCGCGACGTTCTTGCCGATCATGAAGAAAGTCGCGGTGACGCCGTGCTCGCGCAGGAGGGCCAGCACGCGTGGGGTGTCGAGGGGGCTCGGGCCGTCGTCGAAGGTCAGCGCGACCACCTTGGGGCCCGCGTGCACGGCGTATGCCGCCCGCCCGGCGGCCGCCCCCGCCGTGCCGGGCGGCACGGTCGGTGCGGCGCTCGGTGCGGGTGGCGCCGACGGCGTTGCCGAGGGTGTTGCCGACGGCGTCGGTGTCGGCGCCGCCGCGCTGGGCGTCGGTGAGGTGCCCCGTGACGCGCCTGGTGACGCGCTCGCGGTACGGGGTGGTGCGGCCGCCGCGCCCTTGACGTGAGCCCGCCCGCAGGCGCACAGCAGGGCCGCGCTGCCTGCGCCGAACAGCAGGCGCCGAGTGGTATGGATCTGACTGAACATCATGTCGCGCTACCTCCGGTGACGCGTAGCCCCCTTGCCTGCCGGACACCCCTGCCCGACCGGGTCTCCGTCAGGGGGTGGCCCGTCCGTCGCACCAGACCGCCGGCTGGTCCCAGCCGCTCGCGCACCCGCTGTCCCGGACGGCGCGGCTGGCCCACACGGCGCTGCCGTCCGCAGCGGGCGCGGTGGCGGTGCCGCCGTTGGTGGGACGCTCGGCGCAGACCGGGCTGAGCGGGTTGCCGAGCGGGCCGAGGCAGTACGGTGAGCGCGGTTCCGGCGCGGGGTGCGGCCGGGGCCGGCTCCGGGGCTGGGGTCGGCTGAACAGGTGGGAGAACTCGCCCGGCTCCTGCGCCGTGCCGCTGCAACTGCCGGCGAGCGTGCCCTCGTCGGCGCAGGCCCGGTCCCGTCCCACCGCCCAGAAGGAGAGCAGGGTGATCCCCTTGGCATTGGCGAAGTCCGCCAGAGTGTGGGCGTCCTTGGTGGAGAAGACCTCGTTGGTGGCGTCGTTCACGCCGATCATGGGGGTGTTCCCCTGCATCGCCCACAGCTCCGCCGCGCTCTTCTCGGGCCAGATCTGGGCCATCTGATCGTGCAGGCCGTCGGCGGCCGTGGTCGCGATCCGGCCCATGTTCAGGTCGGGGCCGTAGTCCATGGTCATGATGTTGACCACGGAGACGTCCAGACCCCGGTCCTTGGCGTTCCGCAGCAGCCGCAGCGACTGCGTCGACAACCCATCCGGATTGGCGGGGAGCGTGTAGTGCACGCTCAGCGGACGGCCCGCGGCGGCGTACTCGTGCTGGAGATCGGCCAGCGCCCGGGCACGGCGGTCGTTGGCCGTGGTGTCGTCGAGGGCGAAGCCTTCGATGTCGAAGTCGAGCGCGGTCAGGTTGAGCCTGTCGATCACCCGCCGGTAGGCGGTCTTCAGCGCGTCCACCGAGTCGCAGACCTGCGCGAGTTCGGTGCCGGCGCCGCCGCCGAAGGAGGCGATGACGTCCCCGCCGTCGGACCGCAACTGGTTCAGGGCGACTTCCCACCCGGGGTCCGTCACCGGAACGGTGCCGTCGAAGGCGCCGTGGCAGCCGCCGTCGCTGATCACGAAGGCGAGGGTGAAGTACTCGAGCCCGGTGGCCCGGCGGGCCTCGGTCAGCGAGGCACCGGAGTGCCAGGTCTCGACGTACGGGGCGGTGTAGCGGGCCGGGAACCCGGGTCCGGGCAGTGCGGTGGCGTGCGCGGGCACGGGGGTGATCAGCAGGAGCCCCGCGCTGAGCGCGAGAGGTGCCAGGGCCGAAGCCAGGCGGGGAGGAGGGCGGCGCATCGGTGTCCTCGTGGTCGGGCCGGACGGCGCATCGGCAGCGCACTGGGACGGTGCGCCGCTGCTTGCGGGTGATGGCCCGTCAGCGGAGTCCTGCGGGGCGTGGGCTCCTGAAGGAGTGAAATCCCGCAGGGGGAAGTCCTGAAGCAGCATGGCCAGGTGGGGGGCGAGGCCATGCAGAGTGATCATGGGTTGATATGAGAAATGGCGAGCCATCCGCAGCACGGTAAGCCGCGCACCTGCCGCATCCGCTCCGCGAATCGCCCGCAGCGGTGCGGCTTCGCTCGTTCGGCGGACTGGTGGGACCGCCGCCGGTCACGCTGCGACCACTCCGGATCGCGGCGGGCGGCGGTGACGACCCGCACGCCGGCAGCCCGCTGCCGCACCCGCCGGATCGGTCGGGCGCAGCGGCCCGGCCGACCGATCCGGCGTGTCGGGACGGGGGCCGGTTCGTGGCAGCGGTGTAAGCGGAGATACCGTCACACGGTGCTCCGAATCCTCATGACCCGGCGTTGGGCGATCCTGACCCTCGTCTTCTTCGCGATCATCCCCGCCATGGTCTTGCTCGGGCAGTGGCAGTACCACCGCTACGAGCAGACCAATCGGCAGAACGGGAGCACCGCCGCGGCCATGGCCGCGCCGCCGGTGGCGATGGATGTTCTCTCCCAGCCCGGGGCAACCGTGCCGGCCTCGGAGACGTATCGCCCGGTCACCGCCACCGGTCACTACGACCCGGCGCACGAGTTCGTGGTCCGCCAGCGCACCGACGCCGCGGGTGACGCGGTCGGCTACTACGTGATCACCCCGCTGGTCACCGACGCGGGTGAGGTGGTCCTGGTCAACCGCGGCTGGGTCGCCTCGCCCGGAGACGCCACCACCTACCCGACGGTGCCGCCGGCCCCCGCCGGCGAGGTGACCGTGTCCGGCCGGCTGCGGCCGGACGAGACCTTCCGCCGCGAGCTCGACGGCCTGCCGGACCGGATGTTCATGCGGATCAACAGCAGTGACCAGGCCGCGCGCCTGAAGCAGCCGGTGGTCGCGGGCTACCTGGAACTGGTCTCCACCAGCCCCAACCCGCCGGCCGCCGACCAGGCCGAGCTGGTGCCCAGCCCCAACGTCACCAACACCGGCGACGACGCGGTGGTCGGCAAGGGCGTCCACCTGCCCTACGCGATCCAGTGGTGGCTCTTCGCCGCGCTGATCCCGGCCGGCTGGGTGGTCCTGCTGCGCCGCGACCTGCGCGACGCCCGCGAAGCGCGCGCGGCCGAGGCGGCCGCCACCGGCGCGGGGCCGGACGACGAGCCGAGTGCGGGGCCGGACGTCGAGGACGGCAGCGACGCCGAGGACGCCAACGATGCCGAGGGCGAGCCGGACGCCGCCGCCTCAGTGGGTGGCGAGGCGCAGCACGCCCCGCGGTAGCAGCAGGGGAGGCGCGTTCGCCTCCCCTTGCTACGCCGTCGGCGCCGTGGGCGCTGCCGGCGGCGGAGTGAGCCGGGACGAGGCGACGTGGGAGACCACGACCGCCACGATCACCAGCGGCATCAGCGTCACACCGTCCTGGCCCAGCAGCAGCGTGGCGAGCAGGACGGAGGTCATCGGAAGCCGGAGCATGGCGACCGACATCGCGCCGATGCCCATGGCCGCACCGGCGATGACGGGCAGCCCGGGCAGGTGCGAGAGCGCGATCCCGCCGGCCGCGCCCAGGAACATCGCCGGGAAGATCGGCCCGCCGCGGAAGGCCGCGAGCGACACGCCGTAGCCGAGCCACTTGCACGCGAACAGCAGGACCAGCGCCCCCACCGAGTAGCTCGCGTTGTCGACCAGCAGGTGGGGCAGCTCGGCCTGACCCGAGAACAGCACGTCGGACCAGGCCTTTCCGGTGCCCTCGGCGTAGGCGATGGCGAGTCCCGCGACTGCCAGGCCGGCCAGCGGGGTCAGCACCAGCCGCCTGCGGTTGACGTGCGGCTGGGCGAGGAGCGCGAGTCGTCGGACGGCCATGCCGGCGAGCGCCGCCGCCACGCCGATCGCCAGCGCCCAGCCGAACTGGGCGACGTTGGGGTGCTGTACCGAGGGCAGGCTGGGGATCGACAGGCTGCCGGCGCCGACCCCGGTCCAGGAACCGAGGCCGATGAAGATGAGCGCCCCGCTCCCGGATGCGAGCAGGCCGGGCAGCAGGACGACCCCCATCATCGGACCGCCGAGCCCGGACGCCTCCATCAGCAGGAAGGCCCCGAGCAGCGGCGAGCCCAGCAGCGCGCTGATCGCGGCGAAGCTGCCCGCCGCACCCACCACGGCCTGGGTCCTGGCGTCCATGCCGGGCCTGATCAGGCGGATGGCGTACACGGCCAGGCCGCCGCCGAGCGCGATCAGCGGTGCCTCGGGCCCGATCACCGCACCGAAGCCCAGCGAGGCCAGCGCCGCGAGCAGGATGCCGGGGAGTTCGGCCGCCGCCGCGGTACCGCTGGTATGGAGTCCTTCGGCCGGCTGGTGGCCGCCGTTGCCGGGCAGGTACTGGACGGTCAGCGCGACCAGCAACCCCGCCACCGCGAGCAGCGGCAGCGGCCACCAGGGGGGTGCCCCGTGGAACCCCAGGCCCCTGGGGAGGTCGGTGTAGAGCGCCTTCTGCAGCTGGTCCACGGCCTGGAGGAAGCCGTAGGCGCCGGCCGAGAGGATGACGCCGAGTACCGCCGCCAGCACCAGGAGCACCAGGTAGCCCTTGGTCCGCAGCGCGGCGAAGGGGTCCGGGGGGAGAGCCGCCGCAGGATCTCCCGCCGACTCGTCCGATGACATCAGGTCGCCTCCTCAGCGCCGCGTCCGGTGCCTGACTCTCGGTTGATGGTGCCAGCGGAATGCCCCGTTACCTCGCATTTCCGGTTTCGGACCTGGACGGACGCGGCGGCCCGCTCGCCGTGCCGCTCGTCCAGCACAGGCTTGAGACGTACGAAGGCATCGCCGCTACCGCGGCGGGAGCGGGCCCCGGTGTGTCGGCTGCCGGGCAGCCGTCCCGGCGATCGCCTCGAAGACCTCCGGCAGCGCCGCCAGGCTGTGCCCGCTCACGAAGGCGTCGCAGTGCGGCAGCGCTGCCGCGATCCCGCCGGCGAGCGGGGCGTAACCAGGGGCGGCCTTGCGGGGGTTGACCCAGATGATCCGGTGTGCGAGCCGGCTGAGCCGGGCCGTCTGCCGGCCCACCGCCGCCGGGTCCTCGCCCTCCCAGCCGTCGGAGAAGATCACCACGACCGCGCCGCGGGCCATGCCGCGGCGTCCGAAGCGGTCGGTGAACTCGCCGAGCGCGCGGCCGATCAGGGTGCCGCCGGACCAGTCGGGGGCGGCCCGGCCGGCCCGGCGCAGCGCGGTGTCCGGGGCGGTGTGCCGCAGCACGGGCGTCAGGCGGGTGAGCCGGGTGGCGAAGACGAAGATCTCGGCGGACACCGGGGTTCCGGGGCGGGAGCAGAGCCGGGAGAAGATCCGCAGGTAGGCGCGGGTGTACGGCTCCATGGAGCCCGAGATGTCGCACAGCAGCACCAGCCGACGATGGCGCAGGCGCCCGCGCGAGCGGGCCAGCCGGACGGTCTCGCCGCCGGTGCGCCGGCTGCTCCGCAGACTTCGGCGCAGGTCGATGTGGCGGCCGCCCCGATCGGCCTGCCGGCGCCGGCTGCGGCGCCTCGGCAGGCTGATCACCAGTTTGGCCAACACCCGGTCCAGTTCTGCCAGTTCACCAGGTCCGAAGGTGCCGAAGTCCTGCTGGGCGAGGACCTCCGCGGTGCTGCCGACCAGCCGCTGCTCGCCGGTGCCGGTCGGCTGCTCGGACGGTTCGTCGGCCGGATCGGGGTGCGGCGGGCCGCTCGGCAGCGGCCGGGCCGACCGCTGGGTGGCTGGCGGCCCTGCGGCCGGTGCCGGTCCGCCCGGCGCGGGTTCGAAGCCGGGCAGCGGCGGGTTGTCGGGGGAGCCCCGGGAGTCGGCCGGATCGCGCTGCCCGCCGAAGAGCACGGTGAAGACCTGGTTGAACGGGTCGATCTGCTCGTGCGCGGTGACGAAGGCCAGTCGGGCCGCCCAGTAGAGCGCCGCCCGGTCCACGGGGGGCAGCAGGCGCAGGGCGTCCAGGAAGCGGGCCGCGCGCTCGGGCGTGGTCGGCACGCCCGCGCGGTGCAGGGCCGCGCCGAACCGGGCGGCGAACGCGGGCCAGTCGACGGAGGGCGGGACGCCCGAGTGTTCAGTCATCGGAGGTGCCGGCCAGCCAGGCCAGGCCGCGCTCGCGGACCAGCTCGTGGTCCTCGCGGTACTTGACCAGGACCCCGAGGGTCTGGTCCGCCGCCTCGGCGTCGAGTTGCTCCACACCGAGCAGGGTGAGCGCGCTGACCCAGTCGATGCTCTCCGCGATGCCGGGGGGCTTCTGGATCTCCAGGGTGCGCAGCCGCCGCACGGCGCCGGCGACCTCGGCCGCGAGCGAGGCGGTGGTGCTGGGGACGCGGCGCCGGACGATCTCGACGACCCGGTCCGTGTCGGGGTAGTCGATCCAGTGGTAGAGGCAGCGCCGCTTCAGCGCGTCGTGCAGGTCGCGGGTCCGGTTGGAGGTGAGGACGACGACCGGAGCGACGGTGGCCCGCACCGTGCCGAGCTCCGGGATGGTGACGCTGGCCTCGGCCAGCACCTCCAGCAGGAAGGCCTCGAAGTCGTCGTCGGCCCGGTCGATCTCGTCGATCAGCAGCACGGCGGGGGTCGGACCCGGGTGCGTCAACGCGGCGAGCACGGGGCGGCGCAGCAGGAAGGCGTCGGAGAAGAGGTCGGCCTCCGAGAGCGTGATGCCGCGGCTCTCGGCGAGCCGGATGCTGAGCAACTGGCGCGGATAGTTCCACTCGTACAGCGCCTCGGCCGCGTCCAGCCCGTCGTAGCACTGGAGTCGGATCAGCGGGCTGTCGAGCACACCGGCCAGCGCCCGGGCGGCCTCGGTCTTGCCGACGCCCGGTTCGCCCTCCAGCAGCAGGGGTTGGGGCAGCCGCAGCGCGAGGTAGAGCGCGGTGGTCAGACCCGTGTCGGTGAGGTAGCCGAGGGAGTCCAGGGCGGCGCGCAGCGTCCGCGGGTCCGGTGCGGCGCGGAGCACGGCCGCCCGAGCCGCCTGCGCCTGCGGGTCCGTCCCGGTTGCAGCCCCGGCGCCGGCCTCGGTCATGGCTGCTCCGCAGGCTGAGAGCCTTCGGCGGTCCGGGCTTCGAAGCGGTCGCGGCAGCCGGTCGAGCAGAACCAGTGGCGGTGCCCCCGGACGTCCGAGACAGGCAGGGGTTGGCCACCAGCAGCGTGCCCTCGGTGCCCTCCGTGTCGTCCGGCGGCGCGGCCTCGGGCTGCGCCGGGGCGTCGGGGGAGATCCGCAACAGCAGCGACTCCCCGCTGCTCAGCAGCCGCAGCGCCTGGAGGCGGACGGTGGCCTCGGCGCAGACGCCGCCGACGAACCCTTCGATCCGGCCGTCCTCCAGCACCAGCGCGATGTCCCCCGGGTGCGCGCTGGTCGGGTGCAGCGCCCGGACCACGGTGGCCTTGACGAACGGGACCTGACGATCCGTCAGTTCGGCCATCCGCTGCTCCAGGACCGTGTCGGTACTCACTGCGGCGCCTCCACGCCTCCGTGCATCGCCAGCCAGACCCGCCCGGGAGTGAGCGGCATGTCGGCGTGCCGCACGCCGATCGCGTCCAGCACCGCGTTGACGATGGCGGGGGGTGAGCCGACGGTGGCCGACTCGCCGACCCCCTTGGCCCCGATCGGGTGGTGCGGAGAGGGCGTGACGGTGTGGTCCAGCTCCCAGGCGGGCACCTCCAGCGCGGTGGGCACCAGGTAGTCCATGAAGGACCCGGACAGGCAGTTGCCGTCCTCGTCGAAGCTGATGATCTCGGTCAGCGCCATGCCGACGCCGTCGGCGAGCCCGCCGTGCACCTGGCCTTCGATGATCATCGGGTTGATCCGGGTGCCGCAGTCGTCGACCGCGACGAAGCGGCGCACCGTCACCGCGCCGGTGCCCGGGTCGACGTCCACCACGCACAGGTAAGCGCCGTACGGGAAGGTGAGGTTGGGCGGGTTGTAGACCGTGGTGGCCTCCAGGTGGCCCTCCACGCCGTCGGGCAGCTCCAGCGAACCGTGCGCCGCGAGGGCGATCTCCTGGATCGTCCGGCTCGCGGTGGGGTCGCCCTTGACGAACCAGCGGCCCTTCTCCCACTCGAGGTCCTCGGTGGACACCTCCAGCATGGCACCGGCGATGATCCGCGCCTTGTCCCGGACCTTGCGGGCCACCATCGCCGCCGCCGCGCCGGAGACCGGGGTCGAGCGGCTGCCGTAGGTGCCGAGCCCGAACGGCGTCTGGTCGGTGTCGCCGTGCACCACGTCGATGTCCTCCGGCGGGATGCCCAACTCCTCGGCGACGATCTGGGCGAAGGTGGTCTCGTGGCCCTGGCCCTGGGTCTGCACGCTGAGCCGCACCACCGCCTTTCCGGTCGGGTGGACCCGCAGTTCGCAGCCGTCGGCCATGCCCAGGCCCAGGATGTCCATGTCCTTGCGCGGGCCGGCGCCCACCGTCTCGGTGAAGAACGACAGGCCGATGCCCATGAGTTCGCCGCGCGCGCGCCGTTCGGCCTGCTCGCGGCGGAGCGCGTCGTAGCCGGCCAGCTCCAGCGTCTTGCGCAGGGTGGCCGGGTAGTCGCCGGAGTCGTACTCCCAGCCGGTCTTGCTGGGATACGGGAACTGCTCGGGGCGCAGCAGGTTCTTCATCCGCAACTCGGCCGGGTCCGTGTGCAGTTCGTCCGCCAGGCAGTCGACCAGCCGCTCGATCAGGTACACCGCCTCGGTGACCCGGAACGAGCAGGCGTAGGCGACCCCGCCGGGTGCCTTGTTGGTGTAGACGCCGGTGACCGCGCAGTGCGCGGCCTCGATGTCGTAGGAGCCGGTGAAGACGTGGAAGAAGCCGGCCGGGTACTTGGTGGGCTGGGCGGTCGCGTTGAACGCGCCGTGGTCGGCGAGCACCTTGACCCGGACGGCGCGGATCCGGCCCTCGCGGGTCGCGGCGATCTCGCCGTGCATGTGGTAGTCGCGGGCGAAGGAGGTGCTCATCAGGTTCTCGGAGCGGTCCTCGACCCACTTCACCGGCTTGTGGGTGAGGATCGAGCCCACGATCGCGCAGACGTAGCCGGGGTAGATGCCGACCTTGTTGCCGAAGCCGCCGCCGATGTCCGGGGAGATCACCCGGATCTTGTGTTCCGGCAGGCCCGCGACCATCGCGTAGAGGGTGCGGTGGGCGTGCGGCGCCTGGGTGGTGGCCCACAGGGTGAGCTTGCCGTCGACCGGGTCCATGTCGGCCACGCAGCCGCAGGTCTCCAGCGGGGCGGGGTGCACCCGCGGGTAGAGCATGTCCTGGGCGACCACCACGTCGGCGTCCGCGAACACCGCGTCGGTGGAGGCCTTGTCGCCCGCCTCCCAGTCGAAGACGTGGTTGTCGGTGCGGCCCTCCTGGTCATCCCGGATCACCGGGGCGTCCGCGTCCAGCGCGTGCCGCGCGTTGATCACCGGGGGCAGCGGCTCGTACTCGACGTCGATCAGCTCGATCGCGTCGCGGGCCGCGTAGTGGTCGTCGGCCACCACGAACGCCACCTCCTGGCCCTGGAAGCGCACCTTGTCGGTGGCCAGCACGGCCTGGGTGTCCATGGACAGCGTCGGCATCCAGGCCAGGCCCAGGCCGGCCAGCGCCTCGCCGGTGATCACCGCGCGGACCTTGGGGTGCGCCTCGGCCGCCGAGGTGTCGATCGACACGATCCGGGCGTGCGCCAGCGGGCTGCGCAGCACGGCGCCGTGCAGCATGCCGGGCAGCTGGACGTCGTCCACGTAGTGGCCCTTGCCGCGGACGAAGCGCGGGTCCTCCTTGCGCTTGAGCCGCCCGTAGCCGATCGGACGCTCCTCGACGACCGGCTCTTCCACAGCGGTCATGGCGTGCTCCCGGCGCTCGGGGCGGTGGCAGCGGCGGCCGCCGCCGGGTGGTGCGCGGCCCACTGGACCGCGCGGACGATGTTCAGGTAGCCGGTGCACCGGCAGAGCTGGCCGGAGATCGCCTCCCGGATCTGCTGCTCGGAGGGATCGGGATCGCGGTCCAGCAGCGCACGGGCGGTGAGCATCATGCCCGGCGTGCAGAAGCCGCACTGCAGCCCGTGCTGCTCGATGAACCCCTGCTGGACCGGGTCGAGCCCGTCGGCGGTCTCCAGTCCCTCCACGGTGCGCACCTGGTGCCCGGCCGCCATGACGGCCAGCATCGTGCAGCTCTTCACCGGCTCGCCGTCGAGCAGCACCACGCAGGTGCCGCAGTTGCTGGTGTCGCAGCCCCAGTGGGTGCCGGTGAGGCCGAGGTCGTCGCGCAGGAAGCGGACCAGCAGGTGCCGGGGCTCCACGTCGGCGGTGTGGTCCTCGCCGTTGACATTGATGGTGACCTGCATCGTCAGCCGTCCTTCCGGCTCGGTCAGGCCGCGGCGGCGGGCCGCAGGGCCCGCTCGACGGCCAGGCGCAGGGCGCGTTCGGTGAGTTCGCCGGCCAGGTGGCGCTTGTACGCGGCGGTGCCGCGGGTGTCGGTCACCGGCTCGCAGTCCTCGGCGGCCAACCGACCGGCCTCGGCGAAGACCTCCTCGGACGGCTCCCGGCCGACCAGCGCCTGCTCGGCCCGCCGGTACCCGGCGGCCGAGACGCCGACCGCCGCCAGCCCGATCCCGGCCGAGGCGATCCGCCCGTCCGCCAGCGACAGGGCGGCGCCACAGGCCGCGATCGCCCAGTCCCCGGTCTTCCGTTCGACCTTCTGATAGGCGCTGCCGGAGTCCGGCAGGATCGGCACCCGGATCTCGCCCAGCATCTCGCCGGCGCCCACATCCGTCTCGTACGGTCCCCGGTAGAAGTCCGCCATCGGCACCGAACGCCGTCCACCGGCACCGAGCACCACGGCCACCGCACGCACGGCCGTGCAGACGGCGGAGAGGTCCTCGGCCGGGTCGGCCTGGCAGAGCGAGCCGCCGATGGTGCCCCGGTTGCGCACCGGCGGGTCGGCGATCACCCGCTCGGCGTCGTGGAAGATCGGGAAGAGCCGGCCGACCAGCTCGGACTCCAGCAGGCCACGGTGGCGGGTGAGCGCCCCGATGCACAACTCGGCGCCCTCCTGCCGCAGATAGTCCAGCTCGTGCAGGTCGTTGATGTCGACCAGGAACTCCGGACGGGCCAGCCGCAGCTTCATCATCGGCAGCAGGCTGTGCCCGCCCGCGATGACCCGGGCGTCCTCCCCGAACCGCTCCAGCAGCGCGAGGGCGTCCGGCACGCTCTGGGCCCGCCGGTATTCGAATGACGCGGGAACCTGCACGGTGGCCTCCTGACGATCACGGGCCGCGCGCGGCCGCACTGCCGCACGCCTGCACGGTGACCCCGGCAACCGCCCAGGTCAAAGCCGACTTAGGGGAATGGTTAAGAGCCCGCCACGGCTGACATCCTCAGGGCGGAAATCCGCTGCGGACGGTGCGAGGCGGCGGACGACGTGGAGCAGCGGACGACGGGAGGCTCGGACGACGGGGGCTGTAGACGAGGGGGCGGACGACGGGAGGCGGCGATGACGCTCACCCAGCTCAGGGCGTTCCTGGCGGTGGCCCGGCTCGGCTCGGTCAAGGCGGCGGCGATCTCGCTGCGGGTCAGCGAGCCCGCCGTGTCGGGCGCGATCGCGGCGCTGCGCCGGGAGTTCGGCGACCGGCTCTTCGTCCGGGCGGGGGGCGGCATCGCGCTGACCCCGGGCGGGCGGCGGCTGGCGGCGGGCGCGGCGGAGATCGTGGGGCTGGCCGAGGAGACCCGCCGGCAGGTCCGGGCGGCCGGCACGGAGGGCGGCTACCTGCGGCTGGCCACCACTGAGCAACTCGCCGAGCAGATCGCCCCGCCGCTGCTGGAGGCCTTCGTGCGCCGGCACCCGGACGTCGAGACCACCACGCTGACGGTGCCGTCCAGCGCGCTGGCCGAACTGCTGCTGGACCGGCGAGCCGACGTGGTGGTCGGCCTCGCGGGCGCCGACCAGAGCGGGAGCGCCGGCCCGCCCGGCCCGGACACCTTCGAGCACATCCCGTTCCTGCGCTTCCAGCTCGTCGTGGTCGCGGCGAGGAACTGCGCCGGCTCCGGTCTCGACCGGCTGGCCGGCGGTCGGCTGCACCTGCCGGTCGGCCGCCTGCCGAAGGCGCACTGGCTGCTCGGCCCGGGCGGGCTCGATCCGGGCACGCCCGGCGGCGCTTTCCTCACCCGGCACGGCGTCGGCGAGGCCGACGCGTCCGTCTTCCCCAGCACCAGCGCGGCACTGGGCGCGGCGGTGGCCGGGGGAGGGCTGTCCGTCGCCCTGCTGCACCTGGTCCGCGACGAACTGCGCCACGGATCGCTCACCGTGGTCGCCGTCCCCGGTACACCGATCAACGGCGTGCTGCGGGCCAGCGCGCTGCCCGGTGAGCGGCGCTCGCCGACCGCCTCCGCGCTGTGCCGCTTCGTGACCACCCCGATTGCCGTGCAGAGCCTGCTGGCCCGGGACACCGGGGTGCCGGTCGGGCACTACCGGCCCACGGTGCGGGTGAGCCTGTGGAGCTGACCGGCGCGTGGCCGCGCGGGAATGGCGGGGCTGCGGCGAACCGTTGCACGAGGGGGGTCGCTCCGGGCAAGGAGGCTCGTCCGCATGGAGTTCAGCAACGAGTTCCGGGTGAGCCTGCCGATGGAACCGGCCTGGGAGCTCTTCACCGACGTCGAGCGGCTGGCCCCCTGTATGCCGGGGGCCCAGCTCACCGAGGTCGACGGCGACGTGTTCCACGGGACGGTCAAGATCAGGGTGGGCGCGGTCACCGTCCAGTACCGGGGCACCGCCTCGTTCGAGGAGCGGGACGAGGCGACCCGCACCGTCCGGCTCAAGGCCACCGGACGTGACACCCACGGCCAGGGCAACGCCGACGCGCACATCACCGCGCGGCTCGTGCCGGACGGCGACGGCACCCGGGTGACGGTGGAGACCAACCTCAGCGTCACGGGGAAGGTGGCCCAGTTCGGCAAAGGCGTCATGACGGAGATCAGCGGCAAGCTGCTGGCCCGGTTCGTGGACTGCCTGGAGGCACGCCTGGCCACCGAGCGTGAGCCTGAGCCCGCAGCCGCAGCCGTAGCACCCGAAGCCGCTGCAGCGCCCGAAGCAGCACCCGAAGCCCCCGCACCACTTGTAGCGCCGGCGCCGTTGCCGACCGCCGCCCCGGCCGAGAACGAGCCGCTCGACCTGCTCGCGCTGGCCCGTGGGCCGGTGGCCAGGCGCCTGGCTCCGGTCGCCCTCGCCGCACTGGCCCTGCTCGGCCTCGCGCTCGGGTTGCGCCGGGCCCGCTGCTGCCACCGACCCCGGCCGTGAGGGGGACCAGGTGCGCGACATCCTCGACGAGGTGTACCCGTGGTACCTGGCGGGTGAGACCTTCGCGCTCGGCACCGTGGTCCGCACCTTCCGCAGCGCGCCGCGCCGGCCCGGTGCCGCCATGGCGGTGTCCGCCGCCGGCACCGTGGTCGGCAGCGTGTCGGGCGGCTGCGTCGAGGGCGCGGTGTACGAGGAGGCGAGCGCCGCGCGCGTCTCGGGACGCCCGGTGTTGCGGACCTACGGGGTGAGTGACGACGACGCCTTCGAGGTGGGGCTGACCTGCGGCGGCACCATCCAGGTCTTCGTCGAGCCGGTGTCCCGTCGCACCTTCCCCGAACTGCCCGACCTGATGCGCTCATTGACGGATCGTCAGGCTGTCGCGGTGGCCACCGTGGTGACCGGTCCGGACGCCGGGCCGGGCGCGATCGGCAGCAGGCTGGTGGTCTGGCCCGACCGCGACGCGGGCACGTTGGGCTCGACCGCACTCGACCGCGCGGTGACCATCGATGTCCGGGGCCTGCTCGACCACGGCACGACCGCGCTGCGCGAGTACGACCTGGCGGGCCGCTGCGTGGACGGCGACGCGTCGGCCGATTCCGACCGACTGGCCGTCTTCGTCTGCTCGTTCGTCCCGCCGCCCCGCCTGCTGGTGTTCGGCGCCATCGACTTCGCCGCCGCCTTCGCCGAACTCGGCGCATTCCTGGGCTACCGGGTCACGGTGTGCGACGCGCGCTCGGTCTTCGCCACCGCCGCCCGGTTCCCGCACGCGCACGAGGTGGTGGTGCGCTGGCCGCACGAGTACCTGGCCGAGGCGGCCGAAGCTGGGCGGATCGACGACCGGACGGTGGTCGCCGTGCTGACCCATGACCCCAAGTTCGACGTCCCGCTGCTGAGCTGCGCCCTGCGCCTGCCCCAGCTCGCCTATGTCGGCGCGCTGGGCTCGCGTCGCACGCACCGCGACCGGCTCGCCCGGCTACGCGAAGTCGGGCTGAACGACGTCGAGTTGGCGCGACTGTCCGCCCCGGCCGGGCTCGATCTCGGCGCCCGCACCCCGCAGGAGACGGCCGTCTCCATCGCCGCCGAGATCATCGCCGTCCGCTGGGGCGGCACCGGCCGGCCGCTCGCCCGCACCGAGGGGCCCATCCACACCGCCCTGGCGCTGGGCGAGCAGTCGCCGGCCCGGCTCGCGGCAGACTGACGCTTCCATCCTGTCCATCGTGTGACGACCGCAGCGCGGTCCGCATGCTGGTCGGGGTGGTGGATGCGGCCCCGCGTGGTGTTAGAGTCCGCCCCATGCTGCACACCACCGCACTCGCCATGATGCGAATGATGCCCCGAACTTCGGAGGCGCTTCGCTAGCGAAGCCGTGTGCGCGCAGGACGCGACGGACCCTCCGGAAACGGAGGGTCCGTTTTTTGTTGTCCCGATACCTTGTCTCGATACCGCAGGAGAACCCCCGCCATGACCCAGCCACCGGTCATCTCCCTCACCGACTGTGCCGACCCGAACGCGCTGGCCCGGCAGTCCGCCAGGATCGCCGCCCTGTTCGGTGCCACGCCGAGCGTCCTCCCGCTGGCCGGGCCGGACCCGGAAGGCGTGGCCGCGCTCACGCTGCTCGACCTGCTGCGCGCCACCGACCTGGTCGGCGGACCGACGCACCCGGCCGTCGTGCTGGTCAACATCGCGCCGCGGGACGGCCACTGGCCCAACGGAGCGCCGTTCTGCTACTTCCGCCACCGGGAGCACCTGGTGATCAGCACCCTGAACCCCAGGGTGCTGGCGCCCCTGTCGACCTTCCTGGGGCTGACGGAGGTTCATGTCACCGACGTGCGCGAGGTGTTGGAGGCCGCCGCCGCCCAGTGGGCCGAGCTGGCGCCGGCCGAGGTCGAGGAGATCGCGCGGACCCAGTTCCGCAGCCTCTGGTACGTGCCGCTGCTGGCCCGCTGGCTGGTGGACGGCCGCCCGGTCCCCGCGCGGCCGCACGCGCTGGTGACACCCGGTCAGGAGGCGGGGGAGGCCGGTGCGGTGCGGGTCGCCGTGGTGGACAACTTCGGGAACTGCAAGCTCGACCGGCCCGCCGCCGCCATCCCCGGCTACCAGGAGGTGGCCGGTCTGCCGGTCCGCAGTGGCCGCGACGGCGGCAGTGTCCGGGTGCGCTGTTACGACCGGTTGCCCGATGTCCCGTACGGCGAACCGGGGATCACCACGGGGAGTTCGGGCCTCGGATTCGCCGAACTGGTCGTACGCGGTGGCTCGGCGGCCGAAATGTTCGGCCTGCGCGAAGGTGATCGGGTCTTTCATCTCACCAGCTGACATGTTGTCCGGGCGTTACCGAACGGTAATCACCTCAATTGACAGCGCGTCGCGCCGCCCGGAATGCTGAAGCGCATGTCCGGAACCCTCCCGCTGGTACGCCGCCGCCATGTCGACCACGTGCGTTGCGCCGCTGATCTGTGTTGCTGATCCGCGTTGCCGAGTGCACCGTCCCAGCCCCTCTCTCCGCACCGTCCGTTCTGGACATCTCTGCAAGGAATCTCCCATGTCCCGTGCCCGTAAGGCCGTTGCCGTCTCGCTGGGGGCCGCCGTCGTGCTGACGGCCGCCGCCTGCGCACCCCAGCCGCAGGCCACGGCCTCGTCCGCCGCCTCCGGTGCCGCCGCCTGCTCGCCGAGCAGTCCGAACCTGTTCAAGCAGGGCCAACTGACCGTCGCCACCGATTCCCCGGCCTACGCGCCGTGGTTCGACAGCAACGCCCCGGCCGACGGCAAGGGCTTCGAGAGCGCGGTGGCCTATGCGGTGGCCGCCAAGCTCGGCTTCACCCAGAGTCAGGTCAAGTGGGCGGTCGAACCGTTCGACAATTCCTATGCCCCCGGGGCGAAGGATTTCGACTTCGACATCAACGAGATCTCGAGCACTCCGGAGCGAGCCAAGGCGGTGGACTTCTCCACCAGTTACTACACGGCCAGTCAGGCCGTGCTGGTTCTGGACAAGTCCAAGTACGCGGGGGCCGGTTCGCTGGCCGCGCTCAAGGACGCCAGGATCGGCGTCCAGGTGGCCACCACCAGCTACCAGGCGGTACTCGACCAGATCAAGCCCACCCAGCAGCCGAGCGTCTTCAACACCACCAACGACGAGGTCAACGCGCTGAAGAACGGTCAGATCGACGTGGTGGTGACCGACCTGCCGACCGTCTTCTACCTGGCGGGCTCGGAGCTGGACAACGGAAAGATCGTCGGCCAGTTCGGCTACGACGGCGGCACGCCGGAGCAGTTCGGCCTGCTGCTGCACAAGGGCAGCGGGTTGACCTCCTGCGTGAACCAGGCGCTCGCCGGGCTCAAGGCCGACGGCACGCTCGACCGGATCACCTCCCAGTGGCTGTCGGCCTCGGCCAACGCCCCCGAGCTCAAGTAAGCGCGGGTCGAACAGTGGAGCAGCAGCCCACCGCCGAGCTGAACCAGCCGGCCCAGCCGTCCGGGCAGGCGTCACCGGGGCAGGAGTACCGCCCCAGCCCCCTGCAGCAGGAGCGCGAGCGGTTCCGCCGGACCCGCAAGCGGCGCAACAGCTGGATCGCGACCCTCTGCACCCTGGCCTTCCTGCTGGCGGTGGGGGCGGCCGCGGTCGCCTCGCCGGGCTGGGACCGGGTGCACAGCCTCTTCCTGGACGGCGCGGAGTTCCGCAGGACGCTTCCCGCGATCCTGAGCGGCTTCCTGCTCAACATCCAGATGTTCCTGATCGCCGAGGTGCTGATCCTGGCCCTGGGCCTGCTGGTCGCGCTGGTGCGGGTGACCCGCGCGCCGGGCCTGCAACCCGTGCGGCTGGCCGCCACCCTGTACGTCGACGTGTTCCGCGGGGTGCCGACCCTGCTGCTGGTCTTCCTGGTCGGCTTCGGACTCCCGGCGCTCCAGTTGCAGGGCACCCCCACCCAGCCGTGGGTCCTCGGGGTGATCGCGCTGGTGCTCTCCTACGGCGCCTACGTCGGCGAGGTGCTGCGGGCCGGGCTGAACTCGGTGCACCCCGCGCAGCGCAACGCCGCGCGGGCGCTCGGCCTGAGCGAGGCGCAGACCCTGCGGCGGGTGATCCTGCCGCAGGCGGTGCGCAACGTGCTGCCGCCGCTGCTCAACGACTTCATCGCGCTGCAGAAGGACACCGCGCTGGTCGCCGTGCTCGGGCCGCTGGAGGCGCTGCGGGTCGCGCAGATCAAGGCGGACTTCGCGTTCAACTACACCCCCTACCTGGGGGCGGCGCTCCTGTTCATCGCGGTGACCATCCCGCTGACCAGGTACGCCGATCGACTGCAGCGCCGTGCGGCGCAGCGCACCTGGGCGGAGGCGGGAGCATGAGCGAGCCGTTGCTGCGGATTCGCGGCCTGCGCAAGAGCCATGGTTCACGGCTGGTCCTGCGCTCGATCGACCTGGACGTCGCCGAGCACCAGGTGGTCTGCCTGATCGGCGGTTCCGGCTCCGGCAAGTCGACGCTGCTGCGCTGCGTGGACCTGCTGGACGTGGTCGACGACGGCACCGTCCACCTGGGCGCGACCGAGCTGACCGATCCCCGCCTGGACGCGAACGTCGCCCGCCGGCGGATCGGCATAGTCTTCCAGGCCTACAACCTGTTCCCGCACCTGAGCGTGCTGGACAACATCACCCTCGCGCCGCGCCAGGTGCACAAGGTGCCGCGCAAGCAGGCCGAGGAGTCGGCGCGGGAGCTGCTGGCGCGGCTGGGACTGGCCGACAAGGCGCACGACTACCCGGACCGGCTCTCCGGCGGCCAGCAACAGCGTGCCGCGATCGCCCGCGCGCTGGCCACCGAACCGGAGTTGCTCCTCTTCGACGAGATCACCTCGGCACTCGACCCCGAACTGGTGGGAGAGGTGCTGGACGTGGTCGCGGACCTCAAGCAGCGGGGCCTGACCATCCTGATGGCCACCCACGAGATGGGCTTCGCCCGGGAGGCCGCCGACCAGGTCTGCTTCCTCGAGGACGGCGTGATCCGCGAGCAGGGCACCGCGGAGCAGGTGCTCACCGACCCGCGCCACGGGTCGACCCGGCGCTTCCTCTCCCGCGTGCTGGAACGGTAGGGACTGTCGGGGGACGGCCGCGCGGCAACACGGCTGCTGCGGCCACGACTTGACCGACCATGATTCGCCACGGCTATTTGACGCAGCGACATGTCGGCGCCACCGTCCCGCGCTACCCTCTCCCGCGTACATGCCAGAAGGCCCACCCCCGCTCCCGGAGGTCCCATGTCCTTCCTGCCTGCGCTCGCCCGTCCGGTTCGCCGCGTGGCCACCGTGCTCGCCGCCGTAGCCTTCGCACTGCCACTCGCCACCGGGTCGTCCCTCGCCGCCGACACCGGTGGCCTCTCGCTCGCCGCCGGCACCTCGGTCGGCCTCCACAACACCTACGACGACACCACCCAGTTCCCCTTCCTGGCCAACGCGTTGGACACCGGGGCCTCGCTGATCGAGCTGGACACCTGGGTGGATCCCTTCACCCACGAGTGGAAGGTCAGTCACTCCAACCCGCTGGGCAACAAGAACAACTGCGTCGACGCGACCACCACCGCCGACCTCTACCAAGGTGGCGCCAACAAGGACCTCGGCAGCTGCCTGGACGACATCCGGATCTGGCTCGCGGCCCACCCCGGCCACCCGCCGATCATGGTCAAGCTGGAGATGAAGGCGGGATTCGACGCCACGATCGGCCTCGGCCCGACCGAGCTGGACGCGCTGGTCCAGGCCCACCTGGGCGCGGACGTCTACCGCCCGGCCGACCTGCTGGGCGGCTACCCGACGCTCGACGCGGCGGCGCGCGCCGGGAACTGGCCGACGCGCTCGGCGCTGGCCGGGAAGGTGATCCTGGAGGCGATCCCGGGGACGTTCGAGATGAACAACCCCTTCGACCACCTGTGGACCGACACCGAGTACGCCCAGCACCTGGCCGCGCTCCAGGCGGCGGGCACGCTCGACCAGGCGCAGATCTTCCCCTCCGTCCTCGGCGCCGCCGCCGGCGACCCCCGCACCCGCTACCCCGACACCTCGCTGCGCCCGTGGTTCGTCGTCTTCGACGGCGACGCGCACGCCTTCGTCGACGGGGGCATCGACACCTCCTGGTACGACACCAACCACTACCTGCTGGTCATGACCGACGCCCAGAACGTGAACCCCACGCTCTCCGACACCGCCCCGAGCCAGGCCGACGCACTCGCCCGGGTGGCCCGACTCGCGGCCGCGCACGCCTCGTTCGTCTCCTGCGACTGGACGGGTCTGCCGACGGTGTTGGGTCAGCAGCTCCCGCGCGGCTAGGACGGGACCCGGTCCGTGACGGCGAGGCCCGCCGTCACGGACCGTAGGCCGATCGGGGACAGCCGGGCGTGGCTCCACGGCAGGCGTGAGCAGCTTCTGTAGACCGGTGCTCGGGGAATCTACCGGAGGTACGTCATGGACTGCTCGAGGACCCAGCTCTCCCGCCGTGGCACACTGCTCGCCGGTGCCGGCCTCGCCGCCGCGGCCGGACTGGGCCTGACCACGCCCGCGAGCGCCGCCACCGCCCGCCCGGCGCGGCATCTGACGCCACGTCAGCTCGCCGGACAGCGAGTGATCTTCTCCTATCCCGGTCCCACCGTCCCGCAGAGCCTGCTCGACGCGATCGCCGCCGGCGAGTGCGGCGGGGTCATCCTCTTCGGCGAGAACGTGACCGGCCTGCCGCAGATCACCGCCGCCGTCCAGCAGCTGCACGACGCCAACCGGAGCAGCCCGGTGGATGCCCCGCTGCTGGTGATGACCGATCAGGAGGGCGGCCTGGTGCGGCGGTTGCCCGGAGCTCCGGTGCTTTCGGCGAAGCAGATCGGTGCGTCCGCGGACCCGGCGGCGACCGCGGCGAGCGCCGGCCATGACGCCGGGCTGCTGCTGCGCGGGGCCGGAGTGAACCTCAACCTGGCGCCGGTGCTGGATGTCTTCCGTACGCCCGGCGACTTCGACGACCAGTTCCAACGGTCGTTCAGCTCGGACCCGGAGGTGGTGGCGACCTGCGGCCGGTCCTTCATCGGGGCGCAGCAGGCCGTCGGCGTCGCGGCCACCGCCAAGCACTTCCCGGGACTGGGCCCGGCCACCGCCCAGCAGAACACCGACCTGGGACCGGTCACCCTCACCACACCGCTGGCCGACCTGCGCAGCATCGACGAGCACCCGTACACCTCGGCGATCGCCGCCGGAGTCAAGCTGGTCATGGTCAGCTGGGCGATCTACACCAACCTGGACCCGGGCGTTCCTGCGGCCTTCTCCCCGCGGATCATCCACCGGGAGCTGCGCCGGCGGCACCGCTTCGAGGGGGTGACCGTCACCGACGCGATCAACGCGGGCGCGATCAGCGCGTTCGGTACCCCTGCGCAGAACGCGGTGACGGCGGCCCGGGCCGGGATGGACCTGATCCTGGAGGCGACCCGTGACGTGTCGCACGGACAGGCGGTGGTCGAGGGGTTGGCGAGCGCGTTGGACTGCGGCGACCTGGCACGAAGGGAGTTCGAGCAGGCGCTGCACCGGATCGTCGACCTCCGGAACACCCTGCGCTGAGCCGCTCGGCCTGGTCAGCGGGCAATTCCTGCGGAGCCGTCGGGGGAGAGGGCGGGCAGGCGGACGGTGAACGTCGCACCGCGTTCCGCCTGGCCGCCGCCGCTCGTGGTGGTCGGGCCGACGCTGATGGTGCCGCCGTGGGCGGTGGCGATGTCGCGGGCGATCGACAGTCCGAGCCCGGTGCCGGTGGCCTCTCCGGCGTGGCGGGTCCGGGCGGCCTGGAGGCGGACGAAGCGGTCGAAGACGCGGTCGCGGTCCTCGGGCGCGATGCCCGGGCCGTCGTCGGCGACGGTGAGGACGGCGGTGGCCGGACCGTCCGTGGTCACGGTCACCTCGATGTGCTGGTCGGCGTGGCGCTCGGCGTTGTCGAGCAGGTTGCGGATCAGCCGGGTGAGCTGGTCGGGGTCGCCGAGGACGTGCACCGTGCCGGTGGCGTGCGGCTCGACGGCGACCCGCGCCGGCGCCGCGTCGATCGCGGTCCGGGCGAGCGCGGCGAGGTCGACCGGCTCGCGGTGGCGCAACAGGGTGTCGTCGTCGGAGCGGGCCAGCAACAGGAGTGCGTCGACCAGGCGTTGCAGCCGGGTGGTCTCGGCCACGGTACGGCTCGCCAGTTCGGGCCAGGGGGCCAGGTCCGGGTGGGCGAGACCGACCTCCATCGAGGTGCGCACGGCCGCGAGGGGGGTGCGCAGTTCGTGGGAGGCGTCGGCGACGAAGCGGCGCTGGCGGGCGGCGGAGGCCTCCAGGCGGTCGAGCATGGTGTTCAGGGTGCGGGCCAGGCGGCCGATCTCGTCGTCGCTGTCCGGCTCGGGGATCCGCCGGTGCAGGTCGCTGCCGGTGATCTCGGCGGCCTCGGCGCGGATCCGTTCGACCGGGCGCAGGGTTCGGCCGATCAGCAGCCAGGAGACGCCGACCGAGCCGAGCAGGACCAGCGGCACGACGTAGAGCAGGTGCCCCTGGATGTCGTTGGTCAGGATGCCGAGCAGTTCGGTGGAGCCGCCGGCGTAGACGACCACCGGCTGCGTGCCGATGACGTAGCGCTGGGCGATCACCTGTTCGTCCCCGTGGCCGGGCGCGCCGGGTGCGGGGTGGGGCGAGGTGCTGCCGGGGGCCAGTGTGTAGAGGGCGGGCTGGCCCGCGACGTTGGCGGTGGCGGCGATCACCGTGCCGTCCGGGTTCACCACCTGGGCCCACACGGTCCGGTCGCCGGGGGAGGGCGGCAGCGGCTGCGGCCAGCGCCCGTCGACGGCGGAGTGCCCGACCGAGTCCGCGTAGGCGTCCAGCGTGGTCACCACGTTCGACCGGACCGAGCTGACCAGCGTGATGACCAGGACGGCCGTGGCGAGCGTGACGGTCACGGTGATGGCGAGCGTCGCCAGCAGCGTGAGCCGCAGCCGCAGCGAACGGCTAGGCGTGCTGCGGGTCGTGCTGCGGGTCGTGGTGCGGGTCAATGCGGTACCCCGATCCTCGGACCGTCTCGATGGTGCGGGTGGCGAACGGTTGGTCGATCTTGCGGCGCAGGTGGTGCACGCGGACCTCGACCACGGCCGGGTCGGCCTGCGAGGCGGTGTCCCAGCAGTGTTCCAGCAGTTCGCTCTTGGAGACGGCGCGACCCTCGGCCCGCAGCAGGTACTCCAGCACCGCGAGCTCACCCGGCGTCAGCGCGATCGCCCGGCCGGCGCGGCGGACCACCCGGGTGGCCGGATCCAGCGTCAGCTCGCCGGCCCGCAGCAGGGCCGGGCGCGGGGGCGCGCCGCGCCGCAGCAGCGAGCGGATGTGGGCGAGCAGGACCGGATAGACGAAGGGTTTGGTCAGGTAGTCGTCGGCGCCCAGGTCCAGTCCCTCGGCCTGGTCGAGGGGTGCGTCCATGGCGGTGAGCATCAGGATCGGCGTCCAGTTCCCGGCTTCGCGCAGCCGCGCGCAGATCTGGTAGCCGTCCAGGCCGGGGAGCATGACGTCGAGGATGATCAGGTCGAAGTCGTGCTCGGTCGCCTGCCAGAGCCCCTCGGTGCCGTCGGCCGACAGCTGCACGGCGTAGCCCTCGGCCCGCAGTCCCCAGGTCAGGGACGCCCCGAGGGCCTCGTCGTCTTCGATCACCAGGATGCGCATGGCTCAAGCTTGCCCGGACGGGTGGGTGCCCGCCGCGCTCATCGCGCCGTCGTGCTCGTACTCGCCGTCGTGCTCACCGCTTTCGTGCTCCGCGCCTTCGTGCCCCGCGCCTTCGCGCTGCGGGTCCGCCGTCGGGGCGCTCGGCTCGACCCGCAGCAGCCGGGCGGCCCAGCCGGGCAGGTACCAGTTGGCGCGCCCGAAGAGCACCACCAGCGCCGGGGTGAGCAGGGTGCGCACGACCAGGGCGTCGATCAGCACGCCGGCCGCCATGCCGGTGGCCATCATCTTGATCGTCACGTCCGGCGAGGAGGAGAGCGAGATCAGCGCCAGGAAGAGGATCAGCGCGGCGCTGGTGACCAGCCGTCCGGTCCTGGAGACGCCTTCGACCACGGCGTCGTTGGTGCGTCCGGTGCGATCGAAGGCCTCGCGGATCCGGGACAGGATGAACACCTCGTAGTCCATCGACACCCCGAACAGGAAGCCGAAGAGCAGCATCGGCACGAACGGGCTGATCGATCCGGTCGCCGGGATGCCCCACAGGGCGTTCGAGCCCCAGCCGAGCTGCCAGACGAGCACCAGCACGCCGTACGCGGCGCCGACCGACAGCACGTTCAGGGCGACGGCCTTGGCGGGCAGCAGCAGCGAGCGCATGCCCCGGGCCAGCAGCACGAAGGTCAGCAGGGCCACCAGGCCCAGCAGGAGCGGGAACCAGGAGGACATGATGTGGGCGACATCGCTCGCCTGGACCTGGTCGCCGCCGATCATCGCGTTGTGCGGCGCCGCGGCGCGCAGGTTCGCCAGCGCGCTGCCGGCGTGGGCGGTGCCGATCTCGCTGTTGGGCAGGCCCATGATCACCGAGCTGCCGGCGTGCTGCCAGGCCGGGGTGTTCGCGACCAGGACGCCGTGCAGGTCCGGTACGGCCCGCAGGGTCGCAGCGGTGCTCGCGGGGTCGGTGCCGGCCGGGAGTTCGATCGGGACCGGGGTCAACACGCCGGTGGGGAACCCGTCGTGCTGCAGCGCGACCAGACCCTGCTGCGCCGGGCCGTTCGCGGCCAGTGAAGTGGACGCCGGGGCGGCGATGTTGATGGTCAGTCCGAAGGCGCACAGGGTGCCCAGGATGCCCGCGCCGAGCAGGGCCGCGGTCTTGGGCCAGGCCACGATGGTGCGCGCGGTGCGGGTCCACATGGTGTCGGAGGCGGTGCTCCTGCGGTGGTGCAGCCGGATCCGGTCCAGGCGCGGCCCGACGGTGACCAGCAGCAGCGGGATGGTGGTCAGCGCCACCAGCGCCGCGATGGAGGGGATGAACAGGCCGGACAGGCCGACGCCTTGCAGGAACGAGACGGGGACCACCATCAGCGCGAACAGTCCCAGCGAGGCGATCAGCGCGCTGAACGCCACCGAGTGCCCGGCCTTGTGCAGCGAGTGCAGCACCGCCTGCCTGTTGTCGGCGCCTTGGTCGCGCTCCTCGCGCCAGCGGTTGACCAGCAGCAGCGCGTAGTCGATCGAGAGGCCGAGGCCCAGCAGGGCGACGATGAACTGCACCGAGGGGTTGATGGCGATGTTGGTGGCGTAGGTCAGGCCCCAGACGGCCAGTTGCATGGTCAGCACGGAGATGATGGCGGACAGCAGCGGCAGCAGGGCGAGGGCGGAGCCGAACACCCAGGCCAGCACGAGCAGGGCGAGCCCCACACCGACCAGCAGCTCGGTCAGCACGCTGGACCCGCCGCTGGTGCCGCCGGCGCTGAGCTGCTCGATGCCGGTCTGGTGCACGGTGGTGCCGGGGACCGCGTGGGTGATCGCGTTGCTCATCGCGTCCAGCACCGGCGGGGCGACCGCGATGCCGGGCTCGGGCGGGTAGACCATCACCAGGGTGGAGGTCCCGCCGGCGCCGACCAGGGCGCGGTCACCGGTGTTGGCGAAGGACAGGTCGCGCACCCCGGGGACGGCGGTGGCGGTCCGGTCGGCGGCGGCGAGGCCGGCCGCCACGGCGGGGCTGTCGGCGGTGGCGCCCCGCGGCAGGTCGACGACCAGCACGCTGGGGTTGGCGCCGGCCCCGCCGTACTCCTTCGCGATCGCGGTGTTGGCGTGGTAACTGGCCGTGTTGACCGTGGTACCGCTCTTGAGACGGCCGGCGACCTGGGGCGCGATCAGCACCCCGACGACAGTGAGCGCGACCCAGGCCAGGCTGACCCACACGCGATGCCGCATGACGAACGCGGCGAAGCGTTCCACGAAGAACCACCTCCAGGAGCGGGCTGGTCCGCAGGGGCACGGGCCAGCGACGTTCACGACGCTAGGAGGGGGCACCTTTCGATTCCCTTAACCGGCCGGTCTCGCGTTGGGGCCTCGCATCATGCAGTCTGCTATAGCAAATTTGCTGCCGCTCAGAGAGGCCAATGATGCTCGCTCGTCGCTCTCGCTCTCGCTCCGCCACCGCCCTGGCGGTCACCGCCCTCGCCCTGGGCGCGGCCATGGCCGGCTGCTCGAAGAGCTCCACCTCGGCGCAGCCGCCCGCCGCCGCCACCCCCGCCGCTCCGGCGGCGGTCGCCGACCTGGTCACCAAGTCGCACGGCGAGTCCGGGCTGATCATGTACGGCAACGCGCCGACGGCCGTGATCCAGCCGCTGCTGGACGACTTCACCAAGACGTACCCGTGGATCAAGCCGGCGTACTCGCAGCTCTCGGACAACCAGGTCTACAGCAAGTACCAGTCCGAGCACGCGCAGCAGGCCCGCAGCGCCGACCTGCTGATCTCCGACTCGATCGCCCAGGTGCTGCAGGGCGAGCAGAACGGCCTGTTCGCCGGCGTCACCCCGCAGGGCCTGGCGAACTTTCCGAGCTACACCGACCAGGGCCACGGCGTGTACGTGATGTCGCCCGACCCGGTGCTGGTCGCCTGGAACACCAAGGAGCTGTCCGGGAGCCAGATCCCCACCAGCTACGCGCAGTTGGCCGCGAGCGTCAAGAACGACCCGTCCCACTTCCCGCTGGTCAGCTACTCGCCCAACAACCCGCTGGGCTACGAGGCGGTCTACGGCCTGACCCACATCCTGGGCGCCGATACCGCCTACGGCCGGCTGGACGCCTACGGCCCGCACACCAGGACCATGGACGAGGGCCTGGACGGCATGCAGTACCTGGCCCAGGGCGGTGCCTCGGTCGCCTGGCTCTCCAGCGGGCTGGCCCAGGCCGTGGTCCCGCAGTACAAGGGCCTGGCCGACTACGGGTACATGAGCGACGCCACCCCGCTGGTGCCGCGGCTGATCACGCAGACCGCCGGCGCGGCGTCGCCCGCCTCGGCCCAGCTCTTCCTGGACTACCTCTACAGCGCCGAGGGCCAGCAGGTGATGTGCGCGGCCGGGATGGAGGCCTCGATGAACGACTTCCGGTCCGCGAGCGGCTGCACCGCGGATCTGACCGATCTGGCCAAGCACGTGCCCGCCAACACCACCTACCTCGTCCCGGTCTCCCAGGACGTGGTCGACCAGCAGAAGGCCATCACCGACCGCTGGAACAAGGCCCTGGGCCACTGACCCCGCCATGACCCCGCACCCGCACCCGCACCCGCACTCGCACCCGCACTCGCACCCGCTTGCCGCCGCCCCGGTCGCCCCGCGCGACCGGCGCCGCCGCCACCTCCCTCAGGGACCCGGCCAGTACCTGGTCTGGGCCGCGGTCGCCGTGCTGACCCTGGCCCCCCTCGCGCCCCTGGTCGTCACCTCGCTGCGCTCCAAGCCCTACTACCTGCCCGGCGGCGTGTTCAGCGTCGACGCCTACGGGAAGCTCTTCGCCGATCCGGCGTTCCGTCAGGCCGCCCTGAACACCGCCCTGTTCGCGCTGACCGCCACCGCACTCGCGGTGCTGCTCGGCGCCACCTTCGCCGTCCTGGTCACCCGCACCAACCTGCCCGGCCGGCGCTGGCTGGGCCCGGCCCTGTCGGCCCCGCTGCTTATTCCGCCGCTGGGACTGATCGTCGGCTGGGAGTCGCTGTACGGACCGGCCGGTTACCTGACCCAGCTGTGGTCCAAGACCCTGCACCTGCCCGCCTGGAATCTCACCTCGCTCCCCGGCATGTCCGTGCTCGGCGCGGTGGTCACCCTCCCCATCGCCTACCTGACCTGCAAGGCGGTGCTGGAGGGCGCGGACGGCACGCTGGAGGACGCCGTGCGCGCCTCCGGCGGCGGAACGCCGCGCGTCCTGCGCACCGTGACCGTGCCGATGCTGCGCACCGCCCTGCTCGACAGCGGGATGCTCATCTTCACGCTCTGCCTCGAGGTGCTGGGCATCCCGCTCTTCCTGGGCCGCCCGGCGCACATCAGCTTCATCGCCAGCTACCTCTACGACACGTGGTCCAACAGCGCCGTCCCCGACCCGCCGATCGTCTCCGCCGGCGCGATCCTGCTGCTCGTGGTGGCCTCGGCCATCCTGATCACCCGCGGCCGGCTGCTGCGGCACGCCGCCCGCTACACCGCCGGCACCCGGGCCGCCCCGCCGGCCCGTCCCCTGGACCTGGGCCGCTGGCGGCTCCCGGCGGCGGCGGGCATGGCCGGCTTCGTGGCCCTGACCTGCGTGATCCCGCTGCTGGGCCTGGCCCTGATGTCATCGGTCACCGACCTGACCACGCTGGTGGCGCCCTGGCACCTGTGGACCGGCGCCAACTGGCACCAGATCTGGACCGATCCCACCCTGCACCGCGCGATCACCGACAGCCTGCTGGTCGCGGTGGTCGGCAGCGTGGCCACCGTCGCGCTGGTGGCGCTCGCCACGGTCGTCGCCCACCGCTCCCGCTTCCGGCTGCGCCGCACCCTGCCCGCGCTGCTGGTCTACCCCCGCGCCACCCCCGGCATCGTCTTCGGCGTCGGCTTCTTCTGGCTGTTCCTGATCGTCGACTGGCCGGGCGCGCTGCTGCGCAACAGCCTCTGGGGCGAGCTGCTCGCCCTGTGCGTGCGGAACATGACGCTCGCCTACATCGTCCTGAGCCCGGCGCTGGCCCGGATCAGCCCGGAACTGGCCAGGGCCGCCGCCGGCTCGGGCGCGAGCTGGTGGACCACCACCCGCCGCATCACGCTGCCGTTGCTGCGCCCGGCGCTGCTCAGCGCTCTGGTGCTGATGTTCGTCACCCTGGTCAGCGACTACGACCCGGTGGTGTTCCTGACCAAGCCCGGCACCGAACTGCTCGGCACCACCATGCTCCAGACCTGGTCCAAGGGGCTCCCCGGGCCGGTCGCCGCCCTGGCTCTGGTCCAAGTCCTGCTGGTCGCCGGCGCCTTGGCGATCGGCCTCGGGTGGACCCTGCGCAAGACGAGTGCAGCAAGCAGGGCACGCAAGACAGGTAAGACAGGCAAGACAGACAAGATGAACGAGACGAGCGAGAGAGGCCGCCATGCCTGAGATCTCCGTCCGCCGGCTGACCCAGGCTTTCGGGTCCGCCCGCGTCCTGGACCAGGTCGACTTCACCGTCCCCGACGGCGAGTTCGTCACCCTGCTCGGCCCCAGCGGCTGCGGCAAGACCACCACCCTGATGTCCATCGCCGGCTTCCACACCCCCGACGCCGGCACCATCGCGCACGGCGACCGGGTGCTCTTCGACGCCGCCGCGCGCCGCAATCTCCCGGCCGAGCAGCGGGAGTTGGGCGTGGTCTTCCAGTCCTACGCGCTGTGGCCGCACCTGACGGTGGCACAGAACGTGGGCTTCCCGCTGAAGATCCGCCGCGTCGGCAAGGCCGAGATCACCCGCCGCGTCGGCGAGGTCCTCGACCTGGTCGAACTCGGTCACCGTGCGGCCGCGCACCCGCACCAGCTCTCCGGCGGCCAGCAGCAACGCGTCGCGCTGGCCAGGGCGCTGGCCCACCGGCCCAGCGCGCTGCTGCTCGACGAGCCGTTCTCCAACCTGGACGCCAAGCTGCGCGAACGGGCCCGCGAATGGCTCGGCGAGCTGCAACGCGAGCTCGGCATCAGCACGGTCTTCGTCACCCACGACCAGACCGAGGCGCTCGCCATGAGCGACCGGATCCTGGTCATGAACGGCGGTCGCATCGTTCGTGCGGGCACGCCCGAGGAGGTCTACCACCGCCCCGGCAGCCGGTTCGTCGCCGACTTCCTGGGCCGCTGCAACTTCGTGACCGGCACCGCCCGCCGGACCGGCGCCGACACCGTGCTGCTGGAGGTCCCGGGGCTACCGGGCGGCATCCCCTGCCACGGCGAAGCCGGTTCCGCGCCCGGCATCGCGACCGCGGCGATTCGACCCGAGGCGCTCATCCTCAGCGAGCCGCGAACCGGCGCGGGTGGCGCCGGTTGGCAGGCCGAGGTCACCCAGCTGACCTTCCTCGGCGACCACTATCTCTACACCCTCCAGGTGGGACCGCATTCCCTCCAGGCCCTCAGCACCCGCCGCGTCCACGGCGTCACCGTCCAGGTCACGCCGGCCCCCGCCGCCGCCAGTCTCGTCACCGACGAGCCGGTCCCTGCCGACCGCGAAGCCGACCTCGGACGGGCGGTGGCTCCGTCCGTGCTACGTGCTGTTTGACAAGTGTGCTGTAGCAGACAACAAATGGGTCATATGACGCTTCCAGCCCTCAGCTCCCAGACACTGGCCGACCAGGCGTACCGAGCCCTGCGGGCGGCGATCATCCAGGGCGACCTGCCGTGGGGCGAGAAGATCACCGAGCGGGGCCTGGCCGCCGGCCTCGGCGTCAGCGCCACCCCCGTCCGCGAGGCCCTGCGCCGGCTCGAGCAGGAGCAGTTGGTCGAGCACACCGGGCCCCGCTCACTGCGGGTGGCCACGGTCTCCCCGCAGGCCCGAAGCGAGAGCGGGCTGATCGAGGCGTCCCTGGAGGGAGTGGCCGCCCGGTTCGCCGCCCAGAAGGCCACCGCCAAGCAACTCGACCGGCTGGAGCGACTGCTCGACGACGCGGACGCGGCGGGCTTGGCACTGCGCGCCGAGCGCGACGTCGGCCGACAGCTCAACCCCGACAAGGTCGAGCGCGTCTTCACCGCGCTGCGGGACTTCCACGACTTGGTGGAGGCCGCGGCGGACAACAGCCACCTGGCCCGCGCGCTGGACCAGGTCCGGGCCTTCAGCCGCTCCGAGCGGCTGGAGATCACCGTGGCCCAACTCGCCGCCGGAGCCTCGGGGCCGATCCAGCGCTACGGCCAGCACCGCGAGCTCCTCGCCGCGCTGCGCGCGCATGACGGCGACCGCGCCGAGCAGTTGGCCCGTACCCACGCGGCCGCGGGCGTCGCGGACCTCGCCGGCTGGGACGTCTGAAGCGGCGCGTGCGGTGCCCGCAGTGCCCGCAGTGCCCGCAGCGCCAGCGCGTGGTCCGATAGCGGTCCGCTGAGTGGCGGCGGTGCGCGGGTCGTTCTACAGGTCATGTGCTATAGCAAATAGCTTACAACTCACAGAAAGCGACCCACCAGATGGAGATCAGGATCCTGGCGCCCACCGGCGTCCTCGGCGCGGGCTTCCGCGTCGAGTCGCTGGAACGGGGCGTCGCCCTGCGCCCGCACGTCATCGCCTGCGACGCGGGCTCCACCGACAGCGGCCCCTACTACCTGGGCAGCGGGCAGCCGAAACTCTCCCGCCAAGCCGTCGGTCGCGACCTGCGGCTGCTGCTGAAGGCCCGCGACACCCTCGGCGTCCCGCTGGTCATCGGCTCCTGCGGCACCAGCGGACGCGACATCGGCGTCGACCAGGTCGCCGAGCTCGCCCGCGAGATCGCGCGGCAGGAGGGCCTGTCCTTCAAGCTCGCCCTCATCTACGCCGACCAGGACCCCGACTACCTCACCGAGCGCTACGACCAGGGCCGCATCCGCCCGCTGCACCCGGCGCCGCCGATCGACCTGGAGACCCTGACGGACAGTCAGGTGGTCGGCATGATGGGCGTCGAGCCGATCCAGCGGGCGCTGAGCGAGGGCGCCGACGTGGTCCTCGCCGGGCGGGCCAGCGACACCGCCCTGTACGCGGCGCTGCCCCACGCGATGGGCGCCGACCCGGGGCTGACCTGGCACGCGGCCAAGACCGTCGAGTGCGGCGCCGCGTGTGCCATCCCGCCCAGCGCAGACGGCCTCTTCGTCCACCTGCGCGAGGACCACTTCGACGTCGAACCGCTGGACCCGGGCGCCCGGCTGACCCCGCACTCGGTAGCCGCCCACACCCTGTACGAGAACGCCAACCCCTACCTGATCACCGAGCCCTCCGGCGTGCTGGACACCACCGACGCGACCTACACCGCCCTGGACGAGCGCCGGGTGCGGGTGGCCGGCGCCGTCTACCGTCCCAGCGACACCTACACGGTCAAGCTGGAGGGCTCCCGGCTGGTCGGTTACCAGAGCATCGCCGTCGGCGGCATCCGCGACCGGGTCGTCATCGAGCAGTTGCCGAGCCTGTTGCCCAAGGCCCAGGAGTACTTCCGGGCGAAGATCCGCGACGTCTTCGCCGGCCGCGTCAACCCCGACGACATCGACATCGACTACCGCCTCTACGGCCGCGACGCCGTGCTGGGCGGGCGCGACCCGGACCGCGAACAGCCCGCCCACGAACTGGGCGTGCTGATCACCGTCACCGCCCCCACCCAGGCCACCGCCAGTGCGATCGCGACCTTCGTGACCCACACCAGCTCGCACCTGCCGATCCCGCAGTACGAGGGCCTGGCCAGCACCATCGCCTTCCCCTTCTCGCCCCCGGAGACCGACCGCGGCCCGGTGTACCAGTTCACGCTCAACCACGTCGCGCTCCCCGGCACGCCCCATGAGATGTTCCGCACCGTCCACGAAGAGGTGACCCCGTGACCCGGCTGCTCGACCTGTGCTCGCTGATCCGCTCCAAGAACGCCGGCCCGTTCGTCCTCACCTTCGACTTCATGTGCCACGACCAGGACGGCTACGACCGGCTGCGCACCTCCGGGGTGCTCACCCCGCAGCTCTTCGCCGACCTGTACGGCGCCGACCCGCGGGATGTCCTGGTCGTCCACCACGACCGCGCCCAGGCGGTGAAGGTCTCGCTGCCCCGGCCGGTCCGCCAGGGCGACATCCACGACTCCGACAGCTACGGCGGCCAGCAGTACGCCCCGCTGGTCGACCTGGAGATCCCCGCACCGCCCCGCTGAGCCACGCGAATCCGGGGTGACCGGCCCGGGTGCGCGGGCCGGCCGCCTCCGTCTGCTGCTGCGACAGTCCCACCGACCGGCACATTGTCGCTGGTTGTAGTGTTGCCGAATATCCTCCGTGTCCGATCGGCGGGTGTCGTAGGTTGATTCCTGGTCGGCATCGACTCGACATCGCGTCATCGCGCGGGTGTTCGGGCTGGTGTAGCGTAGCGTCAGGGGGATCTGCATGTTCGGTAGTCGGGTTCGGTATAGCTCGGGCCAACCTTTCGGGGTGCGCGGGGGCCGGCTGCGTGATGCTCAACTTCGCTCTCACAGCCGCCGTTTGATGCGGCGTCTCGCGCCGTCGCTGCCATTGAGCGTTACCACTCTGTGCGACTCGATCGGCGAGCTGCGCGGTACACCGATCAAACTGCTGGAATGGGATCTTCCGGCCGACGGGCCTTTCGGTGTGCTGATTTCGCGCCACGACGAGGATGTGATCGCCTATCAGGCGAAAACCACCAAGGCGCACCAGGCGCACATCATCCTGCATGAGGTCGGACACATCGTCGCCTACGACTCGCGGGCGAGCGGCCGGCGACGCAGATGCAGTTCCGGACGTGCTACTCCGACCGGGACGAGCGGGACGCCGAGATCATCGCTTCCACGATCATGCAGTACGCCATATCGATGAGCCGTCGCACGCGGCGCTACGGTCTCGACGAGCCGTGGCGGCCCTCGGTCTACAACAGCCTCGTTCTCACAGACGGGCTGACGTGAGCGTGCTCAACCTGGTCGCGATCGTCACGCTCCTCGGTGGCGCCGCGTGGACGCTGCCTGCCCTGATCCAGCGGCGTTTCCGGGACCCGATGCGGCTGCACCTGTGCCTGTCCCTGTTCCTGATGGGCGTGGGGAACGTGCTGTACCAGCCGCCCGTCCTGCGGTTCGTCGACGATTGCACCTTCGCCGGGTTCACCAAAGTCACCTACAACATGGCGGTGTTGACCGGGCTCTGCCTCATGGTCGGCTTCCTGCGCGAGAGTCCACTGAACCGCTGGAGGTTTCCGTGGCCCTGGGAGATCGGTGCCCTCCTGGTCTGCCTGGTGGGAATGATCCTCGCAACGGTGCTTCTGCCGTCGCCTCGGCGCAACCACGTCCTGACGTCCGCCTTCCTGGTGGACTGGCGCGTGCGGGCGTTCTACAACCTCGGCAACTTCTACCTGCTCTTCGGGTACGCCGCCTGCGCCGTTCTCGCCGGGGGCCACGCGCGGCGCGGGCGTTCACTGCGCAGGCTGTCGTTGGCCACCATCTCGGTCGGGCTGACCGGGTTGGCCCTGTCCTGCTTCTTCCGTTTCCTCTGGGTCAACGTGCCCGTGCTCCGGGAGCCCGGACGGCTGATCACGTACGAGGACGACTTCGTCTTCGGCCAGATCGCCACCATCGTGGTGTGTGCCGGGCTGACTCTGCCGTTCCTGGTGAGCGTGGTGCAGATCGCGCAGGAGAGGCTGGACTGCCGCGCCCAGTTCCACGGTCTGGAGGAGTTGTGGAACCGGCTGGTGGAGTTCCATCCCGAGCTGGTCCTCGACCACCGCAGCCGACGCCGACGGCTGGTGCCCGCGAACGCCCAAGCCGTCTACCGCCGTTACGTGGAGTGCCGGGACGGCCTGACCCGGCTCGGCCCCTACCTGCGGCTCGCTGCGGAGGACGGGTCGGATCCCGCGCGGCATGACGACCCGCGAACGTCCGCCCAGCTCATCGATCGCGCGTTGCGCATCATCGCAGACCGCGGTGAGGGGGGTGACGCGCTGCCGATGACGCCGACCTTCGTCCTCGCCCCGGAGGGGCGTTACCGCATCGACGGCTACGACTACGAGAACGATCTCGTCGCCCTCATCCGGCTCTCCGATGAACTGCGGGCGCTGCGCACCGGTTCCGTGCCGGTACGCCGACCGCCCGCGGGCAGTCCCGCCCCCTCGGCCTCGGCCCGGTAGGGCCCTTACGCGTCGTCGTCCTCGCCGGCGGCGGATTCCTTCGACGCGTCCAACACGTCCATGATCGACAGCAGTTGCTCGCGCAGACCGGGAGTGAGCCGGCCCGCCCGCATCGCGATCGAGCGCACCTGACGGTCGGACAGTGCCGCCGCCCACTCGTCCTTCTCCTCGACGGCCGGGGCCGGAGCCTTCTCGTTGACCAGCGCGCTCACCGACACCGGCAGGGTCATGTCCCGGCCCTGGAAGTACTTCACGATCGCCGAGAGCACGTTCACCGTCGGGTTGGTCTGCGACCCGTTGCGCAGCGCCGTCAGGTAGCTCCTGGAGATCGTCACGTCATGGCTCGGGTCCTCCGAGATGGCCTGCGCGACCTCGGACGTCGACGGCTCGCGATGGCGGCCGACGGCGTCTGCGGTCGCGGCATCGGCGAACCAGGAGTTCAGGCGTTCCGCCAGCGTTGCCATGCGACCCACCTCCCTGGGCTTCGGTGACTCGGGCTCTGGTGACTTGGGGCTCGGTGACCGGGGGTTCCGGTGTACGAGCGCACAGGACCTCCGACTCGACGCACGTGCACTCTGCCCGCGCGGCCGTACGAAATGTCACTGCTGCGCTCAAAGTTTAACACAGATGTCATCTACAGAGCAGTGCTGCTAATATACTGGACAACGAGCTGATAAAAGGGTCTTATGTCTAGTGTTTCGGCGCTCGAACTGGAGGGGACATGCGCAGCGGTACTGCTTTCACTCAGGGCCTTCGCCAGGCTGTCGACAACGGGCCGGTCTGGACGGTCGAGGCCGTTCGTCAGGTGCGCTACCACGTCGTCAGCTCCGACGGCCTGTTCATCCCCGGCAACACGGCCCTGCTGACCGGCTGCCCGGACGTGCCGTTGGGCCCGGGGGACCGGCGGCTCGTCGTCATCGACGAGAACGTCGACGCGCTCTACGGCGCCTCGGTGCGTGCGTACTTCGCCCATCACGCGGTCGACGCCGAGGTCGTGGCGCTGCGTGCCGACGAGACGGTGAAGCAGTGGGACGCCGTCTCCCGTGTCGTCGACGCGATGAACGGCTTCGGGATCGACCGCCGCCGCGAGCCGGTGATCGCCATCGGAGGCGGCGTGTTGACCGACATCGTCGGCTTCGCGGCGAGCCTCTACCGGCGTGGCACGCCGTACATCCGGATCCCCACCACACTGATCGGCCTGGTCGACGCCGGAGTCGGGGTCAAGACCGGCGTCAACTACGAGCTCGGCAAGAACCGGCTGGGGACGTACGCGCCGGCCACGGCCACGTTCCTGGACCGCTCGTTCCTGCGCAGCCTGGACCTGCGGCACATCAGCAACGGTCTGGCCGAGATCCTGAAGATGGCCCTCATCCGGTCCGAGGACCTGTTCACCCTGCTGGAGTCGCGCGGTGCGGCCGTGCGCGCCGACCGGTTCCAGGGGACGACCCGGGAGCTCGCCTCGGCCGCGGACACGATCATCGCCGAGTCCATTCACCTCATGCTCGAGGAACTGCAGCCCAATCTGTGGGAGTCCTCGCTGGAGCGGTGCGTGGACTACGGTCACACCTTCAGCCCGACCATCGAGATGCACGCGCTGCCCGAGTTGCTGCACGGTGAGGCCGTGGTGATCGACATGGCCCTCACGACGGCCCTGGCGACCCTGCGCGGCGACGTCAGCCAGGCCCAGGCCGACCGGGTCTACGCCGTGATCCGGGCTCTCGGGCTGCCGTTGTGGAACGACGTGCTGGACGACCCGCTGCTGCTGGAGAACGCCCTGCGGGAGACGGTGCGCCACCGTGACGGCCAGCAGCGGCTGCCGCTGCCGGTCGGCATCGGGCGCCACCACTTCGTCAACGACGTCACGCCGACGGAACTGCGTGACGCGGCCCGGCTGCTGCGCACGCAGGCCCAGGAGTCGCCGTTCGCCGCCTCGGTCGGGGCGTTGGTGTCCGCGCCGGTGGGCGCATGAGCGGCGCGGACCGCCGGGGCGCCACGGCGGTCGTGGTCGGCGGATCGACCGGAATCGGGCGGGGCGTCGCCGATGCCTGGGCCTCGTCGGGCATCGAGACCCACGTGTTCAGCCGCAGCAGGCCGACCGGCCCCGGCGGCGAGCACCTGGTGTGGCATCAGCTCGACCTGCGCGACGCCGAGGCGGCCAAGGAGGCGCTGCGCCGCGGCATTCCGTCCCGGGTCGACCTGGTCTGCTACTCGGCGGTCTACTTCACCGCCCGGCGTGAGCCGTTCACGCGGACGACCGAGAGCGACTGGCTCGATCAGTTCGCCGTCAACGTGCACGGCCTGTCCTGGACGCTGCGGGCGGCGCTGCCGGCCCTGCGCGCGGCCACCCCCGGGATGTTCCTGCACATCTCGTCCGAGGTGGTCTACAACGCCGGCCCCCACCGGTCGGGGTATGCCGCCACCAAGGCCGCGGCCAGTTCGCTGATCGGGTCCGTCTCCCAGGAGATCGACCCCGCCGAGGTCACCTTCGTCCAGGCGCTGCCCGCGGGCATGGTCGATTCCCCGGGGATCCGCGCCCGCCGGTCGGCGGACTTCGACTACAGCGGCTACATGGCGCCGGCCGCCTTCGCACCGCTGGCCGTCGAACTCGCCCGCACCCGCGGTGTGCCGTACGCCGGCCGGGCACTGGTCGTGCACGAGGACACCAGCTGGGCGTCGGTCGACGACGCGCTGCCGGTGTCCCAGTCACGCTCCCTGGCCAACTCCCACCAGTAGGAAGCGAAGCGATGCGCACCCGCCCATCGCCGGCTCTCCCGCCGCCGACGTCCCAGGAGGACCTCTTGCCACAACTACACGGGGCAGCGCTGCTGTTCGACATGGACGGCACCCTGGTGGACTCGACCGCGCTCGTCGAGTCCACCTGGGCCGGCTTCAGCGATCAGCACGGACTCGACCTCGAGCAGGTGCTGGCCTTCGCCCACGGCCGCCCCACCGCGAAGACCGTGGGCCACTTCATCCCCGATCCGCGGCTGGCCGCCTCGGAGACCCGCAGGCTGGTCGCGTGCGAGGAGTCGCAGACCGCCGGCATCACGCAGGTCCCCGGCGCCCGCGAACTCCTCGCGGCGCTGCCGCAGGGCTCCTGGGCCGTCGTCACCTCGGCCGGCCGGAAGCTGGCCACGGTCAGGCTCGCCGCGGCGGGGCTCCCCGTGCCCGAGGTGCTGGTGAGCGCGGACGACGTGACCCACGGCAAGCCGCACCCCGAGGGTTACCTGCTGGCCGCTGCCGTGCTGGGCGCCGAGCCGGCCGCCACGATCGTCTTCGAGGACTCCGAGGCGGGTGTCCGGGCGGGACTGGCCAGCGGCGGGCGCACCGTGGTCATCGGCACCCTCGCCACCCGTGACGGGGTGTGCGAACGGTACGCCGACTTCCGCGGCTTCCAGGTCACGGCCGACCCCGCGCGCCCCGGCGTGGTGTTGACCCTTCCCGAGCCGGTCGCCGTCGGTCCGACGGCCCGGCTGTGACGAGCCCTGCCGTGACGGCCGGGGCCGGATCCTCGGCACCGACGGCCCTCGCGGCGGACATCGGCGGCACCTGGGTGCGCCTGCGGGTCGGGGGAGCGCAGGCGCCGGTCGAGAAGCTGCGCTCGCCCAGCCGGCTCAACCACCCCGACCGGTCGGTCGCGGCCCTGCGCGAGGAGATGGTCGAGCTGCTGTGCCGGGCCGCGCCGCCCGGCGCCCGAACCGCGATCTCCTTCGGCGCGGCCATCGACCACCTCACCGGCACCGTCTACGGATCGGCGCCGCTGTGGGGATCCGAGGCCGCCCCCTACGACCTGGCAGCGGCGTTGCGGCGCCGCCGTCCCGACGTCAGCTGGCTGCTGGTCAACGACGTCACCGCGGCTCTGGTGGACTTCGCCGCCACGCACGCCAGGCCCGCTGTCCGGCGGATCGGCTACCTGACCATCAGCAGCGGCATCGCGATGCGCGTCGCCGACCTGGACCGGAACCTGATCCCGGTCGACGGATGGGGGCTGCAGGGCGAGATCGGCCACCTCCCGGCCATGACGAGCGGGTCCGAGCCCCGGATCGCGGGGCTGCCCTGCGCCTGCGGAGCGCGGGACCACCTCGCCTCGATCGCCTCCGGACCCGGCATCGCGAGCGTGGCCGAGCGGCTGGGCATCGCCGAGGCTCCCGCCGTCGTGCGGTGGCTGCCCGGCGCACTCGACGCGCACCACCCCGCGGCGCGGCGGCTGCTCGAACTCTGCGTCGAACCGGTCGCGAACATGCTCCGCACCCTGTGGTGCCTGGACCCCCACCTCGATCTGCTCGGTCTCGGCGGGGGCGTCGTCGAGGGCCTCGGCAGTCACTACGCCGAGGAACTGCGCCGCCAACTCGGGGCGGCCACCTCCTATGCCGACCGGGGGCGCGGCCAGGACTGGCTCGACGAGCGGCTGGTGTTCTGCGGACCAGGTCGGCTCGACGCGCTGCGCGGGGCGGAACGCCTCGGCCGATGGCTGCCGGGGATCGTCGCGTGAGCGCCGTGAGCGCCGTGAGCGCCGTGGGCGCCGTGACGCACCGGGCGCTGGTGCGCCGGCCACCGGACGCCCGTGGGCGCACCTTCGTCGAGGTCGCCGAGCTGCCGACGCCGCGGCTCGGTCCGGGTGATGCCCTGCTGGCACCGGCGGTCGTCGGCATCTGCGGCACCGACTGGCAGATCCTGCGTGGGCTGCGCGACGACCCGAGTCCGGTCCTGGGGCACGAAGGAGTAGCCCGCGTCGTCGAGCCCGGTGACACCGGCCTGCCCGTGGGTTCCATGGTCACCGTGAACCCCACCCACCCCGGCGACCCCTCGTTCCTGCTCGGCCACAACCTGCCGGGCCTGTGGGCGGAGCGGACCCGGATTCCCGCCACGGCCGTCCGCGCCGGGCTGGTCATCCCGGTGCCGGCCGGCGCGGACCGGGCGCGGGTGGCCGCGCTGGCCGAGCCCCTCGCTTCGGTCCTGTACGGCCTGCGGATCGCCGCGCACACCCTGCGTCCCGCCGCCCTGGTCGTGTGGGGGGACGGCATCGTGGGACGGCTGGCCCGCGAGGCGTGGCAGCGCGAGTTCCCCGCACTGCGCACCCTCCTGGTGGGACACGGGGCCGATGCGGTCGACCCGCACGACCCGGGCCTGCCGGAGCTGTTGGCCGACCTGCCCGCACCGGCCGCCGTCGTGATCGCCACCCCACGGACCGGGACCCGGGAGGCGCTGTCCGTGGTGGACCGTCAGCTGCCCGGCACGGTGCTGGTCGACGTGCACGCCGGCCTGCCGTCGGGCGCCGTCCCGCTGGCGGGCCGCGAACTCGACGTCGCGGCCCTGCGCGCGGCCAACTGCGGGGGCGGTCCCTGGCCGCCCAGCGTGCACGCCTTCGACCGTCCGACCGGTCCCCTGCTGCTCTGCGGCCATCGCGGAGTGGCGCGGGAACACCTGCTGGAGGCGATCGACCTGCTGCGGGAACGGCGGGACGAACCCTTCGGCCACCACGTGCTCACACACGAGGTGGACCTGGCGGGCGCGGCCGAGCTGGTCAACTCGGTGCTCGCCGGGACCGGTCGGGTCCTCGAGGGGCGCCGGGTGCTGAAGGCCGCGATCCGGCTGGGGGAGCGGCCATGACCGCGGAACCGGCCGTGGCGGTCGCCGCCCCGCAGTGGCGGATCAGCACCGATCGCCGCGCGGCGGCCCGGCTCGCCCTGGCGGCCGGGGCCGACCTGCTGCAACTTGACTTCGGCGGCGCTCATCGCGGCCCCCTGCTGAGCGGTCGAAGCGAGCTGCGCTCCGCCGAGGCGATCACCAAGGACATCCCGATCCCCGTTCTCGCGGTCAACCACGTGAACGACATCGGCCTCGCGCACCCGTGGGGTTCGGCGAATCCGGCGGCGCTGATCCTCCTGGAGCGGGCCCTGGAATGCGCGCAGCGCCTGGGGGCACAGGTGCTCCACGTCCCCGGTTTCCGACGGAGCCTGCCGACGACCCAGGGCCTGCGGGAGGGGACCGTCGATGCCCTGCGCATCGTGGGCGAATGGGTCGCGGCGGCGCGGCTGACCCTCGCCTACGAGTCGCCGCTCGGCCCCCGCGACTCCCTCGCCCTGGCCCGGGCGGTGGACCGCCCCGCGCTGCGGCTCGTGCTGGACGCCGGCAACCTCCTGGACGCCGGTGAAGACCCCCTGGAGTTCGCCGGGACGGTCGGTGCCGCCGGGCTGCTCCTGCCGGACCTGCACGTCAAGGACCCCACCCGCGCCGCCGGTGACGACGAGGACGACGGGGCGGCGCCGTGCCCCTTCCACGACGACCTGCCGGACCTGTTGCGGTGCTCGGGCGCCCGCTCGGTGCTCGTGGAGAACGACTACCGGCACACGATCGCCCGGCTGCGCACCGACATCACGCTCTGCCGCAACGCGGCCGAACTCAGCCACCACGAGGACGAACGATGAAATCCATCCAACTCACCGCCGTGCGCGCGGTGTCGATCACCGAGGTCGACGCGCCCGAACCGGGCCCCGAGGAGGTGCTGGTCCGGGTGGGCCTGCTCGGTCTGTGCGGCACCGATCTCGGCTTCTTCGACGGCAGCAGCAACTACCTGCGCGAGGGCCTGAAAAGCTATCCGTTCGTCATCGGTCACGAGTGGATCGGCACCGTGGTCGGGGTGGGCCCCGGCGCGGACCCGGCGCTCGTCGGGCAGCGGGTCTCTGGGCACAACTTCCGTCCCTGCGGCCGCTGTTCGCACTGCCGCGCCGGGCGGATCAGGTACTGCCCCGAGCGCAGCGAGATCGGAGTCCTCGGCCCCCACCCCGGAGCCGGTTCGCAGTGGCTCACGGCACCGGTGGACACCCTGGTCCGGATCCCGGACGGCCTCTCCGATGCCGCGGGAGCCCTGCTCGAGCCGACCGCCGCGGCGGTCCACGCGGTGGACCGGCTCGCCGTGACCGGTCAGGACCGGGTCGCGGTGCTCGGCGCGGGCACGCTGGGGCTCGCGGCGGCCCAGGTCGCCGCAGCCCTCGGGGCCGACCCGGTCGTCTTCGACCCGCAGCCCGCCGCCCGCGAACTGGCGCACCGGCTCGGCCTGCGTGCCCTGGCCGCCCCCGCCGCGTCGGACGAGGGGTGCTACGACGCCGTGATCGAGGCGTCCGGCAGCACGGCCGCGGTCCGCTCCGCCGTCCGCCTGGTCGCGGCGGGCGGCCGGATAGCCCAGCTCGGGACACCGCACCACGCCACCGACGGCTTCGACGCGGCGACCCTGGTGATCCGTGACGTGACGCTCCACGGCGTGCTGTCCGGCATCGGCTACTGGGACCGGCTCGTCGGGCTCGTCCAGTCGGGCGCGGTCGACCTGGACAGTCTCGTCGACCGTGTCTTCCAACTCGACGAACTGGACGCCGCCTTCGCCCGCCTGGCGGCCGGCAACCGCACTCGCCCCAAGATCCTGGTCCAGTTGGGGCCCGTCCTGGATCCGGGCGCCCCGGGGGCGCCAGCCCGCGCGGCGCTGCGACCCACGGGGGCTGAGGGCCCGTGAGCGGCACGACCGCGCCGGCGGCGGCGCCGGCCAGGATCGACGCGCCGGCCGCCGCGCGCCTGGCCGCGCTCGCCGGCGCCACCTTCGTCTACGTCACCTTCGAGGTCTTCCCGGTCGGGCTCATCCACGACATCGCCCGCAGCCTCGAAGTGACGGACGGTCAGGTCGGGCTGCTGATCAGCGGGTACGCCGTGGTCGCGGCGCTCGTCACGGTCCCGAGCGTGGCGCTCGCCTCGCGCGTCTCGCGCGGCACGGCGCTGGTGGCCTCCCTGCTGGTCCTGGTGGTGGCCGAGCTGCTCGCCTCGGCCGCGACCGGGTTCACGATGATGGTGGTCAGCCGGGCCGCCGCGGCGCTGACCCACGGGGTGCTGTGGTCGCTGGTCGCCCCGGCGGCCGCCACCCTGGTGCCGCGTGAGCGGGTGGGGACCGCGACCGCCGCGGTCTTCGCCGGGGCCTCGCTCGCGGCGATCGTGGGCAGTCCGGGTACGGCACTGATCGGTGAACTCATCGGCTGGCGGGCCACCGTCCTGGCGCTGGCGGCCGCGACCGTGGCGGTCACCCTCGCTCTCGCCTGCGCGCTCGGGCCGCTGCGGCCGGCCGGCGGCGCAGCCGAGCGGGACGACCGGGCGGTGGACGAGGCGGCGCGGGCGTCGGACGGCGGGCCCGGGGCGGTGCACTGGCCCGCGGTGCTGACCCTGTGCGGTGTGGCGGTGCTGCTGGTCACCGCGCACTTCCTGAGCTACACCTACTTCGCCGTCATCGTCACCGAGGTCACCGGGACCTCGCGTTCGACGGTGCTGCTGCTGACGGTCTTCGGCCTGGCCGGGGCCGCCGCGACCTACCTCGTCGGCCGGTACAACGACACCAGACCGCAGCAGGCCGCCACCGTCACCATGGCGGTGTTCGTGGCGGGTGTCGCCCTCCTGGCCCTCGCGTTCGCGCCCGCTCCGACGGCGGTTCGCTATGCCGGGGCCGCCGTCGCCGCGGTTCTCTGGGGCGGTGCGTTCGCCGCGGCGGGGCCCGTCTTCCAGACGGGGGTGATGCGCCTGGCGGCCCAGGACGCTGATCGGGCGTCAGCGATCTACGTCACCGGATTCCAGGTCGGGATCGCCGGCGGATCCGCGCTCGGCGCCGTCCTGCTGGGCCGCTCGGCCGCTTGGCTGCCGCTCGCCTCGACCGTGTTGGCGGCCGCGGTGCTGCTCGCCGTCGTCGTCCGTCGGCCCGTTCCTGCCGTCAGTGCGCGTCCGTGATGGACAACCTGCTTGTATAGTAGCCAATGAGCTTCTATAGTCATCGTATGGCAGGCGGTGGGGGCCGGGGCGGCAGGTGCCTTCGAGTAGCACGCCGACCGCTCCCGAAGCGGCTCTGGGCCGCCCCGCCGGGCGCCCGAGCCGTCCAACCTCGTCCGATTCCTACGAGAGGCAATCCATGCGGTTCCGTATGGCCGTACTGATCCTGGCCATCTTCTGCGTCGGTACCGCCGAACTGGCGCCGAGCGGGATGCTGGGAGACCTGTCCCGGGACCTGTCGGTGACCGTCCCCACCGCGGGCCTCCTGGTCACCGTCTACGCGCTGACCGTGGTGGTCGGCGGGCCGATCGTCACCGCGCTGTCCCCCCGGGTCCGCCGCAAGTACCTGCTGGTGGCGCTGCTGCTGGTCTCCGTCGCCGGTAACCTCGTCTCCAGCTTGGCGCCCAACTTCGGTGTCCTGATCGTCGGTCGGATGCTGACCGCCGTCATCCACGGCACCTTCCTCGCCGTCTGCGTCGTCACCGCGGGTGGCATGGCGGCCAAGGGGCGGGAGGGGTCCGCGGTCGCGGCCACCCAGCTGGGCATCAATCTGGCGACCGTGCTCGGCGTCCCGCTGGGCACGCTGGTGGCGCATCAGTTCAACTGGCGGGCCACCTTCGGCGGCGTCGCCGCACTCGCCGCGGTCGCCGCCGTCCTGATCCTGCTGGTGATCCCGGACGACGGTGGGACCGCCGGTTCGTCCGCCGCGCACGAACTGCGGGTGTTCAAGAAGTGGCAGGTGCTCGGCACGGTCCTGGCGACCGTGCTGTGCTCGGCCGGCATGTTCACGCTGATCACCTACATGGTGCCGCTGCTCACGGACGTCGGGAAGTTCCCGAGCGCCTGGGTCCCGGCCGTGCTCGTCGCCTACGGCCTGGGCTCCATCGTGGGCAACGCCATCGGCGGCCGGATCGCCAACAGGTCCGCCGACGTCGCCGTCCTGACCATGTCCTGGACGCTCGCCGCGGTCTGCCTCCTGTACTGGCTCGCCGCCCCGTCGGCCGTCGGCGCGGCCGCGTTCCTGTTCCTGTTCTCCATCGCCACCTTCGCCCTGATCCCCGGGCTGCAGACCAAGGTCCTCGCCGCGGCGGCGGACGCGCCGACCCTGTCCCTGACCGCGAACATGTCAGCCTTCGGCCTCGGCGCCGCACTCGGCTCCTGGGCCGGTGGCCAGGTGATCGCCCAGGGGTTCGGCACCCGCGCGGTGACGCTCGGCGCGGCGCTCTTCACCGCCCTGGGCGCCGTGCTGATCGCCCAGACCGTGTACGCCGGGCGACACCGCCGATCGACCGTCAACTCCGCCGCGCACAGCGGTCCTTCGGACGGCCGACCGGCCGATGACGCCACCCGTGCCGAGTCCGGGACCACCGCCGCCCCGGCCTCCTGAACCCTGCCGCCCCGACCCAGAGAGCCGGCCGTATGCCTGTCAACTCCGCGCTGTCGACCAGACCCCAGCTCCCCTCGTTGACGGGGGTGCGGTTCATCGCCGCTGCACTGGTCTTCTTCTTCCACGCCTCACTGATCTTCATCTCGATGAACCCGTTCGCCGACCAGGGCGTCGCCGACGGATTCCACTGGTTGTTCAGCAAGGCCGGCTGGATGGGCGTCTCGTTCTTCTTCGTGCTGAGCGGATTCGTCCTGACCTGGTCGGCGAAGCCGCACGACACGGTCACCGGGTTCTGGCGCCGCCGACTGCTGAAGATCTTCCCCAACCACATCGCCACCTGGGCGATGGCGATGGTCCTCTTCGCCGGTACGGCGATCCCGCTGAAGGTCTGGCTGCCGAACCTCTTCCTGCTCCATTCGTGGTTCCCGGACCCGGCCGTCTACCTGAGCCTCAACGCCCCCGCCTGGTCGCTCTGCAGCGAGTTGCTCTTCTACCTGCTCTTCCCGTTCCTGATCCGTCCGATCCTGCGGATCAAGGAGAGTGCCCTGTGGGTCTGGGCGGGGGCGATGGTCGCCGGCATGCTGGCCGTGCAGCTGGTCACCGACTTCCTCGCGCCGAGCAGCCCGCCGGCTCCCGGCACCGATGTGACGGTCTGGCAGTTCTGGTTCGGGTACAACTTCCCGCCGGTGCGGATGTTCGAGTTCGTGCTCGGCATGATCCTGGCCCGGCTGGTGCTGGCGGGCAGGTTCCCCCGGGTCCGGATCCTGCCGGCGGCGCTGCTGTGCGTGGTCGGCTACGCGGTGGCCATGGTGGTGCCGTTCCTGTACGGGCTCAATCTGGCGACCATCGTTCCCATCGCGCTGCTGATCTGCGCGGTGGCCAGGGCCGATGTCGACGGCCGGCCGACTGTGCTGCGCGGACGCACGATGCAGTGGCTCGGGACGGTCTCCTTCGGCTTCTACCTGGCCCAGCAGATCGTGCTCTCCTTCGTCCGCACCACGCTGACGCACCATCACCTGTATGCGACTCCCATCGGCATCGCCATGGTGGCGGTGGAGTTCTTCGGGGCCCTCGCCGTCGGCTGGCTGCTTCTGGTGTGCGTCGAGAGCCCGGTGATGCGCCGTTGGGCCCGCTCGCGCACCTCGTCCAAGGACACCCCCGCCGCATCCCCGTCGGACCGGCAGCTCACTCCCGCCTCGTGAACCTCCGCCTCGTGAACCTCCGCCTCGTGAACCTCTGCCTCGTGAACTCCGCCTCGTGAAAGGGCAACACCTCCGCATGTCCTCGTCGCCCTCAACGGCGCAGGCGCCCAGAGCGTCTGAGCGCTCCCGAGCCAAGCTCCCGTCCCTGACCGGGTTGCGGTTCATCGCCGCCGCACTGGTCTTCTTCTTCCACGCCACCTTCAGCAACCCGCCCATGAACCCGTACGCCGACCCGAGTTGGCAGGAAGGCTTCCGCTGGCTGTTCAGCAAGGCCGGTTGGATGGGCGTCTCGTTCTTCTTCGTGCTGAGCGGATTCGTCCTGACCTGGTCGGCCCGGCCCCAGGACACGGCCACCGGGTTCTGGCGCCGCCGACTGCTGAAGGTCTTCCCCAACCACATCGCCATGTGGGCCCTGGCCATGGTGCTGTTCGCCGGCGCCATGACCCCGGTCTCCGCCTGGCTGCCGAACCTCTTCCTGCTCCACTCGTGGTTCCCGCAGCACGCGACCTTCATCAGCGTGAACCCGCCGAGCTGGTCGCTCTGCAGCGAGTTGCTCTTCTACCTGCTCTTCCCGTTCCTGATCCGTCCGATCATGCGGATCAGGGAGGGCGCGCTGTGGGTCTGGGCGGGGGCGATGGTCGCCGGCATGCTGGCCGTGCAGCTGTTCACCGACTTCCTCGCGCCGAGCAGCCCGCCGACCCCCGAGGGTTTCGGCATCTCGCTGTGGCAGTTCTGGTTCGGGTACAACTTCCCGCCGGTGCGGATGTTCGAGTTCGTGCTCGGCATGATCCTGGCCCGGCTGGTGCTGGCGGGTAGGTTCCCCCGGGTCAGGATCCTGCCGGCGGCGCTGCTGTGCGTGGTCGGCTACGCGGTGGCCATGGTGGTGCCGTTCCTGTACGGGCTCAATCTGGCGACCATCGTTCCCATAGCGCTGCTGATCTGCGCGGTGGCCAGGGCCGATGTCGACAGCCGCCCGACCGTGCTGCGTGGACGCACGATGCAGTGGCTCGGGACGGTCTCCTTCGGCTTCTACCTCGCCCAGTACGTGGTCATGTACTTCGGCCGGACCACCCTGATGGACCGCCGGCTCTTCGGCCCGGTCCTCGGCACCCTGGTGCTGCTCGGCTTCTTCTTCGCCACCCTGCTGGTCGGCTGGCTGCTCCTGGTCTGCGTCGAGCGTCCCGTGATGCGGCGTTGGGCCAGGTCGAGCACCGATCCGGTCGCCGTACCGGAGCAGGGGCACGAGGAACGACAGCCCTCCCCGGCCCTGCGCTGACGGCGCCCCAGACCCCCGCATTCCCCCACGTTTCCCGCGATTCACCTCAGGAATTGGAGGCCCCCGTGCCCACGATCGACGTCCATGGCACCCCCGTCCACTACACCGCGCAGGGCAGCGGCCCCGGCCTGCTCTTCGTGCACGGCACGGCCGCCGACGGCGAGACCAACTTCGGCCACCTGCGCGAGCACTTCACCGATCGCTACACCGTCATCACCCCCGACTTCTCGGGCAGCGGCCGGACGCCGCTGCACGCCGACGAGTTGAGCGTGGACGAGCTGGTCGCGCAGGTGATCGGCGCGGCCCGCGCGGTGACCGACCAGCCGTTCGACATCGTCGGCTTCTCGCTCGGCGCGGTCGTCGCGGCGGCCGCCGCCGCCCGGCACCCCGAGCTGGTCCGCCGCTTGATCGTCATCAACGGCTGGGCCCGCAACGACGACCCGCGCCAGCAGTTGGCGGTCGACCTGTGGCGGCGGCTGCCGGACATCAACGCGGAGGCGTTCTCCGCCTACAGCGCGCTGTTGATCTTCTCGCCGCCCTTCCTCGCCGGCTTCGGCAGCGAGGGCGTCAAGGCCACCGTCGCCGGGATCACGGCGGAGGTGGGCACCCTGCGCCAGATCGAGCTCGACCACCGGGTCGACATCCGCGACCGCCTGGCGTCCATCACCGCCCGCACCCTGGTCATCGGCTCCAGCCGGGACTTCCTGATCCCCGTGGAGCACTCGCGGGAGATCCACCAGGCCGTCAAGGGCAGCGAGTACGCCGAACTGGAGAGCGGCCACATGGTCGTCTTCGAGAAGACGGCCGAACTGGTCGAGTTGCTCGTCGAGTTCCTCGACCGCGACTGACCGACCGGCCCCGCTCAGACCGGCGGGGGCGGCACCAGTCCGCCCCCGCCGCCGTCCTCCCTACCCGCTTCCTCCCTGCTCGCCTTCTTCCTTACCTGCCTTCCTCCCTACCCGCTTCCTCCTTACCTGCCTTCCTCCCTACCCGACCTCCCGCATGCCTCCGGAGGCACACCTTGTCCACCACCGCGGAACCCGCCGCGATACCCGGGGAGCGCGCCGGTCAGGCGTCCCGGACGCCCCGGGCGGTGCACGGCCGGCTCCCGTCCCTCACCGGGCTGCGCTTCATCGCCGCCCTACTCGTGTTCGGGTACCACTCCTCGCTCGCCCTGCCGGCCCTCAACCCGTTCGCCTCGCACCACGTCGCCGACGGCTACCGGCGGCTGTTCAGCAACGCCGGCTGGGCCGGTGTGTCCTTCTTCTTCATCCTCAGCGGATTCGTCCTGACCTGGTCGGCGCGGCCTGGTGACCGGCCCCAGCACTTCTGGCGCCGCAGATTCTTCAAGATCTACCCGAACCACCTGGTCACCTGGGCGCTGGCCCTGGTCCTGCTCACCGGCGCCGCCACCCAGTGGTGGCAGGCGGTGCCGAACCTGCTCCTGGTGCACGCCTGGGTCCCGGTGTTCTCGGTCTTCCTCGGCGTCAACCCGCCGAGCTGGTCGCTCGCCTGTGAGCTCTTCTTCTACCTCTGCTTCCCGCTGTTCCTGCACTGGATCAAGCGGATCCCGCGGGAGAACCTGTGGCGCTGGGCCATCGGCACGGCTGCCGCGGTGATCGCCGTACCCACGCTCGCGTACCTGCTGCTCCCCGGTAACCCGCCGATGCCCGAGGGCTCCCCGGCCTCCGTCTGGCAGTACTGGAGCGTGTACATGCTCCCTCCGGTGCGCGCCCTGGACTTCGTGCTCGGCATGCTGATGGCGCGCATCGTCCTCACCGGCGTCAGGTTCGGCGTGAAGCCGCTGCCCGCCGCGGTCGCCTGCGTCGCGGCCTACGCGCTGTCGCTGTACATCCCGTGGCTGTACGCCCTTGACGCGGTCTTCGTCATCCCGATGGCGCTGCTGATCCCGGCGATCGCGATCACCGACGTCTCCGACCGGCCGTCACCGCTGCGCAGCCGGCCCATGGTCTGGCTCGGCGAAGTCTCCTTCGCCTTCTACATGGTCCATCTGATCCTGTTGAACGTGGTACGCAAGCTGCTCGGGCCGCACCGCTACTTCTCAACCGCCACCGGTATCGGCGTGTTGCTGCTCGAGGCCCTCGCCACGCTCGGCGTGGCCTGGCTGATCTACGTGGCGGTGGAGCGCCCGGCGACGAAGCGCTGGGGACGATCCCGGAAGGTGACCGCATGAAAGCCGTGACCATCGATCGCTACGGACCGCCCGAGGTCCTCACCGTCACCGAGCGGGACCGACCCCGGCCGGGCCCGGGCGAACTCCTGCTCCGGGTGGCCGCGGTGGCGGTGAACCCCGTGGACCTGGCGGTGCGCCGGGGCGACATCCCCTCCCCGGTGCTGCCCGCCGTCGTCGGCTGGGACGTCTCCGGCACCGTCGTCGAGACGGGCCCCGGCGTCAGTCGCTTCCAGCTGGGCGACCGCGTCGTCGCCGCGCACTCCCCGCTGGCCACCGGCATCGGCGTGTCCGCCGCATACGTCGCGCTCGACGAGACACTCGCGGCACCCGCGCCCGCCAGTGTCCCGCTGGAGCACGCGGCGGCCCTGCCGCTGGCCGCGCTCACCGCCGAGCAGGCACTGTCGCAGCTGGGCCCCGACTTCTCCGGCCGCCTCCTGGTGGCCGGCGCGGCAGGCGCGGTCGGCGGATTCCTCGTCCAACTGGCAGCCCTGCGCGGCCGGCGGCCAGCCGGCCTCGCCCGCGCGAGCGACGCACCGACCGTGGCCACGCTCGGCGCCGCCGAGGTCTTCTCGAGCCCGGGCACCCTGCCCACCGGCGCCTTCGACGCCGTCATCGACGCGGCGGGCCTCCCGGCAACGATCGCGGCGGTACGCGACGGCGGACGCTACCTGTCGCTGACCCCCTTCGCCGTGCCGGAGCCCGAGCGGTCCATCGCCGTGGAGATCTACGGCGTACGGACCGACGGCACCATGCTCGACACACTGGCCCGCCACGTGGACCAGGGGCACCTGACGCTGCGCATAGCCCACGTCCTGCCGTTCGAGGACGCGCCGCTCGCACACGCCCTCCTGGAGGGGGGTGGTACGCGGGGCAAGATCCTGCTGACCCCGGGGGACTGACTCCACGAGCGGCGTGGTCGGTTGCTGGCCGAGTACGGCTTGGCGCTGTGGGTTGATCCGGCGCCGACCAAGGCGAGAAACACGCCGGTCGAGTCGCGCGCCCAGTTCGGTCCGGCGGCGCCCAGGGAGGACGCGCTGGCAGCCATCGCGTACGCGGAAAGCCTGAGCTGAGTGGACGTGGGGTGACAGATCGAGATCGGCCCGCAGGCCAGGAGGGTGCGGTGTTGGCAGCGGCGGCCACTGACACGGTGTCGTAGGGCTGCGCGGTCGGGTGCCGTACCGGGCTTCATCGATGTGGGGGTTCATTACGGAGACCGAGTTGAACCATACCTACATGCCAGCGCTGCAGGGTGTGGTGACGCTGCCGTAGCACAGTTTCGAGTCCCCGGCAGGAGCCACAGAACATGGCTGGTCGTTCGGGGCGGTTGGTGGTGCGGCAAGTGGTCACGCCGCGGCAGTAGCACCGGCTCGTAGGCGCGGACGTCGTCGTGGTTCAGCGGCGTCTCTGTGGTGCGGCTGACCCCCGCTCGCGCGGGGCGGACCGGCTGTTGAAGTTGGTGCCCAAGGCCGTCGCCGGCTGACCCTCGCTCGCGCGGGGCGGACGGCGCGGTGCCGGTGCACGACCTGGGCGAGATCGGCTGACCCCCGCTCGTGCGGGGTGGACACCCGGTAGGGCATCACCGGCGTGCCGACCGGCGGCCGACCCCCGCTCGCGCAGGGCGGACAGCACCGGGACCAGGCCGCACGCTGGCCCGACCGGCTGACCCCCGCTCGCGCGGGGCGGACGAGGGCCCAAGCACCGCCGACGATCACGGCCCCGGCTGACCCCCGCTGGCGCGGGGCGGACCGCCCGGAGGAGGCCATCGGTGACGAGGACTACGGCTGACCCCCGCTCGCGCGGGGCGGACAGCACCGCGTCGAGCCGCTGCCAGGACAGATCCGGCTGACCCCCGCTCGCGCGGGGCGGACACCGGTGGCGCTGAGCGTATCGTTGCGATACGCGGCTGACCCCCGCTCACGCGGGGCGGACTGCACCTCCTGCCGGGACGGCTGCGACGCCTACGGCTGACCCCCGCTCGCGCGGGGCGGACCCCAGCCCCACCGCACCGCCGACCTGCAAGTTCGGCTGACCCCTGCTCGCGCGGGGCGGACCCGACCGAACGCGGCGGTCACCGCTTCGACGGCGGCTGACCCCCGCTCGCGCGCGGCGGACTCGGCACCGCACAGGAGCTCCGGCACCGCCGACGGCTGACCCCCGCTCGCGCGGGGCGGACGCGGCATCAAGGTTTTCCGTCGGTACGGAGACCGGCTGACCCCCGCTCGCGCGGGGCGGACCCGGCGTACCGCTGCTGGCGCTCGCTCCAGTGCGGCTGACCTCCGCTCGCGCGGGGCGGACTGCTCGACCAGCTCACCGAGGCACTCAAGCCGCGGCTGACCCCCGCTCGCGCGGGGCGGACCCGACCTGCCAGTTCCAGGTGCGGTTGATGACCGGCTGACCCCCGCTCGCGCGGGGCGGACGTTACGGAGGGTGCCTACTGGCCGAACCTGACCGGCTGACCCCCGCTCGCGCGGGGCGGACAAGTTCGAGGACGTGATGATCCCCTACTCCGACGGCTGACCCCCGCTCGCGCGGGGCGGACTTCGCCGCAAGGTTCAACGCGGCACTGCTGCACGGCTGACCCCCGCTCGCGCGGGGCGGACTGCGACCGGGCCGGTAGTGGCCGCCGGGGTGGCGGCTGACCCCCGCTCGCGCGGGGCGGACTCCGCCCCGCCGGTCGCAGAGACGATCAAGTCCGGCTGACCCCCGCTCGCGCGGGGCGGACCCCTACCGCTGCGAGCTCCAGCAGCGGCACGTCGGCTGACCCCCGCTCGCGCGGGGCGGACCCAGCCGCTGCGCCTCGGAATCCTTTCGATTTCGGCTGACCCCCGCTCGCGCGGGGCGGACCCAGCCGCTGCGCCTCGGAATCCTTTCGATTTCGGCTGACCCCCGCTCGCGCGGGGCGGACCTCGTCACCGCCCTCGCCGCGATCACTCTCTGCGGCTGACCCCCGCTCGCGCGGGGCGGACGCCGGAGTCACCCTTCTACTGGGCGAAGACGGCGGCTGACCCCCGCTCGCGCGGGGCGGACTCGGACCCGCAGTCGAGAGCGCACAGGCAGCGCGGCTGACCCCCGCTCGCGCGGGGCGGACCCAAGGGACCGCGCTGGTATGCCACCCCGACGCGGCTGACCCCCGCTCGCGCGGGGCGGACACCTGCTCCTGCAGCTCGGCGACGCGGATCGGCGGCTGACCCCCGCTCGCGCGGGGCGGACTCGACCGCCGGGGCCGGAGGCTCGGAGACGGTCGGCTGACCCCCGCTCGCGCGGGGCGGACCGCATCGCGGTGGTGGTCACCTCCGTCTGCGACGGCTGACCCCCGCTCGCGCGGGGCGGACCCGAGGCAGCCAACCGCGACGCGGACCACGTGGCGGCTGACCCCCGCTCGCGCGGGGCGGACCCGGGGTGGGCCGATGACGGGCGCCCGGGCCGCGGCTGACCCCCGCTCGCGCGGGGCGGACACTTCCTGACCTGCAACGCTAGACAGGCTTTGCCATTTCTTGACGATTCGCCACACGTCCACAGAGGACCGACGGCCAAGCTGTTTGGCTGCTGCCGCTGCTGTGCCGCAGTGGTCGGTCTGTCATGACGCAGATAGTAGAGGTGTAGAGCGATCGGTTGGGACCTCTCGGTTCCGGGGTTGGACTTGTCAGTGGCACCTGGTACCCCTTCGGTCATGACTGAGAACAGTGAGTCGGTCGCCGCGAGTGACGGCTTATGGCTGGATGCGCGCTTGTGGGGCAAGAGCGCCGAGCTGCCGCGGCCGTATCCGGTGGTCTGCCACCTGCTCGACACCGTGGCCGTGGCGGGAGCCCTGTGGGACCAGATGGTGAGCCCGCGTTCGCGGGCGCGGATCGCCGCGGAGTTGGGCTTGTCCGTGGCCGAGGGCCGTCAGATGGTGTGTTTCTGGGCTGGGTTGCACGACATCGGGAAGATCTCGCCGCCGTTCCAGGCGTTGGACAAGGCCGCGTTCGCGGGCGTAGCGGGCGACCCCCGCTACGGAGAAGGCGCCGGGCGGGCGGTCGCCGGACCGGCCCTGCGCCACGAGACGGTGACGCACTGGGCGCTCGCGGAGTTCTTCGCGCAGTGCGGCTACCCGACGAGCAGGCTCGTCGACCTGTCCGCCAGTCATCAGATCGCCCAGCTGCTGGGCGGGCACCACGGCTGCTTCGGGGAGCCGCTTCGGAAGAAGGAGTTGGCGAATCCGACGGCCTATCAGCCGGGTTTGGGGGAGCACGGGTGGCGTGAGCAGCGGACGGCTCATGCGGTCGCGGTGCGTCGGCTGACGGGTGCGGTCGCGGTGCCGCAGGGGGCGTTGTCGGGGCCGACGGCGGCTGTCGTCACGGGGCTGGTGGTCGTGGCGGACTGGTTGGCCAGTCAGGTCGAGGTGATCACTGAACGGCTGCCGGAGCCGGGGTGGCGAGGGGACAGCGGGCAGCTCGACGCGCACTACGGTGCGGCGGTCGCGTCGGCGCCGGTGTTGGTGCGGCAAGCGGGACTTGGCCGCGCCGAGTTCGTGGAGCGGTCGTTCGAGGAGCGGTTCCCGTTCCCGCCGAACGGGCTGCAGGCCGACATCGCCGCCCACCTGCCCGAGCTGGTGTCGGGCGCGGGGCTGCTGCTGGTCACCGCGCCGACCGGGGACGGCAAGACCGAAGCCGCGCTGCACGCCGCCTCCGTGATGGCCCGGGCCTCGGGCGCGAGCGGGCTGTACTTCGCGTTGCCGACGATGGCCACGGCCGACGCGATGTTCGAGCGGGTACGGAGGTTCGCCGAGGGCAATGTCACCGGCGAGCGCGCGTTGACGCTGCTGCACAGCATGGCGTGGCTCAGCCCGCAGTACGCCGAGCCCGACGAGGCGGAGCAGGGATCGCCGGTGCTGTCGGACGAGCGGACGGGGGTCGAGGCGGGGCGGTGGCTGCGCACGGGCCGGCGCGGCCTGCTGGCGCCGCTGAGCAACGGCACCATCGACCAGGCGCTGACGGCGGTCCTGCCGGTGCGGTACAACGTGCTGCGCCTGCTGGGCCTGTCGGACAAGGTGTTCGTGGTGGACGAGGCGCACGCGTACGGGCCGTGGATGCACAGCCTGCTGGTGCGGCTGCTGGAGTGGCTGGGTGCGTTGCGGGCGCCGGTCGTCCTGTTGTCGGCGACGCTGACCGGCAGGGCGGCCTCCTCGCTGGTGGAGGCTTACCGGCGCGGGGCGGGTTTCGCGAATGCGGCGACGATCGCGCCGTGCTACCCGGGCTGGTTGTATGTCGATGCCGGCACGGGCGAGGTCTGCGAGCCCCGGGCGGTGAAGAGCAACCGGGAGCGCTGTCTCCAGGTGGAGACCCGCCAGGTGCACTGGGACGTGCGCGAGGACCCGGCCGTGCAGCCGCAGTCGGGCTCGCGCCGCGAGGCGCTGCGTGAACTGCTGGCGCCGGTCACCGAGCAGGGCGGCTGCGTGCTGGTCTGCTGCACCACCGTGGACGAGGCCCAACGCACCTACCGCGACCTGCGCCACGCCCTGCCGGAACTGGCCTCGCGCGAGGGCGGGTTGCGGTTGCTCCACTCGCGCTACCCGGCTCATGAGCGCCAGCGGATCTCGCAGGAGTGCGAGGCCGCCTTCGGCAAGCCGGTCGACGAGAACGCGGCCTCCCAGGCTCGTGTCGGCTCGATTCTGGTGGCGACACAGATCGTGGAGCAGTCCCTGGACCTGGACTTCGACCTGGTCGTCAGCGACCTCGCCCCACTGGCCCAGCTCCTGCAGCGCGCCGGGCGCGGCAAGCGCCACAACCGCGCCAACCGGCCCGCCTGGACGGGTGAGCCGCGCACACCGCGCATGGTCGTCCTGGAGCCGCTCGACAAGGACGGCGCGGTCGCCGCGCCGAGGAGCTGGGGCGCGGTCTACGACGGCGCCCTCCTGCACCGCACCAGCGTGCTGCTGAACAAGCCCGAGTACCGCAGCATCGAGGTCCCGGGCGACGTGCAGGACCTGGTCGACGCCGTCTACGCCGACGACTTCTCCACCCACCTCGCGGACGCCGCCGAGCGCGACCGGCTGGCACGCATGGACGCAGAGCGTCTCGCTGCCGCCGCAGCGGAAGGCCAGTTGGCGAAGATGGCGGCGATCCCGGCGCCCCAGGACGTCGCCGGCGATCTGTCGGCGCTGAGCACGAGCGACCCGGGGATCACCGAGGAACTGCTGACGACCCGTCTGGGCGCCGACACCGGACGTGCGGTGTGCGTCTACGTCCAGGCGGACGGCTCCCGCACCCTGGACGCGGCCGGCACGACACCGCTGCCGGCCGCGTCCGGCCGCGCACCGGCGCGCCGGGATGTCGCGCTGGTGATGCGTCACACGGTCCCGCTGCCCGGGCGGTGGCTCCTGGGACGCACCGCCGAGCACGACGTCCCGTCCTCCTGGGACAAGCGCCCGCTGCTCGCGGAACTCGTGCTGCTGCCGATGCGCCGAGGTGCGGACGGGCGGTGGACGTGCCGGCTCGGCGCCCGGGAGATCGAGATCTCCGAACTCGGGATTTCCGCGAACTGAACATCTACAAGCCACACTTGTGTGTAGCGTTGGAGACGTGGGGGGGGGGGGGGGGGGCGCGCCCCCCCCCCCCCCCCCCCCCCCCGGCCCCCCCCCCCCCCCCCCCCCCCCCGGCGGGGCCCCCCCCCCCCCCCCCCCCCCCGCGGCCCCCCCCCCCCCCCCCCCCCCCCCCCCCCCGGCGGGGGCCGGCCCCGGCGGCGCCCCCCCCGCGCGCCCCCAACCCCGCTCCTCGGCCCCCCCCCACACACACCACCCCCCCGCACGGTGTAGGGGGGGGGGGGCGCCCCGCCCCCCGCCCCCCCCCCCCCCCCCCACGCCAACCCCGCTCGCGCGGGGAACCGGGCCGCCGCCCATCGTGCGGTATCTACAACCCACACGGCTGACCCCCGCTCGGTGCGGGGAACCCGTTGCAGCCTACCCAGCCGTACCCAGCCCAGCCCTCGACCGGAGGCAGGATGCCGCCCGACGCACCCACCTACAACCTGTTCGACGAACCCTGGATCCCCGTGCGCTGGACCACCAGCACCCAGGCCCCCAGGCCCGAGGCCGTGGGGCTGCGCGAACTCCTGCTCCGCAGCCACGAGATCAGCCACATCGCCATCGCACTGCCGCCCGCCCTCTCCGCCCTCTACCGGATCCTGTACGCGGTCACCGCGCGCGTCACCGCGCTGGACGAAGCCGCCTCCGGCCTTGCGGACTGGCGAACCCGACGCGTTCAACTCCTCGACAGGGAACGGCTGGACGCCGGCGCGGTCGACAACTTCGCCCAGGACCACCACGGGCGCTTCGACCTCTTCGATCCGCAGCACCCGTTCCTGCAGGACCCGCGCCTGGCGCACCAGTGCGACCCCGAGAACACCGCCGGCGTCAACAAGCTGATCACCACCCGGCCCTCGGGCAACAACCACGCCTGGTTCCGCCACGTCTCCGACACCGCCCCCGACCTGCCCACCACCGACCAGGCGGTTCTGCACCTGCTGGTCTGGCTCTACTACGGCCCCTCGGGGCGCTGCTCCAGTCGCACGGTCGGAGCGGAGAAGATCGCGAACTCGCTGGCCGGGCCGCTGCGCAGCACGCTCTCCTACCACCCCGAGGGTGCATCGCTCTTCGAGAGTCTGCTCGCCGGGCTGCCCGCGCCTGAGAGCACCGTGCGCCGCGGCAACGACCTGTGCCCGTGGGAACGGGACGAGCTGCCCGACCCGACCGGAGCCCTACCGGAGTTGACCGGTCCCTGCACCGGACTGACGGCCCGCTCGCAGCATGCCCTCCTCCTGGTCCCGGACGCCACCGGACGGCACGTCAAGGACGCGTTCATCACCTGGGCCTACCGGGAAAAGATCTCCCGCACGGGCGACCCGTACCTGATCTGGCAGACCAGCAAGGAGGGCAACTCCTACCCGCGGCCGGCCGACTCCGGCCGCGCGCTGTGGCGCGACCTGGACGCGCTGCTGCTGAAGAAGCCCAGCGGAACGGCCCAGCCGCAGCGCCCCACGGTGTTCTCCACCGCGTTCGACATTTCGGACGACCTGCGGGTCCGCGCTCTCGGCTTCGAGCAGGACGGGCAGGCCAAGGACGTCCAGTTCGTCGACGCCTCGACCCCACCCGTCCTGGGCCTGAGCGAGGACCGCAACCCGCGCCTGGCCCCGCAGATCGGCAACTTGCGGATCGTCGGCGAAACGTACGGGGCACGGTTGAACCGGGCCGTGAAGAAGGCCTGGGCCCTCTACACCGACGCACCCAAGATCGAGGACTGCACCTGGTCCCTGGACGCCGGCGCCCGCTACTGGCCGGCGGCCGAGGCGGAGTTCTGGCACCGCCTGGAGAACCAGGACTTCGCCACCGCGGCCGCAGCCTTCCGGCAGCTCGCCGAACAGGTCTACGACACCGTCACCCGCAAGGCCCTGGGGACTCTGCGTGGCGCCAAGGCGTGCTCGCAGGCCCGCGGCGAACTGTACGGCGGCGCGGTCAAGGCCGCCGCCAAGACCCCTGCCAAGGCCGGCACCACCCGCCGGAGCAGCACCACGGAGGACACGTGAGCGACACCGCCACCGACCCGACCACCCCGGCCGAGAGCAGCAGCCCGCCCCTCACCGCCGACCGAGCCGGCTCGCCGCTGGGCCATGCCAGGGCCTTCGTCGGCTGGATCGACCAGCGGTGCCACGCCGACCCGGGAGTGCGCAGCGCCCTTCGCCGCGGCGTGGGCCGGCCGCTGGATGACGTTCCCTTCATGCACAGGTACGTCGTGAACTGGCTGACCGCCGACCACCTGCGCAGCCCGGACATCCAGCGCGCCTACTACACCGTCGCGTCCCTGATCGCCAACCAGCGCCGCGACCAGTACGCCGCCGCGAAGCAGAAACCGCCCGTCGGCGAGGCCGACACCCCGAGCAACGAGCAGGAGAGCAGCACCGCCACGCCGCAGCGCCGTTACGGCACCAGCCTGGGCACCGCCTTCGCCGCCGCCGTCGACAAGGGCACCGACGGCATCCGCGAGAGCTCGGCCGAGACCCGCCTCAACTTGCTGACCCGCCAGAGCGTCAACGGGCTGCACCGCCACCTGCCCGGCGCCGTGCGCCAGTTGCGGGACAAGAACGTCGAGGTCGACTGGGCGCAGCTGCTGGTGGACCTGACCCGCTGGCACCGCCACAGCGGCAGCATCAAGCGCCGCTGGCTGCAGGACTACTACCGCGCCCGCAACGCCGCCGAAAACGAGCACGCCCGCCGGCAGGACGACGCGAACCCGCCCGCCCCGCCCGCCCCGGCCGCCGAAGACACCGCCGAGAACTGACCGACCACCCCAGCCCGCAAGCCTTCCGTCACAGGAAAAGAGCCAACGATGCCCACCGAAAACACCAACGCCACCGCCCCGGCCCGGTTCATCGACATCCACGTCGTGCAGAGCGTGCCGTTCGCCAACCTGAACCGCGACGACAACAACTCCGTCAAGACCGTCCGCTACGGCGACACCGACCGCACCCGGGTCAGCAGCCAGTCCTGGAAGCGCGCCGTGCGCCAGTACTTCCAGCAGACCATCGGCGAGAACGCGCTGCGCACCCGACGCATCGGCGCCCGCGTCACGCACCTGCTGGAGACCGAACGGGCCTGGCCCGCCGACCTCGCCCGCCGCGCCGGACAGCACGCCGCCGCCGGCAGCAGCATCAAGTTCGAACTCGGCAAGGACGACCCGGTGGTGCTGACCAACGCCATGGTCTACGTCCCCGAAACCGCCGTCGCCGAACTCGCCGACCTCGCCCAGGAGTTCCGCACCACCCTGGAGAGCGCGAAGGACATCAAGAAGCCCGCCGACAAGAGCGTCCTGCCCAAGGACCGCATCGACGCGATCCTGCGCACCCGCAACGGAGTCATCAACCTCTTCGGCCGCATGCTCGCCGAGGTCGACGACGCCGGCGTCGACGGCGCCGTCCAGGTCGCCCACGCCCTGACCACCCACGGCACCGACGTCGAACTCGACTACTTCTCCGCCGTCGACGACGTCACCTCCACCTGGGGCGACACCACCGGCAGCGCCCACATGGGCCACACCGAATACAGCGCCGGCGTCTTCTACCGCTACGCCACCATCGACCTGGCCGACCTGCTCGCCAACCTCGGCGACGACCACCAGGCCGCACGCGAACTCGCCGAGGCCTTCATCGAGGCGTTCATCCTCTCCCTGCCGCAGGCCAAGAAGACCGCCACCGCCCCCCACACCATCCCCGACCTCGTCCACGTCGCCGTCCGCTCGGACCGCCCGCTCTCCTACGCCGCCGCCTTCGAAAAGCCCGTACGATCCCACGACGAGGGCGGCTACGCCACTGCCTCCCGCACCGCGCTCAACACCTACGCCACCGCCGCCAACAAGCTGCTCGGCCACCGCGGCGTCGTCACGTCCGGCTGGGCCAGCCTCGAGGACAAGGACCTGACCGGCCTCGGCTCGCGCGTCGACTCCTTCCCCGCACTCATCGACCTCGCCGTCAACGCCGCCCTCACCACTCGGGCCGACGCGTGAGCACCAGCCCCGAGCCCACCACGACCGACCCGGCCGCACCCGGACTGCTCCTGCACCTGGCCGGCCCCCTGCAATCCTGGGGCGAGCGAAGCCAGTTCAACCAACGCGACACCGCCCCCTTCCCCACCCGGTCCGGCATCATCGGCCTGCTCGCCTGCACCCTCGGCCGCCACCGCGACGAGCCGATCGACGACCTCGCCCGCCTGTCACTGACCGTGCGCGCCGACCGCCCCGGCGTCCTGCTGCGCGACCTGCACACCGTCGGCGGCGGCCTGCGCGGCCGCGACACCGTCACCACCGCCGACGGCAAGAAGCGCAGCGGCGCCACCGCCACCCTGCTCTCGCACCGCTACTACCTGGCCGACGCCGCCTTCACCGCAGCCGTCACCGGCACCGACACCGACCTGCTCGACCGGTGCGCGGTCGCACTCCGCGAACCCAAGTGGCCGCCCTACCTCGGACGCCGCTCCTGCCCACCCGAAGGCCCACTGCTCATCGACCTGCTCGAACAGCCCCTGCAACACCTGGTCCAACTGCCGCTCGCCGCCCGTACGCGCAACGGCGAGGCCGGATCGGTGCGGGTCGTTTTCCACGGCGACCAGCCGCTCGACCGCCTACCCGCTGCCCGCCACGCCGCCGACCGCACGGATGCTGACGGCACGTCACCGGCCGGACAGGTCAACGACGACCCCCTCGGCTTCCACCCCCGCACCCGCGCCTACCGGGCCCGCACCCGCTACCAGCGCACCCTCACCCTGCCCGCCAGCCAGTGCGCAGGCCTCGGCAGCGCCTACCTCACCGCGGTCGCCACCTACCTCGACCAGCACACCCGCCACCTGGAAAGGGGCCACGCGTGAACCTGTGGCTCACCCGCATCCTGCCCGACCAGCGCCACCGCGACGCCCGCAAGGACCTGACCGCAGCGGTCGACCTGCACCACCGCCTGATGGCCCTGTTCCCCGACCACATCGGCGACCAGGCCCGACAGCACCTCGGCGTCCTCTTCCGCGTCGAAGACGCACCCGCCGGCACCCAGATCCTCCTGCAGAGCACCCAACCACCCGACCTCACCCGCCTCCCCACCGGCTACGGAACCGCCGCCACCAAACCCCTCACCCCCCTGCTCGACGCCCTGCGCACGGACCTCACCGTCCGCTACCGCATCGCCGCCAACGCCATCCGCAAGCCCGGCCGCACCACCCGCGAGCTCTACAACCTCGGCCCCGTCATCCCCCTCAACGGCGCCGCCGCCGAGGAATGGTGGATGCGTCAAGCCGAGGCCTCCGGACTCAAGGTCATCACCGTGCAGTCCACCCCACTGGACGCGGCCCGCGGCACCCGCCGCCAGGACCACAACCGCATCAAACATGCCCGCACCCAGTTCGAAGGCACCGCCCTGATCACCGACCCCGACCAACTCCGCACCCGCCTCACCGACGGCATCGGCAAGGGCAAGGCCTACGGCTGCGGCCTGCTCAGCATCGCACCCACCAGGCAGCCGTGATGGCCGGCTCCACCCGCCCCTTCGCGACGGCGGGCCGCCGCAAGCTCGCCGCCCCCACCGTGGCCATGTTGCCGCGGATCGCCGACTCGCTCTCCTTCCTGTACCTCGACATCGTCCGCATCGTCCAGGACGACACCGGCGTCTGCGCCGAAGTCACGAGCCCCCAACACGGCACCGAGCTCGTCTACTTACCCACCGCCGCACTCAGTTGCGTCCTGCTCGGACCCGGAACCTCCATCACCTCCCGAGCCCTGACCACCTTCGCCCGCCACGGCACCACCGTCGTCGTCACGGGCTCCGGGGGAGTGCGCTGCTACGCCGGAATCGTCCCCGACTCACTCAGCACCACCTGGCTCGAACGCCAAGCCCGAGCCTGGGCCGACGACCACCAGCGCCTCGCCGTCGCCACCGCCATGTACGAACAGCGGTTCGGCGCCGGCGAGGTCCCAGCCAGTACCACCATCGCCCAACTGCGCGGTATGGAAGGCCAACGGGTCAAAGCCCACTACCGCCTCCTGGCCAAGCAATACCGCATCGGCCGCTTCCGACGCGCGTACGACCCCGACTCCTGGGACACCCAGGACCCGGTCAACCTGGCCCTCTCCGCAGCCAACACCTGCCTCTACGGCATCGTCCACGCAGCCATCGTGGCCCTGGGCTGCTCACCTGCCCTCGGATTCGTCCACAGCGGCAACCAGCAGGCCTTCGTCTACGACATCGCCGACCTCTACAAAGCCGAACTGACCATCCCCCTCGCCTTCGCCCTGCACAACTCACCCCACCCGGAACAGGAAGCCCGCCGCAGCTTCCGCGACGGCCTGCGCCTCTTCCAACTCCTGCCCCGCATCGTCACAGACATCCAGCGGCTCCTCGCCCCCGAGGCCGACATCGCCGCACCCGACCCGGCCGAACAGCTCATCGACCTCTGGGACCCGATCTCCGGAATCATTCCCGGCGGCGTCAACTACGCAGGCGAGTCGACGCCGTGACCGTCCGCACCCACCTCCGTCTCGAGGAGGATCCGCCGTGGCATCGATGATCGCCCTGTCGGTCACCGCAGTCCCCGACCACGTCCGAGGCGCCCTCACCCGCTGGCTCCTCGAAGTCACGCCCTACCTCTACGTGGGGACCGTCTCCGCCAAGGTCCGCGACGAACTGTGGTCCGCAGTCAGCGACTGTGCAGGGGCCGGGGTTGCTGTCCTCGTCTACCCGGCGGCGAACGAGCAAGGGTTCGAGCTCAAGACGGCTGGCGAGCAGCGCAGGCATCCCAGGGACTTCGATGGCCTGACCCCTCCTGGCATTCAGGCAGACCGACGCAACGGCGAGCCAAGAAACGGCAAAGCCATAGAAACGTCGCAGGTCGGGAAGTGTCCGCCCCGCGCGAGCGGGGGTCAGCCGCCGTCCGCCTGGCCGGTGAGGGCGCCGCTCAGGTCCGCCCCGCGCGAGCGGGGGTCAGCCGTCGCCGTGCACCGAGTCGTCCGTCTGGTACTCGTCCGCCCCGCGCGAGCGGGGGTCAGCCGTGGATCAAGCTCTGCATGGCGGTGCAGCCGGTGTCCGCCCCGCGCGAGCGGGGGTCAGCCGGTCCAGACAACACCGCGAGAGAGGCCAAAACAGTCCGCCCCGCGCGAGCGGGGGTCAGCCGGGGAGAAGGACGTCGAGTCGGCCGAGGCCGCCGTCCGCCCCGCGCGAGCGGGGGTCAGCCATTGGTCCCACAAGGGTTCCAAGAGGCATGAGGGGACCGCAGGCACGAACCCTCCAGGTGATCATTGAGCGTCGAGAACTCCGTGATCACTTAGGCTCGTGCCTGCCGTGTATTCGGGGCCCGCCTGGGCGGCCCGCCCCACCATCTGCCGGCCGGTCTTAGTCCGTGTTGGTCAGCGCGACACTTTCCGCGCCCTTGCCGGGCACGTTGAAGCATGTGTGGTCAGGCTTGTCGCCGGTGTAGTCGTAGACGGCGGTCAAGCACGATGCGAGTGCCTGCTGGCCGTAGTAGTTGGGGTGTACGGACTCGTCCTTGTCGCCCTGCGCGAAGGGGCCGGAGGCATCGAGGAACCGGGCCCACTCGGCCTTGTTGCCCGGCAGCGGGTTACCGTGCCAGTTGGACAGGCCGGCCTGCTGCGCGTCCTTGGCGCAGACCTCGTGCCTGTCGAGCAGGTTGGCGACGTCCAGGTACTGCAGGCGTTTCGTGTGGGCGATGGGTTTGAGTGTGTTCGCGATCGTCGGCACCATGGTGCCGCGCACCCAGTCCGCGTCCGAGTTGTAGACCGGGCAGCCGCCGATCTGGTAGCGGTCGAGGTTGGTCTCCGGGTAGCGGATGTTGCGTCCGTAGGGCACGGGCGACGGGTAGGACTGGAGCACGAACGTGTAGGAACCGTCGCTGTAGCCTCCCGCCCGCATCACGGAGCGCACCTTGTCGACGGCGTCTTCCACGCCGTGCACAGCCCGCTGGAGGCCGCTGCGGAACGCAGGCTCCTGCGACTGCCGGCACGGGCCTTTGCCGAAGAGGAATGCCTTCACGCAGGATTCGATGATGGTGCGGAAGCCGATGTCGTTGCCGCCGATGTTCAGCACGATCAGCTTCACCTTGTAGTGCGGCAGCAGTGCGGCGAGCTGGTCGGCCTGTGGCATCTCGCCCTTGAGCGGCTTGTCGATGATGTTGTTCGTCTCGGCACCCGAACAGGCAAGGTTGATCTTCCGGTATAGCGGGATGTCGACGCTCTGGATCTCCGAGGAGTACGAGCGCAGACAGCCGCTGGCCCGGTTGTAGGACGTGCCGTACACCAGCCGCGGGTCATATTGACACGGTGCTTCGAAGCCGGCCTGGCAGGCGTAGACGGCCCGGTCGGTGCCGAACACGTCCGTGTAGGAGCCCAGGCGCAGAGCGTTGCCCTGCCAGCGGCCGGCGACGCCGGAGATGAAGCTGTCGCCCAGCGCGACTGCCGCGGTCAGTTCCTGCGGCCGGCCGGTGGCCACCGCGATCGGTCCTTTGGCCACGTCGGTTGTGCTGACGGTGTTGTCCTCGGTTTTGATGACCGAGGTCTTCGTGCTGCCGTTGTCGGGCACGTAGACCTTCGCGCCGTCCGGGCTGACTGCGACTCCGACCGGGTGATAGCCCACGCGGACGGTCGTCACCTTGTTGATGGAGTCGACCTTGTTGGTGCCGGTGTTCAGCACGGTCACGTCGTCCGAGTCCACGTTGGACACGTACGTGCGGGTGCCGTCCGGTGTGACTGCGATGCCTGATGGGCCGTGACCAGCCGGGACGGTTGCGATGACGAGGCCGCTGCCGACGTCGACGACCGACACGTTGTCGGAGCCGTTGTTGGCCACGAGGACCTTGCTGCCGTCGGGAGTGATCGCCAGGCCGGTCGGGCGCTTGCCCACCGTGATGTTGCCCAGTCTGGTGTTCGTGGCGGTGCTGATCACGCTCACCGCGTTGGAGTCGTTGTCGGCGACATAGACGCGCGAGCCGTCCGGGGTGACCGTGATCCCCACGGGGCTGCGGGCGACGTTGACGGTCGCGATCACGCGATGCTGCGCGGTGTCGAGGACCGAGACAGTGTTGGACCCGGAGTTGGCCACGTAGGCGCGGGTGCCGTCCGCGCCGAAGGCCACGGCGGAGGGCCGGTCGCCCACCTTGATGGTGGTGACCTGACGCTTGTGGTTGGTGTCGAGGACCGACACGCTGTTGGACCGGCCGTTGGTGACGTAGGCCTCGTCGCCGTTCGGCGAGATCGCGACCGCCGATGGGGCGCGGCCGACCGGGATGGTCGCGGTTGCACCGGTCGACACGCTGATGGTGGTGACGGTGTCGGACAGGTTGTTGACGACGTAGGCGAAGCCCGTGGATTCCGCCGCGTTGGCCGCCACGTCTGGCATCGCGAGCCCTGCGGCCGTGATCATCACGCCCAAGGCCGAAGAGAATGTCTGAGACCGCAAACGCGTGCGCACCGCGCCTCCAATGAGAGTTCAATGCCGTGGAGCAGGTAGAGAGCCCGAAGGGGAACGAAATCGCTGTGGTGATTCCACCGGTTTCATCGGAACCGCACCGTCTCGCACTTGTTGATCCGAAACCCAAGGGCTTCCGTCTGCTGGGCCGCTGACCTGCGGTGGCGTGCCGTCAGGCCGGAACCTGAAGGTTTCGGATCAAAGGCGCAACCACACATATCGCGGTTCAAGTCCTCGACCGCGGGGATCTGGACGGCCGCCCGGTGGCAGACGAGGACCGCGCTCAGCGGACGGCCTGGGCCTGGACTGTCCATGTGGTGTGGAACGTCATCCCTTGGCACCGGATGTCCGTGTCGTCCTTCAACTTCACCGCGTGAGCCAGCACGAATGGCAGGTTGGCCTGGCTGAGGTCAAGCGTGGGCAGGGTTCCCACGCCGATGGTGGACAGTTCGATCTGATCGTGGCAGTACGGCATGTCGCCGGCGTTCGCAACGGTGTCGACAACGACGTCGCCGGCACCGATGGAGGTCAGTTGGGCCCTTACGTTGCTGTTCGGGTTGGTGAAAGTGAGGGTGACGTCCGCGGTTTCGCCGGGCAGCAGCTTGCCGGTTGCCCCGCCGGTTACCGTGATGGGGGCGAAGGACTCGGCGGAGCCTGCCACGGCGTCCGAGGTGCTCTGCTGGATGAATGCGGCGAAGGCGAATCCGCCGGTGCCGAGGACTGTGCCGGCGATGGTGATGCCGAGCGCGGTGCGGATTTTCGTGTTGAGGCGCATGGTGTTCCTTTACATCGGATGGAGCCTCGCGGAAGGCCAGAGGGGTGTTCGGCGGTCCGTATCCCGGGCAAGGAGCGCTGTGCGGCTCCTCCTCGCCGAATCCTGCGAGGACGCACCCGCTGACACACCTCCAAGGTGTGGCAGTTGGCGGACCGGCAGCCATTCCCGATGCACAGTTGAAGAGACGACCGGGACGCCCTCATGACGGCGCCCGGGCCGGCCAGGGCGCGCCTCGCTGCGTGCGACTTTCCAGCTTGGTGTCAGCGAGTGGGGGCCAGTGACGCCACGTCATCCGGACCAGGTGGGCTGCTCTGTCTCGGCTGTTCTTGGCCTGTTGCGGTCTCCTTCGTGGTGCTTCTTACGGAAGCTCGACGCGGATACGGGGGCCTTGGGCCTAGGCGAGGTCACCACGGGCTCTCGGAGTCCTTGGACGAGGCGACCGAGTTCAACGGCGACAAGAAAGGGTCTTCTCCGGTGGCTGTGGCAGTAGTGGATGCGATCCCGTCCGCACCGCCAGGCAGAGGGCGTAGGCGCAGTCGGCTCAAGGAAACCCTCGTCCTGATGCCCGGATTGGCGTTGCTGGCGACGGCCGTTGTGGTCCCGAGCCCCGCGCACGCCGCGGAAGCCCCTGTGGCGCTCGGGACGGACACCAGTTACGCGGTCCTGGCGGTTCAACGGTTACCAATACCGGTCCCAGCGTCATCAACGGCGACCTGGGCTCAGCCCCGGAACTTCGGTGACGGACTTTCCGCTGGGAACCGTTCACGGAGTGCAGCACGTAGCCGATGCTCCCGCCGCTCAGGCACAGGCCGACCTGACCACCGCCTACCACGACGCGGCCGGCCGGACACCCACCACCAACCTGACCTCTCCGGGCAATATCGGCGGAATGGCGCTGGCCCCTGGCGTCTGCAGGGCTTCGTCCTCGACTGAACCTCACCGCCACCGTCACCCTTGATGCCCAGGGGGACCCGGTGTCCGGCCGGTATTCCCCCAGGATTGAACGCTAACCTCGATCTTTCGTGACGGTCCGTCGGTGCGTTCGACGGGCCATTTCGACTTGTCCGGGTAGTGGTGGGCAGGCCGAGGGCCCGGCTGTCGCGTC